>NZ_JACDXX010000107.1 GCF_020539525.1 Pseudogemmobacter faecipullorum | reverse complement strand
AAAAAAAAAAAAAAAAAAAAAAAAAAAAAAAAAAAAAAAAAAAAAAAAAAAAAAAAAAAAAAAAAAAAAAAAAAAAAAAAAAAAAAAAAAAAAAAAAAAAAAAAAAAAAAAAAAAAAAAAAAAAAAAAAAAAAATCCTCGGGGCGCTCAACGCCCTTCAGCAGCTCATCCAGTAGTTCCTTGGAGATCGTCATGCATGCTTCCTTTCGATGAAGCATGGACCGGATCACTCATACACAAAAGACAGGACACTCTCATGGCAGTGTCGCAAAGTTTCTGGTTTCTTCGACGACCTTTGATATGCCATTGTTTTCGGGCAGTTGGGGAGAGGCTCGGGGCGTGATCGAGTTCAAGGGCGTGCATTATCCGAAGTCGGTGATCCTTTCCCCCCCCCCCCCCCCCCCCCCCCCCCCCCCCCCCCCCCCCCCCCCCCCCCCCCCCCCCCCCCCCCCCCCCCCCCCCCCCCCCCCCCCCCCCCCCCCCCCCCCCCCCCCCCCCCCCCCCCCCCCCCCCGCCAGCGCCAAGATCCGATCCCGCACCGCATCGGGGATGCGGTTCCAGACCCGGGAAGGGGAAGATGGCCTGTCCTCCAACCCCTCGGGCCCATGTTCAACGAAGCGGTCATACCACCGGTAAAACGTGGTGGGCATCGCTGTAGGTCTGCTGGCGGCCACGCCTGCCTGTCGGCGCAGCGTCCCAGCTCATCTCGGGGTCGAACCAGATCGTCAGCGAACCCCGGCGCTTGAGCGCATCGTTATAGGCTGGCCAGTTCCTGGTCCTGTAGGTCGTCTGCTGGAATTTCCTCAAGATCACGGTAGGAGACGGCATAGCGAACATAGAAGAACACCGCGTAAAGGATCACCGACTTCGGATAATGCACGCCCTTGAACTCGATCACGCCCCGAGCCTCTCCCCAACTGCCCGAAAACAATGGCATATCAAAGGTCGTCGAAGAAACCAGAAACTTTGCGACACTGCCCGTTTTACCGGTGGTATGACCGCTTCGTTGAACATGGGCCCGAGGGGTTGGAGGACAGGCCATCTTCCCCTTCCCGGGTCTGGAACCGCATCCCCGATGCGGTGCGGGATCGGATCTTGGCGCTGGCGTTTGAGGAGCCTGAGCTGTCGCCGCGCGAACTGGCGGTCCGGTTCACTGATACAGAATAGATACCGGCTCACCGAAACGGAACGCAGACGGAGACGGCGGCGGGAGGTTGAGGGAGGCGGCGGAAGCTGCCGGAACGACATTCTGACAAGGTTGCGGATCAGCCAGAGTACTGGCGGGTTTGTATTTTTTTGTCTCTGCTCTTTGACATTGATGGAAATGAAGGGATATGTGGGCGGTTTGGGCGCAAGCCATCTTCCCCTTCCCGGGTCTGGAACCGCATCCCCGATGCGGTGCGGGATCGGATCTTGGCGCTGGCGTTTGAGGAGCCTGAGCTGTCGCCGCGCGAACTGGCGGTCCGGTTCACTGATACAGAAAAGTATTTTGTCTCAGAGGCTTATATCTACCGGCTGCTCAAATCGCACGACCTCATCACCAGCCCGGCCTACATCGTCATCAAGGCGGCCGATGAGTTCAAAGACAAGACCACGGCGCCGCAACGTCCGGGAATGGTTTGCCGCCCGCAACCAGTTCGCCATAATGTTCGGCGAGCGCTTCGCCGCTTGAGTATCTGAAACCGCATGGACCGGCCCAGATACACAGACTTCAGGACAGTCCCAGATTGCTGCGTCATTGGCGCAAGTCCGGCTAAGGCGGTGATCTTCTTGCTCTCGAGATATCCCAGCTCCGGCATGTCGATCAGCATGGTGGTCGCGGTCAGGCGACCGATCCCCGGAATGGTCAGTTTGGCATGACTTATCCATCGAAGCCCCGTTACAAGACAAGCAACTGGCGTGCCTACAACCATTCCCTGAAGCAACGGGGTTCGCTGACCGTCTGGCTTGATGCGGACATGGAGTGGGAAGCTCGAGAGTGTCCTGTCTTTTGTGTATGAGTGATCCGGTCCATGCTTCATCGAAAGGAAGCATGCATGACGATCTCCAAGGAACTACTGGATGAGCTGCTGAAGGGCGTTGAGCGCCCCGAGGATTTTTTCAGGCTCATAACCTGAAGGTCACAGGTTCAAATCCTGTCCCCGCAACCAAAAACAATACTATCAAAGATATGCGCAGCGTCCTTCGGGGCGCTTATCGCATTCATGTATCGACCCATCTGAACCTGCGTAACTGTCCGGTCTGACCGCTATCCGTTCCAGCGCCATGGGAGCAGGTCATCGACCTTGGTGATCTTGTAATCCGGGATGCCGGCGAGAGTGTCTGCGAGCCAGGCGTGTGGATCGACGGCGAACGGCGACATCACCCCCTGCCCGGACGCGCTCGGGGCCGCTCAGCGTCACCTCTCCTTCGGCCACTTCCACCGGCGTGCGCGCGAGGACACGGCCACCGTTTTCAAGTTGCAGGCGCACCTCATAGGGTTGTGTCGCAAATTTCCGAACAGGCTGAAAGGATCTGATCGCTGGACATAGTTATGCCGCGAGCCCCGCAAAGATCTGGAACGCCGAGGCACCGTTAGCCGGGATCTGTGCCTTGCGGATCATCATGTTCGCAAGGCTTCATTACGCGCTTTTGCTCCATCACTGGATGGTTTCCAAAAGCGAGCATTCTTGCGCGGCGGAATGACTGCCGTGGCCCCTCTGGCGGCGATGGCATCGTGACAGGCGCGCGGGGACTGTCCTGAAGTCTGTGTATCTGGGCCGGTCCATGCGGTTTCAGATACTCAAGCGGCGAAGCGCTCGCCGAACATTATGGCGAACTGGTTGCGGGCGGCAAACCATTCCCGGACGTTGCGAAAAAATCCTCGGGGCGCTCAACGCCCTTCAGCAGCTCATCCAGTAGTTCCTTGGAGATCGTCATGCATGCTTCCTTTCGATGAAGCATGGACCGGATCACTCATACACAAAAGACAGGACACTCTCAGCAATCTGGCAAGTGGCAGGGCAAGGAACGGATTACCGGCGGACGGGCATCAATACGGCGCGCGATCTATATGCCGGCACTTGTCGCCATCCGCTTCAACCGGGACCTCCACGACAAGTATCAGCCGCTGAAGCGATCGCATCAGCATGTTGCTTTCGGTGCCGTTGTCGAAGATGACGCGCAAGCGCGCATCAGTTCGGCCTTGGTCGGTCAGGGTCTGTTCGCCCATCTCGGCGACATATGCCTTTTGACGGCATTGCCAAGTTATTTTCACCTGGTGTGTTGCAGTCTGTTTGAAGCCGGTCACGCGGTCATCTCGCGGGCATAGTCGTCCCAGAGGCTGAACGCATCTGCCCTTGCATGACGATAGGAGTTGGAAAATCCTCGGGGCGCTCAACGCCCTTCAGCAGCTCATCCAGTAGTTCCTTGGAGATCGTCATGCATGCTTCCTTTCGATGAAGCATGGACCGGATCACTCATACACAAAAGACAGGACACTCTCGGATTGACAGCCGCAAACCAGAACGCCTATGGTCCCTGCCCATAGCCTCATGCCGATGTCACTCTCCGCAAAGCGGACAGATGCTCGAGCGGGTGGGCGGCGGGGATGGGTTTAACGCCTGTCTGACCCGGGGCTGGGGGAGACCCAGAATGAGATACCCCGCCGCTGAAAAGCTCGAAATCATCCGGCTGGTGGAGCAGTCGCATCTGTCAGTCAGGCGCACCTTGGCCAAGATCGGCATCCCACCCACCACGAGAGTGTCCTGTCTTTTGTGTATGAGTGATCCGGTCCATGCTTCATCGAAAGGAAGCATGCATGACGATCTCCAAGGAACTACTGGATGAGCTGCTGAAGGGCGTTGAGCGCCCCGAGGATTTTTAAGGATCACCGACTTCGGATAATGCACGCCCTTGAACTCGATCACGCCCCGAGCCTCTCCCCAACTGCCCGAAAACAATGGCATATCAAAGGTCGTCGAAGAAACCAGAAACTTTGCGACACTGCCCGCGGAACTCGCCGATCTGCCACAGGCTTTGCGCTGGCGGGAGTGGATGGCGCGGGTCGAGGCCGTGCTGTTCGCCTCCTCCGAGCCTGTGGGCCGGGAGGTGCTGGCGCGTGTGGTGGGCCGGGACAAAAATCCTCGGGGCGCTCAACGCCCTTCAGCAGCTCATCCAGTAGTTCCTTGGAGATCGTCATGCATGCTTCCTTTCGATGAAGCATGGACCGGATCACTCATACACAAAAGACAGGACACTCTCATACAGAAAAGTATTTTGTCTCAGAGGCTTATATCTACCGGCTGCTCAAATCGCACGACCTCATCACCAGCCCGGCCTACATCGTCATCAAGGCGGCCGATGAGTTCAAAGACAAGACCACGGCGCCGTCGCAACGTCCGGGAATGGTTTGCCGCCCGCAACCAGTTCGCCATAATGTTCGGCGAGCGCTTCGCCGCTTGAGTATCTGAAACCGCATGGACCGGCCCAGATACACAGACTTCAGGACAGTCCCATTTGAAGCGCCCCATTATCTTCTCGCGCTTTCGGGTTGGTCGGTGTGAGCCCTCGATGCGGTTGTTCAGGCCCTTGTGCGCCCGATGGTCGGCGCCGGGAGCCAGGTTCCGGAGCGGCGCAAAATAGGAAAGGACTGGGCGTCTGAGATCGAATTTCTCAATCCCTTTTGTCAGCCCGTTCGCTGTGAGATCTCCTGGAAGGAACTGGCAAGCTTTCGCGGGGATCCGATCGGAAAGCTCGCGGGAGATGGTTGGCAGTGTCGCAAAGTTTCTGGTTTCTTCGACGACCTTTGATATGCCATTGTTTTCGGGCAGTTGGGGAGAGGCTCGGGGCGTGATCGAGTTCAAGGGCGTGCATTATCCGAAGTCGGTGATCCTTGGCCCAGACGGCATAAGCGATGATCTCGCGGGGGAAGCGGAAGCCCTTCAGGCGCGCCAGGGATGATGGCATTTTCATTCGAAATCCTGTAGCAGGGGCTTCACGACACAACAACTTGGCAATGCCCGTTTTACCGGTGGTATGACCGCTTCGTTGAACATGGGCCCGAGGGGTTGGAGGACAGGCCATCTTCCCCTTCCCGGGTCTGGAACCGCATCCCCGATGCGGTGCGGGATCGGATCTTGGCGCTGGCGTCGCAACGTCCGGGAATGGTTTGCCGCCCGCAACCAGTTCGCCATAATGTTCGGCGAGCGCTTCGCCGCTTGAGTATCTGAAACCGCATGGACCGGCCCAGATACACAGACTTCAGGACAGTCCCCCCACCACGTTTTACCGGTGGTATGACCGCTTCGTTGAACATGGGCCCGAGGGGTTGGAGGACAGGCCATCTTCCCCTTCCCGGGTCTGGAACCGCATCCCCGATGCGGTGCGGGATCGGATCTTGGGCTGAACGCATCTGCCCTTGCATGACGATAGGAGTTGGCGGTGAGGCGATAGCGGCGGGGTTTGAAGATAGCGTTGATCTGGTCATGGGCGGCGAGAAACCTCTGCGCCTGTCGTTGAGATTTGAAGGAGAGTGTCCTGTCTTTTGTGTATGAGTGATCCGGTCCATGCTTCATCGAAAGGAAGCATGCATGACGATCTCCAAGGAACTACTGGATGAGCTGCTGAAGGGCGTTGAGCGCCCCGAGGATTTTTTTCAAGGCTGAGGTTGTTGAGCTGACCGCTGATGGTGGCTCTGCGGTCAAATTCGAGATCTTCGGGCGGGAGGCGCTGATCCACTCTTCGGGCGATAATCTCCTGCCGCTCCGAAAGCTGGATTGACGGGACTGTCCTGAAGTCTGTGTATCTGGGCCGGTCCATGCGGTTTCAGATACTCAAGCGGCGAAGCGCTCGCCGAACATTATGGCGAACTGGTTGCGGGCGGCAAACCATTCCCGGACGTTGCGACGGTCGCAACGTCCGGGAATGGTTTGCCGCCCGCAACCAGTTCGCCATAATGTTCGGCGAGCGCTTCGCCGCTTGAGTATCTGAAACCGCATGGACCGGCCCAGATACACAGACTTCAGGACAGTCCCTTCTGTATCAGTGAACCGGACCGCCAGTTCGCGCGGCGACAGCTCAGGCTCCTCAAACGCCAGCGCCAAGATCCGATCCCGCACCGCATCGGGGATGCGGTTCCAGACCCGGGAAGGGGAAGATGGCATCGGCACTGTCACTGCCGCCGCTCCAGCTGATGGTGATGACTTCGCCGGGTTTGCCGGTGGCCGGAGCTTGCAGACCGGCGCCGTCATCCAGCGCCGCATCCGGTGCCAGCACCTCAAGGGGTCCCTGAGCCATGACCCGGTTGCCACGCTCCAGCTGATAGCGAATTTCATAGGCACCGGGCTCTTCCGGGGCCGTCATTCTGCCCTGAGAGGCATCGCCAACACGCGTATAGGCGGCATATTCCCCATCTGCCGCCGCCCTGGCAGCTATGGCGGCAAGCCATCAGTCGTGGTCGGCAACACCCTCGACAGGCAGTTCGACGTCGAAGCGCCAGACTGGGTGTGGGTGACCGACATCACCTACATCCGGACGCAGGAAGCCCGCCTCCATCGCCTGCACCCTGATCGAAACCGCCAAACTCAACGCCGTCGATCCACACGCCTGGCTCGCAGACACTCTCGCCGGCATCCCGGATTACAAGATCACCAAGGTCGATGACCTGCTCCCCGGGCAAGCGCCGCTATGTCGGCAGCTGGGGCTGGAATACCCGCTTTGTGACCATGGTGGTGGAATGCTCCTCGCTGCCTCAGGGGCTTTCCGGCGTCTGGGTCGGGGATGATCGTGGCGAATTCGCACCCGGCATCAATGGCTACATCCGGGGCGCACAGGCCCCCCGCGACACAGGGGCGATCTGGGAAAATCCGGCAAATCCGGCAGGCTTCATCCAGATCGGCGCATCGATGAACAATCACATCGATGATACTGCGCCCTCGGCCTTGCCGCCGGGGCCTATGAGGCGATCACCGGCAAAGACGTGCGTTCGGACTGGTCCCGCTATCGCACCGCCGGTGGCGCGCTTCGGGCGCTTCGCAAGGCGGGCTATGCCTCGCTGGGCGATGCGGTCGCGGCTTATCTGCCGGAGGTCCACCCCTCGCAGGCCCATGTCGGTGACATCGGGCTGATCCCGGCGGATGGCGAGATCGGCGCCGCGCTCTGCGTGGTCGATGCCTCCGGGCTCACCACATCCCGAATGGCGGCGGGGGCAAGCCCCTCGGCCTCTGCCCGGCGCCGGATCGCGGCGGCGATCGGATGCTCGGACTGCGCCCCCAAACCCGAGAGCAGCGCCAGCATGCGCCCCTCGGGGGTCTCTGAGGTGAGGTCGGTGACCTCTGCAACTCCGGTGGTCAGGGTGCCGGTTTTGTCAAAGGAAAAGCTCTTCACTTCTGCCAAGGCTTCAAGCGCCGCGCCACCTTTGAACAACACGCCGCCCCGTGATCCATCGGATTTTCGGCAGTGCACAGCTCGACATCGAGATTGCCGATCGGTTCGGAAGACCCGTAATTCCGCGCGAATGGTTCCTGGTACCGCTCTTCGTGATTGATGAGGCCGTTCAGAAGATCAAGGACGGAACGATCACAAAGTTTCACTATGACCCAGAGAAGGCCAGTCTCGTCCTGCGGCCAGACAAATAAAGCCTACAGACATCTGTCTCCCAAGGCGGCATAAATTCTGAAGTCACATCGCCGGCAAAGGCAGCCTGTAAGGGATTGGCGCTATGCACCTCAGAAAGGCCGAGTTCATCGCGCACATGGGCCCCAAGCGCGTCAGCTTCGGTCAACTCGCGCGCGACAAGCGCTGCCGTCGCGGGCGAGAGACCTCGGCTCTCCCAGATAGAAGCCAGTTCCGCCTCCTCCTCCGCGGGTGTCTCGCGCAGAGCCTGCGCCTCACGGGCGATGTCAGCACCTTCAATATCCGATTGTGAGCTGACCGAGACATATTCCCACCCAAGAGGGTTTTGCTTATCTTGCTGTCGTGATCGACCTCTACTCCCGCCGCGTCGTCGGCTGGTCGATGCAAAGCAGACAAACTACCGACGTCGTGCTTCAGGCGCTCCTCATGGCCGTGTGGCAGCGCAAACCCAAAGCGAAGGTCCTGATCCATTCGGATCAGGGCAGCCAGTTCACAAGCATGGACTGGGGCGCATTCCTACGCGCTCACAATCTTGAACATTCCATGAGCCGCCCCGGAAACTGCCACTTGGAAACATCTCAGCGCGTATGTCTCCTGCCTCTTTGTGAACGAACATGGGGTTTCCATCGTAGCCCTGTTCGCGCAGGATCGCGTTACGCCAGAAAGACATGATCCTGCTTTCATGCTCTGACCAATCCGTGACGTGCCGTGCAAAAACTGGCCCAAGAACTGGATGGTGGCGAATGTCTGCGTAAAAGCGCGCGACCACCACGCCGATTTCTTCGGCGGTAATGTCAAACCTACGCGCATTCATACTTGCCCGTCGGCCTTGAACAGTTAGCGTCCTGAGCAGGCGCAATCATTCCTGCTCAGCGGCGATGGGCATGTCCAGATCGACATCAGCCACCGGTTTCAGCAGTCCGGCATCCTGCAGCGCCTCGATATCCGGAAGATCGCGCAGGGTTTCCAAACCGAACTGAATGAGGAAACCCGGCGTGGTGACATAGGTGTAGGGCGCGCCTGGTTCCGGGCTGCGCGGACCTCGGGCGATCAGGGCCTGGCGGTGCAGCCGTGCGAGCGGGACGGCCATGACCTATCAGTCAGCCCATGAAGAAGTGCATTTCGTCAACCGCAGCGGTTGGTTGCGGGCCGCGGTGCTCGGCGCCAACGATGGGATCGTCTCGATCTCGGCGCTCATCGTGGGGGTGGCGGTCGCCAATCCTTCCGCAGAGGCGGTGTTGATTGCAGGCGCCGCGGGATTGGCCGCCGGGGCGATGTCGATGGCGGCGGGGGAATATGTCTCGGTCAGCTCACAATCGGATATTGAAGGTGAATTCCGCTACACATCGGGCCGCCAAGATCCGATGAATGGCTCTGGCACTCTCTGATGTGAGTTCATAATTCTTATGATGGCCGGGCCACGTTAGAAGCCATGCGCAGAGGAAACACTCGTAACACAGAGGCCGGTGAAAGGGGGCAAGTATGAATGCGCGTAGGTTTGACATTACCGCCGAAGAAATCGGCGTGGTGGTCGCGCGCTTTTACGCAGACATTCGCCACCATCCAGTTCTTGGGCCAGTTTTTGCAGCAGGATGTGCTCGCGGGTCTGCGGCATCGGGCCGTCAGCTGCGTTCACCACGAGGATCGCGCCGTCCATCTGCGCCGCACCGGTGATCATGTTCTTAACATAGTCAGCGTGGCCGGGGCAGTCGACATGGGCGTAGTGACGGTCAGCGGTTTCATATTCAACGTGCGAGGTCGAAATGGTGATGCCGCGTGCACGCTCTTCCGGCGCGCCGTCGATCTGATCGTAGCCTTTGAAGTCACCAAAATATTTGGTGATGACGGTTTCGACATCCTGCCCGGTCAGCCAGACACGGGCGAAGGCCCCGGGCTGAGACCGTCATGCCCATCCCGCCTTCCGCCGGGTCCAGCGCTGAATGACACCAGCTTCTTCTAGCGCCTTGGCACGCCGCAGACAGGGCGAGGGCGAAAGCCCGACCTGGACTGCCAGTTCGACCTTCTGCATCCGACCATCTTTCTGCAATGCGCGCAGAATACGTCGGTCTGTTTCGTCTGGTCTGGTCATGGAAGAGGCCTTAAACGTGGTTCTCTCAAGCGCCTTGGTATACTCTACCTGTCCACCTGTGTCGGTTTAGGGTACGGTCTTATGGAGGGCTATTTCCTGGAACCTCTGAACGGCCTTCCCAATCCGTTAAGGGAAAACAATCTTTGAGATCCGTCACATCCTCCTGGCCAGGGAATATTAACCCTGTTCCCATCGACTACGCCTTTCGGCCTCGCCTTAGGGGCCGGCTTACCCTGCTCAGATTAGCTTTAAGCAGGAACCCTATGAAGGACGTGGTACCCTGCGTTAAGCCATGGGGAGCCGGGAACAGGCTTTGATCCATGGATATCCGAATGGGGAAACCCACCTGAATGTTTGTTGTAATTACCTCTGGTAGCTTACAGCAGGCATAAACAGGTACTAATTACCTGAATACATAGGGTTTTTAGAGCAAACCCGGGGAACTGAAACATCTAAGTACCCGGAGGAAAGGACATCAATAGAGACTCCGTTAGTAGTGGCGAGCGAACGCGGATCAGTGATCCATCGGATTTTCGGCAGTGCACAGCTCGACATCGAGATTGCCGATCGGTTCGGAAGACCCGTAATTCCGCGCGAATGGTTCCTGGTACCGCTCTTCGTGATTGATGAGGCCGTTCAGAAGATTAAGGACGGAACGATCACAAAGTTTCACTATGACCCAGAGAAGGCCAGTCTCGTCCTGCGGCCAGACAAATAAAGCCTACAGACATCTGTCTCCCAAGGCGGCATAAATTCTGAAGTCACATCGCCGGTAGAGCACGCAACCATGTCTGACTATGTCCCCGAATGGGAAATTGCCCATCACTGCACGCTGCCCTATCAATGTTAAAGAACAAAGGGGACCTTGATGACCGATATCAACCTCGACGCGCTTTCGCTGAGCGAACTGAAACAACTGGAAAAGTCAGTCGCCAAGGCGATCACCTCCTTTGAAGATCGCCGCAAAGCCGAGGCCCGCGCCAGGGTCGATGAGTTGGCCCGCGAACTCGGTTATTCGTTCGAGGAACTCGCACGGCTGCACCGCCAGGCCCTGATCGCCCGAGGTCCGCGCAGCCCGGAACCAGGCGCGCCCTACACCTATGTCACCACGCCGGGTTTCCTCATTCAGTTCGGTTTGGAAACCCTGCGCGATCTCCCGGATATCGAGGCGCTGCAGGATGCCGGACTGCTGAAACCGGTGGCTGATGTCGATCTGGACATGCCCATCGCCGCTGAGCAGGAATGATTGCGCCTGCTCAGGACGCTAACTGTTCAAGGCCGACCCTTAAACGTGGTTCTCTCAAGCGCCTTGGTATACTCTACCTGTCCACCTGTGTCGGTTTAGGGTACGGTCTTATGGAGGGCTATTTCCTGGAACCTCTGAACGGCCTTCCCAATCCGTTAAGGGAAGACAATCTTTGAGATCCGTCACATCCTCCTGGCCAGGGAATATTAACCCTGTTCCCATCGACTACGCCTTTCGGCCTCGCCTTAGGGGCCGGCTTACCCTGCTCAGATTAGCTTTAAGCAGGAACCCTGAAATCCGGCAGGTCAAGTACCTCAACAACATTCTTGAGCAGGACCATCGCTTCATCAAGCGGATCACGCGGCCAATGATGGGCTTCAAGGCATTCCATTCGGCCATCGCCACAGTCGCCGGGATCGCGACCGCTCACATGATCCGCAAGGCACAGATCCCGGCTAACGGTGCCTCGGCGTTCCAGATCTTTGCGGGGCTCGCGGCATAACTATGTCCAGCGATCAGATCCTTTCAGCCTGTTCGGAAATTTGCGTTTCAAGGCTGAGATCGGCCACAAGTTCCTTCAGTGCCAAAGCCTCGGCGCGCAGATCCTTCACCTCGCCTGTATTCGCCTGACGGGCCGTATCACCGGCCAGCCGCTTCTTGCCGGCCTCGAGGAATTCCTTCGACCAACTGTAATACAGGCTTTGGGCGATCCCTTCCTTGCGGCACAACTCGGCAATGCTGTCTTCGCCACGAAGGCCGGACAGCACGATCCGGATCTTCTCCTCAGAAGAATGCAACTTGCTTAAGACGCAGTACCATTGGCGTGTTGGCCCTTAACGGCCGAGTTCGGGATGGGATCGGGTGTTTAGCCAGCGCTATGACCACCAAACCGGAACAGAGACAGGCTGCTTTTTTGCAGCTAACATCGATGATTGTTCAAGTTTTCGTACGACTTATGGTGCTTTATATATGACTTGCTGATCGGTTTGGCGTAATGCCTTGCTTTTACCGGATCAAATCAAGCCAATCGGGCAATTAGTACCAGTCAGCTGAATGCAATGAGAGTGACAGCTTCACTAGTTTGTGGGTCACGTTACTTCGGTAACTTGGCACATCAGATTAGATGACTGTTCTTGATCCTTACGGATTAAGACAGATGTGCGAAGGTTCGACGTCAAGGATAGTTCTTCGGAACTTTCAACTTGAGAGTTTGATCCTGGCTCAGAATGAACGCTGGCGGCAGGCCTAACACATGCAAGTCGAACTCATCCTTCGGGATGAGTGGCGGACGGGTGAGTAACACGTGGGAACGTACCCTTTGCCCTGGCAGCTATGGCGGCAAGCCATCAGTCGTGGTCGGCAACACCCTCGACAGGCAGTTCGACGTCGAAGCGCCAGACTGGGTGTGGGTGACCGACATCACCTACATCCGGACGCAGGAAGGCCGTATCCATCGCCTGCACCCTGATCGAAACCACCAAACTCAACGCCGTCGATCCACACGCCTGGCTCGCAGACACTCTCGCCGGCATCCCGGATTACAAGATCACCAAGGTCGATGACCTGCTCCCATGGCGCTGGAACGCATAGCGGTCAGACCGGACAATCCTCGGGGCGCTCAACGCCCTTCAGCAGCTCATCCAGTAGTTCCTTGGAGATCGTCATGCATGCTTCCTTTCGATGAAGCATGGACCGGATCACTCATACACAAAAGACAGGACACTCTCCGACCCTGTTGCGCAAGGCTGCACTTCAGAACAAAGCGCTGGTCAGCGAGATGCTGGAGGCCCGCGATGAGCGCCGCCTGCTGCGCTTCCAGCAGCAGATGGCCGGGTACAAGCTTCTCATCATCGACGAACTCGGCTTCGTCTCCCTGTCGAACACAGGTAATCTGTCAGATCTTCTCTGGGCCTGTAGCCCCTTGCTGGTGCTGGGAGCGTGTAGACGAAACCGCGGTTGAGATGCCAGTTGCCCCCGAAAACCGCCTCAATCGCCTCGACTGCTCCGTTTCGGATGGACAGTTCGCAGTACTGCAGCATGACGTAGAAAGAGGCAGACACATCGGTGTTCCAGCAGTAGAGATCCATCGCTCTCTGGCGATCGCCCGCGGTTTCACGCAGATAAGAGCTGAACCGTGGAGGTGACAGCACGGCCTCAAGATCAAAAATCAACTGGTTCGAACCAGTTGATTTTTGATCTTGAGGCCGTGCTGTCACCTCCACGGTTCAGCTCTTATCTGCGTGAAACCGCGGGCGATCGCCAGAGAGCGATGGATCTCTACTGCTGGAACACCGATGTGTCTGCCGCTTTCTACGTCATGCTGCAGTACTGCGAACTGTCGATCCGAAACGGAGCAGTCGAGGCGATTGAGGCGGTTTTCGGGGGCAACTGGCATCTCAACCGCGGTTTCGTCTACACGCTCCCAGCACCAGCAAGGGGCTACAGGCCCAGAGAAGATCTGACAGATTAGAAGGCGGCCGCCATGCCGAAACTCGCCGCGAGCGTGAGGGGAAGCATGAGGCGTTCTTCAAGACTTACAGGGGCGGTGCTGGGCATAGGAAGCTTCCTGTGTTGACACGCATGCGGCGGGTTCGGCGCATGAGGAGCCGATAATTCATTCCGTCCAACGTCGGCTATGACCCAGATCAATTGCAATGATCCGGTTCACCCTACATTGTTACCGGAAGTTTAAGGAAGTCGATTGCCTCGTCAGCGTTTCAATCCATCGAGCGCGGATGAGCGGTGAAGCTTTGGCGCGGCCTGGAATCTACAGGGTCAGATCGACAGTATGAAATTGGAG
>NZ_JACDXX010000106.1 GCF_020539525.1 Pseudogemmobacter faecipullorum | reverse complement strand
TGGGTTTCGCTGTCGCGGTCCTTCGGCTCTTCATCATCTTCAACTCCAACTGGGATAAAGATGAGCCGCAAAGCCTCCGCTACGCAATCACGCCAAACTGTTCCAAGGGTGCTGATGGCGGACAAGCTGCCTCTCTATCAGCGGCGGAGGTTTGGGGGATCGCCAGCCTGCGCAAGCCCATAGCTGAGGCCCTTGCCAATCCGGTGCGCGAGGGCTGACCAATTGCGGGCCTGATCGATTGTGAGGTTAGCAGCCAGCACTTTATCAAAGAGGTCCAGCCATATTGGAAACATCTCAGCGCGTATGTCTCCTGCCTCTTTGTGAACGAACATGGGGTTTCCATCGTAGCCCTGTTCGCGCAGGA
>NZ_JACDXX010000105.1 GCF_020539525.1 Pseudogemmobacter faecipullorum | reverse complement strand
GCCGGGGCTGTGCCGATGGTCGCTGCGCTCGTCTCACCCGCAGAAACTGTCGCCGTCGTGGTTACTGTGACAACGCTGCTCGCGCTTGCTGTTCTCGGGGCTCTCGGGGCTTGGGCCGGCGGAGCCAGGCTGTTGCGACCAACACTGCGTGTGGTCTTCTGGGGCGGTGCCGCGATGGCAGTGACCGCCGCTATCGGGAAACTATTTGGGGTCGCGGTTTAGGCAGGCAGGGGGGCTATCCCCCCTTCTTGGGGATCGGGGGAAAGGTATTTTAGAATTCAAAAGGGCCCGGTTTAACGGCTCTGGCATTGTCGAAGATTGTCCGTCGTCGAATGATTTGGAACCGCCGCGCTGATTTTGTAGCAGATGGCTTGGGCTCATCGGGTTCAGGCTATGCTGCTTGACGCTGGTGGTTCAAGCGGCGGTTTTGGATGGTCTGCTGTTTG
>NZ_JACDXX010000104.1 GCF_020539525.1 Pseudogemmobacter faecipullorum | reverse complement strand
GCGAAGCTTTTCGAGGCGACGGTCAACCTCAATTCCGTGCTGACCATGCGCGCAAGCGCCACCGTCGAAAGCAGCACCGTGGCGCGGATGATCGACATGGTGACCGAGGCCCAAGCCGCCCGCGCGCCGTCCGAGACCTTCAGCGCCTGGTTCGGGCAGCGCTACACCGTGGCCGTGCTTTTGGGGGCCACGCTGGCGTTTGTTGTTCTCTGGGGGATGGGGGCTTCCGCCTCCGACGCCCTCTACCGCGCTGCGGTGCTGTTGGTGGCGGCAAGCCCTTGCGCCGTGGTGATCTCGGTGCCCGCCGCCATGCTGTCGGCGCTGGCGGCTGCGGCACGGGGCGGCGTGTTGTTCAAAGGTGGCGCGGCGCTTGAAGCCTTGGCAGAAGTGAAGAGCTTTTCCTTTGACAAAACCGGCACCCTGACCACCGGAGTTGCAGAGGTCACCGACCTCACCTCAGAGA
>NZ_JACDXX010000103.1 GCF_020539525.1 Pseudogemmobacter faecipullorum | reverse complement strand
TGCCACGCTGAACCGCTGGGTCGTGAAATTCGCTCCGCTGATCGCCGCGAGGGCGCAAGTTAGAAAGCGACCGACGGCTAGCTCCTGGCGGATGGATGAAACATACATCAAGGTGAAGGGCCGTTGGTGCTACCTTTACCGCGCCGTGGATCGCGACGGTCAAACCCTTGATTTTATGCTCTCTGATCGCCGCAATTTGGCCGCCGCGCGGCGGTTCTTCAAACGGGCAATTGCGGCGAACGGCGTACCTGAGCGCGTTGTGATCGACAAAAGCGGCGCCAATCTGGCGGGCCTTCAGGCGGTGAATGCGATCCGGAAATTCACCGGCAGCGGTCGACTGATCGAAATCCGGCAGGTCAAGTACCTCAACAACATTCTTGAGCAGGACCATCGCTTCATCAAGCGGATCACGCGGCCAATGATGGGCTTCAAGGCATTCCATTCGGCCATCGCCACAGTCGCCGGGATCG
>NZ_JACDXX010000102.1 GCF_020539525.1 Pseudogemmobacter faecipullorum | reverse complement strand
GCCTGCGCATCCAGCCCAGCGGGTTTTATGCTTGGTTGCAACGCCCGATGAGCAAGCGCGCCCAAGAGGATGCGCGTCAAACAGACCTTCTGCACAAGGCATGGACCGAAAGCGGCAAGGTCTACGGCTATCGCAAGCTGCATGACGATCTGGTCGAGCAAGGGGAGTGCCTTTGCCCGAACCGTGTGGCTCGCCTCGCGCAACTTGCCGGCATCAAGGCCCAGATCGGCTATAGACGCCGGCCCGGCATCTACGGCGGCAAGCCATCAATCGTTGTCGACAATACCTTGGATCGTCAGTTCGACGTTGCAGTGCCGGATAAGGTCTGGGTGACCGACATCACCTATATCCGCACCCAAGAGGGTTTTGCTTATCTTGCTGTCGTGATCGACCTCTACTCCCGCCGCGTCGTCGGCTGGTCGATGCAAAGCAGACAAACTACCGACGTCGTGCTTCAGGCGCTCCTCATGGCCGTGTGGC
>NZ_JACDXX010000101.1 GCF_020539525.1 Pseudogemmobacter faecipullorum | reverse complement strand
AGTCCAGAGTACCCGGCACCTTCCAGCGGGTATCCCCAGTGCCATTGCCCGCGATGCGTTGCACAGCCTCGACCAGCTCATGGTCATAGATCCGGCCATAATCCGGGCCGGTCACCGCGCGCAGCTCTGTCCTGCCGTCTTCGGTCTCGAAGGTCTTGATCTGCTCGGCGCGGTGACCCGAGAGGCCATACTGCAGATTGATCCCGGCCAGAGGTGCCGGCAATTGGCGCAGATACGACGCCGGCGCACCAACCAGGCTAGCGAGTTGACCAAAGGCCCAATGGGTCGGTGCCAGCGGTGCATCCGCCTTCGGCAGGATCAGCTGCAGCCGTTCGGAATTGTCGCGACTGGCCTCGACATGGATCTTTGCCGTCTCGACGATCCGTGACGTGCTGCGCTCCGAGCGCGCCTTGACCGAGGCCCAGAGGTCATCGAGCGAGAGATAGCGCTCATCATCAGGCCGATTGAACCATTCGGACGACA
>NZ_JACDXX010000100.1 GCF_020539525.1 Pseudogemmobacter faecipullorum | reverse complement strand
ATTTGAAGCGCCCCATTATCTTCTCGCGCTTTCGGGTTGGTCGGTGTGAGCCCTCGATGCGGTTGTTCAGGCCCTTGTGCGCCCGATGGTCGGCGCCGGGAGCCAGGTTCCGGAGCGGCGCAAAATAGCTGCGCAGCTTGTCGGTGATCACAACGCGAGGCCGCCCGAAACGCGCGATGAGCCTTACCAGAAAGCGCTTTGCCGCCTTGGCATTCCTGCGAGTTTGCACGAGGATGTCGAGCGTGTCGCCATTGGCGTCAACCGCCCGCCAGAGCCAGTGCTTCCTGCCACGAATTGGAATGACGACCTCGTCCAGATGCCACTTGTCCGACGGCGCGGGCCGGTCACGCCGGATACAATTGGCGAAATGCGCGCCAAACCGATTGACCCACAGCCGGACGGTTTCGCGGCTGACGATCACGCCGCGCTCTGCCAGAAGGTCCTCGACGTCGGCCGAGCTCAGAGCGAAGCGATGATAGGCCCAGACGGCATAAGCGATGATCTCGCGGGG
>NZ_JACDXX010000099.1 GCF_020539525.1 Pseudogemmobacter faecipullorum | reverse complement strand
CGCGGAACTCGCCGATCTGCCACAGGCTTTGCGCTGGCGGGAGTGGATGGCGCGGGTCGAGGCCGTGCTGTTCGCCTCCTCCGAGCCTGTGGGCCGGGAGGTGCTGGCGCGTGTGGTGGGCCGGGACTGTGCGCTTGATCTCCTGATCGAGGATATTTCTGCTGAACTGGCGGGTAGGCCTTACGAGATTGCGCGTATTGCGGGAGGTTGGCAGTTTCGCACCAAGCCGCAACACGCGGCGGCGATCCGCGCCGCCCGCAAGGAGGGGGAAGAGGGTCGCGATTTTACCCCGAATGAGGCCCTCGTCTTGACCATTATTGCCTATATGCAGCCGGTGACCCGTGGTGCGATCTCGCGGTTGACGGGCCGTGAGGTCAGCCGTGATCTGATCGCACGGCTGCACCGCCAGGCCCTGATCGCCCGAGGTCCGCGCAGCCCGGAACCAGGCGCGCCCTACACCTATGTCACCACGCCGGGTTTCCTCATTCAGTTCGGTTTGGAAACCCTGCGCGATCT
>NZ_JACDXX010000098.1 GCF_020539525.1 Pseudogemmobacter faecipullorum | reverse complement strand
AAGGACGGAACGATCACAAAGTTTCACTATGACCCAGAGAAGGCCAGTCTCGTCCTGCGGCCAGACAAATAAAGCCTACAGACATCTGTCTCCCAAGGCGGCATAAATTCTGAAGTCACATCGCCGGTTTGGATTATAAAACTCGTTGACCAGCCGCTGCCCTCGCCCTGCCTGCTAAATCGCAGGCAGGGCGCAACCTACAGCATGGCAGTCCGCACATAGTGCCCAAATTAGAAAACCCGCCGCGAACGCGACGGGCTTTCTGCAGATCTTACGACGATGAGGGAAGGCAGATGCCCGCGAACCTCAAAGCCTTGCCTACTCTAGATAGGTCACTATGGTCTTCTGGTCAATATCGTTATACCGCAACGCCCCATGCACACACGATTTTCGAACCAGTTGATTTTTGATCTTGAGGCCGTGCTGTCACCTCCACGGTTCAGCTCTTATCTGCGTGAAACCGCGGGCGATCGCCAGAGAGCGATGGATCTCTACTGCTGGAACACCGATGTGTCTGCC
>NZ_JACDXX010000097.1 GCF_020539525.1 Pseudogemmobacter faecipullorum | reverse complement strand
CTCGGGCGTTCGGGCCTTTTGCCCGAATCCCCGAGGGCGGCACGCAAAGCGTAAAGCCGACCCTTTACGGGTTGATTTCAAAGAGACGGATCGGACCAAGGTTTGCGAATGGAAGCGGGGATGGGGCTTGGGCTCTGACAGGAGCCTGATCCCATGACGGGATGCCTCCGCTGCCGCCAGCCTTGGCGCTTCGCTGATCAAAGGTGTCGACGTGTTACAGGCCAGATCACAGATCTGCGCCGCACCGACGATGAATACGGTGGCTTCCAGCGAATGCCTGATAGACCCTTGGCCAGGGCGCAAGCGCCGAGCTCGGCCCCTTCGCACCCCGCCGAGCACACCGCTCGTCCCCCCAGTCCGCGACCGCGACAATCTCAGACTGAACAAGAGTCAGGGCGCGTTACCTCGCACACTTGATTGGAAGAAAAACATAGCCTATTTTCTAACACATGAAGACTGTATCTGCCTCTGTTCCCGATCGGATCATGAAGCGTGTCCGCGCTAGCGGACGCGGCAGCGTCT
>NZ_JACDXX010000096.1 GCF_020539525.1 Pseudogemmobacter faecipullorum | reverse complement strand
CTGATCATGGCGAACCACTCGGGTGCCGCATCGGGCCAGCCCATCAGCGAGATTCTGGCGTAATTGGTATCCCAGACGAAATCCGATTGCGTGGCAGAGAAGGTCCAGCTTGTCGGTGTGCCATCCAATGTGCCGGTGATGGTTCCGGTGGTCACCTGCGCCATGGCGGGTGAGACGAGGGCTGCAACGGCCAGCACCGCGAAAAGATGCCTTGTCATCATATGCTCCTGTCTCAGGGTGCGACTTCGATGATGGTCCGGCCCAGCACGGCCTGTCCTGCCACGTCGAGGAAACGCAATTCGTAGCGGCCCGGTGCATCCGGCAGCGTGATCTCAAGGCTGCTGCGCCCAATGGCACTTTCCGCGATGATCCAGCTGAAATCGGCCTGATCGGCACGGGCCAGCGCCACACGCTGATCGGCACTGTCACTGCCGCCGCTCCAGCTGATGGTGATGACTTCGCCGGGTTTGCCGGTGGCCGGAGCTTGCAGACCGGCGCCGTCATCCAGCGCCGCATCCGGTGCCAGCACCTCAAGGGGTCCC
>NZ_JACDXX010000095.1 GCF_020539525.1 Pseudogemmobacter faecipullorum | reverse complement strand
ATTTCGGTGGCCTGCGTCTCGAACACCAGTTCCTCGCCCTGGAAAGTGACGCGGATTTCTCCGATTGGCTCAAATTCCTGCGCCGACACGGGGCCTGCAAGCAGCACCAACAGGGCAGCGAATGTGTGATTTTTCATGGAATACTCCTGTCAATTGGGCAGATCACGGGGCGGCGATGACGCCGTCGAATGTCAGGTCGATCTGGCGTGGCGCAGTCATTTCCACGCTTGAGCCATAGTCAGTGGTCTGGCCCAGAACGCCGGACAGGCTGCCCGAGAGGCGGAGCGCTTGGCCCTCGATCCCGACTTCTGTCAGCGTGATTTCGATGTCCTGGCCAAACAGGGCCGGTCCATCGCCGCGCGGCATCAAAAGCACTTCCGGGTTCTCTGGTCTGCCCTGTTGCAGTCCGAACCCGATGCTGATCATGGCGAACCACTCGGGTGCCGCATCGGGCCAGCCCATCAGCGAGATTCTGGCGTAATTGGTATCCCAGACGAAATCCGATTGCGTGGCAGAGAAGGTCCAGCTTGTCGGTGTGCCATCCA
>NZ_JACDXX010000094.1 GCF_020539525.1 Pseudogemmobacter faecipullorum | reverse complement strand
GTCAAAAGGCATATGTCGCCGAGATGGGCGAACAGACCCTGACCGACCAAGGCCGAACTGATGCGCGCTTGCGCGTCATCTTCGACAACGGCACCGAAAGCAACATGCTGATGCGATCGCTTCAGCGCGCCTTGAATAAGGATGAATCTGGGCGGCGGATCACCGAGTCTGTGGCGGGACCGCTCTTCGCAGACGCGCCGGAAGAGGGCGACAGCACCACTGGCACAATCTACGTTTTGCGCAGCAAATCCGACCATCCCATGGTGGCTGAGAACCGGGAGCTGGTCCACAAAATTGGCGTCACTACCTTGGGAGTCGAAAAGCGGATTGCGGGTGCACAGCTACAGCCCACATTCCTCATGGCTCCAGTGGAAGTTGTCGCGACCTATGAGCTCTACAATATCAACCAAACTCGGCTTGAGAACCTGATCCATCGGATTTTCGGCAGTGCACAGCTCGACATCGAGATTGCCGATCGGTTCGGAAGACCCGTAATTCCGCGCGAATGGTTCCTGGTACCGCTCTTCGTGATTGATGAGGCCGTTCAGAAGAT
>NZ_JACDXX010000093.1 GCF_020539525.1 Pseudogemmobacter faecipullorum | reverse complement strand
CGGGCCAGGTTGCCCGCACCCTGTCGGGGGGCGAGCAGCAGATGCTGGCGATCGGCCGGGCGCTGATGACCAATCCGCGCCTTTTGGTGCTGGATGAGGCCACCGAGGGCCTGGCCCCGGTGGTGCGTGGCGAGATTCAGGCCGCGATCCGGCGGCTGAAGCTCGAGGGGCTCTCGATCCTGCTGGTTGATAAATCACTGGCCGAAATCGCCGCAGTGGCCGATAGCGCCGTGATCCTTGAGCGCGGCGCGACGGTCTGGAGCGGCAAAATGCCCGCCCTGAGCCCCGAAATCGCAGATCGCTGGCTGGGGGTGTGAGGTTCGAAAGGGGCAGCAGTCTGCCCCCTCACTCCCGTCAGAACTGGCTGGTGCTGTTCAGGAAAAGCCGGTCTGCGCCGCGTCAGAAGGGCACAGATCATCTGACTGAATGCCCCATGTTTGATGGTCGCCTTTTTTTCTACTTTTGAGGCAAGGAGGCCATGATGGTCACAGTGACTTTCAGCGACGACTTCAAGCGTGATGCGGTCGCTCAGATCACGGAGCGGGGCTATAAACG
>NZ_JACDXX010000092.1 GCF_020539525.1 Pseudogemmobacter faecipullorum | reverse complement strand
ACGCCTTCGCCCTCGACCGAGGTCGAGTTGCTGTCGACGCCGCTGAACGAACCATCTGCATAAAGCAGGCGGCTGACTTCGCCGTTCGGGCCGGTGACAAAGAAATCGGTGATGATGATCTGCTGACCGTCAACAAGGTGCACGATCAGGTTGTTATCGACACGGCCGAACTGTTTCACCTGATCCGCGTTTGCGGTGATCCGGAAATCAGAGGGCTTATCTGCAGTGATGCGAATGGGTCCCATGGTGTAAGTCCTGGATTAATTGTTGCGTTTGTTGGATCAGGAAGCGCGCGACGCGCCGACTGTCTTGCAGATGTGCTGCGATGCATTTCCGATTGTTGCGGCCCCCAACACCGCGGCACATCCCGCCCCCTGGGCGCTTACGAGAGCGAGGAACCAGCCCCCGTCGGTAATCAGAACAGCTCCACCAACCAGCAGCTGGGCGCTTAGTGCTAAAGAGAGAACAAAAATGATCATCGTCTCACCTCAGTCTGGAGTGGATTGGCAAAAGATACGCTATACGTCCTAAAGTATGTATGATTGATACTTGGGTGACGTGTCAATCTCCAAGGCGTGATT
>NZ_JACDXX010000091.1 GCF_020539525.1 Pseudogemmobacter faecipullorum | reverse complement strand
AGCTTCTTGTCGCTGGCCGAGAGGTGACGGCTGGCCGCGTGCATCACGTCAGAGGCCCGTGCAGCACCTACATGGCGCAGGGCCTGAACGACCGTTCCGGCCGGGCTGCCGGGGGCAATCAAATGTTTGGGCGACGTATGGCGAAGATCGATCACCCGCTTCCCGAGCACAACACGGCGCGAAGGCCCATCCGTCAGCCAACGGCTCTGCGCCGCAACCTGCGTTGAAAGCCCGAGCACATTGGCAGCCTGTGGACCATCAATCTGCAGGTTTGATCCGGTTTCGCGAGCGAGTGCTCTGGCCACGTTGTCGGGCGAAGGGGCCAGAGCACCAAACTTCGGATGGATCTTCGGGAAATCATAAAGGCCGCGGGCGAGACGCCGGAGGTCGCCCGCCCTGGTCAGCCGAGACAGCGCCTGGTCCACCGCGCCACGGGCAGCCACGTTCAGAAAGTCACTGGGCGTGAAGACGCTGCCGCGTCCGCTAGCGCGGACACGCTTCATGATCCGATCGGGAACAGAGGCAGATACAGTCTTCATGTGTTAGAAAATAGGCTATGTTTTTCTTCCAATCAAGTGTGCGAGGTAACGCGC
>NZ_JACDXX010000090.1 GCF_020539525.1 Pseudogemmobacter faecipullorum | reverse complement strand
ATCCGAAACGGAGCAGTCGAGGCGATTGAGGCGGTTTTCGGGGGCAACTGGCATCTCAACCGCGGTTTCGTCTACACGCTCCCAGCACCAGCAAGGGGCTACAGGCCCAGAGAAGATCTGACAGATTGCGCAGCGAAGCTTCCCACAGCGGGAAAGGTCGTCGCCGAGCTGAAGTTCGCCTTTTGGCGCTTCCTGTTCTTGAAAGGCCAGCAGCCTCGGATCTGGGATCCCCACCTCGCGGCGACATTTCCGGGATATGACAAAGCACTAACGCTGTCAGAAGCCCGCGCCAGATTGTTCGATGACATCGACGAGGTCCGGAAGCTGAGAAACCGGATCGCGCATCACGAGCCCATCTTCGCTCGAAATCTGCATGAAGATCACCAGCGCATTCGCAGGATCATAGAATGGCGCCGTCCAGACGTGGCCGCCTGGCTGGACAGCACGCAGCAGGTCACGGCTCTCCTCTCCCGTCGGCCTTGAACAGTTAGCGTCCTGAGCAGGCGCAATCATTCCTGCTCAGCGGCGATGGGCATGTCCAGATCGACATCAGCCACCGGTTTCAGCAGTCCGGCATCCTGCAGCGCCTCGATATCCGG
>NZ_JACDXX010000089.1 GCF_020539525.1 Pseudogemmobacter faecipullorum | reverse complement strand
TCTTCGGCACCTTCGTGCTGCCGGGGATCTGGCTCACGGCAGGGCTTGCACTTGTCTATCTTGCGGCCGGGCTTCCGACGGGGCTGCGCGCGCTTGGTGCACTTTTCAAGGACCACGTGCTCGACATAGACCTGTTGATGATCATCGCGGCTTTGGCCGCGCTTGCGGTAGGCGCCCCACTGGAGGGGGCCGTTCTCCTCACACTCTTCAGCATTTCGGGCACGCTGGAGCATCGCGCTATGGGCCGCGCCCGCCGCGCGATCGAGGCGCTGATGGCGCTGCGCCCCGAGACTGCACTGCGGCTGAGCGCCACGGGCGCAACAGAGCAAATCCCCGTCGCGGCGCTTCGCGAGGGGGATTTGCTTGTCCTGCGTCCGGGCGCGCGCGTGCCCGTGGATGGCGTGCTTGTCACCGGCGAAGGCACGGTCGACGAGGCAACGATCACCGGAGAGTCGATGCCCGTCTCAAAGGTGCCCGGAGCGAAGCTTTTCGAGGCGACGGTCAACCTCAATTCCGTGCTGACCATGCGCGCAAGCGCCACCGTCGAAAGCAGCACCGTGGCGCGGATGATCGACATGGTGACCGAGGCCCAAGCCGCCCGCGCGC
>NZ_JACDXX010000088.1 GCF_020539525.1 Pseudogemmobacter faecipullorum | reverse complement strand
TGGGCGATGCGGTCGCGGCTTATCTGCCGGAGGTCCACCCCTCGCAGGCCCATGTCGGTGACATCGGGCTGATCCCGGCGGATGGCGAGATCGGCGCCGCGCTCTGCGTGGTCGATGCCTCCGGGCTGATTGTTATCACTGAGCAAGGCCATGGTCGGCGCCCCCGCGCCGATATGACCCGGGCATTCAAGGTCGGCTGACACCCATGAAATTCAGAATTCTGTTCACCGCCGCGCTCTTTGCGCTGGCGGCCGGTCCTGCTCATGCCGGACCTATCGCTGCGGCTGTTGCCTGGGTCGGTGGTGTGATTGCGGCTGGCGGTGCTGCTGCGGCCATTATGCAGATGGCCCTCAGTCTGGCCCTCAACGTGGTGGCGACTGCAATCGCAAAGGCGGTGCGGAAAGCGCCTGAGGTCTCGGTAAAGTTTGAGGTTGAGCTGGGCGATGATACGCCTCTGAAGTTCAGCCTCGGCACCTATGCCACGGCGGGCAAGCGCCGCTATGTCGGCAGCTGGGGCTGGAATACCCGCTTTGTGACCATGGTGGTGGAATGCTCCTCGCTGCCTCAGGGGCTTTCCGGCGTCTGGGTCGGGGATGATCGTGGCGAATTCGC
>NZ_JACDXX010000087.1 GCF_020539525.1 Pseudogemmobacter faecipullorum | reverse complement strand
CGCCGCAGACAGGGCGAGGGCGAAAGCCCGACCTGGACTGCCAGTTCGACCTTCTGCATCCGACCATCTTTCTGCAATGCGCGCAGAATACGTCGGTCTGTTTCGTCTGGTCTGGTCATGGAAGAGGCGGCTGCGGGAATCTGAACAGCCGGGATAAGTGGATTTTCCGCGTAACGGCAGCATGATGCTGCGAGCGAGGAGAAGACCATGGCAAGACGACCGCGCCGGAACCACAGCCCGGCTTTCAAGGCGAAAGTGGCGGTAGCCGCGATCAAGGGCGAGAAGACCATGATCGAGCTGGCGCAGGAGTTCGACGTTCACCTGAACCAGATCAAACGGCCATGGCCTTCAAGCTGATGATGTCGGCCCAGAAGAAATGGCGAAAACTCGACGGCCACCACCGCCTCCCAGAAATCATACAGGGGGTTGAGTTCCGCGACGGCCTCCGTCAACTTCAAACCGCCGCCTGATCAAGCGTCACCAACTTTCGACCATAGCTCAGCGAAAATTCCGCTACACATCGGGCCGCCAAGATCCGATGAATGGATCTGGCACTCTCTGATGTGAGTTCATAATTCTTATGATGGCCGGGCCACGTTAGAAGCCATGCGCAGAGGAAACACTCGTAACACA
>NZ_JACDXX010000086.1 GCF_020539525.1 Pseudogemmobacter faecipullorum | reverse complement strand
CGCGCTGTCCGGGAATGGGTTGCGGCCCGCAATCAGCTGGCCATAATGTTCACCGGGCGTTTCGACGCCTGACCGTATCTGATAACCGCGTGGCCCCGATCAGATACACAGACTTTCAGACACTCCCCCCGGTCGGCGACCTCATTGGACCGGCACCATAGCTGCGCAGCTCTCACAACACCGTATGTCAAATCCGCAGTCTCCGCCGTCAATGGAAGTCCCTGCTCGGGAACAGCTTCTTCGCCTGCTCCCTCGGGTGCCGCGCCCTGCCAACTGTTCGGGTGGGCCTGACGGTCTCCCCTGCCCTCTCAGACTCAGCCCCGATCCGCAGCTGATGCCCGATGGTGGAAAGCCGGACCGACAGATCCTCGATGCGTTCGGCGATCAGATGGGTCACCTGCCCGTCACGCTCGATCCTGCCCGTCACCCGCAACAGCCGTCCAGCAACCACGGCGGCGCGGAACGCCTCATAGACCTTCTTCCAGACCACGACATTCGCGGTTCCGGTCTCGTCCTCGATGGTGCCGATAGTCATCGAGATCGCGGGCCACAACGCGCAGCAGAAAGTCGCAATCGCCCGCCATCAGGTGGCACTCGACAATTTGCGGCAGGGCGCTGACGGCATTGCTGAAGTGGTTGACGGTTTCGA
>NZ_JACDXX010000085.1 GCF_020539525.1 Pseudogemmobacter faecipullorum | reverse complement strand
CCAAGATCCGATCCCGCACCGCATCGGGGATGCGGTTCCAGACCCGGGAAGGGGAAGATGGCCTGTCCTCCAACCCCTCGGGCCCATGTTCAACGAAGCGGTCATACCACCGGTAAAACGTGGTGGGTGGGATGCCGATCTTGGCCAAGGTGCGCCTGACTGACAGATGCGACTGCTCCACCAGCCGGATGATTTCGAGCTTTTCAGCGGCGGGGTATCTCATTCTGGGTCTCCCCCAGCCCCGGTCATGTTTTTTTTGAGCAGACGGTTTTCAAGGCTGAGATCGGCCACAAGTTCCTTCAGTGCCAAAGCCTCGGCGCGCAGATCCTTCACCTCGCCTGTATTCGCCTGACGGGCCGTATCACCGGCCAGCCGCTTCTTGCCGGCCTCGAGGAATTCCTTCGACCAACTGTAATACAGGCTTTGGGCGATCCCTTCCTTGCGGCACAACTCGGCAATGCTGTCTTCGCCACGAAGGCCGGACAGCACGATCCGGATCTTCTCCTCAGAAGAATGCAACTTGCGCGTCGCACGCCGGATGTCCTTCACGACTTGCTCGGCAGGGGCCTTGATCGTCATGGGTTTCGCTGGCGCGGTCCTTCGGCTCTTCATCATCTTCAACTCCAACTGGGATAAAGATGAGCCGCAAAGCCTCCGCTACGCAATCACGCCAAACTGTTCCAAGGGTGCTGATGGCGGACA
>NZ_JACDXX010000084.1 GCF_020539525.1 Pseudogemmobacter faecipullorum | reverse complement strand
GCCGCCAATTGCATCGACCGCCATCTGATCGACCGCGCTGAGCAGACCGCGATCATCTGGGAGCCGGATGATCCGGCGGAACCGGCGAAACATATCAGCTATCGCGAATTGCTCGAACAGGTGTCGCGTCTGGCCAATGTGCTGAAATCACATGGTATTTCCAAAGGCGACCGGGTGGTGCTTTACCTGCCGATGATCCCCGAGGCGGCCTATGCCATGCTGGCCTGTGCCCGGCTTGGCGCGGTGCATTCGGTGGTCTTTGGCGGCTTCTCGCCCGATGCGCTGGCGAACCGGGTGAACGATTCGGAAGCGAAACTGGTGATCACCGCCGATTTCGCCCCGCGCGGCGGCCGTAAAACCGGGCTGAAGGATAATACCGATAAAGCGCTGCTGCATTGCTCGGACCGGGTGAAATGCCTCGTCGTCAAGCGCACCGGCGGCCAGACCTCCTGGGTAGAGGGCCGCGATTTCGACCTGACCGCCGAGATGGCGGCGGCGAACCCCTATTGCCCCTATGTCGAGGTCGGCGCCGAGGATCCTCTGTTCATCCTCTATACTTCCGGATCGACCGGCAAGCCGAAGGGGGTGGTGCATACATCGGGCGGCTATCTGACCTATGCGGCGATGACGCATCAATATACTTTCGATTATCATGATGGCGATGTCTATTGGTGCACCGCCGATGTCGGCTGGGTCACCGGTCACAGCTATATCGTCTATGGCCCGCTGGCGAATGGCGGCACCACT
>NZ_JACDXX010000083.1 GCF_020539525.1 Pseudogemmobacter faecipullorum | reverse complement strand
GCCGCGCTGATTTTGTAGCAGATGGCTTGGGCTCATCGGGTTCAGGCTATGCTGCTTGACGCTGGTGGTTCAAGCGGCGGTTTTGGATGGTCTGCTGTTTGATGCGCCTCCTTTCAGCCAGGATGGTTTCACCGCGACCGAAGTAGACGTCAGCCGGGGTTAGGTTGCCGATGCTCTCGTGGTAGCGGTGGTTGTTGTAGTGATCGATGAAGGCGGCGATGGCTGCTTGGAGTTCGCCCTCGAGAAAGTAGTTTTCCAGCAAGATGCGGTTCTTCAGGGTCTGGTGCCATCTTTCGATCTTTCCCTGTGTCTGGGGGTGCATTGGTGCGCCGCGAATGTGCTTCATGCCTTTGTCTTCGAGATATTCTGCCAGATCGGCAGCGATGTAAGACGAGCCATTATCGCTGAGCAGCCTGGGTTTGTGCAGAACCTTGGCGCTGTCGCAGCCTGACGCTGCCAAAGCGATGTCGAGCGTGTCGGTGACATCCTCGGCCCGCATGTTGCCGCAGAGCTTCCAGCCGATGACATAGCGGGAGTAGTCGTCGAGGATCGTGGACAGGTAAAACCAACCCCAGCCAATGACTTTCAGATAGGTGAAGTCAGTCTGCCACATCTGGTTTGGCGCCGTGGTCTTGTCTTTGAACTCATCGGCCGCCTTGATGACGATGTAGGCCGGGCTGGTGATGAGGTCGTGCGATTTGAGCAGCCGGTAGATATAAGCCTCTGAGACAAAATACTTTTCTGTAT
>NZ_JACDXX010000082.1 GCF_020539525.1 Pseudogemmobacter faecipullorum | reverse complement strand
GTGTAGCCGTTCAGGACGGCGATGCGGACCTGGAGCTCGGCGACCTGACGGTCGAAGTCCCGAGCCATGAGCCGCTGGCCCAGCAGCTTCACGCAATGCATCTTCGTCTCGACGCGGCTTCGGCGGTGATATCCGCTCCATCGTCGCCAGATCGCGCGGCCGAGGTATTTCGATGTCCGCAGTGCTTCGTTTCTTGCGACCGCACCGGCGGTGACCGTCTTCCACGGCTTGGCGTTCTTGCGGGGTGGGATGACTGCGTGGGCACCGCGATCGGCGATCGCGTCGTGGCACTTTCGAGTATCGTAGGCGCCATCCGCGGTGACGCTGCCGATCTGTTGGTGCGCGGGGATCTGACTGAGAAGATCGGGCAGCACCGGTGCATCTCCGATGTGGCTCGCGGTGACCTCGACGGCTCGAATTTCCAATGTTTCCTCATCGATCCCGAGGTGGATCTTGCGCCAGACGCGGCGTTTCGGGCCACCATGCTTGCGGGCGTGCCACTCGCCTTCGCCCTCGACCTTGATGCCCGTGCTGTCGATGAGCAGGTGCAGCGGGCCCTTCGACCCACGGTAGGGGATGTTGACGGCCAAGGTCTTCTGGCGGCGGGACAGCGTGCTGAAGTCGGGGACCGACCAGTCGAGGCCAACCAGCCGCAGCAGGCTCTCGACAAAACCGGTCGTCTGCCGAAGCGCCATGCCGAACAGCACTTTCATCGAAAGGCACATCTGGATAGCGGCATCGCTGTAGGTCTGCTGGCGGCCACGCCTGCCTGTCGGCGCAGCGTCCCAGCTCATCTCGGGGTCGAACCAGATCGTCAGCGAACCCCGGCGCTTGAGCGCATCGTTATAGGCTGGCCAGTTCCT
>NZ_JACDXX010000081.1 GCF_020539525.1 Pseudogemmobacter faecipullorum | reverse complement strand
GGCGGAGCTTGTCTTATGGAATTCTCGGCTCCTGAGGCAAAAGGGAGCTGTTGCCCAGCACCGCAAACTGCGGGGCAGCGGCGGGGGTGGCGTCGTGCGGAGCTTGGTCTTTCAGGACCGCGGTCGAGTTTGACGAACCCCCGTCTTTTCTAACGACCTGAACGGATACGTGGGCTGCGGGCCCGAACGACAAGCATAGGTAGGAAGAAAAGATGGCCAAGGATACCATCGGCATCGATGTGTCGAAAGACCGGCTCGACGTCTTCTGGCATTCCCGGGCTGAGGCATGTTGCCTGCCCAATACCCCCGAAGGTTTCGAGCAATTGGGCGACTGGCTGGGGAAGCAGGAGGACGTTCTGATCGTCTTCGAGGCGACCGGCGCCTATCACCGGGGGCTTGAACGGCATCTGAGCCTGACAGGGAAGCCTTTCATCAAGGTCAATCCGAAGCAGGCGCGGCGCTTTGCACAGGCAATTGGACGGTTGGCAAAGACCGACAGCGTCGATGCCAGAATGCTGGCGCGCATGGGTGTTGTGCTGGACCTGGAGCCTCACATCGTCGAAGGCGAAGATGTTCATGATCTCAGGGAGTTGCTGACGGCTCGCCGCGCTTTGGTCAAAGATCAAGTGACCGCGAAGACGCGGCTTGCGACCGCACTGAACCCGCTTGTGCGCGAACAGCTTGCTCGCCGCATTGAGGATATCGGTGCCGATATCCAAGCGCTTGACGAGGTCATCGCGCAGATCGCCAGACAGCGAGGCACCCTTGAAGAGCGCATTCGCCGCTTGATGACCATTCCGGGGATCGGTCGCCTGACCGCGACCACCATGCTGATCGACATGCCGGAGCTGGGATATCTCGAGAGCAAGAAGATCACCGCCTTAGCCGGACTTGCGCCAATGACGCAGCAATCTGG
>NZ_JACDXX010000080.1 GCF_020539525.1 Pseudogemmobacter faecipullorum | reverse complement strand
ACATGGATCTTTGCCGTCTCGACGATCCGTGACGTGCTGCGCTCCGAGCGCGCCTTGACCGAGGCCCAGAGGTCATCGAGCGAGAGATAGCGCTCATCATCAGGCCGATTGAACCATTCGGACGACACCCGGCCGTTGCGTGCTCCCCGGCTGACATCCACCTTGTAGCCGCCGCGCACCGGGCGCGCGGGTTCCAGAATCTGCATAGTGTTCATGACAGTCACTCCGCGACGGGCCGCCGGAGGCCTCTCCTCCAGCCCTGACCCGTCACGGGCAAACCAGCCGCTCTCTCACTCTGGATCCGACAGGACTGCCGTTACCAGTATCGACCGCACAATCCTTCCCGGATCATCTGTGCGGCCACGTCGCGTCCATCGGGCAAAGTGCACCGCCCGATGCTGCGGTCGTAGCTGGTGCGACCGTTCAGGGCGCAGCTGAGGGACTGCGCAGCAACCAGATCCCGCATGCGCCTGGTAGCCGCATCGCCTCGCACTGTTCCGCGCTCAGCACAGTCCAACGACCCGAACCGAACGGGCGTGCCCGCCACCTCAATTGTGTCGCCATCGCGAATATGACTGACAGGCCCCTCAATCACACGACGGGCTGTCAATTCAGGCAGCGCGCCGAGATGCTCGGGAATGCGCTCCACCGCCATAAAACCAAGTAACAACGCACCGCCCATCACAGACAAAAACTGTAGAGGCCGGTTACGACTACCCGCTCGTTTCCGAGGCCAAGATGCCGATCGCAGCGCAGTGACGCGCGTGGAAGGCCTAGACTGTCTTCTTCTGCTCATGCGGCAGCATTAGAGCACGCAACCATGTCTGACTATGTCCCCGAATGGGAAATTGCCCATCACTGCACGCTGCCCTATCAATGTTAAAGAACAAAGGGGACCTTGATGACCGATATCAACCTCGACGCGCTTTCGCT
>NZ_JACDXX010000079.1 GCF_020539525.1 Pseudogemmobacter faecipullorum | reverse complement strand
TCCGTCAGCGCCGCTGCAGCAGCGCTTTCAGATCACTTGATGATTTTCGCCACGACGCCTGCACCAACGGTGCGGCCGCCTTCACGGATAGCGAAGCGCAGCTTCTCTTCCATGGCGATCGGTGCGATCAGCTCGACTTCGAACTTCAGGTTATCGCCCGGCATAACCATTTCGGTGCCTTCCGGGAGCTTAACCATGCCGGTCACGTCCGTGGTACGGAAGTAGAACTGCGGACGGTAGTTGGCGAAGAACGGGGTGTGACGGCCACCTTCCTCTTTGGTGAGGATATAGGCTTCAGCTTCGAAGGTGGTGTGCGGCAGAACCGACTTCGGCTTGCACAGAACCTGACCACGCTCAACGCCGTCACGGTCAACGCCGCGCAGCAGGGCGCCAACGTTGTCGCCAGCTTCACCGCGGTCGAGCAGCTTGCGGAACATCTCAACGCCGGTGCAGGTCGATTTCGAGGTCGCACGGATGCCGACGATCTCGACTTCGTCGCCAACGTTCAGAACGCCACGCTCGATACGGCCGGTCACAACGGTACCACGGCCCGAGATCGAGAACACGTCTTCGATCGGCATCAGGAACGGCAGGTCAACCGCACGCTCCGGGGTCGGGATATAGCTGTCGACAGCGGCCAGCAGTTCGCGGATCGAGTTCTCGCCGATTTCCGGGTCGCGGCCTTCGAGAGCGGCCAGAGCCGAGCCTTTGACGATCGGAATATCGTCGCCCGGATATTCGTAGGACGACAGCAGCTCGCGGATTTCCATCTCGACGAGTTCCAGCAGTTCCGGATCGTCAACCTGGTCCACTTTGTTCATGAACACGACCATGTAGGGGATACCCACCTGGCGGCCGAGCAGGATGTGCTCGCGGGTCTGCGGCATCGGGCCGTCAGCTGCGTTCACCACGAGGATCGCGCCGTCCATCTGCGCCGCACCGGTGATCATGTTCTTAACATAGTCAGCGTGGCCGGGGCAGTCGAC
>NZ_JACDXX010000078.1 GCF_020539525.1 Pseudogemmobacter faecipullorum | reverse complement strand
CTTCCATGCCGCTCGGCTCGATCCCTCTGTCTGGGACTATTCGCCCGATGTGCCGGTATTCAACTCTGGCCGTGAGGCTGCGGCTCATGGGCTGTCAGGTGTTAGCTCTCCCTCTCCTGCGGCAGTTAAGAAAATCGAGGGTCTTAGAAGGCAGAGAAAGGTATCAGAAGAATGGGCGCTTGATCGCTTGGAGCGCGACCGGCGTTAGCTGGACAGCGCGTGAATGCTCTCTGGCTTGGTCCGTGGATCTCCTGCAAGTGCATAGAGGCCCTGAGCGCTTTCCTTGCCTGACACAGCCACAGGGAAGCTCGTAGCGCCGTTATAGACCAGCCACAGGGAGCGCGTGACGCCATCGACAAAGGCTGGCCCGCGTGAAGGATGGTAGCCCACATCTGGCAAATAGACGGGGTTTCTGCGCCCTCCTGTCCAGTTAGGCCCCTGACCTGACCACTTATAATCTGTTGGTATATCAGAGGGCAGCAGCGCCCTTGTTCTGTCTGCGTGTAGTGCCAGATCGGCAGCTCTCCATGCCGCGTAGAAAAGGACTGACTGCACGATCACGACATACCGCTTCCGGTCGTATTCTTCACCGGCTGGGGCGCGGCCTATGCCCATATAGACCGCCTCGCGCTGCGGTAGGTGGACCCGCCACACAATCGGCAGGCCGTGGAAGTCTAGGGGGTCTCTGGGAAGCAGCAGCGGCAGCGGGTCTTGGGGTTCCTGACCAGGCATATCTTTTATCGTCTCGATCACATCATGGATCGCGGCCATCGCCCCATCGAGCTTGGCCCCTCTTTCACGCGGGTCTCGATCATCGCGCCCAGCGCGGCCAGTGATGAAGTCCCAGAATGCCAATGTCACAGCTCCCCTTTTGCCGATGACAGGATAAAGGGAGCGCCCAGTCGATCAAGAAAAAAAGTGACACGGTGAGCAAATAAAAATCACCACTAGGAGCATTTACGCCTTGCCCGCAGTGCAACATAATGGTATATAAGAGTGAGGGCGGCGGTTTATATA
>NZ_JACDXX010000076.1 GCF_020539525.1 Pseudogemmobacter faecipullorum | reverse complement strand
TGAATAGCCCCATGTTTCGTGGACGCCTTCTTTGCTAATTTTGAGGCAAGGAGGCCATGATGGGCACAGGGACTTTCTGCGACGACTTCAAGCGCGATGCGGTCGCTCAGATCACGGAGCGGGGCTACCCGGTCAGCGAGGTTTCTGAACGGCTCGGGGTGAGCAAGCACTCGCTCTATGCCTGGAAGCGCAAGTTCGCGAAGACGGCATCAGGTGAGACCGAGAAGGATGCCGAGATCCGCCTGTTGAAGCGGGAACTGGCACGGGTTTCCGAGGAGCGCGACATCCTAAAAAAAGCCACCGCGTATTTCGCTCGGGATGCAAAGTGAGCGGAGCCATTGGAGCGCCATTGGTTCGAGCCCGATGGCGACGGCGTTCGTGGCCGGGCATCGGGGGCAGTTTTCTGTCCGGGCCATGTGCCGGTGTCTGCGCATACAGCCGAGCGGCTTCTATGCCTGGCTACAGGCTCCGATGAGTGCGCGAGCTCAAGAAGACAGGCGCCAGACTGAACTGCTGCGGAGCGCCTGGACGGAGAGTGGGAAAGTCTACGGATACCGCAAGCTGCATGACGATCTGGTTGAGCAGGGCGAAAGCATCTGTCCGAACCGGGTGGCCAGATTGGCCCAGCTTGCGGGGATCAAGGCGGAGATCGGCTATAAGCGCCGCCCTGGCAGCTATGGTGGCAAGCCATCGGTCGTGGTCGACAATACTCTCGACCGGCAGTTCGACGTCGCTGCGCCAGACAGGGTGTGGGTGACGGACATCACCTACATCCGGACGCAGGAGGGCTTTGCCTACCTCGCGGTGGTCATCGACCTCTATTCCCGGCGCGTGATTGGTTGGTCGATGCAAAGCAGGCAAACAACGGATGTCGTCTTGCAAGCTCTGCTCATGGCTGTCTGGCGGCGAAAGCCGAAGGGAAAGGTGCTAATCCACTCCGATCAGGGCAGCCAGTTCACCAGCATGGATTGGGCTGCGTTCCTGCGCGCCCACAACCTTGAGCATTCCATGAGCCGCCGCGGCAACTGCCACGACAACGCAGTCGCCGAAAGCTTCTTCAACCTGCTCAAGCGCGAGCGGATCAGGCGCAGGACCTACCGGACCCGCGAAGACGCAAGGCAGGACGTGTTCGATTACATCGAGATGTTCTACAATCCGAAGCGCAAGCATGTGAGGAACGGAATGC
>NZ_JACDXX010000075.1 GCF_020539525.1 Pseudogemmobacter faecipullorum | reverse complement strand
GTCGCAACGTCCGGGAATGGTTTGCCGCCCGCAACCAGTTCGCCATAATGTTCGGCGAGCGCTTCGCCGCTTGAGTATCTGAAACCGCATGGACCGGCCCAGATACACAGACTTCAGGACAGTCCCCAGGGTCGTTAAGCGCTCAGATGCCAGAGGGTCGAGCGGCCCGCCCCCTCTCCCTGGGTGAGGATACCGGCCTCGGCCAGGCCTGCCAGATCCCGGGACGCCGTCGCGCTTGCAGCCCCGGTCATCCTGCGCCAGCTGCGGGCGCTGATCCCCTCGGCCAGGCGTTCAGGGCCCTGCGCGAACAAGAGCCGCAGCGCCTTTTCCTGCCGAGCGTTCAGCACCGGCCCGAAGCGGGTGAAAAAGGCATTGCGCCGTGTCCGGAACAGCGCTTCTTTGCGGCTTGCCTCGGCCGCACGCAGCAGACAATGCAGGAACCACTCGACGAAGGGCGTCGCATCAATACCCCCCTGCCCTTCCCGGCGCCCCGCCTGCAGCGCCTCATAATAGGCCTTTTTCTCACGCTCAATCTGGCGTGACAGCGAGAATGGCAGGGCACGCTCCCGTGCGAAAACATGGTCGATGATCGCGCGCCCGATACGGCCATTCCCGTCTGAGAACGGATGGATCGATTCAAACCACAGATGCGCCAGTGCCGCGCGGATCGCCGGATGGCTGTCTGACGGGCGGGCAAGCCAGGCGAGGAAGGCCGCCATCTCCCCCTCCAGCCGCTCGGGCGGCGGGGCACGATAGAGCACCTCATCCTGCCGGGCCGCCTGATCCGAGCGGACAATCTCCAGCTCAAAGCTGCGCCAGCGGCCGCGATCCTCAATCTCAACGCCGTAAAACAGCAGATTATGCCAGGCAAAGAGCCCCGGCTCATCAAGCGGGCCCTGATAGTCACGGGCTTCCAGCATCAGCTCGGCGATGGCATCAGGGCGGCGCGACGGCGGGGCCTGGTTGCGATGCCGCAGGGAGGCGATAACCGAAGCCTCAATCTCAGCCGCGTTCAGGCTCACCCCTTCAATGCTGAAACTGGCAAGCGCCTCATCAATGATCCGGCCGAGGCGCAGCTGCTGCTGATCCCCCTCCTCCAGACCCGCCTGCAGCCCCTGGATTTCGCCCACCGCCTCCAGCGCGCGCGCCAGGGGCGGCATTGCCAAGTTGTTGTGTCGTGAAGCCCCTGCTACAGGATTTCGAATGAAAATGCCATCATCCCTGGCGCGCCTGAAGGGCTTCCGCTTCCCCCGCGAGATCATCGCTTATGCCGTCTGGGCCT
>NZ_JACDXX010000074.1 GCF_020539525.1 Pseudogemmobacter faecipullorum | reverse complement strand
CGCTGCCCTGTTGGTGCTGCTTGCAGGCCCCGTGTCGGCGCAGGAATTTGAGCCAATCGGAGAAATCCGCGTCACTTTCCAGGGCGAGGAACTGGTGTTCGAGACGCAGGCCACCGAAATCGACGGCCAGACCATGTCCTCGGCCACGGTCGGCACCATGGGTGGCTCGCCGGGCCTGCCGCTTGTCAACACTCTGCAGATCACCGGCGTCAGGGCTGTGGACGGGCGCACGGCAGGCACATTGTTCCTGACCCGGAGTTTCGACGAACACCCCCACGACGGCACAGCCTCCATCATCTGGCAAAATGACTCTGTCAGCTATGCACTCAATCTCTCCACCCCGCCGATGTGGGAGATGAACCCTGATCAGCGCAGCAATGTCACCTATGAGGTCGACAGCTATTATTTCGATGGCGAGACCGGCATGATTCAGGCCCGCTTTTCGGGCGAGATATGCCGGGTGGACCAGCCCGGCTATGAAGCCGATCCCACAGATTGCCACGAAATCAGCGGCAGTTTCGAGACCCAGCTTCACAAGGATCAGGATTGATGCGCGGCGCCGCCCTTGCCGCGCTGATCGTCACGGCGCTTCTGGCCGGGCCTGTGCGCGCCGAAGCCATCGAGCTTTTCCCCAGCGAATGCGATGCATCGCCTCCGCTTGAGGATCTCGTCGGTCCCTACCGCCTGTCCGTCTTTCCCGGAATGCTCACCGATGGCGTCCGGTCTGTGGCGGCGTCGCATCAATCATCGCATCCCGTCAGCCTCATTCTGATGGGGGAAGACCTCTTGTTGCAGGACACCTAGGGCGGCCCTGCGGTCAGTTTCCGCTATGTCGGCCCGGATGATCCGGACTGGCGCGGCGATGACGGCGAGGTCGACACCGAGAAACTGGCCGAGATCGCCGGCTGCGACGTGAACCGTCTTCCGGGGCTGATCGGGTCGGGGACCACGATGGCGGATGGCGGGCAGGTCAGCTTCACCTATCGGCTGATGGTTTGGAACATGACGCCCGAGCATGCCGCCCTAAACGGGGCTTAAGCGGACAGGTCACAGGACGCCGAGCAGTTTCCACCACAGAAAATCCAAGGGCAACAGCAGGAACAGGGTGATCGCAGCCAGCGGCAGGGTGATCTTCAGCAGATGCCCCAGCTTTTCGCCCGACATCTGGGACTGTCCTGAAGTCTGTGTATCTGGGCCGGTCCATGCGGTTTCAGATACTCAAGCGGCGAAGCGCTCGCCGAACATTATGGCGAACTGGTTGCGGGCGGCAAACCATTCCCGGACGTTGCGACC
>NZ_JACDXX010000073.1 GCF_020539525.1 Pseudogemmobacter faecipullorum | reverse complement strand
GGGACTGTCCTGAAGTCTGTGTATCTGGGCCGGTCCATGCGGTTTCAGATACTCAAGCGGCGAAGCGCTCGCCGAACATTATGGCGAACTGGTTGCGGGCGGCAAACCATTCCCGGACGTTGCGACCATCTTTCTCGAAGTTTCGGATCGCGAGGTAGATCAGCTTGGTTGCAGCTTCGTCGGTTGGGAACGACCCGCGCGTCTTAATGGATTTGCGGATCACGCGGTTCAGGCTCTCAATGGCATTCGTGGTGTAGATGATCTTCCGGATTGTCGGATCGAAGGCGAAGAACGGGATCACCTCCTGCCAGGCGCGCCGCCATGCCGGTGCGATGGATGCGTATTTCGCGGCCCATTTTCCCTCGAAAGCATCCAGCTCGGTGGCGGCCATATCGGCGGTGGCGGCCCCGTAGATCCGGCGCAGGTCAGTGGCCACCGCCTTGCGGTCCTTCCACGAGCAGAAGTTCAGGCTGTGGCGCACCAGATGGACGATGCAGGTCTGAACCATGGCCTCCGGGAAGGCGGCGGTGATCGCCTCGGGGAAGCCCTTGAGCCCATCGACAACGGCGATCAGGATGTCCTGGACGCCCCGGTTCTTCAGTTCGTTCATTACCGAGAGCCAGAATTTGGCGCCCTCGTTCTCGGCAATCCAGAGACCCAGAACCTCGCGCAGGCCCTCGCGGGTGACGCCGAGGGCCACATAGACGGCCTTGTTTTTAACGGTCCGGCTATCGGCATCGCGGATCTTCACCCGCAGGGCGTCAAAGATCACGATGGGATACATCCGGTCCAGCGCCCGGCTCTGCCATTCCCGAACCTCGTCCAGAACCGCATCGGTGACGCGGCTGATCAGGTCGGGCGACACCTTCAGGCCATAGAGGTCTAGAAGATGGGCCTGGATGTCCCGCACCGTCAGCCCGGCGGCGTAGAGCCCGATGATCTTGTCGTCCATCCCGTCGATCCGGGTCTGGCCCTTCTTCACCAATTCGGGCTCGAAACTGCTGTCGCGGTCGCGCGGCACCGCCACCGGCAATTCGCCATCCTGGCCCTTCAGCACCTTCGTCGATGCGCCGTTACGCCGATTACGCTGGCCTGGAGGCGCTTCTTTCCCCTCTTCATAGCCCAGATGCGCGGTCAGTTCGGCGCCGAGCATCCGTTCCATCAATCGGATCTTCAGCTCTTTCATCAGCCCGGTATCGCCGAAAAAATCCTCGGGGCGCTCAACGCCCTTCAGCAGCTCATCCAGTAGTTCCTTGGAGATCGTCATGCATGCTTCCTTTCGATGAAGCATGGACCGGATCACTCATACACAAAAGACAGGACACTCTC
>NZ_JACDXX010000072.1 GCF_020539525.1 Pseudogemmobacter faecipullorum | reverse complement strand
GGAGAGTGTCAGGTCTTCTGTGTATGGCTGATTGGGTCCATGCTTCCTGAGAGGAGCAAGGACGATGACGATTTCCAACGAACTGCTGGACGAGTTGCTGAAGGACTGTAAGCGGCCTGAAGATCTGCTTGGTGATGCAGGACTTATGAAGGAGCTGAAGATCCGCCTGATGGAACGGATGCTCGGTGCGGAACTGACGGCGCATCTGGGCTATGAGGCGGGATCTGAGCCGCCAGCGGAACAGACCAACCGGCGCAACGGGGTGGCGACGAAGCGAGTGAAAGGCTCTGACGGCGAGGTGCCGCTTTCGGTGCCGCGCGACCGGGAGGGCAGCTTTGAACCGGAACTTGTGAAGAAGGGCCAGACCCGGATCGATGGCGTCGACGACAAGATCATCGGGCTCTACGCTGCCGGGCTGTCGGTGCGCGACATCCAGGCTCATCTGGAGGATCTTTACGGCCTGCGGGTCTCGCCCGACCTGATCAGCCGTGTCACCGATGCCGTGCTGGACGAGGTCCGGGAATGGCAGCACCGGGCGTTGGACCGGATGTATCCGATCGTCATTTTCGACGCCTTGCGCGTGAAGATCCGCGACGCCGACAGCCGGATGGTCAAGAACAAGGCGGTCTACATCGCCCTGGGCGTCACCCGGGACGGCGAACGCGAGGTTCTGGGCCTGTGGATCGCCGACAATGAGGGCGCGAAGTTCTGGCTGTCGGTGATGAACGAGCTGCGCAATCGGGGCGTTCAGGACATCCTGATAGCTGTCGTTGACGGGCTGAAGGGCTTTCCCGAGGCGATCACTGCGGCGTTCCCGGAGACCATGGTCCAGACCTGCATCGTGCATCTGATCCGGCATTCGATGAACTTCTGCAGCTGGAAGGATCGCAAGGCCGTGGCGGCTGACCTGCGCCCCATTTACGAGGCCCCGACCGCTGAGGAGGCTGCCCGCCAGCTGGATGCCTTCGAGAAAAAGTGGGCCGGGAAATACCCATCCATCGCCCCCGCCTGGCGTCGGGCCTGGGCCGAGGTTACGCCGTTCTACGCCTTCAGCGCCGCGATCCGAAAGATCATCTACACCACAAATGCCGTAGAGTCGCTGAACCGTGTGCTGCGGAAAACGCTGAAGACCAAGGGTTCTTTCCCGACCGAGGAGGCCGCCACGAAGCTGATCTTCCTGGCTATCCGCAACTTCGAAAAGGGCGGCCGCGCTGTCCGGGAATGGGTTGCGGCCCGCAATCAGCTGGCCATAATGTTCACCGGGCGTTTCGACGCCTGACCGTATCTGATAACCGCGTGGCCCCGATCAGATACACAGACTTTCAGACACTCCC
>NZ_JACDXX010000071.1 GCF_020539525.1 Pseudogemmobacter faecipullorum | reverse complement strand
ACAATCTTTGAGATCCGTCACATCCTCCTGGCCAGGGAATATTAACCCTGTTCCCATCGACTACGCCTTTCGGCCTCGCCTTAGGGGCCGGCTTACCCTGCTCAGATTAGCTTTAAGCAGGAACCCTTGGACTTTCGGCGAGAGGGTCTCTCACCCTCTTTGTCGCTACTCATGTCAACATTCTCGCTTCTGATCTCTCCACCGGATGCCTTACGGCCCGGCTTCACAGAAAGCTCCGCGTCTCCGCGCTGCCTTACGAGTAAGGCAGCAAGAGACATGGAGCTCTATCACAGAACGCTCCGCTACCACGCACATCGCTGTGCATCCCGAGCTTCGGCTCATGGCTTGAGCCCCGATACATCTTCGCCGCAGGACAGCTTATCTAGACCAGTGAGCTGTTACGCTATCTTTAAAGGATGGCTGCTTCTAAGCCAACCTCCTGGTTGTTTTGGCCGTCCCACATGCTTTCCCACTTAGCCATGAATTAGGGGCCTTAGCTGCAGGTCAGGGTTGTTTCCCTCTTCACGACGGACGTTAGCACCCGCCGTGTGTCTCCCGGATATTACTCATCGGTATTCGGAGTTTGGTTAGGCTCAGTAAGTCTGTGGGACCCCATTGCCCATCCAGTGCTCTACCCCCGATGGTATTCGTCCGAGGCGCTACCTAAATAGCTTTCGCGGAGAACCAGCTATCTCCAGGTTTGATTAGCCTTTCACCCCTAGCCACAAGTCATCCAGACCCTTTTCAACGGGTGTTGGTTCGGACCTCCAGTAAGTGTTACCTTACCTTCATCCTGCTCATGGCTAGATCACCTGGTTTCGGGTCTGATCCGCCGAACTCTGCGCCCTATTAAGACTCGCTTTCGCTGCGCCTACACCTAACGGCTTAAGCTTGCTCGACAGACCAAGTCGTTGACCCATTATACAAAAGGTACGCCGTCAGAGCTCAAGGCTCCTCCGACTGCTTGTAGGCGTCCGGTTTCAGGTACTGTTTCACTCCCCTCGTCGGGGTGCTTTTCACCTTTCCCTCACGGTACTGGTTCGCTATCGGTCAGTAAGGAGTACTTAGCCTTCGGAGGTGGTCCTCCGATCTTCAGACAGGATTTCACGTGTCCCGCCCTACTTAATATGTCTGATTGAGCTTCCCATACGGGGCTGTCACCCACTATGGCTGCACTTTCCAGTGCATTCTGGTCACTTTCCTCAGATCGGCTGATCCGCGTTCGCTCGCCACTACTAACGGAGTCTCTATTGATGTCCTTTCCTCCGGGTACTTAGATGTTTCAGTTCCCCGGGTTTGCTCTAAAAACCCTATGTATTCAGGTAATTAGTACCTGTT
>NZ_JACDXX010000070.1 GCF_020539525.1 Pseudogemmobacter faecipullorum | reverse complement strand
ATTGTTCAAGTTTTCGCACGACTTATGGTGCTTGATATATGACTTGCTGATCGGTTTGGCGTATTGCCTTGCTTTTACCGGATCAAATCAAGCCAATCGGGCAATTAGTACCAGTCAGCTGAATGCATTGCTGCACTTACACCTCTGGCCTATCGACGTGGTGGTCTTCCACGGCCCTCAAGGGAGGCCTTGTTTTGAAGGGGGCTTCACGCTTAGATGCCTTCAGCGTTTATCCTGTCCGAACATAGCTACCCTGCACTACCGTTGGCACGATAACAGGTCCACCAGTGGTTCGTTCAACCCGGTCCTCTCGTACTAGGGTCAACTCTTCTCAAGCCTCCTGCACCCACGGCAGATAGGGACCGAACTGTCTCACGACGTTCTAAACCCAGCTCACGTACCTCTTTAAACGGCGAACAGCCGTACCCTTGGGACCTGCTCCGGCCCCAGGATGAGATGAGCCGACATCGAGGTGCCAAACGATGCCGTCGATATGGACTCTTGGGCATCATCAGCCTGTTATCCCCAGAGTACCTTTTATCCGTTGAGCGATGGCCCTCCCACTTGGGACCACCGGATCACTATGGCCGACTTTCGTCTCTGCTCGACTTGTCAGTCTCGCAGTCAGGCTGGCTTCTGCCATTGCACTCAACGACCGATTTCCGACCGGTCTGAGCCAACCTTCGCGCGCCTCCGTTACGATTTGGGAGGCGACCGCCCCAGTCAAACTCCCCACCATGCAGGGTCCCGGATCCGGATAACGGACCGCGGTTAGACATCAAGAAGGCGAAGGGTGGTATCTCAAGGATGGCTCCACAGAAACTGGCGTTTCTGCTTCGATGCCTACCACCTATCCTGCACATCACATTCCTGATGCCAATGCAAAGCTGGAGTAAAGGTTCATGGGGTCTTTCCGTCTAACCGCGGGTAGTGTGCATCTTGACACACAGTTCAATTTCGCTGAGTCCACGTTTGAGACAGCGGGGAGATCGTTACGCCATTCGTGCAGGTCGGAACTTACCCGACAAGGAATTTCGCTACCTTAGGACCGTTATAGTTACGGCCGCCGTTTACCGGGGCTTCAATTCAGAGCTTGCACCCCTCCTTTTAACCTTCCGGCACCGGGCAGGCGTCAGACTGTATACGTCGTCTTACGACTTCGCACAGCCCTGTGTTTTAAGTAAACAGTCGCCACCCCCTGGATTGTGCCCCCCGCCCATACTTGCGTACAGACGGGGCTCCCTTCTCGCGAACTTACGGGAGCATTTTGCCGAGTTCCTTAAACGTGGTTCTCTCAAGCGCCTTGGTATACTCTACCTGTCCACCTGTGTCGGTTTAGGGTACGGTCTTATGGAGGGCTATTTCCTGGAACCTCTGAACGGCCTTCCCAATCCGTTAAGGGAA
>NZ_JACDXX010000069.1 GCF_020539525.1 Pseudogemmobacter faecipullorum | reverse complement strand
GCGCGGGAGCGGTGGTTCATCCGGTAACTGTTCCAGAACTGTTCCGAAGTGTTCCGGAACAGAACGGCACAGTTCCGAACTGTGGGGAACAGTTCCGCACAGAGAAGAGAAGAAGAGAGAAGAGAAGATCTTTACGCATCGGAACACAGGTCAGGCTGTGGATAACCCGGCAAAATGCTTAGAAAGGAGGGGGTTGGTGGAACCGGAACAAATCAGATCAGGCCGGGAAAGAGCGAGGGCGCTTTTCGTTGAGCGGATCGCATCGAGTGGGGTGATCCCCTATAAAAAGCAGACCCTGGCCGCGCATCTCGAAACCCTGCGGCATGTCGGCGATTACGCAGCCCATTTGGCTGAGGAATCCTTGGTCACGCTGGCGGATGAAGTGCTGAGCGCTGCGGCCCGGGCAAAGGGTGTCTGCCCCTCGGAAATGGTCATGCGGGCCATGGTCGATGGCAAAGAGCCGCGCCCCTTTGAGATGGCCCCGATTGTCACCAACTGGCTGGCTTCAATCGAGGGGCCCAAGGCCGAGGCCGGGGCTTATGAGGCGCAGCTCTTTCGGCATCTTCGCAACCATCCCCGGCCGGTGCTGCCCCACGATCTGACCTTGGTGCGCCAGCAGGCAGACAGTGATCGTCGGCGTGAGGCGGTGGTGCGTGAGCGGATCGAAAATGGCGGCGCATCTGAAGAAGAGCGCGGCTGGCTGGCCGCGCTGGTTGAGGACCGCCGCCGGGCGCGGGCGATCATACAGGCGGGAGATGCCGCGCGCCGCGAGAAAAAAAGAGCAGTGGAAGAGGGTGCAGCATGATGATGGCTGGAAAGTTTCAGATCGGCGACGTGGTCGAGGTGGCCGGGCAGAAAGCGGCGATCTTCTATCCCGGCCAGTCTCGCTGGTATGCGCTCCGGGTTGCGCCTCAGAGGGAGGATCAGGTCGAGGCCTGGCTTGGAGTGCGCGGGGTGTATGGCTTCCATCCGGTGCTGGCGCGCAAGGCACGGCGGAACGGCGTGGTGCGCGAGTACCATCGTCGCTATCTGCCCGGCTATGTCTTTGCCCGGTTCGAAGGTAATCCCATTGAGCACGCGGTGATGGCCTGCCCTTGGGTTCTGGGGGCGCTCTGCCGGTCGAATGGTGAGTGGGGTATCCTCGAGAGGAAACGGCTGGCTGCTATTCATTCCATGCGAAAGATCGACCAGCAGCAAAGAGAGGCAAAAGCAGCGGCTCGGGCACGCCGCTTCGCCGATGCCAGATTGCGACGCGGCGACAGCGTGCTTTTCAGATCCGGTCCCCTTGCTGGGTTCAAGGCTGAGGTTGTTGAGCTGACCGCTGATGGTGGCTCTGCGGTCAAATTCGAGATCTTCGGGCGGGAGGCGCTGATCCACTCTTCGGGCGATAATCTCCTGCCGCTCCGAAAGCTGGATTGAC
>NZ_JACDXX010000068.1 GCF_020539525.1 Pseudogemmobacter faecipullorum | reverse complement strand
CTGATCCGCGTTCGCTCGCCACTACTAACGGAGTCTCTATTGATGTCCTTTCCTCCGGGTACTTAGATGTTTCAGTTCCCCGGGTTTGCTCTAAAAACCCTATGTATTCAGGTAATTAGTACCTGTTCATGCCTGCTGTAAGCTACCAGAGGTAATTACAACAAACATTCAGGTGGGTTTCCCCATTCGGATATCCATGGATCAAAGCCTGTTCCCGGCTCCCCATGGCTTAACGCAGGGTACCACGTCCTTCATCGCCTCTTACTGCCTAGGCATCCACCAAACGCCCTTTTCGCGCTTGATCTGATCCGGAAAGAGCAAGGCTGCATACAAGCTATGACGCAGCCATCTTTCCGGTCAGAAGTCATATATACTACCCATGTGATGACCTTGGTCATCACCGGTTGCGTACTAGACTTGAACAATAACACCTGTGTCTTGCGACACGGATCACAGACACTTCTGTGAGCCATCAGTGTTATCGATGTTTCTCTCTCTCTATACGATGTCAAAGCTTTGATCTTCTGGTGAAGACCGCAGCTCGTCCTGGATCGGACGTGGAAGCAATGCTTGCATTGCTTTCAGATCAGATCCTGAACTCTTTGAACGATGTGATGGAATTTGGTGGAGCCTAACGGGATCGAACCGTTGACCTCCTGAATGCAAATCAGGCGCTCTCCCAGCTGAGCTAAGGCCCCATAATCTGCGAGGCAAATTATGAAGATTTGCCTCGCGGCGCGCTGGCCTTTGGCCGAAGGCAGCAAAGCTGCTGATCGAGCCTCGGATCAGGCGAACCTGTACACTGCCTGAAGGGAATATGGTGGGTCGAGGAGGACTTGAACCTCCGACCTCACGCTTATCAGGCGTGCGCTCTAACCACCTGAGCTACCGACCCATGCCTTGACCGGCTGGTTGACGGTCGCTCCGGCAGTCTGTTTTGAAGGGATATGAGGACGGCCTGGCCGCGTGATGATCTTCCTGATCTGGAAGATCTGCTAAGTGTATCCTGTAGAGTGTTACAAGTAACGCTCTGGTGGATACATCCTTAGAAAGGAGGTGATCCAGCCGCAGGTTCCCCTACGGCTACCTTGTTACGACTTCACCCCAGTCACTGAGCCTACCGTGGTCCGCTGCCTCCATTGCTGGTTAGCGCACGGCCGTCGGGTAAACCCAATTCCCATGGTGTGACGGGCGGTGTGTACAAGGCCCGGGAACGTATTCACCGCGTCATGCTGTTACGCGATTACTAGCGATTCCGACTTCATGGGGTCGAGTTGCAGACCCCAATCCGAACTGAGATGGCTTTTTGGGATTAACCCATTGTCACCACCATTGTAGCACGTGTGTAGCCCAACCCGTAAGGGCCATGAGGACTTGACGTCATCCACACCTTCCTCCGGCTTATCACCGGCAGTTCTTTCAGAGTGCCCAACTGAATGATGGCAACTGAAAGTGTGGGTTGCGCTCGTTGCCG
>NZ_JACDXX010000067.1 GCF_020539525.1 Pseudogemmobacter faecipullorum | reverse complement strand
AAGAAAGTAGCCATCACCGCCATCATGCGACGCATCATCATCCTTGCAAACACCTTGCTGCGCGAGGGCCGAGATTGGCTGCCTGAACGCCCTTGACCAAGACGGATACTCGACCGCCGGTCGAAGTAATGGTGGGGTTCATTGATGCCCATCGTGGCACGCATGGGGTCGAGCCGATCTGCAACGTTTTGCCGATCGCCCCATCCACCTATTACAATCACTTGGCCAAGCGGGCCGATCCGGCACGCCTGTCGGAGCGGGCGCGCCGGGACGCAGCTCTGCGCCCGGAGATCTTGCGCGTGTTCGAGGAGAACTGGCGGGTCTATGGCGTGCGCAAGATCTGGCGACAGCTAGGCCGCGAGGGCTTTGATGTTGCCCGATGCACGGTGGCGAGACTGATGAGGAGCATGGGTATTCAAGGCATTATTCGTGGCAAGCCGTGCAGGACGACGATCCCGGACAAGAAGGCGCCTTGTCCGCTGGACAAAGTAAACCGACAGTTCAGTGTGTTTGCGCTGAGGATGCCTGGTGCATGGCACCATTTAGTGCGCTGAACTGCCACCTTAATGCCTGCGGCAAACCGGATCCGCTGAACGGTGATCGGCAATACCCTGTCGGCGCTGTTTGGTGAGCGATGCCCTTCGCTGGTCAGGATATTGGCGATCTCGTCGTCAGGGATCCCAGCCCGCACGAGTTCGAGCACGCGATCATGCATCTCCTGGCCGCGGCTAAGCTTTGCCACCGAGTTCACCCTCATCTTCACGTTGAGTTCGGTCACTGCCCCGCCGCGCCAAACGATACGGACGAGCGTGATGTCATACGCTCCACGGTCAAGGACTACTTTCTCAACAAGGCAGCGCAGCAATGCCTTGCGATGAGCATCCGTGGTGGCTGGGTCTGCCCAGATCTGAGGAAGGCGGCCGGCAAGGGCCACGACCTTGCTTTCGAGAGCCTTGCCCATGGGCGGCTGAGGGCTCGGTCGCGCTGCCGTCTGTTCGGCGAGGGCTGCCTCGGCTGCCCGGACCTCTATGAGCGCGGTCTCCCAGCGACGCTCCAGTTCTGCGGCAACAAGACGGTTATCCGGATCGACACGATTGAATTGCCGTTGCGCCAAAGCGGCAGCGTATCGTGTGCGTTCGACTTCGCGTTCGGCGTTCGTGCGAAGCGCCAACTCTACCTGGCTCTGGGCTTTGCGGGCGCGCGACAGCGCATCGACTTCGGCGGGTGCCAGCGCGGTCAGGAAAGCGTCGGCCACGGCGGCGTCCACGCGGGCGGCCCGTATGTGCTGGCAGGTGGGCAAACCCGCATGGGAGCGTAAGTGGTTGCAGACATACTCGCCGCCGCCCTTGTAACGGACATACATCTTGTGGCCGCACCGCGCACACCAGGCGATAGCGTGCAGCAAAAGTTCGCCATCGCGAGGGGCGCCTCTCGTCTTGGTGCGCATATATTCGGCCCGATTGTCGCTTACGATGTTGCGGATCTTCTCATAGGTCGGCCAGTCGATGTAGGCTGGATAGCGATCTTTGACGACGATCCGCCAGTCGTCGATCGGTCGTGCGATCTTCGCCGGAGTGCGATCCGTGCGAATATTGTCCCGCATCCGGGTTCGACCGTAGACGAAGGCGCCTGCATAGGCAGGGTTCTTCAGGGGCATTGCCAAGTTATTTTCACCTGGTGTGTTGCTGTCTGTGTGAAGCCGGTCACGCGGTTATCTCGCGGGCATAGTCGTCCCAGAGGCTGAACGCATCTGCCCTTGCATGACGATAGGAGTTGGCGGTGAGGCGATAGCGGCGGGGTTTGAAGATAGCGTTGATCTGGTCATGGGCGGCGAGAAACC
>NZ_JACDXX010000066.1 GCF_020539525.1 Pseudogemmobacter faecipullorum | reverse complement strand
ACAGCAGACCATCCAAAACCGCCGCTTGAACCACCAGCGTCAAGCAGCATAGCCTGAACCCGATGAGCCCAAGCCATCTGCTACAAAATCAGCGCGGCGGTTCCAAATCATTCGACGACGGACAGTCTTGATCGGCATGGCTTTCAGCGCGCCTTTCACCTGCCGCGTCTCCATCAGAACGACAGGTTGCCCCGCCTCGGACAACCCACGATGAAGCCACTGCGACAGAGGGCCGGCCTCAAGCCCGATGGCTGAAATGCCGCCATCCTGCTCGCTGATCCAGCGCAACAGCGCTTCGGGCTCACTAGCCACCTGCGCTTCCTTCACGATCTTCCCATGTTCGCTGACCACGCAGATCGCGGTCTTCTCCAGCGACACATTCAGCCCGACAAACAGCTTCAGCTCCGCAATCCTCCCTTTGGGTCTGATACGGGAATGGCGCCAGCTTGCCCTCTATTTTGCAACGGTAACGGGCGGGTCGCAGCGCAGGCCCCGTTACGGCATCTCATTAACTTTAGAGCCAGAAGAGGACGGTTGCGGCGAGGGCTATGGCCGAGAGGAAGACAATGGGGCACCTGTCGTATCGGGTTGCAACTCGTCGCCAGTCCTTGAGCCTGCCGAACATGATCTCGATGCGGTTGCGGCGTTTGTAGCGGCGCTTGTCGTATCGAACTTTCTTCTTGCGTGTTTTCCGCCCCGGGATGCAGGCGCTTATGCCTTTGTCTTTCAACGCATGTCTGAACCAATCGGCATCGTATCCCCGATCCGCCAGCATCCACTCTGCCTTTGGAAAGCTGCGTAGCAGAGCAGCGGCTCCGCTGTAGTCGCTGACCGGACCGGCTGTGACAAACATGCTGATCGGGCGGCCTTGGGCATCGGCAACGGCGTGAAGCTTGGTATTCATACCACCCTTCGTGCGACCGATCAGGCGACCACGCCCCCCTTTTTCACCCGCAGGCTGGAGGCCGTGCGATGAGCTTTCAGATAAGTCGCATCGATCATGATCTAGGAGAGATGCGCAGCCTTGCGCAGCGCCTCGTTCATCCGAGACTGCCAGCCTTGGCCTGACGCTTTGAATGCAGCCACCACATCGGGATCCAAGCGTAACGAGACAGCGACCTTAGGATTGGCTGATTTCGGCCGCCCAAGGCTCTTGCGGGCAGCATCCGCTAAGGCTGGGAAGGCCTCAGAAAAGGGCCGCGCCGTAGCCATATCGGCCTCTGTCAGCTCAGGGCTATCAACGGCCGCCCAGTCCGCTTCAGTGTAGCCATGCTTGGCGGCATGTTTGGGGTCGAACTTCTTCATAGCAGCTCCCTTTCCTTCTTGCTTGCAGCGCGCATGGAGATCACCGACAGCCCTTCCGAGCCAAGGGTGACGAACACCACAGCAATCGTGCCATCCGAGAAACAACCAATTGCCATCCAGCGGCGCTCTTTAGCTTGAACCACCTTGGCGCCGAGGAAAAAGTCAGGCGACAGGTCTGCAAAATCATAGCCGTGCTTCGCGATATTCGCCTGCCGCTTCGGCTCATCCCAGACAATCTGCATCCCGCTCCCCTGCGCTGTATTTATTGTATACACAATAATGCAACCCGATGCAAGATTTTTGTATATACAAGAAATCAAATGGCGAAGCTGCCCAAAGGGCATTGCCAAGTTATTTTCACCTGGTGTGTTGCAGTCTGTGTGAAGCCGGTCACGCGGTTATCTCGCGGGCAGGCATTGCCAAGTTGTTGTGTCGTGAAGCCCCTGCTGTAAGGATTTCGAATGAAAATGCCATCATCCCTGGCGCGCCCGAAGGGCTTCCGCTTTCCCCGCGAGATCATCGCTTATGCCGTCTGGGCCTATCATCGCTTCGCTCTGAGCTCGGCCGACGTCGAGGACCTTCTGGCAGAGCGCGGCGTGATCGTCAGCCGCGAAACCGTCCGGCTGTGGGTCA
>NZ_JACDXX010000065.1 GCF_020539525.1 Pseudogemmobacter faecipullorum | reverse complement strand
GCGATCACCTCCTTTGAAGATCGCCGCAAAGCCGAGGCCCGCGCCAGGGTCGATGAGTTGGCCCGCGAACTCGGTTATTCGTTCGAGGAACTTGCCGATGCGGCAACCGCGCGCAAACGCTCTCCCTCGGTAGCGAAATATCGTCATCCAGAAAACCCGGAACTGACCTGGTCCGGGCGGGGACGCAAACCCGGCTGGATCGGTGACGCGCTGGCCTCCGGAAAATCGCTCGAAGATTTCGCTATCTGATCAACAGGGCGGGGAACGACAGGCCCTCGCTCGCATTGCGAGACGAGGAAGCCATGACCAACGACCTTGTGCGCAAGATTGCCTCTGTCATGTCCAAGGCGATGACGCTGATCTGTGTTCGGAATACGTGTCTTGAAACCCTGCATGCAGGCCCGGGAGTGGTCAGCCATACAGGGGACTATTCTGATGTGCTCGTGACGGACGCCAACGGCCGACAAATCCCATGGTCGGAGGTTTCCAGGATCAGCGATGACGAAATGCGCGACTTGATGCGCGAAATCGTCAATCGGCTCTACACATTCAAGTTGCGGGGCGGCGAACAAGAGTTTCGCGACTACCTGGACCGACAGCTCACCTCGACCCAAAACTGGGATGAACCCAGGCACGACTGGAACCTTGCAGGTCGAAAACTGCGCGAGGCGCTCGGGCCTGATGCGCCAGTTGCCCCCGCGACCGAAGGCCCTGGCGCCTGACCAGAGCGCTATGGAACCGAGCAACGCACCATCTTGCTCCTAACCCCCTGAAACCGATACACTGCCCTTGGGGACGCCACGCGTCGTCCCTGGGGCGTGGAAACCTCTGAACCTGTCGGTATTGGCGTCGGCCGAAACGGCGCCGATTCCTTGACCATGCGGTCGGGGAGCCTGTGACGTATGTCCAGGCGCTCCGGTGCTAAAGGTCATAGGGACCGGACAGGTTCGGTTTTCCAACTCCCCGATCATGGGTCAGGAAGCGATTGCGGGGGCGTACCGCAGCATTCGCTTCTGTCTCGTATAGGGTGGGCCGAGTTGGACGGCGATCTGGATGGTTTTGACAGGCAACTCGGGGACAGGCTGAAGGCGCTGCGGACAAGACGCGGCCTGTCACTGGCAGATGTCGCCTCGGAAATCGGTATCAGCTATCAACAACTCCAGAAACACGAAGCTGGCAGAAACAGCCTCACAATTCACCGACTGGTAAGGATCGCCAATGCGCTCGAAGTAGACCCGCAAACGATCTTGGAGGTGCTAACCTCGCCCGACGGCCAAGGAGAGCTATCAAGATTTGTGCCCCTGCAACGGCTCGGCGAGCGTCATAGACTTCTTAAGGCATATTTTGCGCTGCCAGAGGAAATCAGGTCGGCATTCCTGAACCTCATCGAGGGCACAGCGGCCACGAGCTGACACGGGCGGATTGGACGCAGCAGCCCATGCACGCCTTGGTTTGCTATGGTCAACGAGCCGACACAGCGGCTCATCACATGCCATCATGGTAGTTTTCCACTGCCACCTTGTCCATGCGACACTGCCGCCCTGCCGCACACTATAAAGCGAGGAGTCTATGACCGCGTCAGAGCGGCAGTTCAGAGGTGAGCTAGATCTTTTGCATAAGGATGTCAGATTTTACATTCTGAACACCCTTGATCCGGGTCAGATGATCGATCTGGAACTGCCGATAGTCATCGAGATCGCGGGCCACAACGCGCAGCAGAAAGTCGCAATCGCCCGCCATCAGGTGGCACTCGACAATTTGCGGCAGGGCGCTGACGGCATTGCTGAAGTGGTTGACGGTTTCGACATCCTGCCCGGTCAGCCAGACACGGGCGAAGACCGTCATGCCCATCCCGATTTCCGCCGGGTCAAGTACCGCGACGTAGCGCTGAATGACACCAGCTTCTTCTAGCGCCTTGGCGCGCCGCAGACAGGGCGAGGGCGAAAGCCCGACCTGGACTGCCAGTTCGACCTTCTGCATCCGACCATCTTTCTGCAATGCGCGCAGAATACGTCGGTCTGTTTCGTCTGGTCTGGTCATGGAAGAGG
>NZ_JACDXX010000064.1 GCF_020539525.1 Pseudogemmobacter faecipullorum | reverse complement strand
CGCGCTGTCCGGGAATGGGTTGCGGCCCGCAATCAGCTGGCCATAATGTTCACCGGGCGTTTCGACGCCTGACCGTATCTGATAACCGCGTGGCCCCGATCAGATACACAGACTTTCAGACACTCCCATCCCTAGCGCTTCGTCATTCGGTCCCAGACGAAGGAAATCTGCGCCAACCTGCAAAACTGCAATCCTCAAAACAAGCCAAGCAGCGCTGACAAAGAACAACATCCAGCAGCCTTGGATCCAGCCCTCAAAACGCCTCTTCTTCACTTCGGCAGCCATCCGGGCGCACTCCGCCAGTTCGAGGGCGATACGCTTCCCGGTCTCATATTCCTTCTGCAGCGACTGTGCCTTCTCCAGCAGTGCGGCAGGTATCCCTCGCTCCCCACGCTCGTACTTCTCATATGCGCTCTGACTGACGTTCAAGCGAACGGCCATTGCGGCTTGGGTCAACCCGATGCGCTTACGAATCAGCCGCAGTTCTTTGCGCTCGTCAGTCTCGTTCATTTGGCTCTTCGCCGTAGGTGAATGGGTGCATTCCCCGAAGCCTAGCCGAAAAAGTACGAAGTGGCCTAGAGGCTTGAGTCAAAGTGCTGAATCCCAAAAATCCACCCAAATTCCTCACATAAGGCTTTGTCTTGTATATGAAATCAAAAAACTCGACCCTTGCTTCAGTGGGCGTTTCATGCGCCGAATGGAGCAGGCGCGCCTGCATTGGAGAGCCATTTTCAGCACACGAGGACGCATGCGGATCAGATCTAAAACCCCTGCGGAGCGGCATGAACGCCTAAAGGCGGAGCTGCGCATTCGCGGCACATCGCTGGCGCAGATCGGGCGCGAGCTCGGGATATCCGGTACGTCGATGTCGCTTGTGGGCCTAGGAAAGCATCGCTCCAAGCGGATCGAACGCGCCATCGCGGATGCTCTCGGGACGACTCCAGAAAAGCTCTACCCGGAGCGATACAGGGAGGGCGGTGCATGACCTAGACCCCCGAAAGCAGAAAAGGCCCCGAGGGCTGCAACCCTCAAGGCCTTTCGAGATGTAGTCGAGTGGCACCCGCTACATCTCCATCATGGCGCAAATCGCGAAACCGGTCAATCTCGCAGGTAAGCTGCGGGCCGGTTTTTATCACCCTCATGACAAGGAGAACCCCTGCTGCCCGTGGGGCAGCAGGGCCTGAGCAACCATGTATGACGAAACCCCATATCAGCCGCCTCTGCGCAGCCGCGCGACAAGAAGCTTTGCCGCGCGATCCAAATCCAGCGTGCGCGGCTTTCTTTTTGCCCATCTGCGCGCACAAGCTCGCCCGCGCCAGATCATCTATGAAAGCAACCTTGAGCGTCGCGTCCTGCTGACCTTTCTGGCGCGTCGTGACCTCGTTGACATCTGGGATCAGCCAACGGCGATCCCGTTTGCCACGCCAAGCGGCACACTGCGCCATCACACGCCAGATTTCCTCGCGTTTCTTGAGACAGGGCTTCGGTTGGCTATTGCAGTGAAGCCGCAGGCATCTGTCGAGCGCCTGCGTTTCAGAGACGAACTCGCCCAAGTGCGCGGCGCGATGTCACCGGCCTATGCCGATGAGCTTTTGCTGATCACCGACGCCGATCTGAACGATGCGGACGTGCGCAACGCCGAGCTTTTGCACATTGCCCGGCAAACTGTAGATTTGGGCGCGATCCAAACGATCCGCACCGTTCTTGCTGATCTGAAGGGCGCGCGAACCTTTGCCGAAGTTCTGGAGCAAAGTGGCCTTGCTGAACGTGGCTGGGCTGCGCTGATCTGTGCCCTACCAGACGGAACGCACATATTTTTCAACCGACATGGGCGATTTCTACACATGGCTGAAATCGGAGGTTGAAGAGCCAAAACTGGAAGAAATGCGCCATGTGGTGCGTAGCTTCATCACCGACAACTACCCGCTCCGCCCCGGCGTGGAAATTCTGGGCGAGGAAATTAACAAGGGAAAACGGCTGACATTCGCGGACGCCCGGCAGGTCTCTGGTATTGCACGCGCAAGGATGGTGACAACATTGGGGTGTCCGTCGTCGAATGATTTGGAACAGCCGCGCTGATTTTGTAGCAGATGGCTTGGGCTCATCGGGTTCAGGCTATGCTGCTTGACGCTGGTGGTTCAAGCGGCGGTTTTGGATGGTCTGCTGTTT
>NZ_JACDXX010000063.1 GCF_020539525.1 Pseudogemmobacter faecipullorum | reverse complement strand
TCTCGGGTTTGGAGGCGCAGTCCGAGCATCCGATCGCCGCCGCGATCCGGCGCCGGGCAGAGGCCGAGGGGCTTGCCCCCGCCGCCATTCGGGATGTGGTGACCCATCCGAGTGAAGGCATCACCGGGATCGACGAAGAGGGGCCGATCTGGGCCGGAAACCAGCGGATGCTGGAGCGGATGGGGGCACGTGCCGATACCGCCGGGGCTCAGCGGCTGAAGGCCTCTGCCCAAACCGTCACCTGGATCGGCCGCGGCGCGCAGCTGATCGGTGGTGTTACGGTGGCAGACCGCCCGCGGCCAAGCTCTGCCGCCGGGCTTTCGCAACTGCGTGCGGCGGGGGTGGCGCAGCTGGCCCTGATGACCGGGGATCGCCGCCCGGTGGCCGAACGGATCGGGCGGGAGCTCGGCTTTTCAGATGCGGAGATCCACGCCGAATTGTTGCCGGAAGACAAGGTCAAACTGGTTGCCGCGCTTGCGGAAAAAGGCCGAACGGCCTTCGTCGGCGACGGGGTGAACGATGCCGCAGCCCTTGCCCGGGCGGATGTCGGCGTCGCCATGGGGGTCGCGGGCAGCGAGGTGGCGCTGCAGGCCGCGGATGTCGCCCTGCTGTCCGAGGACATGACGCGCCTTGCCGCCGCGCGGAAGCTCGCTTTGCGCACACGCCGGATCATCCGGCAGAACCTTGGCTTTGCTCTGGCGATGATGGTGCTTTTGATGATCTCAGCGCTCTTCTTCGACCTACCCTTGCCGCTTGCCGTCATCGGTCATGAGGGGGGCACCGTTCTCGTGGTCCTAAACGGCTTACGGCTCCTTGCTGATCCGATCCGCAATGATCTCGGTGCGGCGCGAAAAGCGCCCTCGCATCCCTCCTCCCAACCTCAAGAGGTTTCTCATGTATAAGCACATCCTTATCACCACCGATGGCTCTGAGAACGCGGGCCTTGGCCTTGAGCATGGCCTTACATTGGCATCCTGCATCGGCGCTGCGGTAACGATCCTGACAGTGACGCCACCCTTTCCGATTGTAGCAGCGGCGATGGGGGCCGGGTCATACACGCCGGTGGCGGTGCTTGAGGGCTATGATCAGGCGCAGCGTGAAACGGCCGAGCGGATCCTTGAGGCCGCCGCAGAGCGTGCGAGACATGCGGGCGTTTCTGTAACGGCCCTGCATGTGCCCGATGCCACGCCTGCTGATGCTATCTTAGAGCGCGCCGAGGCACTTAGTTGCGATCTCATCTGTATGGCCTCTCACGGGCGGCGCGGGCTAAAGCGGATGTTGCTTGGCAGTCAGGCAACCGAGGTTGTCACCCGTTCCGCAATCCCCGTCCTGGTCGTGCGGGCCTGATACCCCTCGGCCCGCTGCGAAGCGGGCCGGGCCGAATACAGAAGGTTGGGATGACCCGAACACCTGCAGAATTCTGGCGAGAGCATTAGATTTTCCTTCCTTTCGGGGGGAAAGACAGGTCGCATGGAGCTCTGAAGCCTGCGGAAAAGCAAATGAGCGATGCGTGGCTATCAGATGCTACGAGCCCGCATGGTGTTCGCGGTAAGGCCAAATCAACGCCGCGAGCTCGATTGTTCGTGGCGCATCTGCTTCTCCTGATCTGTCCGCGAACGTTGCGCCAACAGTCTCCTTGTCGTGTTCACTGCGAACTATCGCTGCGATCGGCGGCCTATGGTTAGGACCCATTGATTAGGTAATGATTTCATCAATCAGAATTCTGTCAGGAGGCCAAAAAACGTCGACTTAGCAAACTTGACCTGAATCAAAGCTGGAACATATCATGGAGTATAGTCTGAGATTGGCGGGGAATCTGCTGTCCTACGCACACGGATCGGAGACTGAATGATCTGTCAACGGCGGAGCAAAAATCGGCCATGGCGGCGGAGTAAAACCAGGCCAGTTGGTGAGGATGTGCGCCATGGCGCGCGCGCTTCCCAGATAGCTGGCGCGTGGCATGGCGCACTGGCCGGTCAGAGCCAATGATGCGCAGTTTTTTGGATGGCGATCAGGGCCGTTTACGGGCAGAACTGTTTGCGAGGCGGTAGCTCTCGCCGTTCATCTCCAGGATGCTGACGTGGTGGGTCAGCCGGTCGAGAAGCGCACCGGTCAGGCGCTCCGAGCCGAATGTCTCGGTCCATTCATCGAAGGGCAGATTGCTTGTGATGAGGGTCGATCCGCGCTCATAGCGCT
>NZ_JACDXX010000062.1 GCF_020539525.1 Pseudogemmobacter faecipullorum | reverse complement strand
TGGATGGCACACCGACAAGCTGGACCTTCTCTGCCACGCAATCGGATTTCGTCTGGGATACCAATTACGCCAGAATCTCGCTGATGGGCTGGCCCGATGCGGCACCCGAGTGGTTCGCCATGATCAGTATCGGGTTCGGACTGCAACAGGGCAGACCAGAGAACCCGGAAGTCCTCTTGATGCCGCGCGGCGATGGACCGGCCCGCTTCGGCCGGGACCTCGAAATCACGCTGACAGAAGTCGGGATCAAGGGCGAAGCGCTCCGCCTCTCGGGCAGCCTGTCCGGCGTTCTGGGCCAGACCACTGATTATGGCGCAAGCATGGATATGTCCGCTCCGCGCCAGATCGACCTGACATTCGACGGCATCATCGCCGCCGCGTGATCTGCCCAATTGACAGGAGTATTCCATGAAAAATAACACATTCGCTGCCCTGTTGGTGCTGCTTGCAGGCCCCGTGTCGGCGCAGGAATTTGAGCCAATCGGAGAAATCCGCGTCACTTTCCAGGGCGAGGAACTGGTGTTCGAGACGCAGGCCACCGAAATCGACGGCGAAACCATGTTATCGGCCACAGTCGGCACCATGGGCGGCTCGCCCGGCCTGCCGCTGGTGAACACACTGCAGATCACCGGCGTCAGGGCTGTGGACGGGCGCACGGCAGGCACCTTGTTCCTGACCCGGATTTTCGACGAACACCCCCAGGACGGCACAGCCTCCATCATCTGGCAAGATGACTCTGTCAGCTATGCACCCAATCTCTCCACCCCGCCGATGTGGGAGATGAACCCCGATCAGCGAAGCAATGTCACCTATGAGGTCGACAGCTATTACTTCGATGGCGAAACCGGCACGATCCAGGCCCGCTTCACGGCTGAAGTGTGCCGCGTGGACCGTCCGGGCTATGATGCCGATCCCACAGATTGCCACGAGATCAGCGGCAGCTTCGAGACCCAGCTTCACAAGGAGCCGGAGTGATGCGTGGTGCGGCCCTTGCCGTGCTGATCGGCACAGCCCTTCTGGCTGAGCCAGTGCGGGCCGAAGTCATCGATCTCTTCCCCAGCGAATGCGACGCATCGCCCGCGCTTGAGGATCTCGTCGGTCCCTACCGCCTGTCCGTCTTTCCCGGAATGCTCACCGATGGCGTCCGGTCTGTGGCAGCATCGCATCACTCCTCCCATGCCGTCAGCCTCATTCTGATGGGGGAAGACCTCGTCTTGCAAGACGCCTCGGGAGGCCCTGCCGTCAGTTTCCGCTATGTCGGCCCGGATGAACCGGGCTGGCACGGCGATGACGGCGAGGTCAGCACCGAGGAACTGGCCGAGATCGCAGGCTGCGACGTGAACCGTCTTCCGCGGCTGATCGGGTCGGGGACCACGATGGCGGATGGCGGGCAGGTCAGCTTCACCTATCGGCTGATGATCTGGAACATGACGCCCGAGCATGCCGCCCTGATCGGCGGCATGGAGTGGAGCGGCGGGGGCGTAACCGTCACGCGCCGCGTCATGATGGAGGCACAGTAGATGCAACGTATCGACCGGCGTCTCTTTGGCATTGCTCTGGCTGGGCTCACGCTCTTGCCTCGGTCGGCATGGGCGGACACGCCTGCGGCAATCGGAATGCCGGGCGACGAAGTGACAGGCACCCTGGATCTGCTGCGCGCAGTTGAAACGCCCTTGAGACTGGTCACCTATGCGCGGACCATCGCGGCGCGGACCGCCCCCGAGAATGATAATCCGGCAGCGGCAGCCCTGCTCGACAGCATGGCCGGTCGCGTGATCCACAGCGCAAGCTGGACATCCCCCGATACGAGAGGCGCCGCGCCGGTTGCCTTCTACGTCAGCATCGAAGCGCTGGAAAATCCCGACCCGCGGTCGCCCTCGGCGCGTGTCAGTCTCGAGTTTCAGATCGACCCGGCAACGCTTGAACCCCTGGAACGCGGCCGCAGCATCAGGTTCCGCCCGGCAGGCCAGGGGCGCAGCGCGGAATTGAGCAGCAGCACGCTCGACATCTCGCTGGACTACGTCGCCCAGGGCGATCACCCGAATGGTCTGGCTTTGGAGGGTCGAGTGATCGTGAGGATGGAAGACGGCACGATCATCGAAGGGCACCTTCGCCTTGAGGATGTTCGCGGGCCAGGCCCGGTCGGAGAGTGTCAGGTCTTCTGTGTATGGCTGATTGGGTCCATGCTTCCTGAGAGGAGCAAGGACGATGACGATTTCCAACGAACTGCTGGACGAGTTGCTGAAGGACTGTAAGCGGCCTGAAGATCTG
>NZ_JACDXX010000061.1 GCF_020539525.1 Pseudogemmobacter faecipullorum | reverse complement strand
GCGCGCGGGCGGCTTGGGCCTCGGTCACCATGTCGATCATCCGCGCCACGGTGCTGCTTTCGACGGTGGCGCTTGCGCGCATGGTCAGCACGGAATTGAGGTTGACCGTCGCCTCGAAAAGCTTCGCGCCGGGCACCTTTGAGACGGGCATCGACTCTCCGGTGATCGTCGCCTCGTCGACCGTGCCTTCGCCGGTGACAAGCACGCCATCCACGGGCACGCGCGAGCCCGGACGCAGGACAAGCAAATCCCCCTCGCGAAGCGCCACGACGGGGATTTCCTCTGTCGCGCCCGTGGCGCTCAGCCGCAGCGCAGTCTCGGGGCGCAGCGCCATCAGCGCCTCGATCGCGCGGCGGGCGCGGCCCATAGCGCGATGCTCCAGCGTGCCCGAAATGCTGAAGAGCGTGAGGAGAACCGCCCCCTCCAGTGGGGCGCCTACCGCAAGCGCGGCCAAAGCCGCGATGATCATCAACAGGTCGATGTCGAGCACGTGGTCCTTGAAAAGTGCACCAAGCGCGCGCAGCCCCGTCGGAAGCCCGGCCGCAAGATAGACAAGTGCAAGCCCTGCCGTGAGCCAGATCCCCGGCAGCACGAAGGTGCCGAAGAAGGCGGCCGCCATGCCGAAACTCGCCGCGAGCGTGAGGGGAAGCATGAGGCGTTCTTCAAGACTTACAGGGGCGGTGCTGGGCATAGGAAGCTTCCTGTGTTGACACGCATGCGGCGGGTTCGGTGCATGAGGAGCCGATCATTCATTCCGTCCAACGTCGGCTATGACCCAGATCAATTGCAATGATCCGGTTCACCCTATATTGTTACCGGAAGTTTAAGGAAGTCGATTGCCTCGTCAGCGTTTCAATCCATCGAGCGCGGATGAGCGGTGAAGCTTTGGCGCGGCCTGGAATCTACAGGGTCAGATCGACAGTATGAAATTGGAGCGGGACGGCCATGACCTATCAGTCAGCCCATGAAGAAGTGCATTTCGTCAACCGCAGCGGTTGGTTGCGGGCCGCGGTGCTCGGCGCCAACGATGGGATCGTCTCGATCTCGGCGCTCATCGTGGGCGTGGCGGTCGCCAATCCTTCCGCAGAGGCGGTGTTGATTGCAGGCGCCGCGGGATTGGCCGCCGGGGCGATGTCGATGGCGGCGGGGGAATATGTCTCGGTCAGCTCACAATCGGATATTGAAGGTGCTGACATCGCCCGTGAGGCGCAGGCTCTGCGCGAGACACCCGCGGAGGAGGAGGCGGAACTGGCTTCTATCTGGGAGAGCCGAGGCCTCTCGCCCGCGACGGCAGCGCTTGTCGCGCGCGAGTTGACCGAAGCTGACGCGCTTGGGGCCCATGTGCGCGATGAACTCGGCCTTTCTGAGGTGCATAGCGCCAATCCCTTACAGGCTGCCTTTGCCTCTGGGCTCACGTTCACTTTGGCCGGGGCTGTGCCGATGGTCGCTGCGCTCGTCTCACCCGCAGAAACTGTCGCCGTCGTGGTTACTGTGACAACGCTGCTCGCGCTTGCTGTTCTCGGGGCTCTCGGGGCTTGGGCCGGCGGAGCCAAGTTGTTGCGACCAACACTGCGTGTGGTCTTCTGGGGCGGTGCCGCGATGGCAGTGACCGCCGCTATCGGAAAACTATTTGGGGTCGCGGTTTAGGCAGGCAGGGGGGCTATCCCCCCTTCTTGGGGATCGGGGGAAAGGTATTTTAGAGTTCAAAAGGGCCCGGTTTAACGGCTCTGGCATTGTCGAAGATTTGGTTGATGAAACTGCTGCCTCTCTATCAGCGGCGGAGGTTTGGGGGATCGCCAGCCTGCGCAAGCCCATAGCTGAGGCCCTTGCCAATCCGGTGCGCGAGGGCTGACCAATTGCGGGCCTGATCTATTGTGAGGTTAGCAGCCAGCACTTTATCAAAGAGGTCCAGCCATATTGGAAACATCTCAGCGCGTATGTCTCCTGCCTCTTTGTGAACGAACATGGGGTTTCCATCGTAGCCCTGTTCGCGCAGGATCGCGTTACGCCAGAAAGACATGATCCTGCTTTCATGCTCTGACCAGTCCGTGACGTGCCGTGCAAAAACTGGCCCAAGAACTGGATGGTGGCGAATGTCTGCGTAAAAGCGCGCGACCACCACGCCGATTTCTTCGGCGGTAATGTCAAACCTACGCGCATTCATACTTGCCCCCTTTCACCGGCCTATGTGTTACGAGTGTTTCCTCTGCGCATGGCTTCTAACGTGGCCCGGCCATCATAAGAATTATGAACTCACATCAGAGAGTGCCAGATCCATTCATCGGATCTTGGCGGCCCGATGTGTAGCGGAATT
>NZ_JACDXX010000060.1 GCF_020539525.1 Pseudogemmobacter faecipullorum | reverse complement strand
CGCCAACTCCTATCGTCATGCAAGGGCAGATGCGTTCAGCCTCTGGGACGACTATGCCCGCGAGATGACCGCGTGACCGGCTTCAAACAGACTGCAACACACCAGGTGAAAATAACTTGGCAATGCCGTTCCACATATTGGCGTAGGGGCGGGCGCGGGCCGACAAAGCTGATATCCCCCTTCAGAACGTTCCACAGCTGCGGCACCTCATCGAGGCGGGTACGACGCAGAAAATGTCCGGTTTTCGTGATCCGGTCCGACTTGTCCCCGCCTGAAACGCCACTGTCGCTGGCCACGGTCTTCATGGTGCGGAATTTCACCAGCCGAAAACCCTCAGTCGGGGTTTTCATCCGCTCGGAAATATAAAAGACAGGACGACCGTCGCGGATCAGGATCAAAAGTGCGGTGAAAGCCACGGGAATGATCAGGATGATCCCCAGGACCAGTGCGACCAGGATATCGAAAAGGCGCTTTGCTATTGTCACTATGGGTCCTTAGCAGGGGCCGCTGCGCGGTCATCTCGCGCGGGTTGATACCTTTGGACGCCAGTGGATACAAGGATTTGAACCGTACCAGATTTGGCGGCAACCGACCCAGCCAGACATCGCTCCATCAAACAACCCGCGACTGTGATCTTCCCGTAAACCAAGGCAGAAACTTCTACGCGGTGACGTCCTGCGGACATTATAAGCGCCATACGAACAACCGAAAATAGTAATATTTATCCGATAGTCAGGCAGTCAGGAGCGCCAACAATGCCCGTTGTCTCATTCGCAAATCCTAAAGGCGGTGCAGGGAAAACTACCTCCGCCCTTATTGCTGCAACACAGCTGGCCGAGAACGGCGCCAGTGTCACAATCATCGACGCTGATCCTGAGCGCTGGATCAGCCAATGGGCCACCATGCCAGGCAAGCCGCAAACGATCCGTATTGTTTCGGATGTGACGGAGGATACGGTTGCGGATGCGATCGAAGCTGAAAGTACCGTGAGCGCATTCGTCATTGTCGATCTGGAGGGCACCGCCTCAGCACCTCATTCGACTGAATCGCGTTAAAGACCCAGTCAGATAGCTGGATTTCGCAAGACAGCAGCCGACCCTCCAGCCCATGTGTTCGCCGGGTCGAGGTCGCATTGATGAGCCCAAAACTGTCGCTCTGCTCTTCGGCGCCGCTCCGAATATTCGTGCGGATGTCGCTTTTTGCAAAACCTCAGCGGCCTGTCTTCAATCCTGCGAGCCCCTTTGACGATGACCCGGCGGGAGAAGCGTGATGTCAGAGAGGATAACATCAAAACCGAGATCCGCGCGGCGCCAGCGCAACGATGTGCTGCAGTTCAGAGCCAGTGAGGCGGAGGCTCAAAGAGCAAGGAGGAGGGCCAGGCAGGCCGGGATGAGCCTCTCAGCCTATCTGCGCAGCTCCAGCCTGAACCCCTCGGCGCTGCCTCAGGGCACAGTTCTGCAACTCGCCAATCTGTGCGACCAGCTGCATATGGTGCTGGAACGCCAGGATGGCCGCGAAGCAATGTCCTGGCAGCTTTGCACAGAGCTCAGGCAGCGCCTTCAGGCGCTGAGCGCAGAGTGATCTTGCATTTTCGGATGTTTCTTCTTTTCTTAGGGGAAGCGCTCGCAAAAACAGATACTTAGCAAGACCATTGCGGGGGCTGCGTAACTGTCCGGTCTGACCGCTATCCGTTCCAGCGCCATGGGAGCAGGTCATCGACCTTGGTGATCTTGTAATCCGGGATGCCGGCGAGAGTGTCTGCGAGCCAGGCGTGTGGATCGACGGCGTTGAGTTTGGCGGTTTCGATCAGGGTGCAGGCGATGGAGGCGGGCTTCCTGCGTCCGGATGTAGGTGATGTCGGTCACCCACACCCAGTCTGGCGCTTCGACGTCGAACTGCCTGTCGAGGGTGTTGCCGACCACGACTGATGGCTTGCCGCCATAGCTGCCAGGGCGGCGTTTATAGCCCCGCTCCGTGATCTGAGCGACCGCAGCTTGAAGTCGTCGCTGAAAGTCACTGTGACCATCATGGCCTCCTTGCCTCAAAAGTAGAAAAAAGGCGACCATCAAACATGGGGCTATTCATTCCCACCGAGAAAGCCAAGGACGAGCGGAACAGGTTCAGCTGGGTCGATACATGAATGCGATAAGCGCCCCGAAGGACGCTGCGCGTGTCTTTGATAGTATTGTATTTTGGTTGCGGGGACAGGATTTGAACCTGTGACCTTCAGGTTATGAGCCTGACGAGCTACCGGGCTGCTCCACCCCGCGTCCGTTCCCCGTTGGGTTTTTATCGGGGGTGTATTTTTGTATCGT
>NZ_JACDXX010000059.1 GCF_020539525.1 Pseudogemmobacter faecipullorum | reverse complement strand
CGCGCTGTCCGGGAATGGGTTGCGGCCCGCAATCAGCTGGCCATAATGTTCACCGGGCGTTTCGACGCCTGACCGTATCTGATAACCGCGTGGCCCCGATCAGATACACAGACTTTCAGACACTCCCGAGGGCGGCGCCGCGAATACCTCCGGGGTGACGCCTCTCGTCACGGTGACGCCCTATCTCCCGCTCGGGATCAACATCGGCGCCCGCGTCGAGCTGATTGCCCCCGTGCTCCGCTGCTTTGTTCCGCCCAGCGGTCACAAGCCTTTCGGAATGACGCCTGGCCGCATCGGCCTGGGTGCGTCTCTCACCCTCCTGCAGAAAGTTTGAAAGGACTGAAAATGTCTCTTGATAAATACACCCTCAAAACCGTTGTGAACGGCAGCGTAGTGATTTCCGATACAGCGCCGCGTGCTCATGTCCGGATCGGCGGCTATGTTGCTGAGGATGGAACTCTGCTAGTGACCGCCGGAGATCTTGTGCTGGGGCGCCTCCCAGACTTGGCGGGCGCCCTCAGCGAAATTCAACAGCGGCTAGCCGTTGCCTGAAGATCTCAGAATTGCCCCTTCATTAGCTCTGAAAGCTCTTCAATGGTGTAGCTGGCAGCACCGAAGAGCAATGCAATGTTGGTTCCGTGCTGGGGTTGGCGATGTAGCTGAGCGCTGTAACGTCCATTTCCTCGATAAATGATGCGGATCTCATCACCTGTTTGCAGCGGTGTTGTTTCCTGACTGCCCTGTGACACTATCGAATCTCCTTCATCAAATTTGGCGTCGCAACCTAACGATGAAGCACCTCCGGGGCGAAGGTCTAGCCCCGGCATTTCTTCCAATCGAAAGCTATGTCATGCGGATTTATGATCCTGCCTTTGCCGCGAGCCTCACAGCTGCGCGGTCTTCGGGCATTGCCCCGGTCTGGTTTGCGCATTTCGTGGCCAAGGACCGCGAGACCGGCGAGCTGGTGGCGGCCGGGCTATGGAGCGGGGCTGAGGATATCACCATCGATGTCGAGGATCCGACCGGCGGCACAATCTCGCGGGGCTATATCGGCGGCTGCGGCCTTTCGGTTTCCGGGCTGCAATATGTTGCTGACCTCACCGATAACCCGGTGACTATCAGTATGAGCCAGATCGCCCCGGCCGCGCAGCACCTCATGCGCGGTGTGGATCTGCGCCTCGCCAATTGCGAAATCCATGCCACCACCCGAAACGGCGGCGCGCTGACCAGCGTGCCGCAGCTGCAATGGGTGGGGCTGGTCGATGCTGGTCCGGTCCAGACGCCCGCCGCCGGCGGCGAGGGGGCCATCTCGCTGACCATCCGCTCTGAGATCATGATGCAGCTGCAGGCCAGTAATCCCGCCAAATCCTCGGATCAGCACCAGCGCCGCCGCCTCTCGACCGATGAATTCTGCAAATACGCTGCGACCATCGGGTCGCGGGCGGTTCAGTGGTATCAGGGATGAAAATGCTTCTTCGGAAACTCAGGGCTGCAGAGAGCACGCTCGAAGGCACCATGATGCTCTCAGCCGCGATCGCCGTCGTCATTATCCTCGAGATCCTCGTTATATCGCATCTGCGATACGGCGCTCTGGATGATCTCAGCAGCTATCATGTTCCACAGCCCTCTGTCCGGGCTTGCTTTGAAAGATGAGAATTATGAAGCCTTTCGTAAACGAAAATGCACATGAGCCTCGTATCAGTGATCAAAAACAGGAAGGATCACAGATCATAAAATGCCTTTGCGCAAATGGGGCTACCCTGTCGCTCTTATTGAGTGGTGCGGCGCAGATATCAGCGCCGCACATTGAAATTCAGCGATAGGCGATGCGATCAAAGGCAGCGTTTATGGCCGTGATCGCATCAGAGAGAGCCGCATCTTCAAAATTTTTGAGATGAGGGATAATCCCGGGGCTTAATGGGCCCGCTCCGTTTTCCGTCTGCTCAATGTTGCCCCGCTCAAACGCTGCGAGAATTCGCTCTCTCAGTGGTTCTTTCCAACGGTCATCCGGGTAATGCCTGCCAAGTTCTCCCAGTGCTTCGCCAAGTGCAATCCATGTTGCCCAGCTAACTGTCAAAGCGTGTTTCGGATCAATTTCGAACTCCACTCTCGTCAACTAGAATCTCCTTCGTCAAAATGGTTGTGGTGACCTGACGATGGATGCGCGCCGGAGACTTTGTCGAGTCTCCGGCGCCCCTTTTCCCCGTCATCATAGGATACCGCTATGCAAGCAAAACGCCTGCCAAGCTGGCGTGCCCGGTTCGCTGATGAGATGGACCGACAGCGCCGCGAGGCTTTCACCTGGGGCCGCCATGACTGCGCCCTCGGCCTTGCCGCCGGGGCCTATGAGGCGATCACCGGCAAAGACGTGCGTTCGGACTGGTCCCGCTATCGCACCGCCGGTGGCGCGCTTCGGGCGCTTCGCAAGGCGGGCTATG
>NZ_JACDXX010000058.1 GCF_020539525.1 Pseudogemmobacter faecipullorum | reverse complement strand
TGAGCGCATCGTTATAGGCTGGCCAGTTCCTAGTCCTGTAGGTCGGGGAGGTGGGTCTGCTCATGCACCCCAGCTACCATATTGGATTCACGAGATGAATCCCTCACGGGATTTGCGCAACAGAGCCCACGGAAGGGCGAAGTTACGCCGATCGTGCCAGTGTAATTTTCACTCAAAAGTAACTTTTGTATTTGCTCGACGATGGCACGGACTTCAGCACGATTGACATTATTTCCTTCGCTTACCATAGGTGCAGCTACATGGGTCCAAGCGATGCCAGCCTTTTGCGCTTTGGGCGTCACTATCCGCTCGGGATCATAGGCGACCTTCAGGGCGCTTCCATAGAATTCCGAACTGATATAGTCGACGATCGGCCCGACAGAACGATATTGCTGGCGCAGCAGAATCTTATGCGCCGCAGGCAAGCGTTTAGCAAAATCAAACAAAGAATTGCGACTTTGCGCATAACGGCTCATCTGCTCGACGGGCAGGTTTTGCGCTTGCATCAGATTGCGATCTTTGGCCTGTCCGAGCTGAGGAATGAAGCTGAGCTGACGGTCATCGCCGACCACCACCATACGTTTCGCACGCGCCATCAGCGGCAGCGCGGAAGCAATATCGCATTGGCTTGCCTCATCGAAAATCACGAGATCAAAGAGACCGGTTTCCAGCGGGATGCGTTTGGGAGTGCCGAGGATAGAGGCCAGCCAAAGTGGCCTTGGCCCCAAGATAGTCTGCGCCACGGGAAACGGCACCGCAGTCTGACGTCCTTGGAAATCAAGATCGGCTTTAGCATCCTCCAGCACAGACAGGCACTCATTCGAGAGCGAGACCCGCTCCTTGACGACCATGCTCAGGACCCGCTGAGCCAGTTCGGCAATCTGATCGCTCAATTGCACTACGCTGTCACTCGCGCGCAGCGCTTTGCGCGCACTGTGCAATTCGCTGAGCCGTGCTTCTAGGCTCGACAGGCTGACAACCTTAGACTGCGCCTCGCCCATTTCGGGCGCACGCCCACGCAAAAGCAAGGAAATCGCAGCAAGCACCCGCGCCCAAAGAGACATCGGCGCAAGATCTTCTTCGATGGCAACAGGCGCTTGAGCGGAAAATTTACGCCGAGTTTCCAACCGCTCATGCAGTTCCGCAAGCTCGCTCTCGATCCGATCACGCTCCAGCATCGCATCAAGCATCGCAGCGCGATTTATAGCCATATGCTCAAGACTTTTAAGCAAAACGATATCGACCGGCGCGGCCGCACGGGTCTTCACATTTGTCAAATCGCCCAACACGCTGCGGAATGAGCGATCAATCTCTCGCTCTGGGTCCAAAGTCCGCACCAAAAAATCGGCATCTGGAACCAACCCGCCTAAGCGATCTTCTACGGCGTCCAAAGCTTGGTGGTTTTTGGAGGCCACAAGCACCGAGCCGCCCGCCAAGATGACCGAAGCTGCCATGGAAACAATCGCTTGCGACTTACCCGTCCCTGGCGGCCCCGTGACTACTGTGAGCGCCGCTTCACTCGCCGCACGCACCGCCGCGATTTGCTCCGCATTCAAAGAACCGACATTTACCGCAGCAATAGGTTTGGCGGGCTGATAGCTAGGTTCAAGCCCCAAAGCCGGAGCCAAAGCCGATTGCACCAGACGTTCAGGCGGCCATTGCGCAATTTCATCGAGATCACGAACAGCCCCTGCAGTAAAAGTGCTGTCGTCGGGCAAGAACAGAGCTGCGCAATCAAAAATTCCCTCATGGGTCGGGTCCAGCTCTGAGGCTAGGTTCTGACCAGACACCTTGCTCCGCGTCTGCCGCGCCATCGCCTCGCGCAATCTCTCAAGGAAATCTTTCGACTGAAGCCCGACGCCTTCTTCAGCCCCAAAAATCTCCTCAAGTTGAGCGGCTTTCCACCCCGCCTGACGTGCCGCCCCCTTGATCCAATCTGGGTTGATCAAGATATCATCAAGCGCGATGTCGATATGCAGCTGCCCATCCTGCCGCGTCCAAGTCGCGGAAATCAGGCCAACAGGCCAGATGACCGGCACGCCTGAACGCCGTCCCACAGCCAGAGGCCAGCCAATCGCGAGCGCATTTTCATTCGCTGCCCGCTTGAGCAAAGCCTCGCGGAAATCTGGGGAAAGCGCATCGAGCTCAATCACCATTGTCGCCCGCAGATCCGCCTCGGGCACCAAAGGCCCGTGACCCGCAATCAGATGCCAGACCGCACCATGACGATCGACCGCCTCGCTCATCGCGCCGCGTGGGTCGCTTCTGAGAGCTGAGCGCCAATAGCGCAGCAAGGCTTGCGGGTCGAGCGCAAGGGGCTTTGCCTCGCTTCGTTCCACCTCTACATCAACGGGACTGAACGATATCTTGAAGGGCGCAGCTGTTAAAACATTACGTTCAAGCCCGTCCAAGCCAGTCGAAACAGCAGCCCCCACCACTCGGGCATTCAGACCCCCTGAAGAAACGGCTGCAAACCACAAGCCATCCACACGCCGCCGCGCAAGGCCCGATCGCGCCAGATCGGACAGCTCTGCCAAAACAGCCATACGCTCATTTTCTGAGAAACACCCGCCATTCAGCGCATAAAGCCGCTCGATGCTAAGTCCACGGGGGAAGGCCTGAAGGAATTTTAGAACTGTCGACATAACATTCAATCATAGAGCTTGACCGTTACGATCGAGCGTATTTATTTTGTTTTCAAATGGCTCTGTTGCGCAAATCGCGTGTTTGCCGAGGTTCCCCTTTCCCCGGACAGACTTATCCCACGGCTTCCGTGACAGGTATGCCGAGCGCTGTGTAGCCGTTCAGGACGGCGATGCGGACCTGGA
>NZ_JACDXX010000057.1 GCF_020539525.1 Pseudogemmobacter faecipullorum | reverse complement strand
CATGATCCGCAAGGCACAGATCCCGGCTAACGGTGCCTCGGCGTTCCAGATCTTTGCGGGGCTCGCGGCATAACTATGTCCAGCGATCAGATCCTTTCAGCCTGTTCGGAAATTTGCGACACAACCCAATTGCGGCGAGGAGGATGGCAGAGAAGAAGGTCTGTGGACAGCGGTCGTATCGGGTGGCGACGCGCCGCCAATCCTTCAACCGCCCGAACATGATCTCGATGCGGTTGTGATCCGCTACCCAACTCTCGTCCACCCGAAGGCAGAGTTTTCCGGCTTCGCTCAGGGTGACGGGTTGGTAACGCCCCCTGATTTCGTCAGCATGATCGGGACCTTGTTGCCGATCGCGCCATGTGGCCGCTCTTCGTTGTAGTATCTACGCCAAGCCTCCATTTTTTCTGCCGCATCCGCAAGTGTCAGGAACCAATGCTGGTTCAGACATTCCGCCCGGAAGCGTCCATTGAACGCTTCGATGAAGGCATTGTCCGTCGGTTTTCCGGGCCGGGAGAAGTCGAGGACCACCCCGCGCTGATAAGCCCAGAGATCCATATCACGTGAGACGAACTCGGTGCCCTGGTCGACCCGGATCGTCTTCGGATATCCCGCCGTTCGGCACACCCGATCGAGCGTCGCGACCACATCTTCGCCTCGGTAGCTATAGCGGACGTCCAGAACCGGCACGTAGCGGGAAAAGGTATCAACGACGGTCAGGACACGCAGCTTCTTTCCCGTCGCCAGCTGGTCATGAACAAAATCCATCGCCCAAACATCGTTTGGTCCGACTGCCACCGCGCGGTCATCGCGGAGCTTGGCTTTTACACGCCGTTTGGGCGTCTTATGTCTGAGCTGAAGGCCTAACTCCTTATAGATGCGGTAGACTTTCTTGACGTTCACACCCCAGAAAGGCCTCATCCTGCGGCATATCTGCTCTCTCCTGCTTGCGGGGCTGGTGCGGTTACCTTCCGGCGAAGCGGGGTAGAGCGCAAATAAAATGAGCTGCCGCATTGGGGGTGCGGCAGCTCAGTATCAGGAGCGGAAGGGCTGTTCCGCTCCTGATGAACCAGTCTCTTACGAGATCAGGCCGTTGTGTGCGTCGTCCATCTCGAACAGGGCCGAGGGGGCTGCGCCGAGGAGGTTGCCGCCAAGGCCGCCCAGCAGGCCGCCGACGAGACCGCCGACCAGGCCATTGCCGCCGAGCAGGTCACCGACGATGGGCAGGCCACCGAGCAGGTCACCACCGGCGTCGCTGCCGCCGCCCAGCAGGCCGTCGAGCAGGTCGCCGACGATGGGCAGGCCACCAAGCAGGTCGCCACCGGTTTCGTCACCGCCGCCCAGCAGGCCGCCGACCAGGTCACCGACGATGGGCAGGCCACCGAGGAGATCGCCACCCAGCAGGTCACCGACAACCGGCAGACCGCCGAGCAGACCGCCTTCGCCACCGATCACCCCGCCGAGCAGGCCGTCATTGCCCAGGACCGCATCGAGGATGCCGCCCGACGTTCCGCCAAGCAGGCCGCCGAGCAGACCGCCGTCACCGCCGAGGATGCCGCCGAGCAGACCACCGTCACCGAGGATGCCGCCGAGCAGGCCGCCGTCACCGCCGAGGATGCCACCGAGCAGACCGCCGTCACCGCCGAGGATGCCACCGAGCAGACCGCCGTCACCGCCGAGGATGCCACCGAGCAGACCGCCGTCACCGCCGAGGATGCCGCCGAGCAGGCCGCCGTCACCACCGAGGATGCCACCGAGCAGACCGCCGTCACCACCGAGGATGCCGCCGAGCAGGCCGTCGTCACCGAGGATGCCACCGAGCAGGCCGTCGTCACCGCCGAGGATGCCGCCAAGCAGTCCGCCTCCGCCAAGCAATCCGCCGATCAGGCCGTTTTCACCGAGCAGACCGCCCAGCAAACCGCCGTCGCCGAGCAGGCCGCCCAGCAGATCGTCGAGCACACCGGTCAGCAGGCCTTCACCCGAACCGCCCTCGCCGCCAAGCACGCCACGGATCAGGCCATCGGTGATGGCATTGATCGCGCCGAGCAGATCGCCGGCCGTCAGGGTGGTCAGGCCATCCTGAACCCCGCCGAGCACACCATCGAGCAGATCGCTGACGCCGCTCAGGGCTTCGTCAAGCAGTGCTCCTTCGGTCAGCAAGGCACCCTCAACAGCCCCGAGCAGAGCCCCGAGCGCCTTCGGGATATCGAGCGTGTCGAGCGCCGACAGGGCCTCTACCAGGCCAGCAGCCAGAGCGGCTGCAGCCGCAGCGGTACCGCCCTCGAGGTTCGGGGTCAGACCGCCGGTTTCACCGCTGGCAGCGTTGCCACCGAGGATGCCAGTGACCAGCTCGCCGAGCAGCCCACCAACGCCAGCCAGCGGAGTACCCGAATTCAGGCCGTTCAGCAGCGATCCCAGACCGTTTTCGAGGCTTTCGACCAGTTCGCCTACCGCATCACCAGCCGTATCGAGCAGGCCGTTTTCGCCGCCCAGCACAGCGGCAACCGCGCCGAGCAGGGTGTCAACAGCAGCCGTCAGATCCGCGTCGCCGAGCTGGCCGAGGGCTGTGTTGATGTCGTTCAGCAGCTCAGGGACAATGGTATCCACGCCTTCGAGAATTTCTCCAAGAACCGATTGATCGCCGTCGCCATCGCCGTCGCCATCGCCATCGCCATCGCCGTCGCCATCGCCGTCGCCATCGCCGTCGCCATCGCCGTCGCCATCGCCATCGCCGTCGCCATCGCCGTCGCCATCGCCGTCGCCGTCACCATCTCCGTCGCCGCCGTCCACGGGTTTCCCGTCCGATGAGCCACCGCTCGCCAGGAGACCGAGGGCGCCGAGGCCTGCAGCGCCAAGCGCCAGCATTTCCTCATTCGCCATGGCTGCACCAACGCCTTCGCCCTCGACCGAGGTCGAGTTGCTGTCGACGCCGCTGAACGAACCATCTGCATAAAGCAGGCGGCTGACTTCGCCGTTCGGGCCGGTGACAAAGAAATCGGTGATGATGATCTGCTGAC
>NZ_JACDXX010000056.1 GCF_020539525.1 Pseudogemmobacter faecipullorum | reverse complement strand
AAAGGATCACCGACTTCGGATAATGCACGCCCTTGAACTCGATCACGCCCCGAGCCTCTCCCCAACTGCCCGAAAACAATGGCATATCAAAGGTCGTCGAAGAAACCAGAAACTTTGCGACACTGCCGAACCGTGTCCCGCGACACATTAAACACCCGTGCCGCTTCCCGCTGGCTCATGCCCTCCGCACAAGCCTGACGAACTCTCAAATATAGCTCCACGCTGTAAATCCCCACGCCCTCCCTGCTGCAGCAGAAAGGGAAACTGGACGACTTTTAAGCCGCCCGCAGCCGCATCATGCCGCCGCTACCGTGGTCGAATTTCGCACCGCCGTTCTCAAAGCAGGTTGCTGGAGGCGTGCGGGCAGCATAGGGCTGAGCTACCTCTGCTCCGGAGGAGCGTTTCCGTGGCAGGAGTTCTATTGCTGGCCTTCTCCTGGAAAATTTGACCTGGCAGTAAACAATCTATAGTTGCACCTCTGGCGTTAACCTTTCTTTAACCGAGTGCCTGCATGTCCCGGGATGCCTTCCGTCCATTTGAATGCGATTGTGGCCACAGACCGCGCTTTGGAGCGCATAGATGCGGCCACTGCTACGCCCCTACCCGATTGCTGAACCGCCAGGAGTCATGGGTACTGTCTCTGTTTGCACTTGGGATACTCGCGACTCTATTGCTGGTTAGCTAGTCGGGACGCTGCAGGTCTTTCTCCAGAGACTCCATTTTCCCGGCTTCGCCGGCGCTCGTCCCGGACAGTGTAGCGGACAGATCTGGCGCGTGCTCTGCAAAGGTTTGCTCTGCTTTGACCACGCCGCCCTTGCGCTTGGTAGCATCTGCCCACATACGCGGCCTCACCGGCATAGAATGATCAGATGCTTTGCTGGTCTGCGGCCAGATGCGGAGTTGGCCTGCCTGCCGATACCTCCGCAGAGAGACCGACTGTGACAGCAACCTGGACCATGATTGCCATCTCCGCTCTGGTGACCACGGCGGCATTTATCGGTGGAGCGGTGCAAACCCCTGAGCGTCTGAGGATAGACCCGGTGCGCACCTCTCATAACAATTTGAGTTCTGACGCGGTTCAGTGGGTGCCTGCGGCTCTTTCTTCCGGTGTATTGGGATGGACCATAGAGACGGTAGATTTAACCAGACACAGTGAGGCTCTGCTGCTCTGGATCGGCGTATTTCTGACCCTCTACAGCCTGGCAGTGGTGTTAACCAACATACTGGAAAAAGAGCCGAAACGCATCGCCGCGGTGAGTGCCATATGCATGCTCCCCGCCTTTTGTGTGGGCTATGCGGCGTCCCGGCTAGCCGGTTAGAGCGCTGCCTTCGCAGCCACGGAGCGCACCCGCTGAACAAGGTCGCCCGGCGAAGGCGGTCATGCAGCATGGCTACCGGGGCACTGACACCGCCTCCTTCGTGCCTGATACAACTTCCCGCTAACCCTCAGTCACGGGTGCTGAGCTTCTGAAGCAACCCTGATGATAATCCGGGCTAAGTATTCAGACGATAGAAAGCGCAAACCGGTCCAGGGTGGCAGCGAACGCCTTACATTTTAGAAGCGGTTGCCTCGAAACCGATTGCAAGCCCAGCGAGATGGCCCTGTCGTATACCATGATGTTCTCGACACCAGTGAGGCGGGATTGGAAAATCAGCCCTGCGAAGTCGCGCGGGTCGTCATAAATCTCACGCCCAAGCTTCTGACCCTCGTCATGCACCTGCGCATGCAAGGCATCTGTCGCCACGCGCGCTACCAGCGCCTGGTGATTGCGAAGATCCGCAAGCGTGAGGTCAGAGGCTAAGATTTCCACGACATCCCAGATCTGAAGGACTTTCAGAGGGATAGGGAAAGCGTCGAAACATCCGACCGCTTCGTCGCGCAGCACCGTTTCAGCGAAAGCTGTGTCCAGATCGCGCGCGGCATAGAGTGCTCGATAGTCCCTGTCTGCTGGAGGAGACGCTGGTCGCGGCACGAACCGACTTGCACCCCAACCCACACCGAGACCTTCGACGTGACAGTTCTTCACCAGTCGGAAAAAATGGTCGCCATCAAGCGTATATCTCTTGAGTGGCCGCAAGTTTACGGGTGACGGCATAGAGAGGCGTCACCCATAATGGCTGGAATTCCAGAGCCTGGCCTGGGCCAACAGGCCCTCCACATCTCCGCGGCCCAGCCGCTCCCGGTTGAAGATGCCATCGGCGCTGGCGGAAAAAAACCGCAATGCCTCCCAGCCATTGCCAACCAGACTGATAACCTCCTGAAGACCTTTGTGCCTGACTCCGGCTTCATCAATTTGCCACAGTGGGTAACGGTATCCACGCTTCGCGCCCTCGAGCGCGAAGAGCTTGTTCGTGATCGTTGCTTTGTAGACGGCCTGGCGAGACATACCCATGCGCTGCGCGATATCCTCGCCCGTCAGCATATCGGGATGGTTCAGAACGCTGGCCGCGGTTTCCCTGCCTCGCTGCTGTGCGCGTGCGACGGCTTTCGCCACATCGCCATCCATCTCTGGCTCCAATGCACCAGACTCGCTTTTGTCATCGAGACTTCTGACCGAAAGCCGGTGCAGGCCAGAGGCCGTCCGGACCACAATGACCCCGGAGCCATCCTCCACTACACTGTCAAGCCAGGTCATCACTTCGGCTGGGGCCTGCTTCGCCTCAGCGTGTTCTTTTGCCACGGAACTGAAACTGGGCTTTGCCTTGCCCCGCAGACGCCGGGCGCTTGCCCAGGCAAGGCCCTCCTGCTTTTTCGTTTCCACAAAAAGCGTCGCGACGCCGTCCTTGCTTTCTCCGATGAACCGATCGGATGACGACGAGAGGGTATTTTTGGAAAGGCGCATGGCTGTCTCCCTTTCCAGGAAAGATGGGCTGGGCTCGACATTTTGTCAACCTCGTAAACCACGAGGTTTGTTCTGAGAGCCGCCGATCACAGCCGGAACGGCGCTCGTCTATAAGGTTGTGTCGCAAATTTCCGAACAGGCTGAAAGGATCTGATCGCTGGACATAGTTATGCCGCGAGCCCCGCAAAGATCTGGAACGCCGAGGCACCGTTAGCCGGGATCTGTGCCTTGCGGATCATGT
>NZ_JACDXX010000055.1 GCF_020539525.1 Pseudogemmobacter faecipullorum | reverse complement strand
GTAACCATCCGGCGTAGGCCGCGGACGGGTGTCCGTGCTCAGGGAGTGGGCTTGGGTGCTTTGGGCTTGCCGAGCCGCGGGGACCATTTCTTCGCGAGTTGGTCAAAGCGTTCGACGATCCTGTCGATCCTGGCATCTTTGGGATCGAAGGATGCACCTGACCAGCTGACCATGTCGTCGTGCTGTTCGTGGTCCGGATCTGCGAGGGCTTCAAGGAACGCTTCGTAGCCCGGGGCGCCGCCGACGTCCTCGGGCGGGCAGGCTCCGCTGGCCTTCAGAAGCCTTGGATAGGTCACGCCCGGGCTGGCCTCGCTCACCCGCTCGATGCGGATGCTGTGGTCCCAGTCATCGCCGAAGTCGTAGACATACTGGAGCGTCCTGGCGCCGGTATCCTCGAGCACCTTTTGCAGCGTCGCCTTCTTCGCGGGCATCGGGCCGTCGTAGAATCCGTCCGGATCGGGCACGCCCCAGCCGGCGCCACCGGCCCGGAATTCGTAGAGATGGCTGTCCGTCCAGCCCATGGCGGCCTGGACCACCTCATGCAGCCGGTCGAGCCTGATCTTCAGCGGCACCTCGATATGGCGCATCGGCTGCGGATCGATGTCGTTCAGGAGGATCCGGAGGCGGGCAATCAGGGTCATGCGGCCCTCCTTTGCGGCATTTGCGACCAGTTCCAGGGAAGAAGTTCCGGCAGGCGCGACAGGGGCATGTCCGGCAGCCGGGCAAGGACATCGGCCAGCCAAGCCTGCGGGTCGACGTCATTCATTTTGGCGGTGACGATCAGGGAGTACATGAAGGCGGCGCGGTCGCCACCGCGGGGCGATCCGGCAAAGAGCCAAGCCTTGCGGCCGAGGGCAATGCCGCGGAGGGCACGTTCGGCCGCATTGTTCGTCAGGCAGATGCGGCCGTCATCGAGGAAGCGGGTGAAGGCGTCCCAGCGGCCGTCTTCCTCGAACATGTAGTTGATCGCCTTGGCGACGGGGTTGTGCTTCGACATCCGGGCGCGCTCGGATCGCAGCCAGTCGTGCAGGTCATTGACCATCGGGCGCACCAGCCGCTGACGGGCGTCATGGCGGGCCTCGGCGGTCAGGCCGTTGATCTCGCGCTCGATATCGAAGATGGCGTCGAAGCGTTTGACCGCTTCCAGCGCGATGGGCGAGATCTCCTCGGCCACCGATCTGCCCTTGCGGGCTGTGGCTTTGATATCCGCCAGTTCGAAGAACTTGCGCCGGGCATGCGACCAGCACAGCGCGCTCAGCACCGGCGCGGGCTTGTGCTGGGCGCTGTAGAGGTCGTTGTAGCCGCCATAGGCGTCAGCTTGCAGGATGCCGGTCCAGCCCGCCAGATGCCGGGTCGGATGCTCTTTCCTGCGGTCAGTCGAGAAGTAGTAGAGGGCCGCAGGGGGCGCCCCACCACCGAAGGGCCGGTCATCCCGCAGATAGGTCCAGAGCCGGGCGGTTTGCGTGCCGCCTTTGGCCAGAAGCGGCACGGTGGTGTCGTCAGCGTGCAATCGTTCAGCGCCGAGGACATGAGCACGGATCAGATCGTGGATTGGTTGCAGCGCCACGGCACAGGTGCCGACCTGATCGGCCAGGGTCGAGAGGCTGATCTCGACGCCCTCCTTCGCGTAGCGCTCGGCCTGCCGGTTCAGGGGCTGATGCTGGCCGAACTTCTCGAACAGGATCATCGCCAGCAGGTTCGGCCCTGCCCAGCCCCGGTGTGTCGGGTGGAACGGCGCTGGCGGCTGGCTGATCTTCTCGCAGTCGCGGCAGGTGAACTTCTCGCGGACGGTTTGCACGACCTTCCACTGCCGCGGGATCACCTCCAGCGTCTCGGTGATGTCCTCGCCCATCTTCACGATGCGCGCCGAACCACAGCAAGTGCAGGAAGTCGGCGCCTTAACCACGACGCGCTCGCGGGGCAAATGCTCGGGGAATGGCTTGCGGGCTGGGCGGCGGCGTTTGAAGGCCGCGACCATCGCCCTCGGGCCCGTCGCCTCGGCTTTGGCCCGGTCATCGGCAATGTCGGTCTCGATGTCTTCGAGCTGCATCTCCAGTTGCTCGATCAGCCGGGCATGGCGTTCGGCACCATGGCCATATTGCTCGCGGCGGAGTTTGGCGATCTGCAGTCGGAGGTGCCGGATCATGTCTTCAGAGGCCGAGACGATCGCCTGAACCTGGGTCAACTCCCCCTTGGCGGCGACCAAGGCGTCCTCTGCGGCAGATGCGCGAGCCTCTGCCGCGGCGAGTGCGGCGCGCAGAACAGCGATCTCCGAGGTGGTCTCCGACATGCCGAAGACCTATCACGAAACCCCGGAATAGTCCAATAAAACAAGGGTATGTTGGCTATCAACCCGCCGACGCAGGCCGCTGCGTCCAGCGCGGATTGCGCCAGTCGATTCCTTCCAGAAGATAGCCGAGCTGCGCCGCCGAAACCGGAACGGCTGAGCCATTCTGGCTCACCGGCCAGATGAACTTCCCGGCCTCCAGCCGCTTCAGATACAGCGACATGCCGACCCCGTCGTGCCACAACACCTTGATCAGGTCACCCTTGCGCCCCCGGAAGCAGAAGATCTCGCCACCGTGCGGATCGCGACCCAGGCCCTGCTGGACCTTCAGCGCCAGGCTGTTCATCCCGCAGCGCATGTCCGTCACCCCGCCTGCGATCCACACGCGCGCCCCCGCCGGAAAGGCGATCATCGTGGATCCAGAACGGCCAGCAGCGCTGCCAGTTGCGAAGGGGCCAGCAAAGCAGGGATCGTCATGCGGCGTCCGTTCGTCAGCGTGATGTCGATCCGAGCATCATGGGCGTCCCGCGAAGGCCGCTCCTCTGGCTCAGGCGGGGGGCTTTCCATCACCAGCGGCACGAAACCACCGCCAGCCTCCGGCGCACCAAGCGTCCCGCTGCGATACTCGCGCCGCCAGATCGAGAGCAGCGACCGCGAAATCCCATACCGCCGCGCGGTTGTCGAACCCTGCCGATAGCCGAGAAGGCTCTCCTCAACGATCTGAATCTTGTCCGCATCAGACCACTGCCGACGACGGCCAACCTCATCGGCGGCGAAAATCTCGATTGGTGAAACAACTGAAGCGCATGCCATAAGGCAATGCCTTAAGACCATTTGCTCAATCAGAGCAGACGGCCCTCACCGCAGGCTTAC
>NZ_JACDXX010000054.1 GCF_020539525.1 Pseudogemmobacter faecipullorum | reverse complement strand
CGACGACGGCCAACCTCAGCGGCGGCGAAAATCTCGATTGGTGAAACAACTGAAGCGCATGCCATAAGGCAATGCCTTAAGACCATTTGCTCAATCAGAGCAGACGGCCCTCACCGCAGGCTTACGACTGGTGGAACACCTATCCTGTCGAAGATCTTCCCGCCTGGCTGGCGTTTTATCGCCGGATGCTGAAACAGACCGGTCGGACGGATTATCATGCGACCATAGCGGCGCTTGAAGGGGTTCAGGATCAATTGCGGGACCGCGGTCCGCGACCCACACCTTGATCGCCTTCACCCGAATGGGTGTTGCCCGACACAAGGTGCCGTGCTGGATGCAGATGCACCGGGCGAACTTGCCCGAAACCCACATGGTTGCAGGGGCCAGATGTTTCTCAGGACTTTTTGCATGGCCGCCCTCGTCAGCATGGCTGCATTGACGGCCGCTGCACAGACCGACAAGCGATGGCTGCCCGGATATCAAGGTCCGGCTGGCAAGGGGCTGAAAACGGCCTTGGCATCTTATCGCGGAACGGGACTCCTGCCCGGCGACTTTCTGGTGGCCCAGGTTACGTGGCCGGACAGTTTGTCGCCCCGGTTCATCTTTGGTGACAGCCCGCAAGAACAGATCAAGGCCCTACACGACCATTTTGCCGTCACCATTCCCGCGCAGGCAGATATCGAAACACCCTTTGGTTCGCAGACCATAGGTCGCGATTGGGCCGCGCGCCTCAGCGCGCTCAGCAGCGGCTGCGTCGCACCTGCCACGCAGGACCCTGTGGACTGCGTGGTCGACAAGGCCTATCGCGATGCCGAACTGGCGGCCTTCATGCCAGAGATCATCTTTACGATCAGCGCGATGGTGGACCATTCCGACACGGCAGACGGTGACGACCCGATGGCCCGGCTTCTGTCGATGGGCTATCAGGACGTCGACAATTCGACCTACGTTCCGCTGGTCGAACTTGAGACGGATGCCAGATGTTCGCGCAACAATGGGGCGCTGCTCTGCGCCGCCTGCCAAGGCAGCTTTATGGCCATGGCGCAAGGCGAACCCTTTGACAAATGCAGCGACGGCATTCCCGGCAGCGTGCAGTACGTGATCGAGATGCGGACCTCGTTCGAGACCTTTTTCTTTGGCCATGCGGCACGCCGCATGATCGATTTTGAGGGCGATGCCGGGCTGGCGTTCATGTTCGAACGGTCATCCGGCGGGACTTTTTCGATCCAGTACGTGTTTGACGGGCTGTACGAGGCGCTGCGCGAGGCAGCCATGCGCTAGGTCGAAAAGCTGTTTCCATCCTACAACAATGCGTCCTTTATCGCCGATGTCGCGGTGGAACAGCAGGGCGGCCTGAAATAGCGTTCAGGATAGTCGGTGCAAAATCCGCGCCGAAGGCTGGAGCGCAAGACATTCTGCATGAAAGATGCCTCGGAAGAACTGATAGACATGATCTATGCCGCCATGCTGGGCGAGGTGGATTGGCAGGATTTCCTGGATCGGTTCACGGTGCTGGCGGGCGTGGAATGCGCCACGATCTTTTTCCACGACAGTCTTAGCGGACGTGGCGCCGTCACCCTTGCGAGCGGCATCCCCGACGAAGCACAGCGCGAATATGCGGCCCATTTCGGTCCATTGAATCCGTGGATGTGGCAAGTCGGGCGCACGCCCGTGGGCGAGGCGATCGTCGGTGAACAGCTTGTTTCGCGCGACCGCTTTGTGCGCACCGAATATTACAATGACTTTTTGCGCCGCTATGATCAGGAAACCGGCGTCGGTGTGACCATCGAGCGGGACAATGGCAGGTTCTTTCTGATGTCCACGCTTGGCGGCGACATGGACGAGGCGCGCAATGCAGAAAAGGCGCGCCTATTGACCAAGCTGGCACCGCACCTGCGCCGCGCCTCCGCTTTCTATCGCCGGCAGGCCTCGTGCGGGCAGGTTAACGCATTGACAGATCGGCTTGCCGACCTGTCCGGGGTCGCGACAATTCTGATTGACCTGATGGGGCGCCCGGTCTTCGCCAGTGCCGAAGCGCAGGCCATCCTGACCGAGGGCTACCCGGTAGGAGTTTCGGCTTCTGGCACGGTGATTTTCCGTGCGTCTGCAATTCAGGACGCCTTGTGGTTGATGCTGCGCGACCATGATGCCCCGCGATCGGCATCATTTGTCGAAGATGGGTTGGAGATTACGCTGCTTGTGCTTGCGCGCCATAGCGCGTCCATGCCTTTCCTCGGCGCGAAGGCTGCCGTGATCATCGGGCGCAGGACACTTCGTGCCCAGATTTTTGCGGCCAGACATCGGTTGACACCCGCAGAGGCAAAGGTGGCGTCCTTAATTTTGCAGGGGCATCGGCCGAAGGAAATCGCTCGCGATCTTGGGGTATCGGTCGAAACTGTCCGCAGCCAATTGAAGGCGGTATTCGCCAAGACCGGGGCGGCGTCGCAAGCCGACCTTGTCCGCATCGCGGCTGACGGCACGATGTGAGGACGTTTTACCGATAAGAAAGGGCAGCGCTGACAGCGCCCTGCGGATAGCGGAAGGCCGTTGCAAGGGCGCTCTTGCCCGGGAGGCGGGGCAGCTGTGCCTCGGTCCAGTCGAAGAACGCCTCGACCAACGGCTTGGTCAGCTCCTGGCGGTCGGCGTGACACATCTCGGCCGTCTGGCCGGTGATGTCGCGCTCGATGTCGTAGAGCGCCCCGATCCGGTCGAGCGCCTCGTGGGCGATCTCAGATTTGGTGGAGAGCCAGACATCATGGAAGTCACGGCGCAGATGCGCCCAGCACGGGGCTTCGCGGAAGCGAGCGGGGCTGCCGTCCGGTCCCGCAACGTAAAGCTTCGCATAGCGGATCGGCCCAAAGTCAGGCAGGCGGTAGCAATCGGCTTGCAGCTACCCATAAGTGGTGCGGCGAATTGATTCACCCACCCACTTGGCCTTGCCTGAGCACAAGCGATCATGATTCGTCATGTGGCACCGGATAATCGAGGTGCAGGCATGGGACAGAGTTGGGTGGAAACGGAAACGTCAGGATGCGATCTGGGCGATGCCCGGTTGAACCGGCGCCTGGGAGCAATGCTTGAGGCTCTCGGGGACCGCCCTGGCAAATCTCTGCCCACGGCGTTTCAGGACTAGTCGAACACTAGGTGTTTGATCCCACGGTTTGATGGTGCGATCCTTTCTTTGGAATGGAAGGATGCCCTATGGGACAAGTTCGTCACGGCAGCGCCACGACCACACACGCTGTCCGAGCAGCAATACAGCGATCGCAAGCTTCGCTCGCGCAGCTGAGCCGGGATCTGGGCATCAACCCCAAGACCGTTGCGAAGTGGCGCAAGCGCGCGACGGTCCTGAGCCTAGCACACTGAACAGGCAGGCCAAATCCGCTGCCCGCTCGGCCTTCGAGTCTGCCAAGCAGCGCTTCTTCGGCCATCTGCTGACCAGCATGAAAACCCCCGCCCTGATCGCAAGCATCGAGGCCGATCTCGCGGCGGGCCATGCGGCTGTCATCCAGATCGTCTCGACCGGCGAAGCGCTCATTAGTTCGGCCTGAATAATCCTCAAATATCTGATTTCATGCAGAATTATGGTGATTTTTCGCGCGTGTCCGTCGTCGAATGATTTGGAACAGCCGCGCTGATTTTGTAGCAGATGGCTTGGGCTCATCGGGTTCAGGCTATGCTGCTTGACGCTGGTGGTTCAAGCGGCGGTTTTGGATGGTCTGCTGTTT
>NZ_JACDXX010000053.1 GCF_020539525.1 Pseudogemmobacter faecipullorum | reverse complement strand
AGACGCTGCCGCGTCCGCTAGCGCGGACACGCTTCATGATCCGATCGGGAACAGAGGCAGATACAGTCTTCATGTGTTAGAAAATAGGCTATGTTTTTCTTCCAATCAAGTGTGCGAGGTAACGCGCTCTGACTCTTGTACAGGCTGAGATTGTCGCGGTCGCGGACAGGGGGGACGAGGGGTGTGCTCGGCGGGGTGCGAAGGGGCTGAGTTCGGCGCTTGCGCCCTGTGCCAGGGGTCTATCAGGCATTCGCTGGAAGCCACCGTATTCATCGTCGGTGCGGCACAGATCTGCAATCTGGCCTGAAACACGTCGACGCCTTTGATCAGCGAAGCGCCAAGGCTGGCGGCAGCGGAGGCATCCCGTCATGGGATCAGGCTCCTGTCAGAGCCAAAGCCCCATCCCCGCTTCCATTCGCAAACCTTGGTCCGATCCTTCTCTTTGAAATCAACCCGTAAAGGGTCGGCTTGACGCTTTGCGTGCCGCCCTCGGGGATTCGGGCAAGAGGCCCGAACGCCCTCGGGTGATTGCAGATCCGGTCAGACACTTCGGGCGCCTGTTGAGCGGGGGATGGTCCCTCGTCTCCAAAGACAGGAGCCAGTCCCATGTCCAAGAAGGATGCCACCGCTTTCGCCGCCAGCCTCGCCGCCACGCTGATGGTCTCGATCGTCGTGTTTCAGGCCGGCGATGGCAGCCATGCCGCCATGCCCGCCGATGAATATGATGGCGATGAGACGCTCATCGCCCTGGAGATCGACCCTTGGCAGTGAGGCGCGCAAGCGCCTCACCCCCCTTCGGCCGGCCCGCGCGCGGCGGGCCGCGCCGTCCACCGGGGTCGCGCGATCACCCGCCTGTGGCGCGCGCCGCACGGAGGAGCCGGGATGAACCCCGGTGCGGGAGAGGTCGAGGAGGGATCCGGGAAGGGCGAGCCTTCCGGTCCCAGAGAGAGCGCCGGTCGGCTTCACCTGTCCCTTCGCTCTCAGGAGAAGTCCCATGACCCACGAGATAGCAGCCACCCCGGAAGGCAACCTGGCGGTCGCCATGGCGCAGTTTGATGCCTCGCAACTGGCGCATCAGACGCTCAGCACCACCGCAATGGCGCAGAACAAGGAGACGCTGTTCGCGGCCATGCGCGCCGCCGGGATCTCCGAGATCATCGTCACCTTCGACGGCGCCGGCGACAGTGGGCAGGTCGAAGACATCGATGCCCGCCGTGGTGAAATCGTAGTGCCGATGCCGGACACCGCGATCACCCTCGCACAGGTCAGCTGGGGCATCAGCGAGATTTCGACCAGCAGCATGTCGCTCTCGGACGCTGTCGAGACCCTCGCCTATGACCTCCTCTCGGACAGCCATGGCGGCTGGGAGAACTGCGACGGCGCGTTCGGCGAGTTCCATTTCGACGCCGAGGCCGGGACGATCCTGCTCGACTACAACGAGCGGTTCACCTCTTCCGAACAGTTCAACCACACCTTCTGAGGGCAGGGCAAATGGCACATCCCTATCATCACGCCCTGTCCTCAGTGAAGAAATGGGGCGGCGAAGTCGAGGATTATATCGAGCTGCATAGCTGGTTCGATTCCTCGAAACTGATCCTTGCTGACTTCCGGCACCGAGCTTTGCGCCACCATGCCGAAGGTATCTTCTTGCTGGAAACAGTGTTCGGCAAGACTCTGACCCTCTCCTCCGGCCGGGTAATCCCGACGCGATGGGTGGGCGAGTAGCATGTCCGCGAGGATCTCGGCCACATCCCGAGCTTCGCCGACTGGGCACGCGCGATCCGGCCAGAACCCTGGATGGGGCGCACGCCGAAGATCGAGGCCGAAGTGGAGCCGTTGCCTGCAGCCCCGACGGCGCCTCCCGATCCGTTCTACCCCCTTCTCGGCCTTTCACCTGATGCCGCAGCGTTCACAGTTCTTCGCGCCGCGGCCCGGGCCTTCCATCCTACTATCCGCAAGGATTCCGGTCTCAGGCTCGCCCGGCGGCGTTTCTACCGCCAGATGCTGGCCGCCCATGCGGCTGCAGTTTCCACATTCCCAGGCACCTGACCCATTCCTTCAGCCCAATCCCAATCAGACCCAGCCTCGTGCCGGGTTTTCCATTTCTGACAAGGAGCCTGTCATGGCCGACTATTTCACGCACTTCTCCTGCCTGCTCGATACGGGCTCGCCCGAAAACGCCGCCAAGGCGATGGCGCTGTTCCACCGCTTGCGCGCCGAAGAGGCGGATGCCGACGAGCCTGCTTTCGACGGCTTCGAACTTGTCCAGCAGGACGGGCCGAGCGGCTCGCAGCTTTGGATCCATGATGATGATCAGGGTGATGTCGAGGGCGTCATCAACTTCGTGCTGCGCCTTGCCGAAGAGCTGAACCTCACCGGTCTCTGGGGGTTCGACTATGCCAATACCTGCTCTCGCCCCAGGGTCGAGGCTTTCGGCGGTGGGGCGCATGTCATTGATCTGGGTGCTCGCAAAAGCATCGGCTGGATCAGCACGCATGAATGGTTGAAAGCCGTTCTGAATGGCGAGGACATCGACGCCGTGGAGGCGGTTGCAGGATGAACATCACGGTTTCGATCACCTCCACTTCTCCCTCCCGGCATCTGCCCGTCGTCGAGTTTGGGCGCAGCGCCGACGGCCTGCTGGTCGCGCGGGTCGGCGACACCGCCTTCGCGATGGTGCCGACCCGGCAGGGACGTCATTTCCTGGCGACAGGCTTGCGGCTCTCTCTCCCGCTGGAAACATGGAGGCGCGACGACTTCTACGGCCATTCCGGCGATGTGGCCGACGAGGCCGCGTTCCGGGCGCTTGTCGCCGAGAATGCTGAACACCAGCGTGAGCGTGCTGCACTCGGGCGACGTGAGGTTGGCTCGCGGGTCCATACACCATGGGGCGCGTCGCGGGGCGCGACGATCTATGGTGAAGGTGTGCTCTGCCACACCACGGCCGGGCATGGGGGGTTCGAGCTTGCACCAGAGCAGAACGACCGCGTGCATCTGCTGCTGCGATCCTCCTCCGGCTTCTACGAGGAGGACGCTGAATGGGCAGCGGTTGCGCAGGCGCTGCCGGAACTGTTCACGGGTTATGAACGCCGTCTGGCCGATGAGGCACTGCGCAATCACTGGCCGGAAGCCTGGGAGGCCATACATGGCCGCTCCCTTCAGCCCGGCGAATCCCGGGAGCAGGATCGCCAGATCTTCGAGTGTCAGCACGCTGGAGACTGGATTGCTATCTCGGCAGTCATTTCGGATCGCTTTCCGGGTTTCGTGGAAACGACTGCGACGCCGGGCGGGCAGCGTGGCTCGGGCGTCGACCGCCGCCGCTTCCTCATCCCCTCGGCCGAGTATGAACCCGGTCTGTTCGGGTTCGTGATCGATCCCACGCGGCATCGAGATCTGACCAATGGCGATGACTGACTGTCGGTTCCGCTGATCTCGGCCGTGCGCGCCTTGTGCGCGACCGGGAGGAAGAGGTGGGGCGCGGTAAAGCGACGGGTCATGAGCTGGGAGAGAGGCTTCCGCTGCCCGTCGTGGAGACACCGCGATGACCTATACTGGTTCAACTGAAGGGTTTCGATCCGCCGGGCGGGTGCTGATCAGCCAGGCCCTTGCGCAGCTTCAATTGGCGCAGCGCTATCCTCTGACCGTCAGCTGTTCCGGCGAGGCGCGCTATCTCGATCCCGAGCTCGAGCAGTGGGCCTTCGAGCGCAGCGTCGATCTCGGCACCTGTGACAGCCTTGTGGATGCGATGATGCTGGTGTCAACGCGCCTTGGAAGCGGGAGAGTGTCCTGTCTTTTGTGTATGAGTGATCCGGTCCATGCTTCATCGAAAGGAAGCATGCATGACGATCTCCAAGGAACTACTGGATGAGCTGCTGAAGGGCGTTGAGCGCCCCGAGGATTTTT
>NZ_JACDXX010000052.1 GCF_020539525.1 Pseudogemmobacter faecipullorum | reverse complement strand
CGGGGCGGCGTGTTGTTCAAAGGTGGCGCGGCGCTTGAAGCCTTGGCAGAAGTGAAGAGCTTTTCCTTTGACAAAACCGGCACCCTGACCACCGGAGTTGCAGAGGTCACCGACCTCACCTCAGAGATCCCCGAGGGGCGCATGCTGGCGCTGCTCTCGGGTTTGGAGGCGCAGTCCGAGCATCCGATCGCCGCCGCGATCCGGCGCCGGGCAGAGGCCGAGGGGCTTGCCCCCGCCGCCATTCGGGATGTGGTGACCCATCCGAGTGAAGGCATCACCGGAATCGACGAAGAGGGGCCGATCTGGGCCGGAAACCAGCGGATGCTGGAGCGGATGGGGGCACGAGCCGATACCGCCGGGGCTCAGCGGCTGAAGGCCTCTGCCCAAACCGTCACCTGGATCGGCCGCGGCGCGCAGCTGATCGGTGGTGTTACGGTGGCAGACCGCCCGCGGCCAAGCTCTGCCGGCGGGCTTTCGCAACTGCGTGCGGCGGGGGTGGCGCAGCTGGCCCTGATGACCGGGGATCGCCGCCCGGTGGCCGAACGGATCGGGCGGGAGCTCGGCTTTTCCAATGCGGAGATCCACGCCGAATTGTTGCCGGAAGACAAGGTCAAACTGGTTGCCGCGCTTGCCGAAAAGGGCCGGACGGCCTTCGTCGGCGACGGGGTGAATGATGCCGCTGCCCTTGCCCGGGCGGATGTCGGCGTCGCCATGGGGGTTGCGGGCAGCGAAGTGGCGCTGCAGGCCGCAGATGTGGCGCTTCTGTCCGAGGACATGACCCGCCTTGCCGCCGCCCGGACACTGGCCTTGCGTACCCGCCGGATCATCCGGCAGAACCTCGGCTTTGCCTTGGCGATGATGGTGCTTCTGGTGGTCTCGGCGCTATTTTTCGAGCTGCCTTTGCCGCTTGCCGTCATCGGCCATGAAGGGGGCACGGTTCTGGTGGTGCTAAACGGGTTGCGGCTGCTCGCCGATCCGATCCGCAATGATCGCGGCGCGGCGCGAAAAGCGGCCTCGCATCCCTCCTCCCAACCTCAAGAGGTTTCTCATGTATAAGCACATCCTTATCACCACCGATGGCTCTGAGAACGCGGGCCTCGGCCTTGAGCATGGCATTGCACTTGCATCCAGCATCGGCGCTGCGGTGACGATCCTGACTGTGACGCCGCCCTTCCCGATTGCAGCAGCGGCGATGGGGGCAGGGGCATACACGCCAGCGGCGGTTCTCGAGGGCTATGATCAGGCGCAGCGCGAAACGGCAGAGCGGATCCTTGAGGCCGCCGCAGAGCGTGCGAGACATGCGGGCGTTTCTGCAACCGCCCTGCATGTGCCTGATGCCACGCCTGCTGATACTATCTTAGAGCGCGCCGAGGCACTCGGTTGCGATCTCATCTGTATGGCCTCTCACGGGCGGCGCGGGCTGAAGCGGATGCTACTTGGCAGTCAGGCAACCGAGGTTGTCACCCGTTCCGCAATCCCCGTCTTGGTCGTGCGGGCCTGACACCCCTTGGCCCGCTGCGAAGCGGGCCGGGCCGAATACAGAAGGTTGGGATGACCCGAACACCTGCAGAATTCTGGCGAGAGCATTAGATTTTCCTTCCTTTCGGGGGGAAAGAGAGGTCGCATGGAGCTCTGAAGCCTGCGGAAAAGCAAATGAGCGATGCGTGGCTATCAGATGCTACGAGCCCGCATGGTGTTCGCGGTAAGGCCAAGTCAACGCCGCGAGCTCGATTGTTCGTGGTGCACATCTGCTTCTCCTGATCTGTCCTCGACCGTTGCGCCAAAAGTCTCCTTGTCGTGTTCACTGCGAACTATCGCTGCGATCGGCGGCCTATGGTTAGGACCCATTGATTAGGTAATGATTTCATCAATCAGAATTCTGTCAGGAGGCCAAAAAACGTCGACTTAGCAAACTTGATGCCGCACCGCAGTAAGACCGCTTTTCCGCCCCTTACGCGATCTAATCGAACTCGATGGAGGCGAGGTTACGAGCATACGAAGCAGCATATCTGCCCGCGAGGCTGGCGGCGTTTTTGTTGGCGGTCTCCGGCAGCTCGTCAAAGCGATAGACCGCGATCTCGATGATCGAAGGCATCACGCCACCCTCCGCTGAAGAAGCTCTAGCTGCGCAGCATCGCGCCAGAACGGATCAACAAGGCGCCCTTCGGTCTCTGCAGCCCGCCGGCGCAAACCGCTAGCTTCGACATGTCTGCCCAAATCGGCATGATGCTGCGCTTCAGCCCGCTGGCGACAGGCCAGGTTGACCACCGCCCACGCTTCAGCATCGCTCGCGACGGGCTGGCACCAAGTCACCCGCCGGTTTGAGACTTCGCCCGCGATTACCAACCTCTGATCGGCATCAAGCACCGCGATCAGCTGCGGCGTAAAGCGGAGCGCGGGATCATCGCCATGGGCAATATCGCCACTTCCAAGGCGCGCTAACACCAGCATCATCGCGTCCGCGAGGCTGTCGCTGGTGCCGAGGGAGACGCTATGCTCGAACGCCCACTGATCGAGATCCGGATCGAGATAGCGCGCCTCGCCGGAACAGGTGATGGTCAGAGGGAGGCGTTGTTTAAGTCGAAGATGCGTAAGCGCCTGATCGACCAGAAGCTGTCCCGCGGGACGGTATCCGGCAGAGGAAACAGGAAAGGACATTGCGGCAACTCCACGACAGGCAGCGGAAGCCTCTCTCCCACCTCATGACCCGTCGCTTTACCCCGAGCCACCTCTCCCTCTCGGCCGCGCACCAGACACGCGCAGCCGAGATCAGCGGAACCGACAGTCAGTCATCGCCATTGGTCAGATCTCGATGCCGCGTGGGATCGATCACGAACCCGAACAGACCGGGTTCATACTCGGCCGACGGGACGAGGAAACGGCGGCGCTCGACGCCCGGGCCACGCTGCCCGCCCGGCGTAGCCATGGTTTCCACGAAGCCGGGAAGGCGATCGGAACCGACCGCCGAGATCACGATCCAGTCGGCGGCGTGCTGACGCTCGAAGATCTGGCGATCCCGCGCTCGGGATTCGCCCGGCTGAAGGGAGCGGCCATGTATGGCCTCCCAGGCGTTGGGCCAGTGATTGCGTAGCGTCTCATCGGCCAGACGGCGTTCATAGCCAGTGAAAAGATCTGGAAAAGCCTGCGCAACCGCTGCCCATTCGGCGTCCTCCTCGTAGAACCCGGAGGAGGAACGCAGCAGCGGATGCACACGGGCATTCTGCTCTGGCGCAAGCTGGAATCCGCCATGCCCGGCGGTGGAATGGCAGAGAACACCTTCACCATAGGTCATCGCGCCCTGTGACGCGCCCCAGGGCGTATACGCCCGGGAGACGATTTCACGGCGCCCGAGTGCCGCGCGCTCACGCTGGTGTTCGGCATTCTCGGCGACCAGCGCCCGGAACGCGGCCTCGTCAGCCACATCACCGGAATGACCGTAGAAGTCACCACGTCGCCAAGTGTCGAGCGGGCGAGAAAGCCGCCAGCCCGTCGCCAGAAAATGCCGCCCCTGCCGTGCCGGCACCATTGCGAAGGCGGTGTCGCCGACGCGCGCAACCAGCAGGCCGTCGGCACTGCGGCCAACCTCGATCACGGGGAGCGGTCGGGAGGGGCACGCGGGTATGATCGGAACCGTGGTGTTCATCCTGCGACCGCCTCCACGGCGTCGATGTCCTCGCCATTCAGCACGGCGTTCAGCCATTCATGTGTGCTAATCCAACCGATGCTCTTGCGGGCACCGAGATCGATGACATGCGCGCCGCCCCCGAAAGCCTCGACCCTGGGGCGGGAGCAGGTGTTGGCATAGTCGAAGCCCCAGAGGCCGGAGAGGTTCAGTTCTTCGGCAAGACGCAGCACGAAGTTGATGACACCCTCGACATCGCCCTGATCACCATCATGGATCCAAAGCTGCGAGCCGCTCGGCCCGTCCTGCTGGACGAGATCAAAGCCGTTGAATGCAGGCTCATCGGCATCCGCCTCTTCGGCGCGCAGGCGGTGGAACAGCGCCATCGCCTTGGCGGCATTCTCAGGCGAGCCCGCATCAAGCAGGCAGGAAAAGTGGGTGAAGTAGTCGGCCATGACAGGCTCCTTGTCAAAAATGGAAAGCCCGGCGCGAGGCCGGGTCTGGTCGGAATTGGGCTGGAGGAAAAGGTCAGCTGCCCGGGGACGTGGGAGAACCTTGCGGCACTTCAGCGGCGTGGGCGGCCAGCATCTGGCGGTAGAACCGCCGCCGGGCGAGCCTGAGGCCGGGATCCTTGCGGATACTGGGATGGAAGGCGCGGGCAGCGGCGCGCAGGACTGTGAACCCTGCGGCATCTGCTGTCAGGCCGAGCAGGGGGTAGAATGGATCAGGTGCCGGGGTCGGGGCACCTGGCAACGGGTCAACCTCGGTCTCGATCTTCTGAGTGCGGCCCATCCAGGGTTCCGGACGGATTGCGCGCGCCCAATCAGCGAAGCTCGGAATGTGGCCGAGATCCTCGCGGACATGCTGCTCGCCCACCCAACGGGTCGGGATCACCCGGCCGGAGGACAGGGTCAGCGTCTTGCCGAACACGATTTCCATGAGGAAGATACCCTCGGCATGGTGGCGCAGCGCGCGATGCCGGAAGTCAGCAAGGATCAATTTCGAGGCATCGAACCAGGAATGCAGGTCGATATAGTCGTCAACCGTGCCGCCCCATTTCTTCACCGAGGACAGGGCGTGATGATAGGGATGTGCCATGTTCCCAGCCCTCAGAACGTGTGGTTGAATTGCGCGGACGAGGTGAACCGCTCGTTGTAGTCGAGCAGGATCGTTCCGGCCGCGGCATCGAAATGAAACGCGCCGAACGCACCGTCGCAGTTCTCCCATCCACCATGGCTGTCCGAGAGAAGATCATAGGCCAGGGTCTCGACTGCCTCCGAGAGCGACATGCTGCTCGTCGAAATCTCGCTGATGCCCCAGCTGACCTGCGCGAGGGTGAGTTCCGTGTCCGGCATCGGCACTACGGCGTCCCCGCGGCGTGCGTCGATATCTTCGATATGCCCGCTGTCGCCACCGCCGTCGAAGGTGACGATGATCTCGGTGAGCCCGGCGGCGCGCATGGCCGCGAACAGCGTCTCCTTGTTCTGCGCCATTGCGGTGGTGCTGAGCGTCTGATGCGCCAGTTGCGAGGCATCAAACTGCGCCATGGCGACCGCCAGGTTGCCTTCCGGGGTGGCTGCTATCTCGTGGGTCATGGGACTTCTCCTGAGAGCGAAGGGACAGGTGAAGCCGACCGGCGCTCTCTCTGGGACCGGAAGGCTCGCCCTTCCCGGATCCCTCCTCGACCTCTCCCGCGCCGGGGTTCATCCCGGCTCCTCCGTGCGGCGCGCGCCACAGGCGGGTGATCGCGCGACCCCGGTGGACGGCGCGGCCCGCCGCGCGCGGGCCGGCCGAAGGGGGGTGAAGCGCTTGCGCGCCTCACTGCCAAGGGTCGATCTCCAGGGCGATGAGCGTCTCATCGCCATCATATTCATCGGCGGGCATGGCGGCATGGCTGCCATCGCCGGCCTGAAACACGACGATCGAGACCATCAGCGTAGCGGCGAGGCTGGCGGCGAAAGCGGTGGCATCCTTCTTGGACATGGGACTGGCTCCTGTCTTTGGAGACGAGGGACCATCCCCCGCTCGACAGGCGCCCGAAGTGTCTGACCGGATCTGCAATCACCCTCGGGCGTTCGGGCCTTTTGCCCGAATCCCCGAGGG
>NZ_JACDXX010000051.1 GCF_020539525.1 Pseudogemmobacter faecipullorum | reverse complement strand
CGACTACATCGAGATGTTCTATAACCCCAAGCGAAAGCATGCGAGAAACGGCATGCTCTCACCAGTAGAGTTCGAACGCCGCCAGGCGATGACACACGAAGGTGTCTAAGAAACTCGGGGCTATTCATTCCATGCCAGAACCCATCCCTGCTATCGATCGGCTGGAATGGGTTAGGGACCTGTCACCGGCAAGGTCAGAAGACTGTGGCTTTGAGCCCTTAGCAGACGGTCAGGCGAAGTGCCTATACACAAGGTCGGTTGGATCCGGGCGCGGGGCATCTCCGTCAAGAGTTGCCCCTATCCGCTCCGCCAGCCTGCCCAAGCCAAGACCCTCGCTCGCAAACTCGGGCTCAAAGACTGGGAGCTGTGCCCCGCTGGCACAACGCCCGCGACGATGCTGGAAACCACCACACAGAGCCGTGAGCGGCTGAAAGCGCTCGGTGTTTACGAAATGATTGGAGGGTGAATATGGGAAAGCATGCGCACATCAGCTACCAGCCCCGCCTGCTAGGGGCAGCTGAGGCTGCCGCATACATGGGGGTCAGCGAAACCAAGTTGCGCGGACTGAACATCCCTCGCCGCATGATGGATGGAAGGAGGCTCTTTGATCGTTTTGATCTCGACCGATTCGCGTCCGATCTTCCCTATGAAAAAGATACACTTGGAGAGAACACATGCGACGCGGTCTTCGACTGAGCGGCATCAAGTCTGTCGTCAAAAAAAACGGCCAGCGCTACCTCTATCGACGGGTCGGCGACCAGCTGATCCCCTTGCCGAATTTGCCGGAAAATCACCCAGCGTTTGTCGCTGCCTATGTCGAGGCAGGTAAAGTGGCGCCACGGTCGAGAGTGGCTGAGGGAAGCATCGCGGCCCTTATCACGCTTTATCTGGCGTCTTCAGAATATCGGCGCATGGCGGACAGCACACGGGCTGTCTGGCGTAGAACTCTTAGCAAAATCAGTGAACAACGCGGCGTAGCTCTTGTGAAAGACCTGCGAACGGAACATCTGCGCAAGGATATCCGAGCATTTACACCCGGAGCGGCCCAGAACCGGCTGAAAGCCTGGCGTTCAATCCTTAAGTACGCACTTGAAGAAGGCTGGATAACCACTGATCCATCAACGGGAATTCGTGCAGCACGAGGTGAGGTATCACCTCATCGGCAATGGACTGAGAAGGAAATTGAACAATTTCGCGCGTTTTGGATGAGAGGGTCTCCAGAACGTATTGCTTTTGAAGTGATTTACTGGACTGGCGCGCGCTGCGTCGATGCCGTCACACTTGGCTGGCAGAAAGTCGATAGAGAAGGTTGGCTCAGCTTCACCCAGGCTAAGACTAAGGGCCCGGCCACCTGCCCAATCCGCGCCCTCCCGCATTGGGCAGCCCCAATGTCAAATGATCACGCTCACCTGATCGACGCTCTGCCTTCAGATCGAATACTGTGGATCGTGACTGGCACCGGCCGAGCACGCAGCGTGAAGGGATTGTCACAGTGGGTGAGCGCAATCGCTTCGGAGGCGGGCTTGCCAGTTGACTGTACCGCTCACGGCTTACGTAAGGCCCGAGCCGCAGCCCTTGCTATCGCCGGAGCAACTACATCACAAATCGGAGCCTGGACTGGCCATAGCAGCCTGAGCGAAATTGCACATTACACCAAGCAGGCAGACCAAAAGGGCATACTCGGAGCGGAACGGGAACAAATAGTTGGAAACCAGATAGGAAAGTTTCCAAAGAGTTCTGATTAATCGTTTATAATCAATGACATTTTGGGAGATTGGCGCACCCGACAGGATTCGAACCTGTGACCCCTGCCTTCGGAGGGCGGTTTCGGGGCATATGTTCTATTAATTCCCCTCGTTTACATGGTGTTTGTTCATGGTTGATGGCAGTTCATTTTGCTCCAACCTGTTACACGTAACAGATACTATGCTACGAGCGGATACTCCGGCTTCTCACCGCAGCCGCGCTGCAACCCCCGTCTCAAGCAACCCGACGATACGGCTAAGCTCTCGCGCCCGGTCAGGCGCTTCTGGCAGAGACAGTGCCCGGCCCCAGGCCCTCTCCAGATCACGCCCCTTCGGATGGGTCCGTGACACGACGCCAAGGGCATAATTCAGATCGTGATCATCTCTCAGATCTTCATCGGCCGTCCTGTCGCAGGCCGCGCGCAGCGCCTCAAGCGACAATGACAATGCCTCGTTACCGGCGATCTGCTCAGACCAGGCACCGCCAAAGGCAACGTTCCGCAGCTGCGCTTTTCTGTCCATCATTGCCCCCTTGCCAAGGTGAACAAATATAGAACACATGGGTGACCATTTCCAGCTACGAGGTCTTGGTCATGGGGCCGTTCCGCACACTATACCTCGACATGAACAGCTTCTTCGCGTCGGTCGAGCAGCAGCTCGATCCCACGATTCGAGGCAGGCCTGTCGCAATCACAGCGATGGAGAATGAAAAGGGCTGCTGTGTCGCGGCCAGCTATGAAGCGAAAGCGTTTGGCATAAAGACCGGCACCAGCGTTCCCGATGCCCGCCGCCTCTGCCCGGGCATTGTGTTCCTGCCAAGCCGGCACCGCCTCTATGTCCGCTATAACCTGCGCGTGGCAGCGGTGCTTGATCGCTTCGCTGAGCTGGAGCGGATCCGCTCGGTCGATGAGTTTCAGCTCGGCCTCTCAGGAGAGGCCACCACCCTGCCCGGCGCGCGTGATCTGGTCACCAGCCTGAAAGCAGCTGTGGCGGCCGAGGTCGGAGCCTGCCTGCGCTTCTCGGCCGGGATTGGCCCAAATCACCTGCTCGCCAAAATCGCAGGCAAGCTGGAGAAGCCGGATGGCTGCCAGTGGCTCGGCCCGGAGAATATGCCGGACCGGATCGCGCATCTGGCTCTCGATGATCTGCCCGGGATCTCGCGCAAAATGCGGGCCAGGCTGGAAGCGGCCGGCATCACAACCATGACCCGGCTGTGCCAGCTCGATCCACGCCATGCCCGTGCGATCTGGCGCAGCGTTGAGGGCGAGCGCTTTGTCCGGGCGCTGCAGGGCGAACATATTCCCCTCCTCGACACCCAGCGCGGCGGCTACGGTAACAGCAAGGTGCTGGCGCCCGAGTTTCGCAGGCCACAGGAGGCCTATATGGTTTCACGATGGCTGATTGAGAAAGCCACAGCCCGGCTGCGCCGTGATGGCCGGACCGCGGCCCGCTTCACGCTTCAGCTCGCCCCGATGGGCGCTGCAACCATTGCCGGATCGATCAAATGCGCGCCATCACAGGACACGCTCACCTTCATGCGGATCAACCGCGGCCTCTGGCGCGCGGCCTGGCCGAAGATCCGGCACATGAAACTGGCCATGATCGGAGTTAACCTCACCGAGGTAGAGATGTTATCGAACCGGAGTGGCGATCTGCTGAGACCTCTGCGTCCGGGCGAGCTGAGCCGGGCCGAGCGCGCCTCAAAAGCTGCAGACTTCATCAACGCGCGCTTTGGCGCCGGGACCATCTCCCTCGGACTGAACCAGCCGCACCCGGGGTTCTTTGAGCGAGGGTGACTTGCAGCAAAGGGCGGAAAGCGGTCAGACGGGAGCGCGGCGTGGCGACCGCAGCGATACCGGAAAAGCGGCCATCGGTGAGCGGTGCGGCGTTCTTTCTGCCCGGTGGGGCAGACAGGCTTTAAGGTGAGGTCAGCACCAATCACTGAACTGAGCGAAAAGGGCGCGGAGGGAGTCAAAGTTAGTAGAGAGGGCCATTAGCGGCACCTCTGGCTGAACAGCGAGCGATTGCCCGGGTGCCAAGGCTGTTACAGTGCAACTCAAGAACGGAGTCTCGTTACACCTGTAGAGTATGCTTGACGCAAACTGCGAGAGATTGGCCGTCCGCCAGCGCACTCCTGTCAGACAGCCAATTTATGCAATTCCAAACAGTATTAAGGCGCAATCCCCGGAACAAGTGATAGATGCTTCCAGAGTGACTTATGTATAGCCATTCTTTCTTGGTCGTTTAGTGTGGTGTTGCCCCGAAATATCCATCGGTCTCGCCGTTCGTTTTTTCCCATTGCAGTCTTTACAAGGAAGTTGTTCCCTATCACGCCAATTCGGTAGAGGTCCGTTAATATGCCGTCGACGCCCTTCCTTTTAAATAGATCGGAAACAAAAGAATCTTTCGAGTATCTAACCTTCACTCTGTTCTCGATGTGCGACTTAAAGAATAGAGTGCTAAACCCCAAAAAGAACCTTTGAAGTGCTGAGATCTCTGCAGGGGAATAGGTCGCGAGAAGCTCTTCGGTTATCTCTAGCCACGTCTGTCTAGAAAATTCCAGCGCTGTTTCATCAAAATGAGCGCTGGTGAATTTTTCACTTTGATCATCGTAGCTTCTTGCAACCCTAAGAAGTCTCACTATGTCTCGCGGCCTGTAGTATGAGGACCGTAGGATGAATTTATGGCACTCTTGATTGTTTATGTTCTCTGGAAATACTCTTGTCCACACCTCACCTTCGGGAATCCCTGTGGAGGTGGATATTTTTTTGCCATCAAGGCGAGTAGTGGATGATTTGGCCCATCGCTAGCGTCTGACCAATCAACCTTGTCTCCAAAATCATCAACTTCCTTGCTTATCTCGTGGCCGAGCTCAAGTATAGAGTGTAAAACCTCAGAGCGAAGTGTGGAAATTAGGAAAAGTGATCTTCCATTTTCTGCAGAGTCTGCGTTAATCTGAGATATTACATAAATTAGATCACGTAATATCCTGCGATCTCGATCAAATTGATCTTGAGTCTGATGGACCAGCTCAAGCTCATCGAATAAAAGGTAGACCCCTGTACCAAAGTCAATGTCATTTAACAGCTTTGCGCAGACGCGGTTTGCATTTGCAGGTGAAACAGAAATAGTGTCTGATTTTTGCTCGCCCTCTATTCCGAGACTGACGGCCACGCCATACGCTTCGCCGCTCAAGGTGAGCTTTCCGGAGCTTATTTTTGAAAATAGGGCACCTAGCGTTCCCCCGACGTGAGAAGTTGCTACTCCTGTTAGTTTGTATAGTTTTTCAGCTGCTGGCCCCTGAAAATCTTTATCATGAAGTATCCCTGCCACTTTCTGATATATCATCCATTTCCAGGATTCCTTGAAGTCCTGGGTGAAAGATGAAACACCTTCGGTGCTAAGTATTTGAAACCCAGCACCCCTAGAAAGGCCTTGGCGATCCTCCTCACTGCCGTGAGACTTGAATAAAATTACTTCCGATTGGCGGTTACTTTTGGATATCTTTTCGTGCAGGTACCTCAAAAGAGCCGTCTTCCCGGCGCCTTTGAGGCCATAAATGAAGTACTTTTGCCCTTCAAGAAAATCATCGACATCGATCTTTCTTGGTGTGGTGAATGACCTCTAGAAATCGTCCGACCCTGTACGCATTTGCTTCAAGATCTCATTCTTGGCGTCGACTTCGCCCAGATATATATCTTTGATTTTCATGTATTATTCCAAGTTTGACGTCCAAGGCGTTGCCTTATCAGCCTATCCTATGATGCTAAGCTCTCACAAAACAAGATACGATGAAATTTTGGGAACCTCTCACATCTATCTTAGCCTCAGACGTGATGAAGTCATGAGTGGGATTTTCTTGAGTAAGCCTGCGGTGAGGGCCGTCTGCTCTGATTGAGCAAATGGTCTTAAGGCATTGCCTTATGGCATGCGCTTCAGTTGTTTCACCAATCGAGATTTTCGCCGCCGATGAGGTTGGCCGTCGTCGGC
>NZ_JACDXX010000050.1 GCF_020539525.1 Pseudogemmobacter faecipullorum | reverse complement strand
TCATGCCGATGTCACTCTCCGCAAAGCGGACAGATGCTCGAGCGGGTGGGCGGCGGGGATGGGTTTAACGCCTGTCTGACACGCCTGAATAGCGCCCGGAGCAATCGCTCGCGGGCGTTTTGCTTTTATGACTGGTTCTTGTGAACAGCTTTGCTGATTTCCACCAGAGTTCCGATGAGGCAGCCGGATACCAGCATCCCCATACCGAGACCAAAGAAGTAAATTCTCTCGATCTTGGAAATGTCCATGAAACCGGAAGCACCGACTGCAAGCATGCAACCGAAAAGCAAGAGCGCGGCGAAATAGCCGGCCATAGTCGTGTAGAACAATCCATCCTCCATCAAAGCCTGTTCGGCAGTGATGCACGGGCTGCGCCGCTGCTCAAGGAAAAGGAGTTCTGGTGTGGATCTCAGCATAGACCGGCGGTCACTGGCAGACTTTAACCGCAACCTTTCTGACATCGAGCGCAAGCAGCTTCCCTTCGCGGCTGCGGTTGCAGTGAACAAGACAGCGCGGGAAGTCATCGCGCATCTGAAAGAGCGGATGGAGGTGGTCTTTGATCGGCCGACGCCTTTCACGAAAAACGCTTTCGAGCTGAAGCCCGCCGCAACCAGGCAGTCAGCCAAAGCCACTGTCACCGAAAAGCCGATGCAGGGGCGGCGGCATTACCTGAAGGTTCAGGAGCTGGGCGGGCCGCGTGAGCAGACGGGGCTGGAAAAGCTGCTCTCGATGAAAGCCGCCTGGGGCGGGGTTATCCAGTCAGTGATCCCCGCCACAGGCTCGCCCTTTGATAATGCCCGGCTGGATCGGTACGGGAACTGGTCCTCGGGGGAGCGCAATCAGGTGCTGTCGGCTTTGAGCGCTCAGCGGGACACGCGCTCAAACACCACTGCCGCCTCGCGAAAGCGGGCCAAGAGCCGAGCGACATACTTTGTGCCGAAGCATGGCCTTGCTCCGGGTGTTTACAGGCGCAAAGCGCCGGGTGAGATCCCGGTGCGCGTCCTCAAGTTCTCCTCGGACCGTCCGAGCTACCCTAAGCTGCTCGGGTTCATGGACGGGACCGAGGAGATCTTCCGTCAGCGCATTGGCGAAAACCTCGCTCAAGCGCTCGCCGCCGCCCTTCGGACCGCCCGATAATCGGCGTGGGTCCTTCCCGGGCAACCTCCGCACGCGGGTAATTCGCACCCCGCACGGTGCGTGTTTTTGGAAAAAATTCCGGTGTGACAATGGGTTGTTGTTGGGGTTTTCATGGAAGAGCAAACGCCTGAGCTGATCGCGGTCGAGGTCGATGCAGAACTCGAGAGCGCTCTGACCAGATTCCCGCTGCCTGCCGGAATCCAGGACGCGGATTGCAATCAGGAAGAAATCGCCCAGGCGCTTAACACCTCGGTGAATACTGTGGCCAAGTGGATCCGGCAGGATGGCATGCCGGTGGCGCAGCAGGGCGGCAACGGCAAGGCCTATGTGCTGCGCCTGTCTCATTGCTGGGCATGGCTCAAGGCGCGGGAAGCTGAAGCCGATCTGCGCAACCGCCATAACAAGCAACAGGTTGCTGCCCTGCAGGCTTCCTTCCTCGGGATGGAGGTAAATGATCCGCAGGCGGCGATGACGCCGGCGCAACGGCGCGAGACCGCGCTTGCCGATATTGCATGGTCCAAGGCTGCCCATATGCGCCGCCAGCTGGTGCCGCTCTCCGATGTGCTCGATCTCTATGAGGGGGTCCTGCAGATCGTGCGAGACGGCCTGAAGGCTATGCCGGATCTTCTGGAACGCGAAATCGCCCTCCGACCGGATCAGGTCGGGGCGGTGGTGCGGATTTGCGATGATGTGCTCAACAAAATGTCTGAGCGCATTGATGAGGCTGAGCTGAGGGAGCGTGACGTGCCGGATGTCGATGTGCAGGAACGATGGCTGATCTGAGCGGTCTTCCCGTGGCGGGGGCATCATATGGAGAGCCTCTTCCATCCTACACCGACCCGCGCGCGGCCCTGAAGAAGGCTCTGCCTGCCTTGCATCCGGGTGAGCGGATTTCGGTAACGGAATCGGCAGAGCGCTACATGCGGGTTAACGTCTCTGGCCAGTGGCAGCCGTTCCGCGCCGATGTGGCGCCCTATATGGTCGAGCCCACTGACATGACTGCCTCACGGCGGTTTCGGGCACTGGTCTTTGCCGGGCCTTCGCAGTCGGGCAAGACGCTGATGCTGCAGACGGTCGCCTGCCATGCGATCATGTCTGATCCGGGCCGGGTGGCGCTGTTCCAGATGACCCGCGATGCGGCGGCGCTGATGGAGCGTGAGAAGATCGGGCCGGTGATCTACAACAGCCCGAAGATCCGGGCACGGCTCGCGCAGGGGCGCGGCGCTGACACCATTTTTCAGAAGCTGTTTACCGGCGGCACACATCTGACACTGGACTGGCCGACGCCGGAGAAGCTGGCCTCGACCACGGTCCGCACTCTGATGGCAACGGATTTCGACCGGCCAGCCTGGGGCAATGGCTCGATCGGTGACGGTGACCCTTATACTCAGATGCGGGCCCGGACGCGGACCTTCCTGTCGCGCGGCATGGTAATTATCGAGAGCAGCCCCGGCGCTCCGATCAAAGATGAGAACTGGAAAGCTCAGACACCGCATGATTGCCCGCCGGTTGGTTACGGCGTGCTGTCGCTCTATCCCGGTGGGACGCGCGGGCGCTGGTATGTGCCGTGCCCCGATTGCGGGGTCTATTTTGAGATGACTTTCGCGCGGCTGATCTATCCCAATTCCGCTGATCCGGTGGAAGCCGGGGAGGCGGCCCGGATGCGATGCCCGCATTGCCGCCAGACCTTTGGCCATGAGCTGAAACGCGAACTCAACGGCATGGGCCACTGGTATCACGAGACCTCCCCGGATGCGGATGGGAAAGTGGGCGTGGTGCGGATCGATGACCCGCGACTGCGGCGCACCGATCTGCTGAGCTACTGGCTCGACGGTGCCAGCGCGGCCTTTTCAACCTGGGCGGAGCTGGTCTCTGGCTACCGCATCGCGCTGGATCATTTCGAGGCTACAGGGGATGAGGAAAAGCTTCGCGGTACCGTGACCACGGGGCAGGCGCAGCCCTACTTGCCGAGATCGGCCAGCTCGGATGTCGAGATCACGCTCGAGGCGTTGAAAGATAAGGCGCGTGATACCGGAGTTCCGAAGGGCGTGGCACCGGCCTGGACGCGCTACATCACTGTTTCGATCGATACGCAGGGAACGTACTTCTCGGTCGGCGTCACCGCCTGGGGCGAGGGCGGGGCGCATCAGCCGATTGATCGCTTTGACCTCATTCAGCCGCCCGCAACAGCCCCCGAAGCAGAGGGACGGACGCTGAAGCCTGGCGATTATGCTGAAGACTGGGCGGTGCTCGAGGCGCTGTCCCATCAGGTCTGGCCGGTCGATGGCAGTGAATGGGGGCTGAAGGCCGTCTCGCTGGCGGTGGACATGCATGGCGCCGGGTCAACGACCGATCATGCCTATAAGTTCTACCGCGGGCGCCGGAAGGCTGGCGAAGGACGGCGCTGGTATCTGACACGCGGCAGCGGTGGTCTGAACCATTCTGATCGGGTCTGGCTGAAGGCTCCGGAGCGCGCGAGGGGGAATCGCAAGGTCGCCTCGGACATCCGGATCCTGAACATGGCAACGGACCGGCTCAAGGATGCTGTGGCGGTGTCGCTACGTCTGACCGGCGAGGGGCAGAACATCTGCCATATCCCGGACTGGATGGATGTGAAGATGCTGACTGAGTTCACTGCCGAGCGGCGCACTCAGTCGGGGTGGGAAAAGCGGCCCGGCATGGTCCGCAACGAGAGCTTTGACCATCTGGTCCAGGCGCGCGCCCAGCACATCATCATTGGCGCAGAGCGCATCGACTGGGCCCAGCCAGAGCGCCCCTGGGCTGTTCTTTCGATCGGGAACGAATTCGCGGTGCAGATGCGAAAAACTGAGCTGCCAGAAGAAAGCGCCCTGGCCCGGCCGCCGCCGGCCGCGCGGGCAGCAGAGCCCGCGGCTCCCGGCCGGGGCGGATGGATCCAACGCAGGGAGAACTGGCTGTGAACGCCTATACATCAGAGCAGTACCGGACCCTGTGCGACATGATCGCGAAGGGGGTCACGTCGCTGGAACAGAACGGCGAGAAGGTGACGTTTCGCAGTCTCGCCGAGATGCGCCAGATCAAGAGTGAAATGGAACAGTCGCTCGGCCTTCGGGCACCGCGGCGGGTTCACTATCCGACCTTCGTGAAAGGGTAATCCAGTGAACATTATGGAAAGGGCCATTGCGGCTGTTGCGCCGCAGTGGGCGTCGCAGCGTGCGAGGTCTCGAGCTCTGGTGATGCACTATGATGCCGCGAATGTCGGTCGCAGAGCATCTACCCTCAGGGCTGACCGGACAAACGCGGACGCGGCCGGGCGCGCGCGGCAACGCATTGCTTTCTATGCCCGGGATATGGTCCGAAACACGCCCTTTGCCGCGCGCGCTCAGGCGGTCATCACTGGGAATGTCGTCGGGGACGGCATCCTTCCGAAGATTACGATTGTCGAGGTCAACGGCAGGAAGCTGAAGGCGGACATTCAGAAGCGCCTCCTGAGGCGCGGGCTCGATCTGATCGAGAAGCACCTCGATTCAACCGCCATCGACAGGCAGGGGCGATCGAACCTGTATGGCCTGCAAAGACTGGTCAGCAATACGGTCGTGGATGCGGGCGAATGCCTGGTGCGGATTTACGATGGGGAATCTGAAGGTCTTCCGCTGCAACTCGACGTGCTCGAGCCAGACTATATCGATGAGTCAAAGGTTGGCTTTTTGGATGGCGGAAGCCAGATCCTTTCCGGCATCGAGTACGATGGAGAGGGTCGTCGTGTAGCGTACTGGCTCTATCCTGAGCATCCGGGTGGGGACTGGTCGCCGGGTACGCGACGCGGCATCTCGGAGCGGGTTCCCGCCGAACAGGTCATGCACATCTACCGAGTGGACCGCCCCGGCCAGCAGCGCGGAATATCGTGGTTCGCTCCGGTCATGATGCGCCTGCAGGATCTGGCTGATCACGAGGACGCCCAGCTCATGCGTCAGAAAATCGCCGCATGTTTTACGGCGTTCCGGGTGCTGGGTGAAGGGAAGGGCGGCGAGATCCCTGAGACCATGTCACCGGGGATGATCTATGATCTGGAAGATGGCGAGGACATCCGTTTTTCCGCTCCGCCTGCGGTAGAGGGTTATGACGAATTCACCCGCTCGGTGCTGCGCTCCGTCGCTGCAGGGATGGGGGTCAGCTATGAGGCCCTGACCGGCGATCTCGGGCAGGTGAACTTCAGCTCCGCCCGGATGGGGCGGCTGGAAATGGACAGCAACATCAGCGCCTGGCAGTGGCTGATGCTCATGCCTCAGTTTCTGCAGCCACTCGGGAGGCACTTCCTGCGCGCCTGGAGCGCCATCGATGAGCCCCAGCTCATAAAGGACGGCATTGTAGAGGATCTGCACTCACATATCCGGCTTACGTGGGTGCCGCCTCGCAAGATCATCGTGGACCCCGCACGGGAGTTTGCGGCGCTGCGCGAAGCGGTGCGATCTGGCTTTGCTTCTCGCCAGCAGGTGGTGCGCCAGCTGGGCATCGACCCTGAGCGTCTGCTCGAGGAGCAGGCACAGGACAAGGCCGAGGCCGACCGCCTGGGCCTGCCCTTCGACAGTGATCCACGGGCCGATGTGTCGCGGCAGTCCAAGGCCGAAGAGCCGGACAGCGTGAGCGTCTCTGAGGCCGCCAGGGCGCTTGGAGTTAACCCGGAAGATTTTCGGGGCCTGATCGAAGATCTGCGAATGCAGGAGAAAAGGAAACACCGCAAATGAACGAGCTCTTACTCTATGGCACTGTCGGATCATCCTGGTGGGATGAGGAGTTTTTCACCGCCAAAACAGTCCGGGAATCCCTTGCTGATATGACGGGCCCGCTGACGGTTCGGATCAATTCTGGCGGCGGCATCGCGACCGAGGGGCAGGCCATCTACACCGCGCTGCGCGGCTATTCCGGCGAGGTCCACATCGTTGTCGAGGGCATCGCCGCTTCAGCCGCCAGTCTGATCGCGATGGCCGGAAGCTCTATCACCATGTCGACCGGCGCTATCATGATGATCCATGATCCGGCCAGCTGGTATGTGTCCGCCATCAGCACCCTTGGAACAGTTTGGCGTGATTGCGTAGCGGAGGCATTGCGGCTCATCTTTATCCCAGTTGGAGTTGAAGATGATGAAGAGCCGAAGGACCGCGCCAGCGAAACCCATGA
>NZ_JACDXX010000049.1 GCF_020539525.1 Pseudogemmobacter faecipullorum | reverse complement strand
AAGGATCACCGACTTCGGATAATGCACGCCCTTGAACTCGATCACGCCCCGAGCCTCTCCCCAACTGCCCGAAAACAATGGCATATCAAAGGTCGTCGAAGAAACCAGAAACTTTGCGACACTGCCAGGAGATGTCAGGGACAACTCAGGCACGCATCCCACTGGCGAAAACGCGCCGGGAGATTGCCGGAGAACGTGGCGGTGTCGCAGGGGAAGGATAGCAGTCTCCCCAAATCTTAGGGCAATCCTTGGCGAGCATGCGCTGCTCGGCCAGATCCAGACGGGCGAGGGCCGCTGTGATATTGCCCCGCTCCTCCCGAAGCAGTCTCGGCCAGATACGCGATATCGAGCGCGGACTCCATGGAAGTGCTGCCCCGGCCAGCCAGGCCCTGAGTTCGGGGGGCAGGCGGTCAAACAGATCAAACGGCCGCCCGCGGCTGCGTCGTTTCAGCGATGTGGCAAGGTTACGCGACATCAGTGAACAGCCCCGCCCGGTCGATAGTCGGCACCCGGATCAATCACCAGCAGGAGCCGACTCTGTCCCGTGCCAGAGATCGGAGGTGATCGGTGAAGCAGCCCGGTCTTCTCGCGCCCTGGCCAAAGCGTGCCGCGCAAGATTGCCGCCGCGCCGGCTGTCAGATCCAGCGGTGCCTGTTCCTGTCCAGGCTGTGCGATCTGGGTGCCAGCGCCGCGATAGGTGCAAAGCATCCGGGCGGTCATATTGTCGATGTGAAACCTGCGGCAGGCATCGGTGGTGACAACATCGAGCCGCAAATGTAGTAAGGGGGCGCGCATGACCTCAGACGTGATGAAGCCAAGCGCCGCGATGTCGCTGGCGAGCATGTCGCGCATCGGCCCCAGGGGCGTTCCCGCCCTGTCGCAGGCCGCCTGCACGCAGGCTTCCACCGCATCCACAGAGACCAATGTCCGCAGTTGCGGCAGGGACGAGACCGGCAGCGCCTCAATCCAGTCCAGAAACTCAGGCAGGGGCTTGCGCTGCCAGATTACCGCCCCGATGCCCGGCGCGGCGATTTCCTGCAAGATTTCCGGGTCGCGGGCCTGTAAAATAGCGCGGGCCCTGGATGCCCCCGGAAACGGGACGACGTTCTGAACCCGCGCGAAGCTCACAGCCCGATGATCTTTCCGGGCAGCGAATTGGTGCGCATCGTCTCATCCGGGCGGAAATGAATGACGGAACGGATCGACTCGCCTGCCTTCAGCAGATCGAACGCAGTGTTGATATGGTCATGCGGCATGTTGTGGGTGATGTAGGGATCGACGCTGAAATCGCCGCGCAGCCATTCATCCACCATACCCGGCAGCTGCGACCGCCCCAGCACCCCGCCGAAGGCCGATCCACGCCAAACGCGGCCCGTGACCAGCTGGAACGGCCGGGTGGAGATCTCCCGCCTGCGCCCGCCACGCCGATCACGGTGCATTCGCCCCAGCCCTTGTGGCAGCATTCCAGCGCCGAACGCATGACACCCACGTTGCCGATGCACTCGAAACTGTAATCCACCCCACCATCGGTCATGTCGATGATGACCTGATGGATCGGCTGGTCGAAATCCTTGGGGTTGATGCATTCATGCGCGCCCATGCTTTTCGCCAGCAGGAATTTCGACGGGTTGGTGTCGATGCCGATGATCCGCCCCGCACCGATCAGCCTGGCGCCCTGAATCACCGCCATGCCCACCGCACCAAGACCGAAGACCGCAACCGTCGATCCCGGCTCCACCTTGGCCGTGTTGCGCACGGCGCCGATGCCGGTGGGGATGGCGCAGCCCATGACGCTGGCCTTGGCCAGAGGTGCCTCTTTCGAGATCTTCGCCACGGCGATTTCCGGCAGCACCGTGTATTCGCTGAAGGTCGAGGTGCCCATGTAGTGATGGATCATCCGCCCCTTGTAAGAGAAGCGCGAGGTGCCATCGGGCATCAGCCCCTGGCCTTGCGTCTTGCGGATGGTCTGGCAGAGGTTGGTCTTGCCGGATTTGATATAGGGGCAGTTCGGATCTTCGGGGGTGTAGAGCGGGATGATGTGATCGCCAGGGCTCACCGAGGTGACGCCCGGCCCGATCTCCTCGACGATGCCCACCGCCTCATGCCCCAGAACGGCGGGGAACAGACCTTCGGGATCCTTGCCCGAAAGGGTGAAGACATCGGTGTGGCACAGGCTGGTGGTGACGATGCGGATCAGCACTTCACCGGCTTTCGGGCCTTCAAGGTCGATTTCCTCGATCTCCAGCGGGCGGTTGGCTTCCCAGGCGATGGCGGCACGGGTCTTCATCGGGTGTCCTCCGGATCAGTCGGTGAAAAACAGCGAGGGATCGGGCCGATTAAGCGACCCGCTTCTGCCCCCATTGCGGGAAGGGATCGGGCAGTTTCGACCACGCTTCAGGCGTGAAGTCCCAGGCATCAACCAGAGCCGCGTCTAGCCGGGCGGTCAGCGCGTCCTTGTCCATACCGGCCCCGATGAAGACGAGTTCCTGCCGGCGGTCGCCCCAAGGTTCTTCCCAGACCTCACCGACTTCACTCAGCGCATCGGGATGGGTCGGCCAACGCTCGCGCGGCACCGAGGCCCACCAACCGCCAAGCGGCGTCACGCTGGACATGGCGCCCGCGAGGCTGAACTCAACCGCCCAATTCGGACGCGAGGCGATCCAGAAATGCCCCTTGGCCCGGATCACCCCCGGCAGATCACCATTCAGCAGGTCATAGACCTTGCGCGGATGGAACGGACGGCGGGCGCGATAGACGAAGGAGGAGATCCCGTATTCCTCGGTCTCGGGCACATGGTTCTCGAACCCATAGAGTTCCTTGGCCCAGAGCGGGTGCTCATGCGCCTTGTCGAAATCGAAAAGGCCGGTGTCAAAAATCGCATCCGCCTCGACACGGGAAAAATCGGTCTCGATCAGCTTCGCATCGGGGTTCAGCGCACGGACGATCTTGCGGGCCTGATCAAGGCGGGTCGGTCCGGCCTCGGTCACCTTGTTCAGGATGATGACATCGGCAAATTCCATCTGGTCAGTGAGCAGATTGACCAGCGTGCGCTCATCCTGCTCGCCAAGACTTTCGCCACGATCCGCGATGAAGTCATGGCTGGCAAAGTCCTTCGTCAGGTTGACCGCATCGACCACGGTGACCATCGTGTCGAGCCGCGAGACATCCGATAGGCTTTCGCCATTGGCATCGCGGAAATCGAAGGTGGCGGCGACCGGCAGCGGCTCGGCGATGCCGGTGGATTCGATCAGCAGGTAGTCGAAGCGGCCCTCTTCCGCCAAACGCCGCACCTCGACCAGCAGGTCGTCGCGTAGCGTGCAGCAGATGCAACCATTGGTCATCTCGACCAGCTTTTCTTCAGAGCGTGACAGTTCCGCCCCATCGCGCACAAGATCCGCGTCGATGTTCACCTCGGACATGTCGTTGACGATGACCGCCACCCGGCGGCCCTCGCGGTTGTTCAGGATATGGTTCAGAAGCGTGGTCTTACCCGCGCCCAGAAAGCCGGAAAGAACGGTGACGGGCAGGCGCTTATCGCCGGAGAGCTGGCTGGCTGGCATGGCATCCTCGTAAACGTGATGTTATTACGTTACTCGAATAATCAGAATCACCGAGGCCTGCAATGCTGAATTTCTCCCCCCGCATCTCTGTCGAGCAGGTCGAGGAAGGCCATGACCTCGCTCCGAAGTTCGGGCCGGACGGTCTGATCCCGGTCGTCACCACCGATGCCACCAGCGGCGAAGTGCTCATGATGGGGATGATGAACGCCGAGGCCCTGACCCGCAGCATAGGGACAGGCGAGGCGCATTACTGGAGCCGATCACGCGGGTGCCTCTGGCACAAGGGTGCGACCAGTGGCCTGGTGCAGAAGATCGTCGAAATGCGGGTCGACGATGATCAGGATGCGATTTGGCTGCGGGTGAAGGTGGCTGGCGGCGCGAGTTGCCATGTCGGCTATCGGTCCTGTTTCTACCGGGCGGTGCCTTTGGGCACGACCGATGCGCCGCAACTGACCTACACCGAGACGGAGAAGGTCTTCGATCCCCTTCAGGTTTACCGCGATGCCCTGAACCCCACCCAGCTCTGACGCGCTCTGGATGGGCCGCGCGCTGGCGCTGGCGCGGCAGATGCGTGGCCATGTCTGGCCCAATCCGCCCGTGGGCTGCGTGATCGTCAAGGATGGCGTGGTGATCGCCGAGGGCGATACGCAACCGGGCGGACGCCCGCATACTGAACGCGTGGCGCTGGATCGGGCCGGGGCATCCGCTGCCGGTTCTACCCTCTACGTGACCCTGGAGCCCTGTTGCCATTGGGGCAAGACCCCGCCTTGCGCGGACGCCATCATCGCGGCTGGCGTGGCGCGTGTCGTTGCCGCGATGCAGGATCCCGATCCACGCGTGAACGGCGGCGGCTTCCAGCGGCTGCGCGAGGCCGGGATTGAGGTGTCCGTCGGCGAGGGCGAGACCGATGCCCGCGCGATCATGTCCGGTTTTCTGCACCGCACACGGACCGGAGAGCCGGAGCTGATCCTTTCCGAGTGTACTTTGACGGAAGTTCCCGAGGGTGTCGACGGCCTGCTGGAGACGCGCGATGGCGTATGCTCCCTTCGCCTGCGCAACTCGCAGCAGCTGCCGATTGAGGCCGCTGATTTTGGCCGTGAAGGGCTTTTGCACCACCTCGGCGCCCTTGGCCTCACCTCGGTCGCCCTTTGGCGCGACGATCCGCTGAGGACCGCCCTTTGTTCAACACCTGCTTGAGGCCCGCATGAGTTACGTTCCACAAAATTATGATGAATGGGAGCACTGCATCACCGTCAAATGCGGCATCCCGCTGACGGCGGATTACGTCGCCCAACGGATCGTTGCACTCGAAGATGGACGTGACTTCCACACCGAAAAGTTCATCGCGCGATGGGGCGCGGCCCACCATGCCCGGACCCTTCAATGGTTCCGCGAGGCGCAATCCCGGCTTGCCGGCGCTATGAGCCACTGACGCCTATGCAGGACAATCAAGCGCCGCAAATACCGGTGACCATCCTCAACGGCTTCCTCGGGGCCGGAAAGACCACGCTTCTGCAGAACCTGCTGGTCCAGGCCCGGGGACTGCCGGACACCCGCATTGGCGTCATCGTCAACGAGATGAGCGAGTTGGATGTTGATGGCGCTGTTCTTGACACCAGCGAAGTGATCTCACGCCGGGATCCGCGCTTTGCGTCTATTCCGGCTGGCAGCATCAGTGGTGCGGCGGGCCTCGCGCATTTCTCGGCGGCTGTAGACAAGGTGACCCGCGGCAGCGCGTCTCATATCCTGCTCGAGACTTCCGGCAGCACCCATCCCTGGCCCTTGCTGGAGGCGATCCGAACCCACCCTGCCCTGCGGCTGCACGGATTTCTCTCGGTCGTCGATACCGTGACACTCGCGCAGGATCACGATTGCGGTCGCACCATCCTTCCCAAGGCCTCACGCAACCTCGCCGCAGGAAAACGCGGGATCGAAAACCTGCTGGCCGAGCAGGTCATGTTCGCGAGCCGCATCCTGCTGTCGAAAATGGACCGCGTGAAACCCGAAATCTTGCAGGCGGTGGCGCAGGCCATCCATCCGATCAATCCCTTTGCTGACATCATGGGCATGCAATGGGGCAATGTTCGGCTGGCTGATGTTCTTGCGCTGCCACCTTATGACCATGCACGGATTGCCAAATTGGGTGCGGAGCTGACCGACTGGGACCGCGAGCATGGAACCAGTTCGATGGCGGGGGCCGAGGACTATCGCATCGACAGCATCGTGATCTCGGACCCGCGGCCCTTTCATCCGCAACGGCTGTGGCAAGTCTACAACCACTACCTTGGCACCGGCATCTACCGCAGCAAGGGCTTTTTCTGGTTACCGACCCGCGACCGGCTGCAACTGCTGTGGAACCAGACTGCGGGCAGTATCGGGCTGGAGATCATGAACTACTGGAAGGTCGCAACGCTGGAAGACGAAAGCCTGAACCTCTTGCCCGAAGAGCGCGACGAGATGCTCCGCCGGATCGCGGGAATGTCGCCCGACTTCGGCGACCGGCGCTGCCGTATGACCGTGATCGGAGACCGGGACGGGCTGGAAGAGTTCGCGGATGCCCTGCGAGGGTGCTTTTGCACGGCGGACGAGATTGCGGCCTGGAAAGCGGGGGAGCAGTTCGACGACCCTTGGCCCTCGACTGTCCGTCGTCGAATGATTTGGAACCGCCGCGCTGATTTTGTAGCAGATGGCTTGGGCTCATCGGGTTCAGGCTATGCTGCTTGACGCTGGTGGTTCAAGCGGCGGTTTTGGATGGTCTGCTGTTTG
>NZ_JACDXX010000048.1 GCF_020539525.1 Pseudogemmobacter faecipullorum | reverse complement strand
AACATTTGATTGCCCCCGGCAGCCCGGCCGGAACGGTCGTTCAGGCCCTGCGCCATGTAGGTGCTGCACGGGCCTCTGACGTGATGCACGCGGCCAGCCGTCACCTCTCGGCCAGCGACAAGAAGCTCCTCGCCAGGAATGCGACGCAGGCACCTGCCTGGATGCGGGCAACCCTGCTCTCGATTGCCGACCCAAAGCCTTCAGGATCCGGGGTGGGAGCCGCGCTTGGATAAGGTTGCCCGCCTGTCGGCCTCTGACCGTGCCGCTCTCTTTGGGGAAACCGCCGCTGGCCGCGGCGTCGCCAACACGATCATCGAGAAGGACTTCTGGGTTTGCTGGACCCTACGGCGGGTCTTCTCGCTGCCGCCCGGGGAAACCGCGTCACTGGTGTTCAAAGGCGGCACCTCGCTGTCCAAGGCCTATGACGCGATCCGTCGGTTCTCCGAGGATATCGACCTGTCCTTTGACCGGACAGAACTGGGATATGGCGGCGAACGGGACCCTGAGCAGGAAGGGCTTGGAAAGAATAAGGCGGCGAGGCTGATTGCGGATCTGGTGACGGATGTCGAAACGCATGTTGCCGAACGGCTGCTTCCCGCCCTGCAAACGGAATTCGCGCGCCATCTGGGCAATCCCGCCGACGGCGGCTGGTCACTCAAGATAGACCCGAATGACGCGCAGACGGTGAATTTCCACTATCCCCCGGCCTTCGGCGGCACGGATTATGCGGGAATGTCCTACATCACCCCCCGGGTGAAGCTCGAACTCGGGGCGCGCGGAGACCCCTGGCCAACTGAGGCGAAGGTGATCCGGCCCTATGCGGCTGAAGATTACCCTGACTTCTTCGACGCGCCTGACACCAGGGTCACCGTCCTGTCTGCCCGGCGCACCTTCTGGGAAAAGGCGACCGCACTCCATGCCGAGGCCCATCGCCCTGCCGGATCGCCGACACCGCAGTATTTCTCCCGACATTTCTACGATCTGGCCATGCTCCTCGAGACCGCGGAGGGAGTCGCTGCATCGCGGGACTTCGAGCTTCTGGCGCAGGTGGCGAAGCATAAAGCCATCTTCTTCCGTTCGGCATGGGCAAGCTATGACCTGGCCAGGCCCGGCACGTTGCGACTTCTGCCCGGCGAGGATCGGATCAAGGATCTGCGTGCGGACTACAAGGACATGGCACCCATGATGTTCGATACGAAGCCGCCGAGTTTCGATGACATCCTCGCCCGCATCCAGCGTTTTGAGGATGACGTGAACACCTGATCCGTGGTCCGCCCGAAAGCCGTCGGGCATCCGCAAGACCAGAAGCCCCGGCCTTTCGACCGGGGCCATGGTTGGGGGGTGTTACTCCCCCCGGCGGCTGTTGGGGCGCGACCAGATGAGGCTCGAGCCCTCACCGTCCTCGTCGTCAAAGAGGTTGGCGTAGATCGGGTGCGCGAAGCTCGGATCGTCCAACTTCAGGCCCAGATAGTCCCGCCCCTCGTTCGAGCGCTTCGACCAGGCGGCGCCGATCTCCGCGCGGCCCACCAGGATCCGGTGCGAGGGTGCGTTCTCGCCCGAGGCCCGCAGGTCGGGGACGATGCGCACGCCTTTGGCCTGTACGCTCAGGGTGACGATTTCGCCGGTGTATTCGTTGCCGGTCTTCTTGAAGGTGCCGATGGTCGCCATTGTCTTTCTCCATTCTCTCGTGTTCGGGCCCGCTCCATTGCGGCCTCGATGGCGATCTAGAGGCCGATGACGACGGCCGGCGCAGTCCCGTCCGGGACCCTGACAGCACAGGCAGGGCTTTCTTGTCTTCCGCGAGGAATGACGGCACCGCCGGCAGGGGAAGAAAGTTCAACGACGCTGTTGCGCCGAGACGTCGAAGCGCGCTCCCGCGCGCTGGTCTTCGGCCAGATCAGCCCATCACAGAGGACGCATGCGAGCGGTCCCGTCACCCCAGAGAGACAGAAGACAGCGGCGATTCTGAAGGAACCGGCAGGAAGGCGCCAAAGGCAACCACCGGCGATGGTCACCCCAGCTGTAAACAGGCGGGCTTGCGCCCCTCCCCGCCGACCTGCGGGCCACGGGCGAGGCATTGCATCAGACCGGATACTGCTTGGCCGCCGGATCGGCGCTTTCCGCCGCAGCGCTCAACCGGGAAGAGGGACAAGGCCGGAAGCGCGATTTGAGCGTGCCACTGATCCGCCAACCCGGCGTTCAAAGAGGCCGGAAAGAGGGAAAGGCAGATCCCTGTGCGCTCCTGACGACCCTGGGAAAAACACCAACCAAAACGGTCCGGTCGAACGGTCGGGGTGACCGGTTCAAGCCACCTCATCCCACAGCCCCTCGGCGATCTCGCGCGCAAGCATCGTTCGGGCTTTCAACATCAGGTCCGCGCCACAGGTGTCTATGTGCCCATAAAATCGGGCACGACAAGCGTCAGCCAGCCAGTCTGCATAGAGGCTGTACTCCCGCTCATCGAGCCGGAATACCCACAAGTCTTCGGCCCAATGGGGCTTCGGCTCCACTACGACGGAAATGGCGCCCTTGGTCTCGCACCAGGGCAAGCACCACTCTTTGGGCGGGTTACTGCGATCTTCGGCGAAGATCGTGTCGATATCGATCGAACGCGACATGGGGTCGTGCTCCAAAAGAAAAGCCCGGTCACGAGGACCGGGCAGGCTGGACTGAGAGGGTAAAGGGCGGCCGGAGCCGCCCCGCGTGAAGGTCATTCGGCAGCGATGCTTTGCGTCGGCACCTGCTCCTCGTCTTCCAAAGGCTCATCGTCCTCGCTGTCGCCCGTGAGGAAGTCAGGCAGGGTTTCCGCTTCAGCACCGCCGGCATCAGCAGCGTCTGCTCCGGCATGCTGGGCGTCCATCCGCAGAGGCTCCGGCAACCAGCCGCTGGCAGACAGCAGCCGTTCGGCTTCGGTGGCCATCTCGCCCTTCTTCAGATGGACGATCAGTTCCACCGCCTGCTCGCCAACACCTTCCCGCACGGCATCCAGGATACGCGCCTTGGTCACGCGGCCGAAGTAATTGGCGACCGTCGGCTTCCAGCCCGTCGCGACCAGATCGAGACCGGTAACGCGTGCGAGGCGATCCGCCTCATACATCCGCCGATCAAGCCCGTGCTGGCTGATCCCATTGCCGCTATAGGGGTTCGGTCGCTCATAAAGCGCGTTGACCCCGAAGCTTAGACAATGGGCCAGCAGAGCCTGACGGCTGGCCTCGTCGAGAGCGTGCAGCCAGTCCCAAAGCCGGTCATCGCCATCATCGAGCGGAATATCCGTCCGCCATGCCGCATGGCGCTCGTCGATGGCCTGTGCCGGGATCGAGTCTCCGAGATCCGGGGCCTGCACCGACAGATGCACTTCGCTGACGCGGGCCTGCAGCGCACTCCCGGAGCTGCGAATGCCGAAGCAGTCGAGCACCAGCCGGTGCAGCAGCGCCGTCATCGCGATGCGCGGGTTGTTGGCGACAGCATCGCGTAGCGCCAGGGTCCGATGCGCGGTCAGTTCGATCACCAAGCGTTCGGGAAGCGGATTGATTGCCTCGCCTTCGTCTTCCTCCTCTTCGGGCGCGGCGGCCGGCTCGCCTCCGAGGGTGATCACCGCGCGCTGATGGCTGGCTTCCGGCTCGGCGCGCTGCAGCACCTCGCCGGTTTCGGGATCGACGATCTCGGGTTCCGGTTCCAGCGGTGCTTCATCCTCGGCCCGGACATAGCCGCGCTCGATCAGCAGCGTGCCGTCGACATCGAGGCTGACGAAGACCCCGGCTCGCGCCATCTGTGCCGGATCGTAGATCATCGGCCGCATCTCGAAGGCGCCGAGGGTCTTCTCGATCTCGCCCATCCGGGCATCGACCTCAGCGGGGTATTCCTCAGCTTGCGCATACTCTGCCTCGAGCCGGTCGTATTCGTCTCGCAGCGCCTCGCGGGTGGCGCGCTCATCCTCGGTCAGATCGACCGTGGTGCCGATCAACTGCCGCATGCCATAGGCGTGGCTGTAGGGGAAGCTGACCGCGACCTCGATCCATTTCCAGCCCTCGGCGGCGATGGTCTCGGCCTCGGCCTTCAGCTTCTCGTTCACCAGCCGGTCGAGCAGCACCGGATCCTGCAGCCAGCCGCCATCGTCCTGCTGGAAGAGGTCGCGCAGCACATACCCGCCCGCCGCCTCATAGGCCTCGATGCCGACAAAGGTGACGCGCTTGTCGGAGGCCCGCACCGTGGTCTCGGTCAGCAGGCGGCGGATGTTGTAGGGTTCCTTCGACCAGCTGTCCTTCACCGCCTCCCAGACCTGAACCTGGCGCTCATGGTCCGAAGAGATGGTGAAGGCCATCAGCTGCTCCAGCGTCATGCCGTCCTCGGCATAGATCTCGAGCAGCGCGGGCGCGACCGAGACCAGCCGCAAGCGCTGTTTCACCACTTTGGCATCAACGAAGAAGGCGGCCGCAATGGCCTCCTCGGTCATGCCCTTCTCGCGCATGGCCTGGAAGGCGCGGAACTGGTCGACCGGATGCAGCGGTGCGCGCTCGATATTCTCGGCCAGCGACACCTCGTCGATCAGCACGTCGTCGGTTGCGTCGGACACGATGCAGGGGACCGGGGCGGTTTTGGCGAGGCGCTTCTGCTTCACCAGCACCTCCAGCGCCCGGAAGCGGCGACCGCCGGCGGGCACCTCGAACATGCCGGTCTCGGTACCATCCTCGCCCAGAACCGGGCGGACATGCAGCGACTGGATCAGTCCGCGACGGGCGATGGACTCGGCCAGTTCATCGACCGAAACGCCGGCCTTGACGCGCCGGACGTTGGACTGGCTCAGCACCAGCTTGTTGAAGGGGATGTCGCGCGAGGACGACAGGGTGATCTTCTGAACGGCAGTGGCCATGTCAGATACTCCGAGGACGGGCACCGGCGAGACCCTCTCTCCGGCTACCAACCCGTCATGGAAACCCCCTCCCCTCTCTCCCTCTAGCCGTCTGATCTCGGCGAGAGCCCTACACGGACGGAACCAGATCACCATTGGGAGAAACAAAGGATTTTGCTGGACCTAGGAAAGCAGGAACATGACGGGCCTCCCGGAAAGCGAGAGCCTCGGGATGCCTCGGCAATATGGAACCACGACCGTATCGACCCTGCTCACGCGAGATTTGCGCGTAGAAGCACCCGGCGGCGGCATTCCCTTGACCAGTGCCTTGCCGCGAGGGATAGCAATATTGTTCCCCCGGCAGGTCCCTGCCGAGCATACCGCCGAGGCTTCCTTTTTTCAGCCCGATGGGGCGGGCTCAGATATTCCCTCTTGCCCGCAAACTGATTTCTCGACCCGCACCGACGATGATGTGGTCATGCAGGGTAAGACCCAGCGTTTTGCAGCCCTTCTGGATCTCCTTTGTCATCTTCAAGTCGGCGTCCGAAGGCTCGGGATCCCCACTGGGGTGATTGTGCACCAGGATCAGCGCCGACGCGTTCATCAGAAGCGCACGTTTCAGCACCTCGCGCGGATAGACCGGCACATGGTCGACCGTGCCCACTGAGGCCAGAACATCGGAGATCAGCCGGTTCTTTCGGTCAAGGTAGAGCACATGAAAGCACTCGACCTCACCGCGCACGGCCAGAGCACAATAATCCAGCACGGCCTGCCATGAGGAGAGCATCGGGTTCTGGTTGAAATAGCGCGCCAGAATCTCACGCGCCTCAAGTATGACGGTCTGCTCCTGCTCAGTCATCGGCCCGGCCTCCGGGCCCGCCGACAAGCGTTGCGCCCCCATCGCCATCATCATCTGACACGACGAATTGGAATTCCTGGGTAATGAAATCGTTGAGCCGGATCGCCAGCTCCATATTCGTGGCAACCGAAAGGCCAAGGGCGTAGACAGCGGTGTCCACTTTTTCGTCGGAGGTTTGCATCTGGGGTCTCGCGGAATGAGCAGCCCGCCGCCCGCGCCTATAGGACTGCGGGCTTTTAGGCCGGGAATGGGAAGGAACGCGGCAACCGAGGGCCAGGAGCCGGGCTGCCGCGTGGTGAAGGGAAGAATGAGTGCGCGAGGGGCTTCAGCCCGCGCGCTCGAGCAGCTTCTTGGCCTTGCCCTCAAGCTCGAGCCGGGTGTCCTGCTGGGCCTTGTCTCGCGCGAGACGCGTGATCCCCTGGACAAAGTCGAAGATGCTCTCGGCCGGGTGGCCCTCCTCAACCAGGACCTTGTCGATGATCTTACCCGCCTCCAGCTTCGAGAAGCCGCGCTTGCGCAGGAAGGTCTCGCGGTCCTCGTCGGTCCGCGCCACGATCTGCTGGCGGGCCGCCTTGATCCCGTTGATGAACCCCGAGGGCGAGGAATTGGCAAAGCGGGTCAGCGCAGGTGCCGCCTCATGCGCGAAGCGGGAGGCGGCATATTTCGAGTGGCGGATGGTGATCTCCTGGAATTCTTCCTGCCCCCAGATGTTCCGGTTCTGGCACACAGCGCGCAGATAGAAGCTGGCGATGCCGAGGGTCTTGGCCCCGACCTCCGAGTTCCAGCAGTAGAAGCCCCGGAAGTAGAGATCCGGCGAACCATCGGGCAATTTGCCCGCCTCGATCGGATTGTGATCGTCCACGAGGAAGATGAACACATCGCGGTCCGAGGCATAGAGCGTGGTCGTGTCGCGGGTGATGTCCACGTCCGGGTTATAGACCCCGGTCGACCAGTCCAGAGTACCCGGCACCTTCCAGCGGGTATCCCCAGTGCCATTGCCCGCGATGCGTT
>NZ_JACDXX010000047.1 GCF_020539525.1 Pseudogemmobacter faecipullorum | reverse complement strand
CCCGCGCCAGATCCCAGGCGCCCGGGCGGGCTGCGACGGTCAGGTTTTCGGTCACGCTGAGCGGGGCAAAACAGCGCCGCCCCTCGGGGACAAGGCCGATCCCGGCCCGGGCCGCCTGATGCGAGGCCTGGGGCAGTAAATCCTGCCCGGCAAAGCGGATCTGGCCGCGCGTCACCGGCATCATCCGGCACAAAGCCCGGATCGTGGTCGATTTGCCCATGCCATTGCGGCCCATCAGGGCCAGAACCTCGCCCTCGGCGAGGGTAAGGCTGACATCAGACAAAGCCTCGACCGCGCCATAGCTGGCGGCGATAGTCTCGATCTGCAACAGGCTCATGCCTCTTCTCCGAGATAGGACCGGCGCACTTCGGGATTGGCGCGGATTTCGGCGACGCTGCCAGTGGCGATGATCCGGCCATAGACCAGCACCGAGATCCGGTCGGCCAGGGCAAAAACCGCATCCATATCATGCTCAACCAGCAGGATCGGCGCCTGGTGGCGCAGCCGGTTCAGCAGGTGGGTAAGCTGTTTTGCCCCCTCAGGCCCCATTCCGGCCATCGGCTCATCGAGAAGGAAGGCCTTTGGCTGCATGGCCAGCGCCATGGCGATCTCGAGCTTGCGCCGCTCGCCATGCGACAGGATTGCCGCGGGCAGAGCCTCGCGGCCCGCAAGGCCCGCGGTCTGCAGATGCTCACGGGCGGACAGGGTCAGCGCGCGGTCCTGCAGCGCCGGTCTCCAGAAGCGCATCACCCGGCCCGAGGCGCCGGTCAGCGCCAGCATGACATTCTGCAACACAGTAAACTCGGGCAGAACCGAGGAGACCTGGAAGGAGCGCGCCAGCCCCAGCCGGGCCCGGGCGGCGGTATCCATCGCGGTGATCTCGCGCCCGGCGAACAGGATCTGGCCCTGATCGGGGCGGATCTCGCCGCTGATCTGCTTGATCAGCGTCGATTTTCCGGCGCCATTCGGGCCGATCAGCGCATGAATTTCGCCCTTGCGCAGGCTCAGGCTGACAGCATCGGTGGCTTTCAGCGCGCCAAAGCTTTTGTGCAGGCTGCGGATCTCAAGGATGGCGTCAGGCATGGGCTTTCCTCCGCTCTGCCAGGCCAATCAGCCCGCCCGGGGCAAAGAGCACGATGGCCAGCAGCAAAAGCCCCAACAGTGCCTGCCAGTATTCGCTGATCCCGCCCAAAAGATGTTCGAGCAGGATATAGGCCATTGCGCCCAGCACCGGCCCGATCAGCCGCCCGGTACCGCCGAGGATCACGAAGACCATGATCTCGCCCGACATATGCCAGGACAGCATCGAGGGGCTGACGAAGCGGTTCAGATCGGCATAAAGCGCGCCGGCCAGCCCGGTGATCATGGCCGAGAGCACAAAGGCGGTCAGGCGCAATGGGAAGGGGCGGATGCCCGAGGCCTCGGCCCGGGCCGGGTTCTGCTTCACTGCCTGAAGCGCCAGACCAAAACGCGAGGCGGTCAGGCGGTGGCTGAGCCCGAGGGCCAGCAGCAAAAGCCCGGCGCAGAGCGCAAAGAACCAGACCGGCTGCAATGTGTTCAGCCCGGGGAAAGTGTTGCGCACGTAAAAGCTAATCCCGTCATCGCCGCCATATTGCGGCCAGGCGACGGCGAAATAATAGACCATCTGCGCGAAGGCGAGGGTGACCATGATGAAATAGACGCCGCTGGTGCGCAGCGACAGGGTGCCGATCGGAAGGGCGATCAGCCCGGCCGCCAGCATGGCCAGCGGCCAGATCAGCAGCATCTCTTTGGTGCCCGAAAGGCCGGTCAGCGGCAGGGGCGTGCCATTCGCGGCATGGAAGGCAAGGATGCCGCAGATATAGCCACCGATCCCGAAAAAGGCTGCATGGCCGAACGAAACCAGCCCGCCATAGCCAAGGCAAAGGTTCAGCCCGACGCCCGCCAGGGCGAAAATCGCGGCTTTGGTGGCAAGGGTTACGACAAAGCCCTGGCCGGTAAGATGGGCGATCACCCCGGTGCCGATCAGCAGTGCCAGCACAGCACTGTTCAGAAGCGCAGTGCGGTTCATGCTTTTGCTCCGAACAGGCCCTGGGGCCGCAGGACGAGAACCAGCGCCATCAGGATATAGATCATCACCGAGGCAAGCCCCGCCCCCATGGTCTTGGCCGAGGCGGCGTCGGTCACCTGCGCCAGCAGGCCGGGCAGGAAGGCCTTGCCCATCGTATCCACCATGCCAACCAGCAAAGCGCCGATCAGCGCGCCTTTGACCGAGCCGATGCCGCCAATGACGATGACGACAAAGGCCAGGATCAGCACCGGCTCTCCCATGCCGACCTGAACCGACTGGATCGTGCCGACCAGCGCCCCGGCGAGGCCGGCCAGCGCCGCGCCAAGTGCGAAGACGAGAGTATACAGTTTCGCAATATCGACGCCGAGCGCGGCGATCATCTCACGATCCGCCTCGCCGGCGCGGATGCGGGTACCAAGCCGGGTGCGGGTGATCAGGAAATAAAGGCCAAGCGCCAGGCCAGCCCCAATGGCGATGATCACCAGGCGAAACAGCGAATATTGCAGACCACCTGGCAATGTCACCGCGCCCGAGAGCGCGGGCGGCAGGGTCAGGTAAAGCGGGAAGTTTCCGAAAATCCAGCGCGTGCCTTCCGAGAAGACAAGGATCAGCGCGAAAGTTGCCAGCACCTGATCGAGATGATCTCGCGTATAGAGGCGGCGCAGCACAGAGATTTCCACCAGCGCGCCGGCGGCAGCGGCAGCGGCCAGGCTGGCGGTCAGCCCCAGCATATAGGAGCCGGTGATCCCGGCGATGAAGGCGCAGGCAAAGGCTCCGACCATATAAAGCGCGCCATGCGCCAGATTGATCAGGCCCATCACGCCGAAGACCAGGGTCAGCCCGGCCGCCATCAGAAACAGCATCATGCCATATTGCAGGCCGTTCAGGACCTGCTCGGCCAGTAGCATCACTTTGGGGGTCTCCGTCGTCTTGTGGCGGGCCGGCTTGGCCCTGGCCCGCCGCTGTTAGCTCAGATCATTGCATATTGCACTGATCGACATAGGCGTCAGCCCGGTCGCTCAGCGCGGTGTCGATGATCTTATTGGTCAGCGTGCCATCCTCGAGTTTGATGACCTCGCGCATATAGATGTCCTGGATCGGATGCTGGTTCGCTCCAAAGCTGAATTTCCCGCGCACCGAGGTGAAATCGGCCGCTTTCAGCGCGGCGCGGAAGGCTTCGGCATCCGAGACCTCAGCCTTATCCATCGCCGAGAGCAGCAGATTGGCGGTGTCGAAAGCATAGGCGCCGTAAAGCGAGGGCAGGCGGCCATATTCGGCTCTGAACGCCGCTACAAAGGCCTTGTTCGCCGCATTGTCGAGATCGGGCGACCAGTTGCCCGAGTTTTTGGCGCCGATTGCGGCATCGCCTACGGCCGGAAGCACGTCCTGGCTGAAGGAGAAGCCCGGGCCGATGACCGGAATATCCGCGCCCGATTCCGCATATTGCTTCATGAAGGCAATGCCCATGCCGCCGGGCTGGAAGAAGAATACCGCATCCGCGCCCGAGGCTTTGATCTGGGCAATCTCAGGAGCGAAATCGGTCTGGCCGACCTGGGTATAGACCTCAGCGGTGATCTCACCCTGATCATAGAAGCGCTTGAAGCCGGTCAGGCTGTCCTGGCCGGCCGGATAGTTCGGTGCCATGATGAACATCTTCTGGAAACCGGCCGATTTGGCATAGGCGCCTGCGGCTTCATGCAGATTGTCATTCTGATAGGAGACCGAGAAATAGAGCGGGTTACAGCCCGCCCCTGCCAGCGCCGAAGGCGCGGCATTGGTCGAGAGGTAGAATTTGCTCTGGGCGGTGGCGGCCGGAACCACCGCCATGGCGAGATTCGACCAGACGATGCCGGTCAGCATGTCTACGCCATCGGACTGGATCATTTTATCGGCGATCTGCACCGCGACATCGGGCTTTTGCTGGTCATCCTCGATGATCAGCTCAACCTTTGCCCCCGCATCCCCCGCCTGCTTCAGCGCCAGCAGGAAACCGTCGCGCGTGTCGACGCCCAGACCGGCCCCGCCGCCCGATAAAGTGGTGATCAGGCCGACTTTGACGCCTTCGGCCAGGACTGCCACCGGCAGGCCTGCAAGGCTGGTGGCGGCAATGCCGCCAAGAAGGGCGGATTTCAGCTTCATGATATGCTCCCCGTTTCTGGTTTTGCCGGATCGTGGCTTTGTTTCACCGGCAGGCGCAAGCAAAAAGCAGCCGATCCGGGCGCGATGCCGGGGCTATAGCCCGCAGGGCCGGGAATGCTCCAGGGAAAGTTTGGCGGGCAGCGCGCTGCGGCGGTTCTGGCCGGATGAGGCGGGCGACACAGGCCGTGGCGCCGCTGTCGGGACTGCAGGTTTTCCGGTCCCGGGCAAGGCCAGGGCTGAAGCGTCAGCCTCCGCCTTGCGGCAAGCGGTTTCGGGGATCTGCGGCGCCGCGCCAGGTGGATCTGAGGCTTGCTTTTCCGGCGGGCCGGTCACCCGCAGGACGCAGGCAGCGCCTCAGCTGTGGATCGGCGGCACGGTTTCCCCGGGTTGCGGCGGGATCGGATCGCGCGGGGGCAGGGGCTGGGGATCCGGGAAGGGCTCGGGGAACACATCCGGGGCGGGTATATCACCCGGGCCGGGCGTACCTGGTGGCAGCGGGGTATCCGGCCCGGGCGCAGCTGTCAGGGCGGGTCGGGGCAGAAAGGGCAGCGCTGCAAACGCGGCGGCGGCAGGATGGGGCAAAGACATGGCATCTCCTTTGCTGCATTGCGTTGGGAGGGGGTAAGGCCTTTCCCACCTCACGCGACGCAAACCCGCCGGTGGCCCCCGGGGTTCCGGCTTTGGTGGGAACTGTACCCGCGCTGCGCGGTTTTCCCCTGAGAAGGCGATAGGAATGTCGATCAGGATACAGACAGGGGAAAGCAGATGTCGGCTCCGCAGACCAATCTTGAAAAGCAGAAACGCCGCCATATCGTGCCGCTGATTGGCATCTGCCTAGCCGCCTTGTTTGGTGTGTTTCTGATCCTCAGCTGGGGGTTCGGCGAAGTGAGCGAAGCCGATCCGGGCGAGCGTGATGCGCTTTCGGGTGAAACAGCCCCGGCCCCGGTCAGCGATGTCCCGCCCGATGCCAGCATGCCGGACCAGGGCACTGGCCTGCCCGCGCCACCCGGGGCGCCGGAGCCGGATGTGCCCCGGGCGGACTGATTGCACCGGCTTCAGCCGCCTGCCTGAGCGGGCCTTGCCGCCGGGCCGTCCTGCCTGCGCCGGGCGGATCCTGGCCCCCCGAAAGGAGGCAGGGCTGAGAGGGTGACCGGGCGGGAGGTGCAGCCTGTGGCGAAAATGCCACCAGGGATTGTTTTGAGGAAGCTGATGCAACCAGTGCGTTTCGCCCGCATTCATGATCAGAGCTGACGTGCCGCACCTTCAGAACAGGTGCTGCTGGCAGGACCCGGGCTGGCCGGAAAACGGCTGTAAGGAGCAGTAGATGACACCCCTGGCACTCGCATATTATGGGCCGGTTGACGGGCCGCAGGGGTTTTCCGGCTACTGGGGCACCGATCCTGCAATGATCTCGGTTCTGCTGGTTCTGCTGGTCTTTGGCCTGACTGAAGCCCGGCACCGCCCGGCATTCTGCCTGGCCTGGCTGCTGCTCGCCCTTGCCTATATCTCTCCGCTCGGCGTGCTGTCAGGTATGCTGTTCAGCGCGCTTACGCTGCATCATCTGCTTATGGTCAGCCTGATCGCGCCTTTGCTGGCGATCAGCCTGCCGTTGCGGCTGTTCCGGGCGCCGCTGGCTCTGGTCTCAACCGTTACCGCGCTCGCGCTGTGGTACCTGCCGGCCGCCCATGCCGCCCTCTGGGCCGATACACGGATCTTCTGGCTGATGCAGGCGCTGCTGCTGGGCAGCGCCACCGCTTTCTGGTCAGAACTTCTGGCGATGATACGCGGTGAGATGCTGCAGGATGAATGGGGCGAAACTCTCCCCGGCCAGTATGGGACCACAGGGCTCAGCGCGGCTGCGGTGATGACAGCGGGGCTGGCAGCGGCAATGGCGCTGATTGGCACCATGCTGCTGGCATCCGGCCAGCCCTTTTATGCCGGGCATCTTGCCGGGGCCGCGGCCTGGGGACTCGACCCCTTGCTGGATCAGCGTCTGGCCGGGCTGATGCTCTGGATCCCGGGCCTTGTGCCGCTGGCCCTGCTGGTCCTGGTGTTGCTGCAGTCCGGGCCAGACGGGGTGGTGGCCAGGGGCAGCCCTCCTCAGACGAGGTTATAGCATCCGCAGCCTGGCGAATGGCCGGCGGCTGCTTCTCTGTCCAGCCCCGTCAGTAGGAACAGGCAGAAAGCCATCCCGATCATCATATGGGGCGTAAACCGGTGGAGCAGGGGTGGACCCTGCGTTCGAACCCGGTCTCGCACCGGGGCACCGCGGTAAAGACCAGGTGCAGCAGCGGGAGCGCCAAGCGGATGGCGCTCAAGGGGGGCGCGGACGCCGGTGCCAGGACAGCCAGAAAGGCCTGGGCCATATGTCAGCCCTTTTCTGCTTCAGCCCCTCCGGGCGGTGAAGGATCCCGGCACCATCATCCGGCGCCGGGATCCCCCACCTCACCCAAGGGCGTTTCTGACCAACATCGCCCCGTCGCGATTCTGTCCCTCCAGGGGAATCGCTGTTGCCAGCGGCTGATTCTGCAGCGTGTTGCAGCGACTAAGCCCCCGATTCTGTGAAACTTCCCGGATATCGGGCGTGGGAATTGGAGATCTCCCGTACTCGCGCAAGTTTATTTCCCTTATTTTGCTGGTCTTGTTTGGGCTGTGGTCATTTTTTACATTTATGTGCTTGCAGGTTCTGTGATTGGGTCCTAGATACCGGCTCACCGAAACGGAACGCAGACGGAGACGGCGGCGGGAGGTTGAGGGAGGCGGCGGAAGCTGCCGGAACGACATTC
>NZ_JACDXX010000046.1 GCF_020539525.1 Pseudogemmobacter faecipullorum | reverse complement strand
GCGCGTCGCACGCCGGATGTCCTTCACGACTTGCTCGGCAGGGGCCTTGATCGTCATGGGTTTCGCTGGCGCGGTCCTTCGGCTCTTCATCATCTTCAACTCCAACTGGGATAAAGATGAGCCGCAATGCCTCCGCTACGCAATCACGCCAAACTGTTCCAAGGGTGCTGATGGCGGACAAGCAACTTGTTCAGACAACATTCCGGAAATTGATTGCGGCCCGTAAGCCTGAGGCTTCGGGCCGCGCCACTCGTCCAGAACTGAACTATAGCACTGATTACTTACATCACAGGCAGAATGGCGATGTCGCGGACATTCGCGCCGTCGATCCTGCCGACCTCGGTGGTGGCGCCGGTTTCGAGATTGACCGAGTGGAAGCCGCCTTCGACCACCAGCCAGGCCTCATTGCCGCCCTTGCCGTCCGAGGTGATGTCAAAACCGGCCTCGGCGGGTTTCACACCGATCTCGCCCACCGGGTTCAGCTTGCCGTCATTCGGCGGGTCTTGCAGCACCAGCCAGCCAGCGGCGCCATCAATATTGAAAAGCTGGGTCTTTTCAGTGCCCTTGTAAGAATTTGTATACGCCCCTGCGATGATGTTCGGGGTGGTTCCATCCTCGTAGGAATGGCTGCCATCCGTCACCACTTCGCCCGTCTCGACCGTCACCCGCAGGCTGGTGCCATCGCTCCACATCACCCGGAGCTTGTCGGCAACCGGATTGAAATCGACTGTGGCGGAAACACCATCGGCAAGTTTCGTTGCGAGCGTGCTGACCTTTGTCGCCACGCCTGTCATCGGGTCGATGCTGGCCAGGGTGCCATCGGCAAAGACGCCATATAGCATACCATCCGCCGGGCGTACGTCGATACCGAGAAGAGGCCCCTCTACGCCGGTCACAGTTACGCCTCCAGTGCGGGTCCAGGTCGCGGTATCGAGCCAGTGCAGTTCATTCTCGCCCGAGAGACCAACAACCGTCGCAGCCATGGCCGGAGCCGCAAGCGCTGAGAGGAGGAGGCCTGCCGTGACCGATTTGATCGCATTCATCGAAACATTTCCTTCTTTGGTTGGGGTTTGCCGGGCAACCCGGCGATAACGGGCCATATCCGTGCGGGAGGGAGAGACCGCGCGAGACATGGCCCGTTCCGTGCCAGTGGGGTCAGCCTGCCGGCAGCAGAACCTTGTCGATGACATGGATGACGCCGTTCGACTGAATGACATCGGCGATCGTGACGCTGGCCACGCCGCCGCTTTCATCGGTCAGGGTAACCATGCCCTCTTTGGCTTCGGCGGTGATTTTGCAGCCGCCCAGCGTCTCGATCACATGCTTGCCGCCATCATCTGCCACCATCTTCTTCACATCGGCGGCCAGAGCTTTGGCACCGACAACGTGACAGGTCAGGATCTTGACCAGCGTTTCCTTGTTTTCGGGTTTCAGCAGGGTCTCGACCGTGCCAGCGGGCAGCGCTTCAAAAGCTGCATTGGTGGGCGCGAAAACCGTGAACGGCCCCTCGCCCTGCAGGGATTCGGCCAGACCGGCGGCCTTTACTGCGGCCACCAGCGTGGTGTGATCGGCCGAGTTCATCGCATTTTCGACGATGTTTTTATCAGCGAACATTGCAGCGCCGCCGACCATGGGATTGTCCTGCGCCAGGGCTGCCCCTGCGGTGGTCAGCGCAAAACAGCCTGCGAAGAGAGCTTTGCTAAATGTCTTCATGTGACTTCCTCCCGGAAATGTCTGCCCCGTTTATCGGGGGACGGAAGAAGACACGGATGGTGGTTTCAGAAAGTTTCAGACCGCCGCGTTTTTTTCGCAGGGGTCTGTTCTTTCTCCGGCATCAGATGTCGAGCAGATCTCCCACCGCCAGAACCGGCCCTGTCGGCAGCCCGGTGGGCGAGCCTCCTGGCGGCTCCAGGCTGATCGCCATATGGGCGGCGGTGGTCATCAGTGCGCGAATCTGATCGCTGGTGACAGGAACCCGGGTCGAGACGCCAGCCGGGATCACGCCAAGCGAAACAGGGGCCTCGGCGCCGCGCGCGATCCAGAGCTGGAAGTCGCGCCCCTCGACCGGTTCTCCGCTCATATGGGCAAGGCTGACGCTACCGGTGGCACTGTCATAAAGCACCAGATAGGTCACGCTGCTGCCTTCGGCGGTCAGTGATGCCGCAAGACGGTCTGACGTCGGAAACGAGCGCAGGCCAGGAAGGGTCACAGCCAGAAGAAAGGCTGCTGTCGTCGCACCTGCAAGCCCACGCCAGAACGCGAGGCTGGACCAGATCCCCCGCCGGCCAGCTGGCTGGCCAAAAAGCCGAAGATCAAGGGCGCGTTTCACGGCAGCTGGCAAGCTGGCAGGGATGAAGCCCTCGGCCATTGGCGCGAGCCGCTCTTCCCATTGGGCAACGAGGCGGGCAAAAGCGGCATCGCGTTCAACCCGGCGGGCCAGATCGGTCTGATCGGCCGCAGGCAATACGCCCAGCACGAATTCTGCGGCCAGAATATCATCACCGCCATCCGTGAGATCCCTGTCCATATCGGCGTCGCTCATCTTTGCAGACACTCCCTCAGTCGCATCAGGCTGCGCCTGAGCCAGGTTCGCATCGTGTTCAGCGGCACATCGTGGCGGACCGCAAGGTCGGCATAGCTGTCCCCGTCCAGATAGGCCGCACGCACCGCATCGGCGCGATCTGCTTCCAGTTCGTCCAAACATTGATCCAGCTGGCGCCGCTCACCAGCAGCAACCGCTCTCGTCTCCGGCCCGGGCGCGGGATCGCGGATCTCCATCGCAGCATCTTCCAGACCGGCAACCGCCTCGCGCCGTGCCCGAAGCCGGTCGATGGCAAGGTGTCGGGCAACAGCGATCAGCCAGGACATCGGACTCTGCGCAGTCACCGCAAACCGATCCGCCTTTAACCAGATCCTGATGAATACTTCCTGCACCACTTCTTCAGCCTCTGTTCGATCTTTTAAGACACGTAGACAAGTGCCAAAAAGTTTCGCCGAGGTTGCAGCATAAAGCTTGTCGAACGCGATGCGATCACGAAGCGCCACCCTGAGGATGAGATCAGAGATCTGGTCGCGGGTGCTTTCCGGGGGCATTCTGGCTCCAGCCTGTTCACCCAGCTACTTGACGGGCCCGCAAACCATACAGGGGATCAGCAATATGTCGACCGCGAGGTGGCTCTGAAGGAAGTCATTCTTTCGCAATGCGCCGTTCTGTATGAAATCTTATGGTAATCTCGTGAGTCGTCACTTCACAGAATGCGCCAATGTGGAGCTCGGGGCAGTTGGGCGGCAACTTTTGGCTGCGCTCCCGCTGGACGTGCGAACGGGCTGCATAGTTGCGGCACTGCTCAGTGCCAGCGGCTTCCTAGCGTAGGCAGATGCAACGATTAGCCCCTTCGGGTTCTTGGGTCGTTTTTACCAAGCCGTTGCTCACGGCTCTTATCGGACGCTAGACGCCTATCAATGCTGCGAGGCCAGCCCTCCCAGCGCCGCCGATCGGGTGATGTTGCAGAAATTTCGGCCATCAATCTCGCTATGACTGCCAAAGCTGCGAAACCCCGCAATAGAAGTTATTGCGCCGCGCGCAGCGCCTCGGTTGTACGCAGGTGGTGGGTTAGAGCTCAAACGGTTACTTGTTTGCGATTTTGGCTGCGATAGGCTAGTGAATAAGCGACCGCACTATGCGGTAATGTGCCGCCCTCCGCAATTGCGACCGGGTGGAGCACGTATGGTGTGCGTTTTCTGCGCACCTTGGCCCTGTTGCTTTTGCAGCATTTTTGACGGGCCGTTCAATCCAGCGGGTCGTCGTGGGGCAGCGCCTCGGCGGGTCTCAATTTCTGCTGCACAACGACGAAGGACAGCAATGTCATGACGAAGTTGGTACATGCGTCTATTTTTGCGTTTTGCGCCTGCACTGCCGGTCCGGCATTCCTTGCAACCGCCGCATCAGCCCAAGACAGCGCATGCGGCCGCATCTCAATTGCCGAGATGAACTGGGCCTCTGCGGGCGTCGCGGCCTGGGTGGACAAGATCATCCTTGAAGAGGGCCATGGCTGCCAGGTCGACCTGGTGACCGGCGACACCATGCCGACCTTCACCTCGATGAATGAAAAGGGGGAACCCGATATCGCCCCCGAGCTCTGGGTCAATGCGGTCAAGGAACCGCTGGAGGCCGCGATGGCCGAGGGCCGGCTGGTCGAGGCCGCGCAGATCCTGACAGATGGAGGGGTCGAAGGCTGGTGGGTGCCGAAATATATAGTCGACGCCAATCCCGAGATCACCACCCTGGCCGCTGCACTGGCGCGTCCCGATCTTTTCCCCGCCCCCGAACATCCGAACCGTGGCGCAGTGATGAACTGCCCGGCGGGGTGGAACTGCCAGATTACCACAGCAAATCTCTATCGCGCCTTTGATGTGGCCGAAAAGGGCTTTGATCTGGTCGATAGCGGCTCGGCCGCCGGGCTAGACGGCTCGATCGCCAACGCGGCAGAGCGTGGTCTTGGCTGGCTGGGTTACTACTGGGCCCCCACCTCTATCCTCGGCAAATATGAGATGGTTAAGCTCGATTTCGAGGTGCCGCTGGACATGGCAGAGTTCAATGCCTGCACCGCCGTGCCCGATTGCGCGGATCCCCGGCCCAATGCCTATCCGGTGGCGGAGGTTTATACCGTGGTCACCAAACGCCTTGCGGAGGAGAACCCGGTGGTAGTGGGATATCTCGGCAAGCGGGCCTGGTCGAATGAGGTGGTGAACGGGCTTCTCGCCTGGATGGACGAGAACCAGGCCACCAACGAGGACGCTGCCTGGCACTTCCTCGAAACCCATCCCGATCTGTGGAAATCTTGGTTGGCGCCAGAGGTGGCTGCAAAGGTCGAGGCCGCACTCTGATTGCGGACTGAGCACGAAACTCTCAGCATCGCCCGGCCATGCCGGGCGGTGGCTCGAGCGTCGTGTCTTCTCCATGTCCATCATCACCGGAAAGGAGCGCCCATGGCCTCTTCCTGCTGGGGATTGCCTGAAATCCTCTGTGCCGCACCCGAATTGAGCGGCAACACCCTACGTCAGATGCGACGCAGCATCGATACCGGCTTTCGGGATTTGGTTCGCGAGATGTCCCCAATCATCGACGCAGCCACCGCACCGCTGCAAAAATTCCTGAACGGGCTGGAAAGCCTATTCGTCAATACGCCTTGGATCATTGTCTTCGTAGTTCTTGTCGCCGCCTCCCATGCGGCAGGCCGCTCGTGGAAAATCTCGCTTGGGACAGCCGTCGCTCTGTTCGGGATCGGCTGGTTCGGCCTGTGGGGGGATACGATGGTCACGCTGGCCATGGTCACGGTCTGCACCCTGATGGCGGTGCTGATCGGCCTGCCGGTCGGCATCTGGACAGCGCGCTCGGACCGGGTGCAGCGCATCGTGACGCCAGTGCTTGATGTGATGCAGACCCTGCCCTCCTTCGTCTATTTGATCCCGGTGGTGGTGATCTTTGGCATCGGCAAGGTACCGGGTATGATTGCCGTGGTGATCTATGCAACTCCGCCGATGATCCGCCTGACCGGCCTGGGCATCCGTCTGGTAGACCGCGAGGTCATTGAGGCCGCCGACGCCTTTGGGTCATCCCCGCGGCAAAAGCTGTGGAGCGTGCAGCTTCCGCTGGCCCTGCCCACCCTGATGACCGGGGTCAACCAGACCATCATGATGTCGCTCTCGATGGTGGTTGTCGCCTCGATGGTGGGGGTCGGCGGGCTTGGCAAGAATGTGCTTCAGGCCATCAACAACCAATTCTTCACCATGGGCTTCCTGAACGGCTTTGCCCTGGTGGCCATTGCCATCGCCTTCGACCGCGCGTCCCAAGCCTATGGCAAGCGGCTGCAACGCCATTCGGAGGTGACAGATGAGTGAGATCAAGGACAAGACCGCCATGCTGCCTCCCGATGAGGAAGAAACCACGCCGGGTATCTCGATCCGTAAACTCTACAAAATATTCGGGCCAGATGCCGCGCAGCATGTCACCGCTGTCGAGGCGGGAATGACAAAGGCCGAGCTGAACCGCAAGTATCATCATTCTCTGGGACTGCGTGACATCAATACCGAGCTTCCCGCTGGTCAGATCTCGGTCATCATGGGACTGTCAGGCTCTGGTAAATCGACATTGCTGCGCCATGTTAACGGATTGATCATGCCGACTGCCGGCGAAGTCCTGATAGACGGTCAGGACGTAGCGCAAATGTCCGAGGCCGAATTGAGGGAGTTCCGCCGCCACAAGACGGCGATGGTGTTTCAGAAATTCGCGCTTCTGCCGCATCGCACGGTGATCGAGAACACAGTTTACGGTCTCGATGTGCAGGGGGTTCCACGCAAGGAAAGCCGCGACCGGGCACAGCACTGGATTGAGCGTGTCGGCCTCAAGGGTTATGAGGGGCGCTATCCCTCGCAGCTTTCGGGGGGCATGCAGCAGCGCGTTGGCTTGGCCCGGGCACTGACCAATGACGCGCCGGTCCTGCTGATGGACGAGGCTTTCTCGGCCCTGGACCCGTTGATCCGCATGGACATGCAGTCGGTGCTACTCGACATCCAGAAAGAGGTCGGCAAGACAATTGTCTTCATAACCCATGATCTTGACGAGGCGCTGCGGCTGGGGGACAAGATCGTGATCCTGCGCGCCGGCGAGGTTTCGCAACAGGGAACCGGCGAAGAGATCGTGCTGAATCCAGAAAATGACTATGTTCAGGCTTTTGTGCGTGAGGTGAATCGCGGACGGGTGATCCGCCTGCGCTCGATCCTGCGCTCCCGCAGTCCGGGCTCCGACTGGCCAGCGATGGAATTAAGCGGTTCAACCACGCTTGAATCAGCAGCACTTCAACTGTTGGCAGTACCGGACCAAGCGGCAACCGTGCTGAGCCGCAATGGGACGCCGCGCGGCGTGGTGAATATGGATGACATCATGCAGGGGATGTTGAGGCGCAACCCCGGCACCTGACATGCAACATCACCGGGTGTCTGGCTGGTTGTGTCGCAAATTTCCGAACAGGCTGAAAGGATCTGATCGCTGGACATAGTTATGCCGCGAGCCCCGCAAAGATCTGGAACGCCGAGGCACCGTTAGCCGGGATCTGTGCCTTGCGGATCATGT
>NZ_JACDXX010000045.1 GCF_020539525.1 Pseudogemmobacter faecipullorum | reverse complement strand
ACCATCCTGGCTGAAAGGAGGCGCATCAAACAGCAGACCATCCAAAACCGCCGCTTGAACCACCAGCGTCAAGCAGCATAGCCTGAACCCGATGAGCCCAAGCCATCTGCTACAAAATCAGCGCGGCTGTTCCAAATCATTCGACGACGGACACTGGTATGTCGAGGGCCGCGGCACGGAACAGGATCACCTTCACGCCGCCAATAGCCTCGCAGTGATCGCAAACGCCTATGCCGGAATTTATGCGAAGGCGGCAGGGATCACAGTCGAAGAAGCCCGTGAGATCATGAAGGCTGAGACCTATTTCGACGGTCCCGCCGCGCTGGAGGCGGGCTTCGCAACCTCGATCGAGGATGATGGCGATGAGGCTGAGCCTGCAGCCTTCGACTATCGAATTTACCAGCACGCGCCGAAGCGTCTGCTGGCCGCCGCTGGTGCGCTTCAGCGCAAGCGGCCCCGAGCATCGGTACTGGCCATGATGGTCGGCGCCGAACCCCCAAAAGCCAGAGGAGCAAAAGCCATGGCGGCAAAGATCAAACCGGCCCCCCGGGGCAAAGTCACGGCGAAAACCGCCGCTGAAGAGGAAGAGGATCCCAATCTCGAGGAGAATGAGGATCCTGAGGCCGAACTCGACGAAGAAGATCTCGAAAGCGAAGGCGGGAATCTCGATGAGGAAGATCTGGACGCTGAAGAGGAAGATGAGCCGACCGCATCTGCCCCCGCAGAGGCTCTGGCTATCTACCGGATGTGCACGCGCAGCGGGCTCACCAACGGCGAGGCCGAGGAATTCATTTCGCGTGGCCTGACCTGTGTCCAGGCGGTTGCTGAGCTCAACGGAAAGGGGTCGAAAGTGAATACCAGGAACCATGCTCCCCGGGCGCGGATTTTGCGCGATGAACGCGACACCCGCCGCGCTGGTATGACGGCCGCTCTCGCGGCGCAGATCGGTCGCCAGCGCGAGGTGTCGGGTCCGGGGCGGCAGTATATGGACATGTCGATCATGGATATGATCGCAATGTCGATACGGGCATCGCGGCTCGCTGCGCACTGCGGGCCAGAAGATGGATGTGATGATGGCCGCGAGCCTCACCACCAGCGATTTCCCGGCGATCTTCCAGAACGCTCTGAACAAGCAGCTGCTGGAAAAATACCAGCTGGCCGAGCCGACCTACAGGGCGATCTCGCGCCAGAAGAACTTCCGCGACTTCCGCCCCATGCCGCTGGTTCGTACCGGTGATTTCCCGATGCTGAAGCCGGTGGGCGAAGGTGGGGAAATTAAATGGGGCAAGTTCGGCGAAAGCGGCGAACAGGCGCTGATCAGCTCCTATGCCGTGGGCCTGACCATCAGCCGGCAGATGATCATCAACGACGATCTCGGCGCCATTGATGAAGTTCTCTCGAACTATGGCCAGTCGGTCGCGATGTTTGAGGAGCGCACCTTCTATGCCTTCGCCCTGGCTGCTCTGATGGCTGACGGGAAGGCAATCTTCCATGCTGGTCACGGCAACCTTGCTGGTACTGCCGCCGCCATCAACGCGACCAGCGTTTCGGCGGGTCGCGCTGCGATGCGCAAGCAGAAGTCGATCGATGGCAACACTCTGAACATCTCTCCCAGCATCCTGCTGGTTGGTCCTGACAAAGAGACCGAAGCTGAAATGTTCGTGGCCGATATCACGCCGACCCAGACCAGCGCCGTTAACCCCTTCTCGGGCAAGCTGACCCCTGTGGTTGCGGCCGAGATCACCGGCAATGCCTGGTATCTGCTCTCAGGCTCCAATCCCTGCTGGATCCACGGCTTCCTCGAGGGGGCAGAAGCGCCTCGCCTGCGCACCGAAGAACCCTTCGGCACCCAGGGCTTCTCGATGACGCTCGAGCATGATTTCGGCCTCGGCGCTGCGGACTTCCGTGGCGGTTATAAGAACGCCGGCGCCTGATCAGGCGCTGACTTTGATCTGACGAAAGGGCTCCTCCGGGGGCCCTTCGTCATTTCCGAAACATGCCCTGTCGAAAGGGCGAAGAGAGGAAGAAATCCATGGCTAAAAACTTCATCCAGCGGGGATGGACTGTCAGCGTTCCCGCGCCGCGTGATGTGCTCAGCGGTGAGCTTGTCGTCGTCGGAGTGCTGGCCGGTGTGGCTCAGCACGATGCTGCCTCCGGCACTCCCGTCGAGATCAATACCGAGGGCGTTTTTGCTCTGAAGAAGACCAGCGCTCAGGCCTGGACTGTCGGCGCCGCGATCTATGCAACGCCTTCGACCGGGATCTGCGGAACCGCAGCCACCGCTGGCAATCTTCTGGTTGGTGTCGCAATCGAGGCCGCAGCTAACCCGTCTGAGACCGGAGTGGTCCGCCTCAACGGCTCGGCCCCCGCTGCGGTAGCCGCCTGATGACCGACCTTTTCGATGGGGTGACCGGTCTTCTCTCGTCCACCTTCGGTGGCTGGGTAGATTGGCGCCCCATCGATTTCCCGGCGCAGACGGTCCGCTCAATCTTCCGGCGCGTACCGGTGGAGCTAACCGCAGACAATGGCGAGTCTGTTCTCGCAATGCAGCCGATCTGGCGCGTGGCTCGTGGCGCTCTTCCGCGCGACCCGCTCGCCGGGGATCTCATCGTGCCCACTGATGGCCGAACCTATCGCATCACAGCTGTGCAGGAAGGGGGATCGCCAGCCGGTGACCGCTTCCTGACCTGTGAACTGGAGTTGGTAACGTGACCCACTATCGTAGTCAGATCCGCGCATCGATCCGTCTCACACTGCAGATGATGCCGCATTTCGAAGGTTTCACGCATCTCTCGGCCTGGGCGAAAAACGTTGATGCAGCCAGCCTGCCGGTGATCGCAGTCGCAACGCCCAGCGAGCGCAAAGAGCAGTCTTCCTTTGACAGCTCTGACCGCTACGTCACTGCGGTTGTGGTGATCAAGCGCGTCGGTGGTGACGCGCTCGAAGATGAGCTCGATCTCGACAGCGTCCATCTGGAAGCTGCAGTCCTGCAGACCATGCAGACCCTCAACTTTGGCGGTCAGCTGGAAAGCACTGAAATCGATCTGTCCGGATCCGCCGAGCAGCGGGTCGGCACGCTCACAATGGCTTTCCGCGTCTTCGTCTCGACGCAAGAGCCGTACCCCCTCTGAACAGGAGAAAATATCATGTCCGCTTCCAGTGGCGTAACTCTTGGCTATGGAACCACAATCCGGATCGGTCGTGGCACAGGCCCCGTGGTTTTCACGCTTCTCAGGGGTGCTGAAGAAGCTCAGTTTCCCGATCAGACCCCGGCAGATGTCGATACCACCTGGCTGGGATCGCCTGGCGGCACCGAGGAGTCGATCCGGGGCCTGAAGCCTGTCGCAACCATCAACCTTCCGCTGCAATATGTTCCGGGCAGCGAAATCGATCTGCTGCTGACCGAACTCGAGCAGGCGGGCAGCGATGAGGATATCATCCTCGAGATCACGCCCTCGGGCGGCGGGGCCCATACCTGGGCGGCCTATGTCAACAGCTACCGCATGACCTCGGCCACCGCCAAAGATAAGAAAATGGCGGAAGTCGTGTTCAAGGTGAAGGCGAAGATCGCCACTGGCGCACCCTCGGCCCCGGTGAATACGGTGCTGCCCGCAATCTCCGGCACGCCGAAGGTCGGCAGTGTGCTGACCGGCTGGCCCGGCGTCTGGCCCGTCTCCGGCACGCTCGCTTTCCAGTGGCAGCTCGGCACGGGCGGCGTGTTTAGCAATGTGGCCGGGGCCACCGGGCAGACCTATACGCCGGTGGCCGGTGACGTGGGTAAGACCCCGCGTATGCTTGTGACCAATACCAATGGCACCGGCTCGACCACCGCAACCTCGGCGCCCGCCGCCGCCGTTGTGGCCTGATCCCGATGGCAAATGCTTTCCGGGGTGAAGTGTCGATCGCAGACGGGGCTTATCGCCTCGTCTGTGACTTCAATGCTCTGTGCGAGATCGAGGGCTATTTCGATGATGATATCGATGCCGCTCTGCAAAAGATCGATGCGGGCAATCTGACACTGAAAGAGCAGCGGGCCGTGGTCGCGGCGCTGCTGCGCCATCATATGCCTGGGGTGAATTCACGCATTGCGGGCGAGATCATCGGCGAGGCCTATGAGGAAATGCGCGAGGCCATTCTGCGCACAATCGCGCTGGCCATGCCGGAGCCAGATCCTGAAAAAAAGCCCGCGCGCCGCGAGACGGCGCAGGACTGAATATCCGCCGGCTCTATGAGGCCCATATCCGGGCCGGTCTTGCTCCAGAGACCTTCTGGAAACTGACGCCCAGAGAGTGGGGCCTGCAGATCGGGGCGGCGGTGCAGCTGCAGACCGATATGCGCAATCGCATGGCAATCACCGCATGGGTCGGCGCGCATAACGATAAGGCTGGCCTCGAGGCATTTGTCGCCGCCAGCGGGGCGCCGCTGCCCCCCGAAGCGCTGGATCGCGCACTCATGAACCTGTCGGCAGGGCTGCGGGAAATTTCCATCGAAGAATATCTGAACGGGAGGTCGCATTGAGCAGTTCAAAGGTTGTCGGGCGTCTGCGCGCGGTTCTCGGTCTGGATAAGCGCAATTTTCAACAGGGACTGCGCGATGGTGAGAATGATCTGAAGCGCTTCAGCTCGGTCGCCCAGGCAGTGGGCGGCCGCCTGAAGATGGCTCTCGGGCTGTCGGTCGCTGGGTTTGGTCTGCAGCAGTTGGCCTCGCAGGCAATGGCCGCTGTGCGATCCGTCGCCGAGCTTGGGGATGAGGCAAAGCGCTCTGGCATGTCGCTTCGGGCGTTTCAGGAATGGAAGTATGTCGCCGAACAAAACCGCATCGGGATCGACGCGGTAGTCGATGGCTTCAAAGAGCTCAACCTGCGGGCGGATGAGTTTATTGAGACCGGCGGCGGCTCGGCATCCGATGCGTTCAAGCGTCTGGGTTTCAGCGCTCAGGATCTGAAAAAGAAACTGAAAGACCCATCGGCCCTGATGCTTGAAATCATCGGGCGGATGGAAGACCTCAATAAAGCCGCGCAGATCCGGATCGCCGATGAGCTGCTGGGCGGGGCTGGTGGTGAGCAGTTCGTCCAGCTGCTCCAGCAGGGGGAGGCCGGTATCCGAAAGTCGATCGACGCTGCGCATGAATTTGGTGCGGTTCTCACTGAGGAGATGGTCCAGAAAGCGGATGAGCTGGATAGGAAATGGAAGGTCATCGCCGGTACGCTAGGAGCAGGCTTTGAGAAGGCGGCGCTTCATACGGCCGACTTCATCCTCTGGCTGAGCGGCCTTGAAAAAAGCCTCGACAGCCTCCTTGGCGACGAGGGCCGCGCGAGAACCATTCTCGGGAACGATGTTTATGAGGAGCTGAAGAAAAATCAGCAGGCGGTTGATCAAAACGCAGAGTCGATCGAGGGCCTGGATCTGGCAGTTCAGGATCTCCAGTGGTCTGCTCATGAGATGGCAGTGGGGCTGGCCAAGGCGGCGCAAGAGGCAGCCGTGCTCGGAAATACTGAGCTTGAAGCCCGATTGATGGCGCTCGCCAACGAGATGAACAAGCTGCAGGATGAATTTAACGCCGGAAATATCACCGCAGAGCAGTTGGCAACAGGCCTGCTCGATGTTGCGGATGAAGCTGACAATACCTTTAAGGCACTTTCTCAGGCGGATCAGGTCTCGATGGATTGGGCCATCGAGGAGGTTGGCAGGCTGGGAGGTGCTTTGCGGGTTGCGGCGGGAATGGCTCAAAGTCTCGTGGGGTGGATGGCTAAAGTTTCGGGCGTTGGCGTCCCTGCAACTGATGCCCCGTCCGCTGATGAGGGGCCGGTACTGAGTGAGCTGGCCCCAACCGATGGCAGAGGCGCAAGGCCACCTCAATTGCCCACGGTCGATAGCTATGGGAACTGGCAGGAGGCAAATCAGCCCAAAGGCGGTAAGGGCGGCGGTGGCAAATCCCGCGATGAATATGCCGCTGCAATCGAAAGCTCACGCCAGCAGGTTGCAATGCTCACGGTGGAAACTGCAGCACTTCTGGCCGCTGCCAGTGCCGGTGACAAGTACGGCGGCTCGGTCGATTATGCGAAGAAAAAAGCCGAGCTGCTGATGGCGGCCCAGAAGCAGGGCCTCACAATCACGCCCGCACTTACGGCTGAGATCGATGCCCAGGCGAGAGCCTATGCAACGGCTGGCCTCGCGGCAGAGGAAGCCGCAGACCGGCTGCGGGAAATCGATGAGGCGATGGAGCGGGGCGAGGATTCGGCGCGCGATTTCTTCGGCGCGCTGCTCGATGGCAGTGACGCGGCGAAAAACGCGATCATCTCACTGCTCGCTGAAATGGCAAAAGCGCAGTTCGCATCGGGCGCCCTTGGCCTTCTTGGATCGTTCGGCGGCGGCGGCTTCCTTAAAACTTTCGGTACGTTGCTTGGCGGCGGTATCCCGGTCGGGGCGAACTCGACCGGAACGCTCAACTGGCGCGGCGGCCTGTCGCGCGTGAATGAGCTGGGCGGCGAGATCCTCGATCTGCCCAAAGGCACCCGGGTCATCCCGGCTGATGTCAGCAAGCGCATGGCTGACCAGTCAGGCGCCCAAGCCGTGGATGTGCATGTCACGGTCGGGATGGATGAAAGCGGCAACCTGCAGGTGCGCAACATTGCCCGGCAAGAGGCCTCCTCAGTGGCTGGCGAGCTGAACCGCGCGCTGCCCTCCCGGATTGCCGAGATCAACGCCCGCAATCCGCGCATGCGAGGATAAAGACCCATGGCCCTGACTTTCCCCTATCCGCTCGCCTTCCTGTCGGATGTCCTGCGCGCGGGTGATGTGAGCTTCGACATGAGGCGCAATGACGAAATGTCGGGATCCGGATCCGGGCAGTTCTGGGCGGCAGAGCTGGCCCCGCCGCTCTGGCAGGTGACCATGAGCCTCGCCGCCCGGCGGCCGGAACAGGCGCGTGAAATCGATGCGAAGATCCGCGCGCTCGGCATCGGCCGCCAGACCCTGCTTTTCACCGATCCGACCTATGCCCCGGCGTCGCGTATCGACCCGGGCGGCAGCGCATCGATCGGCAGCATCAGTGCGGACCGCACCCGGATCAGCCTCGCTGGCCTGCTGCCTGATTATGTTGCGACAATCGGAGACCGGATCTCGGTTTCGCTTGGCGCGGGCCGGTACTGGACAGCCGAGCTGGCCGAGGGCGGGAGAGTGTCAGGTCTTCTGTGTATGGCTGATTGGGTCCATGCTTCCTGAGAGGAGCAAGGACGATGACGATTTCCAACGAACTGCTGGACGAGTTGCTGAAGGACTGTAAGCGGCCTGAAGATCTG
>NZ_JACDXX010000044.1 GCF_020539525.1 Pseudogemmobacter faecipullorum | reverse complement strand
CGACAGGATCGTCGAACGCTTTGACCAACTCGCGAAGAAATGGTCCCCGCGGCTCGGCAAGCCCAAAGCACCCAAGCCCACTCCCTGAGCACGGACACCCGTCCGCGGCCTACGCCGGATGGTTACTTTCTTGATGCGCAGATCATATTTTGGGTCGCGACGATTGCATTTCAGTCGGCCTTACAATCGGCTTACCTGGCTACATCTTGCTTGATCTGATACATTCTATGTTATGCGAGATCGACTAGGCCTTTGTTGCTAAACCAGTCGAATGGCGGCGTATTTTAGTGCGTCCCCGCGGCACTGGCCTCGACCCACCAGCGGCGATGTCCGCATAGCTGACACTCGCGACGCGCTCGGTCCGGGTCAAGTCTGAACGGCAGCTTTCGGGAACGCTGCATCGCAGCGCCTGAAGACGCCGACCGTCCGCAAAGGGCCGAAAGAGCCCGAAGGGGCTGCCCGGCACTCACATTGGCACCGATGGTGGCAGATCCACGCGAAGAGCCCAAAGCCGTCATTGGCTGCTTCGGGGAATGGGGGTAAGGACAGATGCTGTCTGGAGTCACCAATGAAAGCCCGTCTTCATGGGATGTCTTAAGATCCTGCCTTGCGTATTCTTCCTGGGGCCCGGCAGCCTTTTGTCTGACACTTTCTCTGGAGCGTTGGACGGGGACACTACAGGCTGCCTTATTTTTCAGGATGACCGGGCGGGGTTGATGCATTCCGAAGCTGATGTTGAAAACTTCGCAGAGATTCTGCGCAACGCAGATGAGCAGGGCGTTCGCGAATGTCTTCAACGAGATCCCGGTCTTGCAGTTGCGAAGCTGCCCTCCGGCTGGCCGGTATTCCTCGAGCAATCTATGTTCCCGGAGCCCACAATCATTGACTTGATGATCGCGTCCGGAGCAGACCCAGATGCACGAAGCCCTGAGGGCGAGACGCTTCTGCACCTGACAGGTGATCCCGAAGCCATACGTAAGCTGCTGTCTCATGGCGCTGACATTAATGCATTGGATAGACGAGGCTACACGCCGATGATGGGGCATGCACCCTATCCTGAAACAGGCCCGGATGCGATTTACACCCTGTTTGCAGAAGGGGCTGATCCCAATGTTCATGGGCTGGATGGCAAGACGGTTTTTGATTTGCTGCCCCAGGGTGAGCGATTCGACCGTATTCGGCGACATCTGCGCGACAAAGACCAAAATCGGTAACCTCCTGGCCCAAGGATCGAAGGGCAGCTCCGTCCGCATAGTCGACCTTCGCGACGCAGTCGGGTCGCGTCAAGCCTGAGCGGCAGCTTTCGGGAATGCTGCATCGCAGCAGCTGAAGGCGCTGACCGGCAGGTAAGGGCCGAAAGTGAAGTCACAAATGGAGCGAATAGGACATTCGCTATGCCTTTTATCGAAAACTGCGCATCCAACAGCGGATTTTCTCAAGCATGCACGCTCTAAACTATTGATTATCGTAATAAATGCCGGCAGGTGGCCCACATTGTGAGCGATAATGCGAGATTGGCAATCGCGAGACATGCCACGATGGTTAATGCGCCCCCCGCTCCCACGCTGGCGATCAATGCAACGCCCAAGATAGGAGCGGCCGCCTGCGCCAGAAGTGAAGGGAGTGCCAAGCGGCCCATCAGTGCCGGATAGCGCTCAGGCCCAAACAGTGCCAAGGGCAATGCACCGCGTGCAATGGAAAAAATGCCATTTCCTGCGCCATAACAGATTACAGCCAGACCGGGCAGCCCCATATCCAGCGCCAAAAGCACAAGACCCATTGCGACACTGGCAGTGGCCACGATCAGCGTCCAGATAGGATGGTGTCGTCCCTTGCCAGCCATTTCCATCACACGCGCAGCGACCTGCGCCGGACCCAAAAAGGCGCCGATGGTGACGGCTTGCTCAGTCGACAGGCCCTGCGCCTGGAGAAGCTTGAGCAAGTAGACAGAAATCACTGTGACTGCGAGGCCAGCGGTGACCAGGATCAGGGCCATCACCAGAAATGCCATCCGTTCGGGCCCGAGTAGCGTAGCAGAGCCTGTTACATTCTGATCTGGTGCGGGCTGGTGCCTCGGCTCTTTGGGGATCAGGCCGAAGATAAGTGGCAAGCAGATCAGCAAATGGATCGCGGCATAGCTCGCCGCAGCCCCGCGCCAGCCAAGCTGATCAAGCAGCCATGTGGATAACGGCCAGCAGACAGTGCTGGCGAACCCGCCCCATAGGGTCAGCGCCGTGATCGCAGCGCGGGCATCTTTCTTATACAGACGGCCCAAGGTAGCGAAGGCAGGGTCATATAGCCCCGCGCCCATGCCGAGCCCGATGACGCACCAGCCCGCATAAAAGACAGGAAGATTTGGTGCCGCCGCGATGACGACAAGGCCTAGTGCAAGCAGGGTGCATCCCGCGGCCAAAACGGGTCGGCCACCAAAATGCGAAATGGCCCTCCCTACCTTTGGCGACGCTAATCCTGCGCAGACCAGGGCCACCGAAATGGCTCCCACCACCCAGGCCATAGGCCAGTCTGTATCCGCCTCGATGGGGGATGCAAGCACGGCCAACAGATAATAGCTACTCCCCCAGGTGAAGATTTGCACGACGCCGAGGGCGGAAATGACCGGCCAGCGCCGTGCGGCAAACATTAGATCGCATCCTTCAGGTTTAGGCGCTCCTGCAGCTTTTCAGCCGCTTCCTTCCGCTCGCTATAGCGGTCCGTGAGATATGGCCGGTCACGCGTCAGAAGGGTGAAACGCACCAGCTCCTCCATCACATCGACAACCCTGTCATAGTAGGAAGAGGGCTTCATCCGGCCTTCATCGTCGAATTCCTGATAGGCTTTAGCCACGGAAGACTGGTTCGGGACCGTAAGCATTCGCATCCAGCGGCCCAGAATGCGCATCTGGTTGACGGCGTTAAAGCTTTGCGAGCCGCCCGATACCTGCATCAGGGCCAGCGTGCGCCCCTGCGTGGGGCGGATCGCCCCCATCGCCAGAGGGATCCAGTCGATTTGTGATTTCATCACGCCGGTCATCGCGCCGTGGCGTTCGGGGCTGGTCCAGACCTGCCCTTCAGACCAGAGGCACAGATCGCGCAGCTCCTGCACCTTGGGATGATCAGCCTCGGCATCATCCGGCAGCGGCAGCCCGTCTGCGTGGAAAATGCGCGTCTCACAACCAAAGTGGCGGAGCAAACGCTCGGCTTCCAAAGTGGCGAGGCGGCTGTAGGAGCGTTCCCGCAGCGAGCCGTAGAGCAGCAGGATGCGCGGAGGCGACCCCTCGATCTGCGGCAGCTGCAAGGCGCCGGGCAACAGGTTCGGAAGATCCGGGATCATGCGTCACTCTCCTTCAAAGCGGCATCCTGTGGGAACCACCGGCGGCCAAGTCTGAGGGCCACACTGACCAGTAGGATCAGCACCGGCACTTCGACCAGCGGGCCAATGACAGCGGCAAAGGCTACGGGCGAGGCCAGCCCAAAGGCCGCGATGGCAACCGCGATTGCGAGCTCAAAATTGTTTCCGGCAGCTGTGAAGGCGATGGCGGTGGTGCGGGGATAGTCCCTGGCGATCCAGCGGCCCATAGCGAAGCTGATCAGGAACTGCAGCGCGAAATAGATCACGAGCGGCACGGCGATCCGCAGCGCATCTACTGGCAATCGCAGCACATCAGCACCTTTAAGGCTGAACATCGCGACGATCGTGAACAGAAGCGCGATCAACGTGATCGGGCTGATCTTTGGCAGGAAACGGCTCTGATACCACGCCTCGCCGCGCTTCGCGATCAGCACACGTCGCGTCAGGTATCCGGCGACGAAGGGCAGACCAAGGTAGATCAGTACGGCCTCGGTCACCGTCCAAAAGCCCACGTCGATCACGCTGCTTTCAAACCCGAACAGGGGCGGCAGCACGCTCAGAAACAGCCAGGCATAGGTCGAGAAGAACAGGATCTGGAAGATCGAGTTAAAGGCCACCAGCCCCGCAACATACTGATTGTCGCCGCGGGCGAGCTGGTTCCAGACCAGCACCATGGCGATGCAGCGTGCCAGTCCAATCAGGATCAGGCCCGTCATATATTCGGGGTGATCGCGCAGAAAAATCACGGCCAGCGCGAACATCAGGACCGGGCCAATGATCCAGTTCTGCAGCAGCGAAAGCATCAGCACGCGCTTATCGGCAAAGACCTGCGGCAGCTCCTCATAGCGCACCTTTGCCAGGGGCGGATACATCATCAGGATCAGGCCAATGGCGATGGGAATATTGGTCGATCCTATCGACATGGCATTCAAGGCATCCGGCAATCCGGTGAACAAAGTGCCAAGCAAAATGCCAAGCGCCATGGCGGCGAAGATCCACAACGTCAGATAGCGATCAAGGAACGATAACCGGCGGGGCTGGTGTGACGGGGTCATATTGATCTCAGGCTCAAACAGAACGCGTGCGATTGCCGTGATCGTCCACGACCTGCTCACCATCTTCTTTTGTGAAGACACCCCGCTGCGGGGGCAGCAGGTCCAGCACGGCCTCGGAAGGCAGGCAAAGACGCACGCCCGTGGGGCTGACAACGATGGGCCGGTTGATGAGGATGGGATGTTCCATCATCGCGTCAATCAGGGCCTCGTCTGACAGCGCCGGATCATCGAGGCCCAGGTCTGCATAGGGCGTTCCTTTTTCGCGCAGCAGGTCGCGGGGGGCGATCCCCATGCGTTCGATCAGCTGTACCAAAAGCGCCCGCGAAGGCGGCGTCTTCAGATATTCGATCACATGCGGCTCGACGCCTGCGTTGCGTATCATTGCAAGCGTGTTGCGCGACGTGCCGCAGGCGGGGTTGTGGTAAATGATGACGTCCATGATCAGGCCTTATCAGCAGAGGTGGGATCGCAGGCGCAGGCCATTGCTGTCACGGCCGGCGCGCAAATCTCGGGGTGCCCCTGGCAGCAGTCCTGCATCAGGAAGGCGATCAGCGAGGAGAAGGCCGGGTAAAGCGCGGTGTAGATGATGAACCGCCCCTCACGCCGCGACTGGATCAGCCCTGCATGTTCCAGATGTGCCAGATGAAAAGACAGGCGCGAGGTCGTGGCCCCAATAGCAGCACCGATGTCGCCCGCAGCCATGCCCTTCGGTCCTGCCTGGATCAGCAAGCGCACGATGCGCAGCCGCGTCTCCTGTGACAACGCCGCAAAAGCGGCAAGTGCACTTTCCTCTTTCATCGAATCAACACCTCAATAGTTATTGAGTTATTGCGATGATCGCATGGTAAATACAAGAAATGATTCCGGTCCCGCACATGCCCGTGCTGCGGAGCTGAAAGGTAGCTTATGGGGGTAAAGAATAATGGTTACTGGCATTAAGCCAAGTAGCTATGGGCCGAAATACGTCACCCCGGCACCAGGTAACCGAATCCCGGGCAAGCGAGGTCGAAGGCGGCATAGCCGCGCTGGATCTCGGCTTTGGTCTGCCCGGTATCAGCCCGCGACCGGGTTGGCAGCGACTTGCCCCAGATCTCGCAGTGGGCGGCCTCAGTCGCGGAACCCGGCGTCATCGAACTTGCGCACCCGGTCAGCCAGGCCGCGGTCAACAGCGCGGCGCAGATCAGAAGCGGTTTCATGGTCATTCTCCAATGATTTGAGACGGGCCCGGGCGGTACTATCCGCCCTGCCCTTCACATAAAGGCCCATACCGGCCGCCAGAGCAGCAACTGCCCCGGCGAACCACAACCCTGCCTTTCCGGCAAGCCAAGTTACCAGCGCGCTCATTTCCGTCCCCAGCCGCGGATCAGCGCCAGCGTGGCGAGGGCCGAGGAAATCACGCCAGACAGCGCTGCAGCAGCGCCATAGGCGTTAAAGGGGTGGATCTTCAGCATGCCGGTGGTCGGGTTGAACTCGGCCAGGCCGAGGAAGGCCAGCAGCGAAGCCAGCAGCAGGGCGACATAAGTCAGCCCGCGAACGAGGGTCCAGTTCATCTTTTGCTCCTGAACAGGTTTCCGAGGGATTGAATGAGGGCCGCGAGCCAGCCTGCCCTGACCGGCTCTGCCGCACGGATTGCAGCCTCATAGGCGCGGGCATAGCCCGCGATCAGCTCAGCCCGATCGGTGCCATTCACGATCCGGCGGGCAGATTGGTAATGCACCACGCCATTGCTGTTTGTGTAATCAGCCAGGCTCTTGCCTGTGAAAGTGCCAAGGCGCATCCCTTCCACGAGGATCTGCGCCGCGATATCCGGCTCTTCTGCCAGATCGGGCCGGTTGAGCAGATCGAGGCCGAGGCGCTTGCCCCAGTCGGTATAGTTACGCCTGCCGGTGATCTGCACATAGCCGCGCCCCATGAAGCGCCGGCCATCCCCGGCAACCGTGTTCCCGAGGTCTGCGCGGCCCTCATAGCGCGTCTGGGCCGGGGTCGGGCCCCAAAGCTCGCGAAGCCAGCGGAAATTGCCGGTTTCATGATAGGCCGTTGCCAGCACATAGGCCCGCTCTGAAATGGAAATGCCTATCTGCCCGCTGGTCTCAGCGAACCCGAGATCCTGCGCTGCCTCGATGCCCTCGCCGAGACCCGGGCAGCCGTTCTGCATCTGCTGGCCGAGCTGCGCGGCTTTTCATTCGCCTGCTGGTGCGCGCCAGACGGCCCCTGCCACGCCCAGACCCTGCTGGAGATTGCCAATGGCTGAATTCACCATCCCCCACCGCTGCAAGGGCAGTCTGGCCATTGCCGAGGAGACCATTGAGGCCTGCTGGGATGATCCGGCGGCCGCGACGCATGTTCTGGCCTTTGCCGCGGTCATTGCTGCACTCAAAGGCGGCATCGGTATCGCCGGTCTCACAAAGCTCATTCCCAGCCTGGAAGAAGCGGCCCGGATCCTCACAGGAACGGATGAAAACCGCGAAAGGAGTCTGTACTGATGCGCAAGGCCCTGCACTTGATCATCGACAGCCAAGGCAATTTGGAGGTCGCAGCAGCAGCAGCACCCGCCAATGGCGCTGAGGTGCTGGGACTATGCACGGCGCTGACTGCAGAAAAGGATCTGACAGCTCGGCGCAGCGGCGCCTTCACGCTTATATCGCGCACGATCGTGGCGACAGAGAGCCAGCAGATCGCAAGGGAGGCGATGATGTGTGAGGAAGACAAAACAACGGTTCTGGAGGCTGGGTAAAAATGAAGGAAAGGGAGAACCGCATCGAGGATCTCGCGCCGCTGTGTGAAATCAAGGACGCTGCTCGCGCACTTGGCATCCCGTCAGCGAGCTTACGTTCGGCCGCAGAGAACCACGGATATATCGTACGAATGGGCCGCGCTATTCGTCTTGAACGTGACCGTCTTACCGATTTGGTGAAAAAATGCCGAGACAAGCCAAAGGAGCCCGCCTCCATAAATTCGCCCATCGCCAGCACTGGTATATCCGCGACACCGGTCTGCCCGACCGCAGCACGGGCTGCGAACGCCGTGAAGATGCTGAAAAAGCCCTCGCGGCCTACATTGCAACCAAAGGGCGTGACTGTGTTGCAAATGAGCCGGGGAATGTGACTGTCGGTGAAGTGCTTACGATATATGGAGAGTGTCCTGTCTTTTGTGTATGAGTGATCCGGTCCATGCTTCATCGAAAGGAAGCATGCATGACGATCTCCAAGGAACTACTGGATGAGCTGCTGAAGGGCGTTGAGCGCCCCGAGGATTTT
>NZ_JACDXX010000043.1 GCF_020539525.1 Pseudogemmobacter faecipullorum | reverse complement strand
AGGCCCAGACGGCATAAGCGATGATCTCGCGGGGGAAGCGGAAGCCCTTCAGGCGCGCCAGGGATGATGGCATTTTCATTCGAAATCCTGTAGCAGGGGCTTCACGACACAACAACTTGGCAATGCCCATTCAACATCTGAAAGCCATGGATCGGGCCTTGGCGGATACTCCGGACGGACAGATATCCCTGACAGATCCTGACGCCCGCGCCATGGCGACCAGCGCTCGGAACAGCGGCATGGTCGGTTATAATGTCCAGACCGCCGTCGATGCCGAGACGCATCTGATCTTTGCGCATGATGTTACCAACCAAGGCCATGATCGTGATCTTCTGGTGCCAATGGCAAACGCTGCGAAAGAGGCGCTTCACCGCGACGAGTTGCATGTGCTGGCTGACAAGGGCTACTTCAGCGGGCGGCAGATCCTGACCTGCCACGAGGCAGGCATCATCACCACAATTCCGCGTCCCGAGACATCGGGCAACCGGGCCAAGGGCCTGTATGTGAAAGCTGACTTCGCCTACGAGCCCAATACGGATGTGTATCGCTGCCCTGCCGGGGAGGCACTGACCTATCGCTACACGACCGAAGAAGACGGGCTTGAATTGCGCCGTTACTGGACTGGCGACTGCGGCGATTGCGTGATGAAGACCCATTGCACGACCGGCAAGGAACGCCGGATCACGCGATGGACTCATGAGCACCTGATCGAAGCGGCACGCGCCCGACTGATCAGCCCTTCAGAACCGATGACAGTCCGACGTAGCACCGTCGAGCACCCGTTCGGCACCATCAAGGCCTGGATGGGCACAACCCACTTCCTGACGCGTCGACTGAGGAACGTGAAGACAGAAATCGCGCTGAACGTCCTCGCCTACAACATCAAGCGGATGGTGGCCCTGATCGGTATCCGGGGCCTAATGGCTGCGGTGAAGGCCTGAAAACGGCTGGCCGAACCGCGCCCGGCCAAAATCTATCGTCCTCCAGAGAAATGACCTCGCTCACTGACACCAGGTGCCCCTCACACACGAGAGTTTCCACACAGCCTAAGCCTTTGTCAGTCGTAGACAACTCCCGGCCCAAGTATCTCAAAGCCCTTTATTTCAAACTCATACATGCCTGATGTAAAGGGCAACCGCCCTCATGCGCTCTTCGTAGCTATACATGAACTATCTCCTCGATAGTCCAACTTTTCGTCCGCACCCCCTCCGCAAGCTTGTGGCGGTCCGGCCGACCTATGGCTATCGCCGGATCACGGCGATCCTGAACCGCCAGCTGCGCGCGGGCGGTCTGGCGCCGGTCAATCACAAGAGGGTCTACCGGATCATGCGGGCGCATAACCTGTTGCTGGCGCGCAGATATTCCGAGCGCCCCGACCATATCCATGACGGCAAGGGCATCGTCATGCGCTCGAACCTGCGGTGGTGCAGCGACGGCTTCGAGTTCAGCTGCTGGAACGGCGACATCCTCCGCGGCGCCTTTATCATCGATGCCCATGACCGCGAGATCATCGCCTGGACGGCCGTCGCCAATGCCGGCATCAGCGGCTCGGACATCCGCGACATCATGCTGGAGGCGGTCGAGCGCCGCTTCAGCGCTTATCGCGCGCCCACAGTCATCGAGATGCTGACCGACAATGGCTCGCCCTATATCGCCAGGGAGACCCAGATCTTCGCCCACCAGATCGGCCTGAAGCCCTGTTTCACGCCGGTCAGGAGCCCGCAGAGCAACGGCATCTCGGAAGCCTTCGTGAAGACCTTCAAGCGCGATTACGTCCAGATCACCCCATTGCCAGATGCTGAGACCGTTCTTGGATTGATCGGCAGCTGGTTCGAGGACTACAACGAAAACCACCCGCACTCAGGGCTGAAGATGCGCTCGCTACGCGAGTTCATTGAAGCTCAATCCGCAACCGCTTGAGTGTCCGGTGAAAGGGGAGCCAATACAGGGTTCCGGGGGATATAAGCGACAGGACACAGTTCTGACGCATTCTCACTTTTGGGGCCTTAAAAAGAACAAAAGGTATATCGATACATACCTTAGTGAGATTCATCTTCTCGCGAAGATGAACGGATACTAAGGAGAGAATTGTGCTGAGAATGTTCCGCGAGCCCGAGCCTGCCCCGCGCCCCTCAGACAGTTCAGTCGTCGTTCGGGTGCCTCAGACGGCGGGATATCGTGCTCCGGAAGGCCCGAGTCTGAAGAGTTCTGCGCTGGTCGATAAGCCGCTCTGCCCCAAAGGCCTGATCCTGATGTGTGGTGAAATGGGGTCCTTATCGCGTGATCTGCAGGACTGGTCCGAGAGAATGCGCGCGGTGGTCATGGTGGTCTCGGAAGAGCGGATGAATCTTGACTGGCTGCGCGATCACGCGCCGCGCCTCGACTTCCTGCTGGTCGATTCCGACTATCTCGACGATACCGAATCGACGATTGATTTCTGCATGCAGGTGCGTCGTGCTGTGCCGCGTCTGCCTCTGGTTCTGGTCTCAAGCGAAGTGCGTTCGCATGATTTTACCTGCGAGCGGATGATGGCCTGCGATGTCACGCTGAAACCGCCGTTGCTGCATACGGCGCTGACGCTGGGTGTGCAGGCGGCCTATCAGAATAACGCCTATTATCAGCAGGAAGGCGCCTGACCATGGCGCTTTGGACCCGTCGCGCGGGCCCTCGGTCAAGGGGGGCGGGGACGCGCGACGGGGACCGTTTTAACCTGATCCTGAAAGGGCAGGCGCAAAGGCAAGCGGCAGCATGTCACCCCTGCACCGCCAGGACGCGGGTAAGGTGATCATGCTGCCGTGGGCCGCCGGGGAGCCGTGGGCGGCAAGGCGCAGAGCTGCGGAACCTGAAGGGGCGGCCCTGGGGCCAGCCGCCAGAGAAAACCCGCCTCATGGTGCGGGTTTCGGTGCCGAGCTCAATGGCAGGTGAAGGACAGGCGGGTTTTCGTGTCCGAGATCGAGGTGGCCACGGCCCATTTCGCCTGTTTGCCTTCGGAGGCGCAGGCTCTGTCGGCCATCGGCTGGGCGGCCGACACCAGGCGCTCAAACTTATGTTTGCCACTGGTTTCGACCATGACCCGCACAAGACGGGTGTCCGGCGTAGTGGGAGCAGCTGCAACGCAGCCCGCGACGCCGAGCGCCGACAATAACAACAAAACCTTATACGTCATGATTAGCCCCTTTTGGTGTATCGTATCCCTAAAGTATGTATATGGCAATATTTAGGCGATGAGTCGATCAGAGCTGTTGATTTTCACCCCCGGTGGATCGTCGTTGATGATGCGCAACGGGTTTCACTTGCCATTAACCAGCCTGAGGCTATTTCGGATTGCAGGCGCGCGGCTGATCCTTGCGCTTACTTTCAAACCAGGTGTGAAGAGGTATAACCTCAATACAGGTATTACACCTGCACTCGCAGACAGAACACAGGAGCAGGCCATGCCAGATGAACTGAGAATGACCGTTGCCTGGGGTGGTGATGTCAGCCTCGCCCGCAGGCAACATCTGCTTCTGTCCGCATTCGCAGGTGGCACTGAAGAGGGGGAAACGGCTGTCCATCTTCCGGCTTTCAGCAGTGCAGATCTCAGGATGGTCAACCTCGAATGCGTGATCTCCGATCTTGGAGAACAGGGCGCAGACAAGAGCGAATCCGGACCCTATTACTTCCGCGCGCGTCCTGAGATGACCCGTGTCCTTCAAAGGTTAGGGGTCGATCTGGTTGCTACTGCGAATAATCATTCCGGCGACTACGGACCCGAGGCGTTGCTTGATCAGGCCCGTTGGCTTGAACTAGAAAATATAGCCCATGCAGGTTCGGGTCGGGATCGCGAGGCCGCGTTTGCGCCGCGCTTTTTCCGCCGCAATGGCCTTGCTGTCGCGGTGTTTTCACTGGACGCCACTCAGGCGGAATTCGCCGCGACCGCCAACCGGCCGGGGCACGCGTTTCTGCCTCTCTCAGACCCTGCGCTCTGGCAAAGGGAAATGCAGCCGCGCATTCAGGCCGCGCGGCGCCATGCGGATGTAGTGATGGTTGCGGTCCATTGGGGTCTGAACCTGAAACCAGTTCCCGGCCCAGGCGAGATAGCCGCAGGCCATGCGCTGATCCGCGCCGGAGCCGATGCTGTTCTTGGAGCCTCGGCGCATATGTTGCAGGGGATCGAGATTTTTGAAGGTCGACCGATTTTGCATGATGCAGGCAATCTCCTGTGTGACTTTTCCGAAGGTAGAGGCGACAGCGCGGTCTTCCGACTGAAGCTTGGGCGGTCAGGTGTGACCGGCATCGAAGTGATACCGGTCACTGCCGCCCCCGGGCGGGCCTTAGAGGCCGAGGGAGACGCGGCCATCTCGATCGCTGCTGATTTTGCTGAAAAATGCGCGGCCTTTGGCACCATCACCATTCCTGGTTCGGACGGACGGCTTCAGATCCCGCTTTCTCCCGTTGGGCGCTTGCCGCAGGATTACCGTCTGACCACGCTGCGGTCCCGCCTGGCTGTGCCGTCGGTTCCGGAAAGCGCAAGGATCGCGCCGGTCGCTCTCGGACCTTTGACTCTTCACGGCGTCAGCCTCAGTCCGGAAAGGCTTACAAGACGCAACATGCTCTGGGTGGAAACCTGGTGGAGTGCCGAAGAGCCGGTCAGCCGTCGCCTGACCATCGCTTTGCATGGTGTTCCCCGCAAAAAGGGCAATATGCCGGTATGGGGGCGCGGAATGGCGCATGAGCCGGGCGACTGGCGATTGCCGACGCCGCACTGGCAGCCGGGAGAAATTTATCACGAGCGCTTCGGCTTGCGACCGCCGCCGGAATCCCGGCTGGAAGACGGTATCCTCGACCTGGAAATATCGGTGTTTGACCGTCTCAAAAGGCTGGGACGGCTGCGCACCGGTCTTGCGACCACACTGTCCTTCTCGGGCAAGGTGGCCAGGCACCTGGGTAGCACCAAGCCCTCAGGCCTGCCCGGGTGGAGCGCCGAAGAACTCGCCAGGCTGACCGGTGGCACCTGGATCACCCCGCCGCCGCCGGGCTGGTTCTGCCGTTCAGCTGTTGCGGGTCGGACCCATCTGGCGCTTGTGCCGGAGCCTGTGCTTTTTGCCGCCCATAGCCGCCAGGACCGCAACCGCCATGAGAACATGACCACAGTATCGAAAGACAATTGGGACAGCCACGCCTCTCTGAACAAATTGCAGGATCGCCTGGCCGGCGCGCTGGTACGGGAACGGCCGCCTGGACTTCGGCCGGAGTTTCCGCTTTTGCAGGTAGAAGATCCACTGGCAGCGCTGATGCAAATCGGTGGCGCGGTCCGTGACCGGATGCGCGGCAAAGTCGTTTGCGTCACCGGGAGTTCGGGCAAAACCACGACAGTTTCGATGCTGCAAGCCGCGCTCTCTCCTCTGATCAACTGCCGCGCAACATATGACAATTACAACACCAGGGTCGGTATTCTGGTCAATCTCGCCTCGGTCCAGCCTGAAACGGATGCGGTGATCCTGGAAACAGCTCTCAGCGCGATCAATTCTAGGGGTCAGGCCCATATCCGCCGTGTCGCGCCCGATATTGCCGTGATTACCAATATAACTACCGCCCATCTGCGCGAGGGAGAAACCACCGGCGATATTGCACGCAGGAAATCGAATATTTTTCTGGGGATGCAGCCTGGAAAATGTGCGGTTATCTGGAGCGGCAGCGACCATTTCGATGAGATGGCCGAGCGCGCCAGAGAGGCCGCGCTGAAATTGGTCACTTTTGGCGCGGCGGACGGCTCGGATTTCCGGCTCCTGTCTTACGATCCTGCCCAGCGGCTGGTCGAGGCGCAGACCCCAAATGGCCGACTGACTTACCGGATCGGTGCCAGCGGCGTTCATATGGCTCTTAACAGCCTTGCCTCCCTGGCGGTGGCCGCAGAAATGTCGCTAGATCTCGTGAAAGTGGCCGAAGGGTTTGAAACATTCCGCCCTCTCGCGGGGCGTGGTGAGACCCACAGCCTGTCGATCGATACGATCAGATTCCAACTGCAGGATGAGACCTATAACGCCAATCCCCTGTCCATGCGCGCAGCCCTCCAAAGCTTCGCCGCCGCTCACGTATCCGCTGAAAAAATGCTTATTCTCGGCGACATGCTTGAACTCGGCGAACAAAGCGCCCGGCTTCACGCAGAACTTCTGTCGGATATACTGTCGCTGAAACCGCGCCGGGTCATGCTGGTCGGCGCATATATGACCGCACTCGCCCCGGCCTTGCGCAATGCTGGGATAGCGGCCGAAACCGCCGCAGATGTCAGTACCGTCTTTGATCGTTTGCCAGGCTACATTTCCCATCACTGCGCACTTCTGATCAAGGCATCAAACGGAGTCGGCTTGTGGAAACTCGTGGAACACTTGACCAAAGTGTGAGAGGAAGTGAGTTATTCTGTGGAAAGCCGACTGATGGCGGTGCGGCGTAGCAATCGCAGCGAATGCGGGAAAGCGGTCTCTAATGCAGCGCGCGGTTAGCGAGATACCCGCTAGGAAGAACGACTGCTCTGGGCTGGCGGCTAGGCAAGCTGTCGACCAAGACGATAAGGTGTTTGATCCCACGGTTTGATGGTGCGGGTGGCGCTGGCAGATAAAATGGCGCGGATCGTGTGGGCTCATATGGCTCACGGAGGCGTCTACAAAGCTCCGGCTCCGACAATATAGTCGTCAAGGGCCGCGAGACGTCGGAGCGTAAGAGGGCAAGGAGACGTTTGGCGCAACGGTCGTGAGACAGGATCAGAGGAACCAGCCTGCAACAAAGTGCCTTTGAGCACGCGGCGTTGATTTGGGACCTGATCTGCGAACACCATACGGGCCCGCGGCATGAGATGGCCGCATCAAAGGCCAGATACATGTCAGCAGCCGACAACGCGTTAAAAAAATCCAAATTACCCTCTTGCGAAAGGGGCGGTTATACATGTTGCAAAACACTTTGCTGGGCAAGGATTCACGTTCGTATCCCAGCGGGTTGGACTGTTAGCATGGCCCGGCCTGACCTCACCCGCTACCGCACGGCGAACTGAAAGTCCTACAACGATGCACGCAGGCGGCGCGGGTCTTTGCTGATCTGGCTGAACAAGGACATGGTCTGGCGCGCCCCAAAGGCCGGGGGGCAACGGTCCGCCGCCGGTGTTCAGTGATGCCGCCGTCCAATCCTGCTTGATGGTGAAAGTTCTGTTCGGACTGCCGCTCTGGCAAACAACCGGAATGGTGGGCAGCATCGTGCAGCTGGCAAGGCTTGACTGGCCTGTGCCAGACTTTTCCACACTGAGCCGACGGCAGCAGACCATCACAGTCTGGATCCCGAGCCGACGCGCGCCGGTCCCGCTAAACCTGCTGGTGGACAGCACCTGGATCAAGTTCCTGGGCGATGGCGAGTGGCTAGCCCGCAAGCACGACACGCATCGCCGACGCCAGTATTGCAAGGTCCATTTGGCAATGGATACGGCCACCGGTGACGTCTGCGCGGTGGAGTACACCTCCAACGACATGGGCGACAGTCCTGTTCTGCCGACCTGCTGTCGCAGATACCGCCCAGTGAACAGATTGGCACCGTAACCGGCAACGGCGCGTTCGACACGCGCCGTTGCCACACGGCGATCCTGGAATGCGGTGGCACGGCGGTCATTCCCATCCGCAAGAGCGGGCGACGATGGCGGGAGGATTGTTCCGCCGCCGTTGCACACAACGAAATCCTCCGCGCGACCCAACGCCTAGGAAGCGCAGCCCGGAAACGCTGGTCCGGATATCACATCCGAAGTCGGATCGAGGCGAAGATGAGATGCCTGAAAGCCTTCGGCGAACGGATCACATCACGAGATCCGGACCGCCAGACAGCCGAAATCAACATCCGTGTCGCTCTCATGAACCGCTTCGATGCACTCGGCACCGCCGAGATCAAACGCGTGGCATGAACCCAACGGGGAAAGGGGAACGTCCGGTCGCAGCCTGACTTCTGCAACAATGCCCCCGGATCCAAGGTTTTTCTGCCCGTTCCGGGCCGGATTTCGCGTGTCTTCAGGCATTTCTCTTCAGTTTCGCATCCGCGCCGGAGGTCAAAGCCGCCAATCACGCCTTGGAGATTGACACGTCACCCAAGTATCAATCATACATACTTTAGGACGTATAGCGTATCTTTTGCCAATCCACTCCAGACTGAGGTGAGACGATGATCATTTTTGTTCTCTCTTTAG
>NZ_JACDXX010000042.1 GCF_020539525.1 Pseudogemmobacter faecipullorum | reverse complement strand
ATCGGCACTGTCACTGCCGCCGCTCCAGCTGATGGTGATGACTTCGCCGGGTTTGCCGGTGGCCGGAGCTTGCAGACCGGCGCCGTCATCCAGCGCCGCATCCGGTGCCAGCACCTCAAGGGGTCCCCGAGCCATGACCCGGTTGCCACGCTCCAGCTGATAGCGAATTTCATAGGCACCGGGCTCTTCCGGGGCCGTCATTCTGCCCTGAGAGGCATCGCCAACACGCGTATAGGCGGCATATTCCCCATCTGCGGTTCCCGCAGGAACGATGGTGATATAGTCACGCGGGTGGATGGCACCGGTCCAGGAAACGGCGACATCACCCCCTGCCCGGACGCGCTCGGGGCCGCTCAGCGTCACCTCTCCTTCGGCCACTTCCACCGGCGTGCGCGCGAGGACACGGCCACCGTTTTCAAGTTGCAGGCGCACCTCATAGAGCCCGGGTTCAATTGGAGCACGCAGGCGGCCGGATGCTTGACCTTCAAGGCGGTCGTAATCGGTATATTCCCCCTCGGCTGCGCCCATGGGGACGATGGTGACATAATCGCGCGGATGCAGCCCTTCGGCGGTCCAACTCACATCGAAGGCCGAGCCGACCAGAACCTGCGCGGGTGCCGAAACCGTCACCTGCGCCTCGACAACTTCAATGGGCGCGCGGGCGAGGACACGACCGCCATTCTCCATCTGCAAGCGCAGCTCATAGAGCCCGGCTTCGGCAGGGGCGCGCAGGCTGCCTTCGGTCTTGCCCTCAAGGCGGGTGTAATCGGTATAGGCACCTTCCTCGGCCCCCAAAGGGACGATGGTAACATAGTCACGCGGATGCAGGCCTTCGGCTGCCCAGCTCACCGGGAAGGCCGATCCGATCACGACCTGCGCCGGGCCGGAGACGGTCACGACAGCATCGACAACCTCGATCGGAGTTGTGGCGAGAACGGCCTTGCCATCCTCGGTCTGCAACCGAACCTCGTAGAGGCCGGGCTCGGCGGGCGCTCGCAACTGCCCCTCAGACCGACCCTGCAGACGGTCATAGTCTGTATAGGCGCCGCCTTCTGCGCCCACGGGCACGATGGTCACATAGTCCCGTTCCTTCAACGCGCCCTCTGCCGTCCAGCTGACGCCAAAGGCAGACCCCACCACAACCTGTGCAGGCGCGGTGACCGTGACGGCGGGCAGCGGCGCGGCCGGGGTTTCAAAAACAAAGGTCTGTGTCGCGCGCTGACCTTCCGCCAGCGTCAGCGTCTGTGATTGCTCCAGCTCCATCGCGGTGTGATAGCCGGTGACGGTCCAGGTGCCGGGGCGAACCTCCATGACGCCGGGATTGCCGCCGAATTCAAAGCTGTCGTCACCTTGCGTGAACTCCCAGGTGATCGGGGTATCGATCAGCGGACCGCTTGCGCTGTCCAGAACCGCGCGCAGGGTCAATTCGGCCAGGTCCGGCTCTCGGGGCGGGAACATCACCGACAGATTGTGGATGGAATCCGCCGCGAAGTTCATCTCGGTCTGGACCGGCTGATCCCAGGCCTCAGTTGTGACGGTCACCACATAGTCGCCGAACGGCAGGTCCAGCTGGGCCGGGTTGCCGGTGAGGGTCTGGACATAGCTGGCTTCACTGTCCGAGATCTCCCAGCTGACATTGCCCGCGAGATACTCGGCCGACATCTCCTGATCCGGCCGGAAGAAGACCGGCTCTGGCCCCATGCGCTCGTGGTTCTGATACGCGGCAAAGCTGAAGGTGCCGGGTTCGACAACGGCCAGCTGTTCCAGCGCACCATAAAGCTCTTCGGCATTGTCGGCGGTGAAGAACCGCCCACCGGTCTCATCGGCGATGCATTGCATCTGTAGCAGCGCCTCGGCCTCGCCGCGCACATCAAAGCCGATGACATGGGCGGTGAAATCGACGCCGGCGTCGTTCAGCGCACGGGCGGCAGCGCAGGGATCGGGGTTGCAGGTCTCGATCCCATCCGAGATCAGGATCACGGTCGCCGCCTGTTCGGTATGGCGCAGGGCGTGCGCCGCCGCGATCACCGCATCGGTCATCGGCGTCATGCCGCGCGGGTTCAGCTCGGCCACGATCTTGGCGATATCCTCGCCGGTTCCCAAGGCGGGGGTTACGATGGTCTCGATATCGGAACACTGGCCGCGCTCGCGGTGACCATAGGCCACAAGGCCAAGGTTCTCATCCGCCGGAAAGACCGCCACGAAATCGCGCACCACATCGCGGGCGATGGTGATCTTGTTCACGCCGTCGATCTGCCCCCACATCGAGCCGGAGGCATCAAGGACGAGTATCGTATCCGGGCGCTGCTGTGCGGTGGCGGGGAGGGCAAGACCAAGGGCCGCCAGCCCTGCAAAAAGAGTGCGTTTCATGCGGTTTCTCCCTTGCGGGTAAAGGCGCCCGTGACCCGGGCCTTGAGTTTGCGGAAATGCGACGACATCTGTTCCAGCCGCGCATCCCATTCGGGATCCAGCGGCTGGCCGTCGGTGGTTTTCACCCAGACCTGCAACAGGCAGGCGACGGCAAAGGGTTCAAGGAAAGCGGCCTTGACGCTCCAGGCGAAGAGCAGCGCGAAGACGAAGCCTCCGGCCGACCAAGCTCCAGGCATGACGTAGACCAGCGCCGCCGCCGGGGCGAGCATGACAAGGAACACGAGGCCCGCCAGCCCATAGGTGAAAACCGTCAGCCAGGCGGCATTGCGCAGCATCACCTTCCAGCTCTGGCCATAGAGCACCAGTGCCTCGCGGGCCGATCCCCAGGCATCGGAAGACCCGGACCGGATCGCATGGGCCAGTATGATCTCATCGACAAAACCCACCGCCACGCGCAGAAAAGCCTGCACCACGCCCATCAGTTGTTTGACGTAGGGAATTGGTAGAATGCTGAGGATTCCGCGCACAAGGCCGGTCACCGCACGGATCACGCCCTTGACCAGTTGATCCAGCGCGAAGAGCGTCGAGGCCTCGCCGAACCGCCCTTTCACCACGGCGGTGGCATGACCGATCTGGCCGCGCCCCTCGGGTAGTGTCCGCCCGTCGATCAGTTCGACCATGACGGCGATATGCCCAGCCTTGACGATGTAGAGGATGTATTCGCGGATCCAATACATCACCGCGCCGGTGATCCCGAAGCCGATCATGCCGCCCCAGGCCATGCTCTGGGCCCGGAACTCGTCATCGCCAAAGGCTCCGATGCCCCAGCCGATCCCGACCCCGGTTCCGGTCGCAAGCATATAGGCCAAGGTGATCCCGAAATAGACCCCTGCGCGCAACAGCACGAACGGCATCGTGCGCAGCATCAGGCCAATCGCCTGTGCCATACTGAAATCCCACATCGTCGAAACGCCCTTATGCGGTTCAAGTTTTTCCGATCTTTGCACGACACAACCGGCACCGCCCCGTTCGTTTGAAGGGGGAAGAGCGGCAAAATCTGTGACAGGTATCGCAACAGGGCCTATCCTGGCCCGGTTCACGACCGTTTTTGTGGAGGCTGATTTGAGAAGGCTGCGGATTTTGACCGCCGGACTTGCCTGTTTGGCCATGACCGCCAGCATTTCGGTCGCACAAGATATTCACTACTCTGTCGATAACGGCACGGGATCGAACACGATCTATGAAGATCAAATCATGGCCCTGCCGATGCACGAGGTCGCCACGAGCACCTCGGTCACCGAAGGGGTGCAGCAGTTCGAGGGCGTTCTGATGCGCGATCTGCTTGCCCTCATGGCGCGCCATGTGCCGGGCGAAACCGTCGTCGTCGGGGCGCTGAACGATTACGAGGTCGAGATCCCGATGGAGGATTTCATCCGTTTTGACGTGATCCTGGCCCATAGCATGAACGGCACCCGCCTGACCCCGCGTGACAAGGGGCCGTGGTGGATCATCTACCCCCGCGACGACCACGAAGAGTTGCAGGACATCCGCTATGATACCCGCTGGGTCTGGCAGCTGAACCGGCTCGACATCCGGTGAGGAAGCGCGCCCGCCAGTTTGCCGGGGTGGTGCTGCCGCTTGTGACGATCGCGGTCTTCGCGACGGTGCTGCTCATGTCGTTCCGCCAACTCACCGCCACCCAAAGCACGCTGCGGATCGAGCTGACCCAGAACATGCTCTGGGTGATCTCTCGGGCCGAGGCCGCCACCCTGCGGCTGGCCGAAGAGGCGGCCTGGGCCAGGCCGGAAGATTCAGTACGGGTGCAGCAGCTGTTGGATGTCTGGTTCTCGCGCACGCAAATCCTGCTCGATGAGCCACAGCGCGCCCGCATGATCCATCTTGGGTTCGAGCAGACGCTTATCGCGCTTGAGGCGGCCGAGGGCCATCTCGAGGCAGATCTCGCGCTCCTTCTCACCCGTGACATTGCGGCGAAAGACAGGGTTCAGGAGACGCTTCAACCTCTGGGTCGAGAGCTCGCCCGTGCCGCCAATCGCGCGATGACCGCGGAATGGGACGATGTCGGGCGCCAGCTGGACGAGACCGCTACCGGCATGCGCCAGATCGCTCTGTCGCTGGCGGTGATTGCCGGGGCTGGGCTGGTGCTTGTGCTGTCATTGGCACTGACCGCGCGGGCGTCGAACCGCCGCGCCGCGCAGCTTCAGGCGGAGCGCGCCTTCTCCCAGCTGTTGGTCAGTGCCGGGGATCGCGGGATTGTGGCCTTTGACGCGGCCGGACGGTGCTCGGTGTGGAATGGCGCGATGGAGGCGTTGTTCGGGGTGCGTGCGGCCGAGGCCCTTGGCCGCAGTCCTGCTGAAATCGCCGGATTCTTTGCCACGGAGCATATCGCGGCCATGCTGCAAGACATTACGGGGGGCCGTGCCCGTGTGGCGGTCGACCAATCGGTGTTCGACCGGGATGGCGGAGAGCCGCATTTCGTTGACCTGATGGGCTTTCCCTTGCGCCGGGACAGTCAGATTATGGGCGCGGTTTTGATTGCCTCCGATGTCACCGAACGCCACGATGCGCAGCGCGAGCTTGCGCGGCATCGGGACCATCTGGAAATCGAGGTCGCGCGCCGCACCGAAGAACTGGATGCGGCCCTGATCCGCGAGCGGGCGTCTCTCGATATCTACCGCAACTTTGCCGCGATGATCTCGCACCAGTTCCGCACCCCGCTGGCGGTGGTCGACTCAAGCCTGCAGCGGCTGATGCGGCGCGGAAGTGCGGTCGACACCGCCGAGATTGCCGAGCGCGCAACGCGGGCACGCGGTGCCGTCGCGCAGCTGGTGCGCCTGATCGAAAGTATTTTCGACGCCGCCCGTCTCGACGCGGGCCAGGTCACGATCGACTCGCGCAGGATAGATATTGCAGCGATTCTGGCCGGGCTGATGGCACATGCCGAGCATGATTTCGCGCCGATAGACTTTGACGCTCGTCCCTCGGAGGATCTGACGCCGGTGACTGGCGACGCAACACAGATCGAGCATATCCTGCTCAATCTGCTGTCCAATGCCCGCAAATATTCCGATCCTGGAGAGAGCATCCACGTGATCCTTACAGCAAAAGGGCGTGAGGCTTCGATTGTCGTCGCCAATCCCGGCAATATTGCAGCCGTAGATCGACCCCATGTGTTTGAACGCTACTACCGGGGCAGCCGGGTAGAGGGGGTCAGCGGCATTGGCCTTGGGCTCTATATGGCCCGCAGTCTGGCGCGCATTCAGGGGGGCGATCTGGTCCTGTTGGATACAGCGCCCGGAACGGTGGCATTCGAACTGACTTTGCCCTCGGCCGGAGCGGACGGGGCACAACTGCATGAAGGAGGCGGCCATGCGCAGACGTGACGGCAAGGGGCTTGTGCTCTGCATCGACGACGAGGCCGATCTTTTGCGCGATCTGGCCGATGAACTGCGGGAGGCCGGTTATGGTGCGATTGAGGTGGCCAGCGGCGAAGCTGCGCTCGAACAACTGGCCCGTGTGCAGCCCGATCTGATCCTCTGTGACATCTCGATGCCGGGAATGGATGGCTATGGTGTGCTTCAGGCCGTGAAGGCGGGTGGTGGCCCCAATGCCGCGATCCCGTTCGTGTTCCTGACGGCGCTCGCCGAGCGTCAGCAGATCATCGACGGCAAGCGGCTCGGCGCGGATGATTATCTGGTGAAGCCGATCGACTATGATCTGATGCTGGCAACCGTCGAGGCGCGGCTCAGGCAGGTGAAGCTCTGGCCGGATCGCGGCACTGGTCCCGCAGCGCAGCACTGGTCTGACGCCAGTTCGCCGGAAGCGATGCGCGTTCTCGATGTGCTGGCGACCCCGGTGGTCGTGACCGATGCCGAGCGGCGTATCCATTTTGCCAATATCGCCGCCCGCAAACTCGTCGAAGAGATGGGGGGGCTGATGGTGGATGGCGGGATTTCTGCGTGTGATGATGCCGAAAACCGCAAGCTCGGCATGTGGTTACGAGAAATCGGGACAGGTGAAAGCGAAGGAGAGGTTGCTGCCCTGATCATATCAGCCGGTTCGGATGAGCATGATCTGTCGCTCTATGGTGTTGCATTGCAAGGCGCTCGTGCTGAGCCCCACATCGCAGTGTTTCTGGGAAACAGACAGCGGCCACCGCTGCCGCGACCGAAAACGCTGTCCGCAATTTACGGTCTGACAACGACCGAAGCGCGGATCTCGCTGCTGCTTGCCGGTGGCGCGAAACCTGCGGCGATTGCGGCAACTCTGGGTGTGTCAGCCACCACCGTCGCCTTCCATCTGCGCAACATCTTCGAGAAAACCGGCGCAGATCGTCAGGCGACCCTTGTGGGGCTGCTATTTTCTTGCCCTGCGATATCTGCGACGCCCGACTAGGTGAGCTTCTATGGCTAACCTGACGGATCTGTTTGCCAGTTGGCGTGGGAAGCCAGATTATAGGCAGATCATGCGCGAGTGTCAGAGCGATTTTTGACAGACCATCACGGCTTTTCGTCCATTTGGCCACAGACTTCTTCGGCGAGGCTCAGAAATGCCAGCCTGATTTCCTCTGGAAGGGAGAAATAGGCCTTCAGTATGCGATGCCGTTCCCCCATGCGTTGAAATGGCTGTAGTTCAGATAGCCTGTCCTCGCAGCCCTCGGTGAGTACTGACTCAAGGACTGCACAAGGCTCTACGGCCAATAGCGCTGTAACTCGCAACAAGAAAGCCCTGCCTGTGCTGTCAGGGTCCCGGACGGGACTGCGCCGGCCGTCGTCCCCGGCCTGTCGATCGCCATCGAGGCCGCAATGGAGCGGGCCCGAACACGAGAGAATGGAGACAGACAATGGCGACCATCGGCACCTTCAAGAAGACCGGCAACGAATACACCGGCGAAATCGTTACCCTGAGCGTACAGGCCAAAGGCGTGCGCATCGTCCCCGACCTGCGGGCCTCGGGCGAGAACGCACCCTCGCACCGGATCCTGGTGGGCCGCGCGGAGATCGGCGCCGCCTGGTCGAAGCGCTCGAACGAGGGGCGGGACTATCTGGGCCTGAAGTTGGACGATCCGAGCTTCGCGCACCCGATCTACGCCAACCTCTTTGACGACGAGGACGGTGAGGGCTCGAGCCTGATCTGGTCGCGCCCCAACAGCCGCCGGGGGGAGTAACACCCCCCAACCATGGCCCCGGTCGAAAGGCCGGGGCTTCTGGTCTTGCGGATGCCCGACGGCTTTCGGGCGGACCACGGATCAGGTGTTCACGTCATCCTCAAAACGCTGGATGCGGGCGAGGATGTCATCGAAACTCGGCGGCTTCGTATCGAACATCATGGGTGCCATGTCCTTGTAGTCCGCACGCAGATCCTTGATCCGATCCTCGCCGGGCAGAAGTCGCAACGTGCCGGGCCTGGCCAAGTCATAGCTTGCCCATGCCGAACGGAAGAAGATGGCTTTATGCTTCGCCACCTGCGCCAGAAGCTCGAAGTCCCGCGATGCAGCGACTCCCTCCGCGGTCTCGAGGAGCATCGCCAGATCGTAGAAATGCCGGGAGAAATACTGAGGTGTCGGCGAACCGGTAGGGCGATGCGCTTCGGCATGGAGTGCGGTCGCCTTTTCCCAGAAGGTGCGCCGGGAAGACAGGACGGTGACCTTCGTGTCACGCTCGTTGAAGAAGTCAGGGTAGTCCTCGGCCGCATAGGGCCGGATCACCTTTCCCTCAGTTGGCCAGGGGTCTCCGCGCGCCCCGAGTTCGAGCTTCACGCGGGGGGTGATGTAGGACATGCCGGCATAATCCGTGCCGCCAAAGGCCGGGGGATACTGGAAATTCACCGTCTGCGCGTCATTCGGGTCTATCTCGAGCGACCAGCCACCATCGGCGGGATCACCCAGATGGCGCGCGAATTCCGCTTGCAGCGCTGGAAGCAGTCGCTCCGCAACATGCATTTCGACTTCCGTTACCAGATCCGCAATCAGCCTCGCCGTTTTGTTCTTTCCAAGCCCCGCCTGCTCGGGGTCCCGTTCGCCGCCATATCCCAGTTCTGCCCGGTCAAAGGACAGGTCGATATCCTCGGAGAACCGACGGATTGCGTCATAGGCCTTGGACAGCGAGGTGCCGCCTTTGAACACCAGCGACGCGGTTTCCCCGGGCGGCAGCGAGAAGACCCGCCGCAGGGTCCAGCAAACCCAGAAGTCTTTCTCGATGATCGTGTTGGCGACGCCACGACCAGCGGCGGTTTCGCCAAAGAGTGCGGCACGGTCCGCGGCCGACAGGCGGGCAACCTTATCCAAGAGCGGCTCCCGCGCCGGACCCTGAAGGTTTTGGGTCGGCAATCGAGAGCAGGGTTGCCCGCATCCAGGCAGGTGCCTGCGTCGCATTTCTCGCAAGAAGCTTCTTGTCGCTGGCCGAGAGGTGACGGCTGGCCGCGTGCATCACGTCAGAGGCCCGTGCAGCACCTACATGGCGCAGGGCCTGAACGACCGTTCCGGCCGGGCTGCCGGGGGCAATCAAATGTT
>NZ_JACDXX010000041.1 GCF_020539525.1 Pseudogemmobacter faecipullorum | reverse complement strand
AGGTTCAAGTTCGCGTCGCTATCCTTAACCGCTTCACAGCCCTCGGAACGCCGATTACCGCTGCCGTTGCATGACTTCTCGGGGGAAAGGGGTTGTTTACCCAAAAGTCGATTTACGCAACAGCGCCCGGGCGCTTTGGCCTGCGTTCCTCCACCAGGACAATTCGCCGCGCAACAGGCCTGGTCCTGCAGGCTCGCCGCGATGAATCGCAGCCTCTCAGCGACCTCTCAACGGCGGGGCTGTCTGCTCCGGGGCGCCCGGCCCTGGCCATGGTACATGGTCGCAGTCTCACGGCTCAGGACCAGAGCTCCGGTCAGAACGGGGGTTCGTCACGGCGGGGCGGGCCTGGTCAAGGCTCATATCCAACCACCTGTTTTGAAATAAATTTCTTACCCAAACAGAGCGACTGCACCGGCGCTTCAACCACCATGAACTGCCCTCCCTTACAAGCTCCGGCACTGCCATTGCCTCTGCCCTGCGACGTTAACGACCTCGCTCTGGCTGCTCGCTGAGACTAGTAACGAAGCCAAAACAGGCGCAGAGTTTCTGCACAGAGAAACCTGCAGGGATGCTCCTTACGCTGTTGAGAGGTGAAAATGGACTTTGGTTTATCCGCAGAATTGCTGGCCCGGTTCCAGTTTGCTTTCACCATATCCTTCCATTTCATCTTTCCCGCCTTCTCAATCGGCACCGCCAGTTACATCGCGGTGCTGAATGCGCTCTGGCTCTGGACCCGCGATGAGACCTATCTGCGGCTGTTTGAATACTGGAAGACCATCTTTGCTGTGACCTTTGGCATGGGCGTGGTCTCGGGCATTGTGATGAGCTATCAGTTCGGCACCAACTGGTCGGTCTTTTCCGACCGGGCCGGGGCGGTGATCGGGCCGCTGATGGCCTATGAGGTGCTGACCGCCTTCTTCCTTGAGGCAGGCTTCCTCGGCGTGGCTTTGTTCGGCCGCAGGCGGGTGGGCGACGGGCTTCATATGGTGGCGGTCGCTGCCGTGGCGATCGGCACGCTGATCTCGGCCACCTGGATCACCTCGGCCAATTCCTGGATGCATACACCGGCAGGCTTCAGCATTGATGCTGATGGCCGCTTCATCCCCGAGGACTGGTGGCAGATCATCTTCAACCCCTCTTTCCCCTATCGCATGACCCATACGATCCTCGCCGCCTTCCTGACCACGGCCTTTGCGGTGGGCGCGGTCGGGGCCTGGCATCTGCTGAAGGACCGCAGTTCGCGACCGGCGCGGATCATGTTCTCGATGGCGATGTGGATGGCCGCGCTGGTGACGCCGGTGCAGATCTTTGTCGGCGATATGCACGGGCTGAACACGCTGGAATATCAGCCCGCCAAAATTGCGGCGATGGAAGGGCATTGGGAGACCCATAAAGACGGCGCGCCGCTGATCCTGTTCGGCATCCCGAATGAGCGGAGCGAAAGCACGGATTACGCGATTGAGATCCCGAAACTGGGCTCTTTTATCCTGAAACACGACTGGAATGCCGAGATTAAGGGCCTGAAAGAATGGCCGGTCGGGGACCGCCCGCCGATGCTGATCCCCTTCTATGCCTTCCGTATCATGGTGGGGATTGGCTTTGCCATGCTGGGGCTTGGCCTCTGGTCGCTCTGGGCGCGCTGGCGCGGCCGGCTCTATGACAGCCCGATGCTGCACCGCGCCGCGCTGGTGATGGGCCCCTCGGGCTTTGTCGCGGTGCTGGCGGGCTGGTTCACCACCGAAGTCGGACGCCAGCCCTTCACGGTTTACGGGCTGATGCGGACCTCTGAGAGCATCTCTCCGGTCCCGGCTGCCGCGGTCGGTGCCTCGCTCACCGCTTTTGTGATCGTCTATTTTATCGTCTTCGGGGCCGGGGTCTATTACCTGTTCCGCCTGATGGCCCAGGCCCCGGTCACCACCGACAGCCATGAGCTGGACCGCGCGCCGATGCGGGCGGCGGGGATCACCCCCGGGCCGGCCCAGAGCGATCACGACCCCAGTTCCGGCAAGGAGGGCTGAGCCGATGGAATTTGACCTGCCGATGATCTGGGCCGGGATCATTGCCTTTGCAGTGATCGCCTATGTGGTGATGGATGGTTTCGATCTGGGGATCGGGATCCTGTTTCCCTTCTTCCCCGAGCGCCATGACCGCGATCTGATGACCAATTCCATCGCCCCGGTCTGGGATGGCAATGAAACCTGGCTGGTGATGGGGGGCGGCGGGCTGATGGCGGCTTTCCCGGTGGTCTATGCCACGGTCCTGCCCGCGCTGTATTTTCCGATCGTCTTGATGCTGCTGGCGCTGATTTTCCGCGGCGTGGCCTTTGAGTTTCGCTGGCGCAGCCGCAATCGCTCCGCCTGGTGGGATGCGGGCTTCTGGATCGGCTCGACCATCGCCGCAGCGATGCAGGGCTTTGCGCTTGGTGCCCTGGTTCAGGGGCTGGAGATCCGCGATGGCAGCTTTGCCGGCGGAACTTTCGACTGGCTCAGCCCCTTCTCGCTGCTGACTGCGGCGGCAGTGGTCACCGGCTATGCCCTGCTCGGCGCCACCTGGATCGTGCTGAAAACCAATGGCGATATTCAGGACCGTGCCCGCCGCGTGGCGCTTCCGGCAGGGGTCGCGCTCTTCGCGCTGATCGGCCTTGTCTCGCTCTGGAGCCCCTTTATCAACCCGCTCTATTTTGAACGCTGGTTCAGCTGGCCGAGCATGATCTTCTCGGGCCTTGTCCCGGCTTTGCTGGCGGGCTGTGGCTGGGCATTGTGGCAGGGGTTGCGCAAGGGCAGGCATCTGCAGCCCTTCCTCGCCGCGCTTGGCGTCTTCATGCTGTGCTTTGCCGGGCTGGGCATCAGTTTCTTCCCCTATATCGTGCCCGGCAGCCTGACGATCCGCGAGAGCGCGGCCCCTGATGCCTCGCTTGCCTTCATGCTGGCGGGGGCTGCGGTGATGATCCCGGTGATCCTCGCCTATACCAGCTATAGCTATTGGGTATTTCGCGGCAAAATGGATCCCGAGGAGGGCTATCATTGAAACCGGCGCTCTCCCGCCTGCTCTGGTTCGCTGCCCTCTGGCTCGGCGGGGTGGCGGCGGTCAGCGCTATTGGCCTGATCGTCCGGCTCTTTCTCGCCTGATCTCAGCCTTCCGGGTAAAGCTGGGGTGAGGCCGCTTTACCCGGCGCTGTGATCGGGCAGATTTTCGGGCCGCCAGCGCCGGTGCATCCAGATCCACTGATCGGGATGGGCGCGGACCTGCGCTTCCAGGCTGTCATTCAGCTTCTGGGTGGTCTCCAGCGGATCCCCGGCCTCAACCGGGGCCTCAACGATCAGATCAAAGCCCAGATCCGGGCGACGGATGCCATAGGTCGGCACGATCAGCGCATTATATTTCAGCGCCATCTCAGCGACCGAGAGCGAGGTTTTCGCCGGCTGGCCCATGAAATTCAGCAAGACGCCGGAATACATATGCTGATCGAGCACCACCCCCAGCATGCCGCCCGAGCGCAGAAAGCGCAGCATTTCCGACATGCCATTGCGGTTGCGCGGGAATAAAGGTTCGCCGATCCGCTCGATGGTCGAGACATAGTGATCATTGAAGAACCGGTTCACCATCGGCTTATAAAGCCCGCCAACCCGGTAGCCACGCGTGATCAGCGCCGCGCGCATCGCATCGTAATTGCCGATATGGCCGGTGACCAGCAGCACGGCCCGGCCCTGGGCATGTGCCGCTTCCAGGGCCGGCACGCCCGGGCCTTTCAGCTCTTCCCGGGCGATGCGGGCGCTGAATTCTTCGGGCGAATAGAGCTCGATCATCGTACGGCCAAAGCTGGCGGGCACCTCACGCACCAGCCGCTCCACCTCGGCCTGCGGCAGCTCCGGCATGATCAGCGCCAGATTTTCGCGGATCCGTCTGCGCCAGCTGGTGAAATGCGAAAGCAGGCTGACGAAACCGGCCGAGATCGCGAGGCGCTGCCCCCAGGGGAAACGCAGCATCAGCCACAGCGCGGCGCGCAGAACCCGGTCGACGATCCAGTCCTGGATGGTTTCCAGACTATTGCGGCTGTGGCCGCTGGATTTATTGGCGATCGGTTTCATAGGGGCTCGTCTGGTTGGGCCGGATGGTCTGAGGGCAGCTGCAGCAGCGGGGCGAGCAGGGACAGGCTGCGCTCTGCAGCCCCCTCATGCCGGCTTTGCTCGGCCCGGGCCGCCTGGCGCATATGCTGCAGGCCCGGCGGATCGGCAAGCAGACGGCTCAGCGTCCGGGCAAGGGTCGGCGCATCCATCACGCCCTGCATCGCCCCCACCCGGGCAAGTGCGGTATAGGCGGCGGCGAAATTGCGCAGATGCGGCCCGGTCAGGATCGCGCAACCGGCGGCGGCAGGCTCATAGGGGGTATGTCCGCCCGGACCAGGCAAGAGCGAGCCGCCGACAAGGGCGATCTCAGCCAGCTGATAAACACTGCCAAGCAGGCCAAGCGCATCGATCAGATGCACCTGGGTCTGCGCAGCGGGCATCTCCCCCAGGCTCTGGCGGGTGAAAGGAATACCGCGACGGCGCAGCATCGCCGCAACACCATCACCACGTTCGGGGTGACGGGGGGCCAGCAACAGCAATGTGGGTGTTTTCAGCGCCGCGAAAGCATCGATCACGATCTCTTCCTCACCCTCATGGGTCGAGGTGGCGGCCCAGATATGGCGGCCTGCGGCAGCCCGCTGCCAGTGCTGCACCAGAGCAGGGTCGGCAGCGGGCGGCGCCAGATCCGCTTTCAGATTGCCCGGAGCCTGCAGAACCTGTGCCGGCACACCAAGCGCCAGAAATTCAGCGCGCAGGCTCTCTTCCTGCAAGGTGATCAGCTGCAGCCCTTCGAGCAATGCCGCATAGCTTTTCGGCGCCCGGCTGCGGGTTTTTGACGGCCTTGCATTCAGCAAAGCAGTGGCGATGCCACGCTGGCGCAGCCCCGCCATCATGCGCGGCCAGAGATCGCCCTCGACAAACAAGGCCGCCTGGGGCTGCCAGTGATCCAGAAAGCCGGTCACCGCTTCGCTGGTATCAACCGGAGCAAACTGATGCAAAGCCCCGGGCAGCTGCCGCGCCACGGCCGCCGCTCCGGTGGCGGTGGTTGTGCTCACCAGCAGGCTGACCCCCGGCTCTGCGAGCAGCAGCCGCGCCAGTCTGGCCACCGAGCCGACCTCACCCACCGAAGCCGCATGCAGCCAGATCAGCCTGCCCCTGGGGCGGGGCAGCCCGGCCTGGCCATAGCGCTCGGCCAGCCGCCCGGGCGGGGCCTGCATCCGCAGATGCGCCCGCGCCGCGAAACGTCGCAACAGACCAGGCGCGAGGCCGCTGAGGATATCCCATAGTTTCAGGGGCAGGGTGCCGGCCATCAGCGTATCACGCGCATCACAGCGGGGCCGGTCGCCTCAGGCATATGGCGGTTATTTCGCACGACGAAAGTCGCGCTGTCTGAACCAGGCGATGATCTTATTGCGCCACAGCCGGTGCTGTTTGGCCCAGCCGTAATACCAGCTGCGGCCCGTGGCTTTGCGCACCGCGCCATTGCCGTCGATATCGCTGTCAACCCCGGTCTGGCTGGTGATCGGGGGCCAGATCGCATAGCCGGAGCCGCGCTGCACCATGATCTCGCGGAACTGGGTATCGACCGGCATGGTGACGAGCGCATGGTTCTGCTGCACATTGCGGGCCCCCTCGCGCGACCACAACAGCGCGGTGGTCAGCATCGGGAAGTAATGCGCCCGCACCAGATCATGCCCGCCCGACAGATGATCGGTCGGGGTGTAGATCTTCATCTTATTCGGCCCGAGATGCACGATATCCCAGGGCTCGCCCTTTGCTTCCAGCGCGGCGATGGTCTCCTCAACCACCTTGCAGAACATCGGATCGATCTCGGCATCATCCTCGAGCACGATGCCATAGGCGCTATCTGTCGCAAGGAAGCGGTCGATACAGTCGAGATGGCTTTTATAGCAGCCATATTCAGCGCCGCGCAGCGGCCGGCCAAGGAAGCGATACGCTTTCTTCAGATCAACATCTGCGGTCCGGGTCAGGTCGATCTTGCGGCCATCGAAGGCTGAGACCCGCTCGGCATGGGGAATGCCCGCAGCCAAAAGCCCGGCCTCAATCGAGGCGCGCCGCTCATCGCTGCTGTCGAGATTGATGTAATAGACAGGGATATTACCAGTCATCATGCAGAACCTTATTCACGAAGCTGTCCTTCGGGAAAGCTCCGTCGTACTTTTCATTTACATAGCGGGTCAGCTTACTGGCCCAGAGATGAAGGCCGTAAGCCTCAGATGGTGCCTCAGCAGCAGAATATCCAGCCGGATCGGCAAAGCGGCCGGCCTGATCCATCGGCAGCGAATAGAAAGCCGGAATCGGCAGAGCATGTGAGATCTCGCCGCTCGCCCGCAGCTCCAGGGTGATCAGTCGTGGCCCGATCGAGCCCCAGGGCCAGCGGGTAATCGGCAGCCCGCCGCTGATCAGATTGCGCAGCCGCAACTTCAGTTTCCGCAACCCCTCAACATGCGGCGGCAGACCGCGTGTCCCGGCATGAATTTCCATCAGCTTTGCCAGGGCGGGCGACTGCTGTGGCAGTTTCAGCACCGCGCCGTTCAGCTTACCATGATCCTCATAGCCGAAGATGTAATCTGAGGGGAAATCGAAGGGCCGCAGCGCCACAATATCAAGATCGGTCCAGAGGAAATCGGTTTTCGCGATCAGCGCATAGCGAAACAGATCTGAATGCAGTGCCGAGCTTTGGGTTTTCTGATGCAGGACTATGCGGCCGATATCCAGAATCTCCCGCGCATCGCGCAGGATCACATCCTCGGGGCAGTTTTCCAGCGGCTCATAGGCAAACAGCGTGAAAACATGGCCCTGGCGCTGGAAAGAGCGGATCGAGGCCAGCTCAATCGGGCCGAGACGGTTGCCGATCCACAGGCTTGCCACAGATTTCATCATTTTGGGCAGCTCCGCTCCGATCTGAGGGCAGCAGTATAGCCAAGTTTCAGCGCCTGCCAGTCAGCCTCACCCCAGTGCAGCCCCGGCACCTTGCCCTGCTCCTTCAGCAGCGAGCGGTGCAGCCGCGCGAGGTTCTCCGCCGCCCAGGGGCCCGCCGGACGGCGCTCGCATTTGTCGAAATCGATCAGCCAGACCTTATCAGCCGCATCGAGCAGAATATTGCGGCAGTTCAGATCGGAATGATGCACGCCCTTGCCATGCATCTGCGCGATCACCGCCCCGATTTCGGCCCAGAGCTGCGGTGCGATGGCGCCTCCGGCCAGAATTTCGGCCAGGGTCCGCGCCGCCGGGATCCGTTCGGTGATCAGATCGGCGCGGTAGAACAGACCGGCGGGCTGATAACGCGCCAGCACCGGGCGCGGCACCGGCAGCCCCTCGCCCCGCATCCAGTCGAGCAGCCGGAACTCCAGCACCGCCCGGCTCTGCTCTGCCGGCAGGCGCAGATAGAGGTCGGGATTGATCCGGCCGATCAGCCCGCCGCGCCAGAAATGCCGCCAGACCAGATCAAGGCCCCGATAGCAGAGAAACCAGGCCTGATTGCGCCCGGCTGAACTGCCGCTCAGATGGCCTTCGGCCTGCAGCCATGCCAGATCAAACAGGCGCGGCTCGGCGGCCTGCAGCAGCTGATCGTCAAACCAGAGGGTCGCGCCCTTTTCACGGATCGTTCTGATCGCCACCTGAAGCCATGCCTCTGCTCATTGTCTCAATCGGATTTAGCCCTGTCCCGCCAGGCCCGCGGTCTTAACGCCAGAGCTCATCCACCCAGGCCACCGGCAGCACCCGGCGGTACCATTTGCCACTGCGGCCGATAATGGCATCGGGCGGGTTGGGCTTACCATGGAAGACAACGATCTTTGCGCCTTGCGGGATCCGGGCCGGTCTGAAAAAGCCCATCAGGCCGCGATGCATGCAGTGACGTTTAAAGCTGACGCACCAGCCCTTTGGCCAATAGCCCATCAGGCCCTTGCGCGAGAAATACGAGGTGACGAATTCCTGCTCATTGCGGTAATCGCTCTGTGCCGACTGCAGATCGGCGGCCAGATGCGCGATCAGATCGCCATGGGCCCCGGCCTCAAAGCGGAAAGCCGAGGTATTGCCGGTCTCATCGCGCTTGTCCCACTCCTTGATGACCAGGAACGCGCCCGGCGGATCGAAGAAGTCATCGAGAGGCCCGGTGATGACGATATCGACATCGAGGAACAGAACCGGGCCTTTCAGATCGGACAAAGGCGCGGCGAAAACCGTGGCCTTCAGCCAGCCATGATAGCGCGTCCAGCCGGTGGCAGCATCAAATTCGGGAATGCCGATCTTCGGCAGCGCCTGGGTCTCGATCCCGGGCGCAATGCCCGCCGCATCATCGGTAAAGCAGACAAAACGGTAGGGGCGCGACATGTTGCGCCGCACCATCGAATGCAGCTTATTGACATAGTCAGCACCATATTTGGTGCCCCATTTCACGCAGATGATATTGACCAGATCCATAAGCCTGCCTCGCATCACACCAGGGCGCCAGCTACGCCGTCCCGGGATCCGCAGAGGTACCAGAGCGGGGGCAGGAAAGTCAATTCTGCGGCGCAGCACCTCGCGTGGCAGAACCGCTTCTCCGTCGGGAGAGCCGTGGCCGAAGCAATGTCCGCCTATCTGGACGCGATATACAGAAGCAGCGGCAGGCTGAGCACTGCCAGAGCCGCCAGAACCCAGGTGAATTTCCGGTTCTTCATCGGTGTACGGCTATAGCAATAATTGCATCTGGCAGAGCCAAACCGGGGGCGGTGGCCGCAGTCACAGGTAAAAGGACGAAATGCATTTCTCTGTGTCATGCAAGGATCTTCAGAAGTGCCAGATTTAACATTGGCAGAACAGAGAACATTCTAACGCAGCTTCGTCAATATAAATTAAATCATGAATTATTTACAATTTATGTATTAATTTAACAAATCAATACATAAATTATTCATTCTATCCTTATATTTAGGGCCTCTCCTCAGGCATAACTCTGAATTTCAAATTGCTCTTTTAAAGGCGCCATTTTTCTCAGATGGATATCTTTAATATGGGATAGGCTCTGTTGCGCAAATCGCGTGTTGGCCGAGGTTCCCCTTTCCCCGGACAGACTTATCCCACGGCTTCCGTGACAGGTATGCCGAGCGCGGTGTAGCCGTTCAGGACGGCGATGCGGACCTGGAGC
>NZ_JACDXX010000040.1 GCF_020539525.1 Pseudogemmobacter faecipullorum | reverse complement strand
CATGATCCGCAAGGCACAGATCCCGGCTAACGGTGCCTCGGCGTTCCAGATCTTTGCGGGGCTCGCGGCATAACTATGTCCAGCGATCAGATCCTTTCAGCCTGTTCGGAAATTTGCGACACAACCCTGTCGTGGCTATACCGCTTACTCGCGATGACCCCGTTGATGAGCGGGCGCTGCGGCAGTTCCTGGTACGGCTGACTTCGACGCCGGGCAACGGATTGCTGCGGATCAAGGGGTTGGTCGCCCTTCAGGACGATCCTGCGTCACCAGCCCTTGTCCATGCCGTCCAGCATCGGCTCTATCCCATCACGCGGTTGGAGGCTTGGCCGAATGGTGCGGCTTCAAGCCGGCTGGTGATCATCGGCACCAATCTGGACGAGGGTGGCATCCGGGCCGAGTTCGCGGCGCTCTCGGGGAAGCCGCAGCCCTTCCTCGCCATGGCATTCCAGGCCTTCAAGCAGGGCGGGCGGCCGTTTGGTTGAGAGGGGGGAGCCTGGCGGGCTCGTACCGTCGAAAGCAAGTCTGATCATGCAGCGCGACGACTTCGCTCTCCTGCGACAGATTGCTCTGAACCACATGGCCAGCTTGCCGGATCATGCAACCTTCCCGTATAGGAAGGTTTGAGGGAGAGCAGCATTTGTCCAGTAAAGCGAGCATCGTAAGCCGGGAGATCGGCATGGCCTTGGCCGTGCTCGCGATCTGGCTCATGTCGCTTCTGGCACCCATGCACCAAGTCTCGCGGCTGATCGGTGAACTTGCCGAGGCCGGTATTGTCACCGTGACGGACTGGTCGCTCTGCCTCCCGCTTGATCTTGACGGTGACGGCCCCGATGGGCCGCAGACGCTATGTCCGGCCCAGGGGATCGGCAAGAACGATCTCGCGATCATGCCTGATACGGTGCTTCTGGCGATCGTGCTTCCGCTTGCCGTAAGCCCTTTCCTGCCTTCGCCCCCCGAGCGTTTCTGGGCACGCGTCCAGGCCGATACTGGCCAACCCCGAGCCCCACCCGTTCCGGTCTGACACGCACGCTTGCGCCGGTGGCCCGGGCAAGGCAGCGTCGATCCGTCCGGTTCCCTTCTGGCGAAATGACCGGTTTTCTGCGGATCGCGCCAACGCTGGTCACCTGACCGCGCAAACCCGTGCGTACCCTGAGCCTCACCGGGCGGGGGGCAGCCGATGGCTGTTCCATGTGCCCGGACGATTTCTCCGGACCTGCGGACCTGAAATGCGTCGAACTCTTCTTGCGATCCTCTGCCTGTTGCAGCCAGCGACTACCAGCGCGCAGACCACCGGTGACCCTGATGCCGGAGAGCGCGGTTTCACGCGTTGCCGCGCCTGCCATTCGGTGACTGCCGCCGACGGCACCGTGATCGTGCGCGGCGGAGCCACCGGCCCCAATCTGTTCGGCATCATCGGCCGTCCGGCAGGGACCGGGGAAGGCTACCGCTATTCCCAGGCGTTCCGTGATCTCGCCGCCAGCGGCTTTGTCTGGTCCGAGGCGGACCTCGCAAGCTTCGTCGCCGATCCCCCGACCTTTCTGCAACAACGGCTGGGTGACCCGGCCGCCACGACCGGCATGGGCTTCAGACTGCGATCCGGGGGAGAAGACATCGCCGCCTGGCTCGCCCTGCAGGGCACATCCCGCTCCGTTTCCCAACGAACCAAGGACCAAACCCCATGAGCAGATCTCTTCTTGCCACCGCAGCCCTGCTGCTGGCGACCCCGGCGCTGGCTGAACAGCCGGTCAACATCAACTTCGCGGCCGAAATCGGCGGCGCGCCCTTTGCCTGTGGCCAGACCTATGACGCGCTTGGCGCAACCGGGGCCAGCGTCACCGGCATCGACTACCGCCTGTTCGTCAGCGATGCGGCGCTGGTCCGGGCGGACGGCAGCCTGCAACCGATCGCACTGGAACAGGATGGCAAATGGCAGCTGGACACCCTCGCGCTCCTTGATTTCGAGGATGGCACGCAGGGCTGTTCCGGCACCGGCAATGCCGATCTGAACACCAGCCTGCACGGCACCGTGCCTGCGGGCGACTATGTCGGGCTGACCTTCACGCTCGGCGTGCCGTTCGGGCAGAACCACATCGACCCGACGCTGGCAGCCGCGCCGCTGAACACCACCGGCATGTTTTGGAACTGGCAGAACGGCTTCCGCTTCGTGCGCATCGACATGGTGCCGACCGACCGCGCCGAGGATGGCCCGAAGGGCTGGTTCCTGCATCTTGGCTCGACCCAATGCGCGGCGGAATCGAAGACCGAGGCGCCAAGCGCCTGCACCAATCCGAACCGGGTCACCGTGACCTTCCCGGGCTTTGATCCTGCAACAAACACCGTGGTGATCGACCCGGCGCCGGTAGTGGCAGGGGCTGATCTGCGGGTGAACGCACCGGACACCTCGCCGGGCTGCATGTCCTTCCCGGGGGATGCCGATTGCACAACGGTGATGAGCAGGCTGGGCCTGCCCTTCGACGGCATCGCGGCGGGCGCGCAGCAACTGCTCTCGGTGCGCTGAATGCGACCGCGGAGCCTTGCCCTGCTCGCGCTCCTGACCACCACGGCGGCTTTGGCCGCCGGGGCACCCGGTCTTGCGCAGATGGCGGGTCTTGCCCGGCAGGTGGGGCATTTCATCTGGCCTCTGCCGGCCTGGATGCCCACGCCGCCCGTCCCCGAGGACAACCCGATGCGCGCCGAGGTGGTCGAACTGGGCCGCCGTCTGTTCTACGATTCCCGCCTGTCGCGCGATGGCACCGTGGCCTGCATGTCCTGCCATGTGCAGGAGCGCGCTTTTACCGATGGGCGCGCGCTGGCTTTGGGGATCGACGGCACGGTCGGTATCCGCAATGCGCCGTCGCTGGCCAATGTCGGCTACTACCCTCAGCTGACCTGGGCCAATCCGCATGTGACCAGCCTCGAATTCCAGGCGCTGATCCCACTTTTTGGCGACAACCCCGAGGAAATGGGCGGCAATGGCCGCGAGGTCGAGATCTTTGCACGGCTGGCTGAGGATCCTTATTACGCCGAGGCCTTTCCGGCGGCTTTCCCCGACCGCCCCCAGATCGACCTCTTCACCGTGACCCGCGCGCTTGGCGCGTTCCAGCGCACGCTGATCTCGGTGGACAGCCCCTATGACCGTTTCAAATACGGGGGCGAGGCGGCGGCGATTTCCGACGCCGCCAAGCGTGGCGAGCAGTTGTTTTTCGATCACCGTTTCGAATGCTATCACTGCCATGCTGGCGTCCTCTTCACCGACAATCTGCAAACCTCGCGTTCCGGCTTTGCCGAGACGGGCAGCCACAACAACGGCCTTTACAACATCGACGGCGCCGGGGCCTATCCGCCCTGGGCCACGGGGTTCCATGAATTCACCGGCAACCCCGCCGATATGGGCCGGTTCCGCACGCCCAGCCTTCGCAATGTCGCGGTGACGGCGCCCTATTTCCACGATGGCTCTGCCGAAACCCTGCGCGATGTGCTGGATCACTACGCCGCCGGGGGCCGCACCATCACTGACGGCCCCTATGCCGGGGACGGATCGCAGAACCCGCACAAGGACGGGATGCTGGTCGGCTTTACCGCGACCGAGGCCGAGATCGCCGGCATCATCGCCTTTCTCGAAAGCCTGACCGACGAGGGATTCCTGACCAATCCCGCCTATGCCGATCCCTGGCCCCGGGGACATCCCGCCAGCTCTGAGAGGGCCGAGCCATGAAACGCCTGCTGGCCTTGCTTTTGTGCCTGATCACCACCCCGGCCGTGGCGCATGAATTCCTGCTGGATGATCTGCAGATCATCCACCCGGCGATCCCGGCAACGCCGATGAGCGCGACCTCGGCCATGGTCTATATGGTGCTGGCCAATGACACCGACCAGCCCGAGCGGTTGCTGGCGATCGAGACGCCCTTTGGCCCGGTGCGGTTCGAGCGCCCGGTGGTGCAGCCCGATGGAACGACCCTGTGGGAGCGCATGGCCTGGATCGACATTCCGGCGGGCGACATGGCGATGCTGTTCCGGGGCGAGACGCGCGGCGTGATCGACGGCATTTCCCGCCCGCTGTTCGAGGGTGGCGAACTCGACGGGGTGATGGTGTTTGAAAAACGCGGCCGGCTCGAGATGTTCTTCATGATCGACCCGCTGGATATCGAGGATGAACCCGATGCCCCGGCCAGCCCTGACACCCCTGCGATGGACCGCCCCGCCGATCTGGTGGCTGTTGCCACGGCCCTGCGCGCGGCGCTTGACGCCCCGGATGCGATGATCGCCCCCGTCGTGCTGGACGGCGATGTCGCCCTGGCCGGCTGGACACTGGCAGATACCGGCGCACGCGCGTTCCTGCGCCGCGATGCGGGTGGCTGGCGCACCCTGATGTGGTCCGATGCCAGCCTGACATTGCAGGCGACACTGACCAGCCTTGGTGTTCCACGCAGCGCCGGTGACCGGCTGCGCGCCGAATTGTCCGCCGCCGAAGCCGCACTTGGCCCGGCCTTCACCGCGCGCTTCGATGCCTTCCCCGGCACCGTCATTCCCGGCAAGGCTGGACCCGAGGTCGTGGCCGAATGACCCAGCCCCGCCGCCAGAGCAAGACCCGGCCACTCACGCGCCTTGCACTGCGCGAGGGCGGCTTTGCCTTTGCCATTCTGGCGGTCTGGCTGCTGTCGCTGCTGTCGCCGATGCATCTGGTCTCGCGCGCGGTGACCGAGTTGCGGCTGGCCGGGGTGGAGACCGGCAGTGACTGGACGCTCTGCATCCCCTCGGGGCAAAGCGATGACGAGGGGCGCAGCATTCCGCTCTGCCCCGGAAAATCGCTCTGTGGCGGTGGGCTGCTGCCGCCCGTGACGGGTCTCACGGCGCTCTCTTTCCATTCCGCACCCGCAAAGCTCGGCGCGCTGACCGCGCAACTCCCCCTCCACCGTGTCCTGCAAGGAGAACCGCAGCCGCGCGCACCCCCATGGGTGGCGCAAGGCTGAACCGGCGGGCGTTCCCGCCATCCTTTCAAGACCAGATGGAGATCACCAGATGATCCGTACTTTCCTTGGCGCCGCTGTCGCCGCCACCACCCTGACCGCCTTTGCCGCCCCGGCCATGGCCCATGCCACGCTGGATGTCAAAGAGGCCGCCGTCAATGTGACCCACCGCATCGCGCTGCGCATCCCGCATGGCTGCGGCGATGAGGCCACCCATACCGTCCGCGTGCAACTGCCCGCCGGTTTCGTGAACGCCCAGCCGATGGTCAAGGCCGGCTGGACCACCGAGACCGTGCGCGGCGATTACGCGGCTCCGGTCACCCATCGTGACAATGAAATCACCTCGGGCGTGACCGAAATCGTCTGGTCGGGCGGCGATCTGCCTTCGGCCTTCTATGACGAGTTCATCGTGCGCGGCGCGGTGGCCTCAAGCGTCGAGCCGGGCACCCAGATGCATTTCCTGATCGTGCAGGAATGCGCGAATGGTGAAGCCGCCTGGATCGACACCTCGGGCGGTGACGTCAGCCATCCGGCACCCTTCATCACCGTGACCCCGGCCCCGGCACCCTCGGGCCACTAAGGCAGCATATCGCGGGGGGCCGTCATCGGCCCTCCGCACCCTTGCGACCAAATCCGAGAGACAGCCGCCATGACCCGCCCCGTTCATCGCCTCGCCCCCCGTCCTGTCTTGTGGGCCGCTGCCCTGATTGCACTGGCCGCCCTGCTCCTGCCGGGGGCATCCCATGCCCATGCCGTCCTGCTGGGTGTGACGCCCGCCGAATCCGCGCTGCTCGAGACCGCGCCGGATGTGATCGTGCTGGCATTCAACGAGCCGGTCGCAGCCCTCGCCATTGCCCTGATCGGACCGGATGGCGGCTCGACCGATCTGACCCAAGCGGCCAGCGGCGACAGTCGCCTGACCATCGCCTTGCCAGATCTCACACGCGGAACGCAGGTGCTGAGCTGGCGCGTCGCCTCGGCCGACGGGCATCCGGTGGCGGGCACGCTGGTGTTCTCGGTCGGTGAAGTCACCGGCGCGGCCGAGGTCGCCTCGGGCGACCCCATCGTGGCTGGGCTGCTGTGGGGCGCGAAACTGCTGATGTCTGTCGGGCTGATCTTCGGCATCGGCGGCGGGCTGTTCGGTGCCATCGCCGGTTTGCCGCCAACCGCGCGCCGCATGTCTGCAACGCTGATCTGGAGCGGCCTTGCCGCAACCCCGCTCGCCCTTGGCCTGCATGGGGCGGATGCGCTTGGCTTGCCGCTTTCGGCGCTGTTCAACGCTGCACCATGGGCTGCGGGATGGCGGACCAGCTTCGGCATCATGACAGTGCTGGCGCTGATGGCGGGGCTGTTCGGCCTGGCGGGGCTGAGCATCCGTCCGTTGGCCGTGTTCGCCACCGCCCTGCTGGCGGCCGCCTATGCCTCGGCCGGCCATGCCGGGGCAGCCGATCCGCAATGGCTGACCCGCCCTGCCGTCTTTCTGCATCTGGCGGCCCTGTGCTTCTGGCTGGGCGCGCTGATCCCGCTGGCGCTTTGGCTGCGCCGCGACGATGGCACCGCCGCGCTGAAACGGTTCTCGGATGCGATCCCCTTTGCGGTGCTCCTGCTCGCCGGTTCGGGCATTGCGCTCGGGATGGTGCAGATGGGCGGGCCTGAGGGGTTGGCGACCGCCTATGGCCGTATTTTGGCGGTGAAACTCGGCCTGCTGGCGCTGCTCTTCGTGCTGGCGGCGTGGAACCGCTGGTCGCTGACCGGACCGGCGCTGAAGGGCGTGCCGCAAGCCACCCGCCGCCTGCGGGTCGTCATCCTGATCGAGATGGCGCTGGTGGTCGCCATTCTCGGTCTTGCCGCCGGTTGGCGGTTCACCCCGCCGCCGCGCGCCTTGGCGCTGGTCGTCGCCGCGCCCGCCCATACCCATATCCACACCGCAGCGGTGATGGCCGATGTGACGGTGACCCCCGGCACGGCCGGTCCGGTCGCCATGGAAATCTGGCTCTCGGACGGCGATATGCAGCCGATCACACCGCAAGCGGTGACCGTTGGCCTGACGCTGCCCGAACGCGGGATCGAACGCATGACTTACGAGGCCACCGCAGATGCGGACGGCCTTTGGCATGTGCCCGAGCTGATCCTGCCGCTGGCGGGTGACTGGGCCATTGACCTTGAAATCCGCCTGACACGCTTTTCGATGACGCGCATTGACGGCATCCTGACCCTCAAATGACGATTGGACACGCCATGAAACCCGCCCTGCTGTCGCTGTTTTTGGCCACCACCCTGCTGACCGGCACCGCTTTCGCCCAGCACCACGACCATGCCCCCGCCGCACAGGCGCAGTCGGGCGGGATCACGATCACCGGAGCCTTCATCCGTGCCACCCTGCCGCGCGCGCCGGTCGGTGGGGCCTATCTGACCATCACCAATACCGGGGCTGAGGACGACCGCCTGCTGGGCGCCACGGCAGAGATCGGCCGCAATGTCGAATTGCACGAAATGGCGATGGAAAACGGCGTCATGTCGATGCGTCTGCTGCGCGATGGGCTGGTCATCCCCGCAGGCGGCAGCGTCACGCTGGACCCGAGCGGCCTGCATCTGATGATTAATGGTCTGACACAGCGGCTGGAACAGGGGGGCACCCTGCCTTTGGTGTTGCGGTTCGAGCGGGCGGGCGAGGTCACCGTCGCGTTCGACATCCTTGCCCTGAACGCGCGGACCCATCCCGACTGGCCGGAGGCTGAAGCACCGCATGGTGCTGCGGAACACGACCATTCGGCGCACGATCACTTGGCGCAGGGGCATGCGGCCCATGGCCATGACAGTGCCGGTTTCGATCAATCCACCGTCGAAGGCGACGCCGCCCGCATCACCGGCCTGCTCAAGAACATGTTCGAGACGCAAGACAGCCCGCTGACCGTGGCGCCGCTGCTGATCGAAGGCGATATCGCCATCATCGGCTGGTCGCAGCAGGACAGGGGCGGCCGGGCGCTGCTGCGCCGCGACGAGGACGGCCTCTGGCGTGTCAGCATCTGCGCAGGCACCGGCCTGAAGGGCGAGGCCAACATGATCCAGATGGGCATCGCGCCCGACATCGCAGCCCTTCTGGCTGCCGCACAGGCCGAGGCCGAGGCTGCGCTGACACCGGAACATGCCGCGCGGCTTGACCTGTTCGATCAGGAGCAGTTCTTCGACGCCGAAGCCGGTGAAACCGGCGCGCATCAGCATTGAGGCAGACATGCACCGCAAATCTCTCCGCAATTTCCGCATCCTGCTTTGGGGGCTGGTCGCCATCGCCGGCCTCGCCAGCACATGGGTCTTCCTGCGGCCACAACAGACGCCAACCCAGGCCATGGCCAATGCCGATATCGGACAGGGCGATTATCACCTGGTGACCCATGACGGAGCGCCCTTCACGGCTGAAACGCTGGTGGGCGCACCCTCGCTGGTGTTCTTCGGCTTTACCCATTGCCCGGATGTCTGTCCGACCACCATCGGCGACATCGCCGGCTGGAAAGAGGAACTGGGCGCGGCCGGCGACGATCTGCGGGTCTTCCTGATCACCGTCGATCCCGAGCGCGATACCGCCGGAATGCTGGGCGATTATGTCGGCTGGATCGACGGCGGGCACGGCGTGACCGGAACGCCGGAAGAAGTGCAGAACGCCATTCGCGCCTTCAGGATCGTCGCCAGCAAAGTGCCGCTGGACAACGGCGATTACACGATGAACCACACCGCCTATGTCATGCTCTTCGACCGTGACGGGCGCTTTGACCAGATCTTCAGCTATCAGGAAGATCCGGCCCGTGTGGTGGCGAAGCTGCGCGCGGCGCTTGGGGCATGAGCGTGCAACGGCGCCTCCTCATCGCGCTTTGGGCGCTGGTTGTGGTGGCACTGGGGCTGGTGGCCTGGTTCCTGATGCTCTCGCCCGATCGGCAACGGGCCGGGGCGCTTGAATTCGGACGTGGTGACTATGTGTTGCAACGCCATGACGGTGGCGCATTCACACAAGAGACGCTGATCGGCCAACCCTCGCTGGTGTTTTTTGGGTTCACCCATTGCCCTGATGTCTGTCCCACCACCATCGGCGACATCCTGACATGGCAGGAGGAGTTGGGGGACGAGGCCGCAGATCTGCGGATCTTCTTCGTGACCGTCGACCCCGAGCGCGACAGCCCCGAAATCCTCGCGGACTATGTCGGCTGGCTGCCCGGTGCCGTCGGCGTCACCGGACCGGTGGACGAGATCCACAAGGCGATGCAGGCCTTCCGGATCTTCGCGCGCAAGGTTCCCACATCGGGTGGTGACTACAGCATGGATCACAGCTCCTCGGTCCAGCTCTTCGGTGCCGACGGGCGCTTTGTAACCCATATCTCCTATCAGGCGCCGCTCGAGCAGGCGCTGGAGCGGCTGCGCATGGTGCTGAGGTGATGGTGTGCTCCGGGGCATGGTTTGCCCCGGAGCCCTGCGGTTTCAATCACGTCTTCCGAAGATCACATAATTGTCCAGTATCTGCCATGCTGTGCCGACTTCGGAGAAGCCGGCATGGCGCAAGGCCGCTATATGGAAGTCAACCGGGCAGTCTTCACCGCTGCTGGCGCGTTTGCTGGGTCTCGAGGCATAGAATGCGTCCCGAGCCGCCTTCAGGGGTGCCAGCCGCGGCAGACGCTCGGCGCGTTCCCACCACTGGGCCCAATCGTCTTCCCCCTTGGAGAGCGCTTCCTCCTCAACCCGGCGGCGCACATTGGAAGCCACGGATTGCAGGGTGGGCCAGCGGGCATCGAAACGCATATGATCGCCATTCATCACGATGCCACCCGGCTGCAGTGTCCGCCATCAGCACCCTTGGAACAGTTTGGCGTGATTGCGTAGCGGAGGCTTTGCGGCTCATCTTTATCCCAGTTGGAGTTGAAGATGATGAAGAGCCGAAGGACCGCGCCAGCGAAACCCATGA
>NZ_JACDXX010000039.1 GCF_020539525.1 Pseudogemmobacter faecipullorum | reverse complement strand
TTCATCCAGATCGGCGCATCGATGAACAATCACATCGATGATACCGACAGCGGCCAGCGTCGCATGTGGCTGAAATGGGTGGATGGAACCCAGGCCGCCGCTGATCCCTTCCTGATGTGGGCCTTTGGATCGGATCCGGATTACCCGTGGACATCGGCAATGGTCGGCAAGGGCAAGACCTATGCCATCATCACCTGCCAGTATGATCACGAGAGCATGCTGCAGTATCCGGAATTCCTGTTCGAGCTGGAGCCGCTGCCGCTTTACGATCCGCGCCTCGACAGCACCGCTGGCGGCCTCGGCGCGCATCGCTGGGGGAAACGCTCGACCTATGCGCCGAGCGATAACCTCGCAGTGATGGCCTATAACGTCGCGCGTGGCGTCTATTACGGCGATGAGTGGCTGTTCGGCGGCCAGAACCTCGACGCCTGGCGCCTGCCGTTTGACGAATGGGTCGCGGCTATGAACGCCTGTGATGAGCAGATCGAGCTGGCCGATGGCAGCTTTGAGCGCGCGTTCCGGGGCGGGGCTGAGATCTCGGTTGAGATGGAACCGCTCGGCGTGATGGAGGAGCTGGGCCGGGCTGCGAATATGCGCTTTGCTGAGGTGGGCGGGCGTCTGAAGCCGATCTGCGGCCTGCCGGGAGCATCGGTCTTCTCGATCACCGATGAGGATATCATCATCACCGAAGGGCAGAGCTATCAGCCTTTCCTCGGTCTCTCTGCCACCTATAACGCTCTGACCGCGACCTATCCTGAGCCCGGCGAGAAATGGGCCAGCAAGGATGCGCCCGAATTTATCGACGCCGTGGCCACCGCGGCTGATGATGGGCGGTATCTGCCGGTCGGGGTCAGCTATCCTGCCGCGCCTCATGCCAATCAGGTTCAGCGCCTGATGCGTGCGCAGCTGCAGGATTATCGCCGCATGCGGGTGCACCAGCTTTCGCTGCCACCGGATGCCTATGGCCTCGAGCCATTGGTCGACATGATCAGCTGGACCAGCGCGCGCAACGGCTATGACGCAAAGCGCTTCCTGGTGATGAGCGTGGCCAAAATGCCCGGGATGAATGTCGCGGTCACGCTGCGCGAGGTCGACCCGGCCGATTACGATTGGCAGCCCGGTTTCGAGCTGCCCTATACCATCGTGCCGCCGGTCAATGTCCTGCCCTTCGTGCAGCGCATTGCCAGCTTCAGCGCGGCGGGCGCCGTGCTCGAGGACAGCAGCGGCCGGGGCCGCAAGGCTGCCATCGTGGTCGGCTGTGGCGGCGATGAGGCCGGGGTCACCCAGATCCGGATCCAGATCCTGAAAGGCGCTGAGGCGGTTTTCGATGTGAGCCGCCCTTATGGCGCGCCCTATAGCTGGACCATCAGCGATGTGACGCCTGACACGGCCTATACCGTGCGCGCCTGCCTGATCTCGGAGCTGACCGGCAAAACCGAATGGTCGCCTGATATTCTGGTCACCACTCCCTCGATCGAGATCACCGATGCGGATCTCGACCCGGCGCTGCGCGACTCGATCTCGGATCTGATCGGGTTCGGCGAGGCGCTGACCGGGCCGGATGGAATTGAGGCCACGCTGATCAGGGCGAAAAATGAAGCGCTTGCGGCAGAGGTGGGGGCCGCGACACATGCTGCGGTAGCTCTGGCCGCTCAGGGGGAGGTCTCAGCGGCGGTTACTGCGGCCGAGGCCGCTGCGCTTGCCTCGCAGACTTCTGCCAGCACCTCGGGGGCGTCCCGCGACGCCGCCCAGGCCGCGCAGACCGCAGCCGAGACGGCCCGCAACCAGGCGCAGACCTCTGCGACCAATGCGGGGAACTCGGCCAGCACCGCCGCAGGTTCGGCCAGCACCGCCAGCACCCGCGCCACAGAGGCCGGGCAGGCCGCCTCGGCTGCAGCTGCATCCGCTGTCACCGCTGGAACCAAAGCCACCGAAGCCGGTACTGCCGCGCAGGCCGCTGCCCTCTCGGAAAGCTCGGCCGCTACCTTCGCCGGTGAGGCCGAGGATAGCGCCAGCGCCGCCGCGTCGTCGGCAGTGACCGCGAACACAAAGGCTGGCGAGGCGGCGGGATCGGCTGGCGCTGCCGCCACCTCTGCCGCGACCGCGAACACCAAAGCGACAGAGGCCGGCACCTCGGCTGCTGCGGCGAATACCGCGAAAACTGCCGCTGAGACCGCCCGGGGGCAGGCACAGACCGCTGCGACCAATGCTGCGACCTCTGAAACCAACGCCGCTGGCTCGGCCAATTCGGCGGCATCCTCGGCCACCACCTCGGCCAGCTCGCGCGATGCGGCAGCGGGATCCGCCACGGCTGCTGCAGGTTCGGCCAGCCTTGCCTCGACCAAAGCCACTGAGGCCGGGAATTCGGCCACGGCCGCCAATTCGGCAAAGACGGCTGCGGAAACCGCGCGCGGGCAGGCTCAGGCCGCTGCGACCAGCGCCGCGACCTCGGAGACCAATGCGGCTGGCTCGGCCAATTCGGCAGCAACCTCGGCGACCACCTCGGCCAGCTCGCGCGATGCGGCGGCGGGATCCGCCACGGCCGCTGCAGGATCGGCCAGCCTCGCCTCGACCAAAGCAACTGAGGCCGGAAACTCGGCGACCGCCGCCAATTCGGCAAAGACGGCTGCAGAAACCGCCCGGGGACAGGCTCAGGCCGCTGCGACCAGTGCTGCGACCTCGGAAACCAACGCTGCTGGCTCGGCAAACACGGCTTCGACCCACGCGACCGCAGCCGCAAAGAGCTTCCTGAATACCGTGATGGTCGAAGGAAACCCGAGCTTCGATGATGGCTTCGCGAGCTGGCGCGTCAATACCTCGATCCCGGGCACCGATCTCTCTGCGGCTCATGGTACGCTGGCCTCTGGCGTGTTTACCACTACTGCTGGCGCCCGCCGTGATGTCTGCCAGCGGAAGTTCCACCGGCTCGACCCTAATCGGAAGTACCGGGCACGCGGCCGCTTCAAGGTCACCGGAGGCACCGCGCAGATCTACATGGGCTGCCAGGCGGCAGATGGTAATGGGGCGATCACTGGAGGCAACGCAGGCCTCTATTATATCATCTCTGGCGGCGCTCAGTATCCCGCGAGCGAGGACTGGATTGAGCGCTCCTCGGTCGTGTTCACCCTTGCAAACCTCAAGTCATCGGTGACGAACAGCACTGCTGCCGAAGGCGTCTATCTGATCAGCCTGCTGAACTATGCAGCTGCTGCCGGGGTGCAGGTAGCTCTGGACGGCATCTGGCTCGAGGATGTGACCGAAAGCGAGGCCACAAGGGCTGACGCATCCGCCTCGGCCACCTCTGCCGCACTGGCATCGACCAAAGCCACCGAGGCGGGCACCTCGGCCACCGCAGCTCAGACCGCCCGGACGGGGGCTGAGACGGCCCGCTCCGGCGCTGAGGCTGCCCAGACAACGGCCACGACCGCAGCCAATACCGCCACCGGGGCGGCGGCAACGGCCACCTCGCAGGCGGCCCTGGCCGCAACTGCCCGCACGGGCGCCGAGACTGCCCGGACCGGGGCTGAGGCTGCTGGCGCGGCGGCGCAGGCCCATGCGAGCGCAGCGAATGGCGCGGCTCTTTCCGCATCGGACAGCGCCGCCAAATCGCTGACCTATGCGACCAATGCCGCGCGCCTGATGTCGGGCGGGGTTTCCAAAAACCCGATCTTCAACCTGTGGACGGGCACCTATCCGGATCATGTGGCCGTGACCCCTTATGCGGGCAACACGGTCACCAAAAACACGGCCAATGCCCGCTATCAGAATGCCCTGCAGGTGGTCTGCGGCGGCACGGCAGACGGACCCCTGATCCGCATCGATCAGGCGGGCCAGGCGCTGGACTGCTCAAAATCACCGCGCGGTGTGAAGATCCGGATGGAGATCGAATTCCTGTCGGGCAACCTTGCGAACAGCGGTGCCCTGCTGCGCGCTATCTGGCTCGATTCCGGAACCCGGACGGAATACGTCAACCTCAAGGACTATATGACCGCCACCACCGGCGTTGTGCAGGTGGTCGAGGTCTATTTCGCCCGCCCGGCAGCAGCGGTCCCGGCCAGCGCCACCAACTTCATTCTGGATCTCTTCGCATCCTCGATGCTCGGCGGCACCCGCGCCGCCTGGCAGTTCCGGGTGCATCGCCTTGATTTTGAGGAGGTGCTGGCAAACAGCGAAACCGCGATCATCCAGCAGGCCATTGCCGATGTGACCGGGATCAAGGCGGCGGCGATCGGTCTGCGCGCGACCGCAGGCTCCGCAGGTGCTTATCTGGAGCTGGTGGCGCTCGATGATCCGAATGGCCCGGCATCCATGGCGCGGATTGCTGCGGGCAATATCCTGCTCGAGGGGTCTATCACTGCCGATCATATGGACATCGGTAGCGTGCGTGCTGCGAATATTGACGTGGCATGGCTCACGGGGAACCGGATCTCGGCAAGCTTCCTCGATGTAGACAGCCTGCTGACCATCCAGCAATCGGCCGGGCTTCGCTACGGCAAGGCAAGCGTAAACTCTGATAATAACGACGGCATCTATTTTGGCCATGATGGCGGTCGCTTCGGTTTCGCGGCATCAAGAACCAGCAACAATAAGCGGCAGAGCCTTAAGCTTTCGGAAGATACCGGCCTTCAGATCAAAAATGCACGACATTTCGTATCCGGCGCTTCCCTGCCCACCACGGTTAGCCTGATTGCAAACGCCGCGAAAACTGCTCTGCCGGTCAACACAATCAACAGCATCGAGATGATCGGCGGTGGCGGCGGTGGCGCCGGGATCCTGCGTGGCGGCACTCCGACAACAGTTGTGGGGAACAATGGCGGAGCAACCATCGTTCGGCTCTATGATGGCAATACGCTGAAGCACACATTTACCGCCGCAGGCGGCCAGGGTGGGCCTCTCGGTGATGTGAAAGATTATCTTGCGGCGGCTTCTGCCTGGCCGGATGGCATCCGGGGGAAGGGCGGCAATGGGAATGCCACCTGGTGGTCTGGCGGCAAGGCGTCCCTTATGGGCCAGCCCGGCAAGTCAGGGCAATTATTGGCACCTGCAACAGTGGACACAGCAGGATGGCTCAATCCTCAGATTGAGGTCGTGGTAGGGGGTGGCGGGGCTGGCGGATCGGGGGGCGGATATTCCCCGGGTCATCCCGGCACGGCAGGAGCGGTTACCTACACCTATGCCGTCGCAATGGACATTCCAGCCGATGTGATCCCGCTGGAACCCACTGCTGTTGGGCAGTTCACCACGACTTCAACTGGTATCGGATCTTTTCCTGATCTCGGCCCCGGCATGTGGTGCCTGCATCGCGGCACGGGGGGAGGTTGGATTGCACTCGGATATGTCACCGTTTCCCCTGGGAACGTTATTCGGGTTCACGAGGGCCCCAACGCGACAATCTTTGCATCCCAGAGGCCGTCGTACACCTCTGCTTATGGGAATCAGGTCGTCTGGTACTCCTTCTACGCAATGAGCACTTGGGGCTGAAAATGCTTGTATATTATGACAGTGTGACTGGTGCAGTAGAGTACACGCTGAAGCTTAGCTCACATCGGCCACCGCCCGCAGGCGATTACATCGAGGTCGATGATATTGAGCTGGATCCGCTGCAGTTTCATGTCGTGGATGGCTTCCTCGAGCAGAGGGAAGTGCCGACTGACGCACAGAGGGCAGCAGCGCAGGAGGCCATCCAGACGGTTCGGGGGGATCTGCGCCGCCGGTTCATCACCGATCTGCCCGGGCAGGATATGGTCTATCTGGAGAAGCGCAGCGAGGCTGTGGCATTTTTGTCTGACCCCGATCCTGCCCCCTTGCTGTTCCCGATGGTCTTCGCCGAAGTCGGGATCACTGCTGACACGCCTGACGGGGTGGCACAGGTCTGGCTGAACATGAGCGATATCTGGCGAAACGTTTCCACAGTGATCGAGGCCGCAACCCTCAGGGCATCGCGCCTTGTGGAAGAAGCGGCCACCACAGCCCAGCTCGATGCCGCGCTTGCGCAGATGCAGGCGGACCTGGTGGCGCTTGTCCCCGGCTGAGAGGGCCAGCTCAGTTGGCGCGGCGCCAGTCCCAGGGGGCTTCAAAGTCGCTGGACCAGATGCCCCGGCCAGCTTTCGCAGCTTCCTTCTCGGCCTGATTGTATGCCTTGGAGTAACGGCGATAGGCCATTGCCCAGCCATTGCGCACCATCCAGTCGTTAATGTTGGTCTTTTGAACGGAACAAACGGCCACAAGGCGCTTGTACCGATCAACATCCACAACATTGCAGCTGACTGATTTTCTGCCGATCAGATCGCTGAGCGCATTGGCTGCGTCGGTTCCGCAGCGCCAGGCTTTGCCATTGCGGTAGCAGCGCTGGCGCGATTCCGGGCTGTCGATCCCATGCAGGCGAATGCGCTTGCCGTGGATCTCGATCGTATCTCCATCAATCACAGAGGCTGTGCCGGTGATGCTGTCTCTCGCAGCTGAGGGCAGGGCCGACAAAAGGGAAAAGGCGAGGGCGGTAGTGATAATTTTGATCATGCGGCCCCGGCTAGACCGAAAACACCAATAAGCCAACACCCGCCTCGAGCGGGCTTTGTAATGCGCTGGAGACGCGACAAGTGACAGATTTCCCGCCGCCCGATCCGGGCCTGATTGAAACGCTGCACCGCCTGATCGGCGGGGCAGGAACTGCCTTGATCGCCGCGATTGCTGGCCGGGCCTCCTATCACGCAAGCGAGGTCAGGGCGAAGCGCCGTCCGATCCTGTCCTGGGATCTGATCTGGGAAATCCCGACAGCGGTGGGGATGGCCATCGCGGGTGACGCCCTCGGTACCTATCTCGAGTTTTCGCGCGAGGTTACGGTCGGGGTGATTGCTGTCCTGTCTTACCTCGGGCCGCGCGGTACCGGAGCAATTCTTGAACGCTGGGCTGCCCGCAAGGTCTGACCCGCCCCGCATCAGCATCCAATCTTTATCGGCCCCGCAATCAAGCGGGCAATTTCATAGGAGGTGGCATGACGCCAGATCTCGGCAATCCGCATGTGTTGCGGATCGACAGGCTCGCCAAATCGGCGGGCCTTTCCATTTCAGAGCGAGCCTATGTGCTGGCCACGGCCTATCATGAAACCGGCAATTTCCGCTGGCTGCGCGAGATCTGGGGGCCAACCCCGGCTCAGACGCGCTATGAGGGCCGCGCAGACCTCGGCAACACGGTTGCCGGGGATGGCCGGCGCTTCATGGGGCGCGGCTATGTGCAGATCACCGGCAGGCGCAACTATACCGACTGGAGCAGGCGCCTCGGCCTCGATCTGCTCGACCGCCCCGATCTGGCAGAAGAGCCGGATATCGCTGCGCAGATCCTCGTGGAAGGGATGCGCCTTGGCACCTTTACTGGCCGCAGGCTGTCGCATCATTTTGGGGGCGACAGGGCGGACTTCACCGGCGCGCGGCGCATCATCAACGGCACCGATCGGGCTGAACAGATCGCAGGCTATGCCCGGGCCTATGAGGCTGCAATCCGTGCGGCAGAGCCGGTCAGGGCAGGCTGGCTCGCTGCCCTCATTCAATCCCTCGGAAACCTGTTCAGGAGCAAAAGATGAACTGGACCCTCGTTCGCGGGCTGACCTATGTCGCCCTGCTGCTGGCTTCGCTGCTGGCCTTCCTCGGCCTGGCCGAGTTCAACCCGACCACCGGCATGCTGAAGATTCACCCCTTCAACGCCTATGGCGCTGCTGCAGCGCTGTCTGGCGTGATTTCTTCGGCCCTCGCCACGCTGGCGCTGATCCGCGGCTGGGGGCGGAAATGAGCGCGCTGGTAACTTGGCTTGCCGGAAAGGCAGGGGTGTGGCTCGCCGGGGCAGTTGCTGCTCTGGCGGCCGGTATGGGCCTTTATGTGAAAGGCAGGGCGGATAGTACCGCCCGGGCCCGTCTCAAATCATTGGAGAATGACCATGAAACCGCTTCTGATCTGCGCCGCGCTGTTGACCGCGACTTGGCTGGCCGGGTGCGAAACTTCGATGACGCCGGGTTCCGCGACTGAAGCTGCGCGCTGTGAGATCTGGGGCAAATCGCTGCCGACACGCTCGCGGGCTGATACCGGGCAGACCAAAGCCGAGATCCAGCGCGGCTATGCCGCCTTCGACCTCGCTTGCCCGGGATTCGGTTACCTGGTGCCCGGGTGACATATTTCGGCCCATAGCCGCCGCTCGATCTCGACAAATGCTGCGGCGCGGCGTTCCCGGAAGCGGACGTTCGAAGGGTCCTGCAGCAAAGCGTCGGCTGCGAGCCGTATCGATGCAATCACGCGGGGCTTTCTAATCCGTTGATCGTGACCTCCAGGTCGTGGCGCCGGAAGCGGTCCCGCACTTTCTCCACCGCCGCCAAGGCTGTGATGTCCCACAGCTTTGCCCGGGTCAGGTCGATGGTCACTGGCCCGTCATGGTCGCTCGGGTCGAAGGCCTCGATGAAGGCTTCGGCCGAGGCGAAGAAGATCTGGCCCTCGACGGTGTAGGTGTCACCTTCCCGACGCACCTGCTGCAGAGCGGCCACCTTGGCCGCGAAGAACACCCCGCTCATCAGTACGCCGACCAACACGCCGAGCGAGAGGTTATGGCTGAGGATCGTGACCGCCACCGTCGCCAGCATCACCAGATTGGAGAGCTTCGGAGTGCTGCGCAGCCGCCTCAGCGAACCCCAATCCAGCGTGTCGACCGAGACCATGACCATGATCGCCACCAGCGCGGCCACCGGCACCTGACCGACCAGGCCGCCCGCCGCGACCATGAGCCCCAGAAGCAAACCTCCTGCGGCCAGCGTGGAAAGCCGTCCTCGCCCACCGTATTTCACATTGGACACGGTCTGGCCGATCATCCCGCAGCCCGCGATGCCGCCGAACAGGCTTGCTGCGACATTGGCCAGCCCCAGCCCCCGCGCCTCGGCATTCTTGTCCGAGGGCGTGCCGGTCTGGTCATCCACCACCCCCGCCGTCATCAGGCTTTCCAATAGACCCACCATGGCGATGGCCAAAGCGGGAGCGAAGATAATGTTGAGAAGCTCCAGATCCAGCGGCACCTGCGGTAAGTGAAACAGCGGCAGCCCATCGGGCAGGGTGCCAAGGTCCGAGACCCTGGGCACGCTGATCCCGAAGACCGAGCAGACCAGCGTCAGCAGCACCACGCAGATCAGCGGAGCAGGGACCTTCGTCGTCAGGCGCGGAGCAAGGTAGATCACCGCCAGCCCCGCCGCCATTACGGCCAGGCCCGCAGCCCCGGCGTTCAGGATATGCGGCAGCTGCGCTGCGAAGATCAGCGCCGCCAGCGCGTTCACGAACCCCGTGCGGACCGAGTTCGACACATAGCGCATCAGGCTTGCCAGCCGAGCGAAGCCGAAAAGGATCTGGAACAGCCCGGCCAGAAGCCCGGCGGCGAAGAGATACTCGACCCCATGGTCGCGGACCAAGGGGGCCACTACCAGCGCAACGGACCCGGCAGCGGCCGAGATCATCGCGGGCCGCCCGCCGAAGACGGCGATCACTATGCTGATGACGAAGGAGGCGTAAAGCCCGACGGCCGGGTCGATCCCGGCCGTAAAGGAGAAGGCGATGACCTCAGGGATGAGGGCGAAGGTCGCCACCGCGCCTGCAAGGATTTCGCGGACAGGGTTGTCCTGCCACTGGCGCAGATAGTGTCGTGCTTGTGTCATAAGGTGTTGAACGCGCAGAATATGCGTGGTCCGGCGGATCGGCGGCCGGAATAGCCACCCGGGCTTTCACCGGGTCCAGGCGATTTCAGGCGTAATAGCCGGGGCTGATGCGACTGCCAAGTGGCGCTAGACAGGGTGCGGCCCTTAGCAGCCGGTCCGTGCCTGCACCGGGCACCGCAGCGCTCGGCCCTTTGCGGTCGGTCGACTTCGACCCCAGCCGTCTGATAGTCTTCCCTAAAGCGGCTGTTCATGCGGCACTGCGGCAAAATCCCTTTTGTCGCGGCAGCCATAGATAGAGAAGTTGATTGTTTGGCACTAAGGTCAACAACCATATGAAATTCGTCGAAAACGGCCCGACGATACCGGATGATCTTCTGATCGCCCGCGATGCAGGAGATGTCGTCTTCTTCTGTGGAGCGGGTGTGTCCATGGCTTACGCTGGGTTGCCTGACTTCTTTACACTGTCGGATACCGTCCTGAATGCTCTGGGCGCAGGTCGGACAAGTACTGCCCGCCAGCTTCTGGATCAGGCACGCGACATGAGAGTTATCGGCGGCGTCGGTGGATTGATCCCCGCTGATCGCATATTCGGCCTCCTTGAGCGTGAGTTCGAGACCTCCGACATTCGAGACGAGGTCATCAAGTCAGTCAGGCCGAAAGGGGTTCCAAGGCTGGACGCTCATCAGATATTGAGCGATCTGTCCGCTTCAAGAAGCGGCAAAGTGAGACTCGTTACGACGAACTTTGATCTATTATTCGAAGCGGGCGATGCAACGCTTCCGAGCGTTGGTCCGCCGGATTTGATCGATCCAAAGGCAGATAATTTTGGCGGCATCATTCACCTGCATGGTCGTGCAGCTAATGATTATAATGGTCCGCGTGAGTCAGAAGAGTTTGTTGTCTCAAGCGCGGATTTCGGACGTGCTTATCTGGCCGATGGCTGGGCAACAAGGTTCATGCGCGCATTGCTCGAACGCTTTGTCGTCGTGTTCGTTGGTTATACCGCCGATGATCCGCCGATGCGATATCTGCTTGAAGCTCTCAATACGCATGCCGGAAGCCGTAGTCAGCTTTACGCTTTTCAGAGCGGAACGGACCGAGACACGCTCGCCATGTGGGAGCATCGTGGCGTCCGAGCCATCGGCTATGATACTGCCGGTAGTCACGCCGCACTGTGGGATACTCTCGCGGCGTGGGCTGAACGCGCCCGTAATCCGGATAGATGGCACGAGCAATTGCTGCAACAGGCCGCGCAGGGGCCTGACAAGGTGAGTGCATATATCCGGGGTCAGATCGCACATCTGATGTCTACACCCGAAGGTGCGCGTAGGATCGCTACGACCGATCCGCCGCTTCCGGCGTCCTGGCTGCTCGTTGCAGATTCCCGACAACGCTACAGGAAACCAGAACCTGAAGAGTTCGGGAACAAAGACGGCTTGGCATTCGATCCTTTCGAGACGCTGCGCTTGGATACCGACGCGCCACCGAAAGCACCGGTTTCCAATGATGCTTACTCATACAGGGATCGAGAAATTCCGTCCGATGCTTGGGATGGCTTCGCCAATAACAAGCACGACATCGGCACAACTGCCGGAAATCTGCGGGACTACAATGCTTGTCCGCCATCAGCACCCTTGGAACAGTTTGGCGTGATTGCGTAGCGGAGGCTTTGCGGCTCATCTTTATCCCAGTTGGAGTTGAAGATGATGAAGAGCCGAAGGACCGCGCCAGCGAAACCCATG
>NZ_JACDXX010000038.1 GCF_020539525.1 Pseudogemmobacter faecipullorum | reverse complement strand
CTTCAGGGAATGGTTGTAGGCACGCCAGTTGCTTGTCTTGTAACGGGGCTTCGATGGATAAGTCATGCCAAACGCTTACCACGACCCGGCAACATCATGAATCCCAATCGATTTACGCAACAGCGCCCCCGCGAACCATCAACGCCGTGATGAAAGCTTCAGCAGCAGTGCCTGACGTAGCGCTCACGCAGCTATCCAGACGGTCGAGAAACGCTTTGATATCTTTGTGCCCGTGAAGACAGTCGAAGGCACCGTAGCGCCCTTCGACGGGAATATCGATTGCCCGCACGCTCAGTCCGCCTTTGACCACGCTGCCGCTGTTGCGCAGGCTGGACCAGATTGTGCTCTCTCCGCTCGAAAGCACCACCGTGCGCCAGGTATGTCGCTCGCCGCTCTTCCCCTCCGCATTTGCCCGTTCTTTGCCCACGCCGTTGCCGATCATATAGATCGCATCGCTCAGCCGGGTCTCCGGCACAGCGGGAAGCTCATCCAGGGCACAGAGATGGTCATTACGGGCCTGCATCACACCCTCGAGGCCATTCACTGTGCTGTGCCAGTTCTGCTCCGCCGTGGCTTCGCGTGGCCAGACCGAGAGCCCGACCCTGAGAAGGCGTGTCTTGCCCACGGAGGTCGGTCCGAAGAAGTGGCAGATCGTCGATGAACCGGACGGCAGAAACCTCAGGATCGCCGGTGACAGTCCTGCGCTGATCGCGAAGATCATATTCGGATTCTGGCTGGCCATGGCACCAATGCCATCGCGCCATTCATCGAACGTGCCACGGATTTCTGCCTGCCGCTTGCTGGCCGGGGCACGGTAGGCGGAATTGGCTTCCAGGCTGACGAGATCTCCCGACTGCAGAGCGAAGGCCAGACCATCATCGCTCCAGCCCGGCCCGGAGAGACGGGTCAGCAACCTGCCAGGTGTCTTCTTTCGGTAGTCACTGATCAGGGCCTCTGTTTCCTCGCGACAATGGACCCTTAAACCATCTCCCGCGAGCTTTCCGATCGGATCCCCGCGAAAGCTTGCCAGTTCCTTCCAGGAGATCTCACAGCGAACGGGCTGACAAAAGGGATTGAGAAATTCGATCTCAGACGCCCAGTCCTTTCCGGCAGCCGTCGCAATATCCCCGTTGAGCAGAAAAGGGGAGCAGATCTCACCCTTCCCCCTTGCGCAGACCATAGAATTTCTGGGATCGTCGCCGAGGTTCAGCGAGTAGCCATCCGGCAAAGCCTCACTGACGCGGGCAAAGAATGCCTCAGCAAGATTGAAATGCCCGGCTTCCGCCAGTGAACCTGCTGAATTTGCTCCACCCAAGGCTGTGCTCTCCTGATCCGTATACTACCTTGAAGTTGTGCCACTTTTTCCGCGACACCAGAGATCGACACGCACTCACACAGATATGTGATCTGTCTGCGCGGCCGGGCAGACTGTGCCGTCTTCGACGGCACAGACCAATGAATGTGGCAAAGAGGGCTGAGGCCGGCCCCCTGACAACGACCCGCCTGAGGCTCAGAGGCTTCTTTTTCTTTTCTCTTAATGAATAAAGAAGTGACCTGTAACAGAAACAGACAGTGTAACAGTCTCTGTTACGGTTTTTGTTACAGGTTAAGTGCATGATATATCTGTGAAAATATCACTGTTTCATCATGGTGTAACGCGTAACAGAAAAAGATGTTCATACGCGGGAGAGCGGCCGGAACGCCGGCACGGGCGAGCTAGATCACCGAAATCCCCCCACCGCCCTCCTGAAGCAGCTGGACAGCTGGACAGCCTTGAAAAGGCTTGATTTTCATCTGGACAGTTTTCGCCATTACAGCTGGACAGCCCGAGGCTTTCCGCCAGATTGCGCGGGATCCTGTGCGGTTTTGGCGCCCGAGCGCGGTCAGCAGCGCCCCTGAGCCATGCCGGAGGGCCGTGAGCAGATCAGCCCCAGATCAGAAAGGCTCTGGCTCGTCACCTGCCACTTCCGGAGGCCGGAAGGCCACCCCGGGAGCGGGCGTCTCCCCTGGCTTGACTTCACCTGTCGCATCGCTGCAATCTGCGTCAGCCTCCTCTCGCCTGCCTGTGATGCGCGCCAGGAGCGCCGCGGTCGAAGGATGTGCTCCCTCTGCCAGCAGAGGCGGAGAGGCCTCCTCATTCAGGAAACCCGCCAGGCGGCGGTCGCGTCCCACCTCCAGCGCTGTCCAGAGACCTCCCTTCAGGTCCCGAACCTGCGGAAGGCCCGCCTGCAGGTCCGCACCGGTCAGTTCCATCATCTGGCGCAGATCCGTGTGATCAGGCAGCGGGGCTGACCCTGTCATGACGCCCCGGGCGAGGAACCTGCGCGCCAGTGCTCCCCGGATCCCTTCCGGGGCCGGAGGCCGGCCCGGCGTGGGCCCGCTGTGCAGCCTTGCGCGACAGGCTCTCAGGGCCTTTCTCAGGTCGATTTGCAGAGCGCGGCGCAGATATCCGGCCGGCGCGCGGCCGTTGTCGCCAAAGAGTGCGGCAAGTCTTCGCATCTGCTGCTCAAAGGCATCGTGGATCGCCACAATCTCCGGGCGGCGGTGGTAAGCTCTTTTGCGCTTTCTCGCGGGACCGGGCCTGGGCTCACTTGCCGAAAGCGGCCCGAGACGGGCTTCCAGCCGCGGCAGACTGGCCGCACTGCCAATCTCACAGGCCGCCATATGATGGCCATGCGCGAGCGATCTCAGACGTCCTCCGGAGCGATGGGCCTCATAGACCAGGCCCGCTGCACGGCAGGCAGACTGAACATCTGCCCAGCTCTCTGCCTGCGCGATGTCTTTCCGCAGCCTCTGCACGCTTCTTTCGGTCTGAAGCCCGCCGTCCCCCGCGAAACCGTCGCGCAGCAGAACAAGCCCCCGGGCGCGGGCGCTGCCACGCGTGGCACGGCCAGAGCCACGCAGGCCTGCCGCCCTCGCGGCCTTCCTGCGCTCCCAGTGCTCTGCAGGCTTTGGCCGCAGCACAACCTTCCCGTGTTCGATCACCGCGTCAAAGCGACCGCGATCGCGCGTGAAGCCCATCTCCAGTTCGATTTCCCGGCAGGCGAGCTCTCCGCGCGTGTAATCCTGCCTCAGCGCCAGAGCTGTGCCTTTCCATGGATGCACGCGGTTCAGGACGATATGCAGGTGGCGCTGCTTTGTGTTGTCATGCACCGCAAGCAGGGCCTGATGCTCTGCGGCACCGATCTTGCTCATAAAGCGGATACCCGCCTCGAGCATTTCCTCATAAGTGATTTTCTCACTGACGTGCCATGCCAGCACAACGTGATAATCCGGTTTACGCACCGCGGGTTTAAGCAGCTGCGCGGTCAGTTGCATCCGGCGGATTGCCGTTTCGATGTCGCCGGCGACATTGACAAGCTGCCCTGCAGCTTTGTTGCGCCATGCGTAGCGCCCGCGACGCGTGAACCCGAGGGCCAGGCCTTCCGCGTCGCGGACCGTTGGCATGATAATGCAGATCACTCTGCGCTCAGCGCCTGGAGGCGCTGCCTGAGCTCTGTGCAAAGCTGCCAGGACATTGCTTCGCGGCCCGCCTGGCGTTCCAGCACCGCATGCAGCTGGTCGCACAGATTGGCGAGTTGCAGAACTGTGCCCTGAGGCAACACCGAGGGGTTCAGGCTGGAGCTGCGCAGGTAGGCGGAGAGGCTCATCCCGGCCTGCCCGGCCCTTTTCCTTGCTCTTTGCGCCTCCGCCTCACTGACTCTGAACTGCAGCACATCGTTGCGCTGGCGCCGCGCGGATCTCGGTTTTGATGTTATCCTCTCCGGCATCACGCTTCTCCCGCCGGGTCATCGTCAAAGGGGCTCAAAGGATTGAAGACAGACCGCTGAGGCTTCTCGAAAAGCGACAGCTGTGAAGATGTCTTATCCTCGTTACTTGCCTGATCAGGCTTCTGTGCGGGCAGCTTCGCGTCCGGCCTGGGCGAACCCGCCGGGGCTGACCCGCGCTGACGCCGCGGCCTGGCCGCCTTCCTGACGGCTTTGGGCAGGCGCAATGCTTCGCGCAGGCTGCTCGGACTGATCTGCAGATTGAGCTCTCGCTGCAGGTGATCGCTGATATCCTGTGCGCTGTGCCCCAGGGCCACCGCTTTGCGCAGCCCCTCCAGATGGCGCGCCAGCAGCTCTTTTTTGCTGAAGACAGATCTGATCTTCGGCCCGATCTCTGCCAGGCACTCGCCAAGGCGCCTGTCCATCTCCTGATTGAGCCTGTTCCCCTTCCCGGAAGGTTCTTGCGGGATTTGCTGCTCCATGTCGGTCTCCTCCTCTTCTGAAGCCCGACTCCATTACTGTGCACAGGAAGTGAAAGTTTCGAATGAAAAATATCATCCCGGACAAGAAACCTGTGGATAGCGAAAAACCCCATATAACGAATGAGTTGAACAGATTCCGGTGCGGCTCTGCGCCCTGAGCGGCAAAAGCCTGCTGTCTGGTTGAGGGAAGTTTACCATCAGGGTAGAGCGGCGGTCATACCGCCTGAAAACCAGGCTAAGAGGGCGCTGTCTTAGGGCCTCATCGTCAGGCGCACGCACGGTTCGGCGCACAGTTTCGGAACTCTGCTCTCGGCCCGCGCAGCCCCGCGTGGGCCGGCTGTAGTCACTCGCCTGAGGATCAGGCGCCGGATCCGTCCTTACAACCTGATCAGCTCCACCGGCCCGGGCCCTGACCTCCGAGCGCCCAGCGAGGTCAATATTGCGCGCCGCTGGTGTGGCGCTAACGTTCTGGCGCCCAGGGAGAGCCGTTGACGCCAGCACCTCTGAGGCTGCGCCGGACCTCGTTTCTGTATGAGGTGCCGGTCTCGGGTAGGACGTCAGAAGGGCAGGATCACAGGCACCATGATGACGGTTGCGATCAGGCAGATCACTGCAAAGGGCACCCCGATCCTGAGGAAGTCGGTGAAGCTGTAATTGCCCGGGCCTGCGACCAGAGTGTTCACCGGCGAGGAGACCGGCGTCATGAAAGCCGCTGAGGCCGCCAGCGCGACCGTCATCGCAAAGGGATAGGGCGAAGCGCCAAGCGCCGAGGCAACTGCGAGAGCAACCGGAGCCATCAGCACGGCCGTCGCCGTGTTTGAGATGAAAAGCCCCAGCACGGCCGTTACCGCGAAGAGGGTCGCGAGCACCAGTCGCGGCGCGGCACCGTCCGTGGCGGCGAGCAGGGCCTCGGCCGCGAGGTCCACCCCGCCTGTGCGTTGCAGCGCCAGTGAGAAAGGCAACATTCCCACGATCAGGATGAGGCTCTGCCAGTGGATTGAACGATAGGCGGCCTCCATGTCGATGCAGCGGAAAAGTCCGAGCAGCAGGCAGCCCAGAAGCGCAGCCTGCACGTTAGGCACCACCCCCCAGACCATCAGCACAATGACCAGGGAGAGGATCCCTGCGGCAAAGGGAGCGCGGTGGCGTCCGGGAACAGACTCTTCTGCCTCACTGGGCAGATCAAGCAATACGAGATCACGGCGTTCGGCGCTGAGCTTTCGGATCGCGCGCCAGGGCCCGAATGTCAGGAGCGTATCTCCGGCCGAAATCGGCTGATGTATCACGCTTTTGGCCACCGGATCGGAGCCTTGCTTCATGCCAATGACGGACAGATCGTAAATGGTCCGGAATCTGGCCTGTGTCACGGTCCTGCCGATGAGACGGGAGGTAGGGGGCACGATCATCTGCGCCATGCCGATATCCTGCGCGGTATCGGTAAACCACTGCCCGGAGAGAGGCAGGACGATCAGATCATGGTTTCTGATGAAGGCGTCGATGTCGAACGCCTGCCCGCCCTCAGTCTGCAGGTCGATCAGCAGAATGTCTTCGGCCTCCAGCACGCTCGCCGCCTGGGGATGGAGGAGCCTGCGGCGCAGGCCTGTGCCACGCTCGATCGCCACGATGTTGATCCCGGTGCTGGCGCGCAGGTCCAGCGCGTCCAGGCGCTTGCCGATAAGCCCGGAGTTCGGGCGCAGCAGCAAGCGATGCTCGCGCCCGGCGAGATCATATTCACTGACCCAGTCGGCGATCCCCGCGCGGGCAAGCGGCGCCTGCACCGGGCCGGGGGCGAGGTATCGGCGGGCCATGAGCATGTAAACAACCGCCAGCGCGAGTATGGGCAGACCGAAAGGCGTGAAGGCGAAGAAGCCGAACCCCTCATAGCCTTGCCGCGTCAGCTCAGCATGCACGACGAGGTTTGGCGCGGTCGCAACCAACGTGAGCATACCGCTGATCAGCGCCGCCATCGAGAGCGGCATCAGAAGCCGCCCTGCCGGGATGCGGGCATTGCGCGAGATCCGCAGAACTATCGGAATGAAGATCGCCACGACCCCGGTCGAGGACATGAAGGAGCCGATCCCCGCCACGATCACCATTAGCAGCACGATGAGCTTCGCCTCGCTGGTGCCGGCCCTGGCCGTCAGCCAGTCACCGAGCCGTTGCGCAACGCCCGTGCGCACCAGTGCTTCTCCGATAACGAAGAGCGCGGCGATGAGAACGATATTTGGATCCGACAGGCCCATCAGCGCCTCGGACATGGATATCACCCCGGTCATAGGCAGGGCGACCATCAGGATTACCGCTACCACATCCATGCGGGGCTTGTTCATGGCGAACATGATCACGGCGGCGACCAGAAGGGTGAGGACCAGGTACAGCTGTGGCATCAATCCCATCTCTGTTTCAGCGTGGCCGCGCCGATGTATCACTGAGAGAGTGCAGTTTGCTACGCCGTTGTGGTCACGCGCAAAGCCTGTGCCGCCGGCTGAAACGAAAAATGCCGTGCGCCGCCGCCCCGATCTGAAGATCAGCCCGCGCCTTGTTTCTTAACCTCTGGTCGCGGCGGAAGACCTGACACGCAGCGCCATTGGGGAGCCTCGGCCGAAGAATAATCCCGGGCACAAAGCATCAGGTTCCGCTTATCCCACTCATCCCGCCGGATGCAGGGCTGAAGGAAACGGGAGGTGATACCAGATTTTATCCGCATTCTCTCAAGGTTCAAAACCTGAAAGCTCAGGACCAGCCAGCCTACTTGGCGGGCTGCCCTTTGACAGCCAACACCATCATGGCAACAAGTGACAAAACCGCGCCGGCAACGAACGGCACGTGGGAGCCAAAGCTGTGCCAGAGGAAACCCGCCGCAGTATTGCCTGCAAGCACCACAAGGCCGGTGATCAGATTGAAGCTGCCGAAGGCGCTGCCTCTGAGATGCGCAGGCGTGGCCCCTGCGATCATCGCGCCGAGCAGACCCTGCGAGAAGCCCATATGCAGCCCCCAGAACACCGTGCCCAGCACGTAGAGCCAGACCGAGGTCGCAAAGGCAAGCGTGAGATGAGCGGCGATCAGAAAGCTTAGCCCACAAAGGAGAAGCCCGCGCGTGCCAATCTGATCTGAGATCCGCCCCACAGGATAGGCAGTCAGCCCATAGGCGGCATGCATGATCACCAGAGACAAGGGCACCCAGGCCGGACTGATCCCTGCCTCCAGCGCTTTGAGCAGGACAAAGGCCTCACTCAAGCGGGCCAGCATGATGAGCGCAGCGAGCCCAATCACGACCCAAACTGAACGGTTTAGCCTGAAGGCCTCCGACAGACGGAAGTTGATCTTCTTCTCTGCCTGGTGGCCGGCTGGCTCTTTGACGAAGAAGATCAGCACCACCATACACAAAGCCGCAGGAATGGCCGCCAGCCAGAAAACAAGCTGGATGTTCCCGGCCAGCGCCAGCATTGCGGCCACCGCGACCAGTGGGCCGATGAACCCGCCCAGCGTGTCGAGCGACTTACGCAGGCCAAAGCTTGCGCCACGGATGGCGGCATGGCTTACCGCCGCGATGATCGCGTCACGCGGCGTGCCGCGGATGCCCTTGCCAACCCGGTCCATGGCTTTTGCGGGTTTCGCCAAGTCCCGGACATTGATTACGGTAAGTCCCGGACGCGCATTTCAGTAAGTCGCGGACAGGGATTTCACTAAGTCCCGGACAGTTCCGATGCGGGCGTAACGGTTGGTCATTGGCTGCTGTGTCGCGGCACTCTGTCGATCTTGGAAGAGATCGGGAGGGAGCATGCCACGACGCAAGCAAGCGAGGCACATGACCATGCAGGATATACGGACCATTTTGCGACTGACGCATGAGCAGGGTCTCTCGGTGCGAGAGATCGGGCTGCGTCTGAAGCTGAGCAAGACGACGGTGGCGACCTATCTTTTGCGGGCGCGCGAAGCCCGGCTCAATTGCTGGCCGTTGCCGCTTGGACGCGACGACGACGCCACGCTGGAAGCGGCGCTGTTCCAGCGGATGGGGCGCCCTCCGCAGGATCTTCAGGAACCCGACTGGGCCAAAGTTTCCACGGAGTTGAAGCGCAAGGGCGTCACCTTGGTGCTTCTCTGGCAGGAATACCGGGCTGCGCATCCCGAAGGTTACGGCTACACTTGGTTTTGCGAACAGTTCCGAGCCTTTGAGAACCGCACCAGCCCGAGCTTCCGTAACCGGCACGAGGCTGGGGCGGTCATGCAGACTGACTATGCTGGCCATACGATCCCGATCACCGATCCGGCCACCGGCGCCGTGCATCAGGCACAGATCTTCGTCGCCGTTCTGGGCGCGTCCAGCTACACCTTCGCCTGGGCAAGTATGTCCCAGACGTTGCCTGACTGGATCGAGGCGCAGGTCCGGGCGCTGAAGTTCTTCGGCGGGGTGCCCAAGGCCATCGTCTGCGACAATCTGAAGGCAGCGGTGGCCAAGCCGCTGTGGTTCGAGCCATCGATCACCAAGACCTTCGCCGACATGGCGGCGCATTACGACACGACTGTGTTACCCACCCGGCCGCGCAAGCCTCGCGACAAGGGGAAGGTCGAGGGCGCGGTGCTGATCGTCGAACGCTGGATCCTGGCCCGGCTGCGCAACATGCAGTTCTTCTCCGTCGAAGCGCTGAACGCGGCCATCGCGGAGTTGGTCATTGACCTGAATGACCGCCCGATGCGCCGGATCGGTCGGTCGCGCCGTGACTTGTTCGACGAGATCGAGCTGCCCGCCCTGAGCGCGCTGCCCCCGGAGCCCTTTGAATATGCCGAATGGAAGCAGGCCAAGGTCCATCCCGATTACCACATCGACGTGCTGCACAGCTTCTATTCTGTGCCGCACCGCCTGATCGGCAGACGGGTCTACGCCAACCTCTTCGATGACGAAGACGGCGAGGGCTACAGCTTGATATGGTCGCGCCCCAACAGCCGACGAGGGGAGTAATCCCCCAACCAGGGCCCCGGTCGAAAGGCCGGGGCCTTCACGCATCCTCTCAGACTGCCGCGTCTGCGATCAGAGCGTTTCGCGCGGCCTCATATGCATCCACCAGCGCCGGCTGCCCCTTCAACCCCTCAAGCGCGAAGCTGTTGAGGAACTGACGCCCGGCGAACAGCCTGCGGTCAACCGGGGAAAGCGCCGCCTCATCGCAGGCCGCTTGCCAGCCCGCTGCAATCGCTTCGATCTGACACTCGATGAGTGCCACGGCGTCGCTTTCCTTCAGGTGGAAGTCCGGAGCCGCGGCAAGACAGGTGGCAAGCGTGCTGGCACGCGCGTCACCCTTGATCAGCATCGCTTGCGAGGCTTCGCTGCCCGTTCGCCCCTGTGGGCAGATGTCATAGGCCGGGGTCAGTGTCAGGTGTCGGCCATCCCAGAAGGCCGCATGGTTGCGGGCGTGATCATCGGTATTGCCGCAAAGGACATTGAACGCGATCCGACCGTAAAGCTCGTGCAGTGTTGCCTTGGGTTCCGAGAAGCGATGGCGGATCAATTCGGCCAGATCCTCATATGAGGCATAGCGGGCCATCATTTCGTCCAGCCCGAGCATGGTCAGGGCCGAGACCATCGCATGCCGGATCCAGCCAAGGTCCGTATGCGTGCGGTCAAAGCGTTCGACCAGCAGCACGTCCTTGTGCGCGGCCCGGGTCATCTCGACCGTCGCGACGCTCAGCCCGGCGGCGCGGGCCAGCCGCATGGCGATGAACTCGGCCTTGACCATGCTATAGGTGTCGTTGCCAGCGGAAAACTTCGCGATGAACTTGCGGCCACCATCATTGATCATGGCCTTGGGGCGCGCGCCGCCAATTGATGTGCCGTGGTTGAGGGCCTGATCCAGCGCGGGCGGCAGTGGCACACCCTGCTCAATCAGGTTTGCTGCTTCCTGCAATTCGGCCAGCGAGGCCTCTGTCGCCAAGCGCGGGACATATTCCGTGGCCGAGCCCTGGAAATCGAGCGCACCAATACGGTCGGATCCCGATTGCAGCAAAAAGGTCAGCTCGCTCAGCTCCGGGACATCGGGCGCATCGGGCTTCTTGCCGGTCAGCCGGTTGATGATGACGCGGCGGCCCCAAGCATCGGGCGATCCGTCCCGGATGCAGCTTGCGAGGCCTAGGCCGGGTGCGGGTTCGATTGTTCCCTCGCGCAGGGGCAGTTCCGGCTCGTAAATCGGGATCGCACGGGGATTGCGCCTATAGCTGGCACCATAGGTATAGGTCAGCCGAGCTCCGTCCGGGTCGAGCCGCCCGGCCACGACAGGCTCTGTTGCGCCCGGCAACCAGGCCCAGACAAAGGCGCCTTTGGGCGTGGCCTCAGAAGTCATCATCAACCTCGCGGGCTTTGTGTCTTACGCTTTTGGGCAGCAAGGCGAGCTTTTCTCCCAGATGCGCGTTGTGCATCTGCAGGCTGCCCGCGTCCTGCCCAAAGAGCGGCACCCCGGCGAGAGCGGCCACCTCGAACACGATGCCCACCTCAGGCCCGGCCGCGCCCTTCTCGATATTGGACAGGGTCGTCCGGCTGATGCCTGCGCGGTCGGCCAGGTCCTGTGCGGTGAGACCACGCTCGAGCCGGCCAATGCGGATCATCCTGCCCAAGAGGACGAGCGCTTCGCGAGTTACACGAGAATAGCTTCGTTCGCGCTTCATGACCTATGCCGTGCTCATTATGTTGAACGCATAATAATCTGGTGTCCATAATTATGTGCATGATGTATGGGCGCACGCCCGCTGTCAACCGAAAGCCATAAAATGGACGGAAGTAATCAATATGTCCAGAATTCTGGACCAGGCGCGTCAGTCTTTGGGGGCGGAGGAGCTATGGCAAAGCTGTCAGGATTTTGTTGTCGCACTCGGAGATCAATCACACGCCTACCAGCTCGCGTCGGGCAGCCGATGCCAGAAATGATGAGCGTGTCATTTTGCGCGACTTGGCCAGTTCGTCGATCGCGCGCAAGAGCCCGCGCTCCATTGAGATGTTAACGCGCTCCATGGCGGTGTCGGCCGGGATGTAAGGGACCGGCATCAAAACGGCACCAGCAGCAATCGCCTCGGCTACATCCGCACGCTTGCGGATTGCTTCAAGGCTTGCTGGGACAAAGTCGGCTTCATCTTCAAACCAGAGGTCCAGAGCTTCTGTTGCGGCCAGGGGGATCCCGTCCCAGTCGTCAGCCGCTGCAAAGCAACCCGGGAGATCCGGGAACGTGAGGCCATAGGCGCTGTTCTCGTCCTGATGGATGATGGCAGTAAAATAACGCATGAGTCGTCTCCATTCTGCGATGGGTTGGAGGAGCGATGGGTAGGCCGGGCTAAAGAAGCCCGGCCTGTTGGTAGATCGCTCTGACTGTCCCTAGCGGCAGGTCTTTCTTCGGGTGTGGCAAGATCACTGTGATCTCGCCTTTTCGTAGTTTGAGGTGTGATCCTTTCTTGGATACCTCCTCGAAACCTGCGTCTTTCAGAACCTTCAGGAGCTTTCGTGAATTTGTTTCCAGCTCCATCGCCCTCATTTGTGTGTAAATATATACACAACAAAAGAGAGGGCGTCAATCATGTTTGTGTATATAATTACACAACTGATCGTGGCATTGCCAAGTTGTTGTGTCGTGAAGCCCCTGCTACAGGATTTCGAATGAAAATGCCATCATCCCTGGCGCGCCTGAAGGGCTTCCGCTTCCCCCGCGAGATCATCGCTTATGCCGTCTGGGCCTATCATCGCTTCGCTCTGAGCTCGGCCGACGTCGAGGACCTTCTGGCAGAGCGCGGCGTGATCGTCAGCCGCGAAACCGTCCGGCTGTGGGTCA
>NZ_JACDXX010000037.1 GCF_020539525.1 Pseudogemmobacter faecipullorum | reverse complement strand
GCTCCAGGTCCGCATCGCCGTCCTGAACGGCTACACAGCGCTCGGCATACCTGTCACGGAAGCCGTGGGATAAGTCTGTCCGGGGAAAGGGGAACCTCGGCAAACACGCGATTTGCGCAACAGAGCCCCTTCCGTGGGCAGGTGCATGCGCTCAATGAGGCTTTGGAGGCGGCTATTCCTGCCGCTAAATTACAGAGCGCGGAGCTGCGCGTGGCCACGGTCGATGGGTTCCAAGGCCAAGAGCGTGATGTGATCTTCTTCTCACCTGCCTTGGGAAATAATAGCCCGATGACGGCTGTGACTTTCGTGCAAAAGGATTTCCGGCGTTTAAATGTCGCGATTTCACGCGCGCGGGCGGTGGCGCATGTCGTTGGTGATCTGGACTTTGCGCGAAGCGGCAAGGTGCGAGCCTTGGCCTCGCTGGCGAGCTATTCCACTGAACCACGGGCGCGCAAGACTGAAGGGGCTTTTGACAGCGAATGGGAGCGTATCACCTATCATGCGCTCAAAGCGCGGGGCCTCGATCCTCAGCCGCAATATGATATCGCCGGTCGCCGCCTTGATTTTGCCCTCTTTGGCGCTGGCGGCATCAAGCTCGATCTCGAAGTAGATGGTCGGATGTATCACCAAAATGCCGATGGGTCGCGGAAACTGTCCGACCTGTGGCGAGATGAACAATTAAAGGCCCTTGGCTGGCGTGTGCGCCGATTTTGGGTGGATGAATTAGCGAAAGATATGGAGGGATGTCTTGACCGAATCGAACAAGACCTCAAGTAAATCAAGCTCTTATTTTAAGTCGGCTTCGGTTTTGGCTTTGCTGGCCATTGGAGGTCTCGGCTTCATCGGCTGGCAAACCTATCAGATGCAAGAAACCTATGGCCCGATTGCCAAGGATATCACCTATTTCACCAATGATATCGAGCGCTTGCGCGGACTGCGTGATGCCAGTGATCTACGTCATCGTGAAATGCTGGCTCTCATTGACACGGCGCAGGCTGATTTGACCGGGCTACAAGCCGAGGGCGCAACGGTCAGCGCGCAGTTGCTCAGAGACCAAGAGGCCGTCGCTGCGTTGCAGCGCGAACTGACAAATGCGCAAGATACTATTGCTGAAGCTGAGCGCCTTGAGGCTTCAGTGGCGGATCTCACCGCTCGTCAACGAAATGCGGAAAGCGAATTGCAACGCCTGACCGCAGAGCAGGGGCGCGCCGTGCCTGCGCTTGAGGCTCTGCAAGCAGAGATCCGTGCAGCGGAAGGGCAGCTTGACGGTTTCGAGCGCGAGATTGCCACGCTTAAGGCAGAGCGCGACACGCTTGATCAGGCCTTGCGTGGATTGACCCAAAACAATCGGATGGCGGAAGATCAACAAGCGCAATTGAACAGTCAGATTGCGCGGCTCGAGACCGATCGTCAGCGCCTTGAGGAGCGTAACAAGACGCTGGAGCAAGAACTCGCCACTGAGCAGACCCGCTTGAATGATCTCAACACTCAGATTGCCAGCCGTCAGCAAGAGAGTGAGCGTTTGACCGAGACGATTTCAAGGGCGCAAACAGAGGAAGCGTCTTTGGCGGCTGCGATCACAGCGTTACGTGCGGATCATGAGGCGGCTGAGGGCTCGTTGGCTGAGGTCAATGCCCGCTTGGCTATGGCAGAAGCTGCGATAGAGCAAATCGGCAACTATGATGCGCGCGGCGCAACTGCGCGTCAGGCGGCGGAAACTGTAACCAATGAACTGGCCACGTTGCGGGCACAACATACTGCGCTGACGGCAGAAATCGCGACTTTGCAGGCGAGCGTCGCTGCTTTGGAGGTCAAATCTCAGGATTTGGCCCCTGCGGTGACACAACTCGAAGCGCGCCAAACCGAACTTACGCCGCTCATCGAAGGGCTGCGACAAGATCATGCGGCGTTAACAGCGCAGATCGAGGCAGCCCGTTTGACACGTAATCAATTGCAACAAGACGAAGCGCAACTGGCCACGGTGCAATCCCAGCTACGGGCAGCGATGGCGCAATTATCCCAAGCGCAATCAGGTGCACAATCCAGTGTGCTGCCTGTCGGGCAAACGGTTGTGGACAGCACCCTTGAAACACCTGCGAGCGAATGAGGCATAGAGCATGTTTGCCACTAATATTTTTGTCTTCCTTGCTGCAGCTTTGTTTTTGGTGCTCTTGGCGCTTGTCATGGTTTTTCTCGCCAAGCAGCATGATCACGCTGTAGCTCTCGCGGGGCCACTCGAAGAGGTCAAAGCAGTCGAGGCGCGGGTCGCTGAAAAACGCGCGACCTTGCTTGATCTTGAGGCGGATCTGCAAAAGCGCCGGGAGGCCCTGGCTCATGTCGCCGAGTTGGGTGCGGAGGTCGATGCGCTCGCTCGTAAGCGCGATGACCTTTTGACTGAATGGAATCAATCTCAGGCGCGTCGTGATGAAGTTCAGGCACTGCGTGCGGAAACCGAAGCTGCCGTAACTGAAAGTCTCGCAGTTGAGGGGGAGCTGGCTAGCAAACGTCTCGAGCTTGAGGAAGTGCGTGAACGCTTACTCCGAGCTGAAGAGTTGGTCGGCCGCATCGAGGGCTTAAACAAGGAGCGCGACGCGCTAGAGGCTAATGTAACTGCTCTGCGCGATAAAGAGCGCGAATTGATTACCGCGCAAACCCGTTTGGAGGAGTTGCGCGGCAAATCTGAAGATCTCGAAGACAGTCATACCGAACTTGAAGGCAAAATCCGGGCAAAAATCGCGGAATTGGATGAGCTTGAAAGCCGCATCACGGCTGCGCGCGTGACGTCTGATGAAGAGCGCAGCGAGCGTGATCGTCTCAATGCTGAATTGGCGGCTCACCGCTTGCGGGTGGGGGAATTGGCGCCAGAAGTTCAAGCTCTTGAAGCGCGTAAGGCGTTCTTGGATGATGAAATACGTAAATTGCAAGCGACTGCCAGTGGCCAATCGCCTGATGAGGGAGATGACCCCCTGCGCGAGTTGAAACAAGCGCCGCCGGTGATCTTGGGTCTGCAAAGCTTGAGCGAGCATCGCTTCGAGAGCGAGGCGGCTGCGCTCAATAGCGTCAAACATCGTTTTGAGGATATGGGTCTGTCCTATCCTGATCGGGTGCTGCGCGCCTTCCACACGGCGATGAAAGTCAACGATACCACTCAGATGGCGGTTCTGGCAGGGATTTCGGGCACCGGTAAAAGCCAGCTGCCACGTCAATATGCCGCCGGTATGGGAATTGGCTTCTTACAAGTGCCGGTTCAGCCACGTTGGGACAGCCCGCAAGATCTTATGGGCTTTTACAACTATATCGAGGGCCGTTTCCGCCCGACCGATATGGCGCGCGCGCTTTATGCGCTCGATACCCATAACAATCCCGATGCGCTGCATGATCGCATGTTGATGGTTCTCCTAGACGAGATGAACTTGGCGCGGGTGGAGTATTATTTCTCCGACTTCCTCAGCCGGCTTGAGAGCCGTCCTGCCAAGGGGTGTGAAGGCGATGCAACTTTGCGTAAAGATGCCGAGATTGAACTCGAAATTCCCAAACGCCAGACCCGCCTCTTCCCTGGTTACAACCTGCTCTTTGCGGGCACGATGAATGAAGATGAGAGCACGCAATCTCTCTCCGATAAGGTCGTTGACCGCGCAAATGTTTTGCGGTTCGGGGCCCCTGAAAAGCTTGTCGCGGCCAAGGCTGTCAAACCGTCGAGCGCCGAGGTTAAGGCTTTGAGTCGTAAGACTTGGGACAATTGGGGCCGCAATACCCTCAAATCGGGGGAGTTGGCCGAGATCAATGGCACGATTGATACGATGCTGGGATTGATGCAAGAGCTTGGTAAGCCCTTTGGTCACCGTCTGGGGCGTGCGATCCAAAATTATGCCGCCGTCTATCCTGAGGTCGAAGGCATGGGCAATCGTCGTCACATAGCTTTGGCCGATCAGATCGAGATGCGTCTCTTGCCTAAATTGCGTGGCGTAGATGTCGAGGAGAAGCGTCATCAATTTGACCAAATACGCAGCCTTGCTTCCCAATTGGGCGATGATGTTCTTGCCGAAGCCATTGGTATTTCGGTCAATGATGCGGAAGCCACCGGTCAATTCGTCTGGAAAGGGGTGAAACGGTGAGCTTGCGCCTGCATCGGCCTTGGTCTGATTCAGGTCTTGCCGACGGCATGGCCTATGGGCCGCAAGACTGCTTGATCTCGCAGGGCGCAGATTTGCGCGAGGCGGGGGAACATGCGGTCTTGATGCAATGGTCGGTGGAGCGACAAAGGCAGCATCTCTTCTTGCACCCCTATCCGCGTCGGGGATATGCCAAAGCGCCTGATCGTAGCGGTTTCCCGATCCGGCCGCGTCCTGCGATGCTCTTGCCCGAGGAGGACCCTTCGACCTTGGCGCTGCGGCGCATGAATGAGGTGACAGCACGGGTGCAAGAGCTGGGCGAGGCATTGGATATGCCCACCACGCTTTGGGAACATTTGCGGGCGGCCTGGGACCGCGCGGAAAAAGAGGAAGACCCGCGGATGGCAGAAATCGTGCGACAAGCGCGCGAATTGATGCCCACGCTCAAGATCTGGCGCGACAAAATCCGCCGGGTGCTGCGCCGCACCCGCGAATTGACGCCACTCGATCGCGTGCAAGAGATGGATCGCTCTTCGATGCGGTGGCTTTCACGCCAGCCGGGGCGGACGATCGCAGAGCAGGCCGGCGCCGGTCAGCGGATCTTGGCCGTGGTGCGTCATGAGAACTTTGACACGTTAGAGAATCGCGTCGCGCATTCTTACCTGCGCTTGGTCGGGGATGTGGGCCGCGAATGGCTGGCCGAGCATCCAAAGGCGCTTGGCAGTGCCCGCTATTTGGCCGTGCAGGCCTATGTCAAATTTTGCAAGTCTCTGGCCCAAGAAGTCACCCAGCTTGGGGTGGGGCTAGCACCTACGGATATAACGCCGAACTATGTATTGATGGAGGATCAGACCTATCGCGCGATCCGCGAGGCTTGGGAAAAGCTCTTGCGTCGCGAAAAGGCACTCGATGATCTCTGGGCATGGCAGGCACAGACCTGGACTGATTTCTCTGTCCTCGCGATCGTCTTGGCTTTGCATGAAATGGAAGGGGCCGAACTTATCGCCCAATCTCCCATCCGGTTCCGTGAAGAGGCTGTGCAAGGGATCTGGTTTGAGCAGGAACGCCCGATTGCGGTCTTTTGGCTGCGACGTGAAAATCGCGTCGTCGAGGTGATGGCGCGTCCCGAAGAACCTGGCATTATGCTGATCAAAGCGCGGGCCCATGTCGCTTTGCGGATTTCTGAGGTCAATAATACTAGCGCCTTTCCGCATCGCGTGGCTGTCTGGACGCCGCATGCTTTTGAACGATTGGATGTTGAGGCGGCTGCGCATGATGCCAGCCATCGTCTTGCCCAATTGCGGCGTCTGAGCGGCCATCACGAGCTCACCCGGCATGGTCTGATCCTGACGCCCGCCCATTACACACCGCAAGTGGCGAAACATGAGGTGTCGGGGACCTTCATCCATGCAGTCGCATTGGATGGGGCTGGTGAATCCTTAGCCTTCGGTCGCGCGGCAGTTCGTGACTTCTTGAAAAGCGATATCTGGACTTTAGCATGACACAGCCACGGATCTGCGGTTTTGATCTCAATGGTTGGAAAGACCGCGTCACGCGCAATTGGGCCTTTGCGCCCGATGGCGAGGAGATTTTCTCGCAACATACGAGCAACGCGATTTTGAATCCCGCGATCGTCCGCATGGGCGAGGCCGCCAAGCCGCTTTGGGTCGGTGGGGCGCAAGCAAGCCTTGCGCCGCATGGTCGGGGTGGCGGTTGGGGGCAAATCGGCGAAGATGGGCGGCGTAAGCTGGTCTTTGATCTGTTGCGTGATGCGAGCACCTCCAGCCATGAATTGGCCGCTGCGCTGTCAGGTTTGGCGCGCGGGGGTAAGTTCTGTGCTATCGCGATTGAGGATCACCCTTGGGTCGATGAGGTAGTGCAAGAGCGGCTGTTGGCGGCGATGTCGCGGGCGAAGATTGGCCGTGGTCTCTTGGTTTGGCGGTCGGTTTTGGCGGTTCTGGGGGCTCTTTCTGAGCCTGAGGGACTGATCACACCGAAAGAAGGCCTCACCTTGGGCATTATTGGCCATAGCGCGACAGGTTTCACCGTGCAGACTTTAGAACTGCGCGCTGAAACTGGGCGTTCACGCCGTATTTATGCGCCGCAACGCCGTCGAACCGCGCAGGCTGTGGCGTCGCATTGGGGCTATGCGGGCTTGGTTGCACAGGTGCAAAAGCGTCTCGCTCACGAGCCTCCGGGCATTACGTATCAGACTCTAAAACATAGCGATTTTGCTCATGCTTTGGCGCTGGATGGTCTGAATCGCGAGGATATTATCCGCAATCCGCGCGGAGATTTTCATCTGTTAAAACTTACCCCTCAGGCGCTTACTGCGGCGGATTTGGATGCCAAAGATTTTGCCACTTTGCGGGGCTGCGACGTAGTTTTGTTCGAGAGCGTGACCTCTGGTGCAGTCTGTGAGAAACTCGCAGATTCGATAGAGGCACTTATCGGTCGCGAGATCATTGTTCTGCCAGAGGAGATTGTGGCCTCTGGCGCTTTTGAGGCTGCGCGGCGCTACGGGCAGGGCGAGCCGGTATATTTCGACTTCCTGCCACAAATTTCGACGATCATCATGGGACGCGAAGGCGCAGAGAGCCATGATCTGATCGATAAAGGCATGACGGTTGCAGCGGGTAAAATGTATCGTTCGCAAAAGCCTGCCCATTTTATGGTGCAAAATCAGGCCGATGCGCTAGAGATCTATCTAAGCAAAGAAACGCAAGACTTCCCCCGTCGCGCGGATCTTGATCTTGGCGTGAAGATGGGCAAAGACACGCCTGTTGAGCTTTATGTGGAGCAAACGCCTGCCTCTGGGCGGGCGCGAATTTTTATCAATTCAAGCCAATTGCCCACGCAGTTCGTGGTGGATTGGGATTTAGCAGAGGTGTTGGAAACCACTTGGGAGGCGCTGATCGCCAAGCTGGACACGCCCAAGCCTACCATTCCCGTGCGGATGGTTCTGGCCTGTGGCGAGGCTCCTTGGACCGAAATAAATGGGGCGCAGGACGTGTTTGAAGCACAATTCGCTCAGGTTTCTCCGGATTGGAAGGCGCTCTCGCAGCTGATGACACGCAATGTCATGGTGGAAACCCAGAACGATGGCGTCCTAGTCCGAGAACGCTTGCGGTGCATTTCGAGCGATGGAGCAATTCCTGAACAGGTCTCTGTTAAGGCGCGGCAATTGCTGAAGCACTTTACCGATCTTGCAATGGATAAATTGCGTGAGATTGTGCGGACAGGGCGTAATAATGGCAATGAGCCGCTCATCTTCTTGACTTGGCAGTTCCGTAATGCCCCTGCCGAAGTGATATCCTATCTCTTCGACGCTTTGGAAACCAAAGATACTGCCCGTCGACATCCGTTTATTCGCGCTGATATGAGCTGGGTTTTGATCCATCAAGGCATTGGCCGGTGCTGTAATGATGAAGCGAGCGAACAGCGTGCCATCGACCTTTTGCTCAACTACCCAATGCACAAATGGAAAACACGTCGTGAGACTGCGATGATGTCATTCCTGCTGTCGCGCTCGGATACGGCGCCACTGCATCTCACGCGAGGAGATGTTGATCGGTTGGTTGATCGCGCCGTTCAAGAGTTTAAGGAAGCTTCTGGCGGAGATTACACCGATTTCAACTATGCGCCTTTGTTAATGGCCGGGCTTCTGCGCTGGCGTTTGAAGGAACCGTATAGTTTGGTGAGAGGCTATGATCTGGCAGCTGATCGGATGGCCTCTGCCATTTCGAACGTGCTTATGGATATGAGACGCCGCAGCGGGCGCGACTGGAAGTTTGATCGAAAAATTCAAGCCTATCTGTCGCTCTTGCCAGACCTGTTGAATGAGCTTGAGGGGCAGGGAACGAACCCGAATTTATTGCGGTCTATTGTCGACGCTTGAGGGGCCACAGATCATCCTCAGGTCCGACCTTCTCCCACAGGCGCTCGATCAGAACGGCATCCATATGGCTAGTGTCGCGGAAGGGTCGCGCGGCATTTGAGACGATGCTGTCATGATCGAAGTGAAGATCGGCCGTATACCAATGCGCCATTAGATTTACTCCTGTTGAGCAATGGGTAGCACGATGAGCTTAACGACCAAAGCCGTCGCCCCCAGAACGCATCGGGTTACGGGAACAGGGAAAAGAACTCACGAGCCAACGGATCTGCCGGCGCAAGCACCCGTCTGTTGCGCATCCAGGACCACAGCACTCCCAGCGGGGATCCATTGCTTCGCCCTTGTCCAAAAGAAGTGCCATCTTTCTGTGCCCAGTGGCTGTGGGAAACCGCATCAACGATTCGAATCGAGGTGGCGCCTTGGCAAGGCTTCCCCCCGATCTTCGTCGCATCTGTGGTCTTGTCCTGGATCGTCATTGGTCCGGTTCTCATGTCTCACAAGGCGGAAGATAAAGCACTTCGGTGGGCGCAAAAGCCCCCCCTGGAAGATTTCATGTGGATAGCGCCAAAATTTTCCCTGGAAAATCCAGGACTTAGCCACGGCCTGGGTGCCAGGGTAATGAAAACAAAGGGGATTTTGTCCGCAATGGTTGCGCCGAAATAATTTTGCGCCTTGAGGTTGCTGGCCGTCCGACCCAGGATCAATTTGGCGCGCAGGTCCACTTTTGCCAGAAACGCGCCAAAGACGGAGACCTCCAGGTGCTGGCATTCAGAACAATTCTCGACGAGCACGCAGTGCTTGGATGCTCCCCGATTCTGCGGGGTGCGCGTCTCATTCTGGGATATGCGGCCGAGCACGGCGGGATTGAGCTGACCCAGACCAAGGCCTTCAAGCGCAGTTTGGTTGCCTGGGCACTGGCGGAATTCGACTGGCCGCGGGAAAGACAAGATCAGCCCTATGCCTTGGGGCGTGCCCTGAACGAGCACGACTTCCCACCGCTGCAGATGCTGCACTACCTTCTGATCTCGGCCCGCCTTGCGCGTCACAGCAAGGGGCGCTTCCTGATCACGAAGAAAGGGGCAGATCTTCTGGGCAAGCCCGGCGCGCTCTTCGATGCGATTGTCCCGATGTTCGTCCTGTTAACGGCGGAGCAAAAATCGGCCATGGCGGACCAATTTGAGCCCCAAAACGGGCACGCACGCAATCTGCCATCAATGGCAGTTCCTGGTTCTGGCACCCAGTATAACACCGAACAGGCAGATGGGTTGGCCCAAAAGCAAAAGCCGTGAGCGGACTCACGGCTTCAACAGTAAACGAAGGTGACTGGCTCAGCGCCCGATTTGGCCGATGTCGCCACGGTTCAAACCGATATCCGCCAGCTCCCGGTCGCTCAGGGCGCTCAGAGCCTTGCGGGTCGCCCGCAGCTCATTCCACTCGCGGACGCCGGCCAGCAGCCGGACAGCGAAATTCGGCTGCGAAGCATTAGTCGAGGCGGAGGCGCGGGTCAGGCTGATGGCGGTCATGGCCGTTTTCTCTTTTCTGAAAGCAAATCGAAGCGGCATTCGCTTCGGTTGACGATGAAATAGTGGGCCATATGCGAAACTTCTAGCCGCAGTGCAGCATTGCCGTCTTGCGCGACACGCATAACGCCTCGTCCAGCGCGGCTGGTGGGGCGGTGTGGCCCGGGGTTTTCGATGGGCTGATCTATGTTCGCCTTAGGCCGATGCGCCTCGCCCCTCGGCGTGCTAACAGGCTACAACCAGAAGTCGAAAAGATCCATGCCCAGCCGACAGCTTGATGACGATGATATCCGCTTCCTCAGCCACCACCTCAGAGGGGTTCGGCAGGCACGCCTCAGGTTCCTGAACGCCACACCGACCTATGAGCTGGCGCTTGTCGAGGCATTACTCGCAATGGGCGTCTCGGTTACAACCGAGAAGCTGGGGGCCGTTGCGCCTTACCCGCGGCGCCGGTTTGGAATTCGCTACAAGGACGGGCAGGCCATTTTGACGGTTGCGCCGGATGCGGCCCTGATGGGTTGACCATCAGCAGCGTGGTGACGACCGAGACCAGCCGGACTGGTAAGTATAGCTCAGGCTGCTGGCCCCGGCTTCGCCTTCCCGGAACAGTCCGGATAGCGGACGCAGCCCAGGAAGGCCCCGTAACGTCCTTTTCGGGGCACGAGCCATCCGTCGCCGCAAACCGGACAGGACCGAAACTGCCCGGAGCAGGAGTCGCATTCATGCCCCATATCGCCCTTACGTTGCGGCAGCCCTGTAGCGCAATCCGGACAGGCCGGGAGCATGTTCCCGCAATGCCGGTCATGCTGGCAGCGATACCAGATCCGCCCCGCCTGGCTTTGGACCGGGACAAGCTGTCCGCCACATTTGGAACAGGGGGGCAGGGGCGCCGTCCCGGCCGTTGAATCTTTCAGCCCATACTCTGGATCAGCCAGGAGTTCGCTGACGAAGGCGGAGGGCCGGGATCGGGACGCCAGGATGGTCAGGGTCGCGCGGGCTCGTGTCATGGCCACATACATGACGCGCCTTTCCTCCGCATTCTCGAAGGGCTCCGCCTCAGGAGAGACCAGGCTCAGGAGCGGATCATCCGTGATCTCGGAAGGAAAACCGACCCGCCCCGCATCCGCGCCGAGCAGCACCACATGATCCGCCTCCAGGCCCTTGGATGAGTGGATGGTCTTGTAGCTGAAGCTGAGCTGCGGGAAGGCGCGCTGCAAATCCCGCAGACCCGGATCGACAAACCGATAGCGGCCAAGCAGCAGCACGCTGGTTTTGCGATCCATGGGCGCGGGTAGGGCGGCGAGCCCGCTCAATACTTGCCGCAGCTGGCCATCGCCCTCATCCCGCCTGGTCCAGACCACTCGTATTGCCGGGTCCGGTGCGACCCCGGCCGGGACGACTCTCTTGGTAATCTGGGCCGGGTTCTGAAGCACGAAGCGCCGCGCCGCCAGGGCGATCCGATCGACGGATCGGAAGGTGCGGCCAAGATCCACCGTGCGATGGACCGCCTTCTCATCCGCGAAGCTGCCTCCGAACATCGCCCCGAAGTTTCGCATGATATGGATATCAGATCCGGCAAAGCGATAGATCGACTGCCAGTCATCCCCGACCGCGAAGATGCGCGCATCCGCATGCTGCGCCTTGAGAGCCCGGATCAACCGGGCCCGACCCTGGGAAATGTCCTGAAACTCATCGACCAGGATATGCCGGAACGGGCTCTCATAGCGCCGCTCCTCCACATAGGTTGCGGCCCGCAGAACCATGTCCTCAAAGTCGATCCGGTCCCCGAGCCGACTCTCGTATTCCGCATATACCGGTTCGAATATGGCAAGGAAGGCCCGGCCACGGCGGCCCATTTTCAGGCGCTCCGCCTTATCCGTGCATGCGCCAATCTGGTAGCCGCCGCTCTTGAACTGCCTGACGAAAGTCCCGAGCATTCGTGAGAAGGCATCCACCTGGCCCATCTCGACCACCCGATCAAAGATGGTGCTGAGCGGGCGCGGGTTCAGGGTGACATGCGGAGCAAGCTTTTCCTCCAGCGCCTCCAGTAGCCTGTCCTCTGAACGCTCATAGCTGAAGGTCTCGATCAGCGTGGTGCCGTGCTCCGCATGGACTTGACGCTTCCAATCCATACCGGCCAGATATTCGTCGCGGTCCACATAGGGCGCGGTGGTCAGCACGTCCTTGCCGTCCGGACCGCGTTTGCGCCGCACCCCGAAATGCTCGATATAGACGCCGCTTTCCTTCAGCCGAAAATCCGGCGTATAATCCCGCCGCCCCTCCGTCGAGACGGAATGCTCGTAGGTCGGCTCGTATTCATAATCGATGCCGTTCTCATAAAGCCAGTTGGCGATCTCCAGCTCCTCGAAACTTTTCACCTGCTCGCCCTGGAGGGTTCGCAGATCAAGCTTCTCGACTGCCGAATACCATTCGTGCTTGGTCTCGAAGTCCTGCTCCTCCGGCGCCGGGACCAGGAAATGCGCAAACCAGGCCACAATGGCCCGCGCCACATCGCGCACGGTGGACACCAGATCCCTCAGGATGTCGCGGATCAGGTCCAGGAAGGCGGTGTCATCCGTCGCATGCGGGGCGAGGGCCGGTTTTGAGCCCTCGACCTTGCCGATGATGTCATAGGCCAGCGCATGGAAGGTGCGGGCCTCGATCGGCATCCCGCACCGGGCCTCGATGCGCTCCGACATTTCCGTGGCCGCATCCTTCGCGAAGGCGAGGAGCAGGATCTGCTCTGCGGGCCGGATCCCGGCCTTCAGGAGATAGGCCGCTTTGGCGGTGATGACACTGGTCTTGCCGGAGCCGGCCCCGGCCAGCACCAGGGTGGCGTCCTCGTCCACCACGATGGAGAGCCGCTGTTCCGGGGTCAGCGGTTTCGATTCCACCGTGTCGAAGAAGTCCTTCCAGCGGGCGAGTATCCGTCTTGGTCAAGGGCGTTCAGGCAGCCAATCTCGGCCCTCGCGCAGCAAGGTGTTTGCAAGGATGATGATGCGTCGCATGATGGCGGTGATGGCTACTTTCTTCGCCTTTCCGGCTTT
>NZ_JACDXX010000036.1 GCF_020539525.1 Pseudogemmobacter faecipullorum | reverse complement strand
TGACCATTCCGGGGATCGGTCGCCTGACCGCGACCACCATGCTGATCGACATGCCGGAGCTGGGATATCTCGAGAGCAAGAAGATCACCGCCTTAGCCGGACTTGCGCCAATGACGCAGCAATCTGGCAAGTGGCAGGGCAAGGAACGGATTACCGGCGGACGGGCATCAATACGGCGCGCGATCTATATGCCGGCACTTGTCGCCATCCGCTTCAACCGGGACCTCCACGACAAGTATCAGCAGCTGCTAAAAGCCGGAAAGGCGAAGAAAGTAGCCATCACCGCCATCATGCGACGCATCATCATCCTTGCAAACACCTTGCTGCGCGAGGGCCGAGATTGGCTGCCTGAACGCCCTTGACCAAGACGGATACTCGACCGCCGGTCGAAGTCATGGTGGGCTTTATCGACGCGCACCGCAAGGCGCACGGGGTCGAGCCGATCTGCAGCGTTCTGCCGATCGCCCCGTCCACTTATTATGCTCATTTGGCCAAGCGATCCGATCCCGCACGACTGTCGGAACGGGCACGCCGGGACGAAGCTCTGCGCCCGGAGATCCTGCGCGTGTTCGAGGAGAACTGGCGGGTCTATGGCGTGCGCAAGATCTGGCGACAGCTAAGCCGCGAGGGTTTCGATATCGCGCGATGCACCGTGGCGCGGCTGATGAAGGGCATGGGTATTCAAGGTGCTATCCGCGGCAAACCGCACCGGACGACGATCCCCGACAAGAAAGCGCCCTGTCCACTGGACAAGGTGAACCGCCAGTTCCAGGTGCCCGCCCCCAACAGGCTGTGATCGTGTCCCGCGTGATGGTGTAGCTTCGGTGGCCACCAGCTTTGTCGTTAGGTTCGGGTTGCACACCCAACGAACCGAGGACGCCACTGATGACCAAACCGATGATGGACGTTCGCGCGCTTGTTAAGAAGAGCGCAGACGCCGACCTTTTGCGCGAGATGATCGGCTTCGCGGCCGAGCGGCTGATGGAGCTGGAGGTCGGCGCCAAGACTAACGCCGAGTATGGCGAGAAGTCGGCGGAGCGCACCGCGCAGCGCAACGTGTAGATCCGGGCATAGTTGCTGCCGGCCAGGGGCAAAGATTGCACCGCTCGGAGCATAGTTTTGCAAGTGATTGAAATGATTGAACCCGCTCTTTGGGCGGCTTTTGCATTTGTCGCCACGTCCTGTCTCGGCCCATAGCTGCCGGTCGCTTCATTGATTGGCTTCCTCTGATCCGACCGTTCGATCACAAGGTAGGGATAAGGCCGAGTTGAACTCAGATGGCACCCATTTCACGATGAACGTGAAATGGGCCTTTGACGCTAGGCGTGGGACCGCGATGTCGGAGCGCCGAATGATCAGAGATTGGCTCAGGAAAGGAGGCGGATGTTAGCACATTGCAGCTCTGGGAAATTTTGTCGCGCTAGGATCATTATCCTTACGCTTAATTCCCCAGAGACGTATGCTTTGTTTTATAGACGCGTATTCTTTTTTAAGGTCGATCAAACCTTAGAGATTCGATCGTCAAGCCAGTGCAGAGCGCGACGGTGCATCGCAACGTCGCTCGGCTCAAGATGCTTCGCGTGGGCGTCGGGCCTATCGTTGACGATACCCGCGTTCTCATTGAAGGCAGCTTTGTCGCCAAAAATTCTTTCAAACAACGACCAGTTCTTGTTGATAATCGCTACGAGCTCCAGCCAAAAAAGTTTGTCTGCTATCGTTTCGAGGTTAAAAGCATCCAGTTCTTCTCGGCGCTTTGACTGAAGTGCCGATAGTAGTGATGCCTTTGCGGAAACGCTATCTTTGTTGGTTAGAGCCGACATCCGCAAAAAGTTGATGACAAGAGATCGGAGAGCGCGTTCCATCGTATTGCGGCGATAGGAAATACCTGCCAGCTCCTCCGCCCATTCGCTCACAAGTGGACGAGCCTCTACATTCTTGACCCCAACCACATCTTGTAGAGTGGCCTCTTCTGCGACCATCGTCAGCGCCATACGCATCATCGATCCAGAAATCTTCCCTGTATTATCAACAATGCCATAGCGGTTAAGTGTGCGCTTTATGCCGCTACTTAGTTCCGATCTCTCAGAAAGCAGTGAAAGCGATGGGGCTCGGAGTTCAGGGTAAACTCGGAACAGATGCTGCAACGCGACCTTCGCAAGGGCGGCTCCCTCGTCTCGACCATATGCTTCGAGCATCTCAGAGACGGCAGGCTCTTGGAGGGTGATTGGTCTGATCGAGGTTTCAATTTTACCATGAACTGAAGAGCAGGCTTTTCTGATCCAGAACGGCATATCGCAACAGAAAGTTGATATCGCCTCTAGAGCTTGCTCGTCGAACCGAAGTCCTGCCATCGCGCCAATGTTCTTGATCATTGCTTTAGCAGCGCCACGCGGCAAAGGGCTCAGATATTCCTCGGGAATGAACGCTAACGCTGCATTTTCAATCCCATCGATCGATTCTACAGAGAACCAACGGCTGGAGACACCACTTACCAATAGAGATACTCGTCGGCCATCGCGAGCAGCAGCGTGGTAGGCGGCTCGCACATTTCGCCAGAACTCGATAAACCCTAAATGCCATTGCTCAGCGCCACCATTACTAGGTGTGATGTAGTCGATCTCGTCGAAGGCGAGGATAACGGTAGCGTCGAATTGACTTAGCGCCGACTGGAATCGACGCGCGGCTTCGGCAAGGGAAAGAGCAGAAGTGCTCGCATTTACCTCAGCGTAAGATCGGCCGGACGCCTTAAGGTCAAGGAGTGAAAGTGTAATGGAATGTAGCAGCCCTGCGGCATCCAAGCTAAAAACATCATCCCGCTGACAGTCGATGAACAGCGTAACCGCGTCGTAGTTATCCTTGAGTTCCGATAGGACGCGGTGCAAAATTGAGGTTTTTCCAATCTTTCGGATGCCAAAGCACGCACGAATGTGACCAGAATGAAGCTTGCGGGCGAGTTCCTGAGCTTCCGCCCTGCGTCCGAAAAACTGTGCGTCGTTGGCAACAGGTCCGGTTACATCGAACGGATCTTGGGTGAAAAATTCGTATGAGAGTAATCGCTCCAACTCTTGGTTGCGTGGCAATACGCCCGTGGCAGTATATACTGGGATGACTGCAAGGCCATTTTCTCGCCCCCAATTTTTTAGCTTGGTGTTTCCGCGTGGGTCCTGATGAACAATTACACACAGAGTCGTTTCGAGACGACCATCAGAATCATTGATAAGGCGACGGACAAACTGAACGGAGCGTGCCTGCTGATCAGAATAAACATTCCCCAGGATTAGGATTTCTCGTTCTGCCCCGAGAATACTTTGTAGGCGCTTTGAACCTCGGGCATACATGACGAAATACTCGCCATTTTCAAACTGGCGTATCGATTCCGCGGTAATGGCGAATAGTCCTGTAAAAGCGGCTGTAGTCTCGGCTGCTAATCTCTTCAGTTCGTAGCTCACCCTGTTTCCTGTCATTAATATCGATAAAGTCGGTTCTAACTGTATTTAATGTCGAAAATTGATCAACCTAGCCAGGGCCGTCAAGCTGTAAGCTGGTTGGCATGGCGCAAGGCGGCTTTCCGAGAAGTAGCTGGCGGGAGTGTCTGAAACAGCCACGCCTGCCTGTCGGCGCAGCGTCCCAGCTCATCTCGGGGTCGAACCAGATCGTCAGCGAACCCCGGCGCTTGAGCGCATCGTTATAGGCTGGCCAGTTCCTGGTCCTGTAGGTCGGGGATGTGGGTCTGCTCATGCACCCCAGCTACCATGCTGGATTCACGAGATGAATCCCTCACGGGATTTGCGCAACAGAGCACTTTAGGCGGCGACGGCGTCATTCAAGCGTCTTACGATACTTATGATCTGCGTTGCTTTTTCCCTGCCAAACACGCCCATTATGCCCTGATCATCGATATCGGTGAAGGGGCTTTCATAGAACATGGCTGGGTCGATGAGGCCATTTTCACTGAGCGTGTTTACGATCATGTCGATGAATTCGATTTGATCGGCTGAGATTGCCCTATCGGAAATGAAGTCGCTGAAGGCTTCTTTTGCGGCAGCACGATCAAGCCCAATGAGGGAACGTAAAAAGGCACCAAGCCCGCCTGCACTTTGCACTTCTGCAATATCCTCGGGGTTGGCGACGCCGTTTTCCAAGAACATGCGCTCAACCTCAGCAACGTCTTGGGGGGTAAGTTGGTCTCCACGCCTGATTTTAAGGATCGTAATGTGGTCCTTATGCTGTTCTGCAAACGCACGGGCTTTTTTCTTAAAGCGAGCTTTATCAAAGCCCGTGCCGACTTGAGGAAGATCAATGGTTGTGCCATGTCCGATTTCGTCCTCGAAATCGGTTGTGACCAGTTTGCGTTCTTCTGGCTTTATCAGCTCGACCAGCATGCGTAGCCTGCGGCGCACCTGCTCAAGCATGACGATGGTGACATCGGGCAAATATTCATCGGTTTGAAGCTCCAAGATCAGCTCGATCTCTTTTGCCACCAAAGGCACGTTTTGCAGCACTTCCAACGCTGAAGCGGTTTCGCGGATACGCTTCTGAGCTTGCAGGAAGGCAGGATCTTTCTTCAAGAGCGCGATTTGTGCGCGCAGAATAAGAAGGTCAAACTGCTTAGCTGGCAGGCTGTCATCTTTGAATGACGTAGGCAGGCCTGCGATTTCATCTTTCAGGGTGTTGATGGCTTCGACATCTAACTTGGTCCAAGCCTCTTGTGATTGGAAACGTTCGACGGCGCGGCGGTGCGGGCGGGCGATGAAGTTCTCGGGGTTAATGCCAGAGACCTCGCCATGCAGCCTTTCAATCAAGCTGCGGCGTAGCTCCTGCTCATCCTCTTTATCGCTGTTGATTTCGATGATTAGGTCAAGGCGATGTCTGAACAAGCGTTCACCGATGGGCGCAGCCATTGAGGGCTCAACCATATTCGGGTTTTCGCCAAAGAACTCAAGGTTCTGGCAGTAGTCGAAGATAACAAACTCTTCTTTGTCTTCACCCGGTCCGAAAAGGTTGGGGCAAAGCCGCGTGCCGCGACCCACCATCTGCCAAAACTTTGTTTTCGAGCGCACGGGCTTGAAGAACACAAGATTGACGACCTCGGGCACGTCGATGCCAGTGTCGAGCATATCGACCGAAACGGCGATCTGCGGATCTTTGGCTGGATCAGAGAAGTCGTCAATCAGCGTTTGCGCATAGGGCACTGAATAGTCGATCAGACGCGCAAACTTGCCCGCAAGGTGCGGGTAGTTTGCATCAAAGCGTTGAACGATGAACTGCGCATGCAGGCTTGAACGCGCGAAAATGATAGTTTTTCCAAGCTTATCGCCGCCCTCAACCTTGATCCCTTCGGACATCAGCTGAGCTAGAACCTTGTCCACGGTGTCGATGTTGAAGAGCCATTTATTCAGATCGGCGGCCTCGACACGGTCGGGCGCGGTTCCGTCATCATTCCATTCCAGCGCGTCCCATTCTTCTTTCTCTTCATCAGAAAGCTGGTCGTAGCTGATCCCCTGTCGCTGGAACTTCAGCGGAACCGAAATCCCCTTGGGCGGCACAAGATAGCCGTCCTTAACCGCATCTTCCAAATCATAAGCATCTGTCGGAACACCCTTTTCCAATTCAAACAAGGAATAGGTGTCCCGGTCGATCTCGTCGCGTGGGGTCGCGGTCAGGCCGAGTAGAAGGCTGTCGAAATAAGAGAAAATCGCTTTGTATTTGCGATAGACCGAGCGGTGCGCCTCATCAACCACGATCAGATCAAAGTGACCAGGCCCAAAGCGGCGCTGGCCGTTCGCCATTTCTTCAATCTGGCCCATCATGGTCGGATAGGTCGAAACCAGCACGCGCGCGGCTTTATGATCGTTCTTCTGGGCGTCGTGGCGCTCAATCAGGTTGGCGATTGGGGCAGAGGGCAGATGTGCCTTAAAGGCGTTTTGTGCCTGCTTCACCAGTGCCACGCGGTCGGCCAAGAACAGCACGCGGCGCACGATATTGGCGCGCATCAGCTGATCAATCAGCGCAATCACGGTGCGGGTTTTCCCCGAACCTGTCGCCATGACCAAAAGCGCCTTGCGCTGGCGGTCTTTCTCAAAAGTCTCGCCCACGCGGCGGATGGCGCGGGTTTGATAGGGGCGTCCTGCAATTGCGCTATCGACCAGCTCTGCCGACAAGGGCTTGCGGGTCTTGCGGCGCTGGATCAAAAGCTCCAGCTCGTCGCGCTTCAAAAAGCCCGCAATACGGCGGGGCGGATAGATCAGATCATCCCAAATCCAATGATCATAGCCGTTCGAGCAAAAGATGATCGGGCGCTGGCCGTAGGCGGCCTCTAGGCAATCGGCGTAAAGCTTGGCCTGCTGCTGGCCGATCATCGCATCCTTTTTGGTGCGCTTGGCCTCGATCAGGGCAAGGGGTTTGCCGTCACTGCCCCAAAGAACGTAATCGACAAAGCCATCGCCCGATTGGTTTGGCATGCCTTTCACGGGGAATTCACGGTCGCGGGGCTGATCCAGAGCCCAGCCCGCTTCGTGCAGCAAAAGATCGATATAGCGGTCGCGCGTGCCTGCCTCGTCATAATCATGTGGGTCGGGCACGGCTTGGTTGGCTTTGCGCAGGGCGGCATATTCGGCTTTCAGCGCGGTAAGCTCGGCCTCTAGCGCGGCGCGGCTTTCCTCAGACGCCATGCGGGCGGCTTCGGCCTCTTCGCGCTTTTTGCGATCTTCATCGCGCTTTTGGGCAAGCTTTTGGATCTCGGCCACGGTTGAGGCCGAGATGGTCAAACCCCGTTCCAGCTTGCTGGCGTCAAAGGCTTGGCCTGCATCGGGGTGGTGGCTTTTGGCATAGGTGCGGGCCAGCCAATAGGTGATGTGGAACAGCTCGGCCAAGGTGTGGGTGGCGTCGGTGGCCGTCAGGGGCTTGCCGCTGTCATGGGCGGCGCGGTTGCCTTGGTCTTTGACATAGCGCGCCTTTGTGATGAGGGCGGGGCCCATCAGTTGCGCAAGGCTGGGTTCGGCGATCAGGGCCGCAAGCTCACGCGCATAGGGGCGTTTGAGGGTAGGTTCGCGTAAGAATAGCCAGTTGAGCGCGGTTTCCAGCGTCAGCCTTGCATAGAAACACGCGCCACGCGGGTCGGAAAGCGCTGCCTGCTCGGCCTTGGCCGCATGTTCGGCAAGGTCGGGGAACTCGAGCTTGAGATAGGCAAATTGGCTCATGGCGGCTTTCCCTGCGGGCGGGCGAAAACGGATTTATTCAATGAGAACGAGAGTTACGGATCAAATCGGCACAAGCAAGACAAATAAGCCCCGCGCCGTGAAAGGCGCGAGGCTGGAATAGGCTAAAGCTTGCCTTGGAAGGCTGCGGATTGGAGGGAGGCGAAGAGCGCTTCCGACTTGGTAAGACTGTAGGCGGCATCCTGTTCAAGACTTGATGCGGTCCTTACGCGCTGTTCGAATTCTTTTTGAAGATTGAGGGGCGGAACTCTAATTTCGAATGCCTGACAAGCGGGCAACGAGATATGTTTAACCGTTGATCCTGAGCCACTTTGGTTGAACTGATTTTTTAAATAATCAGTTTGCATTTGGAAGCAGAGAAATGCGGACGTGATGCGTGATGTATCTGGACGATACAAAAATAGTCTCTGCCCGAGAAAGACGCCACTCTCTTGCAGGATGCCAACTTCTCCAACGGGTGCTTCACGTGTTAAAATGACATCGCCGGGTAATGGAACCAAGCGACGGTTCCATCTCTCAAAGGTTTCTTCGTTCACATATCTCGTAACATCCAAATTAACCTTGCCATGACGAACATTCGTAGTTCTGATCATTCGGAACGGTGTTTTTTCCTCTACGACTGGTGCGGTGCGATTAACGCAGTCAACCATCTCGGAGCAAATGTCTGCGATGGAGTGAGTTTCCCAATCTTTGGTGTTTAAACGGAGATCCCCAAACATCTCCTGAAACACAGCCTGCCCGAGGGTGTTGAGTTTTTCGAGTGCGCGGGCGCGCAGGCGGCGCAGGGCGTCCGCCTGATCCAATATCCCCGCAATCCGCTTTTGCTCTTCGAGAGGCGGGAGAGGGATTTCGATATCTGCTAAATCGGACAAACGAATATTTTTAATGCCGATGCCGTTGGAGTTACTCGCCCAGCTACGAAATAGGGGATGACGAAAAAAGTGGCTTAAGTAAGACGCATCAGCTTTTTCAGGAACAGCGCGGATAACGGCTAGGAACGCTCCGAAACTACCATGCCAAGGCATTTGTAATAATCCGGATTTCCCTAGAATATTGGCGCTTCCCGAGGACATACACATAACAATGTCCCCCGACAGTAGAAGCTGTTTCGCTGAAACGAACTCAGGCGGCAAGTATACGAGGTCACTGGAAAGGATTAATGTGTCTTGTATGTTTCCAGCACGCAAAATCGGAATAGTGTCATTCGCGTCATCGGTGGTATCATCTTTGCTAAATGTAACTCCGCGCACTAAGTCCGCGATCTCATTAAGTTTCACCATTGACCAGCTCATGCCAGCATCTCCTCAAGACGCTGGAGGCCTTGGGCGATCTCGCCCTCTAGGCCGCGCAGCTCGGCGATGATCTCGGCGGGGGATTGGTGGGTGACTTCTTCGTGCTCTATCTCTTTATAGCGATTGAGCGACAGGTCATAAGTGCCGGCCTCGGCGATTTCAGCTTTGGGGACGAAGAAGCTTTGTGCGGTGCGCGGGTTGGCAGCCTCACCCAGTTGATTGCGCCAGCGGGCCAGAATGTCGGGCAGGTTGTTTTTGGCGTGATCGGCCTCGGTCAGGGCGTCTTGCGGGATGGCGCCAAGTTTGCCCTCGTTCAAGAGCGGTGTGCGCTTGTCATCAAGGCTATAGCCATCGGCCTGCATGTCATAGAACCAGACATCCTCGGTGCCGCCCACGCCGGTTTTGGTAAAGATGACAATGGCGCAAGACACGCCCGCATAGGGGCGGAAGACGCCCGAGGGCAGTTTGATCACGGCCTCAAGCTTATGCTTTTCGACCAGCTCTTTGCGGATGGCTTTGTGTGCGGTGCTTGATCCGAACAGCACGCCATCGGGCACGATCACCGCCGCACGCCCGCCCGTGCGCAAGAGGCGCAGGAAGAGGGCGACGAACAACAACTCCGTCTTTTTGGTTTTGGCTAGTTTCAGCAGGTCTTTGGCGGTGGTGTCGTAATCGAGCGATCCGGCAAAGGGCGGGTTGGCAAGGATCAGCGAGTATTTGCCCGCGTCGGAGTTATGCTCTTCGGCCAAGCTGTCGCGGTAGGTGACATTGGCGTTTTCAACCCCGTGCAGCACCATGTTCATTGCGCCGATGCGCAGCATGGTGTTGTCGAAGTCAAAGCCGTGGAACATCTCATTATGGAAATGGTTGCGGGTTTCAGGATTGCGCAGCATTTGGGGGTGATGCTGGCGGACATATTCGGCAGCCTCGACCAAGAAGCCGCAGGTGCCTGCCGCAGGGTCGGTGATCTTGTCGCTGGGCTGCGGGGCCATCAGATTGACCATCAGCTGGATGATATGGCGCGGCGTGCGGAATTGGCCGTTGGTGCCTGCGCTTGCGATTTTGCCCAGCATATATTCATAGACGTCGCCCTTGGTATCGCGGTCGTCCATGTCGATCTGGTCGAGCATTTCGACCACCCGCGCCAAGAGGTTGGCGTTGGAGAACCCGAGGCGGGCGTCTTTCATATGGGTGCCGTAGGACGAACCCTCTTCGCCCAGCTGACGCAGGAAGGGGAAGACGTGTTCATCGACCACGCGCATCATTTCGCGCGCTTCAAAGTGCTTGAAGCGCGACCAGCGCAGGTTGTCGTAAGCCTCGCCCTTATCGTTGTGGCCTGCGGGGAAGATGCGGCGGGTGAGAGGCTTGCCGAGCGTCTCGGCCTTGCTTTCTTCGAGCGTTTGGATGTCGTCCAGTCGCTTGATGAACATCAGGAAGGTGAGTTGTTCGATGACGGAAAGAGGGTTCGAAACCCCGCCCGACCAAAATGCGTTCCAGATCGTGTCGATCTGATTGCGAATATGACCCGTAAGCATTGCTCTGCCTCAAATATCTTGTTGAGTGCAGGGTATCTGGCAATGCCTGAAAACTCAACAAAAGCTGGTTACGGATTTAAAAGCGATGCATTTTAAAAGTGTTATATTTCAAAGCCAAAGCCTCCATCTTGGTCGACCTCCGGCTGATCTGGGGCGGAGGCTGTCTTTCGTTCATCCTCAACAATCGCCTGCATGGCGTCGTCGCGACCTTGGATTTCGATGCCTTCTTCAAGGGCAATGCGGGTTGCCACGCGCAAGAAAGCCTCTTCGCCCTTGATACTAAGTCCAGTCCAGCCCTTTGCCAGAGCTGCTGCAATGATAAGGCGGAAGCTGGCCTCGGTGGTGGCTTCTGAGTGATCTTGCTGCCTTGGTCCTCAAAGCTTGCGCCGTCTTTGAGGGTAACACGCGGCAGGGTAGCGTCGATTTGTGCGATTTCAGGCCGCAAGGTCGGGGGCAGGGTGCCAACGCCATAGGTTTCCTCCCATGCTTTCGAGATCGGATCGGCCTTATAGCTGCGCTCTTTCGGTTTGGGCGCGGTGGTGGGGCCGATATTTTCGACCTCTCCTGCCATTGGGTCATAGGGTTCTGCGCGGATGGCTTTGATTTCATCTCGGATGATTTCTTCCTGTTCCGCCGTGCGGCCCGCGATGGGGAAGTTCATTTCAATGGCGATGCGGGTGGCCTTGCGCAAAAAGGCCTCGCCGCCGTTGACAAAGCTGGAAGCCAATTAAAATTCGAGGAATGTGGTTGATTTCTGTTTACTTTATTTATTCACGTATTTTTTTAGAGCTGGCATTTTGGCGGTATTTGATTCGGCTCAAGGGAAGTGCCGCCGACAGTTTCAGCGCTGATCAGCGACGTGGACGCACCTGCGAGACGCTAAACAGGCACCATTTTCGAGATCGTGCCAAAGAAAACATTCCGAAAATCTGCGCTGCGTGTATTTTCCGTAAATATCTGTTTTTAAATAAAATATTTGACCGAATCGATGTTGGTCGGCACCCTTTCCTGAGATGTCGCGAAGACCTGTCCAGGAAGATACATGTGGATAACCGAATTCGACCCGTAGCAGCTCGCCCGCAATTCTGCCCACAATGTTGCCAAAGGAGGACCAGGCGATGGGATAGGGCAGAGAAAGAAAAAACCGGCCCGTTAAGAGGCCGGTTGTAGAGGTGGGTCGGCAAGCCAACCATAATGACAGACATCAGTCTAACCGCACCTGGCAAACAGGCGCAACGGGGATGTCGGCTCACCAGAATAAAAACAAATGAGCTGAGGCAGAAAATGTCACCGAACACTTTGGTGGGCGCAGACGCGGAGTCTGCGAACGGGGAAGGTTTCTTCGGAAACGGAATGAAGATGAGCACTGTATTGCCACGGAGTGCGATCGGTTCTGATGCGAACGGATCGTTGCTTTCCAGCATTGGGGGCCGCGTTGTCTTGCGGCCTATGCCTGAGCCAAGTCGCGCCCAGAGGGCAGTGCACAAGGTATCTGAGCGGCATTTCACCGGGCAAATCTGCTGGGGGGAGGAACACCCGAAGCGCTTGGTGGTTGAAAGTCTGCTCGAATACCAGGCAGCTCTCTGCACCATCTATCGTCCGGGTTTTGAGGATATTCGTGAGCAGGTCGGCCCGGTCATGCTGCCGATGCCGGATGGAGGCACGAATGCACATTACATCGATTTTTGTGCGACCTTCCGTGGCGGGCTCCGTATTGCGTTGGTGGTGAAGCCTGAGGTCTATTCGCGCAGGCCCGAGTTTCAGGAGAAAATCGCGGCTTTGGTGATGGTCGGGCGTCCGGTCCTGTTTGATAGACTGGTTGTGATCGGCCGCCGCAATATCAATCCGGACGAACTTGCGAATGCCGAGCTGTTCCACGCCTCACGGGTTTCGGTCCCGGCGGAGGATCAGGCTCTTCAGGCTTTTATCTCAGGGATGTCTGGCCCCGCCAGTATTGGTCAGTTGATCGCCGAGGGGCGAGCTGATGGAATCACGCTTCGCAGTGTAGCGAGGGCTATTCACCGTGAACGCCTCCACCTGATTACTCCTGGACGCATCACGCTTCAGAGCTCTGTGGCGCAAGGCAAAGTGGGGGTGCTGTCATGAGCGGCCCAAGTTCACTGCTGAGCGTTGGAACACGGTTCGAGCTGAACAAGCGTATCGGGGCAGTCATCGAACAGCGCAGGAACAGTGTGATCGTTCTCTGGGAGGAGTTCGTTGATCCACAGACGGGCGAAGTGTTTGCCCCGATTGCAGAAAGCCTTGAAGCACCTGTTATCTCCGATGCAGACCTTCGCGGCGCGCTGCGCATATTATACCGGCCTTCTGTGGGGGGTGAGAAGTCGGGGCGCCCGCTGTTTTTGAGGTCCGACAAGGAGGTCGCACGGCAGAAGTGGCGATTGTGTCATGTGCAGGCAGCCACACTCCTGATTGAGCAAGGCCTTCTGAAGCCTACCCGTGCTTCCTTTGTGCAAAACGCGCTTCTGCTTCTAAGTAAGGGCGATCAGATCTACCGCGAAATGCTGCTTCGCAAGGCGCAGGGTGAGAAAAAACGTGGCGGTGCCACTATCACCATCGGCCAGCAGCAGCGCCCTCCAAGATCTGCGGCGCAGGTCCACAAATGGTATCTAAGCTTCAAGCGTGAGGGGCCTGCCGGCTTGTTTGATCGCTATTCGCGGTCAGGTAATCGCAGTGATCGATATGATCCGGCGATAATGGCAATCGTCAGAAGCGTCATCAATACGCGCTTGGATGAAGAACGCTGCACGGTCGCATCTATTGTGGATAGTGTTCAGGCCGCCTGTTTGCTGCATTATGAGCGGCATGGCCGCCGGGGTTCGCTGAAGATGCCCGGCTATGAGTTCGTCCATGATCTCATTGATGCACTGGCGCCGATCGAACATCAAATCCGTCGCCGCGGCTTCGCAGTTGCCTACAAAGATATGCATTCTCTGGGCGTAGGCATCACGACAAGCCGTGCATTTGAACGTGTTGAAATTGACGAGCATAGCTTGGATCTGATGGTGATCCTGCAGGGCTTCGGCATATGGGACTGGCTGACTGCGGAAGAGCGCGAACAGCTGAACCTTAACGGCACAGCATCACGAGTAACGATCTCGGCAGCCATCGATGTGCATACCCGCTGCATCGTAGCCATGCGTATGTCTGCAGGCAGCACAACTACGCTGGCGCGTGATACGATCGAGATGCTGGTTCAGGACAAGACCCCGGTCGCAGATGCTTTGGGTGCGCATGATCCCTGGGATATGTATGGTCGTCCTGAAAAGATCGTGTTCGACCGTGGCCCGACCTATCTGACGGATGAACTCTACGATCTTCTGGCGGAACTGGGGATCGGTTACCTTGGCGCACCCGCCCGAAAACCCTGGCTACGTCCCTTTATCGAGCGGCTGTTCCGCACCGTCCACAACGGCTTGGTGCAGCGCTTCTCAGGGCGGACTTTCAGTGATGTTGTCGCCAAAGGAGAGAACGATGCGCAGGATGTCCGTCGTCGAATGATTTGGAACCGCCGCGCTGATTTTGTAGCAGATGGCTTGGGCTCATCGGGTTCAGGCTATGCTGCTTGACGCTGGTGGTTCAAGCGGCGGTTTTGGATGGTCTGCTGTTTG
>NZ_JACDXX010000035.1 GCF_020539525.1 Pseudogemmobacter faecipullorum | reverse complement strand
TTCAAGGCTGAGGTTGTTGAGCTGACCGCTGATGGTGGCTCTGCGGTCAAATTCGAGATCTTCGGGCGGGAGGCGCTGATCCACTCTTCGGGCGATAATCTCCTGCCGCTCCGAAAGCTGGATTGACAGCCGCAAACCAGAACGCCTATGGTCCCTGCCCATAGCCTCATGCCGATGTCACTCTCCGCAAAGCGGACAGATGCTCGAGCGGGTGGGCGGCGGGGATGGGTTTAACGCCTGTCTGACACGCCTGAATAGCGCCCGGAGCAATCGCTCGCGGGCGTTTTGCTTTTTCAAAGGATGGCTATGGGCAGGTTGAAACAGGTGCCATCGCGCTTTGTCGTGGCTCCGCGTCGTCTTGCTGCCGCGCCGCAGTCAGAAGCGGATCGCTCCCGGCAGCGCCGCATCGAGACGCCGTGGCGCAAGTGGTATGACACTGCCCGGTGGAAGAGGCTGAGGTGGGCGGTGCTGGAGGAAGCGCTCTTCACTTGCAGGTTCTGCGGCCACCTGGAGGGCGAACCCTCCATGCTTGTCGCTGACCACGTCAAACCACATCGCGGTGATGAACAGCTGTTCTGGGATCGCGGAAACCTCCAGTGCCTCTGCAAAGGCTGCCACGACAGGGTCAAGCAGGCCGAGGAGCGGCGCGGGGGCTAATCGATCAGGAGGATCTCGTTGAATCGAGGGAAAACCTCTCCAAAAAGGTCGATTACGCCTGAAAATGACCCCAAAAGTGCAAAAAGACCCAAATAACGCCCCAGAGGGAGGGGGGGGGCGAAAGTCTGGGGGCCTCGCCGCCGGCGACCCGCGCCCCCCTCAGCGAGGGATTTTTTTTCGATGGCCAGTGAAAATTCGGAGGCCGAAGGCTTCCGCAACCTCTTTGGTGAGGTCTGGCTGGCTGCGGATAGGCGGCGTGGCCGCCCGCCCTTTGAATGGACGGAAGAAAACTCTAATAAAGTCAGCATGTTACTGGCTGCTGGCTGGTCAAATGATCGGATTGCGGGCGTGATCTTCGATCCGCGCACCGGGAAATCCATCTCGGTCCCGACGCTGAAGCGGCATTTTAGATCCGAGCTGCAAGTGCGTGATGCGGCGCGCGACCGGCTCGAGGCCGAGCGCCTGATGCGGGTTTGGTCCAATGCGCAGACCGGCAACGTTGGTGCTGAGAGGCTGTTCGTTCAACTGCTCGAGCGTAACGACCAGATGGAATCGGAGCGCAAGATCGCAGCGAAACCAAAAGAGGCAGCAGCAGCGAAAGTCGGCAAGAAGATTGTCGATGAGCAGAAGGCCCTCAATGCGGATGATGCCCTGATGGCTGAACTGGATCTGGAGGCACAGGTTGCTCGACGCCATTGAGCCTCTGCCGCGCTTTGCCTGCCCTGACTGGTGGGAAAAGCTGCAGCGCGGTGAAACGCCCATGGCGGATGTCCCGCTGAATGAAGAACGCGCGGCGAAAGTCCTGGCGTTTTTCAATCGCCTTCGCCTTCCGGATGTCGCGGGCAATCCGCCGTTGGCCGTCGCATGCGGTGACTGGTTCAAGGATCTTCTGGTCGCGTTTCTGGCCAGTGAGGATCCCGAGACGCACCGGGATCTGGTCTGGGAACTGCTCTGCGCGGTGCCGAAGAAAAACTCGAAGTCCACCTATGGCGCGGCGCTTGGGCTGACCGCTCTCTACATGGAGGAGGCACCGAACCGGCAGATGCTTCTGGTTGGTCCCAGCCAGAATATTTCGGAGCGCCTGTTCAGCCAGGCCACCGGCATGATTGATCTCGATGAGAAGCTGAAAGACATTTTCAAGGTGCAGGCGCACCTTAAGACAATCACCCGGCGCAAGACCGGGACCGCCCTTGATGTGAAGACTTTCGACACCTCGATCGTCACCGGTGAAATTCCGGTGCTGACCATCCTCGACGAACTTCATGAGCTGGGAAAGAAAGCCAAGGCTGCGAAGGTGATGCAGCAGATCCGCGGTGGTGGCATCACAAAGCAGCGCGGCAAGGTGCTGATGATCACCACCCAGTCAGACGAGACCCCAACCGGGATCTGGAAAACCGAGCTGGACAAGGCCCGGGCCATTCGCGACGGGAAGGGCGGCAAGTCCCCGATCATGCTGCCGGTGCTGTATGAGTTCCCGGAAGCGCTGCAGCGCGACAAATCATTCTGGCGCGACAAGAAAAATTGGCCGCTGGTTCTGCCAAATTATGGCTTGTCGATCGATGAGCAGGCGCTCGAGGACGATTACGACAATAACGGCAAGGTTTCGAAAGAAGCGGAGCAGATCTGGGCCAGCCAGCATCTCAATATCGAGATTGGTGTCGGCCTCGGCGGCTCGGCATGGTCGGGCGCGATGCATTGGGAGGATGCAGTCTGCGAGGGGCTTACCCTCGATTCCCTGCTCGAGCAAAGCGAAGTCTGCACCATTGGTGTCGACTGGGGCGGGGCAGATGACCTGGCAGCGCTCGCCGTTCTCGGCCGGCGCAAAACCGACAAGGCCTGGCTGCTCTGGGTTCGCGCCTGGGCGCGGCCTTCAGTCTTTGAACAGCGGCCAAAGATTGCACCGCAGTTGCGGGACTTCGAGGCCGATGGTGACCTGAAGGTTGTCGCGACCGGAGAGGAGCAAGCTTCAGAGGCTGCCGCGATCTGCGCGCGAATCTGGGCGGCAGGCAAACTTCCTGAGGCGTCCGGCATCGGGCTTGATAGCGCCGGTATTGCCCTGCTGTTTGACGCACTGACCGCGCTCGAAATGACTGACCCGCTTGTGCAGGCGGTGAAACAGGGATGGGCGCTGCAAACCGCCCACCAGACACTGCCGCTGAAGCTGGAATCTAAGCGCCTGCTCCATGGCAACCAGCCGCTCCTGAACTGGTCGGTCGGAAACGCCAAACAGGAGCTGGTCCGGAACAATTACATGGTGACCAAAGAGGCATCGGGCGCGGGTAAGATTGACCCGCTGATGGCTGCTCTGGATGCCGCGATGTTGATGTTTCTCAACCCCGTCGCTGCTGGTGGACCATCGGTCTACGAGGAGCGCGGCATTCTGATGATCTGAGGTAACCATGGGCTTGTTTAACCTGTGGCGCGGCGCTTCAGCGTCAGCGCACACTGGCCGTATTGAGCCGGTAATCTCTTCGATCGATGCGCCTCCTGTGCAGGCAATGAGCACCGGGCATGCAAAGGTCTTTGGCCCGGATGACCCCCGCCTGCTGGAAATCATCAGAGAGGGTGGCGGTGTCTCCCCTGCGGTGACCCCGAAACAGGCGCTGCGCAATACCACGGTGATGCGCTGCGTCTCGCTGATTTCCTTCTCGATTGGGATGCTGCCTCTGCATCTGCAGAACAAGGCAGACAAAACGAAAGCAGACGATCACCCCTTGTTTCGGGTGCTGCACCGGAAGCCTAACCCGTGGCAGACCGCCTATGAGTTTCGCAGCATCATGCAGCAGCGGGCACTGACCCATGGCGATGCATTCGCCCTGATCATCCGAACCGGCCCTAAGATTGTTGCTCTGATCCCGCTGGATCCAGCCTCTGTGACAGTTCGTCAGAATGCTGACTGGTCCCTGACCTATTTTGTGACGACCCCGAAAGGGCAAAAATCTTTCGGCCAGCGCGAGGTTTTTCACCTGCGATATGGCCTGAGCGAAAACGGTTATACCGGCCTTTCACTGGTCCGGCAGGGGGCTGAGGCTATCGGCCTGGCGCTGCAGGCAGAGGTCGCCTCGGCGCGCATTTTCAAGCAGGGCGTCATGGCAGGCCTCACCCTGGAGCACCCTTCGAAGCTGACCCCCGAGGCTTACCGGCGCCTGCAGGAAAGCCTAGCCACTCGCGAGGGTGCCGAGAACGCGGGCAGATCCGTCGTCCTCGAGGAGGGGATGAAGCTCGGCACAGCAGCCAATAGCGCGCGAGATTCTCAGACCGTCGAGCAGCGTAAAATGCAGATCGAGGAAATCGCCCGCCCGTTTGGTGTGCCCCGGCCGCTTCTGGGCATGGATGACACCTCCTGGGGGTCTGGCATCGATGTGCTGGGGCAGATGTTTGTCCAGTATGGCCTCAACCCATGGTTTGAGGCCTGGCAGCAAGCCATTGAGCGCGACCTGCTGACTGACGCGGAAGCGGATGTCTATCAGGCAAAGTTCAATCCGGGCGGCCTGCTGCGCGGTTCATTGTCTGCGCAGATGGACTTCTGGACCAAGGCCCTTGGCTCTGGCGGCCAGCACCCGATCGCCACCCCGGAGGAGGCTCGCGAGTCCTTTGACTGGCAGCGGATTGATCGCAAGGAACTGCCCGCACAGCTGGGCTCACAGAAAGGGGGCAGCCATGTCGCTGCGTGAACTGCCGGAGATCAGCGCCTCGCGTCTTCCCGAGGTCTGCGCCTATGAACTGGATCACGGAGTTGTCGATCGCTGGAATGCCGGCGTCATGGCTGCGACTACCGGCGACAACACGATCAGCATTCTGGATGTGATCGGCGAGGATTACTGGACCGGCGGCGGCGTCACCTCGAAAAGGGTCGCGGCTGCGCTGCGCGCCATCGGCGATCAGGATGTTGTGGTCGACATCAACAGCCCCGGTGGCGACTTCTTTGAGGGCGTTGCGATCTACAACACACTGCGCGCTCACCCGAAAAAGGTCACGGTGCGCATCATCGGTCTCGCCGCTTCCGCCGCGTCCGTCATCGCGATGGCTGGTGATGATATCCAGATCGGCAAGGCCGGTTTCATGATGATCCACAATTCCTGGGTCATCGCCATGGGCAATCGCCATGATCTGGCGGATGCGGCAAAGACCATGGAGCCTTTCGATGATGCCATGGCGACAGTCTACAGTGATCGCGCCGGTGTGAAAAAAGCCAAGGCGGCGGAATGGATGGACGCCGAGACCTGGTTCAATGGTGAGCAGGCAGTAGCCGCAGGCCTCGCCACCGGCTTCCTCGATGCTGATGCCGTCACAGAAGACAAAACCAAGGCCGAGTCCGGGCGGGGCGTGAACGCGACGCGGCGTGTTGATGCCCGGCTTGCCAAAACTGGAATGCCTCGTTCAGAGCGCCGAGCGCTTCTGGCTGAGTTGAAAGGGGGCATGCAAGACGCTGCCCTGACCGTCACGCATGACGCTGACGCCGATATCGCGGCCCTCTTGGAAGGGTTGCGGGCAACAATTACCCGATAACGGAGAGAATCATGGGTATGATGATGAAAGCCCCCGCGAAGGCGCGGGGCATCCTTGCTGTGCGCGCTGACGCCGGTGGTGAGGTGCGCGCGTTGATTACGGGCGTCAACGCGGCCTTTGAGGAATTCAAGGCATCACAGGCCGAGAAAGACAAACAGCTTTCGAAGCGTTTTGATGACATTGTCACAACCGAAAAGATCGCGAAGGTCGATGCATCGATTGCAGCGCTTACCACCGCTCTCGATGAGGCCAATACCAAAATCGCCGGCATGGCCCTCAATGGTGTTGGTGATGACGCGGACCCGCGCAGCGAGCAGGAGCGCGAATATTCGGCCAAGTTTGACGCCTGGTTCCGCACCGGTGATGATGAACGCGAGGTCAAAGCCCTGGCGAAGGCTGGCGGTATCAAGGCGGCATACTCGGTCGGCTCTGAGAGTGATGGCGGTTTCACCGCACCGGTGGAATGGGATCGCCAGATCACCGATAAGCGGATCGTTGTCTCGCCGATGCGCAACTACGCTACGGTGCAATCGGTCTCGGGGCAGGGCTTCAAGCACCTCTACAATATCCGCGGCACGGCAGCGGCATGGGTGGGTGAAACCGACGCGCGCGCGCAGACGGATGGCTCGAAACTGGCCGAATATGAATTTGCCTTCGGCGAAATCTATGCCAATCCGGCTGCAAGTGAGCGCATCCTCGAAGATTCCGAGATCAATATCGCTGCCTGGCTGGGCGGCGAGGTGAACGCCGAATTCGCGCGTCAGGAAGGTCTGGCCTTTATCAGTGGCGACGGCGTGAATAAGCCGAAGGGTCTGCTGCGGTATGACGCCGCCACCGAAACTGCCCTGCCGGCCGCTCAGCGCCATCCGCTCGGGCCGGTCACCGAAGTGATTTCCGGGGCAGCGGCAGCGCTGACAGCGGATGGGCTGATCGACCTGATCTACGACTTGCCCGAGGATCGCTCCCAGGGGGGCGCTCTGTATGCGAATCGCAAGACCCATTCCGTCATCCGCAAGATGAAGGATGCGGACGGAAACTATCTGTGGCAGCCGCCCTTCCAGGCTGGCCAACCCGCGCAGGTTCTCGGCCAGCCGATCCGCGAGCTCGCCGGGATGCCTGACGTTGCCGCCGGCGCGATTCCTATCGTGTTTGGCAACATGGCTGAGGGCTATCGGATCTTTGATCGCGTCGGCATGTCTGTGATGCGCGATCCCTACACCAATAAGCCTTATATCCTGTTCTACACCCGCAAGCGTGTGGGCGGCGGGCTGTGGAACCCGGAATGGCTGCGCTACCACCGCGTGGCTGCAGCTGGCGGCTGATGGGTCTGCATTGCGTGAGGGGGCGGCTTCGGCCGCCCCTTTTTCAATGCAGATCAGCCAATGGAGGACAACATGGCGAAGCTGACGAAAACGATCATCGGTGTGCCGTCCGGTGAAATCTATCCCCGCGAAATCCCGGTCGGCGAAGAGTGCCCCGAGAACCTCCTGACCCATGCGCGCGCGTCGGGTGCTCTGGAGGCGGAAGAGGTCAAAGAACCGGTCATGAAGACTGAAGAGCCGCCCGCCAAAGACCCGGGGAGCGGCGACGACAAGAAGGCTGAAGACAAGAAGGGCGATGCTGCCAAGAAGGATGAAAAGGCCTCGTAATGGTCCCGATCCGTGTCACCCCTCCGGATGCGCCGCTGGTCAGCCTCGAGGATCTGAAGAAGTATCTTCGCGTCGACTTTGACGATGACGATGATGAAATCAAAGGTCACGAGAGGGTTGCAGTCGCGCATCTGGATGGGTGGCGCGGCATCCTCGGACGCTGCATCCAGCTTCAGTCCTGGAGCATTTCCTTTCCTCGCCCGGGCTGCCATCGCCTTCCGCTCCCCGACGTGCAGAGCGTGGCGGTAGATGCTGGAACTGCAGTTCTGCATCGTGATGCTCTCGGCAGCCACGTCACACTCACAGAACCGGCCACTGTAACCATGAGCATTGAGGCTCCGGGCGAGGTGCGGGAAATCGCCCGCGCTCTGGTCATGATGCTGGTGAAGCGCTGGTACGACCCGCCAAGACTGATCCCTGCGCCGGACCCGATAAGCTCCCTGATTGATCAGGTCAGATGGGGGAATCTCTGATGGCTGAAACCATTTTGCGGGAGCGGTTCGCTTTCGATTTTCCGCAAGGTGCTGCGCGGCCGGGCGGGGGAACTCGCCCGGGCTGGGTGCAGCAGCATGAATGCCGTGTTGAGGCGATTTACCAGCGGGGTTCGGAAGTGGTCGAGGCTGCCCGGCTGGAAGGCCGGGCGGTGTTTAAAATCCAGATCCGCCAGTGTGAGGCTGCGCGCGCGATCACAAGCGCCTGTCGCGCTCGGGATGTGCGGCGCGGTTTCCCCGAAGGTGAGGCCGGCGATCCGCTGCCTGGCACTCGCTATTCGATCCGGGAGGTCGACAGCATCACCGACCGGAAATGGATCTTCATTGTGATCGAGGGAGGGAAGGCGGCATGAGTGCATCCGCCGCCCTTCAGATCGCGCTGATTGACGCTCTTCGCGCCAGCGCTGGCGTCACGGCCAGTCTCGGCCAGCGGATCTGGGATAACGCGCCAGCTGAGGCGAGCTATCCATATCTGACCCTTGGGCCAGCGCAGGAGCTCGATGACAGCGCCGAGTGCATCGATGGGTCTGAATGCTTCCAGCAGATCGACATCTGGACGCAGGAAGATGGCTCACAGCTTGGCGCCAAGCAGATCTGCGGCGCGGTGAAAAAGGCGCTGCATGGCGTTGATCTGGCGCTTTCGGGCGGCTTCACGCTGGTGCTGATCGAGGTCGATAGCCTGCGGGTGGTGGGCGATCCTGATGAGAAGATCGCCCATGGCATCGTGAATGTGCGGGCTCTGATAGATGAGGGTGGCTGATGTGGGTCGAGTTTACAGAGGTCTTTCGGTGGAAGCCCAAGCCGGGCGTGTCCATCCGGTATTCGCTTGGGATGCGCATTTGCGTCACCCGGAGATGTGCTGCGGCGGCTTTGAAAAAGGGCGCTGCGGTCAAATCAACAAATCCGGCCAGCGGTAATGGCGCGCGGAACGACGATCATCGGGCTGACAAAACTGGACCGGAAGCTGAAGCGTCTGCCGAAGGTGGCCAAGGAACTGATCCGGCAAAAGATGGCCGAAGCAGCAAATCAGGTCGTGTCGATGATGAAAAGCCTCGTCCCGGTATTGCAGGAGCCCGATCGGAGGCGGCAGGCGGGGGCGCTGCGGGATAGCATTGGCTGGACATGGGGCCAGCCGCCTCGCGGATCAATGGTGATCGCCACGCTACGTGGCGCGGGTGTCGGTGGCGACCTGACCATCACAATCTATGCTGGCTCACGCGATAAATCACAGGGCTCAGCTGACGCCTTCTATGCCCGATGGGTTGAATTCGGCACCAGCAAGATGAAGGCCCAGCCGTATTTCTACGTCTCCTGGCGCGCGAACAGGCGCAACGTTAGGCGCAAAATCACCACAGCGGTTCGCGCCGCCGCAAAGCAGGTCGCCGCCGGCGGCTGAACTCATCCTGCATTGCAGGTTGCCCCAAATGCCCTTGGGCAAGGCTTTCCCTAATCATGGAGCCAGTCATGGCAAGACCGCCCAGAGCGCCCACTGTGCAGTTCAGCAAGTTTTATGTTCGTTTGTCGGACGGCGCTGTAGCGCCTGCGTTTATTGCTCCCTGTGGCTTCACCTCAAAGTCGTTCTCGCGCAGCAAGACGTTTGGCGAGACCAACGTCCCCGCCTGCCCGGACGAAGATAAGCCGTCCTGGACCGAGCGCGATGTCCAGTCGATGACCTCTTCGATCAGCGGTGATGGGGTGCTCATGAAATCGGCTGTAGCAACGTGGGAGGCCGCGCTGGCCAGCGTTGAAAGCATCGAATGCGAAGTCGAGCTGGTTTATCCGGACGGAGACAGCGAACTTTACACCGGCTTCTATCACCTCGAAAGTTTCGAGATTACCGGCACGAAAGGCGAGCGAGTCACTGCATCTATTGCGATGCAGTCGGATGGCGAAGTCACCTATTCGCGCGAGACGGCCTGATGAGCCGCAGCGGGCAGATTACCTTGGACTGGGCGGATGGGACTTATCCCTTCCGCCTGGGGATCGCGCAGCTCGCTGAGCTGCAGGAAAAAACCGATGCCGGGCCGTGGTACATCCAATGGGCTTTGCAGATGGCGCTTCTGGCTGGACAGGCTGGCATTACGCCGCCCAAAGATGCCTCCCCAGCCTATGTCATCGACACGATCCGGCTGGGCCTGATCGGCGGTGGTATGGATGCAGTGCAGGCCTTGAAGAAGGTGCGCGCATATTGCGGCGATGGGCAGCTGACCGAAAATATCCCTATTGCCTTTGCCATCATGGGCACAGCGCTCCAGGGGGTGCCGGAAGATGAGCCGGAAAAGCCGGTGGGGGAAAGCGAGACCAGCGCGAACCGCTCCCCCGAGGAAGAATCCGGTTCGCGCAAATCTACGGCGTCGGAGCTGCAATCGGATTGAGCCCTGATCAGGTCGGGGCTTGCTCGATGTGGCAGTTCGATGCTGCGGTGTTGGGTTGGAATGCCACACATGGCTGCGAAGAGGCTGGGCTGTCACAGCAAGATGAGGATGATCTCTGGCAGGGCGTCATGGATCGGGTGGGATAGATTTAATCTGTATTTTTCTGCTGAGCTTGTCCGATTAACTCTGAAGCTGAGTTAACACCATTGAACGCTGTGATGGGAAAATACCGCCCGGCGTCTTCGCTAAAATTGGGGCAAGGATAATCCCTGCCACGACGGAGCAGCGAAATGATGAATTCCTGCTCCGTCTCCAAGATGTCCTCGCCCTTGATTATGGAAACCTCAAAAGAGCCTCCGGGCATTTTTTTTGCCTTCAACTTATGACCGGTGCCCTTGTTTCTCGTAAGCAACGGCATGTCTCCATCAATGAATGCCTTTTGCCCTTCATGGCAGATGGATGCGTAGATCGCGGCCTCATCTCCTACCAGCATTTCTCGGACAATAGTTTCCCCTGATGCCTTGCGTATTTCTCCGGGGGTTAGGTCAAGCGTGAAATCCGCAAGCGCGGGGGCTGAGAACCCCGCAAGTAAAGCAAGTGCGCCCACAACTTTCAGCATAATGAGACCTCCCTATGGCAACTGACCTAGACAAATTGATCGTTCAGCTGTCGGCAGACATCAAGGGTTACGAGCGCGCCATGACCCGCGCCTCGGGGATCATGAATAGGCAGGCGCGCGAGATCGAGAATCGTGCTAGACGGATGAATAAGAGCCTCGATCAGATCGGTCAGCGTGCGGCGCATTCTTTCATCGCCCCGCTTACTGCCGTGGGTGCAGCGCTCTCCGTCCGCGAGGTTGCCCGCTATGCGGACGCCTGGACTGTGGCCCAGAACAAAATCAATGCCGCTTCGCAGATCTCGGGGATGCAGGCCCGCAGCCTCGAGGAGCTGAACAAGATCTCCGATGATACCCGGAGCGGCATCAGTGAAACTGTTGACCTTTATGCGAAACTTATGCGGTCAACCGCTGGGGTTGCACAATCGGAGATGGAAGTCGCGAAGGCGACTGAGATTGTGAATAAGGCCTTCAAAGCCGGGGGGGCTGCGGCTTCGGAGCAGGCGGCAGGCATTCTCCAGCTATCGCAAGGTCTGGGATCCGGCGTGCTTCAGGGTGACGAACTCCGCTCCGTGCGAGAGAATGCCCCGATCCTCGCTCAGGCGATTGCAGATTATTACAAGGTCAGCATCGCTGGCCTGAAGAAGCTTGGCGAGGAAGGGCAGATCACCTCAGAGGGCGTATTCAAGGCGATCCTTGCCGCCGGACCAAAAATCGAGGCTGCATTCTCGACCACAAACGCCACGATTCAGGATGGCCTCACTCGTGTCAGCAATGCGTTTACGCAATACATTGGCCAAACTGACAGCAGCCTTTCAGCTACGCAAAGGCTTGTCGCTGGCCTGACGGCTCTGGCAGATAATTTCGAAAATATCGCAGATGTGACCGTAAAAGTCGCGGCAATCATCGCAGGGGCGCTGATTGGCAGATCGATCACCGGGATGATTGCAAGCCTCGGCCTCGCCGGGGCCGCAGTTACTAAATTCATCAGCGCGGCCCGCGCGGCAAGTACCATGACAGGCCTTGCCACCGCGTTCGGTGGTCTGACGGCGGCAGCTGGCCCAATTGGCCTTGTCGTAGGTGCCACCGCGGTTGCGGCGATAGTCGCTTATTCTTCTTCGGTTCAAGAGGCCAGCCAGCGCACGGATGAGCTCCAAGCTGAGATGCAACGGCTCGGTCTCTATGCTCCAAAGCTGGTAGAGGCAAATGACGCTGCCACTGCATCCCTGGATGATCTGGCCAGTGATGAGCGCCTCGCAAAAATTCGCGCAATGCGTGAAGAGCTGGACCGGCTGCGCGGGACAGCGTTCAATCATGGCGACAATTTTTCCAAGATCCAGAATGAGGCGGAAAACCGCATTGCACGGACGCACGGTGCCAGCAGTAAGGATGCCCTTGATGGCATCTATAGTTTGGCTGGAGAGTTGAAAAAGGGGATTGTCCCTGCGGATCAACTCGCAGCGCGTCTTGCTCACATAGGCGAGCTGGAACTGGACGAACCCGCGCGTGAATTGCTGAACAGGTTGATCGAAGTTTCGGCCTTCGAAGGATCATTGGCAACAGCGCTTTCAGCTGCAGGCGCTAGCCCAGAGATGGATGCCGCGCGGGCCCAGCTGGTCGCGATCAAGGATGAGCTTTCAAACATTCGCGACATGCCCGATGTGGACAGGGGCGCAGTAGACGGTTTGATCCGGATAATCGAAAAGGCGATCGAGACGGGAGAGGTCTCTGAGCAAACGCTCGGAAAACTCGAGGCGATCGCAGACGCAAAGCCTGATGTCGCAGGCTTCGTAGACCGCCTTTCTCCGATCTTCGGAGCACTCATTATGCTCGCTCAAAAGGCTGATGAAGCGGCAGACTCTGTCGCCCGTGCCTCGCAGGCTCCGGCGACCTATGTGTCCAGCGGCCGGGGAAATGCGGTTGGAGAGTATTACGCTGACCAGCGGGCCAATGAAGCCTATCTCGCTGAGCAGCGCCGCCGCAACGCTCTCTCAAAAGAGGGAAAGGCGATTGAGGATGAGGTGAACCGCATCCTGAAAGAGCGCCCCCAGCTGACGAAGGCGCAGGCCGATATGCTTGCGCGCGAGAATATCGCAGCAAATGAGGCGCGAAAGGCAGAGGGCAAGAAGGGCGGCGGCGGAAATAAGGCTGTCGAGCGCTTCGATGATACGATCCTGAAAGAGATCGAGGGAATGAAGGCCGAGACGGCTGAGCTCGCCCGTCTCGGTATTGCCTATGACCAGTATGGCCTCTCTGTGGACCGCGCACGAAAAGAGGCGGAACTTCTGCAGACCCTGCAGAATAAGGGCGTCCCGATCACCGACGCGCTGCGGCAGAAGGTAAAGGGGCTGGCAGATGACTGGCTTGCAGCAGCTGAAGCAAATGCCAAGGCTCAGGAGAACCATGAGGCATTTCAGAGTGCTATGGAAGATTTCAAAAGCACTCAGGAGCAGGCGTTCTCAGGCCTGATTACCGGTGCCCATAGTTTCAGTGACGCGATCAGCATGGTCATCGCAAAGCTGGCAGAAATGGCTCTTTCCAGTGCGTTCGGCAATCTATGGGATGCAGGCCTGGGCAACGCCTCTGGCAACCTTCTGAAGGGCCTCCTTGGCTACGCTGAGGGCGGATACACGGGGGCAGGTGGCAAATATAAACCCGCAGGCATCGTCCATGCGGGCGAGTATGTCATGGATGCCGATACCGTGCGCCGTGCGGGTGGCCCTGCCGCCTTTGATGCGCTGCGCGCCGGGCTGAAGGGCTATGCCAGCGGTGGCTATGTCGGCGCCCCGGCACTCCCTGCGGTCAGCAGGGCCGCCCCCCAGTCCAGCATGCCGAAAATCACAATCAACAATAACGCGCCGGGGGTCGAGGTCAGCACCGCCTCCGTCTCTCCTGATGAGGTCCGGATCATGATCGCTAAAGGCATCTCAACCTATGACAAGGGCATGAGGGCGCGGGTGCAGGGAATTAACGCCTGGCCGAGGAAAGCCTGATGGCCCTGACATTTCCCTTTGAGCCTGCCTTCCTGTCAGACCTTCTTTGCACCCGCGATGGTGTGCTGCTCGAGTTGATGAGGAAGGATGAGGCCTCTGGCTCCGGCGACGGCCGGGTGTGGACTGCCCAGCTCGCTCAGCCGCTTTGGAGTGTCTCGATTACTTTTGGTGCAAAAGAGAAAACCCAGGCGCGCGAGATCGATGCAAAGATCCGGGCGCTTGACGGCTCGCGGCAAGCTTTCCTGTGGGCCGATGCGCTCTATAAGCCCGGCGCCGGGCGCGCTGCAGGGGCAGGGGCAAAGGTCTCAGCCATCAGCCCGGATCGGCGCCGGATATCAGTGACCGGCCTGCCTGCAGATTATGTGGTCCGGGCGGGTGATCGCGCCTCAATCGCACTGACGGGGGGCAAGCACTATTTCTGTGAATTCTCTGAAAGCGCGATGGCGAACACCGTAGGCGCGCTCAGCAATATTTCTGTGATGCCGTTCATCCCTATGGGGGTGAACCTCGGAGTGGCCGTCCAGATGGACAAGCCGATTTTGCGGCTCCGGATCGAGCCGGGCGGTCACACCCCTTTCCTTCAGGTTCCCGGCCGCTGGTATCGCGGCGGTGCCCTGAAGCTCCTGCAGCAGGTTTGATATGCGAATTTTTGATATAGCCTTTGCTCAGAGCCTGACGGCCGCGCGGGATGTTGGCATCGCGCCAGTATGGTTTGTCACCTTCACGGCCAAAGACTGGGATACCGGCGCGGCTGCAGTCGTCGGGCTGTGGTCTGGCGATGAGGACATCACGGTGTCGGTCGAGGATCCAACCGGGGGCCTCGTCTCTCGCGGGTATACTGGTGGCTGCAATCTCACAGTCGAAGATCTGATGTATGTTGCTGACCTCACGGATAATCCCGTGCAGATCTCGATCAGCCAGATCGCGCCGGTCGCCCAGAATATCATTCGCGGCTTTGATCTTCGTCTGGCCCACTGCGAGATCCATGCGACAACTTTGAACGGTGGGGCCCTTACGGGACCGCCACAGCTTCAATGGGTAGGGCTGGTGGATGAGGGCCCGATCCAGACGCCCGCCGCCGGCGGCGAGGGGTCCATCTCGCTGACCATCCGCTCTGAGATCATGATGCAGCTGCAGGCCAGCAATCCCGCCAAATCCTCGGATCAGCACCAGCGCCGCCGCCTCTCAACCGATGAATTCTGCAAATACGCCGCGACCATCGGGTCGCGGGCCGTCCAGTGGTATCAGGGGTAACTGCCATGCAAGCACAGCGCCTGCCGAACTGGCGTGCCCGGTTCGCTGATGAGATGGACCGGCAGCGCCGCGAGGCTTTCACCTGGGGCCGTCATGACTGCGCCCTCGGCCTTGCCGCCGGGGCCTATGAGGCGATCACCGGCAAAGACGTGCGTTCGGACTGGTCCCGCTATCGCACCGCCGGTGGCGCGCTTCGGGCGCTTCGCAAGGCGGGCTATGCCTCGTTGGGCGATGCGGTCGCGGCTTATCTGCCGGAGGTCCACCCCTCGCAGGCCCATGTCGGTGACATCGGGCTGATCCCGGCGGATGGCGAGATCGGCGCCGCGCTCTGCGTGGTCGATGCCTCCGGGCT
>NZ_JACDXX010000034.1 GCF_020539525.1 Pseudogemmobacter faecipullorum | reverse complement strand
TCGACAGGATCGTCGAACGCTTTGACCAACTCGCGAAGAAATGGTCCCCGCGGCTCGGCAAGCCCAAAGCACCCAAGCCCACTCCCTGAGCACGGACACCCGTCCGCGGCCTACGCCGGATGGTTACCACCAGTCATCTCTTGTCAGCGTAAAGGTTCGTGCGTCGCCACTGAGCGTCGCGCTGATACCGAGGTTGGTAGTCATGGCGCGTTTCGTCCCATTGTTCTGCCCGTCAGGTGCCGCCGGAAAAGCATTGTCGCCAAGGAAAGCCCGCCCTTCGGCCCGGTTGATCCTGACCTTTTCTCCAACGCGGGCTTCACCCAAACGGAGGATGTGGGGCGGAATCCCTCGCGATAGACCTCATGCAGGCGATCAGTCGCATAAACCACGGAGAACCTATGCGCATTGGTATCTTTCCCATCGCGTTGGCGATCTGCACCTTTGCCGCGCCTGCGCTGGCTGACGGCGCGCTCGCCATTGATGAAAGACAGGGCGATCAATGGGGCTGGGCGGTGGATTACCCCAACATTCTGCAAGCGCGAGAGCGGGCGTTGGACGAATGCGGTGAGGGGTGCCGAATTGTGGACGAATTCGCCGACGGGTGCGGCGCCTATGTCGCCGACGCAATGGCAGGGTCAACCGTCTGGTCTTGGGCACGGGCGGATACCGGCGTTTCGGCCAGATACACGGCCGTTGATGAGTGCATCAAGCGCGGCGGCGACCAATGCGTGATCCGGGTGTGGGGCTGTAACAGCACGCGGATGACCGGAGATCCGCAGGTGATGATCGAAGGCAAACCATCTGCCAGTGCTGTGGCAGAGACAGTAACTGGGGATACGCCCGAAAAAGAAACCACAGAGAGTGGTGGGCGAATGGTATTCCTTCAGACGAGTGCCTATCGCGAGTTGCCGAACGACAAGAGCAGCTATACCCACTATTGCGGGTGGACTCAGGCGACCGCTGAGGAGCTTACAAGATATGTCCACAAAGAACATAGCGCCTCATTCACCCAAGAAGAGCATGGCTTTGCCCCAAAGGGAACGCGACTTCTGGGCCTCTGGCCAGTCGATAATGGCGACACAGGCCCTCATCGGTTGGATGTTAGCCCGATAGCCCAGCGTTTTATTTCTGCAATCATGGCACATCCCGAGTATGAACCGCCAACCGGCAGCAAATATTGGCCAGATGGCCCGTATCAAGTCAACAAAGGCGTTTCGGCAATGTTGGGCTGGATTTACGAGATCAACGATGATTGGTCGCTTGATGATTTGAATGCCTTTCAGTGCGATTATTCAATCCAAGAGTCAAATATCCGATACTACAAAGATGCACCTCTCAAGGCGGTTGTGATTGGTGAGTTCTGATTGCTTGAACATCCACCTAACTCGCGCACTGGAGAAATTTCCAGACATACGGTCAATATATACGCTTTCACTTCTGCTTGCTTTGCACGATCGCCACCTGACTTCGCAAGGCGCGATCCGCGGGCAAGCCGGCAGAGCGACTGGCATCCTGTCGGATGCCGCTCGCGCCGTGCCGCCCCAAGGCAGCCAAAGTCGCCGCGAAACTCTCTTGATGTCAGTCGACTGAACCGACTGAGCGCACCTGATTAACCGGAGATAGGATGAATAATAAACTTCTGGTGCCGATCGTTTTATCGCTGACGATGGTCAGCGCATGCGATGAGTCTTGGCAGAAGGCGTTTGTTGCTGCTGGAAACAGCAGCAGCGTGATGCAATACAACAATCCGTCTGCCTATTCGAATATCTACGCGACCTACGATGATGACTATGCGGATCAGTCCGCCAGCTCATCGCCTTACGACAGCAGTCCGAGCGAGTCGTCGGGATTTACCCCGCCCCGGCCAAGCGCGAATAGGTCCGGTTCAAGTAATTCCGATCTCGGCCCTATTTTGGTCGAGGAGGAACAAATTGATTGGAACAAAGACTATGAACGCCGCTTGGCCGAATCCGAACGCGCATTCGAAGAGCAAAAGGCCAAGCGAGAGTCCGACGCCGAGGCGGAACGCATCCGAAACCAAGAGATCGTAAAGCGACGTGATGCCGAGCGAGCAGCCAGATGCCGCGCAAACCCCGGCAGCATTGACTGCCCGGGTGTGAGGTAACGACCGTTCTACCGCTGTCAGGATGTGCATGGCGCGGAAAGCACTTCCACTTGCATCACCTTGGCACCGGCGGCTTCAGCGTCTATGCCGTGACCAAGGCGACTGTGGCGCAGCTTGTTCGTGGCGACGCGCTGGAATTTCTGCCACGCTGGATCACCGTCAACAACATTCAGCCCAGCCCAATTGAAATGGATGGCATGGTGTTGATTTCCACCCAGAAGTGACCCGGGTTTGGAGTGAACCTGACCTGCCACGGGATTTTTCCTCCATCTTTGCCTAGGTGTTTAGTCCCGGCATCTGGTGGATCGGATTTACGATGAATCGATCTGGCTCTGATGTCCAGATTTTGCAGATGTACTCGTAGGGCGTGAGGCCGTTCAGGGTCTTGAGCCTGAATAGATGGGGTGGTGGATTTCCGCCGTTGTGAGGCCGTAGCCTTCCAACTGCAGGCGGAGTTCCCGGCCATGGATACGGGTCATGTTCTGCCTCCTTTTCCTGACAACCCGGACAGGCCAATCCTGAGCCAGCGGGGATGGTTTTTCAAGGCTTCCGAGAGGGCTTCACGATGGATTGTCAGGTTATAACATGCTGTTAGCGCGAGTTCGTGGTGAGTGACAAAATTTTCAATTGCTCCTCTTGAAACCTCTTTTCGGGTTTCCAAAATCATCTGGCGTGCGATGCCTAACGGGTCGCACGGCCCCGCTCTGGGCCCGGTCTTCCCGGGCCGGTCCGGAGCGGTGGAACCTCTCAAAATCTGTTTGTCCAAGAGGAGAACGATATGACGTTCCGTCCACTGCATGACCGTATTCTGGTCCGCCGTATCGACGCTGAAGAGAAGACCGCCGGGGGGCTGATCATCCCCGATTCCGCGAAAGAAAAGCCCCAAGAGGGGGAAGTCCTGGCTGTAGGCTCGGGCGCGCGCGATGATGGCGGCAAGCTGATCCCGCTCGACGTCTCTGTCGGGGATCGCATCCTGTTCGGCAAATGGTCCGGCACCGAGATCCGGCTTGATGGTGAAGACCTGCTGATCATGAAAGAAAGCGACGTCATGGGCGTGATCGAAGCACCTGCCGCCGCAAAGAAGGCCGCCTGAGGCCTTCCCCTGCAATCCAGTCGCAGAAACTGCCTGTAGAGGAGAAATCAGAAAATGACTGCCAAGGAAGTCAAATTCCATTCCGACGCTCGTGAAAAGATGCTGCGCGGCGTCGATATCCTTGCCAATGCCGTAAAGGTGACGCTTGGCCCCAAGGGGCGCAATGTCGTGATCGACAAGTCGTTCGGAGCACCACGCATCACCAAGGACGGCGTTTCGGTGGCCAAGGAAATCGAGCTTGAGGACAAGTTCGAGAATATGGGCGCCCAGATGGTGCGCGAGGTGGCCTCCAAAACCAATGACGCTGCAGGGGATGGTACCACCACCGCGACGGTTCTGGCGCAGGCCATCGTGCGTGAGGGGGCGAAAGCCGTCGCTGCCGGCATGAACCCGATGGACCTGAAGCGAGGTATCGACAAGGCCGTCGAGGCGGTCGTGGGTGAGCTGAAGACCAGGGCTCGAAAGGTCACGAAGAACGACGAGATCGCCCAGGTGGGGACGATTTCCGCCAATGGCGACGCAGAGATCGGCCGCTTCCTCGCGGAGGCGATGCAGAAAGTCGGTAACGAGGGCGTCATCACGGTCGAAGAGGCAAAGACCGCAATCTCTGAACTTGAGGTGGTCGAGGGGATGCAGTTCGACCGCGGATATCTCTCGCCCTATTTCGTGACCAATCAGGACAAGATGCGGGTTGAACTCGAAGACCCGTATCTGCTGATCCATGAGAAGAAACTGTCGAACCTGCAGGCGCTGGTGCCTGTTCTGGAGACGGTGATCCAGTCCGGCAAGCCGCTGCTGATCATCGCCGAGGATGTCGAAGGCGAGGCCTTGGCCACACTGGTGGTCAACAAGCTGCGCGGCGGCCTGAAGATCGCGGCGGTCAAGGCTCCGGGCTTTGGCGACCGGCGCAAGGCGATGCTGCAGGATATCGCCATCCTCACCGGCGGCACGGCGATCAGCGAGGAACTGGGCATCAAGCTGGAAAATGTCACGCTCGATATGCTGGGCCGCGCGAAAAAGGTCGTCATCGACAAGGACAACACCACCATCGTCGATGGGGCTGGCGCAAAACCCGATATCGAGGCGCGCGTCAGTCAGATCAGGGCTCAGATCGAGGAGACCACCAGCGACTACGACCGTGAGAAGCTGCAGGAACGTCTGGCGAAACTCGCTGGCGGTGTTGCGGTGATCCGTGTCGGTGGGGCCACCGAAGTCGAGGTGAAGGAGAAGAAGGATCGCGTCGACGATGCGCTCCATGCCACCCGTGCTGCGGTCGAGGAGGGTATCCTGCCCGGAGGCGGCACGGCGCTCCTGCGCGCAGCCCGGGTGCTCGATGGCATCGCCACGGACAATGCGGACCAGAAGCATGGCATCGAGATCATCCGCCAGGCGATTGAAGCCCCCGTGCGCCAGATTGCGGCCAATGCGGGCACCGAGGGCGCCGTCATCGTCGGCAAGCTGCGCGAGAACGCCGAGGCGACCTGGGGCTGGAACGCCCAGACGGGAGAGTTCGGTGACCTCTATGCGCAGGGCGTGATCGACCCGGCCAAGGTGGTGCGCACGGCATTGCAGGATGCGGCCTCCGTTGCCGGCCTGCTCATCACGACTGAGGCGATGATCGCAGAGAAGCCGAAGAAGGACGCATCCGCGCCGGTGCCTGCTGGCGGGATGGACTTCTGATCTGAACCCGCGCGACCCCGTCCCTCACTCGAGGGGCGGGGAGATGCCACAGACCGCCATTTTGCTACAGGTGAAATAGCCAAAGCGCGCCGAGCCCCGCGGTCTTATCGCGGGGCTCGTTCTTTACGTTCGGAGAAGTGGGCTGTTGGATGCCGGAACGAGGGCAGTTGCACTCGCTCAGACTCTGGCCGTCTTATTGCCGCGCGCGCCAGATGCCGTCACTGCCGGGAGCGGGTTCGCATCGTTCTGCTACGATCAGAACTGTCGGCTCAATCGCACGCGTTGCAAGTGGGCCATTGAACTGCCAGCACTGGCCTGCCTCGAACGGGCGGTTGCCGAAAGTACCACTGCCCTTCACGACAGCAACGCAGGCCAGCGGATCCATCAGCATGACGCGTTGTTCGGGCGCGAGCATCTCATGGGCGATCCGGAACGGGATGGTTTCGCCCGGCAGCGGCGTAATGGGTTGTGGATCACAGATCGCCTGCTCACAGGCGCTGAGGAGTTGAGCGGGGGAGCTCGGTTCGAGAACGAGTGGCGTACTGTTGCCTTCCGCCACCTCAACGATGGTCAGGCCGGGCCCCGCAGCGTGAAGCGTGCCGGCCTCAATGAGGAACATGTCACCGATGGCGGGTTCAATCCGGCGCAGCATCTCCGGCAACCGACCGCTCAATGCGGCACTTCTGATCTGCTCGGCGGAAGCGGGGTGCCTGAGACCGAGCCGCAGCCATGAGCCGGGCTCTGCTTCGGCAATGTACCACCATTTGTGATTGCGACCGGGTCCCGACTGCGAATGCAGGTGGGGGCTCTCCGATTGGCTCGTTCTGAGCCAGCGAAGGGTGAGCCCGGCTTCTGCTGCGTCAAATTCCGTCTCTCGCGAAACTGGCGAGGGGGAAGGGGCAGAGCCTTGATCAGGTCTGGGCCATGGCCTAGCCTGCTCCCTTGGTGTTATCGGGGCAGCCCGGAAGGGCAGGGCAGGGGTGTGGGGTTCGAAAGTGTTGCGGTTCTTCTGTGTCTCGATCAGCATCGGCCCGGTTTCCCAAACGGATGTTGGTGGGATGGTTGGTGAAGTCTATGTAATCGTGAGCCAAAATGCTCACGATCGCGGTTGAGATGGGGTGGCCCGCTTCGTTTTCAAGGGCGATGACGCAGGCAAGGGCGGGCATCGCCTGCGCCGGGATATGAAGAATTGTTTGCAGCGATAACAGGGGCTAACCACCCCAGAGACGCAGTATCGGAATCCCTTCATAGCAGTCAGGGCGGTCTTGCCCTATATGTAAGGGGCATCTTCTGTTTTTCGGACCTGTCCTTTTCGGCTCAGCTTTGGATTTTCAGCTTTGCCGGGCCATCACATATTGTGGGTGGCACCAATGAAAGGAACATCACGATGGCCAATGGCACCGTGAAATGGTTCAACTCCACTAAGGGTTTTGGATTTATCGCTCCCGAGGGTGGCTCCAAGGACGTTTTCGTTCACGTCTCCGCGCTTGAACGCGCCGGAATTCATGGGCTGAATGATGGTCAGGCTGTCTCGTTCGATGTCGAGCGCGACCCCAATGGCCGTGAATCCGCGATGAACCTCGTTCTCGCCTGATCTTCGGGTTTGAGCACTGAAATCGGGATCGATGCAATGTCGGACCCGGTTTCCCCGAAATGGCGGGGCTGCATCTTGCACGCGCCATTCGCTTTCCAGGAAAGAAGTCTTTTTGATAGAAATCAACTGGGGGAAACCCCTGTCTTTTGTCATGTCGCCTGATGGCGATGTGCAGAAATTCAGCACAATCGAGCAAGTCAAACACTGGCTGGTGAGGAAATGGCCGATTGCGGATGAGGCGCATGCCATTGCACTTCAACAAGTCAACGCGGCGATGGACTGCATCATTCCGGTAGGCATTGCCCGCCGTGCCTTCGCGGCTGCGGCGAAATCTGCAGGGTTCGTTCCGGAGAACCTTGTCGCCTATCCGATGCGTAAAGCCGCCTGAGCCTTTCTGAATGGTACTGCCAAGGATCGCCTTGATCCGGCTGAGCGCGGCTTGCCGTCGCTATATAGACAGCAGCCCTTGCCTGACGACATATATGATCTCTCAGGCATCGCTCCTCAAGTTATCCGCGGGCAGGTCTTGTTTTATCAGCCGAATTTCTTTGCGCCGAAATCGGCCCGCAGAGCGGCCGTGAAATGAAGGAGATACCTCTATGCCTGGCACCATGAGCAGAGCACGTCAGACCGCGGAGGCTGCGTTCGACAAGACCCAGTCGCAATTCCTGTCCAGAACCCGCGCCCTCGATGAGCAGAATACCGAAGCGGCTGAACGTGCAGAGAAAACCCGGCGTTTGAGGGCAGCACGTCTCGAAAGAGAACAGTTTGCAAAATAGCCCAATCGCCACCCCCACTCAGCAAGCGGCGCAAGCCGCTCTACTCTGAAAGGTAAGAGAAGCAGTGAGAACGAAAGAATTTTCCGATCGGCGCGGCAATGCCACCAGTGCACGACTTTCGATGATCGAGAGCTTCAAGGCGGCCCAGGCGGCGGCGGCACCGGGTCTGGCGGCACGGAGCGCGGAGCGCGTGGAAATCGCGCGGGCGCGTGAAGCGCGCCGTGCTACGCGAGATGCTGAGAGATTGGCCGAGGAGCAACGCGTTGCGGCGCAAGAGGCCGCGCTTGCCGAAGATCAACTTCAGCTGGAAGCTGCGGAGATCGCAACGCGCGACGCCCGGCAATCTGCGCAGGACAAACGTATCGCTCTCGTCCTGTCAGATGAGGCTGCCCGCAAAGCCGCCCGAGATCAGCGATACGCCAAACGCAAGGCTGCACAGCAGGTTGCCTGATGCGCAGCCTTGATGCACGGTCGATGGCGGCATGATGACCACTGTCGCTATCGCAGCCGCAAGCCGGGGCCCGCCAGGCCGAGCAATGTCAGCCCAAGCGGCAAGGCAAACCAGAAGCCGATCTCGCTAAAGCCAACCGCCCCGACAACACCCCCGCCCAGGAAGGCTGCGACCAGTGTCAGCAAGATGCGCAGCTTGCTCTTGTCCGGTCGGATGCCACTGGCGGGCGCGCTGAGCGCAACGGCGGCCCGGCCAAGCTCGATCCCGATATCGGTGACCATGCCGGTCGCATGGGTCGTCCGGATCCGCGCGCCCGAGATCTTGGTGATAGTCGCATTCTGCATCCCCATGATGAAACACAGGCAGCACAGGGCAAAGAGACGGCCCAACTCACTGGTGAAGACGCCGCCGGTCGCGAAGAGCAGCAGGAAGACGCCCTGCAGTGCGATTGGCAGCGCGTATTGCCGCCGCGCGCTGTGCAGGCGCTCCCAGTTGATCAGATAGGTGCTGAAGCCGGCGCCGGTGATGAAGGCACCAAGGGCCAGCACCGCAATCAGCGACACCCATAAGTTGCCGAGCACCAGATTGTCGGCCAACTGCGAAAGATAGCCCGTCATATGCGAGGTATACTGGCCGAGCGCGAAGAACCCACCGGAATTGGCCGCACCGGCCACCGCCGCGAGTATCGTCGCAAGCGACAAGTCGCTGCCCCGTGATCGGCGGTGCCCGACAAGGACACGGGCAGAGGTGATCGGTCGGGTGATATGTCTGCGTTGGGCCAAGGGCTCGAGCCTGTCAATCGGATGATCAAATACGGGGGCGGCGCAGCCGATCCATTCCCGCATGTATCACGGTGAGCCTTTGGTTTACCGGCCGCAACCCGAATGCAGCAGGTTCCGACCGGGTGCTTAGACCTGCGCGCGTCTGAACACGTTTAAGACGGCGCAGTATTGATGGCCAGTCTACGCCTATGCGCCGGAACTGGCCAGCGAACGCCCCGAGAGGTTGACGATGTGCGACTGGCGCAGGACTGTCACCATCCGACCGCAACCGACGCCAGCACCCTCAGCGCCGATGCTGTGGCAATGACTCTTTCATAAGTGGTGTCCGCGATCAGATCCTTTCAGCCTGTTCGGAAATTTGCGACACAACCAGATGCTCTTCAATATCCTGCAGATGTCGCAGCATAATTTCGGCGGCGAGATTGCCGTCCCTGTTGCGCAGCGCATCCAATATGGCGCCGCCGTTGACACCGGGCTGAGGCGATTGTGCTGGGCTGTGCGGGCATGACCGATCTGGCCGCGAGGCTGACGCGTGAGCATGGTCTGCCGGTGCTGGACGGGGTGGGCTGTGCGGTCACCCTTGCCCAGTCAATGCACCGCCTGCAGCTGCGGACCTCGCGCCTGGGTGGCTATGCCCCCGTACCGGAAGCAAAACGCGCCTATCTCTAGAATATTAGCAGATACAATACGTTAGCATAAAGGCGGCGGGACAGAGGTTAATATTTTCTGCCTGCCGGGGGCAAATTTTGCCTCGGGCAGGCATGCTGTGCGAGCGATCCCGGGACGGCCCGAGGCGGACATATCCGGGCTTTCCCTCCGGGCCAGATCCGGATGCGGCCGCGGTTTCTCAGCTCATTTCGGTCTCGGTCAGGCAGGCGCTGCGCAGCAGCTCGCCTAACTCTTCCATAGTATAAACGACATGATCCGCGCCTGCTGCGAGCAACCGTTCTGCATGGCCCGGGCGATGATCAGAGGGGCCGATAAAGCCGACCGTCAGGCAGCCGGCTGCCTTGCCACACTGGATGCCCTGCACATTGTCATCGATAAACAGGGAATCTGTCAGCGCAACGCCAAGGCGCGCGGCGGCAAAAACGGCCAGATCGGGCGCAGGTTTGGGGCGCGCAACATGTTCGGCCGAATAGATATGGCCGTTAAACCGGGCGGCGATGGTGGTTTTGCAGATCGAGCGCTCAAGCCTTCGGATCAGCGAATTTGAGCAGACGGCGATCTTGCCTTTGAAATCCTGCAACAGTTTTTCGATCCCGGGCACCAGCGGCACATGCGCATCAAACATCGCAAACAACCGTGCATCGGCCTCATCAAACACCTCTTCGGCCGCAAGGCCAGCGGCCTGCAGCCAGGCCTTGCTGGCGGCCGCGGAATTGCCGGAGAATATCCGGGTCGCCTCCTCGCGGTCCATCTGGCGGCCATGGGCGGTCACCGTCTCGGCCAGCGCAGTACAACCCATCGGTTCGCTGTCGATCAGCACCCCGTCACAATCAAAAAGGACCGCCTTTATCTGGCGCATAAATCAGACCTTTCAGCACCCGAACAGCCTGTGACCGGCGTCGGTGCTTTCATTACAGAAAAGAGATGAATAGCAAGTCCCGGCGGTATATGGCCACCGGGATCGCAAAGTCAGACACAGGGCTCAGGCAGTTTCGCCCCAGATCGGATTGCTCCAGGCGCGTTTGCCATCTTCGCCGATGACAATGATCCGGCACCAGGGGGTGGATCCCAGTTTTGCCTTTGGCAGACGCACCCGCGACAACCCGCTTTCATAGCAATAGGCCTGCTGATAGCCCTGCCCATTTACCAGAACCCCCCGTGCGGGCGAGCATTCGACGATGATCTCATCGGCGGTGAATTCGATATGATGGATCTTCGGCCCCTGGCTTGAATAGTAAGCCCCGGATTTGAGCGCCGCGAGCAAAGCCTCGGGGCTGTTCTCTTCGGCCTTCACCTCCACCCAGCCGCCGCCAAAATCAGGGGCATGGAAATGGCTGTCGTCACAGGCGAGGGTCAGGGTCTTGTGGCCGCGATCAGCCAGACCGTCGAGCAGATAGGCGCCACCGCCGCGGTCATGCATGGTCTGGCAACCATGGTTATAAATCTCGACCCCATGGCACCAGGGCAGAACCGTTTCGGCATCTTCCAGCGAAAGCTGATACCAGGCCGGATGCGCGATGGTGACGAAAGCGCCTGCCTCAAATGCGCGCCGCGCCAGCGACACGCCGGTTTCATCGGCAGTGTTCGGCGCGAAATCGAGCGGCAGACCCACCGCCACCAGATGCCACAGATCCGACATCTGGGTCCGGGGCGCATGCAGCTCGGCGCCGAGCAAAGTTGTGAAACCATCGCTGCGACAGGCGCGGCTGTCGGTCAGCGGAAAGTCGAACTGCGCCATGAAATGATCGGTAATGGCGAGGAAATCGTAACCGGCCGCTTTATAGCGGCTGATCACCTCCTCCAGCGGGAGGGCACCGTCCGAGGCATTGGTATGGCCATGGGTATTGCCGCGATAAAAGCGGCCGGGATTAGCAAAGGCTGCAGGGATCATCATATTATCCTGAGGAAGAAGGCCAGGGGCCGGGCAGGCCCCTGACGAAAGATCAGCGGGTTCAGCGGGCGATCAGCGCATTGGTTTTTTCGACCATGGCAGCGAGGCCCTCTTCCGGGCTGATCTTGCCAGCCATGACCGAGCCGATGATCTCGCGCTGGCTACGCCAGATTTCCACGCCATTGGTGCCGGGATAACCGCCCCAGGCGGCCGATTTATCAACCTGCAGGTTTACCGTGTTGAAGTTCGGATGCTCTGCGTAGAATTTACCAAGGAGATCGGGGGCAGATGCGCCGATATTGGTGGGCATATAGCCCGAACCAAGAACAGCAATCTCCTGGCCCTTCGCGGAAGTGGCGAATTTGATATATTCCCATGCCGCGTCCTGACGGGCCTTATCCTGGGCGGTGATCATCATCGCATTGCCGCCGGTCGGGATCCGGCCATTGACCTTATCGGTGATCGGATAGGTCATCGTGCGCAGGTCGAACTTATCGCCGACCAGATCGGCGAAGGCGCGGTTCGAATTCGGCGAAGACACAATAAAGCCAATCTTACCGGCGGCGAATTGCTGCCGTGATTGCTCAAAATCGCGCAGTTTCATCCCGCCTTCATCGACCATACGTTTGGTCAGTTGCAGAGCTTTAAGCCCGGCTTCACCGCCGAAAGCCACGGTCTGGCCGTCATCGTTCATGATGCGGGCACCCTGCTCAAGATTGAGCGCGCGCCACAGCCAGTCGTCGGGCCAGGCCTGGATGTCAAACGCCATGCCGTCATTGCCGCCCGGCAGCGCGGTGATTTTTGCCGAAAGCGCGATCACCTCGTCCCAGCTCTGCGGCAGATTCTCAAGATCGCCGCCAGCGGCTTTGATCAGATCACCATTCACGAAAAGGATCGGGCTGGAGGCGTTAAAGCCAAGACCCCAGGTCACCCCGCCCACCTGCCATTGCTCATAAAGCGAGGGGGCGTAATTTGTGCTGATGAAATCAGCCGGTTCCGCCGCGATATAGCTGTCGAGCGGCATGACCCGGCCCTTCTCCGCCAGCTGAGTGACGACTTCGGGCATCAGGTGGAAGCCGGAATGGTAGACATCGGGCAGCTTGTTGGTCATGGCTGCGCGCAGCAGGGCCTGATGCGTCTCATCATAGGAGCCGGCGCCGATGCGGAATTTCACCTCAATCCCGGGGTTCTGCGCCATGAATTCAGTGGCAACCGCCTCGTGGAAAGGGGCATGGGCCGGGAAGGCCTGCATCACCTCAATCGTCACGGTTTCGGCGAAAGCGGGCAGGGCAAGGCCAGCCATCACCAGGCCGCTGACCGCGGCGGATTTCATTTGCGTCTTCATCGGTAACTCCGAATTTCAGCTGGAAGGCGCTGCCGCGTCGGGGTGATGCGGCAGATCGGTGAAGCTCATTTCACCCCGGTCATGGTGATGCCGGTGACAAAATGGCGTTGGGCAAAGAGGTAAAGAACGATCAGCGGCGCGGTCAGGATCGTGGCAGAGGCCATCAGCGCGCCGAAGTTTGCGCCGCTTTCATTATCGGCGAAATACATCATTCCCAGTGGCGGCGGTGCCAGATCGGTTGAGGTAACGACGATCAGCGGCCAGTAAAGGTCATTCCAATGCGCCGTGATCGAGAAAACCGCAAAGGCAGCAATGGCCGGTTTCGCGGCGGGCACAACGATGCGCCAGAGGATCTCCCATTCGCTGATCCCGTCGATCCGCGCTGCCTGAATGATCTCGTCGGGGAAGCTGCGAAACACCTGACGGAACAGATAGATCGCAAAGGCGGAGAGGAAGAAGGGCAGCATCATCGCGAAATAGGTGTCAAGCAGATCGAACTCGGCCAGACCAAGGAACAGCGGCAAAGCGGGCACCTGGATCGGCACGGTCAGCACAAGGATCATCGTACCAAACAACAGGCCCGAACCGCGAAACTCAAATTTTGCCAGGGCATAGGCGCAGGGGATGGCGGTCAGCAACTGCACCGCCAGCACACCCAGACAGACCACCACGCCGTTGAACATGAACTGTAGCAGCGGTGCGCGGGAAAATGCAGTGCGGTAATGCTCCAGCCCGGTGAATGTCTCGGGCAGCCAGGTGAAAGTGCCGTCAAAGACTTCACTCGGCGGTCGCATCGAGGTGACCAGCATCCAGTAGAAGGGAAACAGCGTCGCGAAGGCGAGGGCCAGCAGCACCAGATGCGACAGCGCCTCTTTAGGGCCAAAGCGTTTTTGCAGGCTCATTGGCTTGCCTTTCTGCGGTCGAGAATACGGTTCTGGATCAGAGCCACGGCGAGGATGATGCACAGGAAGATCACCGTCATTGCGGCGGCCGGGGCCATACGCAGATACTGGAACCCCTCAAGATAGATCGTGTAGAGCAGCACATCCGAGGCGCCCTGGGGCCCGCCACGTGTCAGCACCGCGACCGTGTCAAAGATCTTGAAGGCGGTGATCGAGCTGGTGACGGTGACGAAAACGGTGGTCGGGGCCAGCATCGGCAGGGTGATGCGCCAGAAGCGGTCGAGCGGATGATCCAGCCCATCGACCGAAGCCGCGTCGTAAAGATCCTCCGGGATCGCCGAAAGGCCGGCGGTGAACAGCACCATATTGAACCCGGCGAGGGCCCAGATGCCAATGATCGCAAGGGCTGGCATGACGAGGTCGGGATTTCCGAAAAACTCCAGCCCCTCAAAGCCGAGCCAGGTCAGGAAGAAATTGACCGGGCCGATCGTGCCATGCATCAGATATTTCCACACCGTCGCCATAGCGACGAGCGTCGAGGTCACCGGCAGGAATAAAAGCACCTGATAGAGCCGTTTGCCCCAGCTCAGATGGTGGATCAGAACGGCCTGCAAAAGGCCGAGGATCACCGCGCCCGGCACCACAAGCAGCACATACTGCAGCGTATTGCCGAGCCCGCGCCAGAAGACATTATCCTGCCAGAGCGCGGCGTAATTCTCAAAACCGACGAAAGAAAAATGGCTGTCGCCCATCTCGTAATCGGTAAAGCTCATGATCACGACCAGCGCGATTGGCAGAACCATCAGCACAATCAGCAAGAAGGCCGATGGCAGCGCCAGGCTCCAGATCGTCAGCAGTGAAAGGCGGGCCCCATGGCGGCGTGGCAGGGGAATGCTGGCCTCAGACATGGGCAGATCTCTGCACGGCTGCGCCGGGGGCAAGGCCCTTTAACAGCTGACGCTTGCCCTGGGCATTGAACATCATCAGCTGTGCGGGATCGGCACTGATATCGATGATCCCTCCGGAGAGGTCGATCTGAGCCAGCTCGGCCGCAGTGCTGCGCAGGGTCAGCCGGGCATTGCCGTCAATCTGGCGGCAAAACAGCAGCTGACCATGGCCCAGATCCTCGCGCCGCTCGATCCGGGCGCGGGTCGTCAGCGCGCCGGTGCCGGGGCGCAGGGCCTCGGGGCGCAGGGCGAATTGCATCGGCGTGATCTGTGCTTCCGCCAGCCTCACACCCAGCGGCCCCCAGAGCGCCAGATCATCGCTTGCAATCACATTCACCCCGGGCGAGCCGATGAACTGCGCCACCCGCAAATCCTGCGGATTGCTGTAAAGCGCGGCGGGGGTATCGCATTGCACGATCTCTCCCCCCATCATCAGCGCCACACGCGAGGACATGGTCATCGCCTCGGTCTGATCATGGGTGACATAAACGAAGGTGGCGCCCAGTTTGCGATGCAAATGGCTGATTTCTTCGCGCATCTGCACCCGCAGCCTTGCATCCAGATTAGACAGCGGTTCATCCATCAGGAAAATACGCGGCGCGCGGATCATCGCGCGGGCCACTGCCACACGCTGACGCTGGCCGCCCGACAAAGCCGCAGGCAGGCGCGACAGCAGCGATCCGAGTTCAACCTGTGCCGCGACACGGTCCACCTCAGCCGCGATCTCGCGGCGGGTTGCTGCGCTGAAAGGCCAGAGCCGCCCGAACATCCGCCCGGCCAGCGACAGGCGCTGCGCCTCGAGCGGCAAAGAGATATTCTTCGCGACGCTCATATGCGGATAGAGCGCGTAGGACTGGAAAACCATTGCGATATCGCGGGCCTTTGGGGCCAGGGCATCAATGAGCTGCCCATCGATCGCCATACTGCCCTCATCCTGGGCCATCAGCCCGGCAATGATGCGCAGCAAAGTGGATTTGCCACAGCCGGAAGGCCCGACCAGGGTCAGAAATTCTCCGGGGCGAATATCGAGGCTGACGCCTTTCAGCGTCGTCTGGGCCCCGTGGCGTTTGGTTATCCCGTTAAGGGTGAGAGAGGAGGCCATAGCACACTTTCCGTCGACAGGACTGCCACCTGGACGATCTGCATCGCCACGGTGGCCTGCACACAACTACGGAGGTATTGCGAAGGCTTTGTTTCACCTGAATGAAAGCTTTGTGACGCTTGTGGTGCGCGATGTGTGTACGCACGCCTGTCTCAACCCGAGGCAGGTCGTGACGGAATTGGGGGGGCAGGTCTTTCTTATCAAGAGCGAGATGGCGCTCGTGCCGCCCGCGATGCTGGGCCCGGATCAGGCCCGGATCCTCGGGATCGTGCTGGTGACCCTCGTGTTGTGGGCCACGAATCTTGTGCAGGGCTATCTTGCCAGCCTGATCTTCTTTGCGGTGCTGCTGGTCTTCGGGCTCGCCCCGCCGGATCTGGTCTTTCTGGGCTTTCAGTCGACGGCGGTCTGGCTGATCGTTTCCGGCTTTGTGATCGGCGCGGCGATTTCGATATCCGGGCTGGGTGCGATACTGGCGCGAGCGCTGTCACCTTTGCTGACCGGCAGCTACCCACGCCTGATCGCCGGCCTGATGGCGGTTTCGGTGCTGCTGAGTTTTCTGATGCCGTCGTCGGTGGGTCGCGCGGTGGTCATGGTGCCGGTGGGGATGGCTCTGGCGGATCAGATGGGCTTTGGCCCCGGATCGAAAGGCCGGATCGGCATCGCATCGGTGCTGGCCATCGGCACCAATATGCCGGGCTTTGCCATATTGCCTTCGAACATACCGAACATGGTGCTGTCGGGCGCGGCAGAGACGATCCAGAACGTACATTTCGGCTATATGAAGTATCTCTTGCTGCATTTCCCCGTGCTGGGCTTGCTGAAGGCCGCAGCGGTGGTGATGCTGATCCTGTGGATTTTCCCCGCGAGGACAGGCGAGGCGATGTCGCCGCGCGAAGCCGTGCAGGAAGGCGGCCCCGCCAGCCGCAGGGTTCTGATCAGGGTGGGGTTTATCTTGCTGGCAACGCTGGCCTTGTGGATGACCGACAGCCTGCATGGTGTGAACTCGGCCTGGATTGGTCTTGTTGCGGCAGTGCTTTTGCTTTTGCCGGAGGGCGGTGTGGTCACTCCGCCTGCATTCAGGGCATCGGTCGATTTCGGGATGCTGCTGTTCGTTGCCGGGGCATTGGCGCTTGGCGCGCTGGTCAACGCCTCGGGTTTGGGGGCGATGCTGGGTCAGGGCCTGATCGCCATCCTTCCCCTGGAAACAGGCGCGGACGCGGTCAATTTTGCCTCGCTTTCGGTCATGTCGGTGGTGACCGGGCTTTTGGCCACGATGCCGGGTGTGCCAGCGGTACTGACCCCGATGGCGGGCGATCTTGCGGCACAGACGGGGTTTTCGGTAGAGGCGGTTCTGATGACGCAGGTGATCGGTTTCTCGACCGTGATATTCCCCTACCAGGTTGGGCCGCTGATCGTCGCCATGCAGATGTCGGAGAGTGTCCTGTCTTTTGTGTATGAGTGATCCGGTCCATGCTTCATCGAAAGGAAGCATGCATGACGATCTCCAAGGAACTACTGGATGAGCTGCTGAAGGGCGTTGAGCGCCCCGAGGATTTTT
>NZ_JACDXX010000033.1 GCF_020539525.1 Pseudogemmobacter faecipullorum | reverse complement strand
ACCATCCTGGCTGAAAGGAGGCGCATCAAACAGCAGACCATCCAAAACCGCCGCTTGAACCACCAGCGTCAAGCAGCATAGCCTGAACCCGATGAGCCCAAGCCATCTGCTACAAAATCAGCGCGGCGGTTCCAAATCATTCGACGACGGACACCGCACAGAAACTGAAGATGGCCGCGTGAATTCTACGGATGCACCCCGCTAAGAATGGGGGGATTACCGCTCGAAGAAGCCTGGGTGCGGCTGGTTCAGTCCGAGGGTGATGGTCCCGGCCCCGAAACGCGCATTGATGAAGTCTGCGGCCTTTGAGGCGCGCTCGGCCCGGCACATCGCTTCGCCCCTAGCTTCGGCTGAGGGCGTTCTTTTTTGCGTTATGGTGGTGTTTCGGGGGGGGGCGGATTTAGCACCGTGGTGATCATTTGACTGCGGGACACCACCATCGTAACCATTTGATTAATATAGTGCTGCATCGTAGGCTCTGCGGGACACCATTGAACTGAAAAGTCAGCATAAATTCGTGATGCTGCCAGCCCCTCCGCGCCTACCAGCACCCCGCATGCTGCTGCCAGTTAGGCATAAGAGTGTGCAAAAACGGGGTTTCCCGTGTGCAGCCTGGTCGCTGATTTCCTCGTGACGCATTCGGGTAAACGCCCCTCAAAATCTGCCAGCCTGTCAGTGATTACTCTTTATACTTCACGCCGAAAGCGGATCAGCAGGGGGCGGTAAGGCAAGGCTGATCTCAGGACGAGCCTGCGCTCAGTCTGTCTGGCTGCCGTTTATTTAGAGATGACATCGCCTGACAGAACGGGCGCTGGCATGGGCCGCGTGGGGCGGGGCTCATGCCGGCTGGGAGCCGGATCTGAAATGTCATAAAAACTATAAACAAACTGTCATCTATTGTTACTTGCAGCGCCTAGGCATGCCCCCATGAAGAGGGAGCAGCCCATGCTGACAGTCAGTCACGTCACGCGCAGATTCGGCCAGAAGGCTGCGGTTGACGACATAAGCTTCTCAATCGAAGGGCCTGCCTTTGTCGGCATTATCGGTCGCTCGGGGGCGGGGAAATCGACTTTCCTGCGGATGATGAACCGTCTCACCGAAGCGACATCTGGCGAAATTCATGTCGCGGGCCGCGAAATTCTGGGCCTGCAGGGCGCGGCCCGGCGGCAATGGCAGAGCCAGTGTGCGATGATTTTCCAGCAGTTCAATCTGGTGCCGCGTCTCGATGTGGCCTCGAATGTGCTGCATGGTCTGCTGAACCGCCGCCCGACGCTCAGCACGCTGTTCAATATCTGGTCCGATGCGGATATCCTGCGCGCGCTTGAGATCCTCGACCGGCTGGGCATTGCCGAACAGGCCCCCAAACGCGCCGAGGCGCTGTCCGGTGGTCAGCAGCAGCGCGTGGCGATTGCCCGCGCCCTGATGCAGGACCCGCAGATCATTCTCGCCGATGAGCCGATTGCCTCGCTTGATCCGATGAATGCCCAGGTGGTCATGGATACGCTCAAACGGATCAATGTTGAGGATGGGCGGATGGTGATTGCCAATCTGCACACTCTCGATACCGCGCGGCGCTATTGTGACCGGGTGATCGGTATGCGCGACGGCCGGATCGTGTTTGACGGCACGCCGGATCAGCTTTCCGCAGGCGTTGCCCGCGACATCTATGGCGCCGATGCCAGCTTTAATGAAGCGTCGACCTCGACCGCGCTTCCCTCGGATCATGCGCCCGACCGGGCCTATGCCGAGCGGATGCTGGCCTGATCCCCTTACGACATTGCCCGCCCCCGCAATGCCGGGGGCGCAACTCATCCTGCCCATGGAGTGAACATGAAAAAGATCGCTTTTGCGCTTGCCCTGACCACCGCCCTGTCCCAGGCCGTTTCGGCCCAGGAGATTTCCGGCTTCAACATCGGCATTCTGGGCGGCGAGAATGCCCAGGACCGGATGAATTCAAACGAATGCTACCGGGCGGCAATCCAGGAGGCGCTGGGGGTGCCGGTCAAAGTCTTTACCCCGGCGGATTATGACGGGGTGATCCAGGGTCTGCTCGGCGGCACGATCGATCTGGCCTGGCTGGGTGCCTCGGGCTATGCCAAGATCTATCTGACCGATGAGAATGCTGTCGATGCGGTTCTCACCAAACAGAATGCCGACGGTTCCACCGGCTATTATTCGATCGGTTTCGCCCGCGCTGACAGCGGCATCACCCGTATCGAGGATGCCAAAGGCAAGAGCTTTGCCTTTGCCGAGCCGAATTCCACCTCGGGCTATCTGGTGCCGGGCGCGGAACTGCTCGAAATGGTCGGCCCGCTTGATCAGTTCTTCTCGGAAGTGAAATTCTCGGGCGGCCATGAGCAGACCATCGTCGGTGTGAATAATGGTGATTTCCTGGCGGGCGTGACCTTTGCCGATGGTCTGGGCGACTGGGCCGATGGCTATAATTCGGGCGCTTTCCGTAAGGCTGCGGATGCGGGCCTGGTGGATATGAATGACCTGGTCGAGATCTGGCGCTCGAAGCTGATCCCGGAGGGGCCGATGGTGGTGCGTAAAGCGCTGCCGCAGGATGTCAAAGACAAGGTAACTCAGATCACCGCTGATCTGTGGGAAAAAGACCCGGCCTGCGCCTATAGCGTTGCTGCGGGAGAGGCCAAAGACTTTGTGCCGGTCAGCCATGACGCCTTCCTCGGGGTGATTGCCGCCCGCAAACTGCAGGAATCGGCGCAGTAATCCGGGATCACCCTTTGCCCGGCCCCTTATCTGAAGGGGCCGGGTTTTTGCCTGTCTCATCTTCGAAAGCAGACTTATGGTTGATATCGCCTGGGGCCCCGATCCGGGTCAGCGCCCAAATCCTGTCAGATCAGAGGCTGCCTATATGGAGCTGGTCCGGCGGCGTCGGATGTATGGCGGCATTATCCTGACATTGTTTATCGTGCTGATGGCATCGGGCTTCCAGCTGGCCCAGAGCCGTAATGCCGGCGGGTTTATCGACGGGCTGCCGATGCTGTTTGCCTTCCCGGCGGAGGTGATCGCTGAAGCCTGGCAGAAACGGGCGAACCTGCCGGGGATTGCCTGGGACCATCTGAAGTCCTTGCTGGAAACGGTGAATATTGCCGCGGTCTCAACCCTGACCGGCGCGCTTCTTGCCTCGGTGCTGGCGTTTTTATCGACGCGGGGCCTCGCGCCCTGGCCGCGGCTGATCCCGCTGTTCCGGCGGGTGATGGATATGGCCCGCGCTTTCCCCGAGATCGTGATTGCCCTGGTGCTGATCTATATCCTCGGCGGCGGCCCGGTGCCTGCGGTGGTGGCGATTGCGCTTCATACCACCGGCGCGCTCGGCAAACTGTTCTCGGAAGTTGCGGAAAACGCCGATCTGAAGCCGGTTGAGGGGCTGACCTCGGTCGGGGCCAGCTGGGCGCAGCGCATGTGGTTTGGCATTCTGCCCCAGGTGGCGCCGAACTGGCTCAGCTATGCGCTGATGCGCTTTGAGATCAATGTCCGCGCCTCGGCCATTCTCGGCTTCGTTGGCGCGGGCGGCATTGGCTATGACCTCAAGATTGCGATGCAATGGGGCCAGGGGCGCTATGACCTGGTGGTCGCGATTTTCCTGCTTTTGTTCCTGACCATCGTGGTGATCGACCGGCTGTCCGATTATGCACGCCACCGCCTGGTGAAAGGGTAATATCATGAGCGCTTTCACTGCGACACCGCAGCCGGTCAGCCTTGAAACCACGGTGCTTGGCCGCTTTCGCAAGGCGCGGCGGCTGTCCTTTGCGGTTCCGGCACTGATCCTCGCCTATCTGATCTATGCCGCCATTGCCTTTGATCTGGCCGGTCTGGCCGGGCGGGCGCGGATGGATAATGCCCGCATCCTGCTTGCCGATTTCGTCAGCTATAAAACCCATGTCACCCGCGACAACCGCAGCGGAGCGCTGAGCGTGGCGGTTGAGGGCGAGAATAAGGGCCGCCTGCCCGAGGGCCGTCTGCCCGACTGGGTCAGCCAGTCCGGCGGCGAGACGGTGATCGATCTCGGCAATGGTCATCTGGTGACCTATACCGCCGGCGGGGCAGAGTATGATGTGCCCGGTTACGGGCGGATCAGCGTCACCCCGCAGGGCGACCGGCTGGAGCTGTCAGCGCCCCAGCCATTGCCGGACTGGATCAGCGCCTCGGACAGCCGGGTTTCGGTCACCACCGATGCGGGGCGCTTTGCCTATACCCGCTCGAAGGTCGAGACCTTCCGCTATCAGGCGGGCTGGCCTTTGTTCTTCTTCACCCCTGAGAGCCCGTTCTCGGCCATGAGCTGGGGCGAGATCGGCGCCTCGGTCTTTACCGGCGAGCGGGTCTATGCCGATCTGCCCAATATCCTGGCGATCCCGCATGATTTTCTGAACAACCAGATGTGGCGCCATGGCGATACTTTCTGGGCCATGTTCGAGACGGTTCTGATGGCCTTCCTTGGCACGATGGGGGCCGCGCTCATTGCTTTGCCGCTCGGTTTTATGGCGGCGCGCAATATGATGCCCTTCGCCGCGATCCGCTTTGCCTTCCGGCGCCTCTTCGATTTTATCCGCGGCGTTGACGGGCTGATCTGGACCATTGTCCTGGCGCGTGCCTTTGGCCCTGGCCCGATGACCGGCGCGCTGGCCATCTTGCTGACCGATACCGGCTCTTTCGGCAAACTCTTCTCGGAGGCGCTGGAAAATATTGATGAAAAACAGGTCGAGGGGGTGCGTTCGACCGGGGCGAATACGCTGCAGCGGGCGCGCTTCGGGGTGCTGCCCCAGGTGATGCCGGTGCTGCTCAGCCAGGTGCTCTATTTCCTCGAATCCAACACACGTTCTGCCACGGTGATTGGCGCGATTGTCGGCGGCGGCATCGGCCTTTTGCTGACCCAGGCGATCCAGACCCAGAAGGACTGGGAGGATGTGGCCTGGTATATGGTGCTGATCATCCTGATGATCATGGCCATGGACAGCCTTTCGGGCTGGATCCGCCGCAAGCTGATTAAAGGTGAATGATGAAACTTTCGGCCCATGAGCCCATGCTGCATCCTGGCGTGGCTCAGACCAGGACCCGCTTTGGTCGCTATACCGAAGCAGGCCAGGACAGCACGCTGCTCGACAGCGAGCTCGGTGATTACTCGTACTGCGGCAGGCTCTGCGATATCGCCAATACCACGGTGGGGAAATTCTCGAATATCGCGGCCATGTGCCGGATTGGGCCCACCGATCACCCGGTCGAACATGCGGCTTTGCACCATTTCCATTATCGCTCGAGCTATTACTGGCAGGATGCCGAGGATGATGCGGCCTTTTTCGCCGCCCGCGCGGCGCGGCGTACGGTGCTCGGCCATGACACCTGGCTGGGGCATGGGGTCATCGTCAAACCGGAAGTGGTGATGGGCATCGGCTCGATTGCCGCCTCGGGTGCGGTGGTGACGAAAGATGTCAGCCCCTTCATGATCGTCGCCGGCTGTCCGGCAAAACCGGTGCGGCTGCGCTTTCCCGAAAAGATCGGTGAGCGGCTGCTGGCGCTGGCCTGGTGGGACTGGACGCATGAGCGCCTGCGCGAGGCGCTTCCCGATTTTCGCCGGCTGAAAGCCGAGGCTTTCCTCGAAAAATACGGTGGTTAAATTCCTTCCGGCCGGATGGTGAGCGTGACGCGCTCACCGGCAAACCATGTGGTGCCATATTCCACCGGCTGTCCGGCGCTGTCGATATTGAGCGCAACCGAGCGCAACAGCGGCGCACCCTCGCTGATCTGCAGCGCCAGCGCCAGAACACCTGGGGCGGTCTTGGCGGTCAGCCGGGTCTCGGCCCGGGTGTAATCGGCCAGGCCGCAGGCGGCCAGAGCCCGGGTCACCGAGCTGGTTTCCCCAAGATGCTGCAGCAGATCGGGAAAGCGCAGCGCATCAAAGACCGAGCGGAAGAAGGCCACCGGCTGGTCATCGATCAGTGATATTCCCTCGACCACATGCACCATGGCAGGGGCGGCAAGCTGCAAAGCTGCCGCCTCTTTTGCACTGGCGACGCGGGTCTCACGCCGGGTGATCCGGCGCGAGGGGCTTCGCCCCGAATCGCTGACCGACTGATGAAAGCGCACGCGCCGGCCGAGGGCATAATCGGTGGGCCGCGCCGCAACAAAGACCCCTGCGCCGCGCCGCGATCTGACAATGCCGCCCTCGGCCAGCCGCGCCAGGGCCTGGCGCACAGTATGTCTGTTCACGCCAAAGCGTGCCGCGAAATCCGCCTCCGAGGGCAGTCTGTCGCCGGGCTGATACAGCCCCTGGGCGATTTCAGCCTGCAAAGTGTCATGGATCGCTTTCCACAGCGCGGGACGGGCCATCTGCATTCCTCTGTCATGAAAGCTTCATTTGTCTTCGACGCGGTTAGGCTCTTATAACATGTCTAGTTGTATAGAAAAGCGACATGTTCGCGATCTTGTCGAGGTAGATATGCCACAGACCGAAAAGACAGCCAGGCAGGACTGGGTGTCCCTGCTGGCGAAAGCCGATCCGGGCGCCCTGCGGGCGCTGATGCCCGGACTGCCGCAGCATGAGATTCTGCGCGGCCCGGAAATCGGCACGGTGATGGTGCGCGGCCGTACCAATGGCACCGGCGCCCCGTTCAATCTGGGAGAGATGACCGTGACCCGCTGCTCGGCGCGCCTTGCCTGTGGCGCGGTGGGCCATGCCATGGTGCAGGGCCGTGACCGCGATCATGCTTTGCGGGCCGCGCTTGGCGATGCGCTGATGCAGACCGGACAGTCAGAGGCTTACCGTGAGGCCACCCTGGCCCCGCTGCAGCGCGCGGCGACAGAAGCCCGCCAGACCCGCGCGGCCAAAGCCGCCGCGACCCGGGTCGAATTCTTCACCCTCGTGCGCGGAGAGGATAAATGACCGCAGTTCTGACCGGGGGCTTTGACAGCCCCGCGCCCCAGTCCGCCCGTGCCTTCCGCTCGGTGCTCGAAGCCATGGCCCGCCCGGGCCGGATTGAAACGCTGCAGGGGGCGGTGCCGCCCGCGCCGCTTTCGGTGGCCGCCGGTACCCTGATCCTGACGCTTTGTGACCCGACGACGCCGGTATATCTGGCCGGAAAATTTGACAGCGCGGCAATCCGCAGCTGGATTTCCTTCCATACCGGCGCGCCGCTGACCCGCGCCGGAGAGGCCAGCTTTGCCATTGGCAGCTGGCAGGAGCTGCAGCCGCTTTCGGCCTATCAGATCGGTGACCCCTCTTATCCGGACCGTTCCGCCACGCTGATTGTCGAGCTGGAGGAGCTGCGGGGCGAGGGGGCGCGGCTGTCGGGGCCGGGGATTGAAACCAGCAGCCATCTTTCCCTGCCGGAGACCCGGGCCTTCCGCGAGAATGCGCAGCTTTTCCCGCTGGGGATCGACTGCCTTTTCACCTGCGCTGACCGGCTGGCGGCGCTGCCGCGCACGACCCGAGTGGAGGATAACTGATGTATGTCGCCGTTAAAGGGGGCGAGCGCGCCATTGACGCTGCCCATGCCTGGCTTGCCGAAGAGCGGCGGGGTGATGTCTCGGTGCCGGAGCTTTCGCTCGGACAGATCCGCGAGCAGATGACCCTGGCGGTGAACCGGGTGATGGCCGAGGGCTCGCTCTATGATCCTGACCTCGCGGCGCTGGCGATCAAACAGGCCCGGGGCGATCTGATCGAGGCGATCTTCCTGTTGCGCGCCTATCGCACCACTTTGCCGCGTTTCAGCGCTTCGGCCCCGGTCGAAACCGCCGATATGGCGATCGAGCGCCGGGTCAGTGCCACGTTCAAGGATCTGCCCGGGGGCCAGGTGCTTGGCCCGACCTTTGACTATACCCACCGTCTGCTCGACTTTACCCTCGCGGCCAATGGCGAGGTTCCCGCCGCGCCCGAGGGCCGGGTGACGGGTGAGCAGGTGCCGCATGTCATGGGCCTGCTGAGCCAGGACGGGCTGATCGAGGCCGATGATCCGGCCGATGAGGTGCCGCGCGATCTGACGCGCGAGCCTTTGCAGCTGCCCGCCAGCCGGGCGCTGCGGCTGCAGGCCCTGGCCCGTGGCGATGAGGGGTTTTTGCTCTCGCTCGCCTATTCCACCCAGCGTGGCTATGGCCGCACCCATGCTTTCGTCGGCGAATTGCGTATCGGCATCTGTGCGGTTGAGGTGGATCTGCCGGAATTCGGTTTCCCGGTTGAGATCGGTGAGATCACCCTGACCGAATGCGAGACGGTGAACCAGTTTAAAGGCTCGCGTTCGGAGCCGCCGCAATTCACCCGCGGCTATGGCCTGGTGATGGGCCAGTCAGAGCGCAAGGCGATCTCGATGAGCCTGGTGGACCGGGCTTTGCGCTGGAAAGAGCTGGAAGAGGATTTCACCGGCGCCCCGGCGCAGGATGAGGAATTCGTGCTGTCGCATTGCGACAATATCCAGGCGACCGGCTTCCTCGAACATATCAAACTGCCGCATTACGTCGATTTCCAGGCCGAGCTGGAGCTGATCCGCCGGCTGCGCTCTGAGGCGGTGCAGCTTCTCGAGGCGGCAGAATGAGCGCTTTTGCCCCCGGCCGCCCCGCCTCCCGCCCCAATCAAGCAAAGGTCTGCTGAACATGACCGATCAGTCCTATAATTTCGCCTATCTTGATGAAGATACCAAAAGGATGATCCGCCGCGCTTTGCTGAAGGCGCTGGCCATCCCGGGCTATCAGGTGCCCTTTGCCAGCCGCGAGATGCCGATGCCCTATGGCTGGGGCACGGGTGGCGTGCAGGTGACGGCGGCCTGCCTCGTCCCCGAGGACCGGCTGAAGGTTATCGACCAGGGCGCCGATGACACCACCAATTCGGTCTCGATCCGGCGCTTCTTCCAGCGCACCGCCGGGGTCGCGGTGACTGAGAGAACCCCCGAGGCCAGCGTCATCCAGACCCGGCACCGCATCCCTGAGACCGGGCTGAGCGAGGGTCAGATCCTTGTCTATCAGGTGCCGATCCCCGAGCCTTTGCGTTTCCTCGAACCGCGCGAGACCGAGACCCGCAAGATGCATGAGCTTGAGGAATATGGCCTTATGCATGTGAAACTCTATGAGGATATTGCCCTTCACGGCGAAATCTCCACCGCCTATGCCTATCCGGTAAAGGTTGAGGGGCGCTATATTATGGACCCCTCACCGATCCCGAAATTCGACAATCCCAAGCTTTCGGGCAATGCCGCCATCCAGCTGTTCGGGGCGGGGCGCGAGGCGCGGATCTATGCTCTGCCGCCCTATACCCAGGTGGTCAGCCTCGATTTTGAGGACCATCCTTTCGAGGCCTCGCGGGCCGATCATGCCTGCGATCTCTGTGGCTCAGAGACCAGCTATCTCGATGAGGTGATCACCGATGATCAGGGCAGCCGGATGTTTGTCTGCTCGGATACCGATTTCTGCTCCGGCCGTCAGGCCGAAGGCCATCGCGGCCGTCTTGCCGCAGAGGTGTGATATGAAACTGGAAACCACTCTCACCGGAACCGCCGTGCCGCTGCTCTCGGCAAAGGGGCTGACGCGCCGCTATGGCGCCCGGATCGGCTGCGCCGATGTCAGCTTTGATCTCTGGCCGGGCGAGGTGCTGGGCATTGTCGGCGAAAGCGGCTCGGGCAAATCGACGCTGCTCTCCTGTCTGGCCGGGCATCAGAACCCCGATCAGGGCAGCCTCGAATATGATGGCCGCGATGTGCTGAGCTTCTCAGAGGCCGACCGCCGCCGCCTGCTGCGCAGCGACTGGGCCTATGTGCATCAGAACCCGCGTGACGGGCTGCGCATGGGGGTCTCGGCGGGGGGCAATGTCGGTGAGCGGCTGATGGCCACCGGCGCGCGCCATTATGGCCAGATCCGCGAGACCGCCACCGACTGGCTGGGCCGGGTCGAAATCGCCGCCGAACGGATTGATGACCGGCCCTCGGCTTTCTCGGGCGGGATGCAGCAAAGGCTGCAGATCGCGCGCAATCTGGTGACCGGCCCCCGGCTTGTCTTCATGGATGAGCCGACCGGCGGCCTCGATGTTTCGGTTCAGGCCAGACTGCTTGACCTGCTGCGCGGCCTTGTGCGCGATATGGGTCTTTCGGTGGTGATCGTGACCCATGACCTTGCCGTGGTCCGGCTGCTGGCTGACCGGCTGATGGTGATGAAATCGGGCCATGTCGTCGAAAGCGGCCTGACCGATCAGGTGCTGGATGATCCCCAGCATGCCTATACCCAGCTTCTCGTTTCCTCTGTTCTGCAGGTTTAAGCGCATGATCAAGGTTCAAAATCTTTCCAAATCTTTCACCATGCACAATCAGGGCGGCGCGGTGATCCCGGTCATGGCAGGGGGCAGGCTTGAGGTCGCATCCGGCGAATGCGTTGGCCTCATCGGTCAGTCCGGCTCGGGGAAATCGACCCTGATGCGGATGATCTATGGTAATTACCTCGCCGCAGGTGGCTCGATCCTGGTCGGTGATGTCGATGTGGTCACCGCCGAGCCGCGCCAGATCCTTGAGCTGCGGCGCGCCACGCTCGGCTATGTCAGCCAGTTCCTGCGGGTGGTGCCGCGCGTGCCGACCCTTGATGTGGTGGCCGAGCCTTTGCTGCGGCTCGGGGTTGCGGCGGCTGAAGCCCAGGCCCGGGCGCAAGACCTGCTGTCGCGGCTGAATATTCCCGAACGGCTCTGGGCGCTCTCGCCCACGACCTTCTCGGGCGGCGAGCAGCAAAGGGTCAATATCGCGCGGGGCTTTGCCCATAGCTATCCGGCACTTTTGCTCGATGAGCCCACCGCCAGCCTGGATGCCACCAATCGCGAGGTGGTGCTCGGGCTGATCGAAGAGGCCAAAGCGCGCGGCGCGGCGATCATCGGCATTTTCCACGATGAGCCGGCACGGGACCGGGTCTGTGACCGGGTGGTGGATGTCACCGGCTTCACCCCCGGCCTGACCGGGCGCGCAGCATGAGGCTGGTGGCGGTGGTCGGCCCTTCGGGGGCGGGAAAGGATACGCTGATGGCGCTTGCCTGTGCGGCCGATCCTGGGATCCGCGCGGTGCGTCGGGTCATCACCCGGCCCTCTGAAGCCGGGGGCGAGGAGTTTGAGGGTGTCTCTGAGGCCGAATTTTCGCGCCGGCTGGAGCAGGGGGAATTTGCCCTGCACTGGCAGGCCCATGGTCTGCGCTACGGCATTCCGCGCCAGGAACTGACGGGGGAGGGGGTGCTGCTCTTCAACTGCTCGCGCGCGGTGCTGAGCGCAGCCCGGGAGCAGTTCCCCGGGCTGGAGATCCTGCTGGTTACCGCCCCCGCTGCGGTTCTGGCCGGACGGCTGGCGGCCCGGGGTCGTGAGGCCGCCGAGGATCGCAGCCGCCGTCTGGCAAGGGCGGAATTTGCCCTGCCAGAGGGGCTGTCGCCGCTCATCGTGCAGAATGACAGCACGGCTGAGCGCGGGCTGGCGCGCTTTCTTGCCGCGCTTCAGCCCTGCAAAGCGTAGCGGTTCAGCTGATGGAAGCGTCCTGCATCATCCTCGCCAAACAGCACCAGATCTTCGATCACGAACGGATCGGGCAGGGCATCAGCAAGGTAGTCGGCAAGGATCAGGGCAATCCTGCTCTGATCCTCGCCGGTCAGGCGGTCGGTCAGGGTCAGATGGAAGCGGAATTCCTCCATCACCCCGGGATAGCCGAATTCCTCAAGCAGCTGGCGCTGTCGCGGCGTCAGCTGCCCGGGGCGGCGCCTGGCGATCTCGGCCTCGTTCAGCGGTGCCCGCAGATCATTGGTGCCGCGCACCACCGCCGCGCCCAGAGCCAGCAGCGGCGCCAGATCGCCGGTGGGAATCAGCGCGATGAACCCCTCCAGCTCCGCCAGTTTCAGCGCGCCGAGCCGGACCGGCGCCAGGCTCGCGGCAATATGGGCGATCCGGGCCTTGAGACCGGCCAGATCCTGGCCCTCGGCCAGGCGGAACGGGGCCCGGATTGTGCCATGAAAGCCGTATTTTCGCGGCTCACGGGTAATCGCCTCAATATCGATCCCCAGATCAGGCGGCGTCACCGCCTGGCCCGGGCCCGTATCCCAGCCCAGCCAGGCTGCGGTGCGATCATGAAACACCCCCGCAGGGGGAGCGTAGTAAACGGCGTATCGTCTGAATTTTTCCATGCCGCGCACATAACCCCGCGCTGTCACACCTTTGTGACAGCCCTATGGCAGGGAAGCATCAGCTGCGCTTGTGCACAAGATAGGACAGAGAATGACTGAGACCCTCCTTGCCAATGCCAGGATCGTTCTGCCCGATGAGATGATCCACGGCCAGATCCGCATGATGGATGGCAGGATCACCGATATCAGCGAGGGCAAAACCGTGCCGCAGGGCGCGATCGACTGCGATGGCGACCTGGTGATGCCTGGCATGATCGAACTTCACACCGATAATATCGAACGCCATCTGGAGCCGCGCCCGAAGGTGAACTGGCCGCATCAGGCGGCGATTCTGGCCCATGATGCCGAACTGGCCTCGGTCGGGATCACCACGGTGTTTGATGCTTTGCGCGTCGGCTCGGTCTTCACCAGCACCAGGGCCGGATATGGCGAATATGCCCGTTCGCTCGCCGATGAGATCCTGGATATGCGGGCGCGCAAACAGCTGCGCATCAGCCATTTCCTGCATCTGCGGGCCGAAGTCTGCTCGGAAACCCTGGTCGAGGAAATGGCCAAATTCGGCCCCGATGACCGTATCGGCATTGTCAGCCTGATGGATCACACCCCCGGGCAGCGCCAGTTCCGCGATATCGACAAGCTGCGCGATTATGTCATGGGCAAGCGCGGTCTGTCGGAAAGCGAGTTTGAGGAGCATGTGAGCAGCCAGCAGGCGCTGCGCGCCCGCTACGGCGAAAAGCATGAGGCCACGGCGGTGGCCGAGGCGAGGCGTTTCGGCGCGGTTCTGGCCAGTCATGATGATACCGACAGCGCCCAGGTTGCGACTTCGGCGCAGCATGGTGTGACTTTCGCGGAATTCCCGACCACGGTCGAGGCGGCAAAGGCCTGTCAGGATAAGAATATCAAGGTGATGATGGGCGCGCCCAACCTGATCCGGGGCGGCTCGCATTCCGGCAATGTGGCGGCGGCCGATCTTGCGGCGGCCGATCTGCTGGACATTCTGTCTTCGGATTATGTGCCCTCGGCGCTGCTCTCCGGGGCGCTGATGCTCTGCGATCTCTGGGGCGATATTCCGCGCGGCATCGCCACCGTGACCTCGACACCGGCTGCAGTCACCGGGCGTGGGGATCGCGGCAGGCTGGTTGCGGGCGCGCGCGCCGATGTCATTCGCGTGGCCCGGGTTGGCGCCGGCGGTGCAACCCGGGGGGTCTGGGTCGAAGGCAGGCGCGTGGGCTGAGCATCCCCGCCTGAATCGCCCGCCTCCAGGGCTGGTGTGAAAACAGGGGGAGCAAAACTCTCCGGGGATCAGGGGCGGATTTTTATGTCCCTGATCCCTTTTTATTTTTGCTCTGGCGAGGGCCCGGGTGGCGGCGTGGCCTGCCGTCTGACAGACCCTGTCCGGCCAGTTTTCAAGGCCGGGGGGCTTTCTGCCTGCGTCGTATTCTGCCGTCAGGCAGGCTGGCACGGGGGGGGGCGCAGAAGGTGGCCGGATTTTGCCTGGCAGGTGGTTTTTGGGCGGGAACACGCGCAACTGTGATGAGGATTGTACGGGGCTGAATTGAGCAGCCCGGAGGGATAGGGCATATTTTTAGCAGAGCTGAAGGAAGGGATCGGTAATATGCCCCTGAAAAGATGGAGCTTTGCACTCTTGCTGAGCGCAGTGCCATTCACCGCATCAGCCGATGCCGCGCTTGAATGCGGTGTCGGTGGCGGCAATCAGGTTGAGATCGGTGAATGTCTGGCCCAGGTCGAGGCCAATGCCGATACCGCGCTGAAGGCGGTTCTGGACCTGTCTGTGGAAGCAGCAGAGCGCCTCGATGAGGTGACCGGCCGCCCGGCTGCGGTTCCGGCGCTGAATGCAGGTCAGGCCGCCTGGTCTGCTTACCGCGATGCCCATTGTGAATTTGTCGGCGCGACTTTTGGCGGCGGCTCGGGCACGGGCATTGCAATCAGATCCTGCCGCATCGAGGCCGCACGCGAGCGGGCAGCTGAACTGGGTCAGTATACGCAATAAAACAGCCCGCTTTGCCCCCCGGTTCCTGCCCCGGGGGGCTGGTTTTGCTGCAGCCCGGGCGGGCGGGCAGAACGCGGTGTCAGAAGCTGGAGCTGCAATTCCACCCGGCAAGCTTCCCCCTGAAGCGCACAGGGGCCGCGCACCAGTGGCCCTGAACGGATGGTTCTCTCCTGCCGCGGGTCCCGTCGATCCGGGTCCGCTCAGGGGCAAAACGGCTGAAAGGGCTGCGGCGCCGGCCGCTCGCTGCCCTGATTTATGCCCCGCGCCGGGGTGTCATTTTGCGCCCCCGGGTCTCGCTTTCACAATGATCTCAGCCATCGGGCAGGGAGCATTCTCATTTCCTCAGAAAAAACCGGAACGGAAGCTGCGCCCGCGGCGATTGCCCGGCAGATTGCGGTATTGCCAGTTGCGGCACCGGCCCGTTGCGGCTCGGTCAGAGCTGTTTTTGTTTCAGGATTGCGACCACATCCAGCGGGGCCTGTTTCGGGCGAGTCAGATGAAGATGCGCCTCGATATGCTGAAGATGGCGCAGCATGATATCGGCTGCCAGATCGCCATCGCGGTTGCGCAAAGCCTCGAGGATGGCGCCGTGTTCATCATCGCGGCAATCGGACATTCCGGGAGAGCCAAAGACACTGATGATCAGCGAGGTGCGGCTGATCAGCTCTTTCATCATGCGCTGCATGACGGCATTGCCGGCCATTGCCGCCAGATGGCTGTGAAACTGACCTGAAAGCCGGATCGCCTCACGCCGGTCCTGGCGGCGATGCGCGGCATGTTCCTGCTCCAGATGCCGGGTCATCAGCGCGATCTGATCGGGACCGGCCTGTTCGACGGCCAGACGGGCCATGCCGGGCTCAATCATCCGGCGCGCCTCAAACACCTCATGCGCCTGTTCGGCGGTAGGAGAGGCGATAAAGGCGCCGCGATTGGCCTGCAAAATGACCACCTCCTGGCTGGCCAGCAGCAGCAGGCTGCGCCGGATCCGCATCCGCCCCACGCCAAATGCCTCGCAAAGGGCTGATTCGGAAAGCTTTGTTCCAGGCGGAAGCCTTTGCTCCATCACCGCGGTGAGGATGTGCTCGACAATCGCATCCTCTGCGAGGCCCTCGGAATCATGGGAATCGGAATTGTCTGAAATGGCCAGGGACATGATGTGACGCATACTAAGACTATGGTGTGATCGCCCGAAAATACCTGCATCTACAGAGAACAACAAGCATTCGAATCGTTAATGTCTTTCATTTTTATGTTGACATCTTTGTTAACAATCTAAGACTGATTGTTGAGACTGACTGAACTCGCGCCACTGCCCAAGACGTTAACCAAGAAACAATCGGACTCTATAACAGGGAGTTTTCTGATGCTGCGCCGCGTTTTTCTGAAGACCACCGCTCTTGCCGCTGTCACTGGCCTGACCATGCTGACCGCCGCACAGGCAGAAAATGCAAAACTTAAAATTGGCTTTGTCGGGGTGACCTCTGGTCCTGCGGCAGCCTGGGGGATCTCTAATCAGCGCTCGATGGAGGCGCGCGCCGCCTGGCTGAATGAACAGGGCGGGGTCAAGATCGGCGACACCACCTATGACATCGAGATCATCGCCTTCGATGATCAGAAAGACCCCAAACGCGCCATCGCCGGGATGGAAAAGATGGCGCAGGAGAAGGTGCATTATGTCATGGGCCCGAATGTCGATGACGGTGCCGCCGCAGTGCGCCCCGTGGCCGAGCAGAACGGGATCATGTACTTCCCCTATGCTTTCCCGAAATCGCTTTATGTCGCCCCGGCATCCAATGCGATCCTGGGCATGGTCGCCAATTACCAGTCTGGCCCGGCGATCTACAAATACCTGGCCGAGAATAACGGGGTAAAGAAGGTCGCTTTCGTCGCGGCCAATGAATCCGATCCGCTCAGCCAGCGCGATTCCGGCGTTGAGGCGGCCAAAGCGATCGGGCTTGAGGTGGTCTCGGATACGGTGACCTATCAGGTCGATACCACCGACTTTACTCCGGTGCTGCTGCCGGTGATCCAGAGCCAGCCCGATCTGCTGGTGCTGTCGGGGGTCTCGCCGGCCAATGCGCCGCAGCTGATCCGTTCGGCGCGCGAGCTGGGATATACCGGGCTGATCTCGACCGAGACGGCGCAGGATGCCCAGGTGCTGCAGGAAGGGGCGGGCGAGCTGGCCAATGGCTTCCTGTCGGTGGGCGGGGCCTCGACCGAAGAGCTGGCCAGCGATGTGATGAAAGAATTCGTCGAGCGCTATACGAAAATGTATGGCGAATATAATGATGAATCGAACACCAAGGTCTATGCCCTTGAATATGTTATCGAAACGCTGAAGGCCAATCCGGCGGCGATTGATGATGTCGAGGTCTTCAAACAGGCAATGGATACCTTTGAGGCGCCGAACCCCTTTATGAAGGGGGATGCTAAACTGTCCTATGTCGGCATGACTTCCTTCGGCCAGAAGCGTCAGATCTCGGTGCCGCTGGTGGTGAATGAGTTCAGAGATGGCAAGTTCGAAACCCTGTTCGTGGCCACTGTGGACTGATCACGCATTGTCAGTGCCGCGGGGGCTGGCCGGTCCCGCCCCCGCCTTTCCGCTCACGAGGGTGACATGGAACAGATTATCGCAAACGGGCTGTATCTCGGCGCACAATATGCGCTTATTGCCCTCGGACTGACGCTGATCTTCTCGCTGATGAATGTGCTGAATTTTGCGCATGGTCAGATGTATGTTTTTGGAGGCTTTATCACCTATACGGTGGTCGCCCAGTATAACCTGCCCTTTATCGTCGGCCTGATCGCCTCAGCGGTGATCCTGGCGATCATGGGGGCACTGATCGAGAAATTCCTCTTCCGCCCGGTCATTCGCCGCTCAAAGCGCGAGGAATCGACCATGCTTCTGGCGGCCGGGATCGCCTTCTTCCTCGATGCCTGCATTCTGCTGCTGTTTGGCGAAAAGCAGCGCGGCGTGCCCAAGATTGTTAACGGGGTGTTCAACTGGGATATGCGGCTGATCATGCCCTATGACCGGATCCTGATCGGGGTTCTGGCGGTCTCGCTGGTGATCGGTTTTATCCTCTTCATGCAATATTCCCGCGCCGGCCGGGCGATGCGGGCACTGGCCCAGGACCGGGTCGCAGCCCAGCTGATGGGCGTTGATGTCAACCGCTATTCGATGCTGGGATTTGCCCTTGGCGCGATGCTGGCCGGTACGGTCGGAGCGCTTCTGGTGACCATCACCGGCATTAATCTCGGGATGGGCGGACCCACTTCAGTCAAGGCCTTCATGATGATCATGATCGGAGGGGCGGGGGTTATCTCCGGTGCCATTGCCGGCGGATTCATCCTTGGAATGCTCGAAAGTGTCGGCCTTTCGGTGCTCTCTGCCTATGGCGATGTCACCTATCTGATGATCTTCGCCACGCTGATTATTTTCCTCGCTGTCCGGCCGCAGGGCCTGATGGGCAAGCCCTGGGGGTAATGCGATGAGCTTTGCAGATAATTCACAAGGGGCCCTGCCTGCACCGCGCGGGCGCAATCTGAGCCGCGGACTTGGCCTTGCCGCTTTCCTGATCCTGATCTTCCTGCTGATCCCGCTGTTCATCGTAAGCCTGCGGTGAGGGCCGTCTGCTCTGATTGAGCAAATGGTCTTAAGGCATTGCCTTATGGCATGCGCTTCAGTTGTTTCACCAATCGAGATTTTCGCCGCCGATGAGGTTGGCCGTCGTCGG
>NZ_JACDXX010000032.1 GCF_020539525.1 Pseudogemmobacter faecipullorum | reverse complement strand
CCAGATCAACGCTATCTTCAAACCCCGCCGCTATCGCCTCACCGCCAACTCCTATCGTCATGCAAGGGCAGATGCGTTCAGCCTCTGGGACGACTATGCCCGCGAGATGACCGCGTGACCGGCTTCAAACAGACTGCAACACACCAGGTGAAAATAACTTGGCAATGCCCCAACGGCCCTTCACCTTGATGTATGTTTCATCCATCCGCCAGGAGCTAGCCGTCGGTCGCTTTCTAACTTGCGCCCTCGCGGCGATCAGCGGAGCGAATTTCACGACCCAGCGGTTCAGCGTGGCATGGTCTGCCGTGACGCCCCGCTCACCGAGAATTTCCTCAAGATCACGGTAGGAGACGGCATAGCGAACATAGAAGAACACCGCGTAAAGGATCACCGACTTCGGATAATGCACGCCCTTGAACTCGATCACGCCCCGAGCCTCTCCCCAACTGCCCGAAAACAATGGCATATCAAAGGTCGTCGAAGAACCAGAAACTTTGCGACACTGCCATGTGATCGACCGGGGCCAGCGGCTGCGGTCGCGGCGGGCGATCACTCGTCTTCGGGCGCGGCAACCGGCTGATGGGTAAAGCCGGTCAGACCGGCAAGCGCGCGGGCATCGCGCGGGATCTCCACCGGGCTCAGACTATAGCGCGCCAGCAGTTCGGCGACCGAGGTCAGCGCGTTCAGGTGGATGCGTTCGTAACCATGGCTCGCGTCCACCCCGAAGGTGACAAGCGCCGTGCGCAGATCCGCCCCCGCCTCCAGCGCCGATGCGCTGTCAGAGCGGTAATAGCGGAAGACGTCCTTTTGATGGGGGATAGCGTGATTGCGGCACAGATCCACCAGCTTGCGCGTCAGATGCCAGTCGAAGGGGCCGGTCTGGTCGGCCATCGCAATGGTCACGCCATATTCGCTGGAGTTCTGGCCAGGCGCGGTGGTGCCATTATCCACCGCCACCAGCGAGGCGATATCGGGCAGCATCGCGCCCGCCGCCCCATGCCCGACCTCTTCGGCGATGGTGAAGATCCACCAGCAATCCAGCGCCGGCACCTCGCCCAGATCGCGGATCGCCCGCAGCGCGGCGAGCATCGCGGCCACCCCGGCCTTATCGTCGAGATGGCGCGAGACGATATAGCCGTTCGGCATGAATTCGGTGCCCGGGTCGATGACAACATGATCGCCGATCCCGACTCCAAGCGCCTCGAGCCCGGCCGGATCGCTGACCGGAACATCAAGGCGCAGCACGACATGATCCCAGCCGATCGGCGCGGAATCGACCGCCTCGCCAAAGGTATGCCCCGAGGCGAGCGGCGGCAGGATCGTGCCCCGGATCGGCCCGCTTTCCGCGATCACGGTCGCGCGGGCCCCTTCGGCAAAGCGGGCAGACCAATGGCCCACCGGCACCAACGCCAGCCGCCCGTCCTCGCGCAGCGCCTTGACCTGCGCGCCGAGGGTATCGACATGACCCACCACCGCGCGCGCGCCCTCCGAGGCCCGGCCCGCCAGACGCGTCCGGATCGCGCCGCGCCGGGTCAGGGTCGCCTCCAGCCCGAGGTCCCCGAGGCGGCCGCTCAGGTGATGGATGATCTCATCGGTCATGCCGGTCGGGCTGGGGATCGCCAGCAGGGCCGCCAGTTCGCGGCAGAGGTAATCGGCGTCGATCTTCAGGCTCATGCGCTGGCCTCGGCAAGCTGGGGCAGGGCGGCGACCGTCTGCGGGAACAAAAGGTCGATAAAGCGTTCAGCGGTGGGGCGGGGTTCGTGATTGGCCAGTCCAGGGCGCTCATTGGCCTCGATAAAGATGTAATCGGGCGCGGCGGGGTCCCTGACCATCAGATCGATGCCGGTCACCGGAATGCCGATCGTGCGCGCGGCCCGCAGCGCGGCGTCACGCAGCGCGGGATGCAGCACTGCCGTCACATCGACAATCGTGCCGCCGGTATGAAGATTGGCGGCACGGCGCAGCATCACCTCCTGGCCGGGCCCCGGTATATCGGACCAGTCAAAGCCCTGTTCGCGGATACAACGTTCGGTCTCGGTATCCATCGGGATGCGGCTTTCGCCCCCCGTGGCCGCCGCGCGCCGCCGGTTTTGCGCAAGCGTCAGATCACGCAGCCTGGTCACCCCGTCGCCGGTCACCGCCGCAGGTTTGCGGATCGCGGCCGCCACAACCTCATCGCCGATCACGACAAGGCGCAGGTCCTGGCCGGTGAAACATTCCTCGACCAGAACATCGGGGCAGTAACGCCGGGCATCCTCTACCGCCGCCTCGACCGAAGCCGCATCGGTCAGACCGACTGCCACCCCCTTGCCCTGCTCGCCCCGCGCGGGCTTGACCACCAGCGCACCATGCCGGGCCAGAAAGGCGCGGCGGGCCTCGGGGCAATCCTCCTGCAGATCGGCGGCAAGCTGCAGCCCGGCCGCCGCCACCACGCGCCGGGTGACGCGCTTGTCATCGCAGATGGACAGCGCCACGGCAGAGGTCAGCTCTGACAGCGATTCCCGGCACAGAATGCGCCGGCCGCCATGGATCAGCCGGAAGATCCCGGCCTCGGCATCGACCACCTCGACCCCGATGCCGCGCCGTGAGGCCTCATCGGTGATGATGCGGGCATAGGGGTTCATCGCGGCCTCGGGGGCCTCGCCCGAGAACAGCGCCTGGTTGATGCGGTTGCGGCGTTTCAGCGCGAAGACCGGCACGCGGCGAAAGCACAGTTTTTCGTAAAGCGCGCAGGCGGCGGCATTGTCATGGATCACCGAGAGATCCATCTCTGCCGCGCCCCTGGTCTGGAACAGTTCGGCCAGCCGGCGAACCAGCGCCTCGCCAAGGCCGGGCTGGGCAGCATGCACGCTGACCGCCAGCGACCAGAGCGAAGAGCCCCGCGCCGGATCGTCAAAGGCGCGGGTATGATCCACCCCCATGACCGAGCCGATCACCTCGCCGCTCTCATCATTCTCCGCCACCAGATGGGTGACGACGCGGGCATCGCGGCCCGACCAGAAATAATCCTCGGGGATCTGCACCATGCCATGTTCGGCGTGGATGCGGTTCACTGCCAGGGCATCGGCGCGGCTGGTCAGGCGGCGGATATGGAACCCGCGTCTTTGGCGCCGCGCCGGGCGATAGGTCGCGAGGTCCAGCCGATAGGTATGTGACGGGTCGAGGAAAACTTCATGCGGGGCGCTGGCAATCGCCACCTGCGGGTCACGGACATAAAAGGCGATATCGCGCAGATCCTCGCCCTCGGCCCGCAAGACTTCGGCCAGCCCGCTGTCCGAGGCGAAGGTCTGCGCGAAGATCAGCCGCCCCCAGCCGCAATCAACCACCGCATCGCGCGGGGGGGCGTCGCTTGCGGCGTGATGCGGCTGCAGCCCGCCCGCGCTCAGCCGTTTCAGCCGGTGCGCCAGTGTTTTCTGCCTGGCCATGCCTCAGACCCCCTGTTCCTGGAGCCACAATTCCAGCAAGCCCACCTGCCACAGCTCCGATCCGCGCAGCTTTGTGATGTGATCGGCGGGCGCCGCGAAGAGGCTGTTCAGATAGTCATCGCGAAACAGCCCCCGCTCGCGCGCGGCAGAGGAGGTGAGGGCGTCGCGCACCATCTCAAGATAGGGGCCTTCGATATATTTCAGCGCCGGCACCGGGAAATAGCCCTTGGGGCGGTCGATCACCTCATGCGGGATCACATGGCGCGCCACATCCTTCAGAATGCCCTTGCCGCCCTGCGCCAGCTTGAGCCCCGGCGGCATGCGGTTCGCGAGTTCGACCACCTCATGATCAAGGAAGGGCACCCGCGCCTCAAGCCCCCAGGCCATGGTCATATTGTCGACCCGCTTCACCGGGTCATCGGTCAGCATGACATTGGTATCCAGCCGCAGCGCCTTATCGACCGGGTCATCGGCGCCAGGGGCGGCGAAATGGCCGCGCAGGAATTCCATCGCCTCATCGCGCCCGGCATGCCATTCCGGCGAAAGATGCGCCTGCATCCGACCCGCATCGCGGTCGAAGAATGCGGCGGCGTAATCTGCCACAGGGTCGGTTGATCCCTGCATCGGCGGATACCAGTGATAGCCCGCGAAAACCTCATCCGCGCCCTGGCCCGATTGCACCACGGGGATGGATTTCGACACCTCCCGCGACAGGAGGTAGAACCCGACATTGTCGTATGAGACCATCGGTTCCGACATGGCGCGGATCGTTTCGGGCAAATGCGCGCGCATTTCCTCAGATGGGATGAAGATGCGGTTATGGCTGGTGCCGTAATGCTTTGCGATCAGATCCGACCAGCGGAATTCATCGCCGCTTTCGCCATGCGCCGCCTCAAAGCCGATCGAGAAGGTCGCAAGGTCGCGCTGGCCTTCCTCGGCCAGAAGTCCGGTGATCAGCGAGCTGTCCACGCCGCCCGACAAAAGCACACCGACCGGAACATCGGCGACCATGCGGCGGCGCACCGCCCGGCGCAGGGCGTCGAGCAACATCTCCTGCCATTCCGCGTCAGAGCGGCTGGCGTCCCCTTCCAGTCGCCTGTGGTCCGGCTTCCACCAGATACGGTCCTGATAGTGCCCGTCTGCGCTGATCACCCGGATCGTCGCGGCCGGCAGCTTGCGTACGCCCGTAAGGATCGTGCGCGGCGCCGGCACGACGGCATGCCAGCTGAGGTAATGGTTCAAAGCCACCCGGTCGATCGAGGTATCCACCCCGCCCGCAGCCAGCAGCGCCGGAAGGGTCGAGGCAAAACGCAGCGCGCCCCGGATCTCGGCAAGGTAAAGCGGCTTGATGCCGAAACGGTCACGCACCAGGATCACCCGCCCGCTGTCACGTTCATGGATCGCAAAGGCGAACATGCCGTAAAGCCGTGGCAAGGCGTCCTCACCCCATTGCGCCCAGGCCTTCAGAATCACCTCGGTATCGCCCGAAGAGGTAAAGCGGTGCCCCATGGCCTCCAGCTCGGCCCGCAGCTCCGGATAATTGTAGATACAGCCGTTGAAGGTGATGGTCAGGCCGGTGGTGGCATCGTGGAAGGGCTGGGCCGAGGCTTCCGACAGGTCGATGATCTTCAGCCGCCGATGCCCAAAGCCAACCCGGCCCATGATCTGCACCCCGGCCCCGTCCGGCCCCCGTGCGGCCATCGCATCGGCCATTTTCTCAATTCCGGCCGCATTGACCGCCTGGTCGTCAAACCTGATCTCTCCGCATATACCGCACATCGGCTGGATCGCGCCTCCATTATTCATTTGATGTAGAAAAGGTAGTGTTCTAACTATTTGAGTTCAACCGCAGGAGGGGAAATTGGCCGATCAGGTCAGTTCAGAGTTAATTTCGATGTTTTCATCGCTGCGCCGGATCGGCCATGCGATGGAGATCCAGTCACGCCGGATAGACCGTGATTTCGGCCTGACCCTGCCGCAGCTTTTCGTGCTCGGCTGTATCCGTGACCTCGGCGAAGGCACCAGCCGCGCGATTGCCGCGGCCGCCCACCTCAGCCCGCCCACCGTCGTGCTGATCCTTGACCGGCTGGAGGCCAAGGGCGCCATCACCAGGACCAGATCGCTGACAGACCGCCGGACCGTGCAGTCACGGCTGACCGTGAAAGGCGCGGAACTGCTGGCGGATGCGGGTCCGGAACTGCTGGGAGCCCGCTTCCGCCAGGGCTTTGCCGCGCTCTCCGAGGCCGAGCGGGCCGGTCTGGCACAGGTGCTTGACCAGATCGCAACGCTGATGAGCGAGCCTTAACCGCCTGTTGCCGCCGCCCCCGCTCGCAGGCGACACCCGCAGGCGACAGGGATCACGATGACGACAGCGCGAGGGGGCGCAATATTGCCCCGGGCCGCCTGAGAGGGCAAAAGGCCGGGCCAGGCCTTCGCGGGCAGCACCGACAGATGAGAGAGCAAGACTATGAACAACCTCTGGGCCATCGCGGTCGAAACCCCCTGGATCGAGACGCTTTTCTGGCTCTCCGCGCTGGTCCTTGCGGCGGTCCTCGTGAACATCATCACAAAGCTCGTGCTGGTAAAGCTGCTGCACCGCGTGATCGAGGGGTTCCAGTATATCCAGGGCCCCGAGGTCGTGCGGTCAGGCGTGATAGCAAGGATCGCCAATGCCGCGCCCGCTCTGGTGATTTCCGCCGGCATCATGCAGGTGCCGGGCCTGCCGCTTGCGATCGCCACCGTGATCCGAAACGTCGCCAACGCCTTCAATATCCTCGTCTTTGCGATGGCCGTCTCGGCCGCGCTCGGATTGTTCCACACCATCTGGAACCGACGGTCTGCGGGCAATGGGCGGTCGATCAAAGGCTATATTCAGGTCGCCACAATCCTCGTCTACGGCATCGCGGCCATTCTGATGGTGGCGGCGATCATCGACCGCTCGCCGCTGATCCTTCTCTCCGGGCTTGGCGCGCTGACCGCGGTTCTGATCCTTGTCTTCCAGGACACGCTTTTGTCGCTGGTCGCCTCGGTCCAGATCAGCTCGACCGATATGCTCAAGGTCGGCGACTGGGTGGAGATGCCGGCCCAGAATGCCGATGGCGATGTGATCGAGATCGCGCTCCATACCGTCAAGATCCAGAACTGGGACAAGACGATCACCACGGTTCCGATCCGCAATCTGGTCACGCAGCCGTTCAAAAACTGGCGCGGGATGCAGGAATCGGGCGGGCGCCGGATCAAGCGCGCCCTCAATATCGACCAGAATACCATCCGCTATCTGTCAGACGAGGAACTGCTTCGCCTGCAAAACATGAAGCCGATCAGAAGCTATATCGAGCGCAAGACCCGTGAACTCGCAGACTGGAACGCGGTGCTCGATCCCGATGAGGCGCCCTCGAACCGGCGCCGTCTGACGAATATCGGCACCTTCCGCGCCTATGTGGAAAGCTATCTCAAGGCGCATTCCCAGCTTCGCCAGGACATGACGATGATCGTTCGCCAGCTTCCGCCCGAGGCGGATGGGCTGCCGATCGAGATCTATTGTTTCACCAATACCATCGCCTGGGTTGCCTATGAGGGCATTCAGTCGGATATATTTGACCACCTTTACGGTGTCTTGCCCGAGTTCGGCCTGTCGGTCTTCCAGTCCCCTTCGGGGAGCGACTTCCGAAAACTGCCGAGCCTCGCGTAGGCGTTCTACCAGATCCGCAGGGATAAGGCGGCAGTCGGTGCTGAACGTCCGGTTCGGCTGGGCGGACCCGTTTGATTCGTCGCGCCGCCAGCTGATCCTGGCCCCCGACTGGGAGCATAAAATCAAGGCAGAGACGAAGCGCCAGGGCGACAGCCCGCCGACGACTCTGCGGGAAAAACTGATCATGGCTTTGCTTGACGAGCTCAGGGCAGGCAACGTCACCTGCGCTGAGACCCTGCGCCAGGCAACGGCCCGGGTGGCCGGTCAGCAGGGCCTCGATATTCTGACGTAGGGACGCGGCTATGCTACGCTGGGCGCTTTAAATGCCGCCCCGAAAGACCGGATCCGGTTGCGCGGCCCGTTGTTCGCGCCGGGTTACTTTGAACCCTCTGCCTCTGCAACGCAGCGCAATCCAAAAGAAACGCTCAAGCGCCTTGAGAAGGCCTGGGAGGCCCGGACCCTGTGGAACCGCGGCCGCTACGGCGACGGGCGCTGGCCGCACCAGGCGCCCGCTCTGGCGCAAAGGCTCAGGAACACCGGCGTAGCCCGATTAACACTGATCCCCCCACGCCATTATCACCTTGATCTCTCAAAGCCAGCGGAGGAACCCCATGTCCCATCCCCATTTAACACCACTGGAAATGCTCCTTCTGTCGCAACTGCGCGCCCGCGAGGCGGAGTTGCAAGATCAGATCCTCGAACAGGGTCGGTAGATCGCGGCACTGAAAGCAGAGATGGCCCGCCTTCAGCCCGCACTTGGCGATTTGCAGAATTTGCTGAGTTCCTTGCTGGCCCCGGAGGGCCTCGCGCAGTCCTCGCTGCCTTAAGGGCAAAGCTCGCGAAATCGTTCTCCGCCGGGCGGACACGGAAAACTGGGCCCACCGCCCTGTCCGTCGTCTCGCCCTCCCCTGCCATCACGCCGCCTGAGAGCGCGACCATACCGGCTCCCCCGCTCGGGCATATGGTGACAGGGGACCGGATCGCGGCTCCACCTTCCCCAGGAGCATCCGGGATGCAGTCCGAGCCTTGCCCCGGTTCTGAGAACCTGTCGCCTCAGGGCCTTGAGGCGGATGGACAAACCCTGCCTCCCCGTCTGCAGGCGACCGCCATAGCCATGGTTGAGACGATACCGCTCTCCGAGACTGCGTGCAGAGAGGATGACAAGCCCAAAGGTTATACGCTTTGAACAGGAGGGCTCTGCCTCACGGTCACAGCCGCCGGTGAGAGGTGTCCTGCCCTTTCGCATGGCGGATCGCCGGAAGAGCCATCACTCGGCGCGTGGTAAGCCCATGAGCAGGGTCTGCAGCGCCGCCCGGCTTCAGGCATGCCGGTTATCCCACGGGTTGGGTCAGCGGACCGATCGGACGGCGGATCAGTCCCCGAAGAGGCGTCTGTCCAGCGGAGCTGATCGGCTCGGTCCATGCTCTGGTCCGGAAAAAATCCAGCCGGATCAACGCGGTCCAGCGGTCCAGCTGCTCTGATCGCACAGAGCGCGGGTATTCCCCTATGAATATATATTTGCCGTAAGATGTAAGAAGAGAGCTAATTGACGGTATTTATCGTTGAATTTCATGAGCTTAACTTCTTACAAAACATCTCACAAAGCTCTTACAACCTCTCTTTCTTCCCGAAACAGTGTAAGACCTGATTTATCGTAAGCGGGGAGCCGAGACCGTTCAGGCGCGGTAATTCCACGGCATCAGAGCGTCGATGTCCGAACTTGGCCATTGGTTCGCGATGCGCTGCAATGTTTGGGTGAGCCATGCGGTGGGGTCGACGTCGTTCATGCGGCAGGTCTGCAAGAGCGTGGCGATGGTTGCCCATGTCCGCCCGCCACCATCGGATCCGGCAAAGAGACTGTTCTTACGGATGATTGTTTGCGGTCTGATGGCCCGCTCGACGATGTTGGAGTCCAACTCGACGCGTCCATCCCGGAGGAAGCGTTCGAAGACATCGCCCGCCGCGGGTTGCTGCAGAGCCTGAGCGTTCGGCCCGTTCTGGCGGATGATGGATCCGAGACCGGCAAGTTCGAAATCCCCGCTGGCGGTCGGCGATTCCAGGCCCTGTCTATCCTCGTGAAGCAGAAACGGTTGGCCAAGACGACGCCCATTCGTTCACTCTGAACAAAGTGTTCAGCAAGCGATAGCTGCTTGGGAGCGTTGGTTTTCCTTTCTCGCTGCAGCCCAGATAGCCGCCATGATACAGGCAAGCCAAAGCCTGAGGTGGGCGAGAATCTTCCGGATGTTGTGGCCGCAGGCGCAGAGGACCGCAAAAATGGCGTCTCCGGTGGCGCCTTTCAGGGGGCATCGGCTGAGGCGGCCATCGGTTTTCATATGGCCAATTTCAGGCTCGATGGCGCTGCGGCGGCGAAGATCGGCGATGAGCTTTGGTGTCAGGCCGCGCCGCGTGCCGCTGATCAGGACACGGGTTTTGGTCTCGCCGTGACCACGGTAGCCGCGATCGACCACTGCCAGTTCCGGGCGATGATCGGTGAGGATTTCGACCTGCTCCAGCGCCTCCGGTGTTTGTCAAAGAAGTTGTCCGGCCTTTTGTTAAGCGGCGTCTCTGTGTATCTATACGCTAGAACCACGGAATATGGGCATCTCTCGGCCCGAAAGTGATCTTACGCGAGCACGCGAGAGCCCGGCATAGATATCACTCGAAAACAGGGGCACGCATGCGACAGAGCGATCTTCTCGTGAAAGACCTCCCTGCGGCGCTGATCGCGCGCTGGCCTGGCAAAAGTGCTTACGAGCGGGATGGCCTCTGTCATCCCGCCGTTTGGCATATGCTCGATGTTGCCGCTGTGGCAGAAGTATTTTTGGAAAATCTACCGTTTTCGCAGGCTGAGCGGCAGGCAATCACCTTGCTGACGGCGCTGCATGATCTGGGCAAGATCGGCGCACAGTTTCAGGCGGCCGTGCTTGACGGCCGGGTGCAGCAGGGCGGCAAACACTGGGAAGTGAGCGAAGTCTGGCTGCGCGAAAACGCGGATCTGTTTTGCGGGTTTGGCCTGGAGCGCCCGCGCTGGCTGGACTGGGTTTTTGCGGCCAGCGCCGGCCACCATGGCCGGCCGCCCGACAAAGCCGACTTTCTGGTGATGAAGCGCAACGCAGGCCTGAATGCCCCGAAAGATGCCCGCCAAGTGATTCAGGCCTTCATGGCACTTTGGCCCGAGGCCGCACTGCCGGCGTATCGTCGCGAACAGGTTCTCGCCTTCAGTTGGTGGCTGCCCGGCTTTATTGCCGTTTGTGACTGGATTGGCTCGAACCCCGACTGGTTCCCCGCGCACTCCCCCGAAATCCCGCTCTATGACTACCTGGAGGCCGCGCGTGCTCGGGCAAAAACTGCTGTAAAGCAAGCCGGGTTTATCTGGCCACGGCCCTCAGCGCAGCCACTTCTGGATCAAAGCCTGCGCCCTATGCAGCAGGCATCTCAGGAAATCCCGCTACGAGACGGGCCAATGCTCGCGGTGATCGAGGATGAGACCGGCAGCGGCAAGACCGAAGCCGCCCTTCTGCTCGCGCAGCGGATGATGCTGGCGGGCAAAGCGAGCGGGCTTTACTTTGCGCTGCCCACCATGGCGACCGCCAATGCCATGTTTACCCGGATGAGCAAAGCAGCGGGACGGCTTTTTGCAACGCCCCCAAGCCTGACTTTGGCCCATGGCCGGGCAGAAATCTCAAAAGCGTACCGCGATATTCGCTCCGCCCCGGCCGAGAGCCCGCAGGATGTGAGCTGTGCCCCATGGCTTGCCGAGCGGCGCATCCGGGCGCTGCTCGCCGATGTAGGGGTGGGCACGATTGACCAGGCTTTGCTGGCGGTGCTGCCCACAAAGCATAATTGCCTGCGCCTGTTCGGCCTCTCACGCAAAGTGTTGATCGTGGATGAAACGCACGAGCTGGGCGACCCCTATATGCTGCCCATTCTCGAGCAGCTGTTGCGGATGCAGGCGGCCCATGGCGGTTCCGCAATTTTGCTCACCGCCACGCTGCCGCTGCCTTTGCGCCAGCGCCTGATTTCGGCTTTTGAGGACGGCGCCGGGCGCGTAGCCCCGCCCGGGACCGGCCCTGCCTATCCGGCTCTCACGGTGGCCGGGGGCGCCTCGGTGCAAAATTTTGCGCCAGGGCCTCAGGTCGGCAAAGGGCCGGTGCAGATCACGCGGCTCTCATCACAGGAGGCCGTGGTGCAAAAGCTGCGCCAGGCCGCGGCCAGTGGCGCAGCCGCCGTCTGGATCCGCAATTCGGTGGATGAGGCGATTGCCGCGCGCGATCTGCTCGCGGCCGAAGGGATTCAGACCGATCTGTTGCACGCCCGCTTCGCCCTGGGCGACAGGCTGGCCCATGAAGATCAGGCGATTGGCCGCTTTGGCCGCGACAGCCAGGATCGAGCCGGGCGCATTCTGATCGCCACTCAAATACTCGAAGCCTCGATCGACATCGATTTCGATGTGATGATCAGCGATCTTGCACCCGTTGCGGCCCTCGTGCAGCGGATGGGTCGGCTTTGGCGGCATATGGATCTGCGCCCCCTTCGGGGGCGGCCGGTGCCCCTGCCAGAGTTCTGTGTGCTGAGCCCCGACCCGGAGGCGGTCAGCAGCCCTGACTGGCTGCGCCCTCTCCTTGGCAAAGGTGCGGGAATTTATGCACCAGAAGACCTGTGGCGCACGGCAATGCTGCTCTCGCAGCGCAGCCATATTGAAAGCCCGCGTGATCTGCGCGCCCTGATCGAGGCCGTGCATGGCGATGATCTGGCGGATCTGCCCGCCATCTTGGACACCCCCCAGCTGGCACGCACCGGAGAGGCGCTTTCGGCCGGTGCTGCCGGGCGGCGCAATGCGCTGAAACCGGAGGATGATTACCGCAAAGGCGGCGGCAATTGGGAGGATACCGAATTTCCCACCCGCCTTGGCCAGGAACAGCGCCCGCTAATGCTGGTGCGGGAGGAAAATGGCGGATTAAGCCTCTGGCATCGTTCAGAAAGCCGCGCTGATGCCGAGATGCTGTCGTCGCTTCAAGCCGCGGTGTCGCGCCTCAACGGGCTGGACTTGCCCGATCAGACTCGGGCAGATATTTTTGCCGTCAAGCAGGACTGGCCCGACTGGAAGCAGGGCACTCTTGTGCTGCCGGTGGCGGCTGACGGGCAAATCTGCCCCGGCTTGCGCTATCAGAGACATTCAGGTCTGCTATTCGAATGATCCTGGCTCAGCTGGGATGGCCCGTCGGATTGTGCTCAGCGCAGATGATTCCGATCATGTTCCCCGCACCAGCGGGGACAAAACATAAGTCGGAGTGTTCGCATCGTAGATGATAAAAAATTTTGACAGGTTTGTCGATGTCACACATTATGAAAAAAGGGTCAGCACGAATCACTCGAGCTGACCCCTGAATATCCACGCCACTTCAGGCCGCGCCTACGGCCCACCATTTCAAGAAGGGAGGTCCAGTTATGGAGCCGCCTTGGATCAGGATCTGGCGAGGTTGCCCTAAGCTACAGAGCAACCTCGCTCACAACAAGATATAATCCATCTTTTGTGCGGGGATAAAATGTCTCTCAATCTCATTAACGATTCCTGGATCCCCATGCGGGACCGGGATGGAAACCTGCGCCTGATTGCCCCCTGGCAAATGGCAGATTCGGATCTGTCCTGGCCGGCTTGGCCGCGGCCTGATCTTGATATCGCCTGTATTGAATTTCTGACCGGGCTTTTGCGCTTAGCCGATCCACCCGCGCACAGCGATGACTGGGAAGATCGTCAGGCCCCGAACCCCGAGCGGTTGCGCATAAGGCTTGCCGCCTTTGCTCCGGCGTTTGAGCTTTTGGGCGATGGCCCGCGGTTCATGCAGGAGCTGGGCGGGCTGACCGGCGATATCCGCCCGGCCGAGCTGCTTTTTCTGGATTCAGGCGGCGAGGGCGGCGCCTTTACGGTGCATGCCGGTCGCTACTCTGATCTGTCGCTGCCCGCGGCGGCCATGGCACTTTATGCCATGCAGACCCAAGCCCCCTCGGGCGGACGCGGCATGCTGACCTCGCTGCGCGGCGGCGGCGGCATGAGCGTGTTGTTGGATCCCGGCAAGGGGCTGTGGAGCCTGCTTTGGGCCAATGTACCCGATGGCCGCCCCGGCCAAATCAGCGACCTGCCCTGGATGCGCCGCACCATTCCGTCAGACAGCGGCGCGGTTCATGTGCCGCCCGAGCCGCAGCCGGTGGAAGCGCTCTTTGGCATGCCGCGCCGCTATTGGTTGCTCGCTGAAGGCGAGCGGGTCACCGGCGTGATCCAGCGCCCTTCGGGCACGCGATATCAGGGTTGGCAGCACCCTTTTGCAGGCCATTACCTGACCAAAGCCGGCGACGAGCCGCTGCCTGTTCGCCCGCGCCCGGGCCATGGCGGCTATCGCCACTGGCAGGGCTTGGCGTTGCGCGACCCCGAACAGCTGCGCCTGCGGCCCTACAACCTTGCGCAATGGTTCGACCGCGCGCGTGGCGAACCCGCCGATCTGATCCTTGCGGGGTGGGCGATGTCCAACGCCAAAGCAGTGGATTATCTCTTTTCCAAAGTGCCGCTGATCGATCTGGATCCGCAGGCCGAGCAGCTGCTCATTGCAATGATTGAGGCGGCAAACCTCTTCTCGCAATCGCTTTATGGCGCACTTACAGGGGCTGGCATCGAGGGCGAGACCCGGGACCTGCTGCGCGAAACGCTTTATGTTCAAACCCAAAGCGGCTTTGAACAGGCCCTGAGCCAACTTTCGGCTGCGCCCTTGGCAGAAGAGATCCGCGAGACGCTGGCCCGCAGCTGGCTCGCACTTTTGCGCAAAACCGCTATGGCGCTTTTTGAAGCCCGCGTTTTGCCTGGGCTCGGTGATCTGCCGATGGATGATCAGAAAAAAATCGCCGACGCCCATCGCAATCTCGGCGCGGCTTTTGCCGGCTACACCCCACAGGGCGGGAAAGCTTTTGACGCGCTTGGCCTGCAACGCCCCGTCGTGAAAAAGAAAAAGGAGGCAGCATGAGCGAGACTTTTCCCCGCTTGGCATGGTGGCAATCAGCACTGGCTGACCGCGAACACCCCCATGCCCGGGCGCTGGCCGCGCGCCTGATCCGCGCCGATGTCGTCTCGGCGTTGAGCGAGCCTGCGGTTTACCGGCTGGGCCAGCACTTGAGCCTGCTCGAGCGCCCCGATCTGCTGGCGCGTATTGCCATGACGCTGGCCGTCATTCGCACCAACAGCGCAGACAGCTTTGCCCGCGCGGCCGGCCGCGCGATCAGCCCACAGCGTTTCGAGCGCCTTTTGCGCGCCGAAGAGGACGAGCTCGCCCATCAGCTGCGCCGTGCATTGCCGATGATCGATCGGCGCTGCAATGTAGAGCGGCTGGCGAATGACCTGCAATTCTGGACCGACAGCACCCGCGCCCGTTGGGTGATCGAATATCACGGTGGCCGCCTGGAAGCGGAGACCGATATCCCCCTTTCCGCTGAGGACATTTCCCTATGACCACCTTTTTGCAAATTCACCTGCTGACCAGCTATCCGCCGTCGAACCCCAACCGCGACGATCAAGGCCGTCCCAAACAGGCCATGGTCGGAGGCGCGCCGCGGCTGCGCCATTCCTCACAATCGATCAAACGAGCTTTGCGCGAAAGCACGCCCTTTGATCGGGGCCTGGCGGGCCATGTGGGCAAGCGCACCAAGCTGCTGGGCGTTGAGCTGGAGGCTGAGCTGATCAAAGCCGGCAACGACCCCGTTGCAGCGCGCAAAGCGGCCGTTGATGTGGCCAAAGTGTTCTCCACTCTGGAAGCGGTCAAAAAGGGCGAGCCGGACAGCCCCAAAGGCACAACGCTTGCCTTCATCTCGCCCGATGAATGGGCCGCGGCGCGTGATCTCGCGGCGCGCAGCGTGGCGGGGGAAGAGATCGCCAAAGATAAGGAGCTGAAAAAGCTGGTGCTGCGCCGCGCTGACGGGGCGGTGGATATTGCCATGTTTGGTCGCATGCTGGCCTCGGACCCCGAATACAACCGCGATGCAGCGGTACAGGTTTCCCATGCCATCACCACCCATCGCGCGCTGGTCGAGGAAGATTTCTTCACCGCGGTCGATGACCTGAACAAGCGCGAAGAGACCGGCGCGGGCCATATGGGTGAGCATGCCTTTGGCTCGGGGGTGTTTTACCTTTATGCCTGTGTGAATGTGGATCTACTGGTGGAAAATCTGGCCGGCGACCGCGCCCTGGCTGCCGAAGGTCTGGCGGCCTTGGCCGAGAGCTTTGCCACGGCTACACCGTCGGGCAAGCAAAACAGCCACGCCCATCACCCGCGCGCCAGCTATATCCGCATCGAAAAAGGCGCGCAGCAGCCCCGCGATCTGTCGGGCGCTTTCTTCAAGCCCGTGGATCTGCGCAGCGAGGATGTAGAGCGGAAGTCCATTGCAGAGCTTGAAAAGCTCGTGGGCCAGATCGATCGTGCCTATGGCAAATGCTGCGACGCGGCCCAGGTGATGGATGTAAAGGCAGAGACCGGCTCGCTGGCCGAAATTCTGGCCTTTGCGCGGGGGGCCGTGGCATCGTGACCCGCGACTATCTGGTTTTTACCCTCAGCGCCACGCTGGGGGCCATGGGCGAGCTTGCTGGCCATGAGCGACGCAGCAGCTGGACCTGGCCTGGCCGCTCGGCCGTGCTGGGGCTATGCGCGGCCGCTCTTGGTATCCGGCGAACGGGCGATTTCTCGCAACTCGACACCCTTCGCATGGCGGTGGGTGTTTACAGCAGCGGCACGCCTTTGCGCGATTTTCACACCATTCAAACCGTGCCCTCTGTGGCCGCCCGCAACCCGCAATCGCGCGGCCAGGCGCTGCGCCACGGCCGCGCTCGTCTGGAAACCACTATCACTTTGCGCGATTATCAGGCGGGCTGCCTCTTTGGCGTAGCTCTCTGGGCCAGGAGCGGCGAAAGCCTGCTGCCCGCCTTGCGCCAAGCGCTGCAGCAGCCGGTGTTTACCCTTTATCTTGGGCGCAAAAGCTGTCCTTTGAATTCGCCGGTTGCGCCGGTTTTGCTTCAAAGCACCGATGCAACTTCTGCCCTTCAGGCAGCCGTTAAGATCCCAGAATGGGCAGGCACGCAAAACCTGCAACAGATCTGGACCGAAGAGCCGGGCCCCACCGGCGCGTTCGTCATACGACATGATCAGCCGCTTGACCGCACAGCCTGGCATTTCGCGCCGCGTCAGATGCGCCGGATCGATGCCCCCGCAAACGGAGGTCCCCTCCATGGCTGACGCCTGGCTTGGCCGCCATCACCTGTCTCAAAGCCCCGAAATTGCCGCCCTGCGTGGGTTGATCGACCCCGGCACCCGCCACAAAGGCGCCGATGATCCGCGCGAGGCCGGGCGGCGCACACACGCGCATCACCGCCTGCTCTGGGGCCTGTTCGCCGACAGCCCTGATCGGACCCGCGATTTTCTATGGCGCGCAGAAGGCCCTGGACGCTTTATCACCCTGTCCTCGCGGCGGCCGCAGGCGTCTGCGCTATTTGATCGCTCCGAGGTTCGCCCTTTTGCACCCGATCTGCGCGCGGGCGATAAACTGGCCTTTTCGCTGCGGGTCAATGCTACGCGGGCAGTAAAAACCGACCTTGGCGCGCGCGGAAAACGCGTCGATATTGTGATGGCCGGACTTTACAAAGTCGATCAGCCGCTGAGGGCCGAACAGCGCGCGGACATCGCCCAAGAAGCCGCCGAAATCTGGATCACCGCCCAAGGGCTGCGAGCCGGTTTCAAGGCCCTGCACTGCGAAGTCGAAGGCTACGGCGTGCATGCGCTGCCTGGTTTTAACGGGCCACGCAGCAAGCCGCAAAGCCATGGTGTGCTGGATCTGAAAGGCGCGCTGGAGGTAACAGAGCCTGCCGCCTTTCTGACCCGTGTGGTGTCGGGCTTTGGCCATGCCCGGGGCTTTGGCTGCGGGCTGATGCTCATCCGGCGGATGTAATGGCACCCCCCGGCCTGCCGCCGCCGCGCCCGATCCCGCTGAAGGATCGCGCCAGCATCCTCTTTATCGAGCATGCACAGTTAGACGTGATTGATGGCGCTTTTGTCATTGTCACGGCGGCGGGCGAGAGGATCGTGGTGCCGGTGGGCGGCATTGCCTGTCTGATGCTGGAGCCGGGTGTGCGGGTGTCTCATGCGGCAGTGGTGCTGGCCGCCCGGGTGGGCACGCTGCTCACCTGGGTCGGCGAAGGAGCGGTCCGGCTTTATGCGGCAGGCCAGCCCGGCGGCGCACGGTCCGACCATCTGCTTTGGCAAGCGCGACTGGCACTCGATGACGCGGCGCGGCTGCGGGTAGTGCGCAAAATGTATGAGCTGCGCTTTGGCGAGCCTGCGCCCGCGCGCCGCTCGATCGATCAGCTGCGCGGCATCGAAGGCGTGCGCGTGCGTGAAACCTATGCCCTTCTCGCCCGCCAGCATGGGGTCGACTGGAACCGCCGTGCCTATGACGTGCAGGACTGGGAGTCGGGCGATATGCCCAACCGCTGCCTGTCATCGGCCACATCCTGTCTGCACGGGCTCTGCGAGGCGGCGGTGCTGGCCGCCGGCTATGCCCCTGCCATCGGTTTTCTGCACAGCGGCAAGCCGCTGAGTTTTGTCTACGACATCGCCGATATCTGGAAATTTGAAACCGTGGTCCCCGAAGCCTTTCGGGTGGCGGGTCTTGCGGCCAAAGGCAAGCTCGACATGGCCCCGGAACGTGCCGTGCGACTAGCCTGTCGCGACAGTTTCCGCCGTACGAGGCTTTTGTCAAAGATCATCCCGATGATTGAGACAGTTTTGGAAGCCGGGGATTTGCCACGGCCCGAACCCAACCCGGAGGCGATGCCCGTGGCGATCACGGACACTCGTTCAGGTGATGAGGGCCATCGCGGATGATGGTGGTAGTAGTTAACAACGCGCCTTCCCGTCTGCGCGGCCGCTTGGCCGCCTGGCTTTTGGAAGTGCGCGCCGGTGTTTATGTCGGCGACTATTCTGCACGGACCCGCGAAAAAATATGGACGCAGGTGACCGCTTATATTGAAGGCGGAGATGCGGTGATGATTTGGAAGGCCCCGACTGAACAGGGATTTGACTTTGAGACCACCGGCCGGAACAGACGAATTCCTTTTAAAATCGACGGATTTTCGCTTGTGAGTTTCCTGCCGACAGAGAAAGGTTAAAGCCGGAAAATATCCGGTAGGTTCTTTGACATCGCAAAAACAATGGTAGATCAATTACCTGCAGGAAGACTGTTCCCCGCACACGCGGGGATGAACCGAGGATGAGATATGACAAATTCAGTGCTGCATGCTGTTCCCCGCACACGCGGGGATGAACCGCCGCTAACCGCCGCCGCGCCATCCATGGCGGCCTGTTCCCCGCACACGCGGGGATGAACCGGCGGGTCGAGATTGGCAAGTTGTCACCCCCGCCTGTTCCCCGCACACGCGGGGATGAACCGGCCTCTCTGTTGCCCCTGCCATGGCTGCCACTCTGTTCCCCGCACACGCGGGGATGAACCGATTATGAGGCCGCCATACAGGCCCACATCGACCTGTTCCCCGCACACGCGGGGATGAACCGCCCTCATTCCGCATTTCTTCCCACCTCCTGGACTGTTCCCCGCACACGCGGGGATGAACCGGCCCCGAATGGCGATGCGGTCGAGGTCATCAACTGTTCCCCGCACACGCGGGGATGAACCGGCCCGCCAATGGCTTAGGCAGTGCGCATCAGACTGTTCCCCGCACACGCGGGGATGAACCGGCCATGCGGCATACTCCTTTCGGCCTCCTGGACTGTTCCCCGCACACGCGGGGATGAACCGATACGGCCATTGCTTGCCTGCGGATAAACCGCCTGTTCCCCGCACACGCGGGGATGAACCGGCGGGCATCGACGCGCTGGACATGAGACAGCCCTGTTCCCCGCACACGCGGGGATGAACCGCATTAGGGGCATATCCACATGGGCGCAGGCCGCTGTTCCCCGCACACGCGGGGATGAACCGACCCGGCGCGACCTCATTGTCGAGGATTACAACTGTTCCCCGCACACGCGGGGATGAACCGCATAGCAGCCGCTAACGTCCGCGTACCCCTTGCTGTTCCCCGCACACGCGGGGATGAACCGGGGGTGCGGTGTGAGCGCATGGGAGCCCAGCACTGTTCCCCGCACACGCGGGGATGAACCGCCTCGGTCTCGGGGGTGGCGGTGCTGCCCTCGCTGTTCCCCGCACACGCGGGGATGAACCGCTCTTCGGGGGGCCGTCTCGCTTCTGTCCCATCTGTTCCCCGCACACGCGGGGATGAACCGGTACAAGTGCTTCATGACCCTTGCCGAGACGGCTGTTCCCCGCACACGCGGGGATGAACCGCGTCCTCGTATTCAGGGGCGAGCGAGAATGTCCTGTTCCCCGCACACGCGGGGATGAACCGTCACCAACATGACTGCGGTCGAGATCGAAGGCCTGTTCCCCGCACACGCGGGGATGAACCGTTCTGACGAACGCCGGGACTTCATATTTGGCGCTGTTCCCCGCACACGCGGGGATGAACCGCTCAGTGACCCGGAAGCGCGGCTCCCATTGCTCTGTTCCCCGCACACGCGGGGATGAACCGGATGACTGGTGGAATATTGTTCCGGCGTTGCCCTGTTCCCCGCACACGCGGGGATGAACCGCCAGGGCAATGCCACAACAGTTCATCGGCCTTCATTCCCATGATCTGCTCGGCGGTCATGAGTTTCTGGCGCTGCTCTGAGTAAGAGAAGTCCCTACCGTCACCCGGAGCCTTGCCCTCACGAACCTGCTGAGAATAAACCGTGTTCTCGCCGAGATGGCGAGCTGCCCATTCGGCAGTGTCAATATCGTTGAGGTTGAAGATCCGTTTGGTGATACAGGAAGGTCACGCCCTGCATCTTCAGACGCTTCACCACGGTTTCTATGGCCCAGTCCAGGCGACCCGGCAGGAGGGCTACGCCCCGGACGTGCTGATAGCCGTCCTTGCGCCAGCCATCGGCTTCGCATTCAGTCTTGCCACAGATGGCAATGCTAGCCGTGTAACCGCGGCCTTCCCAGCTCGGAAGGAAGGTGATCGTGATCCAGACCGGCTCGGTTGATCCCATGCGGGTCAGGTCCACCCGGGAGAGCGCCTCAGCAAAGAGGGCAGGGGGCACCCCAAACCATGATTTGCTCGCGCTTCCTCTCTGGGCAGTGGTTCACCAATACTGCGCAGTATATCGGCATGGCGCAGATGATCGTGCCCCCGACCTCCCGCCTCATCTGCAACTCTGCGCCGAGCATGCGCGTGGGATTGACGGTGAAGCTCAGATACAGCGCCCTCTTCGCGTGGTTTTCAGGCGGTATGACCGCCGCTCTACCCTGATGGTAAACCAGCTTCAGTCAGACAGCAGGCTTTTTCTGCTCAGGGCGCAGAGCCGCAGAGGGATCTGTGCAACGCATTCATCGCAATGGGTTCTCGCTATCCACAGGTTTCTTGTCCGGGATGATATTTTTCATTCGAAACTTTCACTTCCTGTGCACAGTAATGGAGTCGGGCTTCAGAAGAGGAGGAGACCGACATGGAACAGCTGATCCCGCAAACCCCTTCCGGGAAGGGCAACAGGTTCGATCAGGAGATGGACAGGCACCTTGGTAAGTGCCTGGCAGAGATCGGGCCGAAGACCAGATCCGTCTTCAGCAAGAAGGAGCTGCTGGCACGCCATCTGGAGGGGCTGCGCAACGCAGTGGCCCTGGGGCACAGCGCACAGGATATCAGCGATCACCTGCAGAGAGAGCTCGGTCTGCAGATCAGCCCGAGCAGCCTGCGCGAAGCACTGCGCCCGCCCAAAGCCGTGAGGAAGGCGGCCAGGCCGCGGCGTCAGCCCGGGGCAACCCCGGCGGCGTCATCCAGGCTGGAAGCGAAGCTGCCCGCACAGAAGCCTGATCAGGTAAGGAATGCGGACAAGGCAGCTTCGCAGCTGTCGTTTTTTGAGCCGCCTCAGCGGTCTGTCTTCAATCCTGCGAGCCCCTTTGACGATGACCCGGCGGGAGAAGCGTGATGTCAGAGAGGGCAAAGCCGAAGCCGAGATCCTCGCGGCGCCAGCGCAACGATGTGCTGCAGTTCAGAGCCAGTGAGGCGGAGGCGCAAAGCGCAAGGAGAAGGGCCGGGCAGGCCGGGATGAGCCTTTCAGCCTATCTGCGCAGCTCCAGCCTGAACCCCTCGGTGCTGCCTCAGGGCACAGTTCTGCAACTCGCCAATCTGTGCGACCAGCTGCATATGGTGCTGGAACGCCAGGCTGACCGCGAAGCAATGTCCTGGCAGCTTTGCACCGAGCTCAGGCAGCGCCTTCAGGCGCTGAGCACAGAGTGATCTGCATTGTCATGCCAACGGTCCGTGACGCGCAGGGCCTTGCCCTCGGGTTCACGCGTCGCGGGCGCTACGTATGGCGCAACAAAGTTGCAGGGCAGCTTGTTAATGTCGCGGGCGACATCGAGACGGCGATCCGCCGGATGCAGCTGACCGCGCAGCTGCTTAAACCCGCTGTGCGTAAACCGGATTATCACGTTGTGCTGGCATGGCACCTCAGTGAGAAGATCACTTATGAGGAGATACTCGGGGCTGGCATCCGCTTTATGAACAAGATTGGTGCCGGAGAGCATCAGGCCCTGCTTGCGGCACATGACAACACAGAGCAGCGCCACCTGCATATCGTCCTGAACCGCGTGCATCCCTGGAATGGCACAGCTCTGGCGCTGAGGCAGGATTACACGCGCGGAGAGCGCGCCTGCCGGGAAATCGAACTGGAAATGGGTTTCACGCGCGATCGCGGTCGCTTCGACGCGGTGATCGAACACGGGAAGGTTGAGCTGCGGCCAAGACCTGCAGAGCACTGGGAGCGCAGGAAGGCCGAGAGGGCGGCAGGCCTGCGTGGCTCTGGCCGTGCAACGCGTGGCAGTGCCCGCGCCCGGGGGCTGGTTCTGCTGCGCGACGGTTTCGCGGGGGGCGGCGGGCTTCAGACCGAAAGAAGCGTGCAGAGGCTGCGCAAAGACATCGCGCAGGCAGAGAGCTGGGCAGCTGTTCAGTCAGCCTGCCGTGCAGTGGGCCTGGTCTATGAGGCACATCGCTCCGGAGGACGTCTGAGATCGCTCGCGCATGGCCATCATATGGCGGCCTGTGAGATTGGCAGTGCGGCCAGCCTGCCGCGGCTGGAAGCCCGTCTCGGGCCGCTTTCGGCAAGTGAGCCCTGGCCCGGCCCCGCGATAAAGCACAAAAGAACTTACCGTCGTCGCCCGGAGATCGCGGCGATCCACGATGCCTTTGAGCAGCAGATGCGAAGACTTGCCGCGCTCTTTGGCGACAACGGCCGCGCGCCGGCCGGATATCTGCGCCGCGCTCTGCAGATCGACCTGAGAAAGGCCCTGAGAGCCTGTCGCGAAAGGTTGCGCAGCGGGCCCATGCCGGGCCGGCCCCCGGCCCCGGAAGGGATCCGGGGGGCTCTGGCGCGCAGGTTCCTCGCCCGGGGCGTCATGACAGGGTCAGCGCCGCTGCCTGATCACACGGATCTGCGCCAGATGATGGAAATGACCGGTGCAGAAATGCAGGCGGGCCTGTCGCAGGTTCGGGACCTGCAGGGCCGCCTCTGGACAGCGCTGGAGGTGGGGCGCGACCGCCGTCTGGCGGGTTTCCTGAATGAGGCGCCCTCTCCGCCTCTGCTGGCCGAGGGAGCGCATCCTTCGACCGCAGCGCTCCTGGCGCACATCACAGGCAGGCGACAGGAAGCTGACGCAGATTGCAGCGAGAGCATGCTGGGAGAGCGGTCTGCCTCAGGCGTGGCTCTCCGGCCTCCGGAAGTGGCGGGTGACGAGCCAGCGCCGTTCTGATCCGGGGCTGATCTGCTCTCGGCCCTCCGGGATGGCTCAGGGGCACCTCTGAGCGCGCTGGGGCGCTGCTGACCGCGCCGCTCTGCCGCCAAAATCGCACAGGATCCCGCGCAATCTGGCGGAAAGCCTCGGGCTGTCCAGCTGTAATGGCGAAAACTGTCCGGATGAAAATCGAGTGTTTTCAAGGCTGTCCAGCTGTCCAGCTGCTTCAGGAGGGCGATGGGGGGATTTCGATGCGCTGGCCGCGCGCCCGCGTATGAACATCTTTTTCTGTTACGCGTTACACTATGGTGAAACACTGGTATTTTCACAGGTAAATCAGTCACTTAACCTGTAACAAAAACCGTAACAGAGACTGTTACACTGTCTGTTTCTGTTACAGGTCACTTCTTTATTCATTGAAAGAAAAGAAAAAGAAGCCTCTGAGCCTCGGGCGGGGCGTCGCCAGGGGCGAGGCATCAGCGCTCTTTGCCACATTCATTGGTCTGTGCCGTCCAAGACGGCACAGACTGCCCGGCCGCGCAGTCCGATCACATATCTGTGTGAGTGTGCGCCGATCTCTGGTGTCGCGGAAAAAGTGGCACAACTTCAAGGTAGTATACGGATCAGGAGAACACAGCCTTGGGCGGAGCAAATTCAGCAGGTTCACTGGCGAATGCCGGGCCCTTCGATCTCGCTGAGGCATTCTTTGCCCGCGTCAGCGAGGCTTTGCCGGATGGCTACTCGCTGAACCTCGGCGACGATCCCAGAAATTCTATGATCTGCGCAAGGGGGAAGGGTGAGATCTGCTCCCCTTTTCTGCTCAACGGGGATATTGCGACGGCTGCCGGAAAGGACTGGGCGTCTGAGATCGAATTTCTCAATCCCTTTTGTCAGCCCGTTCGCTG
>NZ_JACDXX010000031.1 GCF_020539525.1 Pseudogemmobacter faecipullorum | reverse complement strand
CGGGCAAGCGCCGCTATGTCGGCAGCTGGGGCTGGAATACCCGCTTTGTGACCATGGTGGTGGAATGCTCCTCGCTGCCTCAGGGGCTTTCCGGCGTCTGGGTCGGGGATGATCGTGGCGAATTCGCCCCCGGCATCAATGGCTACATCCGGGGCGCACAGGCCCCCCGCGACACAGGGGCGATCTGGGAAAATCCGGCAAATCCGGCAGGCTTCATCCAGATCGGCGCATCGATGAACAATCACATCGATGATACCGACAGCGGCCAGCGTCGCATGTGGCTGAAATGGGTGGATGGAACCCAGGCCGCCGCTGATCCCTTCCTGATGTGGGCCTTTGAATCGGATCCGGATTACCCGTGGACATCGGCAATGGTCGGCAAGGGCAAGGCCTATGCCATCATCACCTGCCAGTATGACCACGAGAGCATGCTGCAGTACCCGGAATTCCTGTTCGAGCTGGAGCCGCTGCCGCTTTACGATCCGCGCCTCGACAGCACCGCTGGCGGCCTCGGCGCGCATCGCTGGGGGCAGCGCTCGACCTATGCGCCGAGCGATAACCTTGCAGTGATGGCCTATAACGTCGCGCGCGGGATCTATTACGGCGATGAGTGGCTGTTCGGCGGCCAGAACCTCGACGCCTGGCGCCTGCCGTTTGACGAATGGGTCGCGGCTATGAACGCCTGTGATGAGCAGATCGAGCGGGCCGATGGCAGCTTTGAGCGCGCGTTCAGGGGCGGGGCTGAGATCTCGGTTGAGATGGAGCCGCTCGGCGTGATGGAAGAGCTGGGCCGGGCTGCGAATATGCGCTTTGCTGAGGTGGGTGGGCGTCTGAAGCCGATCTGCGGCTTGCCGGGAGCATCGGTCTTCTCGATCACCGATGAGGATATCATCATCACCGAAGGGCAGAGCTATCAGCCTTTCCTCGGCCTCTCTGCCACCTATAACGCTCTGACCGCGACCTATCCTGAGCCCGGCGAGAAATGGGCCAGCAAAGATGCGCCCGAATTTATCGACACCGTGGCCACCGCGGCTGATGATGCGCGGTATCTGCCGGTCGGGGTCAGCTATCCTGCCGCGCCTCATGCCAATCAGGTTCAGCGCCTGATGCGCGCGCAGATGCAGGATTACCGCCGCATGCGGGTGCACCAGCTTTCGCTGCCACCGGATGCCTATGGCCTCGAGCCATTGGTCGACATGATCAGCTGGACCAGCGCGCGCAACGGCTATGACGCAAAGCGCTTCCTGGTGATGAGCGTGGCCAAAATGCCCGGGATGAATGTCGCGGTCACGCTGCGCGAGGTCGACCCGGGCGATTACGACTGGCAGCCCGGTTTTGAGCTGCCCTATACCATCGTGCCGCCGGTCAATGTTCTGCCCTTCGTGCAGCGCATTGCCTCCTTCAGCGCGGCCGGCGCCGTGCTCGAGGACAGCAGCGGCCGGGGCCGAAAGGCTGCCATCGTGGTCGGCTGTGGCGGCGATGAGGCCGGGGTCACCCAGATCCGGATCCAGATCCTGAAAGGCGCTGAGGCGGTTTTCGATGTGAGCCGCCCTTATGGCGCGCCCTATAGCTGGACCATCAGCGATGTCACGCCCGACACGGCTTATACCGTGCGCGCCTGCCTGATCTCGGAGCTGACCGGCAAGACCGAATGGTCGCCTGATATTCTGGTCACCACCCCCTCGATCGAGATCACCGATGCGGATCTCGACCCGGCGCTGCGCGACTCGATCTCGGATCTGATCGGGTTCGGCGAGGCCCTGACCGGGCCGGATGGAATTGAGGCCACGCTGATCAGGGCGAAAAATGAGGCGCTTGCGGCAGAGGTGGGGGCCGCGACACATGCGGCGGTAGCTCTGGCCGCCCAGGGAGAGGTCGAGGCCGCAGTATCCGACGCAGAAGCTGCTGTGGAAGCTGCTCAGGCAAGTGCAGCAAGCGCTCTGGCATCACTTCAAAGCGCGCAGGCTGAAGCCGATGAGGCGGCTGCCGCAGCAATCAGTGCCGCCACAGCTGTGACCTCAGCTCAGACCGCCGCCGCCAGCTCTGCCTCAGCTCGCGATGCCTCTGTCGCCGCAAAGACTGCTGCAGAGACGGCCCGCACTCAGGCTCAGACTGCCGCCACCAACGCGGGCAACTCGGCCTCGGCTGCAGCTGGCTCCGCTACCACCGCTGGCACCAAAGCTACCGAAGCCGGTCAGTCTGCCTCGGCTGCAGCCGCGTCGGCTGTGACCGCCAACACCAAAGCCAACGAGGCTGGCCAGTCTGCCCAGGCTGCAGCTACCTCTGAAAGCTCGGCTGCTACTTTTGCGGGCGACGCTGAGGACAGTGCAACGGCTGCTGCATCATCGGCGGTTACGGCAAACACAAAAGCAGGCGAAGCTGCTGGTTCGGCCTCGGCTGCTGCGACCTCTGCGGCGACCGCCACCACTAAAGCCAACGAGGCAGGTCAGTCTGCGACCACCGCTCAGACTCAAGCCCAGACCGCCACGACGAAAGCTGGTGAGGCAAGCACCTCGGCCACGAATGCCGCGACCTCCGCGTCAAACGCCTCTGGCTCGGCAAACGCGGCCTCATCGAGCGCATCGACCAGCGCGACCGCCCTGAGCGATGTGCAGCGGGCTCTGGCGTCCACCACCGCAATCGTCAATGGCCGGGCGAGTGCTGCAACCCTGCCTTATTCCGGTGCAGTTACCGGCCTGCCTGATGATGTCGTGCCGTGGGCGGCAAATAACTATGCGTCTGACGCTGACGGTGTGCATCTCCTGCGCAGCTCGCCAGTCAATAGCGTCTCACATCTCCGGGCGCTGGTTCCCTGCAACAACGACGCGGTTTACCGGGTGACGGCGAAGGTGAAATCCAACGTCGCGATGTCGGTTGCGCTTCGCAATGCCTGGATCATGCAAGATGGTTCGGTACGGACCAACGGCAACTATGTGATCACCCCGCTCGCGGCGAACACGCTCACCACGCTTACCATGGTGTTTGGGCGGGTCGCAGGCGGTCTGGTGACTGTGGTCGGCGGCGATTACACCCACTGGAACCTCGCGTCCTTCTTCCGCTTCGGTGTCATCAATACGACCACCGGCACTGGTGCGATCCTTAAGCTCTACGACATCACTGTCGAAGACCTGACTGCAGCTGACCAGGCGGCGCGCCAGGCTGGCCTTGCTGCAGGATCGGCCTCGGCTGCGGCCACCTCCGCGAGTAACGCGGCTGCCTCCAGCACCACCGCCGGGCAGCAGGCATCTGCCGCTACCACGGCTAAGACTGCCGCTGAGACTGCAAAGGGTGCCGCTGAGGTAGCCCGTAATGAGGCTGTGATCGCGAAGAATGATGCCCAAGGGGCAGCGACCACCGCCACAACGCAGGCAGGCCTCGCGGCCACCTCCCGGGATGCAGCAGCTGGCTCTGCAACTGCGGCAGCGAGCAGTGCGTCCACCGCGACCACGAAGGCTACCGAAGCTGCAACCTCGGCCACCACCGCCAGCAATCAGGCTCAGACGGCGACCACGAAAGCTGGCGAAGCCTCGACCTCTGCCACCCAAGCTGCTCAGTCGAAGACTGATGCGGCTGGTTCGGCCAATGCTGCGGCAACCTCTGCCTCCACCTCGGCTACCGCGCTGAGCGAAGCTCAACGGGCTTTGGCATCGGGGAACGTCGTTGTGGCAGGCAAGGCCAGCACCGCAACGCTCCCTTATGGTCAGTTGGCTGTCGGCCTCCCTGATGCCTACTTCGTTCGCCCAGCCTCTGAATACGGTTCAGATGCTGATGGGGTCCACCTGAACAGGGACGCTGCGGGCAGCGGTAACGCCTGTCTTCTGCGTACGCTGGTGCCGTCAGAGGATGGCAAAGTGTACCGTCTTACGGCGCGCGTGAAGGCGACGGCGGCTTTCCCTGTCGCCATGTATATTGCCTGGCTGAAAGCAGATGGATCGCTGGTCACCGCCGGTACCTTCCAATCGCAGACCGTCGCTGCGGGCACTGTCACCACCATTTCCATGGTCTTCGGGCGCAACGCAGGCGGTCTGGTAGCACAAACTGCAGGAACTGCAGCCAACTGGACCGAAGCAGCTGGCCTCCGGCTCGGGGTCTCAAAGTCCGGTACTCATGCAGCCGGCACGTTGCTCAAAGTCTACGACATCCAAGTCGAAGACCTGACCGCAGCGGACCAGGCGGCACGTCAAGCCGGCCTTGCCGCTGGCTCGGCCACGGCTGCAGCCACCTCCGCGAGCAACGCGGCTGCCTCCAGCACCACCGCTGGCCAGCAAGCCACAGCCGCTACAAACGCTAAGACCGCCGCTGAAACCGCCCGGGGGCAGGCGCAGACCGCTGCGACCAATGCTGCGACCTCTGAAACCAACGCCGCTGGCTCGGCCAATTCGGCAGCATCCTCGGCCACCACCTCGGCCAGCTCGCGCGATGCGGCGGCGGGATCCGCCACGGCCGCTGCAGGATCGGCCAGCCTCGCCTCGACCAAAGCAACTGAGGCCGGAAACTCGGCGACCGCCGCCAATTCGGCAAAGACGGCTGCAGAAACCGCCCGGGGACAGGCTCAGGCTGCTGCGACCAGTGCTGCGACCTCGGAAACCAATGCTGCTGGCTCGGCAAACACGGCTTCGACCCACGCGACCGCAGCCGCAAAGAGCTTCCTGAATACCGTGATGGTCGAAGGAAACCCGAGCTTCGATGATGGCTTCGCGAGCTGGCGCGTCAATACCTCGATCCCGGGCACCGATCTCTCTGCGGCTCATGGTACGCTGGCCTCTGGCGTGTTTACCACTACTGCTGGCGCCCGCCGTGATGTCTGCCAGCGGAAGTTCCACCGGCTCGACCCTAATCGGAAGTACCGGGCACGCGGCCGCTTCAAGGTCACCGGAGGCACCGCGCAGATCTACATGGGCTGCCAGGCGGCAGATGGTAATGGGGCGATCACTGGAGGCAACGCAGGCCTCTATTATATCATCTCTGGCGGCGCTCAGTATCCCGCGAGCGAGGACTGGATTGAGCGCTCCTCGGTCGTGTTCACCCTTGCAAACCTCAAGGCATCGGTGACGAACAGCACTGCTGCCGAAGGCGTCTATCTGATCAGCCTGCTGAACTATGCAGCTGCTGCCGGTGTGCAGGTAGCTCTGGACGGCATCTGGCTCGAGGATGTGACCGAAAGCGAGGCCACAAGGGCTGACGCATCCGCCTCGGCCACCTCTGCCGCACTGGCATCGACCAAAGCCACCGAGGCGGGCACCTCGGCCACCGCAGCTCAGACCGCCCGGACGGGGGCTGAGACGGCCCGCTCCGGCGCTGAGGCTGCGCAGACAACGGCCACGACCGCAGCCAATACCGCCACCGGGGCGGCGGCAACGGCCACCTCGCAGGCGACCCTGGCCGCAAGTGCCCGCACGGGCGCCGAGACTGCCCGGACCGGGGCTGAGGCTGCTGGCGCGGCGGCGCAGGCCCATGCGAGCGCCGCGAATGGCGCGGCTCTTTCCGCATCGGACAGCGCCGCCAAATCGCTGACCTATGCGACCAATGCCGCGCGCCTGATGTCGGGCGGGGTTTCCAAAAACCCGATCTTCAACCTGTGGACGGGCACCTATCCGGATCATGTGGCCGTGACCCCTTATGCGGGCAACACGGTCACCAAAAACACGGCCAATGCCCGCTATCAGAATGCCCTGCAGGTGGTCTGCGGCGGCACGGCAGACGGTCCCCTGATCCGCATCGATCAGGCAGGCCAGGCGCTGGACTGCTCAAAATCACCGCGCGGTGTGAAGATCCGGATGGAGATCGAATTCCTGTCGGGCAACCTCGCGAACAGCGGGGCCCTGCTGCGCGCTATCTGGCTCGATTCCGGAACCCGGACGGAATACGTCAACCTCAAGGACTATATGACTGCCATCACCGGCGTTGTGCAGGTGGTCGAGGTCTATTTCGCCCGCCCGGCAGCAGCGGTTCCGGCCAGCGCCACCAACTTCATTCTGGATCTCTTCGCATCCTCGATGCTCGGCGGCACCCGCGCCGCCTGGCAGTTTCGGGTGCATCGCCTTGATTTTGAGGAGGTGCTGGCAAACAGCGAAACCGCGATCATCCAGCAGGCCATTGCTGATGTGACCGGGATCAAGGCGGCGGCGATCGGTCTGCGCGCGACCGCAGGCTCCGCAGGTGCTTATCTGGAGCTGGTGGCGCTCGATGATCCGAATGGCCCGGCATCCATGGCGCGGATTGCAGCTGATCTGCTCCTGCTCGAGGGCACGATCAGGGGTGATCACATGGAGCTGAAGTCCCTGAGGACTGAGCATCTGGATGTGCCATTCCTCAATGGGGAGCGGATCCGCGCAGAATTCCTCGATGTGGACAGCCTCCTGACCATCCAGACCGGAGCGGGGCTGCGTTACCAGAAAGCCACCGTGAACTCGGATGCTACCGATGGCCTGTACTTTGGCCACGATGGTGGTCGCTTTGGCTTCGCAGCATCGAGGACCAGCGCCAACAAGCGCCAATCTCTGAAGCTGTCGCAGACCACCGGGTTGCAGCTGCTTAATGCCCGCCATTTCGTGACGGGGGCATCGCTGCCTCAAACTGCCCAGCACACCGCTTCGCTGTCAAAGACTGCACTCCCGGCCGGGATCAAAGAGATCTCGCTCGAGGTGCAAGGGGCCGGTGGTGCTGGTGAGGGGCTTGAGGCCGTAGGGGCGGGCAGCACCACCACCACCCCGAGGCATATAGGCGGGAACGGCGGGGCCACCATCGTTCGCCTGTATGATGGTGCCACGCTGAAGCAGACCATCACAGCTGCAGGCGGGAATGGTGGGGGCGTCACAACGCCATCCCCGACCCAGCAAGAGGGCAAAGGCAAAGACTCGTCCTATGCTCCGGGCGGCGCAATGCAGACATCGGACAGGATTAGCGCATTGAGGGCGGGCTACCCCGGCTCTCGCGGGTCTGGGGCGAGTGGTGCTTTCCGCCACTATGTCATTCGCTCGGGTGGCAGCGAAGGCACCACGAGAGATTATTACGTCTATGGTCGCGGTGGGGCAGCGGGTCAGCTGGTCACCACTGAGGTGATCGACCTGTCTGGATATGCCGCGCCGTTCATCGAGATTGTGATCGGCAATGGGGGTGTCCCTGCTGCCCCGACAGAACTTGGCAAAGGTGGCCGGGGCGGTGCTGGCGAGGTCAACTACGTCTATTCGGTAACGATGAACCTCCCGGCTGATGTGGTGCCACTGGTTCCGACCGCGACTGGCGTTATCCAGAAGGTGGGTCTCAACGTGCCATTCCCGGATCTGGGTGCAGGACACTGGACGCTTTCGATTGATGGGGAAGCAAACATGGACGTTGGTCGGCTTCAGGTTGGGCCGGACGAGTTTGTATTTATTCGCACCGGAACATCGTCTTTTTATTCCTCGCAAACACCTGTCCGGGCCAGCGGTGGATGGAGCAACAACAAGACAATTCACTACACCTTCCGCAGCATGGGGAGCTGGGGCTGATGCTCGTTTTCTTTGACGCCGCCACCGGCGACATCACCCACACCATGCACCTGCAGGAGGGCTATCAGCCGCCTGCAGGCGACTTCATCGAGGTCGAGGATATCGACGTAGATCCGCTGCATTTCCATGTCGTGGATGGCTTCCTCGAGCAGAGGGAAGTGCCGACTGACGCACAGAGGGCAGCAGCGCAGGAGGCCATCCAGACGGTTCGGGGGGATCTGCGCCGCCGGTTCATCACCGATCTGCCCGGGCAGGATATGGTCTATCTGGAGAAGCGCAGCGAGGCTGTGGCATTTTTGTCTGACCCCGATCCTGCCCCCTTGCTGTTCCCGATGGTCTTCGCCGAAGTCGGGATCACTGCTGACACGCCTGACGGGGTGGCACAGGTCTGGCTGAACATGAGCGATATCTGGCGAAACGTTTCCACAGTGATCGAGGCCGCAACCCTCAGGGCATCGCGCCTTGTGGAAGAAGCGGCCACCACAGCCCAGCTCGATGCCGCGCTTGCGCAGATGCAGGCGGATCTGGTGGCGCTTGTCCCCGGCTGAGAGGGCCAGCTCAGTTGGCGCGGCGCCAGTCCCAGGGGGCTTCAAAATCGCTGGACCAGATGCCCCGGCCAGCTTTTGCAGCTTCCTTCTCGGCCTGATTGTACGCTTTTGAGTAACGGCGATAGGCCATTGCCCAGCCATTGCGAACCATCCAGTCGTTAATATTGGTCTTTTGAACGGAACAAACGGCCACAAGGCGCTTGTACCGATCAACATCCACAACATTGCAGCTGACTGATTTTCTGCCGATCAGCTCGCTGAGCGCATTGGCCGCGTCGGTCCCGCAGCGCCAGGCTTTGCCATTGCGGTAACAGCGCTGGCGCGATTCCGGGCTGTCGATCCCATGCAGGCGGATGCGCTTGCCGTGGATCTCGATCGTATCTCCATCAATCACAGAGGCTGTGCCGGTGATGCTGTCTCTCGCAGCTGAGGGCAGGACCGACAAAAGGGAAAAGGCGAGGGCGGTAGTGATAATTTTGATCATGCGGCCCCGGCTAGACCGAAAACACCAATAAGCCAACACCCGCCTCGAGCGGGCTTTCTAATGCGCTGGAGGCGCGACAAGTGACAGATTTCCCGCCGCCCGATCCGGGCCTGATTGAAACGCTGCACCGCCTGATCGGCGGGGCAGGAACTGCCTTGATCGCCGCTATCGCTGGCCGGGCCTCCTATCATGCAAGCGAGGTGAGGGCGAAGCGCCGCCCGATCCTGTCCTGGGATCTGATCTGGGAAATCCCGACAGCGGTGGGGATGGCCATCGCCGGGGATGCCCTCGGCACCTATCTCGAGTTTTCGCGCGAGGTCACTGTCGGGGTGATCGCGGTCCTGTCTTACCTTGGGCCGCGCGGCACCGGAGCAATCCTTGAACGCTGGGCTGCCCGCAAGGCCTGACCTGCCCCGCATCAGCATCCAATCTTTATCGGCCCCGCGATCAAGCGGGCAAGTTCATAGGAGGTGGCATGACGCCAGATCTCGGCAATCCGCATGTGTTGCGGATCGACAGGCTCGCCAAATCGGCGGGCCTTTCCATTTCAGAGCGGGCCTATGTGCTGGCCACGGCCTATCATGAAACCGGCAATTTCCGCTGGCTGCGCGAGATCTGGGGCCCGACCCCGGCTCAGACGCGCTATGAGGGCCGCGCAGACCTCGGGAACACGGTTGCCGGTGATGGTCGGCGCTTCATGGGGCGCGGCTATGTGCAGATCACAGGCAGGCGCAACTATACCGACTGGGGCAAGCGCCTCGGCCTCGATCTGCTCAACCGGCCTGATCTGGCAGAAGAGCCGGATATTGCGGCGCAGATCCTCGTGGAAGGGATGCGCCTTGGCACTTTCACAGGCAAGAGCCTGGCTGATTACACAAACAACAATGGCGTGGTGCATTACCAATCTGCCCGCCGGATCGTGAATGGCACCGATCGGGCTGAGCTGATCGCGGGCTATGCCCGCGCCTATGAGGCTGCAATCCGTGCGGCAGAGCCGGTCAGGGCAGGCTGGCTCGCGGCCCTCATTCAATCCCTCGGAAACCTATTCAGGAGCAAAAGATGAACTGGACCCTCGTTCGCGGGCTGACCTATGTCGCCCTGCTGCTGGCCTCGCTGCTGGCCTTCCTCGGCCTGGCCGAGTTCAACCCGACCACCGGCATGCTGAAGATCCATCCATTCAACGCATATGGCGCTGCTGCAGCGCTGTCTGGCGTGATTTCCTCGGCCCTCGCCACGCTGGCGCTGATCCGCGACTGGGGGCGGAAATGAGCGGCCTCACGGCGTGGCTGATCGGCCAGGGCTGGCTGTGGATCACAGGATCCGCCGCCGCACTGGCTGCGGGCCTCAGCCTTTATGCAAAGGGCAGGGCTCACAGCTCTGCCCGGGCTGCCGCCGAAAAGGCGGACGCAGAAATCTCAACCCGCAGGAGGATGGATAATGCGGATGCTGAAATTTATGGTGCTGATCCTGATGCTGCCCGCAGGCTCATGCGTGGGCGGGATGCCGGTCGGCGGTGATGCGCTTTGTGACGGCACGCGCCTGGCGCGCGCCGATCATGCCGCTGCGCTGGCGGCCGAGGGATCTGACCGGGTGGTGATCACCGGCGCCCGGCTGGTCCAGCTGATCGATGCAGGGTGCGCCGCATAGGTTGGTCACATCGTGGTGGCTGGTCGTGAATTTATGGAGGCGCTTCTGGGACCGCTAGCGAAATGCCAGAATCTCGCGTTTATTCGTCTTCAGCAAAGGCTGATTTCGTCGCATTTTTGTCAAGTGCGCCCGCCGATCGGGCTAAAGCGAGCATAGCGATGCCCTGTGCTCAGTATTGGAAACGAATAACTTGTCACTGCGAACCGAAGCAGGTGTAGCCAACAGAAATATAGTGAGATTTTCAGGGGCGATGTTCGGAACTTACTGGTTCACGTAGTGCCCGAAAAGCATGAATGATCTTAAAGTTCTCGGCGAATTCTGGAACACTCAAAAATAAGGCCGTGGCATGTAGTTTCTATATTGTGCAATCTTAATGGGTCTGCCTTCCGACCAGATACACGATAATCTCCACCAGTAATGGAGTCATCGAAACTGTTCAGTGCAGTTTCTGCTTTAGCTGCCAGCTCACGGTGCGAGCAGAAAGTCGAGTATACAAGCTTACCGAGGTAGAATAATTTTCCTGTCATAGCTGCTTCAGCTTGATGGCGGGTATCTTCGTCGCCGTCGATTGACCAGTATGCGCAGGCAATAGTTCTCAATTCACTGGCAAGACTGGTTATTTCTTGTAGATCGCGGTCAATCCAAGCGTTTGCTCGATCATCTTTCTTCGCTGATTTGTTAGCAAAGTAATCTATAAGCTTGATGATCAAGCCACCGCCTGCGCCACTAAGGACACCCTGTAGAATGGAGAAATCAGCCAAAGCAGCGCCCGCTAGTGAGTCGATAGCCTCTCTGCGCGATCTAAGTGATCGTATATGAGCTGTGGAAACCTTTTGAAGCTAGGTTCTTTCACAATGAACGAGAAAGTTTCTCTAATCTTATCTGCACGATACCCTAGTCTCACTAGGCCACCAAACGCTTCTTCTAAGAAGGAAGAGGGAAGGCCAGGAACCCCGTCCAGTTCGATCTCAGCCCGACCACCGGACGTGAGCACAGGCAGTAGAAATTTGTTACGGAAGTCCGTAGCGTTCCCTGGACCATCCTCTACATAGCGCCCGCCTGGCGCGTCGTGGAAGTCACGTCCAACATGAATGTGGGTCAAGTGAAATTTCTCGTTCATGTGAGTGAGACCGGCAGTTTCCACTCGACGAGGGTCCCGCCGATGTGTTGATCATGCTCCGTTAGCACAGTTCTTCCGTCAGGGTAATACATGACTTCACCCTTTCCGCTGAGTATACGCAGTTCACCCGCTTGCAGTTCCTCGATCGGTGCAACTATGTCCGACAATCCTTGTCCGTGACCGCCAGATCGTGACGTCCGAGAGACCTCCAGTGCCGCACTTATCATAGTGGCATGCTCCTTAAAGAGTGGTGAAGCCGCAGGTGCAATCCGGGAGAGGAACGTCACGATATGTTCCCAATTTTTCCATCTCGGTAATGTTTCTGCGATCCCAACACCTTGATCGTACACTAGAAATCTCAACTCGTTCTCCGGCACGGACCAACGGGCGGTTGCCCACCAACGCCGACGGATAGGTGGATACTTGAAGGCGTACGTGTCAGGATAGGCGTGTAGCACGGAGTTGTAGGCTGCTTCAAACATGGCTTCATAAATATAAGGACTTTGCCCAAGAGCCTTGGCAACCCACTGCAGGTGCTCAGAAATGGCGGCCACCGTGCGCCCGTCTGCTGTATCGCAACTCACTAATTTTAGAACAGTAACGTCATCGAAAACGTCAGGTTCTGCCTCTAGGAAGGGCGTCATGCGAAGAAGCTCAAATAACCCAAGCTGACAGAGCGTGTTTCTCACCCCTGCAGCCCAACTGTGAGTAAGTGGCCTCAGCTTCACGCCCTTCATAACCTGCCAGCGATCAAACTCCGCAGCCAGAACCAAGGCAGCATCTATTGAGATATGTTCGATTCGGGCCATATCAACGGTGACCCGCCTACGTCTTTCCCTTCGGCCCTCGGCAAGCGCGGCTCGCTTCAGTCTTATGAGGAACGAAACAGTTGCATCGTAGTTGTCTGCAAAATCGCAAACGGACGGTGCTTCAATTATGATTGTTCGAAGCTTCCCCCCGGATGGCGGAAGCCCCGCTTTCATTTCAGCTGCACGCCGGAGTTTGGCGCGCCAACGCTGGCGGCATAACTTGTCTGCATGACGTAATAAAGTTTTTGAAATACGCTTCATCTGAAAAGGTGGCGTTAATTTTTAAAAATTGGCAAGCGTCTATGGGAATGATTTTATCGTTAAGCTTTTGGGGGCTTGCCAGCCGACTGGCGGGCAGTTCCTTCGGAGTATGTATTTAATTCGATGCTGAGGGAAGGGAAAGAGCCGGCCCTTAGCAGGAACCTTCCTACCACAGCTAGATCAGCTTTACAGTTTAAGGCTCCGCCAACACGATCGTAGATCGGCGCCATTAGCAAGACCGCTGCATTCGACCCCGATACGCAGATCATCACCCGGACCGGCAAGCAATGGTCGAACACCTATCCGGTCGCCGAGTTCGAGCACTGGCTCGCGTTCTACCAGCGCATGAGGGATGAGCACCCGAAGGCAGGCAACAATTATGATGGCTGGATCGAGGCGCTGGAGAAACTGCAGGCCGAAATAGGGCGGTCCTAGATCGGCTCGATCAGCAGCGGTCCTTCATCATTGATCCCGAACGCGTGCACCGGGTGATGCATGACGCGAGCCCCGGCGCCAATGCTCAGATCTTCTGACCCGGCCAGCCAAGCTTCGCGCTCATCGCTGTTTAGGATCACGGGCATGCGGTCGTGAACCGGCTCGACGCTGTCATTCGCGGCCCGGGTCATGATCGTGCAGGTCATCAGGTCGCGCCAGATCGAGGAGAGCCCGGCGAACCACAGGGTTTCCTCATTGCCAGCGCCCTGGAAGAAGTGCGGTTGCTTCGGGGATTTCTCACCAGTCCATTCATAATAGCCGCCGACCGGGATCAGGATCCGGCCGCGCCTCCAGGCATCGCGGAAGGAGGGCTTGTCGCGCGCCTCTTCAATGCGGGCGTTGATCGTGGCGGCCTTCCACTCCTTCAGCTCGCCCCGATGCCACGAGGGGATCAGACCCCAGCGGGCGAGGGCGGGCTGGCCGTCGATCAGGGCATAGACATCCTGGGTCGGTTTTACATTGAAGCGGCGCGGGAATGGATTGACCTTTGTCTGGGTCATATCCAGTCCGGCGCTGCGCAGGTTTGGGTCGACAAATCGTCCGCACATAATCATCCCCGTGTCAAAGCCAGAGTAGCAGAACTTCTGGACGTGGCCCCCTGAGATATCACCGCCGTAAACTTCAACTGGGGGCGGCGGTATTGGCATTTCAGCCTCTTTCAAAAAAACCAGGATGGGGCTGGTTGAGCCCTAACGAGATGGTCCCGGCGCCAAAGCGCGCATTGATGAAGTCTGCGGCCTTTGAGGCGCGCTCGGCCCGGCTCAGCTCGCCCGGGCGCAGGGGCCGCAGGAGATCGCCGCTGCGATTGGTGAGCATCTCAACCTCGGTGAGGTTTACCCCGATCATAGCCAGTTTCATGTGCCGGATCTTCGGCCAAGCCGCGCGCCAGAGACCGCGGTTGATCCGCATGAAGGTGAGCGTGTCCTGTGACGGCGCGCATTTGATCGCTCCGGCAATGCTGGCAGCGCCCATCGGCGAGAGATGCAGCGTGAACCGGGCCGCGGTCCGGCCATCCCGACGCAGCCGGGCTGTGGCTTTCTCAATCAGCCAGCGTGAGACCATATAGGCCTCCTGTGGCCGGCGAAACGCTGGGGCCAGCACCTTGCTGTTGCCATAGCCGCCGCGCTGGGTGTCGATGAGGGGGATATGCTCCCCCTGCAGCGACCGTACAAACCTCTCTCCCTCGACGCTGCGCCAGATCGCGCGGGCGTGGCGTGGATCGAGCTGGCACAGCCGGGTCATGGTCGTGATCCCGGCCGCTTCCAGCCTGGCCCGCATATTGCGCGAGATCCCGGGCAGATCATCGAGAGCCAGATGCGCGATCCGATCCGGCATATTCTCCGGGCCGAGCCACTGGCAGCCATCCGGCTTCTCCAGCTTGCCCGCAATTTTGGCGAGTAGGTGATTTGGGCCAATCCCGGCCGAGAAGCGCAGGCAGGCTCCGACCTCGGCCGCCACAGCTGCTTTCAGGCTGGTGACCAGATCACGCGCGCCGGGCAGGGTGGTGGCCTCTCCTGAGAGGCCGAGCTGAAACTCATCGACCGAGCGGATCCGCTCCAGCTCCGCGAAGCGATCCAGAACCGCTGCCACGCGCAAGTTATAGCGAACATAGAGGCGGTGCCGGCTAGGCAGGAACACAATGCCCGGGCAGAGGCGGCGGGCATCGGGAACGCTGGTGCCGGTCTTTATCCCAAACGCTTTCGCTTCATAGCTGGCCGCGACACAGCAGCCCTTTTCATTCTCCATCGCCGTAATTGCGACGGGCCTGCCTCGAATCGTGGGATCGAGCTGCTGCTCGACCGATGCGAAGAAGCTGTTCATGTCGAGGTATAGTGTGCGGAACGGCCCCATGACCAAGACCTCGTAGCTGGAATTGGCCACCCATATGTTCTATATTTGTTCCTATTGGCAAGGGGGCAATGATGGACAGAAAAGCGCAGCTGCGGAACGTTGCCTTTGGCGGTGCTTGGTCTGAGCAGATCGCCGGTAACGAGGCATTGTCATTGTCGCTTGAGGCCCTGCGCGCGGCCTGCGACAGGACGGCCGATGAAGATCTGAGAGATGATCTCGATCTGCATTATGCCCTTGGTATCGTGTCACGAACCCATCCCAAGGGAGGTGATCTAGAGAGGGCCTGGGGGCGGGCGTTGTCTCTTCCCGAGGCTCTGGATCGGGCGCGTGAGTTTCATCGCATTGTCGGGCTGTTTGAGGCAGGCGTGGCGGCGCGTATCGGGAAAAGCTGAAAGCAAAGGAAGTCATTGCGGGTGGGCTGAAATACTTGGTGCCCGTTCTCTGCTGAATGACGGGTACTTTTTCAATCCTCCCCGCCTGCCCCACAGTTAAGTCGCAAAGGGTTGTAATCGTTCGCAATATTCTAAGCATATTGCTGGCCGCATTCAGGTCAGGTCGACGCTTGCCGTGTGATGGCTGCTTCGCCCTGCCCCGCCTGCGGCTGTTCCTATAGATCATTAGATAAGGCAGAATTTTTATATAAGGATTATCAATTACTTATATACCGGGGGTAGACTCTCTAGGATTGGCTACCCCTAGCCAGCAGCTTGCTGGCTACCCTGGCCCTATTTTTCGCAGATTTTGGCTGACCATAGCCAATTCGTTGTTGATTGTTGCCGCCGTTTTGGTGAAAATCGCCAAAATATTGACTAGGGTCAGCCAGAATATGAGTACTTTGCCGGAAAAGGCCCCTTATGGGTCATGGGTTCAGACAGAGCGGGCGGCGCATGAGGCGTGGGCAGCGCTGGTTGCAAAGGCCCCAAAGGCTGCTCAGCTGATGCACTTGCTCACCGCCCGTATAGGCGAGAATAATGCGGTGGTCATCTCTCATAAGACCCTCGCCCAGTTGATGAAGGTTAAATCCCTCACGACTGTGAAGACCGCGCTGGCAGTGCTTCATGATGAGCGCTGGATCGAGATCCGCCAGATTGGAGATCGAGGGACGGTAAATGCTTATGTGCTGAATGATCGGGTTGCGTGGACCGGTCCGCGTGATGGCATCCGTTACAGCTTGTTTAGCGCCACGGTTATTGTCTCCGCTGATGAGCAGCCGGACCGAGAGAGCCTTGGTCAGCAGGCCGCGTTGCGCAGCGTGCCTGGCCTTCTTCCGGGGGAGCGTCAATTGCCATCCGGCGCTGGACTGCCGCCCCCGTCTGAGCCCGCCTTGCCCGGTATGGAGCCGGATTTGCCTGCGCGTTTCATCGGAGGTGACGATGGTTGAGGTAACTCTATGGCCACCGTTGCAGATGGATCGCATCGAATGTCGAGCTTATCCGGCGGCTTAGATGATGTCGCCGCGCAATCATAACCGGATTTCTCTGTTGACCGGATAATCTGAATAATCCGATATACAAAGAAACCGGATAAATAAATAAATCCGGTAAGTGAAACAACCCGGTAAAAAGGAATACCCGGTATGCCAACTGTTGTGATTGCAAGCCCCAAGGGTGGCGCGGGGAAGTCGACCACGGCTGTCATTCTCGGCACTGAGTTCGCGCATGCCGGGGCAGAAGTCACCATGATGGACTGCGACCCAAATGGCTCGCTGACCCTCTGGTCGGACAGGGGCCAACTCCCCGAACGCATCTCGGTGCTGTCTGGCGTCAAAGAGGCCGAGATCATCAAGGCGATCAAGGCTCATGATCAGGATGGCCGGATTGTCGTCGTGGATCTGGAGGGCGTGGCATCGCGCCTGGTCTCCCGTGCGATCTCTCAGGCCGATCTGGTGATCATCCCGATGCGGGCCACTACGCTCGATGCCACGATCGGGGTGCGCGCTCTGGAACTGATTGCCGAGGAGGCCGAGGCGCTGGACAGGGAAATCCCGCATGCGGTCGTCTTCACCATGACGCGCGCAATCCAGTCGAAACAGCACAAAGGAATCGTCACGAGCCTTAAGGGGCAGGGCGTGGATGTGATCGAGCCTGAGCTGATGGAGCGCGCCGCGTTCTCAGCACTCTTTGAGTTCGGCGGTGATCTGTACTCGATGCCGGAGCAGGGAAAGGCCGATAAGGCAATCGAGAACGCCCAGGGCTTTGCGCAGGCGGTGTTCCAGCGGCTCACGGGAGGGCACGGCAATGAGTGAGGGCAAGCCTTTCCAGATCTCTCTGGGTGGCCTGAAATCGAAGCCCAAGGATACCCCAGCGGCCAAGATGGCGCGGATTGAAGCTGTCAGTGAGGATCTGGGCTTTATCGCCCGGGAGGCTCCTGCCAAGCGTGGCAGGAAGCCATCGCCGCGCACCGGGCAGGTTCATGCCAAAGTCTTCCCTGATGTGGCTGCAGAGATCGCTGAGGAGGCGCGGCGGCGAGGGGTGCAGCAGGGAGTTCTGATCGAGGAAGCCTGGGCGTTGTATAAAGATAAATCCGGTATTTAAAATTATCCGGTAATCAAGGAGCGGCTGAGGGTGGCAGGTTTTGCTTTTGGATTATACGCCGGGATTGTGGGAACTCTTTTTCTTGCGCTCTGGATGGCCGGGGCAGATTTAGTCGAAGCAGTTACCCCTGCGGCGACACTCGGGGCAGCCATAGCGGCTGCTTGCAGCGCATGGATTTCAAGCAAGGCAGCTCGACATAGTGAAGCTGTCTCGCTTGAGAGTGAGCGAAGCAATCTCCTCCAGCAGATCACCACGGCATCACTAGCTGCAGAGAGAAAGAGTCAAAGGGCAGGGCGGTTGTACCAGAAGACTGTACCCTTCGCCTACCATCTGTTTCCCGGCAATGCATTGGAAGAACATATCAGTTACTATCAAGGCCTCGAGAATGATGTTGATGCATACCGATTTTTGAGCGTGAAAATGGCAGACACGCGAAATGATGTCCTCAGTGCCCATGATGCGCATACGATGGGGCTTGCCAGGCGAGAGTTTACTTCAAAAATCGCTAGTATCTTAACGGTGGATAGCCTCCATGAAAATCGACGTAGAAATGCGGTACAGCATCAGGTGATCCCCAAGATGAACGTGGAGGAAGATCTCGATCCCCTCAAAGTTATTATTTAGATCGATAATGCAACCTTACCGGACATTTTGTCCGGCGCTGAGGATGCGGCGCTTAGAATAGGGAAGGGGGCGCATAAGCGCCCCCTTTTGCTTTTTCAGACCTGCCAGAAGCCGGTCAGACCTTCACGGCCACCGCGGCCCGGATCACCAGAGTGAGCAGGGCGAGGGGGAAGGACAGGGGAGCCCTATCAGGCCACTCATCACCGCATGACCTGCATCTGAAACTTATGTTTTATTTACTTGCGCGACTCACCAGATGAGCGCAGCTTTGCACGCTCAGGGAGAAACGAGTTATCGCGTGCGGGGCTGCTGGCCCTGTCCCCAACTCCGCCAGTATCCCGTGTGATGACCGAAACTCCTGGCTCGCCCGTAATACTGGGGGGCGACGGGCGAGCTCCCGGAGTGTGCAAATTCACTTTGTCAGTCATGCGAAAAGCTCCATCTGCACTGGCGCGACAGCGTAGGCTGCGCGAGACGCTGCCGCGAAGGTCGTGGCCGCTGGGGTACCATGGGCTTGGATCATGCGCATTTCCTCGCAGTTGCGGCGTAGCGGTATGGGTTCGTTCCGACCCTGCTAACTGTGCCGCCCTCAATGAGGCGCAGGATGGCCTCACGGCTTTTGTCCAGCTTCAGTGCGCAAGCGTCGCTGATTTCTCGGGTTGTGGCCCCTTGGCCCGGGGCCTCGATGAGGAACGCGGTGACTGTGGCACAGACCTCCTCCATGCGCTTTATGGCCCGCTGCATGGTGGTGTTTTCTGATCCCATTGGCGTCGCCCCGGGTCGGAGCTTTTGGCGCCTTTGCTCGTCAGTCACATCCTCGATCATGTCGCGCGCGATCAGATCCTGATGTTCAGAGGCCTCATCGGGATAGAGAAAGGGTGACAGCCTCAGGGTGCCCAGATCGATGCGGGGCTGCTGGCTTGTGGGTACCGGCATCAGTTCATGCCCCTTTCGCCATGTTCATCCATTCCGAGAAGGCATCTGGCCGGGTCGTTGTGCATGAGCGCCATGCGGGCAACCTCCCCGATCGGAATGCCTGCCTTCAGGCTGGCTATCACTGCCGCCAAAATCAGAACCTGCATCGCGGTCGCCGGGTCATCCCAGCAAGCCTCAATAGTCTCCTCGGCGATGGCCAGGCTGCCCTTGCAGCGGTGGGGGATGGTGAATTCAGCCATTGGCAATCTCCAGCAGGGTCTGGGCGTGGCAGGGGCCGTCTGGTGCGCACCAGCAGGCGAATGAAAAGCCGCGCAGCTCGGCCAGCAGATCCAGAACGGTTGCCCGGGTCTCGGCCAGGGCATCGAGGCAGCGCAGGGTCTCGGGTTCGCTGAGGCCTGCGGGAAGATAGGCATTGCCGTTGCGCAGCCAGTCAGCGTGCAGCCCGATGGTTTCATCGGTGGTCAGGGCATGATCCATCTGGCGCGGGGCATCCCATGTCATGCGACCGCGCAGCGCGCCGGCTGGCAGGCGCAGCAGACCCGGCAGGCCAGATTTCCAGGGGTTGCCAAAAACTGTTGAGCGGTCGCACTTCACGGTGCGGGTCGGCATGCGCCAGCCCCTGGCGCGCGACAGCTGAATGCGGGATCCGGGAGGCGCTTGCATCATTCAATCCCCCGGGTGACTGGCGCGCGCGGGCGCTCGACCATGCCGGTGATCGTCAGGCGGGCCTGCTCCTCGGGCACGCCGATATCCTTTGCGAACTCGACCAGTCGCTTGACCTCGCCCGGGGGGAAGAAGTCGAAGGCCGATGATGCCAGCGTGGCAGCAACAGCATTGCGAAAGCGAATTTCGGGGGAAATGGGCATGAATTTTTCCTGATCTCTTTCTGGAAAAGGTTCTCGACCGGCGGGCCGGGCGGGAGAGTTTCAGCAGGGAGGGATAAGAGCGGATCACCCGCCGCTCTCTTCGGGAGAAAGGCCCGGCGACGATCTGTCAGGATGCCGCCGGGAAGGTGGCGCGGCGAAGGGCATTCCGCGCGCGCGGGATAACTGGTTATTCCATGCCGAGGGCATTCATGTAGACCTCGAGGATCGCATCCTCCTCCTGACGCGCGTCGGGGTCTTTCTTGCGAAGGGTGACGATCCTGCGGATGGCTTTCGTGTCAAAGCCACGGCCCTTCGCCTCGGCGTAGACCTCTTTGATCTGCTCGGAGATGTCTTTTTTCTCGGCTTCAAATTGTTCAATGCGCTCGAGGAACTGGCGCAGCGCTTCCCCCACCTGATTGAAGGCTGCATCGGAGACCTTCTTATCGGCCTCCGTCTCTTTCATCGGGGTGCGTTTGGGCTTTTGCGCTGATTTCTTCAGCTCTTTGTTCAGAGACTTCACTGCATCAAGGCTGGTCTCGACCCTTTCGCCGCCCGCCTCGATCGTCATTCGCACGCTGCCATCCATGATCGAGCCTTTCAGCAGTAGCCCGGCGGCAATGCCGGGCCTGTGAGGTTGAGAAGGGTGATCAGGACGGCTCGGCCGACGCAGGCTGCCAGCAGCGCCGCGCCGAAAACGAGAGCAATCACGGTCAGCCCCTCGAGCTGGTGGACCAGGCGCCGCCGGCGCATGAATTTTCCAAGCTGCTCAGGATAAGGTTGGCGAGGGGTCATCAATGCCCCCCCTTGGAAAGCTGGCTGACTGCCACTCCGCGCAGATCAGGCGAGAGCAGGGCGTGAAGCTGGGCAATCGGTGTCTCGCTCAGATCAGGGTGGATCTCTGCGAGGGCGCGGATCCGAGGCCCGGCGCCGCCTCCTATTGCCAGCTGCAGGCGCATATGGCCGCCGTGCATGATGGTCCCGGGCCGGGCTTCCGCAAGGTTCGGCATCCAGCGGCCATCTGCCGACACGGTTTCATAATACCAGCGGGGGCTCATACTGCGCCCCTGTGATCGATGTTCCGCCCTGCCAGCCCGGCGATGAAAACGCCTTTGGGGACGGTGATCACGCTGCGGTCACAGGTGATCTGGGTGGATTTCAGGACATGGCGGGCGATGCGCTCATTCAGTGCGCGGCGCTCGGCGGAATGAGAGAGGTCGGGCTGCGTCAGCATTTGCCGGGCAAGCTCGATCTGGGCGGGGCGATAGCTGGACACGGGAAGGCCTCCATCGGGTTGCGATGGCGCAGATTATTCGCAAAGGGCGAACATTTGGTCAAGCATGCAAATCGCTATTTGCGAATAAATCTGCTAAAGGGAAATCGTAATAGCTTGAACGTGCCTCCAAGTGGTAGAACGTAATGAGAACGTCCGAGGGAACGATGAGAATCACGGATCAATTTGAAGCCGAACTACTGGCCGCCCTGCTGAGGGGCGATCAGATCTGCCGAAGCCGACTAATAGCGGCGGTCAGTGCGCTTCAAGATCATCAGACAGGCCGAGCGCGTGCCGGATCACGGCTTTGCGGTCTGCCTGGCTTAAAGACTGCATCGTGCGAAGATGCACCAAGAGCTCACTATCTATCGAGGAGTCTTCAATAAGCTCAAAAGTAGGGACGCCAAAGACCTCAGCAAACTTCTGCAGGCGCTGGCTGTTGGCAGCCTTTTTCCCACTCTCAATTTCACTGTAGTAGCTTTTGCTTATGCCGGTACGGCTAGCGACCTCATCCTGAGTCCAGCCCCGAAGTTCCCGCAATTGGCGTAATTTAAGCTTCATAGCTTTTGATACTCTCGAGCTACTGCGATTGCACATCGCAAATGGCGAACATCAAGCTTGACGAAATATTCGCTATTTGCGATCAAGCAAAAATGGAACATCTTGCAACCTATCTGAACAAACATCGGCTCGCGCAGCGTTCGTTTGCTGAGCGTGTGGGCTGCTCCCCTAGCTTCCTTTCGGATCTGCTCGCGGGAAGACGGGTGCCGGGGCTTTCTTTGGCCGTTCGAATGGAGCGAGCCACTGGTGGCGAGGTTAAGGCAGTTCACTGGGTTCCGGACGTTGAAGCACCATGACCGCTTTGGCGCTTAAAGGTGGCCAGCTAGCCCCCATTCAGTTGTCTCCTCGCAGGAGCGGCCCAGTGAAGCAGGCCGCTCCCAATTTCCTTTCCTCTCACACCCCGGTTGAACGCCTTTCCTGCGCTCAACATGGGAAAGGACCCACTCAAATGTCATGGTCAAAAGTTATTGATCCGCGCTCTTTCCGGGCGCGCTTCGCTGGTTTCTGGGCGGATTTCCTTCACGAAAACTATCGCAACCCTGAGGAGGTCGCGGTCACCTTTGGCGTCCGGTACCAGACCGCGCTGAACTGGTGGCAGGGCGTCAACCGTCCCTCGGGCGATGTGGTAGCCCTGGCCGGCCGGCCCTTCCAGGACTTTCTGGAGGGGCGGGGATGATCTTCATTCTGTGGGCAATTCGCGTGGGCGTGAGCGGAGTGATCATCGCGCTGTCTGGCATTGCCTTCATGCCGAGGGAGGCAGCCTGCAGGCTGATCCCGCTGCAAAAATTTTTGACCAATCAGATTGAGCGCAGGAGGGCCGGATTGTGACCCGAAAAGGTAGCGAGAAAGACACATCAGGACGAGCAGTCATCGCAAGGGCCACTGACGGAGTAGGGGGCGGGATTGCCAGCAGCCCCGCACGCGATAACTCGTTACTCCCTGAGTATGTGACGCTGCGCTCATCTGGTGAGTCGCGCAACCCCGGTAAATGTGATGGTCAAGTCGTACTTTTGACTGATGAAACACTCCTCCGGGAATGCCACAGCCCTTATATGCCCGCAGCAGCACCGATCGCGGACCTGATTAGCCGGGCGGCTATGGAATCCCAGCTCAATGCCGTTGAAGCCCAAATGAAGGGGGCTGCTGAGAAAGGCGACACCGGTGGCGCTGCCGCCCTCGGTATGGCCTCGGTGGGCATTTCCGCAGCCCGCGCCGCGCTCCGTGCCCTCCCTGCCGCCCTGGAGGCGGGGGAGGAGTGGAATGGATACAGTGCAATATCGGTAGGCGGCGAAACCTACGTGCACATTTCAGCCGTCGAAGGCACCATTGACGCATTCCGGGCCATGTCGGCCCGCATTGCCGAGCTTGAGGCCGAGCGCCCGACGCTGATCGCGGCGGCGCCTGACTGGACGGAGGCCGCTCGCCATATGCTCGAAACCTTCGATGTCTGGTTCAGAGGTGACGCACGGGATCAGAGCGAGGCTGCACATCGCCTCATTCTCGCCGGATCGTTCGCCGCGCAGGCATTCGAGGATCTAGCGGCCTGCGGAGCAACAGCAGACGGCGCTCCGGTCGGAATGATGCGCACGTTCCTGCTTGCACTGATTGATCCGGCCTTGCCAGAACTTGACCCGCTTCGCGCACGTAACCGCACCCCCGCCGACGCCCTCTCACAGCCAGCAGAGGGCGGGGAAGGGGGTGCGGTGTGAAGCGCTTTTCAGACTGCATAATCGGGGCATTCTTTCTCGCCCTTGCCTGGATGCAGGTCGACACATGGCGGCAAGCCCGGGAAACAAACGAATTCATGCGCCGCGTTCAAGAGGCCATTGCCGAGTCAGCTGCACAAGCCGGGGAGGGCTGAGGGATGGTGAGCCTCGCAATCGATCGCCCGGACCGCAGCCATGGCGACAGCACCAATCGCGGCAAGCCCATGTCCCGGGCCGAGCTCGCCCGACTGTGGACCGGCAACACTCTCTCTGCTGCCGAGATTGGCAAGACGCTTGGAATTTCGGGGGCCGCAGTGGGTTGGCGGGCAAAGGCTCTTGGCCTGCCAGCCCGCGCCACTGGCCCGAAGCACGGTTTTGACCCGGAGAGTGAGCTGTTCCAGCGCATGTGGCGCGCCAATGTGCGCCCCAGCGAGATGGGCCGTTTTTTCGGTGTCAGAGAGCAGGCCATCAATTGGAACGCGCGCAAGCTCGGCATGACCAGAGACTGCAATAGGCATAATTCCATCGGCCTCGCTGAATTCGCGGCGGTCGAGCTGGCCGCGCGCATGGCGCAGGCGGCGGCAACAGAGCGGGCGCAAGCGCCCCGGAGGCTGAAATCATGAAACAGGAACTGCGGCTGATCAGTTCAGATGATGGCATCGAGACATATCCTATTTCACGCGATGAACGCCTCGATGCGCACTCGTTCCTGAAGTGGATGCATCATCGCTGGATGTCGTCGCGCACCTACAAGCTCGCGTCATGGGAAGTCCAGGGTATGGCCCGGGCGCTGTTTGACATGGCGCAGTCTGAAAGCCCGGTCGGCACCCTGCCTGATGATGACGCGGAGCTGGCGGTCATGTTGCGCGTCAGTGAAAGCCGCGTGGCTGAGCTGCGAAGGCTCGAATTCGGCCCCCTGCGGGGGTGGGTGCGGTGCAGATGCGGCGATGAGATCCGGCTCATGCACAAGGTCGTCCTCGAGCAGGTTCAGGACGCTCTGGATCGCCGGGATACGCGCGCTTTGTCGGCCGAGGGCAAGGCCGAGTATCAGCGGCTTAAGCGCCTGCGGGAGGCGCTGAAGGGTCTCGGTGTCAGCGATGACGTGGTGGCTGATGATGTCCTGATGGCGCGGATGGATGACTGGCTCAAAGAGAACCGCAAGGGCCGGCGCAACCCGGCCGCCTATGAGGCGGTCATGGTGCACGCTGCGCGGGAGCGGTGGTTCATCCGGTAACTGTTCCAGAACTGTTCCGAAGTGTTCCGGAACAGAACGGCACAGTTCCGAACTGTGGGGAACAGTTCCGCACAGAGAAGAGAAGAAGAGAGAAGAGAAG
>NZ_JACDXX010000030.1 GCF_020539525.1 Pseudogemmobacter faecipullorum | reverse complement strand
GTCGCAACGTCCGGGAATGGTTTGCCGCCCGCAACCAGTTCGCCATAATGTTCGGCGAGCGCTTCGCCGCTTGAGTATCTGAAACCGCATGGACCGGCCCAGATACACAGACTTCAGGACAGTCCCGGAAGCGGCGACGTTGCCTGTGGCGACGCCGCCCGAAAGGCGTGCCAGCCGCTCCTGCATCTTTCCCTTCTCGTAATCCGACGCTTCATCCTCGATCTGCCCGCGGATCTGGCCGATGCGAGACGCGATTGCGGCCTTGTCGCCCTGACCGCCGATCAAGGTCGTGGCGTCCTTGCCGACGAGGATTTTCTTCGCCGTGCCCAGCCGCGCCATCGTCACATCTTCAAGCCGCGTTCCCAGATCGGCCGAGATCACCTCGCCGCCCGTCAGAATGGCGAGATCTTCCAGCATGGCTTTGCGGCCATCGCCGAAGCCGGGGGTCTTGACCGCCGCAACCTTCAGATCAGCGCGGAGCTTGTTGACGACCAGCATCGCAAGCGCCTCGCCTTCGATACCTTCCGCAACGATCAGCAGCGCTTTGTCGGCCTCCAGCACCTCCTCAAGCAACGACAGCATCGGCTTGAGCGCCGATAACCTGCTGTCGAGCAGCAGGATGACGCAGTCCTCGAGTTCCACGGTCATCTTTTGCGCGTTGGTGATGAAGTAGGGGCTGAGATAGCCGCGATCGAACTGCATGCCTTCGACGACTTCTGTCGTTGTCTCGATGCCTTTTGCGTCCTCGACGGTGATGACACCTTCCTTGCCGACCCGCTCCATCGCATCCGCGATCTGTCGGCCGATGGCGGCATCGCCATTCGCCGAGATCATTCCGACCCGCGCGATTTCATCACTGTCGCGAACTGGCCGCGACATGTCCCTGATGCCCGTGACGGCAGCCTTTACAGCCTTGTCGATGCCGCGTTTCAGATCCATCGGATTCATGCCGGCTGCCACCGCCTTCATGCCTTCCCTGACGATGGCCTGCGCAAGGACGGTGGCGGTCGTCGTGCCATCTCCGGCCTCGTCGTTGGTGCGGGTCGCAACTTCACGAACCAGCCGGGCGCCCATGTTCCCGAACCTGTCCGCAAGCTCGATCTCTTGCGCAACGGTCACGCCGTCCTTGGTGATACGCGGAGCACCAAAGTCCCGGCCCAGGATGACATTGCGCCCCTTCGGGCCGAGGGTGATCCTGACCGTATCGGCGAGGATATCGATCCCTTTCACCATGCGACTGCGGGCTTCAGTGCCGAAGAGAACGTTTTTCGCAGACATGTCGGTCGCTCCTGAAAATTGGCAATGTGGAAGCAGGGCAATAGTCCTGCGAAAAAGGGCGTGACCGATCCCGATGTGCTGCCCTCTGCTGATGGCCGCCGTTTCGGGATCGCTCTGGCCTGAGAGAGCGCAGTGCTAAGGTCGGCCGGACGGGCTTATCCCGGCCATGATCCCGTTGATCAGGCTGGCTACGCTTTGATGCATCTGCATCTCTGTTGCATCGCCCGCCGCATTCTCATGTGCCGCGGCTGCATCGCGGAGCACACCTGCAATCTCGCGTTCGGGCAGAAGTTTGTGGTCATTGATGGCGAGCAGGAGGGCCTCGCAGATGGAAAGTGCTGCCATTCCTGCATGATCTGTCTGGCCGGGCATCGCGAGGCGTCCTTTTGGTATAGAAGAGGATCAGGACAGGGGCAGAATCCTGATGAGCTGCATCACCCTGACAGGAAGTTCTGTCGGCCGGACTGATCCAGAGCAGCCTGCCCGACTGCCTGTCGTGAGTTCCGCACCAACCGGGAGAAGCTGTTGAATCCTATTGAGAGCAGTCCGCTGACCCGGAAACTGTCGACCTTCGTGGCCTTGTCGGATGTCGATCTGGAGACACTTGCGCGCTTTCACCGGCGGCGCAGAACCTTCCTCGCGGGGCATGAGATGATGCACGAGGGCCAGTCGAACGCTTCGGCCTACATTCTGGCCGAAGGCTGGGCCTGTTCCTACAAGATGCTGCCCGATGGCGGACGGCAGGTCATCAACTTCCAGATTCCCGGTGATTTTCTGGGTTTGCGCAGCATCCTGTTCCGGACGTCAGACCTCAGCCTCGAGGCGCTGACGGATATCGAAGCCTCCGAGGTCTTCGCCCCGGATATCCTCGGCGCCTTTGCGGAAGCGCCCCGGCTTGCCACCGCCGTTCTCTGGGCATCATCCCGAGACGAAGCGATGATGGTCGAGCATCTGGTCAATCTCGGGCGGCGCTCAGCGGTGGAGCGGATGGCGCATCTGCTCATGGAACTCGGGGCACGGCTGAACCATGTGGGGATCGGCGACAGGACGGGATTCTCCTGTCCCCTGACCCAGTATCATCTGGCCGATGCCCTTGGTCTGAGCGCCATTCACGTCAACCGGGTGCTGCGGCAGTTGCGCGAGGACGGGCTGGTCACGTTCCGGCAAGGCAAGGTGACCTTCAACAATTTCGAGGGCCTTCAGGCATTGGCGGGTTTCGACACCGGCTATATGGATCATGCAGGGCCGTTGCTGCGTTGACCCGCCTGTAACGACCATTGAGGACGCAGGCCTTGCCGCCCTTGTCGCCCTGACAAGCGAGGCTGCACAATCCGCACGCCGGATATCGTCGGTTGCGGGCTCCGCAGCCTCGCTGGAACTTGTTACGACCTGCTGACTGGCTCCCCGTCAGCGCCTTTCCGTATAACGGTGTCCTGGAGCGGCTGACTGATCCAGGTTTGCATGGGCCGATATTTAGCATGCCAGCGCATTCCGGGGAGCCGGAAGTGCGACGGTCGCATCCATTTTTGAGTCAGGCATAATTCAGAGCGGACGCTAACACCGATCAGCCCCGGCGGCGGACGATGATCGTATGGTCAGAACGCTGCCGTGTCGCCGCGCCGAAGCGAAGGCGTCACACGCGGACAAGTTTTTCAGACCTGATCGGAGGCTACAGATGAACATCCGCTCATCCAGGAAGCAGGTGACTTTCGCGCATCCTTTCACCTTGTCAGGCTACGCCGATCTGCTGCCCGCCGGAAATTATGATGTCCTCGTCGAGGAAGAGCTTCTGCAGGGGTTGAGCTTTGAGGCCTACCGCAGGACCTCGACCCATATGATTGTCACAGGACAGGCTGGTCGGGCGGAGATGCGACCGATCACTGAGAAAGACCTTGATGCCGCGATCGGGCGAGATCAGGCCGCACCTCAGCCCGGGGCGCAGAATGAGTGATGATCCGGTCAGCCTTGATGCCCGGCGCAGCACCGAAGGACAGATGGCGACGGATTTTCGCCGTCATGCTCTCAGGGAGTTCGAAGCCGATCAGGAGGCCCTGCGCAAACGCCAGGAGGAGCTTGAAGCGCAACTTCTCGCCGAGCCATCGATGACGTGGATCGAGGCAGCAGTGAAAGCCCAATACCTGATCCGTCGCTACGCAGAGACTGCGGAAGCACGGGACGCCCGTAAACAGAAACTGATCCAGCGCGCCCTCGGGGATCTGGCGCGATTGATCGGAAGCGAGCCGAAAAAAGCGTGAGAGATTCCCTGCCTGACGATAACGATCTGCAACGCGCCCTTGCGGATGCACCAAGGGAACGATCCTGCCTGCGATGCCAGACGATGTTCTGGAGCGAAGGATTCGGCGAGCGCATATGCAAACGCTGCAAAGGGTCTCATTCGTGGAAGAATGCCGTCCCCGTTTCCCCGGGCTTTTCGCGAAAGTCCTGAAAAACATCATCTGTGGGCATAGCGGCGGGCGAAAGCAGGATACACGTGGTCTTTCTCGAAACGGTTCATACAACCACCTACCGATATCGAAGCGACGTCTTCCTCGGACCGCATCGCATGATGCTTCGGCCGCGCGAGTCCCGGGACTTGCACCTCCTTTCCCACGACGTTTCCCTGTCTCCGGCTGCGGAACTGTCATGGGCGAATGACGTCTCGGGAAACGTGATCACCACGGCCACGTTTTTGCAGCCAACCGCCTGCTTGCGGATCGAGAGCCGCGCGAGGATCGAATTGACGGCTTCGCCCTCGCCAGGATTCGCCATTGCGCCCGCCGCGATGCGCTGGCCGTTCCTTTACTCCGGTGACGACTGGACTGACCTCGGTGCGCTGGCCATGCCACAATATCCCGATCCTGAAGGTCATTTCTCACGCTGGGTCGAGGGGTTTGTCTACGGCTGGCGCACCGACACCCTATCCCTGCTGATGGATATCAGCGACGGTATATCCGACCGCATTTCCTATCAGAGCCGGGAGACCGAAGGCACGCAATCGCCGCTTGAAACCCTGCACCGTGGCTGGGGGTCGTGCAGGGATTTCGCGGTCATGCTGGCGGAAGCGGCAAGGATACTCAAGTTTGGCGCACGTATCGTGTCCGGATATCTGTTCGATCCCCGTGAAAGCCTTGTCGGATCCACGGGGCCGGGTTCGACCCATGCCTGGGCCGAAATCTATGTACCCGGCGCGGGCTGGATCACCTTCGATCCGACCAACCGGAGTGTTGGTGCGAGGAATCTGATCCCGGTGGCCGTGGCACGCGATGTGCGCCAGATCGTCCCGGTTTCGGGCAGCTTCATCGGCAACAGTGATGCACTTATCGAAATGGCGGTCAGTGTCACCGTGACTGCGGGGAGCTTGGACCAGGTCCCATCGTAACGTGGTGCTGTTTGGCGGCCCGAACCGGGTTGTGGGCGGTCACACGGACTGAGGTGGGATATGCAACCGAACCAAGTGCTGCGCGCCGTCCAAAAGCACGCGTGTGTCGTTGTCCTTCGAATGGATGAAACCTTCGGAAGCAGTGTGGCCCTGCGTAACCCGGATATCGATGGCGGTGCCGGCCACCTGCACCGTTGCGGAGAAGCCAGGCCAATGCGCCGGCAGGCACGGTGCGATCCGCACATGGTCGCCCTCGCGCCGAATGCCGAGAATTCCCTCGACCGCAGCGCGATACATCCAGGCCGCAGCCCCGGTGTACCATGTCCAGCCGCCCCGTCCTTCATGCGGGCCGACTGAATAGACATCCGCCGCCACGACATAAGGCTCGACCTTGTATCTTCCGGCGTCTTCCGCGGTCAGCGCATGGTTGATTGGATTCAGCATCGCGAACAGGCGCACCGCGCCGTCACCGTCGCCAAGCTTCGCCCGTGCCAGTATTGCCCACATCGCGGCATGGCTGTATTGCCCACCATTTTCGCGCAGACCGGGGGGATAGCCCGCAATATATCCGGGATCGGGGCCGAAGCCGACGGCCGCATTGTCAAAGGGCGGGGTGAACAGCAGCGCAATTCCCGGATCGGGGCGGATCAGATGCCGTTCGACCGAGGCCATGGCTGCCGCGGCGCGGGCCGGATCAGCCTGACCTGACAAGATCGCCCAGCTTTGCGCGATCGAGTCGATCCGGCACGCGGTTCCCGCGGCCGAGCCAAGCCAGGTCCCATCGTCGAAGGTGGCGCGGCGATACCATTCCCCGTCCCAAGCTTCACGCTCCAGCGCCGCGCGAAGGTCGGTAGCACGCGCCTGCCAGCGCACGGCGCGCGCTGGATCGCGAACCTCGGCCATGGGAATGAAGCGGCTAATCGTATCGAGCAGCAGCCAGCCGAGCCAGACGCTCTCGCCGCGCCCCGCCTCACCAACCCGGTTCATGCCGTCATTCCAGTCGCCGGTGCCGATCAGCGGCAGGCCGAGCGCACCTGTCAGCGCGATGGTGCGTTCGAGGCCAAGCGCGCAATGCTGCCAGAGCGTCGCATCGGTTCCCGATAGCTCGGGCTGGAAGAAGGCGTCATGCTGGCCCGATGCCAGTAAAGCTCCGTCAATGAACGGAACCCGCTCGTCAAGCACCAGGCTGTCGCCTGTCACCGCAACATATTCCGCGGCGGCGTAGGCCAGCCATACGCAATCATCCGATATTCGCGTGCGCACGCCCTGGCCCGAATGCGGCAACCACCAGTGCTGCACATCGCCCTCGGGGAATTGCCGCCCGGCGGCGCGCAACAAATGGCTGCGGACTCGGTCGGGCTGCGACAGGGTCAGCGCCATGCCATCCTGCAACTGGTCACGGAACCCATAGGCCCCACTGGCTTGATAGAAGCCGGCGCGCGCCTGAACGCGGCAGGCCAGAGTCTGGTACTGCAGCCAGCCATTGACCATGACATCCATCGCACGATCCGGCGTTTCGATCTGCACGGTTGCGAGCACTGCCTCCCAATGCGCTTCGACCTCGGCCAGCGCGGCATCAAGATCAGTCCTGCCCAGGCGGCAGATCAGGGTTCTTGCGTCTTCGACGGAGACCGTCTGGCCAAGGAAGTGGTCAATGACGATCTGAGCACCCGGCGCCAGCTCTACCTTGCGTTCCAGAGCCATGCAGGGATCGAGGCCTGATCCGGCACGACCCGCCAGCGGTTGTCCGAGGCTGACCGCCAGTGGAATGGTGCGTGCGCCGCCCCGGCCCAGAAACCCGGTGCGGTCGGCGGTGAACCCGCTTTGAGCGCCGGCCAGGTCGACGAACATCACCCGGTCAGGAAAGGCCGCGTTCCACGGATTACGGGCAAAGAGCGCGCCGGTCTCACCGTCGCGTTCGGTGGTCAGGAACGGCGCCGACCCCGCGCGTGACGGGCCCATCACCGGCTCGGCATAGCTGATCACAGTCAGCCGCCGGGGCTGGGCGGACAGGTTGCGCAGGGTCAGGCGCGAAATTTTTACTGGATCCGCGAGCGGCACGAATTGCAGCAGGTCAAGGCAGATCCCCCCCGCCTGGTGCTGAAACCGGCTGTAGCCAAAGCCATGACGCGCGATGTGACGCCCCGCCTGGCGCAAAGGAGCAAAGGTGGGCGAGAATACCTCGCCCGTTGCATCGTCGCGGATGTAGAACGCCTCTCCCGTCGGATCGGCCACTGCATCATTCGACCAAGGTGTCAGGCGGTTCTCTCGGCTGTTCCCGGCCCAGGTGCTGGTGCTGCCTGTGGCCGAGACGTGAAAGCCAAGGCTGTCATTGGCGATGACATTGATCCAGGGCGCCGGTGTCGGGATGCTGCCGTCGAGGATCGTAACATATTCTCGGCCCTGCCGCGCAAAGCCGCCGATGCCGTTGAAGAACTCCAGTTCTTCGACCGCTGGTGGGCTGGCCGTGGCAGAGATTTGCCGCGCCCGTGTCGCCGGGGGCGCCTCTTCGCCAGTATCATCTGCCAGGATTGCAGCGATCTGTTCGGCCAGGGTGCCGCGCCGCGCCACCAGATGCACCCGCGCCACCGAGATCAGCAGCGACCGCGCCTCGGGCGAGATCAGATCGGCGCGCAGGGCATGTGTTTGCCCACCTCCACCGCCATCCGGCGCCCGCGAGCCCCTCAGCGCCGCCTCGATCCCCGTTTGCAGGCCCTGAATATAGGAGGCGGGATGCTCGTTGAGGATTACCAGATCCACCGCCAGGCCTTTGCCACGCCAATATTCCTGCGCCAGCAGCATCTCATGCACCCGCGCGATGTCGGCGGCATCGTCGATGCGCAGCAGCACGATGGGCAGATCGCCCGAGACGCCCATCGGCCAAAGTGCAGATTGCTTGCCTGCGCCCGTGGCGACAAGATCGGCACGCGCCCGGAAACGCATGTCCGAACAGAGGATCGGCGCGGTGAGGCGCTGGAAGCCGGCTGCCTGCACCGGTGTGATCGCGAGATGGCGAAGCTGAACCTGTGCCTGGGTCCAGGCGAGTGTTCTTGCCCTATCAAAGGCATTGCGGTCATGGTGTCGGTCGATCAGGTCGGTGAGCGCATCGCGGGTCGGCGCGACCACTGTCCAGAACGCGAGTTTCACGGTGCCGCCTGCCGGGATCCTGACCCGCTGACGCAGCGCAAAGACCGGGTCCAGCACAGTGCCGACCCCTCCCTCCAAACGGCTCCCCGCGATCAGAGCCTGCGCCGAGGACAGGTCATTGTCGCGCCCGACAAAAGCAGCGCGGTCGGTCTCGAATTCCATCGCCGCGGAAAGCTCACCCTCCACCACCAGAAAATGGGCCGCCCAGACCGGGGTTTCATCAGGGGAACGCGGCCTGCGGGTCGCGATGACCGCGCCGAACTCCGGCAGGTATTCGGTCTGCACGAACATCCGGGCAAAGGCGGGATGCGCTGCATCCGCAGCCGGTGTGGTCAGGGCCAACTCGGCATAGGATGTCAGCTCTACCTCTCGCGGACGGCGGGACGTGGAAGTGATCGCAACCCGGCGCACTTCGGCATCATCCTCGCCCGAAACGAGCACATCCATCACTGAAGACAGAGTGCCCTGCCTGCGTGAGAAGCCGACGCGGTCCTCAAAGAACTGCACCTCGCGCTGGTCGTCGTCTGCCGCGCCCTCGACGGAATGCAGCTGGCCGCCCTGTAGATCGCGTAGCCAGATCCGCGTGCCGCCGGTGTCACGCGTGGCATCCGCCTGCCATCGCGTAAGGGCGATGTCGCCCCAACGGCTATAGCCGCCGCCGGTTGCTGTCAGCATCACCGCATAACTGCCGTTCGACAGGATATGGGCGACCGGCGGCCCCTGTGGGGTGCCTTCGATCAGCGCCATCCGCTGCATGTCCAGCGCGCTCGGGCTGTCGGGCACCGCCACGGCTTCAAGGCGCGGCGTCACGGCGGGGATGTCGCGCGGGATGCGTTCCTGCAAGATAAGCTCGGTCGCGCGGATCATCGGCTCGGCATGGAAATGCGCCCGCATGCGACCAGACTGCAGGACATTTGCGATGGCGACGATGGTCATGCCCTGATGATGCGCCATATAGCTGCGAACCACGGCAACGGTTTCGCCTTCGGGCAGCCGCGAGGCCGTGAAATCCAGCGCCTCATGAAACCCGTAGCGACCACGGCCCCCAGCCGCCGCCAGCGCGGCATAGTTGCGGTGGGCCTCGGCCGGGGCGAACATCGCCGCAAGCCCGGTCGCATAGGGCGCCACCACCAGATCGGTGGCAAGGCCGCGTTTCAGCCCCATTCCCGGGATCCCGAAGGTGGAGTACTGGTAATTCATATCCAGATCGCGGGCGTTGAAGCCGGATTCCGATATGCCCCAGGGGACTCCATGCCGACGGCCATAGGCGCGCTGCCCGGCCACAACCTGCCGGTTGGTCTGATCGAGCAGGCTGCCCGATGGCTCCTCCATCACCAATGCCGGCATCAGATATTCGAACATCGAGCCGGACCAGGATACCAGCACCGACCCGCCGCGCGCGGGCGTGGCGGATCGGCCCAGCCGGAACCAGTGGCGCACCGGCACATCGCCCTTTGCGATGGCGAACAGACTGGCCAGCCGCGCCTCGGAGGCCAGAAGGTCATAGCAGCTCTCGTCGAGGGCATTGTCGTTGCGGGACCAGCCGATCGACAGAAGCTTGCGGTCTGGATCGAAGAGAAAGGCGAAATCCATCGCCAGAGCCATGGCCCGCGCCTGCGCCGCCAATGCGTGCAGGCGCGGCGGCAGCGCGGCGGGATCATAGGGATGAGCATTGCGTGCGCATTGATCGCACAGGGCCTGCAACCATTCGCGAAGATCATTGGCAAATGGTTCGTTCGCCAATGCCGCCTTGGCCTTTACGGCCAGACGAAGGATGGCGGGCCAGGCGACGCTTTCGCCGGGCATGAGTATTGCAGCCTCCAACCCGTCCAGGAGGCCGCTGATGGGCACTCCGCCGCCATTTTGTGACTGCCGGGCAAGTTGGAGTGTATCGACAAGGCCCGCGCGTTGGGTCTTGTTGTCCGGCCAGCCTTCATCGCTTGCCCAGCTTTCGCAGGCGTTTGCCAGAGCGATCAGATGCCCCGCCAGATTTCCGCTGTCGACCGAAGAGACATAGGCCGGGTTGAGCACCTGCCCATCTGCCGTCCCATACCAGTTGTAGAAATGCCCTTTATGCTTCGGCAGTTTTTGCATCGTGGCAAGGGTCGCCTCCAACCTTTCTGTCGCCTCGACGGTTCCGATCCAGCCGAAATCGCGGGCGGCCACGCAGGACAGCAGATAGAGGCCCATATTCGTGGGCGAGGTGCGGGCCGCAGTCAGCGGCACCGGAACTTCCTGATGGTTGTCGGGTGGCAGATGGCTGTGATCCGCCGTCACGAATGTCTCGAAATAGCGCCAGGTCGCGCGGGCGATCATGCGCAGGTCACGCGCGGCATCGGGGGACAGGGTGTTCTGTTGCGGGCCGGCAGATGGACGGCTGATCCGGAATGCGATGAACGGCGCACAAACCCACAACGCCGCAAACGGCAGCGCCAGCGGGGCCGCAGCAGGCGCCAGTGTCACGGCGCCGGCCACAAGAAATGTTCCCAACCCCATCCCGCCGGCCATGAAAAGTGAAAGGCTCCAAAGCCCGGGCCGCGCCCGGCCAGATGCCTGGGCTGCAGTTGTCCACTCCAGAAGATGGCGGCGAGAGACACCGGTCCGCCACAGACTGCGCAGAATGGCATCTATCATGCGCCATGCGGAATCGGCGAGAAAAGTCACAGCCAGCCCGACCCGCAAGCCCGCAATACCCAGATCCCCCGCCGACTGGCGCAGATGGCTGGAGGTGTGCAAGCCTGCCCGGCGCGGGATCAGCCCAAGGATCGTTGGCCAGACCTCAGGCAACGCCAGCGCGGCCAACAGCAGCAGCGTGGCGCTCAGCTCAGCCTCTCCCGGCAGCAACCACCCGAGCGTCAGCGCCGCGAGCATGGACGGAGCGATCAGCGAGCGGCGCAGCGTATCGGCCATCTTGACCCGTCCCAGCACCGGCACGCCGGGAGCAAAAAGCCAGCGCAAAAGCTGCCAGTCGCCCCGCGTCCAGCGATGTTGGCGGCGGGCGGCGACGTCAACGCGGCCGGGAAAGGCCTCGATCAGTTCGACATCCGAGGCCAGACCCGCGCGGGAGAAAATGCCCTCCAGCAGATCATGGCTCAGCAGGGTGTTGTCGGGAACTCGCCCCCGCATCGCCGCCTCGAAGGCGTCGACGTCATAGATACCCTTGCCGGTAAAAGACCCCTCGCCGAACAGATCCTGCCACAGGTCCGAGGCCGCCGAGGCATAGGGATCCATCCCGCCCGGCCCTGCGGTCGCCCTTTGATAGAGCGTGGCGGGCATGCCTGGCTCCAGCGATGGGGTGACACGAGGTTGCAGGATACCGTAGCCGCTGGTCACCCGGCCCAATGCGGAATCAAAGATCGGACGGTTCAGCGGATGGGCGATCTTGCCGATCAGACGCGCCGCCGTGTCGCGCGGCATCCGCGTGTCGGCATCCAGGGTGATGACGTAGCGCACATCGGCAGGAACAACGGGCACGCGCCCATCGGCTTCTCGGAACCCCGTATCCGTTGCCCCCCGTAACAAGAGGTTCAATTCGTGCAGCTTGCCGCGCTTGCGCTCCCACCCCATCCAGACGCCCTCGGACGCATTGAACTGCCTGGGGCGGTGCAGGTGCAGGAACCGCGGACCCGCCGGACCAGGTGGATGGCGGCGGTTCAGAGCCGCGACGCCCTCTGTCGCCTGTTCCAGCAGCGCCGCATCGCCCGGCATGACCTCATGCGGGGCGTCGACGTTGTCCGTCAGCAGGACGAAGGTCAGATCACCGCCCGCCCCGGAGAGGTGATGGACCTCTAACGCCTCTATTTGTGCGCGCAGATCATCATCGCCAGACACCAAGACCGGGACCGCGACAACCGTACGAAACTCGGACGGCACGCCTGCCCTCAGATCGAGGCCCGGCAATAAGGTTGCACCGATACCGCCGCCCAAGATGCGGTCCACCAGCATCACCGCAACGCCGCTGGCCGGCAGCACCATGGCCAGAAGCCAGAGAGCCCCGACAACTCCACCCGTGATCCACATGACGCACAGCGATAGCAAGACTAGCGTCAGAACCGCGATAGCGCCGAGATAGCCACGCAGGCCCGCTGCGATCCCCCATCTGCGAAACCTCAGATGGATAGGGGGGCGAAAGCCGATCTCCTGTTCAAAGGCCGGTCTTCCTGCCGCGATCAACGACCAACCAGGATCCGCCCGCATGGTCCCTGCGGGCGCTGCCGATGCCCGTCGGCATGCCAAAGCGACGACTTCTCCCTCGCTCAGTGCAACACCGCGCGCAAGATCCTCGACCCCACTGCGGTAAAGATTGCGACTGGGAAAATCCATTGCCGCATAGCCGGGATAGTCGCGCAAATCAGCCTCGACCAGGCTGACGCTTTCAAAGAGATCAGACCAGTCGGTCGCGGAAATTCTGCGCATCGCGGTGATGACATTGCGCAGAGTGACGTTCGAGGCGCCCTGTCGTTCCTGTGCGTGGCGGACGACAGTGTCGATATTCGTTCCCTGCGTCGCCAGAGTCTCCTCAAGCCAGCCGAGCGCGGGATTGGTGCGCGGATCGCGGTCGCGCATGCGTTTGGCCAGTTGGGCGGCGAACACCTCGGACAGCGGGCGTCCGGCGAGGCGTGCCACTTCGGGCAACAAGGCGGTGTGTGCCTGACCCGGGGCACAGATGCGATCAGCAAGGCTGTTGGCATCGAGCCGGTCAGCGCGCCCCATCGTCATCTGATCCGCCAGCCGGCGCAGGTTCTCGATCAGAACGATGCGCATGGTGATGGCAACGGCCCAGAGCTCGCCGATCGTCAGCGGCTGCACCGTTTGATATGCGACGAGGTAACGGCGCAGGATGTCCGGATCGAAATGGCTGTCGGTATGGGCCACGAATGCCCAGGTCACGCCGTAGACGCGTGGGTATCCTGCGAATGGACCATCCGCCAGTTTTGGCAGAAGACGATAATACCCTTCGGGAAGATCGGTGCGAACTTCCCGGATCTGCGCCTCGACGAGGTGGTAATTGTCCAGAAGCCAGGTCGCGGCGGGCACCACTTCGCGCCCGGCTGCAACTTCACTGGCGCTGGCGCGCCACGCCGTAAGCAACACCTTTGCATTGTCGTCCAGCCGGCGGCGCAATGTCCGGACCCTTTTTGTCCGTTCAGCCACCGGCTGCGCAGAAGCCAGCGAGATCGCGTGCTGCTCAAGCCGCTCGGCGCTGAAAAGTTCTGCGCGAACAGGTGCCGTATCCGCCCAGGGGTGACCCGGCACGACATCACGGGTCGTCATCCCGGCAGAAATACGTTCGACCGCCGCTCCGAGGCGGCCGCTCAACCCTTTTTCTTCTTCGGCGCTGCAGCGGGTGCCAGTGCGCCTTTTTCGAACAGAGGCGCCGCTACTGGGGCAGCCTTGACCTGTTTGGGCTTCTTCGCCTCACGATTTCCGCGTTTATTTCCCTTGGCCATATAGTTATCCTTTGATTTACGGACCGCAAAGCGGGGCGTGATTATTCAGCCCACGCGCGATGCGAAGGGGCTGAGAAGGTTTCGAACCAGCGATCACATTCACTCACTCAGGGAGTGCCAGTAATTTTTGGATAGCAAGGCAACGACGTCGGGCGGAGCTTTCTCGACGCCAGATCAACCTGTGACATGAGAATGATGGAAGAGGACCTTAATAGCAACCCTTTTGGATGAGCGTTACAGCGGCTGAAGCGAAAGGCTCTCATAAGTTGTCATTATATCATGCGGTTAGAGTGGCTTCGGGTTGGGTTTGATAATTAATTTATTGTAATGCCTTGATTTTCTGAAACGACTGCTTACTTTGATAAAAGCACAGCTTGCCCGGGTGAACGGCCGGGTGACTGCGCGATTTATCTCATTCGTGAGAAATCTCCGTGGAATTCTCTTATCTCACATCGGCTTTTGCCGGTGTGGTTTTGCAGTTCAGTTCTGCAAAAACGGCATGGAGCGGAGGTTGATTTGACTGCCAAAAAAAGGAAGCAAGAAGTTCTTCGCGCGTCTCCCAGAGAGAACCTCATGGACCGAACCACAGTCGCTGCGCGAGACATCGTCGAAGCGGAATCCCGAAAACGCCATGAATTGACTCAGTCACTTCGCGCTGCCCGTCTGGCAAAGGAGGAAGAGCTATCTGCGGACCCTCCACAGAAGCGAAAGCCCCGTCCCTGAGAGGCCGCCATCGATGGCTTCGGCATCGTCAGCAACAAGTAAACACTTAAAATAATGGGGGATTTGATGCGAAAATCGAACAGACACTGCGCGCCAGTACTCGCGAGTTCCGCTGGCAACACCAATGAAAATACAGACTCAAGAACATGTTCAGCGCGTGAAGAAAAATCCATCGAGGTCGATTCCTCTGGTGGCGGGGCGATGCTGCCATATGTCCGGCTGCACAAGCTGATCCAGGAATAGAAAACCGCCTCGCAATGGCGGTTAAGATTCCCGTGTGAATTGGTGGGACAAGGCGATGCTAATTTACAGCTCGTCCGCACCCATCAAGAAATAGTAGCCGGGAAGGTAAAGCGGCGGAGCCAGCTCCGCCGCTTTGCTTTGCAAATAAGGAGAAAGTGATATGGGATATTCGACGCCTAAAACGCCGTTCAACCTGGCCGAATTTCTGAGCCAGAAATCAGCGCCGCGATCCTATCGGAAACCCGTCTGGGGAAGAAAACCGGCGTCGAAGCCGGCGGAGGAAGAGCATGCAAACGCTGATACAGACCCGGAAAAACGGGTGAAGGAAGAACCGGGCGACTGAAGTGATCCACAAAAACGCCCGGCTTTCGCAACAGGTCTGAGTTATTTATTGGGGCGCCCAGATACCCCTCGTAATTTCAAGCTCCTTACCCTATATGGGATGATCATATGTTTTTTTCGGACCTGCTCCTTTCGGCTCAGCATTCGATCTTCAGCTTTGCCGGGCTGCTAGGGTCCAGACTCATTGATTTTCAAAGCCAGAACATGACTGTGGCGGCGAGGGCGACGGCGGACAGGAAGGTCTTTGCGCATCTGTCATAGCGGGTTGCGATCCTGCGCCAGTCCTTCAGGCGACCGAACATGATCTCGATGCGGTTGCGGCGGCGATACCGGCGCTTGTCGTAGCGGACAGCTTTGCTGCGGGACTTCCGACCAGGGATGCATGGACGTATCCCCTTGTCTATCAAAGCATCTCGGAACCAGTCTGCATCGTAGCCCCGGTCTGCCAACAGCCATTCCGCTTTCGGTAAACTGCCCAGCAAGGCTGCAGCTCCGGTGTAGTCGTTGACCTGCCCTGCCGTCATGAAGAACTTCAGGGGTCGTCCCTTGGCGTCGGTGACGGCATGCAGCTTGGTATTGAAGCCACCCTTCGTGCGCCCAATCAGACGCCCGCGCTGGTCATCGGGCCCCCCTTTTTCGCCCGCAGGCTTGAGGCCGTGCGATGCGCTTTCAGGTAGGTCGCGTCGATCATGACGACTTTCTCTTCGCCGCCTTCGGAGGCCAGCCCCTCCATCATCCGAGCGAAGACGCCCATGTCACCCCACCGCTTCCAGCGATTGTAGATGGTCTTGGGCGGGCCATACTCCCGAGGAGCGTCACACCATCTCAACCCATTGCGGTTGATGAAAATTATCCCACTCAAGACCCGCAGATCATCAACTCGTGGCTTCCCATGGCTCTTCGGAAAGAACGGTCGAAGTCGCTCCATCTGCTCATCGGTCAGCCAGAAAAGGTTGTTCATGATCGCCCCCATCAGTTCGGGAGCTTGAAGCACCCACGCCCAGCAGCCTCAAGTCGATTAATAGGTCCTGACCCTACGTCGTGTGAGCAGCATCTTGAAAAGGAATGTCACGATGGCCAATGGCAACGTGAAATGGTTCAACGCTACCAAGGGCTTCGGCTTTATTGCCCCCGAAGGTGGAGCCAAGGACGTCTTCGTCCATGTCACCGCGCTGGAACGCGCAGGGCTGCGTGGCCTCGAAGACGGTCAGGCTGTCTCGTTCGACATCGAGCGCGACCGCAATGGCCGCGAATCGGCTACGAATCTTACGCTCGCCTGAGCCCAGGCAGCTTTACTGCGGGTGGGATCGGCACTGTCCGAACCCGTCCGTACTCCTGAACCGGATGCACATGGTGAATGTGCCGGTTCTCTTCTCCCTGAAAGAGTTGACTTGATAGAAATCCACTGGGGGGAACCCCTGTCCTTTGTCATGTCGCCGGAAGGCGACGTGCAGAAATTCAGTACCATCGAGCAGGCAAGATACTGACTGTCCAGAAAATGGCCGGTGTCAGATGACGCTCGCGAACGTGCGCTGCATCATCTTGATGCTGCCATGGACTGCCTGGGCTCGGTCGGAACCGCGCGCCGTGCCTTCATCGCCGCCGCTCGCAGCGCTGGCTTCGTCCCCGAGGATCTGATTGCCCTTTCTCGCCGTCAGGCCGCTTGAGTTAGGGCCTGCGTGCGCGGCGACCGGGTTTCTTTCTGCAGGACCAGCCCCGGTTGTCTTCGGCCGAGACAGAGTGTCGGCCTTGTCGCTGGTCAAGACTACAGGCCGGATCTTGCGCGAACCTCGGCAAAGGACACCAGTCTGCCCTCTGTCTCATCCCAAAGATGCAGCCGCACCGTCGCAAGGCTTTCGCCAATGGTAAGGCGTTGCGCCTCTGCCAGTTCGCGGTGATCGCGGAGGACTTCGGGCAACCGATAGAACGGAATCCGGGAATAGAGGTGATGCACATGGTGGATGCCGATGTTCCCGGACAGCCATTGCAGCGGCTGCGGCAGCACATAATGTGAACTGCCCTCGAGCGCCGCATGATGCAGCTGCCACTGCTCCCCGCGAGACCAATGGGTCTCTTCGAACTGGTGCTGGACGTAGAACAGCCAGACCCCGATCGTCGCCGCCACGACAGAGGTGGGAAGGAAGATCAGCAGCACCGGCATCAGCCCGCCGAACCAGATCATCAACCCTAGGGCTATGCCGATCATCGCATTGGTGCCCATGGCCGAGGTCCAGTAGCGCCAGCCGGCGTTCATAAGGCCCATGGGCAGCCGGTTTTGCAGGATGAACAGATAGCTCGGCCCCAGCAGGAACATCACGACCGGGTGGCGATACAGCCGATACATCAGGCGACCGACGGCCGAGCGTGCCCGGTACTCATCGATGGTCAGTGTCAGCACATCCCCGATACCGCGCTGATCGAGGTCTCCATGATGTGCGTGATGGATCGAATGGGTGCGCTTCCAGACGGCATAGGGCGTCAGGGTCAGAACACCGAGGGTACGACCGATCCAGTCCTGCGCCTTTCTGTTGGTCAGAAACGACCCATGTCCGCAGTCGTGCTGGATGACGAAGATCCTGACAAGGAATGCCCCGTTCAGAAGCGCCACGGACAGCGCCAGCCATGCGCTTACGGAAAGCGCCGCCCAGGCCAGCACCCAGAGAGCGACGAACGGCACCAGCGTCGCCGCCAGTTCGAAAAGGCTGCGCGCCGACATCGGGTCGCGATACCGCGCCAGGGTGCTGAGCCAGGCGCGCGCGTTGCGGGGAGGCGCGTTTCCGAGCCGACCGGTTTGATCTGTCATCTTTGCCTGTACATTTTCTCTCCGACACAATGAGGGAGAGATTTCCGGCCCTGGCAAAAAGCCATTACATCAGCGGTTTGTTCAGGCTCCTAGCCGTTAGCGGGCATGGGTTAGGTTTTCAACCGGCAATTCATACAGTGATTTGGTCTGAGCGTCCGTATCGCTACCTCTTGGTCGCTTGTCTGTTGCGGCGCAAGACGAACGGCAGCTTCTAGGAATGCGGCAATGCAGCATATGTCGAGCTCGAGCGGCGGCTATGGGCCGACTCTTTCGTCGCGCGTTCGCTAAGAAATGCCATATTGCGGATCACTACTGCCGCGGTGAGGCGCCCGGTGCTATAAGATGGTCCAAATGAAGCATTGAGCGGATTTTGGCGTCTCCGGGCTTAGCCGGGACCGGGTTCAGGTCCTGACGGACGGAAGCCACCGTCGCCGTCTTCCCCCCGTCGGGCATAGATCCCTGACGCATGGCCCGCCTGAGGTGGGGCGCGCTGATTGATGTACCGCGGCGATCGCGCCGAGGCTACGGGCCTGTCTCGATCAACGTGAGAGGTCGAGAGGGGGCCGGAACGGGCAGGTTCCGGGCGGTTGAGAGAGAGCGCTGTCCGGGGCAGTCCCGCGTTCCGCTCTCCCGAGGATCTCCCAGATGAACGACCTGTCCCCCGCGACCACGGCGCAAGCGCCGGTCGCGCCCTCTCCTGTTTTGTCCGCGCCCTGCATTCTGGCTGCAGCGCAGGCGCTTCTCCCGCATCTCGAACGCGGCCAGCGCATCGACAGCACGATGCTGCGCGGTGCCATGGAAACCGCTTTCGGCGCCTCAGACGCTTCCGGCCTCTGGGACTGGAAAGACGCCTACGAGGCCTGCGAAGTCGCCACGATACTGTTCCTGCGCAAGTTTGGCCGTGTGCTGTTCCGCAAAGCGTGCTCGACGTCAAGGGCGAGAACTTCCGTGAGACCTCGCGGTTCAGGTCGTCGACCGGAGACAAGGTGTTCCGTTTCGCACCCACCGATTGGGAACGGCCGACGCATCGCTACAACCCGCTGGCCCGAATCGCGGCCCTGAAGAACCCCGACCGCCAGCAGATGGAACTGAAACTGACCGCCAAGCTCTTCCTGCAGACCGACAACGAAAAGCTCAGCGGCCTGCTCGCCGGCGGGATCGATCTTTTCGTAGCGGCAGGGCTGCTGGCCTTCGAGCGTGGCAACCCGACCATCGGTGAGATCTACCGCATCACGGCGTCGGGTGGAAACAAGCAGTTGGAGTTCCTGAAGCGGGCAGAGGAGGTGAAGAACCCATCGGCCAAGCTGATCTTCGAGCGCATGGCTTCGACCAACAACGACACGTTGACCTCTTACCTCTCACTCCTGATGACCTCCGGTCTTGATACCTGGGACAACCGGGCGATTGACGCCGCCACAGCGACCTCGGATTTTTCGTTCCGAGACATCCGCCGGCAGCCGCATGCGATTTATCTGGTGGTGGAATCTGAGATGGTTGGGCCGCTGGCACCATTGATCCGGCTGTTCTTCTCGGATCTGATCGCCTCGCTGCAGGCCGCTGAACCCGGAAAGGATGAGCCCTGGCCGGTGATGATCATGCTTGATGAGTTTGATCGGCTCGGAAAGATGCCGATTGTGGCGGAAAGCATCAAGACGCTGCGCTCCTATGGCGGCAACCTCGCCATCGTCACCCAGACCATTCCGGCGTTGGATGAGATTTACGGCGAGAACACCCGCCGCTCTCTGCAAGGCGGGGCAGGGGTGAAACTCTATCTGACCCCATCCGACCAAAAGACCATCGAGGAACTGAGCCAAGCGGTCGGCAAGACGACCAAGCGGGTGATCACGCGGTCTCGCTCGGTGGGACGTAACCCGTTCGAGGGCCGCAGCGTCACCGAGCGTACAGAGGAAACTCCGCTCCTCAATGAGGATGAGGCGCGGCGGCTGGATCTGGAGGAGGTGATCCTGGTGGTCGATGCCCAGATGCCGATCCGGGCACGGCGCGTCAAATACTATGAGGATCCGGCCCTGAAGGTGATCCATGCCGGGCAGAAGGGGGATCTTCCTTATCCGGATGCCGAAAAGCGGCAATACGATGCAAGGTTGAATGAAGCAGAAGCGGCGGTTGCGAAGCTGGCGCAGCAGTTGCAGGCCGTGCAGCAGGCTGGGGCACGAGGGCAAGGATCAGGCTCCTCGCTCGACCCGAAACCGATATTGCGAGCACCAGCCCGGCGTGGAACGCTGGCTCTCGCGCCAGAGCCGATCAGTTTGGACCTTTCCGCGCTTGGGCAGACTGAGAAAAGCCGCCTTGCGGTTCAGAAAGCTGTCGTCACGACCGCAGAGATCATCGCTGGACATGGAGGCTTGGGAGCCACTGACTAAACCCGATCGAGTTCAGAGCATGCCTTCTTTGACGGGTCCGAAGCGTCAGCAGTTTCGGCCCTTACCCGCCGGTCGGCCCCTGCCGATGCTGCATGGCCGCATTCCCGGAAGTCGACATTCGATTAGCACAGCAGCGAAGTAGCACATCCTATGACCTTGCCAGAGTTTGTTCACCCAGACTGATCCGGCGCGCGGGTTCAGGCGTATAGAATAACAAAGACAAGCACACGACGCGCAGAAACACCGAAAGCCCCACCAGCGCGAAGCTGCGCATCTGCACTTTGCCGCGCGATGGAGCCGCAACACGAAAGGTTCCCCATGCTGAATGTGATTTTGCTCTACACGGTAACGGCGACAGTCTTCCTAGGGCTCGACATGCTGGGCATCCGCTACATCGTGCGCCCGGTGTTCGAGCCGCATATCGGACATCTGTTCGCCTCGCCCTTGCGGCTGGGACCGGCGGCGGTGTTCTACCTGTTCTATGTCGCCGGGCTTTTGCTGTTCGTCTCCTGGCCCGCGTTGAAGGCGGGGGCGCCAATGCAGGCGCTTTGGTTTGGGGCGCTCCTTGGCGCGATGTGCTATGGCACCTATGAAATGACGAATTATGCCACCCTGGCAGATTGGTCCTGGCAGCAGGTTGTGGTGGACGGGCTTTGGGGCACGTTCCTTACCAGCTTTGCCGCTTGGGCGGGGGTGGCGGCGCTCAGCGGTCGGGTTTCCTGACCGCAAGACGCGCTGTCAGGCGCAGCGAGAGCGCGTAGGGCAGCAATCTCAGCACCTTCATCGCGAGCGTAAAGCGCTTTGGGAAATGCAACTCGAAGGCGCGTGTCCGCAGCCCGCGGATCACGGCCTGTGCCGCCTCTTCGGGCGTGATGATCGCAGGCATGGTGAAGGCGTTCTTATCCGTCAGCCTTGTGCTGACGAAACCGGGGCAGACCAGCCGCACATCTACGCGGGGGGCTAACTCGACCCGCAGGCTCTCGGCCAGATTGTTCACCGCCGCCTTGGTCGCGCTGTAGGGCTGGCCTCCCGGCAATCCCAGATAGCCCGCGACAGATCCGAACAACACAAGCTGCCCGCCATTGCGGATCAGCGGCGGGGTCAGGCGCGCGACATCAAAGCTGCCAAGAAGGTTCACCGCGACCAGACGCGCTGTCGCCTCGCGGTCGAGGTCGGCAACCAGCCCCGGATCGTAAAGCGCTGCAGTGCAGATCATCACATCTAGACTGCCCGGCGTGATCCCGGCACAGGCCGCCGCAAGCGCTCCCGGCGTCGCAAGGTCGAGAGGCAGAACCTGCGCCCCGCCGCAGTCTGTGGCCAGCGCCCCGAGCGCGGTCGCGTTGCGCGCCGACAGGATTAGTGTCGCGCCTTCTTGTGCCAAGGCGCGGGCGAGGGCCGCGCCGATCCCTTCGCTCGCCCCGACGATCCAGACGGTTTTGCCCCTGAACCCCATCGGCTCAGATCCGGAACAGCGGTTGCAGCAGGCGCGGGATCATCGCGCGGAACCGCAAAGGCGCATCGGTTGCGGCCAGACAGATGCAGGGGCCTTCTATTCCGGCGACAGGCTGGTGATCGACCTCATCGCCCGCGGTTTCGACATCGCCGGCACCAAAACGCCCCTCGCTGTCGGAGAAGCTGCCTTGCAGGACCAACGTCAGCTCCAGCCCGCCATGACTGTGCTCGGGCACAGCCCGGCCCGCCGGGATGTAAAGGAGGCGCAACGACCCTTCCCGATCCGCCGAGAGGATCTGCTGGCGGATACCGCCTCCCAGCATCCGCCATTTCGGTGGCTGACCGTTCAGCGCCTGCATTACTGGCGCCGGAAAGATGCCCGAACGTGCAATCGCGGCTGGTGGCGGCGGAGTGTCATCCATCGCTGCCAGTAGCCGGTCTTTTGCCCCTGCGCTCATGGCGCGCGGAATCACCCGGTCGAGAAGCGCGCCGCCCAGCATCTCGGCGGCTTCAGCACGCGCCCGGCAGGTATCGCAAAGCGACAGATGCGCCGCAACGACGACAGAAAACGCATGCGGCAGATTGCCAGTGACATGGGCGTCGAGCAGATCGTCGGAAATGTGATGCGTGATCGTGGTCATGGCTGCCTCAGATCTTTCAGGTCGCGCCGCAGTCGTTCCAACCCCAGCCGGATCCGGGACTTGATCGTGCCCAGCGGTAGGCCGGTCATCTCGCTGATGCGGCTGTGCGGCAGATCCTCGAAATAGGCCTGTTCCAGCACCTTTGCCTGATCGGGCGACAATGCCTCCAGCGCGCGGCGCAAAAGTGTGGCCTCCTGCCCAAGCGCAAGGATCTGCGGCGCATCGGGCTCCGATCCTTCGGGTTCGGCCAACGGATCGGGTTCGGGCGGCGGCTTGCGGCGGGCGAGGTCAATGCGGCGGTTGCGGGCGATGCGGTAGATCCAGGCGCTGGCCTCGGCGCGGTGCGGGTCGAACTGCGTGGCCTTGTGCCAGACCGTCAGCATGACATCCTGGACGACATCCTCGGCGCTGCCATCGCGCAAGCCGCCCCGGATCAGCATGGCCTTAAGCCTTGGGCCGAAATGGTCGAAGAGTTGCATGAAGGCCGAGCGGTCGCGGCGGTCGCGCACTGCAAGCAGCCAGAGCGTCTGCTCTGTCAGGCTGGTCTTCTCATCGGACAAAAAGCCGTTCTCCTCAGATGCCAGTCGCGCATCGCCATGAAGCATTGCGCCGCTGCTCTCGGGTGGCGCTATCACATTCTGGCTGCTGCTGTCATCTTGCATCATGGAGCGGAATACGTCGCAGCGCACGGATCAGATCACCGCGTCACAAAATTTTCCGATACCGGAGATTTTTACACCGGGTGATGATCTGTTGTCCCTGGGGTTGCGTATTCCTCACCGACAGGACCGAAGGAGACCGCCTTGCCCTTTGACGCATCCCGCGGCGCACCGCAGAAGATCGCCATTATCGGCGGCGGCATTTCCGGCCTGTCTTCGGCCTGGCTGCTGTCGCGCCACCATCAGATCACGCTCTATGAGGCGGCCCCGAGGTTGGGCGGCCATGCTCGTACCGTGATGGCCGGGCGGCGGGGCGATGTGGCGGTCGATACCGGCTTTATCGTCTTCAATTACGCCAATTACCCGCATCTGACGGCGATGTTTCGCGATCTGGATGTCCCGGTGCAGCGCAGCGATATGAGCTTTGGGGTCTCGCTGGATCATGGCCGCCTGGAATATGCGCTGCGCTCGCTGGATGCGGTTTTCGCGCAGCGGTCGAACCTGTTGCGGCCGGGCTTTCACCGGATGATCCGCGACATCCTGCGCTTCAACGCGCAGGCCCAGGCTGCGGCGCGGGGCCGTCCCGATCTGACCATCGACCAGTTAGTCCGGGACTTGGGCCTCGGCGCGCGGTTTCGCGACCAGTATCTCTATCCGATCTGTGGCGCGATCTGGTCAACACCTGCCCGCCAGATCGGTGCCTTCCCGGCCGAGGCGCTTTTGCGCTTCATGTCCAATCATGCGCTGATGTCGCGCGGTGGCCAGCACCAATGGTGGACCGTTTCGGGAGGCAGCATCACCTATGTCAATCGGCTCACCGAGCGGTTGGCGACTGCCGGGGTCAGCCTGCGGCCAGCGACCCCAGTCCGCGCGGTGACACGGGGCGAAATGGGTGTAAGGGTCCAGACGGACGGCACCTCTGAGACCTTCGACCACTTGGTGCTGGCCTGCCATGCCGATCAGGCGCTGGCTTTGCTGCGCGACCCCTCGGCGGCAGAGGCCACCGCCTTGGGTGCGGTAAAATTCCAGGACAACCGCGCCGTGCTCCATGCGGATCCGCGCGTGATGCCGACCCGCCGCAAATGCTGGAGCGCATGGGTCTACCGCGATGATGACCCGGCTTCGGGCAAACCGGTGGGCGCCACCTATTGGATGAACCGGCTGCAGACGCTGCCCGAGGGGGACCCGCTTTTTGTCTCGCTCAATCCCGGCGCGGTCATCGACCCGGCGCTGATCTATGATGAGACGGTCTTCCGCCACCCGGTTTTCGACCATGCCGCGCTGAATGCCCAGACCGCCTTGCGGGGGATGCAGGGCCAGCGGCAGACTTGGTTTGCAGGGGCCTGGCTGCGCAATGGCTTCCATGAGGACGGATTTGCCAGCGCCATGCGGATTGCCCGGCAGCTCTCGCCCGCTACGGTCTGAAGGATGGGCGATCTTGTATCCAGTCTGACCGGGGGAGAAGTGCTGCATCTGACGGCGGATGTCAGCCATGCCAGACGCGGTGCCCTGCGCCACGCCTTTCGCTACCGCGTGGATTATCTGCTGCTGTCGCCCGAGGTTGTCCGTCCGCAGGGCCTGTTCCGGCTGGGCCGTATGGGACTTTTCAGCTTTCACCAGCCAGATCATGGCGGCAGGCGCAAGGCGGGTGAGGGGGCGGCCTGGGCTTGGGCGGCGCTGGAACAGGCGGGGCTGACACGCGATGACACAATGACCCTCGCGCTGATGGTGCAGCCACGTTTTCTCGGCTTCTGGTTCAATCCGGTAAGCTTCTGGATGGTGTTGCGCGGCCCTGATCTGCTGGCGGTGATTGCCGAGGTGAACAATACTTTCGGACAGCGTCATTCCTATCTGTGTCACCATGACGGTTTCGCGCCAATCCGGCCCGAAGACCGGCTGAGCACTGAAAAGCTGTTCCATGTCTCGCCTTTTCAGGATGTTGCGGGCGGATACGAGTTCCGTTTCACAGTGAACAACGACAGGGTTGCGATATTGATCCGGCAGATCAACGGAGCGGAGGGTCTGGTCGCCACCCTGCAAGCGATACCCCGCACCCTCCGCCAGCCCGCGCTGCTTGCCGCCGCTTTGCGCCGTCCGGGCGGGGCGCTGAGGATTGTGGCCCTGATCTACTGGCAGGCCTTGCGCCTGCGCCTGAAGGGCGCCGCCTATCGCCGCCTGCCTGTGCCCCCGAATGAGGAAATCAGCTGATGAGCCTGCTTAGAAACCGCTTCCTCGCCTCGCTTGAGGGCATCCGCCATGGGCGTCTCTCCCTGACCACCCCCGAAGGCCACCACCACCAGTTCGGAACCCACGGCTCCGAGGCCGCGATCCATATCACCGATTGGGCCATGCTGTCTGCGCTGGCGCAGCGCGGCGATGTCGGATTTGGTGAGAGCTATATCGCCGGTCATTGGGACAGCCCGGATCTGGAGGCGCTCCTGGTACTTGCGCTTCGCAACCTTGACCATCTCGGCGGGCACGGCAGGCAGGGGCTGCTGGCCGGTCTGCGCTTTCGCCTGACCGACCGGCTGCGTGCCAATTCGCTGACGGGGTCGTCGCGTAATATCCGCGCCCATTATGATGTTGGGAATGAGTTCTACCAGCTCTGGCTCGACCCGGGGATGAGCTACTCCTCGGCGCTGTTTGAGGGCACAGATGATCTGGAGGCCGCACAGGCCCGGAAGAACAACCGCATCCTGTCATGTCTCGCCCCCGGAGAGCGGATCCTGGAGATCGGCTGCGGCTGGGGCGGCTTTGCCGAGGCTGCCGCCAATACCGGCCGCCATGTTACCGGGCTGACGCTCTCGCCTTCGCAAAAGGGCTATGCCGATGCGCGGTTGGACGGCCGTGCCGAGATCCGGTTGCAGGACTATCGCCATGCGGGTGGGAAATACGACAATATCGTCTCGGTCGAAATGATCGAGGCGGTGGGCGAACGCTACTGGCCCACCTATTTCGCCACGCTGAAAGCCCGCCTCGCGCCCGGAGGCCGCGCGGTTTTACAGGCGATCACCGTCTCGGACGCGGAATTCTCGGTCTATCGCAAACGATCCGACTTCATCCGTCAGCATATCTTTCCGGGCGGCATGCTGCCCAGCCCGGCGATCCTTGCGCATCAGGGAACAAAGGCCGGGCTGGCGCTGCGCGGCAGTTTCTCCTTTGGGCAAGACTATGCCCGCACCTGCCGGATCTGGGCCGCCCGCATGGCCGAGGCCGCGCCGCGCCTCCACCGCTTTGGCTATGACGCGGCCTTCCTGCGCGGCTGGCGCTATTACCTTGAGGGCTGCGCCGCGACTTTCGCGACGGGGCGGACGGATGTGGTGCAGGTGGAATACAGTCACGCCAATGAGCTGGCGATATCAGCATGACCATACCCGCAATCCTCTGGCTCTGCCGCGACTTCCGCTTTGATGACAATGTGGCGCTTTCGGCGGCTTGCGCCGATGGTCCTGTCCTGCCGGTCTTCATTTTGGATGCGGCGACCCGAGCGCAAGGCTCGGCCAGCCGCTGGCGGCTGGGGCGGGCGCTTGCTGCCTTTGATGCCGCCTGGGCAGCCCGGACAGGTGAACATATCACCGTGCTGGAGGGCAGTGTCGCAAAGTTTCTGGTTTCTTCGACGACCTTTGATATGCCATTGTTTTCGGGCAGTTGGGGAGAGGCTCGGGGCGTGATCGAGTTCAAGGGCGTGCATTATCCGAAGTCGGTGATCCTT
>NZ_JACDXX010000029.1 GCF_020539525.1 Pseudogemmobacter faecipullorum | reverse complement strand
GAAATCCGGCAGGTCAAGTACCTCAACAACATTCTTGAGCAGGACCATCGCTTCATCAAGCGGATCACGCGGCCAATGATGGGCTTCAAGGCATTCCATTCGGCCATCGCCACAGTCGCCGGGATCGAGACCGCTCACATGATCCGCAAGGCACAGATCCCGGCTAACGGTGCCTCGGCGTTCCAGATCTTTGCGGGGCTCGCGGCATAACTATGTCCAGCGATCAGATCCTTTCAGCCTGTTCGGAAATTTGCGACACAACCCGAGGAAGTTGAACCACAAGACAAAGGGCACGACGGCCCCCATGTCGACCAAGCCGAACAGGGCCGATCCACCCGATATCAGCGTCAACAACCCAAAGGCTATGGCCGCTACACCGGCGATGTGATGCGTTTTCATGTCTGCATCTCCTTGCGGGCAAACAGAACCAGTTGCACCTCCAGCAGGCGCATCCCCTCGGGCACGATGTCAAAGCTGCGCGAGCCAAGGCTCCACCGGATGGCAATGCCCTGAACAAGCGAGGTCAGAAGCACGGCGGCATCCTTTGGCTGAACGCCCGCACCCATCATCCCGGCTTGGGCCATGGCATGCAGGTTTGCCACCAGATGCGCCTGATACTGCATCAGAACCCCACGAAACCGGTCGCGCAGGGCGGCATTGTCCACGTTCAATTCGCGGGAATGCAAAATGGCCGGAAGCGCGGGGGTTTCCCCGATCTGCTGCAACTGTGCGGCGATCAGCGCCCTTAGCCGTGCCTGCGGGCTTTCGCTGTTCGTCACAGCCTGTTGCCACGCGCATTCCAGCCGATCCGCGATAGCGTCCCCGACCGCGGCCCAAAGCTCCGCCTTTGTCGGGAAATGCCGGAATATCGCGGCTTGGGTCACGCCGACCTCTTGCGCGATGTCATTGGTCGTCAGCCGGTCCGGGCCGATACGGTCGGCCAAGTCCAGAACGGCGGCAATGATTTCGGTCTTGCGATCCTCGGCTGATTTGCGACGTAACATTGAGCATCTCTTGTAAGTAAGTAATTACTAACATAATTTGCAAGGCTTGCAAGCTGATTCGCCAGAGCGAGAGGACCGCCATGCCAAGCCCCAAAGGATACACCCGCCTTCAGATCGCGCTTCACTGGGGCGTGGCCCTGCTGATCGTGCAGCAATATCTGTTCAAGGATGCCATCGCCGCCGCGTGGGACGCTGCGGCAAAGGGGATGGAAATCGCCTTCAATCCGCTGGTTCTGGCCCATGTCGCAGGCGGAGCGCTGGTCATGCTGTTTGCGCTGTGGCGGCTGTCGATCCGGGCACGGCGCGGCGCGCCCGCCATGGTCGGCGACAATGCGATGCAGCGCGCCTTGGCAAAGGCCGCGCATGTCGGGCTTTACGCGCTGATGATTCTGATGCCGCTCAGCGGGTCGATGGCCTGGTTCGGCGGCGTCGATCTGGCTGCGCAAGGGCACAACGTGCTGAAGATCGTGCTGCTGGCACTGGTTGCGCTGCATTTTGTGGGCTCGCTGTATCACCACTTTGTGCTGAAAGATGGCCTGATCAACCGCATGCGCCGGGCCGAGGGCTGAGCGATGCGCAGAACCTGGATCCTTGGCGCGGTTGCACTGGTTGGGCTGGCGGCGGCGGGCTGGTTTCTGACCGAACGGCCCCTGACTGTGACGGTTGTCGTGGCTGAAACCGGGGTGCCCTTGCGCCTTTACGGTCTAGGTTCCGTCGAGGCCCGGATCCTGACGCGCGTCGGGTTCGAAGTTGGCGCGGCATTGGTGTCGGTGTCGGCAGATGCAGGGGATGCGGTCAAGGCCGGACAGGAACTGGCCGCCTTGCATCCGGCTGAGCAGATAGCGCGCGTTGCGCGGGCGCAGGCAGCGGTTGCGGCAAATGCCGCCGGTCAGGCCAAGGCCGATGCCGCAGTGGCGCGGGCGCAGGCAGTTCTGGCACAGCGCATTGCCGCGAACGATCGACAGAAGGAACTTGCGCGGCAGGACGTCGCCTCTATCCAGCGAGCCGAGGAGGCACAGCGCGACGAGGATGTGGCGCGGGCCGAACTGGCCTTGGCCGAAGCCGATCTGGCCGTGATCAGCGCGCAGGGCGCAGATGCGGCGGCCGCCTTGCAACTGGAACAAACCTTGCTCGCCCATCACCGGCTGGTCGCACCCTATGATGCGGTTATTGTGGCCCGCAATGTCGAGCCGGGCACGGTGGTCAAGGCCGGAGATCCGATCTTTATACTGGTTGATCCCGCAACCGTCTGGGTTCAGGCCTTCATCGACGAAGAACGCGCCGGCCAACTGGCGCTTGGCCAAGAGGGCGTCATCCGCCTGCGGTCACAGCCCGCGGCCGAGTTTCACGGCACCGTCGCCCGGATCGGGCTGGAAAGTGACCGCGTGAACGAAGAGCGCCGCGTCTGGCTGACCTGTTCCGACTGCCCCGAAGCGATGTTCCTTGGCGAACAGGCCGAAGTACGCATCCTGACCGGCATACGCGACAACGCGCTGATGGTGCCCGAGGTGGCGATCACCGGCTTTGACGGCTTTCGCGGCATAGTCTGGCTGGTGCAGGATGGTCGGTTGCGCCGCGCCGAGCTGACCTTTGGCGCACGCGACGACCGGGGCCGGGTCGAGGTGACAGGCGGCCTGCCCGAGGGTGCCGCGATTGTCGCCATGCCGCCGAAAGGCGCCGACGAAGGCAGACTGGCCCGGATCGGGGACGCGCCATGAATCTGGCGCTGAAAGACATCCGGCATGGGCTGTTCCGCTTTGTGCTGACCTGCTTTGGCTTGGGCCTGCTGATGACGGTCGTTCTGGCGATGATCGGCATCTACAATGGCCTTGTGGCTGATGCGCTGGCGGTGGTCGAGGCCCCCGCAGCGGATGTCTGGGTGGTCGAGGCGGGCACCAAGGGGCCTTTCGCCGAAGCCTCCTCCATTCCCGCCGACAGCCGCAATACCGTGGCGCGCATGCCCGGCGTGGCCGAAGCGGGTGCCATCAATTACCAGACCGTGGAGGCCCCGTTTCTTGACCGGACCTTGCGGCTCTACGTCGTTGGGTATGAGCCGGGGCGACCGGGTGGCCCGCAGGTCATCGCTGAAGGGCGCGGCATCGGCACCAGCCATTTCGAACTGGTGGCCGACCGCAAGACCGGCCTTGTGCTGGGTGATACCATCCGCCTTGGCCGCAACCGCTTTACCGTGGTCGGGCTGGTCGAAGGGGCGATGAACTCGGGCGGCGATCCGGCGGTCTATATGACGCTTGCCGATGCGATGGCGCTGCAAACGGAACTTGCTCCGGCAGATCAACGGGTGCAGGCCGCGCGCGGGGCGGGGGCGGTCAAGTCGGCCTCGGTGGCGGCGGTAATCGTGCGCATCACCCCCGGCGCGGATGTCGATTTGCTGACAGCAACCTTGCGGCAATGGAAGCATCTGGCGGCCCTTAGCCAGATCGAACAGGAAAATATCCTGCTGGCCTCGGTCGTGGACAAGGCGCGGCGTCAGATCGGGCTGTTTCTGGGTATCCTGCTGGCGGTGTCGGCCGTGGTGATCGCGCTGATCATCTACACCATGACCATGGAAAAGCTGAAGCAGATCGCCACGCTGAAACTGATCGGCGCCCCCGACCGCACCATCATCGGGCTGATCGTGCAGCAATCGCTGATCCTTGGGACCGCAGGTTGGGGCATCGGTCTGATCCTGATCCTGCTGGTCAAAGATGTCTTTCCGCGCCGCGTCGTGCTGGAGCCGTTCAACGTGGCCGTTCTGGCCGGGATCATCGTCGTGGTCTGTCTGGCCGCCAGCGGTCTGGGCGTGCGCGCGGCCATGAAGGTGGACCCCGCCACCGCGCTGGGAGGCTGAGCCATGGCGATCGGTGATATTCTGGTCGATGTGCAGGCCGTGGCCAAGCACTATGGCGATGGCGAAACCCGCGTCGATGCCCTCCGCCAGGTTGACCTGCAGGTGCGTGCAGGCGAGGTGATCGCACTTCTAGGGCCGTCGGGGTCTGGCAAGACGACGCTTTTGAACATCATCGGCTGCATCCTTGACCCGTCCTCGGGCCGCGTGGTGCTGGACGGTGATCCGGTCTTTGACGGCAAATGGCTGCGCAGCGATCTGCGCCGCCTGCGGCTGGACAAGATTGGCTTCATCTTTCAAGCGCACAACCTGCTGCCCTTCCTGACGGCGGCAGAAAATGTATCCCTCGTCCTCGACCTTGCCGGTTGGGCGCCCGAAAAGGGAAAGGAGCGGGCAAAAGAGCTTCTCGATTATCTCGAGGTCGGCCACCGCGCCCCGGTCAAGCCCGCACTGCTGTCAGGGGGCGAGGCGCAGCGGGTTGCCATCGCACGCGCGCTGGCCAACCGCCCGCGGATCATCCTTGCGGACGAGCCGACCGCGGCATTGGACAGCAAACGCGCACAATTGGTCATGGACCTGCTGCGAAAGCTTGCCGCCGAACAGGAAGCCTGCATCCTTACGGTCACCCATGACGAGAAAATCTTCGACCGCTTCGATCGGCTTATCCATCTGCGCGACGGAAAATTGGCAGATGAGTAGTGCCTAAGGACAGTCAAGCATAAACAGATGAATCGGAGATGCGCGATAATCGCGATAGACCTCACGAACCCGGATCGTACTTGCAGGGATTAAGCGAAGCTTAAGAGGGCCGTGTCCCGGGGCGCAATATTTTCAAATAGTTGTGATTAATCATGTATTGTCGTTGGCAGGGTTTGCCGGTTTGATCACCTTGTGATGGCATTCCAGATACCCGACTGAGCAAAGCAGCCTGTGGCAAGGATCAGGAAGATCGTAGTCGACATCAGTGGCAGGAAGGCCCCGATGAAGCCGCGCGCGACCATGAGAACCCCGGCACGAGTAAGCTCGCCCGACCTGCGGTGACAGCGGTCGTGCCGGGGGACATGGTCATCTCAGATGTTCGGTCACCAGCGCGCGCACCCGGGCGAAGGCGACTTCGCCCCCGGCGATGCAGCGAGCCAGTGTGGGAGCCTCCCACAAGGCGATCTCAGCCTGCCGTATACCCCCCGTCAATTACAAGCTTCTGGCCTGTAACAAAGGAAGATTCGTCCGACATCAGGAAGACTGCGGGCTTGGCAATTTCGACAGGAACGCCCATGCGACCACCAAACTTGCCCCGTGGAACGATATCGGCCTGTTCTACCGGGTCGTTGCAGAGCGGGTGCAGTGCCGCCAGTTGGGTGAAGTCGAAAGCATCTGTTGCCAGCGTCTTCTCTTTTGCCAACTCGCCCTTATCGGCATTGACCGCAGCCTGAAACAGGGGGGTCATGATATAGCCCGGGTTCACCGTATTAACGCGAATGCCATATTCCGCCAGTTGAAGAGCCAAGGCCTTCGACAGGCCGACGACGCCATGCTTGCCCATCGTGTATTGAATCAAGTTGAAGCGATCGATTAGCACATCGCCCGTGTCCGGGTTCACGACCTTGGGGCGACCGACGACACCGTGAATACTGGATACCAGCACAATGGAGCCTTTCGTCCCGTGCTTGATCATCAGACGCGAACCGTAGAGGGCGGTGTGGAAAACTCCGTCCTCATTGATGCTTTGAATGAACTTACGGGATTTCAGGACAGCTTCCGGATCCTTGTCGAAGTCCTCGGCCGTTGCCACCCCGGCATTGGCCATAACAGCATCGACGCGGCCATAGGTCTTTTCGGTGATGTCGAACAGCTTTTCGACATCTTTCGGGTCTCTTACATCAGTATGGACATAGAGCGCCCGTCCGGTGCCGTATTGTTCGTTCAGGCTTTTCGCGAAGGCTTCGCCCAGTTCGTCGTTGATATCGGAGATGACGACTCCCGCAGCCCCTTCTGCCAGAGCTTCGCGAACCGTTGCCGACCCAATCGAATCATATCCCGGGATCGCAGAGACCGAGCCGGTCACCACAACAACTTTATCGTTTAGCTTACCCATGTAGACTTCTCCATTAATTGGGTTGCGGTGACGCAAATATTGCGTGCCACCACTGTTTGCATGCGCCTGAGCATATCTTTCTCACCTGATTGTGGATCGCCTGGATCGGTGGTCCTCCACGCGTTTAGGGGGATGCGCTAGTCGAGTTTTCTGCTGAGATGTGCGCAGATGAGATCCGAACGAGAGAGAGTTGTTTTCATTGCGCCGCAAATCATGACTGTGCTTTTTAGATAGAAACGGTGCATCGGTTCCAACCTAGGATTGGCTTTGATTGGGGGAAACCGATTTCGCTTGGCTGTGTTGATCGTCGTCTTCCAGCATTTCGTACCACATTGCGTTCAGAACCGCGAAGCAGACTGCGAGCGGCAGACCGAGGATCCAGGCAAAATACCACATTTCTGTTCCCTTTCAGTAGGCGTGACCGCCGCCTGTGATGTCGTCTTCCTCGACCTTGCCCCAGAGCAGTTTGTAGGCCCAGGCTGTGTAGGCGGCGATCAGAGGCAGGAAGATCACGGTGACAAAGAGCATGATGAAGAGCGTCAGATGGCTGGAGGATGCGTCCCAGACTGTCAGGCTGGCCCCCCGCTGCACCGTCGAGGGCAGGATGAACGGAAACATCGACAGCCCGACCGACGAGATGATCCCGAAGATCGAAAGCTTCGAGAACAACAGCGTTCCGATCTCGCGTCCCGAGCGCAGCCCCCACAGCACCAGAAGCGCGCCGACGAAGCCAAGGGCGGGGGCCAGCAGCATCCAGGGATGGGTGGCGTAGTTCGCAAACCAGCCGCCTGCCGAGGTCTCGACGGTTTTTGCCAGCGGGTTGGACGGGCCGGACGGGTCGATCACGCTGGTGATGCGGTAACCATCGACAAAGAGCCAAAGGGCCAACCCGCCAAGTGCATAGAGCCCGATGGTGGCAAGGGCCGCGATCCGGGCGAAGGACCGCGCCCGCGCCGCAACCGGCCCCGAGGATTTCAGCACCAGCCAGTTCGCCCCGTGCATCGCCAGCATGGCGACCGACAACAGGCCGCACAGCAGCGCGAAGGGGTTCAGGAGGCCGAAGAAGCTGCCGTCATAGAAGATCCGCAGGTCGGAGCCGAGCCGGAACGGCACCCCTTGCAGCACATTGCCGACAGCGACACCGAAGATCAGCGCCGGGACGAAGCCACCTACGAACAGCGCCCAGTCCCAGTTCCTCCGCCAGCGTGCGCCTTCGCGTTTCGAGCGATACTTGAACCCGACCGGGCGCAGGATCAGCGCGGCGAGGATAGCAAACATCGCAAGGTAGAAGCCCGAGAAACTGACCGCATAAAGCGGCGGCCAGGCGGCAAAGATCGCCCCGCCGCCGAGGATCAGCCAGACCTGGTTGCCCTCCCAGACCGGGCCGATGGTGTTGATGACGATGCGCCGTTCCAGGTCAGTCTTGCCGGCGAAGGGCAAGAGCATTCCCACGCCAAGGTCGAAGCCGTCCATCACGGCAAAGCCGATCAGCAGCACGCCAAGCAGCAGCCACCAGATCACGCGCAGGATGTCATAGTCGATAAGGGTGTGCAGGATCATGGCCTTACTCCGCTGCAACGAGTGTTTTCGGGGCGAGTGGCATTTCCGGGTCGTGATCGGGCTGCGGCCCCTTGCGGATCGCCTCCAGCATCAGCCGGACCTCGATCACGATCAGCACTGAATAGATCAGCGTGAAGCCGATGATGGTCAGCCAAAGAGTCGGCACGGTCAGTTCGGAAACAGCGGCGACCGTGGGCAGAACGCCCTCGACCGCCCAGGGTTGGCGCCCGAATTCGGCGGTGATCCAGCCGAGTTCGGCGGCGATCCATGGCAGCGCCAGCGAGGCCACCGCGATCTTCAGCGGCCAGCGGCTGACGCCCAGCTTGCGGCGCGCCGAAAGCACCACGAAAAAGCCCATCAACGCGACGTTGAAGAAGCCGATCGCGACCATGAGGCGGAAGGACCAGAACAGCGTTGGCACATGCGGCACCGTATCCCACGCTGCGGCCTTGATCTGCGCCTCAGTCGCCTCGCGCGGATCCTCGACATACTTCGTCAAAAGCAGCGCATAGCCGAGATCGTGGCCGTGTTCGTCGAAGGCCGTGACGGCCTCGGGAGGCACTGCCTCGCGCGAGGGCGCGGCCCGGTAATCCTGCAGCGCATCATAGGCAAGGATGCCGTTGCGGATCCGGGTTTCGGCATGGGCTTCCAACTCCTCGATGCCGGGGATTTCGGTCGTCAGCGAACGGGTCCCGATCAGCCCCATGACCCAGGGGATGTGGACCGCATAATGGGTCGTGCGCTCCTCCATGTCGGGAATGCCGAACAGGGTGAAGGAGGCCGGCGCCGGCTCGGTCTTCCACATGCCCTCGATGGCGGCGAGTTTCATCTTCTGGTGTTCCGAGGCCAGATAGCCGCCCTCATCCCCCAGAACCACGACCGAGACCGAGGCCAGCAGGCCGAACGAGGCCGCGATGGTCATCGAGCGTTTGGCGATGGCGATGTGCCGCCCCTTCAGCAGATACCAGGCCGAGACGCCCAGAACGAAGACCGAGGCGGTCAGATAGCCCGCCGAGACGGTATGGACAAAGCGGGCCTGGGCGACCGGGTTGAAGAGCACCTCGAAGAAATCGGTCACTTCCATCCGCATGGTGTCGGGGTTGAATGTCGCGCCCACTGGATGCTGCATCCAGCCATTGGCGATCAGGATCCACAAGGCAGAGAAGTTCGAGCCGATCGCCACGGCATAGGTGGCGAAGAGATGCCCGACCTTCGACATCTTGTCCCAGCCGAAAAAGAACAGCCCGACGAAGGTGGCCTCAAGGAAGAAGGCCATCAGCCCTTCGATGGCGAGCGGCGCGCCGAAGATATCGCCGACATAATGGCTGTAATAGCTCCAGTTCATGCCGAACTGGAATTCCATCACGATGCCGGTGGCGACGCCCAGCACGAAATTGATCCCGAACAATGTGCCCCAGAATTTGGTCATCTGGCGCCAGATCGGGCGGCCCGTCATCACATAGACTGTCTCCATCGCCGCCAGCAGCACGGAAAGGCCAAGAGTGAGGGGCACGAAGAGAAAATGGTAAAGCGCGGTCAAAGCGAACTGAAGCCGCGACAGGGTTACAACGTCGAATTCCATCTTGCTGCCTTTGCGTCTGCGGGTGGATGGAGCTGTTTTGCCCATGATGGGCGGTTCAGTCAGGGCGCAGGTCGTTCAATGCGGCCTCAAATCCCGGGCTGCCCCGGATATGGCTGGCCTTGATCCCGCCATCCCCCAGGATCAGCAGGCGGTCGGCATCTTCCGCTTCGCGTCGGATATGGGTGGCGGTGATCGTGGCGCGATTGCCTGCGGCATGGCGCAGCCGGGCCAGAACATCGCGGGCGGTCTCTCCGTCCAGCCCCTCGGTCGGCTCGTCCAGAAGCCAGAGCGGCACATCGCGCAGCATCAGCCGGGCAAGGGTCAGCCGCCGCGCCTGTCCCCCCGACAGACCCTGGCCGCCATCGCCGAGTTCTGTGTCGAGGCCACTAGGGAGCGCATGGATGATGCTTTCCAGCCCGGCCTGCGCCAGAACTGCCATCATCTGCGCGTCGCTTGCCATGGGGGCGCCGAGGCGAAGATTTTCGCGCAGGCCGTCACGGAACAGTTCGGTGCGCTGTGTCAGCCGCGCAGTGGCGGTGACGCGGACACTTCCCGCCGTGGGCGGCAGATCACCGGCAAGGCACTGGATCACGCTGGTCTTGCCGACACCGCTTGGCCCGATCAGCGCGATATGCTCGCCCTCCCGGACCGAAAGCGACAGATCCCGCAGGATCGGCGCAAGGGCCGCATCGTGGCGCAGCGTGACGTGATGCAATTCCGCTGCGAGACCGGGGGCGGGTTCGGCGCCGACAGGAAAGGCGGCGCAGAGTAGCGCAGGCCCGGTGCGTCTTGCGGCAAGACGGGCGCGCGCAAAATCCAGCGCGCCGCGCCGCAGGGCGGCAAAAGGCTCGGTTGCGGCCATGGTGATGAGGAGGGCAAGCGCGACACCCGGTGCGCCGATATGCCCCCCGGCGGCGATTGCTGCCGCCGCCACCAGCACCAGCGCAGGCAACACCGCCGCAAGCAGGCCATGGGCCAGACCTGCCCGAGCCTCGATCCGGTTGAGGCGGTGGTCGTCGGCGGCAAGCCTTGCGTCCACCTCTGCCAGCGCGGCCCTTTGCGCAGGGATCCGTCCCGCCATCAGCAGGTCGGTCTGGCCGCTGGCAAGGTCGATGACGCGCGCCCGCAAGGTCTCGATCCGGGCGGCGCGGCGCAGGGTTGCGGGGGTGGCGCTGCGCGCAGTGATCCCCGCGACGAAAGTTCCGGTCAGCATCAGCACCGCAAAGACCGCGACCCCCAGAGCCGGGCTGATGAAGGCCAGTGCGATCCCCGCAGCCAGCGTCGCCACGAGGGTGGTGCCAAGCGGCACCAGCACGCGCAGATAAACAGTATCGAGCGCATCGACATCGGCGGTCAGCCGAAACAGCAGGCGGGCCGGGCGCATCGCCAGTGCCCTTGCCGCGCCCGGCGCCGACCAGCCGCGAAAGAGCCGCCCGCGCAACGCGGCCAGCAGGCCGAGCGTTGCATCATGGGTCACCAGCCTTTCGCCATAGCGCGCCGCCGTGCGGCCAAGCGCAAAGAGCCGGATCGCTGCCGAGGGCATGAAGACATCGAAGGCCCAGGCCGTGGCGGGCACCAGCCCCGCAAGCGCGGTCGCGGTGATGAACCAGCCCGACAGGCCCAGAAGCGCCATGCCCATCAGCCCGGTCAGGGCGGCCAGCGCGGCACCTCCCAGCAGTTTCCGGCCGGTACTCGCGCAGAACAGGCCAAGGAAGGGCCGGAAATCATTCAGGACGCGCTTCATGCCGCTGCCCTCCCTGCCAGAGGGGCCAGACAGATGCTGCGATCCAATCGCGCGGCGAGGCGCGGGTCATGGGTTGCGACAATCAGAGTACGCCCCCGCGCAAGCCGTAGCAGGGCGTCGGTGATCTTGCCCGCGGTGACGGGATCAAGGTGGGCGGTGGGTTCATCCGCAAGGATCAGCTCCGCCTGCGGCGTGACGGCGATCCTTGCCAGGGCCAGCCGCAGGGCTTCGCCACCCGAAAGACCGGCGCCACCTTCGCCGATCGGGGCGCTTCCGCGCGCGCGCGCCACATGGTCCAGCCGCAGCGCGGCCAATGCGCGGGCGATGGTATCATCATCAATGCCGCTGCGGCCCAGGGTGACATTGGCGGCAAGCGATCCGGCGAAGATATGCGGGTTCTGCCCGATCCATGCCATCCGCGCGCGCAGGGGCAGGACGGTCTCGGGGCGCAGCTCCTGCCCGAAAACCTCGATCCGGCCGGCTTTCGGCATCGCCAGCCCCGCGATCAACGACAGGATCGTGGTCTTGCCAGCCCCGCTGGGCCCGAGAAGGGCGACATGTTCGCCGTGGTTGACGGTAAAGCCCAGCCCCTCCGGGAAAAGGAGGTCGGGTCCGGTGTGGTCAAAGGTCAGGCCCCTGACAACAATCGCCGGGCTGATCGCAAGCCTGTCTGCGGGAACCGGAGCGGAGACTTGCCCGGCCTCGGGCAGCCGGTGGCCTTCCTGCGCCAGCCGCAACAGGTTTTCATGCGCCGCCTGGCCCGCCGCCCTGTCATGCCAGATAGCCGACAATTCGCGCATCGGCTCGAAAAACGCAGGCGCCAGCAGCAGGATGAACATGCCCTGCGCCAGCCCGAGCTTGCCGCCCCAGGCGCCGAAATCCAGGTCCCCCAGCAGGTGAAAGCCGACATAGACCGCGACCATGGCGACACCGAGTGCGGCGAAAAGCTCGAGCACCGCCGAGGTCATGAAGGCGATGCGCAGCACTGCCATTGTGCGGAGCCGCAGGGATTGCGCTTCCTCCCCGACGCGTTCCGCCATCCGATCAACCGCGCCCAGCCCCCGGATCGTGGCCAGCCCGCGCAACCGGTCCAGCAGAAAGGCGTTCATCGCGCCGACCTCGACCAGTTGCACCTTGCTGGCCGCCTGCGCGCGCCAGCCGATCAGCGCCATGAAGACCGGGATCACTGGCAATGCGATCAGAAGGACCAGCGCTGCCGCCCAGGAGAGCGGCAGGATTGTCAGGAAAATCGCCAAAGGGATGACGACCGCCTTGATGCGTGTCGGCCCGAACCGCGCGAGCCATGGCGTGATGCTTTCGGCCTGTTCGGCGATCATGCTGGCGGCCTCGCCCGAAGCCGTGCGCGCGGCATCCAGAGGAGAGCGCGACGCCAGAGCCAGAACGGCTGCATTGCGCAGGGCCGTCACCGCCTCGCGCGCCCTGAGAAAGCTTGCACGCTCACTGGCGGAGGAGATCAGCGCCCGCAAGATACCGAGAAATGCCGCAAGGGCGGCGAATCCCGCGATCTCCGCCAGCACCGCGCCCCTCGCCACCGCAGCAATCGCAACGGCAAGCAAGGCCGCCTGAGGTAGCCATACCAGCGCGGCCATCGTCGGCAAAAGGTCCAGTATATCGGGCCGGTCTGCCTTCTGTGCCATATGGTCATTTCGGGTTTGACGGGGCATCTCGTTTCTTTGGCAAGGCGCGGTCTGTCACCATGCACTTTTGAAAGTGTAATAGTGGATGCGGGCTGATCATTTCAAGGATCAAGGCGACAAGGTATCGTTCTGACCCGCCACGGCGACGTGGCAGGGTGACGCGCGGCATGTTGTCGGCCCGAATCGCGCGGCGGCAGGAATTGCAATCAGGACTGGTAATCTGGCGCTGGAGTGAATTTGCTTTCAGATCTTCCGGGTCCGGTTCGAAATTCCTCCCCGAGTATTCCAGACCGCGCGCAACGGCATTCTATAGCTGCGGAGTGATCAACTCCGCAGCTATTCAAAACGGCGGCGGGTCTTGGCGGTGTTGCTTTACAGGGATGATCTACCCCCAATTCGCGCCGGTCAGCACGTCGAGCGGCAGCTTGATATATCGCCTGCCATTGGACTCCGGTTCGGGCAATCGGCCACCGTTCATGTTCACCTGCAAAGCATGCAGGATCAGCTTCGGCATCGGCAGGGTTGCATCGCGCGCATCGCGAACGGCTACGAATTCTGCCTCGGTCCGGTATTTCGCCATATGGATATTCTCGGCCTTCTGTTCGGCCACGGTCGACTCCCACTGTGGTTCCCGCCCGCCGGGTTGATAGTCATGACCAGTGAAGATGCGGGTCTTGTCAGGCAAGGCGAGGATCGCCTGAATCGAGTCCCACAGGACCTTCGAATTTCCACCGGGAAAATCGGCCCGTGCCGTGCCGCTGTCAGGCTGGAATAGCGTATCGTGGACAAATGCAGCGTCACCGATCACATAGGTGATCGAGGCCAGCGTATGCCCGGGCGAAAACATGATACGCGCAGGAATCGTCCCGACCATGAACGTATCGCCATCGGCAAAGAGCCTGTCCCACTGGCGACCGTCCTCGGGGAAATCCGGCCAGTTGTAGAAGCCTTTCCATAGCTTCTGCACCTCGACCACCTTCTCGCCGATGGCGGTGGGCGCGCCGGTCTTTTCCTTCAGGTATTGCGCGGCAGAAAAATGATCGGCATGGGGGTGGGTGTCGAGGATCCATTGCACGCGATAGCCTTTGTCAGAGACGAAGCGCAGGATCTCGTCGGCGTGTTGCGTTCCGGTCTGGCCGGATTTCTCGTCGTAGTCATAGACCGGGTCGATGATCGCGCAGTCCTTCGTTGCCGGGTCGGCCACGACATATTGCACCGACCAGGTGCGCGGATCGAAGAAACCGGTCACTTCGGGTTTGCTGGACATCTGAGGTTCCTTTCGTGGAAGAGTTTGGCCCTTTGCCTGGGCATCATGCACGAGCCAGTTCAGCGCTGCGCTTGCGTCGCATCCCCTGACCTGCGCGAACTCGGCCAGGTCTTCGGAGCTCATCCGACCGACCAGCACCTCGCCGATGGCCCAAAGGGTGAAGGACCGCGCGCCGGAGCGGCAATGCGCGAGTACCGGTCCCGAAGCGGCGTCGAGCATGGAGCGAAACGTCTCCACCACCTCGCCATTGATGGTGGAGCCGGTCACCGGCAGCCAGAGATAACCCATGCCGACGGCCGCCGCCGCCTGACGCATGGTTTCATGATCGGGCTGGTCAGCTTCCTCTCCATCGGGGCGGTTGTTGAGAATGGCGACAAACCCCATCGCGGCAAGCTGGGGCATATCCGCAGCCCGGATCTGGCCGGTGATGAAGAAGCTGTCTGTGATACGGATCGGTGTCATGAAGGCGGACTTTCGCAGCGCAGATCAGGTAGGGAAGGGGCATGATACCCCTGCCTTGATGTTCAGAGAGTGCGGGTCGAGAAATACCAGTCGACCGTATTGTAACCCTCGGCGGCGCGCGCTTCGGCCTCTTCCGGGGTTTTCGGGGGCGGCACGATGACCGGCTGGCCGGGTACCCAGGCTTCGGGCATGGCGCAGGCATTGGTGTCGGCCGTCTGCAGGGCGACGACGAGGCGATGGATTTCCGCCACAGACCGGCCCGCATTCATCGGATAGTAGAGCATCGCACGCAGCACGCCCTCAGGGTCGATCACGAATGTGGCCCGCACCGCAGCCGTGTCCGAAGCGCCTGGCATGATCATGCCATAGTCATGGGCGACCTTCATGCTGAGATCGGCAATGATCGGAAAGCCGATTTCGGTGCCGAAATTCTGCTTGATGTTGCGCGTCCAGGCGATGTGCGAGTGGGTGCTGTCGATCGACAGGCCGATCAGTTGCGTGTCGATCGCGGCGAACTGTTCCTGCAATTTTGCGAAGCCGATGAATTCGGTGGTGCAGACCGGGGTGAAATCCGCCGGGTGCGAGAACAGCACCAGCCATTTCCCGCGGAAATCGGCCAGCTTCTTGCGGCCATGGGTGGTCGGCGCGTCGAAATCGGGGGCCGGTTCATTCAGCCGCGGCAGGGCGGGGGCGTCGGTCATCTGGAAACCTCTGGGTTCGTGTTTGCGATGACCAAGAGGTAGTAGGTTTACACATATATATGAAATTGATTATATGACTAAGCGTAATCGGGATTTTCAATAACATGCCCAGCCTTCGCCAGCTTCGCTTTCTGACCGCGCTTGCCGATACGCTGAACTTCTCGCGCGCGGCCGAGGTCTGCAACGTGACGCAGCCGACGCTTTCGACCGGGTTGAAGGAACTTGAGGGGCGCCTTGGTGTTGTGCTGGCCGAGCGCACACGGCAATCGGTCATGCTGACCCCAGCGGGCGAAGATATTGCCGCGCGTGCCCGCCGGATACTGGCAGAGGTCAAGGATATCGAGGCTGCGGCGCGCCAGCACAGCGGCGCCTTTCAGGGGGAGGTCCGTCTGGGGGCGATCCCGACGCTGGGGCCATTCCTGCTGCCCCGCGCCTTGCCCGCGATCCGCCGCCGCTGGCCTGATCTGCGGATATTCCTGCGTGAGGAACTGACCGACAGCCTTGCCGCCGGGCTGGCCGAGGGACGGCTTGACCTGATTCTGGTCGCGCTTCCCCATGATCTGGGCGATGCGGTGGTTGAGCTGTTGTTTCAGGATGGATACCAACTGGCTGTCAGTGAGAAACATGCGCTGGCGGCCAAGGGTCAGGCAGAGCCTGAAGATCTGTCCCGCACGCCGCTGTTGTTGCTTGAGCGGGGCCATTGTCTGCAGCGCCACGCGCTCTCGGCTTTTCCGGGGATCGCGCTCCACGCCGATGAAACATTTGCCGCGACCAGCCTGCCGACCCTTGTTTCGATGGTCGAGGAGGGGCTGGGCATCACGCTTTTGCCTCAGCTGGCGGTGGATGCCGGGGCGACGCGGGGGCATGGTGTCGCACTCTTGCCGCTGCCCGGCGCATGTCCGCGCCAGGTGGTGCTGGCCTGGCGTCCTGGATCGCCGCACACGGAAGTCTTCCGGCAGATGGCGGCCCTGCTTCGCGATGTGCGCGAGGAAACGGCCGCGGCCTGAAATTCCTGCTGTCGCGGGTGCTGCGGCACGGGTGTCTTTGGCGACACCGTGCCGCAGCGTGGTTAAGCGAAGATCTATTCCTGCGTCCAGGCGATACCGGGATCTACCTTATAGCTCCATGGAAGTCCGGAGTTGCGCCAGCCGTCCACGGCCCGCACACCTTTCGACGTGCCCTCCTTGAGCGTGCCGCCTTCAAAGCCATCGGTAACGGACCAGACTTTGGTATAGCCCATTGCATTGATCACATCCGCCGCAGGCGCGCTGCGCGACGAACCCGAGCGGCACATCACGATGATGGTATCCTCTGATGTCACGCCAAGGGCATCGAGACGGGCCTTTACGCTGGCCTCGAACCCTTCGTTGCGCTTCATCGGCCAGGCGCCCTTTTCGGCGCTGAATTCCGCACGGTCGAGCACCATCCACGGCACATGGATGTCCAGTCCTTCGGCGGCGCCGGTGAACATCAGTTCGGACGGGTCGCGGACATCGATCAGGATCGCGCGAGGATCGGCCTCCATCATGGCATGGGCTTCTGTCGCAGTCGCGTAAAGGCCGAGTTTCGTTTCGCTGTAGGAATCGCTTTCCTGGGCCTGGGCGACGAAGGGAAGCATGATGGCGAGAGCAAGGGCGGGCAGGACCTGTTTCATATTCATGGTTCCAGATCAGAAGCTCATGACCGTCGTGTCGTCGTCGATCAGTTCCTTCGCCATGGCGTCGGGGGCCGCAGCGGTCACGCCCTCGATGAGGACTTCCGGGCCGACACCCATCCCGGGCAGATAGATTGCGCAAACCTGCACCTGCACGCCGTTCTTCTCGATCATCGTCTTCAGAAGGCCTTGCGGGCTCGCGCCTTTCGGGGGCTGGCCTGCTGTCGCGGTTTCCGGAGCTGCTTTCAGCGCGATGTCGCCGGCGGGGCCGCAAAGCAGGATTTTCGCCTCGGCCCCCTGCACCACGGCATTCATGGTCAGAACCATCGCCATAAGCTGTGTCTGGGCTTCGGGCGCCGTCAGGATGGTCACCAGTTTGCGTGGTTCGTCAGCCTGGGCCACGCTTGCAGTGGTGAGAGCCAGGGTGGCGGCAAGGAGGATCTTTTTCATGGGTTCGGTCCCTTTCTCGTTGGTGACAATGGAGGTTTGCGGTGACCAGACTGGGCCATCCGATTTGTTACCCGGCCTTCGAACCGGGGCCTGTCGCGGTCAGGCTCTTCCAGGCGTCGTATTGCGACAGGAAGACTTCGCCGTTCAGATCGCGCAGGAAATGCGTTGTCCCGAGCCGGTCCATGACCGGGCCTTTCACTTCGGACAGATGAAGGCGGACCTTCTGCGCGGCCAGTTCCGTGGCCAGCGCCTCAAGGGATTCCAGCGCGGAAAAGTCGATCACATTTACCGCAGAACACATCAGCACCACGTCGCGGATGGCGGGGTCGGCGGCCAGGCGATTCAGCACCAGCGTCTCGATGGCGCGGGCATTGGCGAAATATAGGCTCTCGTCGACGCGCAGCATCAACACGCCCGGCAGGGTTTCGACCTGATGGCGCAGCAGATTACGGAAATGCTGGCTGCCGGGGACAAGACCGACCTCGGCCACATGCGGGCGGGCTGTGTTCAGCACATGCAGGAGAAGCGACAGTGCGACGCCGGTCGAGACCCCGGTCTCGACCCCGAAGAGGAGGGTGGCGAGGATCGTGGCCAGAACGGAAGCGAAATCGCGCCGCGAATAGGCCCAGGTGCGGCGCAGGATAGCCGGGTCGACAAGGCTGAGAACGGCGACGATGATTGTGGCCGCCAACGTGGCCTGGGGCAGGAAATAAAGCAGCGGCGTCAGGGTCAGCGCGGCCAGTGCCAGCCCGACGGCGGTGAAGGCGCCCGCAGCAGGGGTGGCGGCACCCGCGTCATAATTCACGACTGATCGCGCAAAGCCCCCCGTCACCGGAAAGCCGCCCGAAAAGGCCGCGCCGATATTGGCGGCACCAAGGCCGATCAGTTCCTGATCCGGGTCGATGCGCTGGCGTTTTTTTGCAGCAAGGGTCTGCGCGACCGAAACGCTTTCGACAAAGCCGATGATCGAGATCAGGGCTGCGGGCAGGGCAAGCGTTCCAATCAGCCCGGGCGACAGATCGGGCAAGGTGAAGGGCGGCAATCCTTGCGGGATGCTACCCACGATGGCAACGCCCTGCTCGTGCAGGTCGAAACCCCAGACGGTGATTGTGGTCGCGACGATCGCAAAGACCGGCCCGGCGCGGGTCAGCAGCGTCGCCAGCCCGTCGCCTGCGCCAAGCCGCATCATCGCGGGCTTCATCCCCTTGCGCACCCAGACCAGAAAGACGATGGAGGCCAGGCCGATCACCAGCGTTTGCCAGTTCGTCTCGGCCAGATGCTGCCAGAGCCGATGCAGGATTTCCGGCAGCGTGTCGCCACCACCTGCGATGCCAAAGATATGCCGCGTCTGTCCGGCGGCGATCAGCAGGCCCGAGGCGATGATGAACCCCGCAATCACCGGATGCGACAGAAAGTTCGCCAGAAAACCGAAGCGCAGCAGGCCCAGACCGATCAGCATCGCCCCTGATAGCAGCGCCAGCGTCAGCGCGGCCACGGCATAGCCCGCGGTGCCGCTTTCCGCGACCTGACCGACCGCCGAAGCGGTCATCAGGGACACCACGGCCACCGGCCCGACAGCCAGCGCGCGGCTGGTGCCGAAGATCGCATAAAGCACGATCGGCAGAACCGAGGCATAGATCCCCGCCTCCGGCGGCAGGCCTGCCAGCATCGCATAGGCCAGCGATTGCGGCACCAGCATGATAGTGACGATCACCGCCGCCGTCAGGTCGGACGACAGGTCTGATTTCGAATAGCGCCGCCCCCAGTCGAGGATGGGCAGATGGCGGGTCAGGGACAGGCGCATGGGGGCCGCTTTCAGCAATGGCAGGTCGCGCGTGTTTTCAGGCACGGGCGAGGCGATGAGACAAGATCAGGGGGCTATTGCGGCGGTACACAGCATCGAGGATCGGGCACCGGACCGGCAGTAGGCAAGAACCGGCCCCGATGCTGTTCGCATAGCCTCGGCCATGGCGGGGGCCTGACGCGCGAAATCGGAAGGTCCGGCGACGGGCAGATACAGGGTCGCCAGCCCGGCCGCCTGAGCTGCTTCGGCGACCTGAGCAAAGCCGGGCTGGCCACGCTCTTCACCGTCCGGACGATTGCAGACCAGAAGGCAATAGCCGTTTCGGACGATCTCGGGGATATCCGAAAGTTCGACCTGTCCGCAGATCCCGAGCCTGGGAGAGAGTTTCTGGATCTTCATACTCACCCACCCTTTACAGTGCGCCGAGCGGCACCTTGAGGAACCGCTTGCCGCTCTCGTCCTCGGGCGGCAATTCGCCTGCCTTCATATTGACCTGAAGCGAGGGGATGATCAGCGTCGGCATCTTCAGCGTAGCATCGCGTGCCTCGCGCATGGCGATGAACTCTTCGCGCGTGCGGCCTTTGCCGACATGGATATTGTGGCCCTGCTGTTCGCCCACCGTGGTTTCCCAAGCGATGTCTCGGCCGTTTGGGCCATAGTCGTGGCACATGAAGAGCCGGGTCTCGCGCGGCAGCGCGAGCACCTTCTGGATGCTGTCGTAAAGCGTGCCTGCGTCGCCGCCCGGGAAATCGGCACGGGCCGAGCCGCCATCGGGCATGAAGAGCGTGTCGCCGACAAAGGCCGCATCGCCCATCACATGGGTCATGCAGGCGGGGGTATGGCCCGGGGTGTGGATGGCGCAAGCCGTCATGCCGCCGACCTGATAGGTATCGCCATCGTCGAACAACCGGTCGAACTGGCTGCCGTCACGCTGGAATTCCGTGCCTTCGTTGAAGACCTTGCCGAAGGTTTCCTGCACGACGGTGATCTGGCTGCCGATACCGATCCTGCCGCCAAGCGCCGCCTGGATATAGGGCGCACCGGAAAGGTGGTCGGCATGAACATGGGTCTCGATCAGCCATTCGACCCGCAGCCCCTGTTCGCGGACAAAGGCGATGATGGCATCGGCGGATTCGTAGCTGATGCGCCCGGCGGCATAGTCGATATCCATGACGGAATCGACCACGGCGCAGGCATCGGAGCCGGGATCCTTCACCACATAGGAAATCGTGTTGGTGGCCGGATCGAAGAAGGGGGTGACTTCGGGTTTCACGGTGAGGTCGGCTTTGCAGGACATGCTATCCTCCGAATATCAGATGGCGGGATCGGGCGGCCCGATCAGGCAGATTGGGGCGAGCGGGCAGCGAGGGCTTTCAGACCGCGCGCGATGAAGAGGCCGAGGATCATTGACGCGACGAAGGCCAGTGCCTCGGGGCGGAGTGTGCCAAGCGCGGGCAGGGCAGCGCCGGGGCAAAAGCCCGCAATCGCCCAGCCGATGCCGAAAAGGCCGGAGCCGGCAACCAGTTTCATGTCGATCAGTTTCGTGTCGGGAAGCTGGAATTTCGGCTCGAACCGGGGTGCCTTGCGGGCAAGCACCAGCCGGTATCCCGGGACGGCGACGGCAAGCGCGCCACCCATGACAAAGGCGAGGCTGGGGTCCCAGGTCCCGGCGATATCGAAGAAGTTCAGAACCTTGGCCGGGTTGATCATGCCCGATGTGGCAATGCCGATCCCGAAGACCAGGCCGATGAGCAGGGCGGAAAGCAGGCGCATCTCAACCTCCGATCAGGTGACGGGTGACATAGACGGTGACGAAGGCAGTCGCCATGAAGCTGAGCGTCGCGGTGATCGAGCGGCGGGAAAACCGGGCATTGCCGCAGACGCCATGGCCCGAGGTGCAGCCGCCGCCATAGCTGACGCCGATCCCCACCAGAAGCCCGCCGCCGATGATCGCGGTCATCGATACCGGCACCTCCAGCGCGGGCCAGTTGCCGGTGCCAAGCAGCACCAACCCCGGTGCCAGCACCATGCCCGCAAGCAGCGCCGCCCGCAGCGACCAGTCGCGCATATTGCCGCCACGCATCAGGCCGGACAGGATGCCGGTCGCACCGAAGATGCGGCCGTGAAAGGCCATCAGCAGAACGGCGGCCAGCCCGATCAGCATGCCGCCCGCGAAAGAGGTCAGGGGGGTGAAGCTGGTCATTTCTTTTTCAGCGGGCAGGTGGACAGGCCGAACAGCCGATAGGCCGGGCAGGTGGCGAAGGCTGCGGTCAGGATCAGTATGGTCGCCACGACCCACAGCACGGGGCCAAGCACTGGCCAGCCGCCGCCATAGAGCCATGCGATCACGGCTGCGATAATTCCGGCCACCAACCGCAGGATGCGGTCGGGCTGGCCAAGATTCTTGATCATCGGGACACCTCGGGACTGTGTTTCGTGGCATGAGGATGCCACGGCCGCGACCTCCCGTCGGTGACTTGGTTACACTTCCGGCTCTCGCGTCAGTTTTTCCAGCGCGGGCCGATCCATCAGCCGAACTTCGCCCCGGGCCTGTTCGATCCATCCCCGGCGCTGAAACTCGGACAGCGTCCGGCTGATCACCTCGCGCGCCGAGCCGAGTTCAGCGGCGAGTTGCTGATGCGTGGCATGGACGGTATCGCCCTCGGCCATGGCCAGAAGTCGCGTGGCAAGCCGCAGGTCGATCCGCTGAAACGCGATATCGTCGATCAGCGACAGAAGATCCGTCACTCGCCGCGACCAGGCCCGCATGACAAAACCCCGAAAATCGGGCGACATCGCCATCAGCTCGTCGAAGGTGGCCCTGGGGATGCCGATGGCCTCGACATCGGTTTCCGCCAAGCCTTCGGTTGCCAGATCGTCATAGGCCAGCATGCAGGCCGAGGTCAGCACGCAACTTTCCCCCGCGCCAACGCGATAGAGAACGACCTCGCGCCCGGTGTCAGAAACCTGGGTGACCCTGACCTTCCCCGAGACCAGCAGGAGCAGATACTCTGCGGGCTGCCCTGGACCGAACAGACGCGATCCCGCCGGGAACTGCAGCTTACGGCTGTTGCGCAGAAGGGATTTGCGCATCGGGGCAGGAAGCTGATCCATTTCTTTGAAATATGCGGTCCAGTCGTCCATCTGCTCTCCTACGTTAACAGGGGTTCTAGCAGGAACGACCGAAAATGGGCAGGCCCGATCAGGGTGTGCCCGGTGATGGCCTGTCGCTTTGGCGACATATCATGGCAGATTGGCAGTCTTGCCCGCAGCGGGTTCCTGTTCCAATTCGAAAAAGAACGGTGCCCGGTCGGCGCAATTTTGCCCGGCCCCGGCCCCGGCTCTGTCCCGGATTAAAGGAGAGACCCATGCAATCCGCTCATTTCGTCGCAACCTTGTTCGATGGCCGCGCCAACCCGGCCAAGGTCACCGTAGCCTTCACCATGGCGCTGAACGCGCTGCAAAAGGGGCACAGTGCGATGGTGCTCTTGATGGTCGAAGCGGTCGAACTGGGCCAGCCCGATGCGACTGCGGGGATCGACGTGGGCAAGCCCTTCGAGCCGGTCCCGGATCTGCTGGCGAAATTCATCGCGGGCGGTGGCCGGATCGGCATCTGCAAATCCTGCATGATCCATAACGGCTTCAGCGCCGAGCAGATGGTGCCGGGCTATGAGATCATCACCGCGCCCGAGGTGATCGACCTGATGATGGCGGCCAAAGGCTCGCTGCAGATCACCTGAACGCATTTTCCGAAACAGGGAACAGAAACCATGAGCAATGCTCCGCAACGCAATGTCGTGAAGGCCCGCGAAAGCGGCTTTGGCCCCTTCGGGCAATATATCAATGTGGGCCACCACATTCTTGGCGCGGACGAACCGGGAACCTATGGCGGGCAGGACACCGGCCCCGATCCGTTTGAACTGGTGATGGCCGGCCTTGCCGCCTGCACCACGATGACGATCCGCATGGTCGCGGGTCGCAAGAAAATCGCGCTCGACGATGTGTCGGTCGAGGTGCGCCACCTGCGCGCGCCGGTGATGAGCATGGGCGCCGATCCGGCTCCGACCGGCGAAAAGCCCCATGCCTTCGAGCGGGTCGTCACCCTGATCGGCGATTTGACCCCCGAGGACCGCGCGCTTCTGGTCGCGATGGCTGACAAATGCCCGGTCCACAAATTGCTGGAAGGCGAGGCCGAGATCATCACGCGCGAGGCTGCGTGAGGGGAGGGCGGGCGGGGGGCACCCTCCGCCCGCCCTTGTTTTGCAGGGAGGAGAGACTTCACGATGACGGAATTTCGAAGCACGCGGCGTGGCCTGTTGGGGCTGGGCGCGGTTGGGGCGCTGGCGCTTGGCCTTGGTGGCGAGGCGCAGGCGGCGAAGCTGGCGACCAAGGCGCGGATCGTGATCATCGGCGCGGGGGCGGGTGGTGCGACGCTTGCCAATCGTCTGGTCCAGCGGCTGGACGGTGCGGCAATCACTCTGGTCGATCCACGCAAGGAACATTTCTATCAGCCGGGGCTGTCTCTGGTTGCGGCGGGGCTGAAACCGGCGGATTATGTCGTCAGCCAGACCACCGACTGGCTGCCGCAAGGCGTGACGCTGATTACTGAGAAGGCCGCCGCCATCGACCCGCTGGCAAAGACCGTCTCTACCGAAAGCGGCAAGCGGCTGGACTATGATTTTCTGGTGGTCGCGCCCGGCCTCGTGCTGGACCATGATGCCATCGAGGGCTTTGCGCTGGATATGGTCGGGCAGAACGGCATCGGCGCGCTTTATGCCGGGCCGGAGCACGCCGCGAAGACATGGCAGGCCGCGCAGAAGTTCACCGAGGAGGGCGGCATTGGTCTCTTCACCCGCCCCGCGACCGAGATGAAATGCGCCGGCGCGCCGCTGAAACATACGTTCCTGATCGACGACATCGCCAGCCGTGGGGGTGCCAAGGGCAAATACGAGACCCATTACGCTTGCCCACAGCAGGTGCTGTTCTCGGTGCCGATCGTCTCGGAAAAAGTGCGGATGCTGTTCGGCGAGCGCAAGATCACCCCGCATTACGGCCAGACCCTGACCACCATCGACGCCGGGGCGAAACGGGCAACATTCGCCACAATGACCACCGATCCGGCGACGGGCGCCGTGGTGAAATCCACCACCGAGATGCCCTATGACTATCTGCACGTTATCCCGCCGCAGCGCGCGCCCGAGATGATCCGGCAATCGGGCTTGTCCTGGGCGGATAAATGGTCCGACCAGGGCTGGGTCGAATGCGACATGAAGACCCTGCGCCACCTGCGCTATCCCGAGATCTTCGCGCTCGGCGATGTGGCGGGGGTGCCGAAGGGCAAGACGGCGGCGAGCGTGAAATGGCAGGTGCCGGTGGTCGAGGATCACCTGATCGCCGCCATCCAGGGTCGCGAAGGCACGACGGTCTATGACGGCTATACCTCTTGTCCGATGATCACCCGTGTCGGCAAGGCGATGCTGGTGGAATTCGACTATCACAACAACCTTGTGCCCTCCTTCCCCGGTCTCATCGCACCCTTGGAGGAGTTGTGGATCAGCTGGCTGATGAAGGAGGTGGCGTTGAAGGCCACCTATAACGCAATGCTGCGCGGCAGGGCCTGAGGAGGAGGGAACATGCAGGAGCTAACGTTTTCGACGATGATCGCGGTGCTCGAGGAAATCTTCGGGCGCGGCCTGTTATGGGTGATGGTGGCCGCTGCCGTTCTTGTGACGGCGGCCTATCTCTACGTCCTGATCCGGGATCGGGCAGTGTCCTGGCGCAAATTCCTCTGGGCGCAGGTTGCCATGCCGTTCGGCGCCATTGCGGCGGTGCTGTTCGTGCAAAATGTGACCAGTTCGGGCTTTGGCGACATCGGTGGCCCGATTGATGTGATCGTGCTGCTGCTGGTGTCAGTGGCGGGTGCGGTCGGAGCCGCGATCCTCGTCTATACCGCACAGTCGCTGTTGCGCGGCAAGGCGGCAAAGCCATGAACTCGCCCATCCTTTTGCGGCCCATCGGCCAGATCCGCACCCCATGGAAGACGCTGGCGGATTGTCCGAGTGGCCCGGGACGGGGCGGGGAGGAAGCGCGTCTGGAAATCCTGCCGGAATATGCCGAAGCGCTTCATGCTCTGTCGGCGTCTGAGCTGGATCTCCTCTACTGGTTTGACCGCGCAGCGCGCGATGTGCTGCGCTCGGTCAGTCCGCATGACGGGGGCGAGCGCGGGGTTTTTGCCATGCGCTCCCCGCATCGCCCCAATCCGGTGGCGCTGTCGCGGGTGCCACTGATCGCGGTAGAGGGGCATATTCTTGTCGTCGGTCCCCTCGATTGCCTCGATGGCACGGCTCTACTGGATATCAAGCCGGTTTCCTGTGGCGGCAGGTCGACAAAGGCATAGAACTTCCCCTGGCCCTCAGCGTCCCGAAGGCAATCGCCTCGTCGTAACCGGATTTACGAGCCGTTGTTCAGAAAGCGCTGTGGTGTCGTTCCAAAGACTTCGCGGAACGCGGCGATGAAGGCGCTCGGGCTGCTGTAACCCATCGAAAAAGCGATGGTCGTGCTGCTTTCACCGCGGTTCAGCGCCTCGATCGCGCTGAGCAGACGCAGTTTCGACCGCCATTGCCGGAAGCTGAGCCCGGTCTCGGCGCGGAACAGCCGCTCCAGCGTACGGGGGCTAGCGCCCGCGAGCTGACTCAGTTCGGGAAGCTGGCTCGGGTCTTCCGGATGGCAGATCAGATGACGGGTCACCCGGACCAGCCGCTCGTCCTGACCGCCGGGCAGGTTCAGCGGCGCCTCGGAGAGGCCTTCGACCTCATCGAGCAGCACGGCGCAGAACCTGAGCAGCCGCTCATCGAAAGGGGCGGAGGTATCGCTGTCGCCAAGCCTGCGGATCAGTTCGCGCGCCAGCGGGGTCAGCAAAAGCACTGCGCAGCAGGGCATCGGCCGTGTTGGCGGGCGCACTGTGACCGAAGGGTCGACATAAATGTTCAGCAGTTCCGCCTCTGCCTCGATTGTGACCTGATGTTTCATACCGCCGGGGATCCAGACGGCGTGGCTTGGCGGTACCAACCAGATACAGGAATTGCTGACCACGCGCAGGACGCCCCGCATGGCCCACAGAAGCTGACCGCGCGGATGGCTGTGCGGGCGCACCGCGCGTCCGGCGGCGATCACCCTTCCATGAGTCAGGATGGGGCGCGCCGGGTCTATCGTGAAGGCGATATCCGAGGGGTCGAAATCTGGCGGTTTGGCGACATCTGTTGTCATGATCGCAGTCTGGCACAAGGGTGCGGTCAAGGCTAGATCAGAGCTGATACCAACCAGCCTCTTCGGTTTGATCAGATGACGTTTTCCGCCAAACATATTCTTACAGCCCTCGTTGCCCTGCTGGCACTGGTGATGGCGATCCTGCCGCCGCCAATGCTGATGCCGGATCAGGCGCGGATCCTCGGCATCGTGCTGATCACGCTGGTGCTGTGGGCCACGAGCCTTGTGCCTGGCTATCTGGCCAGTCTGATCTTCTTCGCGGTGCTGCTGGTCGTTGGTCTGGCCCCGCCCGATCTGGTCTTTGCCGGGTTCTCCTCAACCGCCGTCTGGCTGATCGTTTCGGGTTTTGTCATCGGGGCGGCGATCTCGATATCGGGGCTGGGCGCGATGTTGGCACGAGGCCTTGCGCCGCTGCTGACCGGCAGCTATCCGCGATTGATTGCGGGGCTGATGGCGGTATCGGTTCTGCTGAGCTTTCTGATGCCGTCCTCGGTTGGGCGCGCGGTGGTGATGGTGCCGGTCGGCATGGCGCTGGCCGATCAGATGGGGTTCGGGCCGGGATCGAAGGGCCGGATCGGCATCGCATCGGTGCTGGCGATCGGCACCAATATGCCCGGCTTCACCATCCTACCGTCGAACATCCCGAACATGGTATTGTCGGGCGCGGCCGAGACCATCCATGGCGCGCATTTCGGCTACATGGACTATCTGCTGCTGCATTTTCCGGTGCTGGGGGTGCTGAAGGCGGTGGCGGTCGTAGCTCTGGTCCTGTGGATGTTTCCAGATACACCCAGCCTCGCCCTGCCTGCGCGCGAGGCCGCCAAAGGCGACAAGCCCGTCAGCCGCGCCGCGCGGATCCGGGTGGCGGTGATCCTACTGGCGACGCTGGCGCTCTGGATGACCGACAGCCTGCATGGGGTGAACTCGGCTTGGATCGGGCTGGTCGCGGCGGTGCTGCTGCTGTTGCCCGGGATCGGCATCGTTTCGCCGCCGGCCTTCAAGGCCTCGGTCGATTTCGGGATGCTGCTGTTTGTCGCCGGGGCGCTAGCGCTTGGGGCGCTGGTCAATGCTTCCGGGCTGGGGGCGATGCTGGGGCAGGTGCTGATAGCAGTGTTGCCGCTGGAGACGGGGGCGGACGCGACAAACTTCGTCTCGCTGTCGCTGATGGCAACCGTGACGGGCCTGTTCACCACCGTGCCGGGTGTTCCGGCGGTGCTGACGCCGCTGGCAGGCGATCTGGCCGCGCAGACCGGGTTCAGCCTGAATACTGTCCTGATGACGCAGGTGATCGGGTTTTCGACGGTGATCTTTCCCTATCAGGTCGGCCCGCTGGTGGTTGCCATGCAGATGTCGGGCGAAAAGTTGGGCCATCTGCTACGGATCACCCTGCCGCTGGCGCTGATCACATTTGTTGTGCTGCTGCCACTGGATTTTTTGTGGTGGAAACTGCTCGGCGCGCTGTGACCCGATGCGCTTAAGGCCGGGTTAAGGTGAAAGGGCCAAGGGCGGGATCAAACCCTTCCCTTAGCCGGAGATCACACCATATGTAGACTGCAGCGACGCGAATTTATCACACTCGGACTGGTCTCGGGCGTCGCCCTGTCCATTAGCGTGCCCATGGCACGGGCACAAGACAATCCCATGCCACCCGAGTTGCGTGACGCGATAGAGCGGCAGCCCTTCTCGCCCGTGCTGGGCAATCCGAAGGGCGATGTCACCCTGACCGAGTTTTTCGACTACAATTGCCCGCATTGCCGGACCAGCGTTCCGGTGATCAGAAAGTTGATCGGGGATGATCCGCACCTGCGGGTGGTGCTACGGGAATGGCCTGTTTTCGGCGAAGGCTCCGAATTCTGCGCCCGCGCCTCGCTGGCATCCTTGAAACAGGGGAAATACTGGCAGTTTCACAGCGGGTTGATGGCGATCCGGGGCCGGGCCAAGGAGGCTTCGGCGATGCGGGTCGCGCAGGAGGGAGGGCTGGATCCGGCAAAGTTGCAAAGTGACATGGGGTCCGCCGAAGTCGAGGACCATATTGCGCAATCCATGGCCCTTGGTGACCATATGGGGCTGATGGGGACACCTACCTTCATCGCCGGCAACGATGCGTTGTTCGATAAGAGATCCGGCTCTGACCTGAGGGATCTGGTCGCACAGGCACGCAAGGATCTGGCCTGAATCGTATACGACACACACCGCAAATGCGCGAAGCTCTCGCATTCGTGTCCGGTCATAGGGGGCATCTCTTAAGGCCCGGTTAAGCCGGCTTTTCCAAGTCAGCCCATATGAAACACAATTCCTCCCTTCTTGCCTGTGCCGCGCTGTTTCTGGCGCTTCTCGTGTTCTGGACACCAGCACATGCGCAGACCTTCTCCTTCGCGGGCGATGGAAACCGACCGCTTGAACCCGAGGAGGCCTTCATCATCGAAGTGCTGTCGATCGAGAATGGCCGGGCAGGCATCGGCTGGCGTATTGCCGAGGGCTACTACCTTTACCGCGATCAGATCGCCGCCCATACCGCCGATGGCGTGGCGGCCCTTTGCCGACGGTCGGACGAACAGCGACGCCGCAGCGCGGCTTCCACAGAACAGCGACTCGTGCTCACTTCAGCAAGTTTGACGCGCCAATCCTCTGACGCCTCTCCAAATGGTTGGCCACGCGATGGTGGGACGCCGGAGGACTGCGTGCGGCCGCTCTGCCCTTCGGATTCGCCGCTTGATTGTGGTCAGGTCGGATGACGTTAGTCCCCGCGCTGGTGCCACCAAAGCGGCTGGCAGAGTGGGCGAGCAACCACCCTGCGTCCCTCAGACGACCCTGCCGCATGACCTCAGCCGCCCGCGAACGCACACCTGAGCGTGGCAAGGCGCCGTCTCGAACGGAAAATGGTTGATCTCGCGGTCTCGTGGGGCGACTTTGTCGGGAAAGTCAGTATGCTTGGGGAATATCGGTGCCATGGCTGAATATGTATGGACCCTCGGGGCGGCAAGCGATGTCACCCGAGGCCATCGCTTTGGCCGATCAGGTGGTGGTGATGGATCATGGTCTGGTCGAGCAGGCGGCCTCGCCGCGCGAGATCTATAACCATCCCCGCAGCCGGCATTGCCAAGCTATTTTCACCTGGTGTGTTGCAGTCTGTGTGAAGCCGGTCACGCGGTCATCTCGCGGGCATAGTCGTCCCAGAGGCTGAACGCATCTGCCCTTGCATGACGATAGGAGTTGGCGGTGAGGCGATAGCGGCGGGGTTTGAAGATAGCGTTGATCTGGTCATGGGCGGCGAGAAACCTCTGCGCCTGTCGTTGAGATTTGAAGCGCCCCATTATCTTCTCGCGCTTTCGGGTTGGTCGGTGTGAGCCCTCGATGCGGTTGTTCAGGCCCTTGTGCGCCCGATGGTCGGCGCCGGGAGCCAGGTTCCGGAGCGGCGCAAAATA
>NZ_JACDXX010000028.1 GCF_020539525.1 Pseudogemmobacter faecipullorum | reverse complement strand
CGGCAACGAGCGCAACCCACACTTTCAGTTGCCATCATTCAGTTGGGCACTCTGAAAGAACTGCCGGTGATAAGCCGGAGGAAGGTGTGGATGACGTCAAGTCCTCATGGCCCTTACGGGTTGGGCTTCGTCTCGCCCTACCTCTTATATACCTTATATGTTGCAGGAAGTGCAAGCGCTAATCGCAGTTTCGGCCAATTATTTTTTGCCCATTTTGTCACTTATTTTTCTTGACTGCATATTGCTCCCTTATATACTTTGTTGCATGGCTCGCCCGCCACCCCTCTTTCAAGGAGATCACGCCATGACCCTCACGATCCCGACCCTCTCGCCCAAGGCCGTCTCGCTGATTGCGCCGGATAACCTGCCGCTGACCGAGCAGGAGCGCGAGGGCCTGATCTGGCCGATGACCGACGAGCTGCGCTCTGAGGCCGCTATGTGCCTCTGGGAAGCCTTCTTGGAAAACGTGTCGGTCGGGAGCTGGCTGGCCGCACATCGCCATCTGGTCGGCACTGTGGAGCTGCGCATCCAACTCGCGGGCCTTCTCAACGCTATGCACATCGGCTGGCACGTCTGCCAAAGCGCCGAAGAGGAAACTCTTAGCCCGTTTGATTGGTCGTTTGTGCCTTGGTTCCTGCTGAACATCGTGGAGTCAGAGAACGGCCTGCTGACCCTTTGCGAGAACTGGCTGGACCTCTGCCGCGACCCTAACCAGATCATCTGGAACTAGCGCCATGCACCCGCTTTTCCGCTTCCGACAGTCTGATGATCCTGAGCTGATCGACAGTGAATACGTCCTGCGCTCCAACGAGCGCATCACCGTCCAAATCTGCGCCCTAGCTGGCCCCAGTCTCTATGCAGTGACCGAGAGCGGCCAGACTGACCCTGACGCGGAAGAGACATTCTGGATCGTCCACCACGGCACATTCACGGACCTCGGAGGCGCATTCAGCGCCGCCCTGAAAGTGTCCAAAGCCTTGCCCAACTGAAAGAACCGCCATGAAGCCCAAGCACTATCGGACACCCACGCTCGACGTGATCTGGCACATCCGCATCTACATCGAGCGGCCCAACACCAAGCCCTACATTCACGCCTTCGGATACCGCGATCTGCAAACCCTTTTCAATTTCATCTGCGGCTATACCAGCCAGCCTTACGACCCCAATGAGGGCCGCGCCCTACGCAGCTACCCCGAAGAGATCGCATCGCGCTGGGTGGCATTCCAGAAGGCCAACCCAGACTGCAAAATGGATCTGGAAGTGACCCCAATAGAGCTGGGGGTATCGCCCAAAGCCAGACCCGAGCAAATCCAGAAAGATCGCCAACGCCTAGCCTCGTTGTGGAGCGGTGGTGTGTTGTTCTTCCGCCCGTTGATCTGAAAGGAGCCTGACTATGTTAGACGCCCTGAAAGCCAATACAGCAGGCGAGTGGAGCGAAGGCCCCAACGGCATTATCTGCAACCGCCATGAGCAAGATGGTGGCATCATCGACCGCGCAATAATTAGCAATGAGTGGTTTATCGTCTTCAACCGAGACGGGCTGGATACACTGCACGGCTTTCCTACCCGCGATAGCGCGATCAGCAGATTTTTGAATGAGATCGGTATAAACATATCTGTGGCCAGCTTATAGACGATAGCATGAAGCCCCGCCAATGGACGGGGCTTTCCTATTTGCATACGAAAACTTTTATATAGCCGCTTTCGTCCAAATAAATCCAACGTAACCGCAAGATAAAATCCCGACGGCGGACTTACTGAACTTTATCTCCTGAACGCTCACCCTTAGAACTTCGGTAGACAGCCTCATTAAACTCGAAATGAGCTTTGTCTAAGGCGCTCTTCATGTATGAGCAGTAGACCCCCTTCGGCTTGTCCTTCAGACCATGACGGCAGAAATCAGAGGTGTTCTTAGGCTCGTAGGTGACACTGAGCATCTTCCCTTCGTCCTTTAACATGGCTTTGACCTTACAGCCTGGGCATTGCGCCACTGCAAGTGTCTCCCCCTTCTCGCCATTAGGTCTTGCAGATAGCCCGTCTTTAAGGCGAGCCATTACAATGCGACCGCCCTCTATTGCATCCCGTGAAACAGGACTATCGCCCAAAAACTCCATGCTAAATGAAGGAGTTTTCTTCTTCACCAGATCACGGCTTTTGCCGAGCTTTATCCGTCCCATCTTACCGTCCTTCTTTTGATGTATCGCAGTCAAAGAAACATTCAGCGGACGCGGGTAATTGAGATACGTCAGCGGTCTTTCTGACACTGGGCTTGCAGGGCGAAGCAGCAGCGCCTGCCTAGAGAAAGACGACGAGACCAAGGTTTTACTTGCAACCAATGCCGATCCGCCTTGATCTAACGACGTTGGTATTCACCGCGCTCATTGGCAGCATGGGGCTTTGCAGCAGATCAGTAAAGAGGTAAATATCATTTTGTATTTTACACGCCATCACCGGAAGAAGCCATGCCCGTCACCGTCATCCCCACTGAGCTGAATGCGCAGGGCCAGCCCATCGAGGTCCGTGAGAAGGCGATTACTTTCATCGACGCGCAGGCTGCGCGGACGGCCCTTGCAAAAACGGTAGCGGAGCTGATGGCCCGCGCTGGCATGACCTATGATCCCACGGTGTCGCTTGAGACCAATACTGACGCTTATTACGACGCCACAGGCCACGCCTTCGGCTGGATCATGGAAGACGACCAGGCACAGCCCGAATTATCCGAAATCGAAGATCCACTGCCCCGAGATCGGTCAAACCAAGTTCCCGCCATCTTCAATTTCCTCAAGCTCCTGGCTCTCGGTATTTTCCTAATCGTTGCAGCCCCAATCCTGGGCAACCTGCTCAAAGCCTTCGGCCTGCTTTCACCGGCCCAGGCTGACTTCTTCGGGATCGGAGTAAGATCGGTAGCGATTTTTGCAATCCTGTTCGTCGGCGCTGTGCTAATCAAACGAAATCGGACATAAATCAGCACATATTTTGCCCGTCATGTCACTTATTTTTTGCTTGACGTGCCGCCATATCTTGCAACATCGTATATCTGACCGAACAGGAGGATAGGACGATGAATGAAGCCGATCTCGACTATGAGCCGACCGTCACCGAAGTAATTGCCTTCCAGAATGACCTCTTTCGCACCCATCTGGGGAACCATCCCTATGTGAAAGGGAAGGTGCTTGCCACCTCGGGCGTGCGCCAGCGTGGTCCGCAGTTCTTGAACGATGTTGCAGAGGCAGTTCGGACCTTCTCAGCCTTCAACAAGGAGGATGACCCGCATGGCGAACACAATTTCGGGGTGATTTATGTTGCAGGCGTGAAGCTCTATTTTCGGATTGATCTGTATGACCCAGATTACCGATTTGGCTCCAACGCGCCCCATGATCTGACGGCCACCCGCAGGGTTTTGACCGTCATGCACCCACAAGATTACTGATTTTACTGTTAAATCCAGACCACGGCACAGCGCACTGGCAGCAGGCTTTCGCTTACTGTTATTTTATTTTGCCCATAATGGGCTTTTTTATTTGACTACTGCCACGCTCATGATGCAACATCATATATAGCAAAACAGCGAGGCTTGATCCCATGCAACAAACTTACTTGCTCGCATTTGAAGAAGAAGAGATCGCGGCGCTACAGCGCATCTGTGGTGCTGCGGCCATCCATTTCAGCGACGAAGCCCACCAATTCGAGTGCGCGGCCAGCAACACCGGCCCGACTGAACCCCTCGCGCCGACCCGCGCTGAATGCGCCCGTATCTCCGCTGAACGCTATGAGAGCGCCGAGAAAGCCCGCCGTTTCAGCCAACATTTCGCAGCTCTGCGCGAAACCACCCCCCACAAAGGCCCGCTCGTATGACCCAGTTTGGCTCTTTCCAGAACGATCACTTCGCCCGCGCAACCAACGGCCAGCCGACGCCCACCGTGGGCATGGGAGCCACGCTCCTGCGCTGGTCCGACCGGAATGCCGCGACCATTATCAGCGTCAGCCTTACTAAATCGGGCTGCTGGCGCATCACCGCCCAGCAGGACAACGCCACCGTAACTTCCGGCAGCGTCCACGACGGCAGCGCAGAATACAGCTACAGCCCCAACCCCGAAGGCCCGACCGAGCAATTTGAGTTCGATCCCAACCATCACCGCTGGTTCGCTCTCCAACCAGACACGCAGGGGCGGCTGCGCCGCTCCAAGGAAGGCTCCGGCATCACCATCGGGCGGCGGGAAAGCTACCGCGATCCGAGCTTCTAGGGAGACTGCACATGAGCGCACTGATCCAAACCGCCGATGAAATCCGCTATTTGACGCGCTATCGCGCTGACGGCAGCGCTTATGCGATCGCCCGCCTCTGGATCGCGGGCGTCCCCTTCCAGACCGATCTCAGCCCGCAGATCGAGCGCACCATCAGCAGGCTCGCGGCAGAGCATGGGCTGGAAGTCCAAGACTGGCGGCTGGACGAGCCTGCCAAGGCGCAGGAGGCCCCAGTATGACCGCTATCCGCCCCCTCTGGTGCATCATGCCAGATCACAAGCCGCTCACCCGTGCCTTGCTGGATGCGCGGGAAACCACGCCTTTCACCGGCTGGCGCATCTACCCCTACAATCCTGCCACGGGCGCAGAAGACAGCTCCATCTGCATCCTCAACAGCAATGAGGGCGTTGAAGTCGCCAAGACCCTCAAGGGGCTTTATATGGGCGCAGGACCGGACAGCGGCTTTGTTCTGGCCCTGCCCATCTTCCCCGAAGACGAGGCCGCATGGCTCGCCGCAGACGCTATGTTCAACTCGGATTTTGTGCGCAGGTTCTTGCCCTGTGACTGCCCCCAGACTGGCGCAGACTGCGAACACGTCTCGCTGATGTGGCCTTACCTCTACATGCACCCAGTTGATCTCATCGGCCTTTGCAACGGCCTGACCGAGATCATCCACGAGGACATTGGAGAGTATGACGATCCAAAGGACATTGACGAAGAAGCCTTCTTGAACCACCCATATGCCCCCTTGCGCGAAGAGCTATGTGAGATCAGCGGCTATTATGGCGATTAAAAAAAGCCCCGCATCGAGCGGGGCTTTTGCAATCACACCAGCGATCCACTTTTACGAAAGCATCGCCGCGTTCACCTGCATTGTCAGGTAGGAGAGTTGAGTAGCAGCATGAACATCATCGGATGGAATGCTCACAAGAAACTCTGCGATTTTCGGATGATCGCTCTGCGCGGCTCGCATGTCGTCCAGAAGCGTCGGGCTGTTTGGGGAAATACCCGAACCCTCCAACGCCTCGATCATCCAAATTGCGCGATCTGACCACATGGCATCTGCGCCATTCGCAGCGATGGCTGCTTTAAGGGCTTCTGTTTCCATAGTCTGCATACTGCTCTCCTACTCCAACAAAATTCACCACTACCAGATGTGCTTATGCCTGTTCGACAGGCTCGCCAAACTCTTCATACCAATTCGGCCGCTTGCCGCGACCAGTCCACGTTTTGCTGTGATCTTCGCGGTGACGATACTTCGCAACGCTGGGCTTGGATGCACCACCACGCGACTTGGACAGAATATCGAGCGCATTGGCGAGCGGGATACCCTCTTCTTTGGCAAGAGCCGCGACCTTATCTGCGAAGGCCCGCTCTTTGCGGGTAGCGTAGTCTTCGATCGCTTTGTTGATTTTCGCCTGCGCCTTTTTCAGATCAGCGAGAGCGACTTCACCCAGTTCGTCGGTATCAATAATCATTGGTTTTTCCCTTTATCGTCTTCGGAAGATCAAGCAATCCGTTGGCGTGTTACTAACTTACCCGACACCGGCCCTCATGGGCCAGCGAGAACGCCCAGGCTCTTAGGAGCCTTGATCCGTGTTAGATTTCAGAACCCAGCGCCCTCCCACCATTACGCTTTTCCAGAGCCACCCTGGACGATCTTTTGCAGCTCTACGCTGCCATTTGCCCCCAATATCAGACGATGCGCTCCATCGGGCCGGATCACAACCAGCTCTTCCGAACTCAGGTGAACCATAAGATCGCCCACCGAAAACGAGAAAGGATGTGGCGCTGTCGGCTGAAAGGTGGACCTGTATTCGCCGCACTTGAGAGCGAGCATACTTTTTTCGACGCTCAGATAGGTGCTTTCAGGACCCTCTCTCTCAATCGTCAGTATCCCGTAATAGTCGTGAGCCGTCTTCTCATTGCGACCTACCTGAACCTCGGACAGCGCTCTGCGCTTTGACCGAGGAACCTCTGTTCCAGCGTGGGACTGATGCTGACGGAGTGCTGCACGCTTGAACATAGTTATCTAACACAGTCCTGTTTCTTCCTTGCGAGAGAGTTAACAGCACTGCACAGAAGTGTAAAAGACAAATTGTTGTTTACCATTATTTTGTGAACCCATTGCACATGACCTCTAATGGAGGCGATGCCCGCTGATCGGGGGCGTCGGGTCCGAGCATTCAATGGCTTGGATGTGAAGGAACTGCCCCATATCGAGCCAAAAACGCATAGTCTTCCAGTCTGCGCAGTCAAACCTACATCCATGATGCAACTATGTGCATACTAATGGATGTGTAAAAGCCCTTTCTGATTATTTGGATCACAATTTCGCGGACAGGTTTACCTGCCTTGCCAGTATGTTACCGATGTGCGCTCTGCCCGATGCTGCGAGATTTTGCCCACCATGTCACTTTTTTTATAGACATATACCAGACGCGCAGGCACTCTGACATTAACCATTTAGGGAGAGTGTCCATGATCTCAGCGATGATCGAGCGCCGCGCCTTTAAGCTCGCAGCCATCAAATCACCGAGCCGTCGCGCCGTCGCGCTCGCAGCTCATACCGCTTCGGCCTGTGCATTCAGTGCATCGCTTTCACTTTGCTTTGTGATCCATTCACACTGGGGCGGCGGTGATCTCTTCGCAGCAGACGGGACAATTCGTATCTATCGGATCGGGAGCTTCCTGCTCATGCTCTGGGCAGCGATCATGTCGGCCCATTACTACCTTTCCGTCATGCCCTCTCCCCACCGAGCCCTACTGGCGATGCTCTGCGCAGTCTGCGGCGTTGGCATGGCAATGTTCGTCATGACAGCATCGGCCACGACCTTCGGCCTGCTCTATCCAGGCATCGTTCTGTTGATCGTTCTGGCAATCATCGTTGGTGCGATTTTATAAATCAGACAACGGAGCCAGCATGAAAAAGTATCATGTCTTCGCCATGCCCACGCATGAGGACTTCGTTGCAGATGGAATCGACCTGGGCTTTGCGGGTAGCGTTGATGAAGCCGTCACCCTTTGCAAAACCCACGGCTATACGGTCATCCGCGAGAACGAGGGGGGTCTTCTTGAGCTTCACGACTTGGAAGATGGCCCCATTATCTACGGCTACGAGGCAGATGGCTTCGGCGCTATCGGTATTACCGTCGAACCGAAATAGGAGTAACCTGAATGCTCGTTACGGTCATTGATCGCACCGCTCAGGATAAGGCATGGGGTCGCACCCAGACCTCTATCCAGAACTACCTTCGGACAATCACTATAGCAGATACCTGCCCGACCTGCGGGGGGCCGCGTGGCGAACCACGCATGGCAAGACAATGTGACGACGGCGAATGGTTTAATGTCAGCCGTTGGGAGAACCCCTGCGGCCACATCGACCGCTACGCAGATGTTTTAAGGGAGGTGGCGGCATGACACGCACCCCTGCGACACAAATTGACCGCCTGAAATATGCACGGCGATCCGGTGACATTCTTGAGCTGCTGCGCCTTGCGCGGCGGCTCATGTTTCTTGGGGCTGTCATGGGAGCCGCTGGAACCCAGCTCTTCTGGAACCTCTATCAGATCCACGGCTTCGACGCCTCGCGCCTGACAACAGCCTTCCTGGCTTTCACGGCGATTTGCGGCTTGATCTGCTATGCCCCCCGCATCATCGGCCTGCCTTACTGGCCGACCATGACGCTCATTCAGGGCCTCACTATTTGCGGATTCATCTTCTTCACCACACCGCCCTCGGCTCTTTTCGCACTCGCGCTGCTTGCAGCAATGCCCGCTATCGTTTTGATGCACCTCGCTGTCTGGTTTATTACCCGACCGATGCCGAAAATACCTGATGGGGATGAATGAAATGAGGGAGATCGTAAAAGTGTCGCGTCAACCTGATTATGTTTTGCCAGAGAGTTGATCGCTACAACACAAGGTTGAAAGATAGGAGGCTCGGTCCTACAAACCGAGCCTCGCTTAAAAGCTGTTACCAATTGCTACTAATCAAACGGTAGAACCACTAAGCATCCTGCCTCATAAGAGCCTGCTTTGCTATTGTCCGATCGTCCTGTCGATGAGGCCATAGTCGCGGCTGGTTGGCATACAGAATAGGCATTGCCCATCGCTGGCGGCCGCCCAAGCATCACCAATCTGCCGCTTGGCGCTTTCAGCTTCGTAAAGCTGCGCCCCCTTATATTCTACAACAAGTATGCGACCATCCGTAAGCATTGCCACAAAGTCAGGATAAAACTTGCCGTGCGGGAGCTGGAGCCAGAAGGATGATTGCTTTCGATCGACGTTACGAATCCAATATCGAACCTTGTCATGTCGGTCGAGATAAACGGCGCAATCAAACTCTTCCCCTGTGGGGAGAAGATCACCTACAAGACGTGTGTAATGCTTCTCGAACTTGGTAGCCCCAGAATATGGCTGATTGGGAGCATAGGTCTGTTCATCGAAGATGATTGACAAGTCAGCGCTGACTGCGAAATCAGCGGTGTTAGCAGCAAACAGAGCTTGGTATTGCCCAACTTCACGCTCACCACGAAGATCGCTAATCAGTGTTCCGATGGCTTTTCGCAGATCGTATTTGTTTCGTGCAAGAACATGAATATCGAGGCCTGCGGCATTTAGCATTTCAATAGCCTTAGTGATAAATACAACCGCGCTTGGTTTAGTAATGTCTGGATGGACAATGCCGGAGTCAATCCAGTTGGCAAGTCGAGGTAGGTTCCACGCAGGTTCTTTGATAACCCCAGCAAGATCGGCCTGAACTTTCTTTGGGAAACCAATTTCAATCCCTCCATGCGAACCAACATCTATCTCGCCTATACGGGCCGTGTCGGGCAGGCGGAACCGCGTTAAAATTTCAGAAGGATCGCACTGGTCCAAACGCCATGGTAAATCAAGGAAATGTTCTTGCGAGAACAGTTGTAGCTCGCCTTGCTTGCGGAAACCAAGCAGTGGGACGATGAAGGGGGGCTTATCGTCTTCATCAGCGGCAGAAGTTTGAAAATGGTTCGACTTCGCATAAAGTCGGTCAATCGTCCTAGCGACATTCGGAACAGCGGCAAAAGCCAAGTGGATGAGGTTCCGGCCTTCTCGCGTCATTGGACCCTTATAGGTCAGCGTCCGCGTCTCGCTATCGAACGATAGGCGGGTCTTGATCGAAGTCGGTAGGCGGTCGATCACAGCTTCAATTACTTCGGGGGCAGATACCTCGGCGGGCAGTGGGTCGGACTGATAGGGTGCTTGAACCTCAACAAAGCTAAGGTTCTGCTGCGGGGCGATGATTTGTTCCGCATCCAAGGGGTCAAAACCAGCCCCTTCCACCAGACCATCACGCAACTGCTGCGCAGTTGTGTCAAAACTGCGCGAGACGATAAAGGCGTAAGACTGGTTCAAGGCATCTCGGCGCTTGCGCTGCGCCTTTGGCATACGCAATACACGGCCAAGGATCTGCTCAACCGCAGTTGGAGATACTTGATCGGCCACAGAACAGAGTATGTAGGCGAAGGGGCAATCCCAGCCTTCCTTCAACTTTGACACGGTAATGATATAGCGGACGGGGCATTTCTCGCTGCGTATGTCTTCTATGTCGTCAAGGTCTTTGCGCGGGCCGGTATGGACCGCGATCTGCTCCTTTGGAATTCGTTGGTCTTCCCGTAGGTATTTCTCGATAGTCTCCCAAGTGATACGGGTCGGGTCATCCTTTGACGCGCTTTGCGCCTGGAATAAAATGATGGGCCGGATGTATTCCCCCGTTTCGGCCTGCTCTGCCTTTGCCGCCTCTTCTAACGCCTTCTGGCAATCCAGCGCCCCGCCGATGGTCTTGACCCAATCCGCGTCCGTGGTCAGGCGGATGGGCATCTTAATCATCTGCTCGGCCTTTAACTCGGCGGCGGAAACCGAGTAGAGGATGTTAGACGCATGTTTGTCGCGTTCTGGCTTGTGTTCTTTTTGCGGAGTGGCGGTCAGTTCAAGGATCAGCGACGGATTAAACCGCGATAAGGTGCGGAAGGATAATTCGGTCCGGCTGTTGTGGGCTTCATCTACAATCACCATGGGGCGATGTAGTTTGAGCAGGTTTGCCAGAGAATAGACGGGGCGTGAGCCACCTTCAATCTTGTCTAGCAGAGCAACCTGCTCGTCGGTCAAGTTGCCGAAGTGATCCATCAAGACCCCTGCGTCCTCGTAGACCTTCAAGCCATCGGGGTTCTCTTTGCCACTATCATCCTCACGTCGGAAGGATTGGATGGTGGAGACGATAACTACTGCCCCACCTGTCGCGTCTGCCTTGGACATAGCCAACGCCTCGGCCTTTGTCATCACAGCAAAGTTGCGATTGAAGGATTGGAGCAGAGCGGCGCGATAGTGATGGCGCTCGTCCTTCAAGGACGCAACGGTCTGATCAAGGATCGCGGTAGAAGGCACAAGCCACAAAACCATGGGGTTCGTGGTTTGAAGGTAGTCGCGTGACGCAATACCGATAGAATGCGCGGCCATTAGCGTCTTCCCGCCGCCTGTAGGAACACGAAGGCATACAAAGGGGGTGCCTTCTGCAACGGCGGGTGCGTTGCGGAAGGGAAATTTTGTCGCCTTCATGAAGGCCACTTCCGCACCCAAAGTCGTGCTGTCGCGCAGGAACTCACCAAACTTTCCAAGGGCAAGTTTCTGGTATTCTTTCAGTTCAAAGTTTATCGCCGCCATATCAGACCCCCGCAATCTGGTAGGGTATTTGCTTAAAAACCACACCCTCAGCTTTAAGCCTGTCATGGGATACAGTCGTGCCTTCAGCATAAACAACTCGGATGCCGTCGAAGCCCTCGGGAGAAGGTGGTAGGGCAACTAGCGCGTCAGGTGTCAGCACATTGCCAAGCGCCTCGCGTGGTGTGCCTTCAAGACCTTGGGTATACAACAGATAGACTGCCTTCTCCCCGTGCTTCCCGAGGTAGGGATTTCCCACCTGTGCTTTGGCTGGAATGGGAAGACCAGTTTCGACAAAAAATACGTGAGCGGCTAGATCAGCGAATGACACTTCACCATTTATGTCCCCAAATTCGTTGAAGAGCGGAACACCAAGGCGACAGTAGCGGAAGCCACCTCCCAAAGCCGGAACAGGCTTTGTGCCATCACCGCCCTTGTCATAGCCAGTAATCGCCAATCTCAACCGCTCCGCTGTGACCTTTTCGGCTATGTCATGCTTCATTTCCACAAGAATGAAACGGCGGCCACCGTTCTCTTGCTTGTTCAAATCAAGAACGGCATGACCAGTAGTCCCAGATCCGGCAAATGAATCCAGAATGAGATCGCCGTCTTCTGTGGCAAGTTCGATAACGGTCCTAATCAGCCCTAAGGGTTTAGGGTGGTCGAACTTCCCCCGCAGCCCCATCGAAGTCAAAAGAGTTGTGCCGGCTTCGTTCAAGTATTCGCTACCCTTGAAAATGGACTTTGCGCTTTTCGTGTTTTTCCTTGCTCGCTGATAGACGGTCCATTTCCCGCTTCTAACCATGCGTCCAACAAGGTCTGGCGCGTCAGTGTCCAATACCTTCTTTTTGATAAGTTCTTGGCTCCATCGCCAACATCCATCCGTTCCATCGCCATCCACAGGAAAAATCTCGATCTGCGAAGTAGAGGTTCGGAACAAGGTCAGGCGATGGTGATCCTTTTCGAAAGGGACAGGTTCGGCATACAATGGAAAGTAAAGATTGGGGCGGTTGGCCCTGTTGAAACGCGGGTTTCGGTTTCGCAATTCCCAAAGTTCATAGCCGCCTCGCACATCTTTGTATGGAAACGCACGGTCTAAATCCGATATTTCGGCGAGTTCAACGGCCTCCGAACGACCATAAATCAGCAAATACTCGTGGGTTCGGGCAATCGCCTTGTAGGTTTGCCCGCGAACATTTGTCTCGGTGATGACTTCGGCGATGAAGTTTCGTTCCCCGAAAATCTCGTTCATCAGCATCTTTAAAAGATGAACGGCAGCATCCGAAATTGACACGGCAACAACGCCATCCTCTCGCAGGAAATCGCGCAACAGGCGCAGGCGCGGATACATCATACAAAGCCATTTATCATGGCGAGATAGGTCTTCCGCCTCCTTACCGACAACTTGACCGAGCCACGCGCGCATTTCCGGCGAGGACACATTGTCGTTGTATATCCATCCTTCGTTGCCAGTGTTGTAAGGTGGGTCAATGTAAATACATTTCACCTCACCAGCATAATATGGGAGAAGGGCCTTCAAGGCTTCCAGATTGTCGCCCTGAACCAGAAGATTACCCGCATCGGTGTCGCCCGCTGACAAGTCACCATCGCAATGAACCAGCCGATAGGGAACCTCTTTGTGGTGGTGTTCAACCGCCTCTTTCCCAATCCAATTCAATGACGGCATCCCTACTTCCTTTGCTTGCGCGGCGGCTGCCATTACCCGATCGGGCAGGCTACGCCGTATGACCAATTTTCTTTCACCTGCGCGGCAGGATTTCATCTCTTTGAACCGATTTTACTTGGAACGCCAAGAGCTATGGCTAGAAAAGAATGTCCACCTGCGCCGTTCTACTGGACACCCCTGCGTGTGCGACAAAGAGTAATCACGCTGGCGACATGACCCCAGACTGCCGCTCATTGCTTATTGCTCTCCCTTTGGACAAGCACCCGAAGAAACTCTACGCTGATCTGACCTTCATTGGGATCAATGATCCGCACCTTTTCATCGCTGCGCACCATGTTCTCCGCGCACTCAAGCGCCGCCTGGGGCGTCGGAAACTCAGCTACGCCTTCTGATACGCCCGCAATCGGATTTCTCGGCTGGAAATATACCTTATACAATCTTGCTTCCTCCCTGTTTTGCCCGCCACGCCCGCTGCGCAGCGGCCTTTTTATCCCGCTCGATCTGTTCAATAAGGGCTTCAACGCCATCCCAAGGCTCAAATAGCTGGGCCATCGAATAGACAAACAGGCCAGCCCTGCATTCCCAAATCTCCGAAAATGTCTCGACCGCATGGCGCGGCGTGAAGCCCACGCAGAGCGGTGTAGCAAAGAAGACTGCCGCAGGCTCCCCCCGCACGAGCTTGAGTGCCGCGATCAGCTCCTGACGCTGCCCCAGCTTGCCGCCCCAGTTTGTCGTCTTCGCAATGCCCCTCACATCGTCGGTGTAGACGTGTTCCTGCGGCACACCCCACAGCCGCGCCGCGTCCGTCTGATAGGACTGATCCGGCAGGGAGGGGTGAAGGGTGACAGAGGCAAATTTGTGCATAATCGCTGGATCAACTCGGGCTGACTTTATCGCTTGATCTACATTGTAGAGAAAACACTTGAAACGCGCAAGCGCTTCGCTTAATCTACATTGTAGAGAAAGGAGTAACCGCCATGAAAATCCACACTGTCACGATCTGCGAAGACAACGTGCCTGATGTGCGCGTGTTCACCAGCGCAGCAGAGCGCGATGCTTACCTCTTCGCCCATTACAAAGCCGTCTGGGATGCCCTCGATCTCGATGACGTATGCCCCCCAACGTGGAAGATGATCGAAGAAGAGCTGGAAGACGCTGACCATCTTCGGGACAGCGCCCGCGCTCACCTTAAAGAGCATGATCTTTCGGTAGCACTGGGAGCAGCAGCATGAACCGTGAAATTGCAGATCGCAAAATCCAAGAAGCCATCGACGCGGCTTGGCCGGTGGGCATGATCTCCGAAGCGGCCATGATCCAAGAGATCAAGGCGCGACTGGACGAACCGGCTCTGATCCAAGAGTTTGAAATGCGGCTCCATGACGAGGCGCGGCAGTTCATGGAGACCCGCCCCGATCTTCGCATCATGAGCCTTGATGAATGGCTCGTTGAACATCGTGAAGCTCTGTCAGAGGAAGAGCGCAAAACCGGCGCGGCAATCCTCGACGCACTCTACGCATCCGAGTAACTATCACCTCAATCGCAACCACGGCATAACAGTCGGCCAATCTCGCGGGCCGTCGGCCACAACCCCCCCATTGTCACCCCAGCGAGAACCACCAACCCGAAGGAGGTTCTCAAATGTCCAAGTATCGCTTCTACAAACCGACCTATAAGCCGGTCAGCCTGCAAACGCTGAACCGCTCCTACTTCCTCGGCCAGCTCGCCTGCGCAGAAGGCCGTGGCGCTGCCCCCGATCTCGACCCGCGCATGAGCGAGGTGCTTGCGGCTACGAAGATCCAGCACCCAGAGCTGATCGACCATATCCGCGCCTGGTCTGACGGCTGGCACGAAGCCTCGAAGCTCCAGGCTGAAATCCATGTCTCCGAGCGCATCCCAGATTTCACCCAGGCTCCCAAGCCAGAGCCTTCCCCGAAGCCCAGGCGCTACCGCTTTCCAGATTGATGATGTTCCGATACCTCGCACCTTCCGCAATCTGCGGCATGATCCTTGGCTCGGCCCATTTGGCCGGTGCTGGTTACACAAACTGGCTCCGGCCTCTTTCAGACCCTCCATCATGGCTCTCCATGACAGCCCTTGCCGTGACGATCCTTGCGATCGCCGCGCTGTTCCGCGTCTGGCTTCATGCCAGTGAGCGCAGAAAGCCGGTCCTCGCGGGCGCCCTGATCGGCACTTTTGCGGGGTTTGGGTATTATGGCGTCTCGCTGCACTGGCTGGGCCACGCCTTCCTTTACCCCTCAGACGACAGCTACACCCTGCGGGCGCTGGGCGGGGCCTTTGCCTCGATGGGTCTTTTCGTGCCGTGGTGGACTGCTGCAATGGCTGTTGCTGCCGCTTTGCGCTCCAACCGCCTCGGCAGTGCGATGCTGCTTTGGGCAGGCTGTATGGGTCTGGCCGATCTGATGCTATCCGACCTTGCTTATGGGATACCGCTCGCACCGCTATCGGCAGTCCTGCTGGACACGCCTCTCACCCCATTGGTTACAATCCTCGGAACCTTCGGGGCAAATACCGCGCTGCTCGCGCTGGGCGCAGCGCTGGGGGCCGCAGCATGGATTTACGGGCCTCGGGCTAGGTTTGCCGCCTACGCCGCTCTGGCAGCTTCTGTGGCCGCTGTAGCGGCTATTCCCGATCCCGACCCTATCAATCCTGAAAATCCTCTGCGCATTGCTGTGGGCCAGCCCGCAGGCGAGCAGCGCATCCGGCCCACATATTTCGACCGCACGGCATGGATGGCAGACATTCGGTATCTGGTTGATGCAGCCGCGTCCGCACGAGCTGATGTGCTGATCCTGCCCGAGCTATCCATCCCCTTTGATCCCTCCCTCGATCCCGAAAGTCACGACCTCACCGCAATCCTGCAATCAGCCCCCGAGAACATGACGATCCTCTGGGGCTACTATGCCACTGACCCCCAGCCTGACGGCTCATATCCGAGCCTCAACCGCGTCGTTGCAACTTTGGCCGGCTCCCAGCAGGAGAGCTATGACAAAGCCTATCTTGTGCCATTTGGAGAGTTCATGCCCCAGCCCTTCAAGGCGCTGGGCTTCCAGCCATTCACCGGAACGGCTGATGGTCTGAAAGCAGGCGACGGCTTGGAAATCTGGTCCGTGGGAGCCAGCCGCTATGCTGTGCTGATCTGCTATGAAAGCCTTATGTCTGGGCCAGTCTCACGGCAGGCCAAACAGGCAGACTGGTTCGCCAATCCGACCTCTGAAGTCATGCTCCGCGACAGCATTGGTCCCTATCAGGTTCTGCAATATACCCGCCTCAGAGCAATCGAGATGGGCAAGCCCTTCTACCGAGCCGCGCAAACCGGATGGTCAGCCGTCATCGACAGCGATGGGACGATCAAATCCGCGATCCCCTCAGAGATCACCGGCCTGCTGCACGAGCCGCAGCTTCCCCTTCGGCCTACCGTATTCGCAGCTTTGGGCTACCTGCCTCTCTATGCGCTTCTCGCACTGATGCTGTTCGCTGGAATAGCGATAGGGCGCGTAAAGCAAAGAGATCGAATTGAGGTGTGAAAGGAGCCGTGGCAGCGACGAGGTTGCACCGACCGCGCTCCGAGCGGGGCTACCACACCCATGATGCTCGTCGGACGGCTCTTCTCCAATATACGGCTGACCCTAAATCTGTTCAATCCGTCCATTTAGCTATCATTTTGCATATGCTTTTCGCTATCGTTTTGCATATGTAATGCGCAATCATTTTTGCATATGGTTTTCGATATGCTTTTGCATATAGCCTTAGCATAGGCAGTTGGATATGGCGCAGCATATGCACTCTGCAATCGTTCTGCATAGCATCAATGCAAGCGAAAAACAGTTGCGTGACGGAAAGCTCGGTGTAAACTTCTAAATTGATTTAGACGCAACCACGCCGACAGGAGGCAATCATGGGCGGTTTCCGCTTCCGCGATAAAGACACCAAGGAAGAGCTGATGGATGCCGACCTCGCGGCGGAAGCAGCTCTTGCAGATGACCTCGATCAGATCCCTGCCAATCCCGACTTTGAAGATGCGCGGCACGTCATGACTATGGCTTATCCCTCGCACAGCGCAGACGATTACGATACCGAAGAATAAATCCCCGATCTCGAAAGCCACCACTCAGAAATCGGAACAAAAAGACGATCCTCCGGTTGAACACTCAAGCCCAGGCAGAAATGCCTGGGTTTTTTTCTGGCCCACAAACGAAAAGGGGAGCGCTCGCAGCGCCCCCCCATAGGGGTCGTTTGCGGGAGAGGGCGAAATCCTACGCTAAGGCTTTGGCCAACGATATTCTCCGGTAAGATTGATGTGTTCCCAGGGGATAGGAGAAGTCGCTTGATATCTAGTATGACGTCTGTCGCACCTGCTTGATCGCGGCCGCGATAGCTAGATCGCGTTGCTCCTCTTCTCCATCCGCGTTCCAAGCTGCGGAAAGGCACCCATAAGCGTACGCCTGGTCGAGCAGGCGACGCGGATCGACGTCCAGCGCACGAGAGAATGCGTCCGCCATCTGTGCAATGCGTCTGGGATCGAGACAAAGGTCGTCTCTGTCAGCCGGATCGTAGAACATATTGGCGGCGCCAAAGCCCACTTCACCGACCAGACCGACGGGATCTATCACCAGCCAGCCGCGACTGGAGAACATGATGTTTTCATGATGCAGATCGCCATGTAGCCCACGCAGTTCCGAGGCATTGCTCATCATTTGATCGGCTATAATCGCCGCGTGGACGTAGTCAGTTTGACAACCTGCGTTTTGATCATCGCGCGCCCGCTGAAACAAAGCTGCAAAGCGCTCCCGGATCGGGAGAAGAGCAGAAGGCAGGGGTTCCTCAGATGCGGCATACAGCTTCGCCATCAGTTCCGCTGCAATTTCGGTCGCCTGGTAGTCGCCGTGCTCGGCAACGATGTGAGAGAGCATTCGCTCCCCGGCATATTCGAGCAACATCAGATTGTTCTCACGACCGAGCAACCGGACTGCTCCCCTCCCACTGCGCCATACCAGATAGTCGGCCCCGCGCAGTTCATCAGCAATGTCTTCTATAGGTTTCAATCCTTTGACGATTGCAGGAGTCCCGTCTGGCAAAAAAACTTTCCAAACGAGGCTGGAAAAGGTGTCCGCAATGAGAACAGGTTGGGAAACGTGCCAATGAGCAGGAAAAACAGGCGGCATGAACATCAACCCCAAGTAAGAGGGTCCAATCGCAGATAGAAGGCAAGGCGTTCGCGGTCGGGGGCTTCGATCCCCAATACATTGAATAGGACAGCGAAGGCGCGCTCTGCTTCATCTGGCGCTGCCCAGTTCTCTTCGGCGTTAGCAATCATGAGTGCCAAATCGGCATAGCGATCTGCTGTTCCGAGCCGCCCAAGGTCGATCAGACCCGTACATTGAAGAGTTCTAGGGTCTACCATGAAGTTCGGCATGCAGGGATCACCATGGCAAACAACCATATCGGTGCGCTCTTGGTCGAGCCGCACCGGTAGCTCTCGTTCGACACGAGCCAAAAGATCGAGCTGCGGCGTACTCTTGTCCTCGTCAGGTAAGAAGTCGGGATTGACGGCATTGCGGGACACCACATCAACGGCGCGTCCGATCATTCGCGACAGCCTGCGCTCAAACGGACATTGATCAACCGATAGGCTGTGAACAGCCCCAAGTTGCTGCCCCATTGACGGCCACGCTTTGAGCAAATCTGCTCCAGACAGATCCGCCGCCGGTACTCCCGGAATTGCCGTTATCACTAGGCATGCGCCCTCCTGTTCCTCCTGCCAGTTGATTACCTCGGGGCAAGCCACACCTCGACCTTTGAGCCAAATGAGGCGGTCACGCTCTCCAGCGAGCTCACCGCGACGGGAAGCAGGTGCGATTTTCGCGAAGGCATGCCCGTCACCACGTCGAAAAACAAAATCACCGGATTCTCCGCCTCTGACAGGCAACCAGTCAGAATGCGATTCACCCAAAAAAATATAAGTCCGATTCAATGGAGGTTCCTTCAGTTTGCTGATGAGGCGCGGAGGTGGCTCAACCTGCGAAAAGAAACGAGTTGCTACGTAAGTCCGAGAACATGCTTTCCATGGTCTCTGAGCTCGCCTTTGGGGCCGACGTACCGGTAGAGAGTGACGCGCTCGATGCCAAGTTCCTTGCAGAGATCGGAAACTGAAGTATCGCGCTGGGCCATGGCGGCTTGCGCGAGACGCACCTGAGCTTTGGTGAGCGCGAATTTTCGTCCGCCCTTGCGACCGCGCGCTCTCGCGGAGGCGAGACCCGCCATGGTGCGCTCTCGGATCAGATCCCGCTCGAACTCAGCCAAGGTGGCGAAGATTCCGAACACCATGCGACCGGACGCAGTCGTGGTGTCGATCTGAGCGCCCTTTTCAGTCAGAACCCGCAGGCCGATCTTGCGGTCTGACAGCTCCTTCACCGTGTTGACCAGATGGGCAAGCGATCGTCCGAGGCGATCGAGCTTCCAGACCACCAGCACATCGCCGTCACGCAATGACTTGAGGCAAGCGGTCAAACCAGGGCGATCATCACGACCGCCGGAAGCAAGATCATCATAGATATTGTCCCGTTCGACACCTGCGGCGCGCAAGGCGTCGTGCTGCAGGTCGAGAGACTGCGAGCCATCGGCTTTGGAGACGCGGGCATATCCGATCAGCATGTATCACAAACGTTGGTTTGAGGCGGCGCTTCGGCCACGATTGCATTGACCTCTGGAAATGTATCTCAACCAGCTTCATAAACAAAGCGTCTTGAACGCTATCAGATTTTGAAAAAGGAACATGTATGCCGCGTCGCGTCACTCTAACCGATCGGCAGAAAGACGCGCTGTTGCGCTTGCCGACTTCACAGACGGATTTGCTCAAGCACTATACGCTGAGTGATGAAGACCTTGGGCATATCAGGCTGCGTCGGCGCGCTCACAACAGGTTCGGCTTCGCCCTGCAATTGTGTGTCCTGCGCTATCCCGGCCGGGTGCTGGCTCCAGGCGAACTGATCCCTGCAGAGGTCATCGAATTTATCGGAGCGCAGCTTGGCCTGGGTGCCGACGATCTCGTAGACTATGCTGCCCGCGAGGAAACACGGCACGAGCATCTTGCCGAGTTACGGGGGCTCTACGGCTTCCGCACCTTCTCCGGACGTGGTGCGAGCGAGCTGAAGGAATGGTTGTTCCGAGAAGCCGAGATGGCGGTGTCGAACGAGGATATCGCCCGTCGCTTCGTAGCCGAGTGCCGACGCACCCGCACTGTCCTTCCCGCGACATCCACGATCGAGCGGCTTTGTGCCGCGGCTCTCGTCGATGCCGAGCGACGCATCGAGACGAGGATCGCCAGTCGGCTGCCTATGTCGATCCGAGAACAGTTGCTGGCATTGCTCGAGGAGACGGCTGATGATCGGGTGACCCGTTTTGTGTGGCTGCGCCAGTTCGAGCCTGGCTCGAACTCTTCGTCGGCCAACCGGCTGCTCGACCGGCTCGAATATCTGCAACGCATCGATCTCCCCGAGGATCTGCTTGCCGGCGTTCCTGCCCATCGGGTGACTGGGGTCGTCTCAGAAAACGGAAAATAAAGCACGCTAAGTGTGCACTGAGGCGGGAACGCTCATTGCAACGCCTTTGCTAAGGCTGATCCGATTCTGGACACCGCCTGGTTGCTTGCCGACATAGACGCTGCGGTTTGGGTGATGTAGATCGCCTATGCCGACCCGCCCTATATCGGCTGCGCGCACCTCTATCGGGACCATCCCGATTACGCGGGCGAGGTCGATCATGTGCGCCTGATCGAGCGGCTGGATCGCAACTATGACGGCTGGATATTGCACGCCGCCGCGACGCCGCGCTCTATCGCAACGCTTGCCCCGCTGGTCGAGAGGACGGGCGCGCGATGGATGGCATGGGTGAAGGGATTTGCGGCGTTCAAACGCAATATCCCGGTCGCCTTTGCGTGGGAGCCGGTCATCGTGAAGGCGGCGCGAAAGCCTGTCGTCAGCAAACGGCTGGTGATGCGGGACTGGATTCAGGAGAGCATCACGCTTCGCCGTGGCCTCACTGGCGCAAAGCCCGAAGCGGTCTGCCATTGGGCTTTCGAGATGGTCGCCGCGCGTCCCGACGATACGCTCGACGACCTGTTTCCCGGCACCGGGGCGGTTGCCGAAGCATGGCGCACATGGCGGCTCAAATTCGCTTTGCCGGACGAGCCGGCGGCGCGCTCCGCAGCGCCTCGCGGTGTGCAGGATCGTGCAGCGGATGGAGCAGGACCATGAAGGCAGGAGGGGCAGAAAAGGCAGAAAGGGCGGAGGGCAAGATTAAAGAAGACGGCACCATATCGGGCCGCTTCTGGAAATTATTGTTGTCTGCACACTGGTTAGGTGGCCGGTTCCGGCACCATGGTTTTAAGGGGCCGCGTGCCGCGATTTTGCGCAAAGCCTTGGCTTTGCAGGGTTTCGAGCGGCACCATAGGCGCAGATCAGCCTGTTTTCAGCGGTTTTCGCTGGAGTCGCGCCCATGAGCGCCGACGACGAAAACCGCTTCCGTCCGAAGCCCGGCCGCATCCGATCCGACACGCCGAAGGCTGGCAAGACCAAGAGCTTTTTCACGCAGGTCAAGAAGATCGCCCGGCAGCATCAGGCAGCGGCCTCCCGCGATCCTTCCGTGCCGTCATCCGCCCGCCCGTCAACGCCGGGCCGGTCCCGTGCCGTGGTCGCCAGCGGCAAGGGCGTGAAGCGCGGCCGGGGCGCGAGCTTCGTGCGCGCCCGCAATATCTCCGGCCATTGGCATCATCGCCAGCCGGGCAGCCGCCGCGTCATCGTCAAGCAGCGCAGCGTCAGGGCCGCATGGGAGGGCGGCCGTGCCCGCGCGCATCTGCGCTATGTCCAGCGTGACGGAACCTCACGCGACGGCGAGCGCGGCCGGCTCTATTCGGCGACCGAGGACCGCGCCGATGGCGACGCCTTCCTTGATCGCGGCAAGGACGACCGCCACCAGTTCAGGTTCATCGTCTCGCCCGAGGATGGCGCGGAGCTGTCGGACCTCACGGCCTACACCCGCGATTTCATGAAACAGGTGGAAGCCGACCTCGGCACGAAACTCGATTGGGTTGCCGTCAATCACTACAACACCGGCCATCCCCATGTGCATATCATCGTCAACGGCCGCGACGATACGGGCGGGGATCTAGTCATTAACGGCGACTACCTTTCCGCCGGCCTGCGCGAACGCGCCAGCGAGCTTGCCAGTCTGGAACTCGGCCCCGTCACCGAGATCGAGCAGACCCGCAAGCTGTCGGCCGAAATCGACCAAGATCGTTTCACCCGGATCGACCGCGCCATGGCCGAGGAAGCCGATGCGCGTTTCCTCGACCTGCGCCATGAACCGGCAGAGCCGAAACGGCAATTCGAGCGGACGCTGCGCCTGCGCCGTCTCGGCAAGCTGGAGAAGATGGGGCTGGCGACCGAACACGCGCCCGGCGTTTGGGAGTTGAGCAAGGACATGGAGCCGGCCCTGCGCGAGCTGGGCGAACGCGGCGACATTATCCGCACCATGCAGAAGGCGCTCGGCCCAAAGGGCGGCCAGCGCGACCCCATGAGTTTCCAAATCCATGACGGAGTGCCCGAGACGCCAATCTTTGGCCGCGTCGTGGACAAGCACCTGTCCGACGAGCTGGGTGAGAACCTGACAATCGTAGTGGACGGGATCGACGGGCGGACGCACCACATCGCCGGCATCGCGCCCGAGCGGCTGGAGGATGCCCGCATTGGCAGTATCATAGAGATCGGTCCGGCCGAAGCGGCAGCCCGGCCGTCCGACCGCACCATCACATCCATCGCCGAGAACGGCATCTACCGGCCGAGCCGTCATCTGGAGCAGGCGAAGTTCGAGGGCCGCGTTCCGGGCGGCGATTATGAGGGCTATGTCGATGCCCATGTCCGGCGACTGGAGGCATTGCGCCGCGCCGGGATCGTCGAGAGGATCGACGCCGACCAATGGCGCATCCCCGATGATCTGGTCAGCCGCGCCGCCGCCTATGACGCCGGCCGTGACCGGCAGGCCAGCGTTCGCATCCTTTCCCCGGTCGATCTAGGCAAGCAGATCGGATCGGACGGCACGACATGGCTGGACCGGCGATTGGTCCATGGCGAAACGGTCGACCTTGCGCCGGCCGGCTTCGGCCAGCAGGTGCGTGAGGCGATGGACCAGCGGCGCGAGCATCACATCGAACAGGGCGATGCCACCCGAGCACGGAACGGCCGCATCTTCTACCGGCGCAGCCTTCTCGCCACCTTGCGCGAGCGGGAGGTTGCCCGCATTGGCGCGGAGATGGCCGAGGGCAAGGGGTTGCCGTTCCGTGCCGCCACGGACGGCGAGAACGTCAGCGGCAAGTTCACCGGGACCGTTCAGCTATCGAGCGGCAAGTTCGCCGTGGTGGAAAAGAGCCATGAGTTCACGCTTGTCCCGTGGCGGCCGGTGATCGACCGCCAGCTCGGCCGCGAGATCACTGGCGTCGTGCAGGGCGGATCGGTGTCGTGGCAGTTGGGGCGAAGGCATGACCTTGGCCTTTAGCACATACGCGTGTTTTATCCGGTATCTATCATGCCCCGTGTATCTCACGCTGGATGCCGGCTATTGTAGGGGCCATCATTCAAGCGAGCAGTAGAAAAGAAGATATGCCGAGACCGAAACTACATAGCGATGAGTTCATTCTAGATACCGCGCTAGGCATCCTTCTTCAGAAAGGTCCATCGGCCTTCACCCTCTCCGATGTTGCGGAAGCGGTCGGCATCTCGCGGGCTGCACTGATCCAGCGGTTGAAAGACAAGGCGACGCTGCATCTAAAGGTCATGGAGCGCAACACGCAGGAGGTGCGCGACTATTTCGCGGGTGCGAGTCCCGAAAAGGGCCTCGATCCGCTGTGGGCGATGCTCAAGGACCTCATCGCCGGTATGGGTGACGGTGCCGGAACGGAAGGCTACCTTCTTCTATTGTGGGGAGACGTTCAGGAGCCGTCGCTTCGCGCCCTTGCGGCGGAGCGGAACAGACTGGTCCTGAAAGCTATCGAGGCACGACTGCCCGCCGGGCCGCGCCAACCCGAGCATACCGCCGGCTTGATTCAGACGGTCATTCAGGGGTCTTGCATGCAGTGGCTCGTTGAGCCGGAAGGCGAGCTAGCGGCTTTCATGACCAAGCGCACCCACATGCTTCTGTCCGTCCTCTATCCCGACCATGTGTTCGGGTAACACCATCTGGAGGGTTGTTTATAACCGTCGTGTCGGTTATCTATAAGGCATGCGCCACGGTATCGCCGGGCACGGAAACCCGGAACGACTATCATGCCTATACAAGAACCCAGCCCGTTGGGGGCCGAACGACAAAAAGCACTGCCTGCGCCAACCTTGGCGCTGAACCTCATGGCCGACGAGTTCGATGCGTTGAACGCGAGCAGCGGGCCGCAAATCGCCTATCGCGACCTGTTCTGCCCACACATGGACCTGCCGCGCGCCTTGCGGAACTGGTCAGAGGCTCGGGGCGTCCAGTTGCGGAGCCTTCGCAAAATCACGCATGAGCGCGGCGGTCGGTCGCAGAAGGTGCTTTTCGGCCTTCATGACGGTTATGCCGTTGAAAGCGTTCTGATCCGTCGTCACGACGGACACACCGCCTGTATTTCGTCACAGGTTGGATGTGCCTTCGCCTGCCAGTTCTGCGCTTCCGGCCAAGCCGGCCTCAAGCGCAACCTTTCGGCGGGCGAGATTGTCGAACAGGTCGTTCAACTCGGGCCGAAGGTCAACCGGATCGTGTTCATGGGCATCGGCGAGCCTTTGAACAACTACGAGCAGGTGATGAAGGCGATTCGTATCCTGCGCGACCGGCGAGGGATGAATTTTCCCACCACGGGAATCACGCTTTCGACCATCGGCATACCGAAGGCTCTAGCGCAATTGCGAGAAGAGCATCTGGCGATCAATCTGACTATATCGCTGCATGCGACGACGCAGGAAGTTCGCGACCGTCTCATCCCCGGATCGCGTAAGCACGACATCAATGAAGTCATCGCGCGCGCTTCGTCATGGGCGGAACGGCACAACCGGATCGTCACCTTTGTCTATCTGGTCCTCCCCGGCATCAACGACACGCTTGCTGATGCGAAACGGCTTGCCGGTCTCATGAACAAGCGAAGGGCGCGTGTGAACCTTATGCGCTGGAATCCTGTCGATGGCATCGCGCTTGATCGAACCGGCGACCGCAGCCTCGGACTTTTCCGTGAAGTGCTGGATCGCGCCGGTGTGCCGGTGGTGGTGCGGGATACACAGGGGCGGGATATTTCGGCGGCATGCGGTCAGCTCTGGTTGCGCGATCTGCGCGGAATCCCGGTCGAAAAACGCGGAGCCACAAAAAAGGCCGCCTAGCGGGAGCATAGGATGCGGCGTTCGAAAAGACATGCGAACGATGCCTTCCGATCAAGTGAAACGCTGCTCGGGTCGCGCATACCTCTCTTGTCGCTGATCCAGACGATTGCCGTCGCCGAATATCTCAACTTTCGACACGCCGCCAATGCGCTCGGTGTGGCGCAATCCAGCGTCAGCGCCCGCGTGAAGGCGCTGGAGGACGATCTTGGCATCCTCGTGTTCGAGCGCCATGCGCGCGGCGTTCGCCTGACAGAAGCCGGACGCCATTTTGTCGAGCGGATCGCGGCCGGCATCGACCAACTTGACCATGCCGTGAAGACCGCCGGCATGGCGGCAGCCGGCGAAAGCGGTCGGCTTCGCATCGGTATCCATGCCCTGATTCCACACAGCTTCCTCGCAAACTTGATCGACCAATACCGCGAAGACCACCCCGGCATCGAGGTCGAAATCGCCGAGGGCACGGCCCGCGATACCGTCATGCAGCTTCGCGCCGACATGCTCGACATAGTTTTTGTGGCCGGCACGCCCGAACTGCCCGACTGCAATTCCCGCCGCATCTGGACGGAACCGCGGGTCGCCGTTCTGTCGGAGCGGCACCGTCTCGCCGGGCAGGCAAGCGTCACATGGGCCGATCTGGTCGGCGAGACGTTCCTAGTCCGGCATGGCGGCACCGGCCCGCAAGCGCATGACCATATCGTTTTGCGCCTCGCCGGGCGCTGGCCCGCGCCGTCGATTCTGCGTTTCGACGTGGGGCGCGGCACCCTATTGTCCATGGTCGGACAGGGGTTCGGCATCACCATCGTCGGGGCAGCCACGGCGCTGCTGCCAACGTCCGGCGTCGTCTTCCTGCCGTTCGCCGACGAGCCGGAACCGATTACGTTCTCGGCCATCTGGTCGCCGTCCAACCGCAGCGCCACGCTGAAAAATCTGCTCTGCCTTGCCAGCCACATGGGGCAGATCGCCCGCACCGACTGAATCTAGCCGCTGGCGGCCGGTCATCGACCGCCAGTTCGGCCGCGAGGTCATGGGCGTCGTGCAGGGCGGATCGGTGTTGTGGCGGTTGGGGCGGCAAAGGGGGTTGGGACTTTAGAGCACCTGAAACGGCGTTGCGACACCGGCGCTATTCGGATAGGAGATAGATATTCGTATTGCCAAATGTGGGGCTATCAGCATGGGAAACGCCAAGTCGGCCGACAAGTAAGCCGCAACAACAAGCACTGTTGTTGCGGCGTTCTGTAAGATCAATCCCCAATCTGATTGCTGACGAGCAGACGTCGCCCGGTATTCCTTAATCGAGCGGTTGATTCGTCATGACCACCACACGCCCCGCGTGGGCCTATACGCTGTCGGCAGCACTGCTGCTGATGGCTCCCTTCGACATCCTCGCTTCACTGGCGATGGATATTTATCTCCCCGTCGTTCCAGCGATGCCCGGCATCCTGAACACGACGCCCGCCATGATCCAACTCACGTTGAGCCTCTATATGGTGATGCTCGGCGTGGGCCAGGTGATTTTTGGTCCGCTCTCAGACCGCATCGGGCGACGGCCAATTCTACTTGCGGGCGCAACGGCTTTCGTCATTGCGTCTCTGGGAGCAGCTTGGTCTTCAACTGCACCAGCCTTTGTCGCTTTCCGTCTGCTTCAAGCAGTGGGCGCGTCGGCCATGCTGGTGGCGACGTTCGCGACGGTTCGCGACGTTTATGCCAATCGTCCTGAGGGTGTCGTCATCTACGGCCTTTTCAGTTCGATGCTGGCGTTCGTGCCTGCGCTCGGCCCTATCGCCGGAGTATTGATCGGCGAGTTCTTGGGATGGCAGGCGATATTCATTACTTTGGCTATACTGGCGATGCTCGCACTCCTAAATGCGGGTTTCAGGTGGCACGAAACCCGCCCTCTGGATCAAGTCAAGACGCGCCGATCTGTCTTGCCGATCTTCGCGAGTCCGGCTTTTTGGGTTTACACTGTCGGCTTTAGCGCCGGTATGGGCACCTACTTCGTCTTCTTCTCGACGGCTCCCCGTGTGCTCATAGGCCAAGCGGAATATTCCGAGATCGGATTCAGCTTTGCCTTCGCCACTGTCGCGCTTGTAATGATCGTGACAACCCGTTTCGCGAAGTCCTTTGTCGCCAGATGGGGCATCGCGGGATGCGTGGCGCGTGGGATGGCGTTGCTTGTTTGCGGAGCGGTCCTGTTGGGGATCGGCGAACTTTACGGCTCGCCGTCATTCCTCACCTTCATCCTACCGATGTGGGTTGTCGCGGTCGGTATTGTCTTCACGGTGTCCGTTACCGCGAACGGCGCTTTGGCAGAGTTCGACGACATCGCTGGATCAGCGGTTGCGTTCTACTTCTGCATCCAAAGCCTGATAGTCAGTATCGTCGGGACATTGGCGGTGACGCTGTTAAACGGCGATACAGCGTGGCCCGTGATTTGTTACGCCACGGCAATGGCAGTGCTGGTGTCGTTGGGGCTGGCGCTCCTTCGATCCCGTGATGCTGCCACCGAGAAGTCGCCAGTCGTCTAGCCGACGACTGGAAGCAAGCCCGCTCCGATGCGGCGCAATAATCATCGAAACCTTGTGAATGGCGGTATCCTGTCCGGCAAGATACCGCTCATTTCCCTTGTCCCGTGGCGGCCGGTCATCGACCGCCAGCTCGGCCGTGAGGTCATCGGCATCGTGCAAAGCGGATCGGTGTCGTGGCAGTTGGGGCGGCAAAGGGGCATAAGCCTCTAATCTGTTGTAGATGAACGCAGCCGCTCGAAACCAGCGATGAGGCTGTCGAGTCCGAAGTTGAACGCAGCATCCATGCCGTCTGTTTCCAACTCGTGAAACAGATCGTGCAGGAAGGACGACGGTGCTTGCTCGGACACATCTGGCCTGTCCGGAACTCTCTCATCGGCATCAGATGCCTGCTGCTCGAGAACGGAACCGACCACATAGTGACTGACCGCCCGGAGCGCCCAAACAGCGTGCTTCGGACCAAAGCCCGCCGCGCAGAGAAAGCGTATTTGTGTCTCGGCAGTGCCAAAATTCGGTTCTGTCGGTCGAGTGCCGGCATGGATGCGCGCCCCGTCGCGATAATAGAGCAACGCCGTTCTGAAACTCTGGGCGTTCTCTTTCAGGAATAGCCGCCAGTCTTCGTTCTCTTCGGGTAGCGAGCGGGTGTGGCGTTCCGTCAACATCGCCTCCGCAAGTGCGTCAAGCAGCGCGCGCTTGCTCTGGAAATGCCAGTAAAGCGCAGGCTGCTGAACCTTGAGGCGTTCAGCGAGCTTTCGCGTCGTCAGGTTGTCCATGCCAACCTCGTTCAGCAGCTCCAGCGCCGCTGCGATCACGGTGCCTTTGTCCAGTTTGGTCATTCACGTTCCTCTGCCAGTGCTTGACAATTTATCAACGATAATTTCTATGTCTATGTTCTTATCATTGATAAAGTCGCTCGCATTGAGCGGCGCTGGAGTTTCAGGTGCGCAGCTCTGCCATCATCGCACTGCTGATCGTCAGTCTCGACGCCATGGGACTCGGCCTCATCATGCCGGTCCTTCCGACGCTTCTGCGCGAGCTTGTGCCGGCGGAACAGGTCGCTGGTCACTATGGTGCTTTGCTGTCACTCTATGCGTTGATGCAGGTCGTCTTCGCGCCCGTGCTTGGAAAATTTTCAGATGCTTACGGCCGGCGTCCGGTGCTTCTGGCTTCTCTTGCGGGGGCCGCAGTCGATTACACGATTATGGCATCAGCGCCGGTCTTATGGGTTCTCTATATCGGCCGACTCGTTTCTGGCGTCACGGGAGCAACCGGAGCCGTAGCTGCCTCAACCATTGCCGATTCGACGGGGGAAGGTTCTCGCGCACGCTGGTTCGGCTACATGGGGGCCTGTTATGGAGCAGGCATGATTGCCGGGCCAGCACTTGGTGGCATGCTCGGTGGTATTTCTGCCCATGCTCCGTTTATCGCCGCTGCCCTTCTCAACGGCTTCGCGTTCCTGCTTGCCTGCATTTTTCTCAAGGAGACTCATCACAGCCATGGCGGGACCGGAAAGCCGGTTCGCATCAAACCATTCGTTCTGTTCCGGCTGGATGATGCATTGCGCGGGCTAGCTGCGCTTTTCGCAGTCTTCTTCATTATTCAACTGATCGGCCAAGTGCCTGCGGCCCTATGGGTCATCTATGGCGAGGACCGTTTTCAGTGGGACACCACGACTGTTGGTTTGTCGCTTGCGGCATTTGGAGCAACACACGCGATCTTCCAAGCGTTTGTTACCGGTCCGCTTTCAAGCCGGCTTGGAGAGCGGCGCACGCTACTCTTTGGCATGGCTGCGGATGCGACTGGCTTCATTCTTCTGGCTTTTGCCACGCAGGGATGGATGGTGTTCCCGATTTTGTTGCTGCTTGCCGCCGGAGGTGTTGGCATGCCGGCCTTGCAGGCAATGCTTTCAAACAATGTCAGAAGTAACAAGCAAGGAGCTTTACAGGGAACGCTTACAAGCCTCACCAATCTAAGCTCTATCGCGGGACCGCTTGGCTTCACGGCACTCTATTCTGCCACCATAGGAGCATGGAACGGTTGGGTTTGGATTGTCGGCGCGATCCTCTATTTAATATGTCTGCCAATACTACTCAGACCTTTCGCAACTTCATTGTGATTGAGTCATGGCGAATTGGTATGCGTAGACTTACGAGGAATGACGGATTAAATCCGTTGAGCCATCATCTCCTCTCGGGGCGAGTGCCGATGATGACCTTAGTTCACACTCTCGCCGTCGCCGAATATCTGAACTTCCGCCACGCCGCCAATGCGCTCGGCGTGGCGCAATCCAGCGTCAGCGCCCGCGTGAAGGCGCTGGAAGAAGACCTTGGCATGGCTCTGTTGCGCAAATCGCGTGTTTGCCGAGGTTCCCCTTTCCCCGGACAGACTTATCCCACGGCTTCCGTGACAGGTATGCCGAGCGCTGTGTAGCCGTTCAGGACGGCGATGCGGACCTGGAGCTCGGCGACCTGACGGTCGAAGTCCCGAGCCATGAGCCGCTGGCCCAGCAGCTTCACGCAATGCATCTTCGTCTCGACGCGGCTTCGGCGGT
>NZ_JACDXX010000027.1 GCF_020539525.1 Pseudogemmobacter faecipullorum | reverse complement strand
AAAGGATCACCGACTTCGGATAATGCACGCCCTTGAACTCGATCACGCCCCGAGCCTCTCCCCAACTGCCCGAAAACAATGGCATATCAAAGGTCGTCGAAGAAACCAGAAACTTTGCGACACTGCCCAACCTTCCGCACTGTGCTTGAATCTCACGAACTCGGGCCATCCGACACTAAGTATCTGTTTTTGCATGTGTTTCTCCTAAGAAAAAGGAAAACATCCGATAATGCAACCTTATTGGATATTATATGGGAATGACAGGCGCGGCGGATATTGAAAGACAAAATGGCATAAAGCGCCGATATTTGGTAGCGTCCCGCCATGAAAGCTGCCACAAAATCTCCCCTGCCTCCCTCAAACCCTCCGGCCCTGCCGCGATGGATCCGGCAGGGCGCTGGCCGCGATGATCTTGAAACAGCGATGTTTTCCGCCGGGGCCGCCCTTGCTGTGCTGGACCCGATTGCCCGGTCCGAGGACCCGGTTGGCATCCTCTGGCGCAAACGGCTGGCGCTCTCGAGCGCGGCGGCAGTTTCCCAACTGGAAGGGCGCCGGGAAGGTGAGGCGCAGCTGCGGGACGCCTTCGCACTGCGCAAACCCGGTGATGATCCCGGACCCGCCGGGCGGATGCTGATCGGCTGGCGCGCCTTGGGCGAGGCGCGGGCGTTGAGATCCGCGGAGTGGCCCGCGCGCTTGCCCGGCTTCTTTGACCTGCCACCCGAGCCGAGCGCGGAGATTTTGCGCGACCTCGGTGCTCGATTTGTCGGCCGCAAGCCCCCGCTGCGCTTTGCCGCTGAAACCGGGCGCGAGATTCTCGCTCTAGGCCCGGCCCATCGCGGCTTGGCGCTCTGGCTGGCGGATGCGCTTTTGGCTCGGGCACTCGGCTGGGACCGGCCGGTGCCGCTGCTCGCCGCTCATTTGCCGCGGGCAGCCCTCCGGCTGGAAGGGGAGGCGTGGCTTGCGGCCTGCGCGAGTGCCTGGGGCAGGGGGGCGGTTGCCGCCTTCGATCTGCACATCGAGCTGACCCGCCGTGCCGATGCATTGCGCGCCGCGCATTTGCGGCGGCCGGGAAAGGATACAGCATCCATCACCACCGGGCTCCTGACGGAGGATGCGCTGGCGGCTCAGGCGGGGGCCGAGGCCAGTGATCGTGCGGCGCGGCGGCTCTTTGATCGGCTGACCTCGCTGGGGTTGGTGCGTGAACTGACCGGGCGACCGACGTTTCGGCTTTACGGGTTGTGACCATGGCCCCGAAAACCGCCGAGCCAATGGACACCGAACTCGCCGAGCTGCCGCAGGCGTTGCGCTGGCGGGAATGGATGGCGCGGGTTGAGGCTGTGCTATTCACGGCCTCCGAGCCGGTGGGGCGGGAGGTGCTCGCCCGAGTGGTCGGTCGGGATTGCGCGCTGGACCTGCTGATCGAGGACATTGCTGCCGAACTCGTGGGGCGACCCTATGAGATTGCCCGCATCGCAGGCGGCTGGCAGTTCCGCACGAGGCCGCAACATTCGGCGGCGATCCGGGCCGCGCTCGGCGAGGGTGAAGCTGTTCGCGATCTCACCCAGAATGAAGCGCTTGTCCTGACCATCATCGCCTATATGCAGCCGGTGACCCGTCGTGCGATCTCGCGCCTGACCGGCCGCGAGGTCAGCCGAGATTTGATTGCACGGCTGCCCGGCCAGGCGCTGATCGCCCGAGGTCCGCGTAGCCCCGAACCCGGTGCGCCCTACACCTATGTCACAACGCCGGGGTTCTTGGTGCAGTTCGGGCTGGAAACCCTGCGAGACCTCCCGGACCTCGAGGCGCTGGAAGATGCGGGACTGCTGAAGCCAGCGGCTGACATCGCGCTGGATCTGCCGACTTCGGGCGAAGACGAATGACCCTTCGTTCACGCGTTAGTATGGGTGATCGGTTCGGGGGGCCGTGCTCCGCGAATACGGGTGGCAAAACCTCTGAGAACATCGAGATTGAGTGGAGGATTTGTAACACGAGCCGGTTCAGGGTTCGCAAAGGGCAAAACTGATAAGCCCGCTCAGCGCGCGCGATGTAAGATGAGGTATAGATGGGACTTCTATAACTCGAAAAGACCCTATAATATGAGCGATAGATGGAGGCTCTATAACTCATGCGCTGGAACTGGACCCAGGAAGACTGGCCGCGTTTTCGATATGACGACGAGGCAGTCAAGCCTCTTGAGGAGAAGTTCCTGATCTCGTCTGGCGAGATCGTCGGCGCTGTTCGCCATGTCACGGGCGATGATCGGGATCGCCTGCGGATCGAGCTTCTGAGCGAAGAGGCTATGCGGACAAGCGCGATCGAGGGCGAGGTCTTGGACCGTTCAAGCGTCCAATCCTCGCTGCGGCGCCAGTTCGGGCTGGCGATCGATGGCACGCTTGTGAATGCACGTGAAGAGGGCATCGCCGAGATGATGGTCGATGTCTACTCGCGCTATGCCGAACAGTTGGATCACGACACGCTTTGCCGCTGGCATGGGATGCTCTTGTCCCATGACCGACACCTTGAAATCGTCGGTGCCTATCGCAAACACAGCGACGCGATGCAGATCGTGTCCGGCCGTATCGACCGGCAGCGCGTGCATTTTGAGGCACCGCCATCCGCTCATGTGCCTGCCGAGATGGACAGCTTCGTTGCCTGGTTCAACGCATCCGCTCCGGAAGGAGCGGCACCTGTCGCGGCGCTGAGCCGGGCTGCACTTGGGCATCTGTGGTTCGAAAGCATTCACCCCTTTGAGGATGGCAACGGTCGTCTTGGCCGCGCTCTGGCGGAGAAGTCGCTGGCTCAGAACATCGGTCAGCCCAGCCTGATCGCGCTCGCCTATACGATCGAACGCGATCGAAGGGCCTATTACGAGCAGCTTGAAACCCATCAGAAGACTTTGGACGTGACGCCGTGGCTTCTCTGGTTTGGCGAGACAGTCCTCAAGGCGCAGCAAGCCACACTGGAGCGTGTCGCGTTCTTCATTTCCAAGGCAAGGTTCTATGACCGGCTGCGGGGCAGGTTGAACGAGCGGCAGGCGAAAGTGGTCGAGCGCGTGTTCCGTGAAGGGCTGGAAGGTTTCCGAGGTGGGCTCAGTGCCGAGAACTATATCTCTATTACTGGCACGTCACGGGCGACAGCGACCCGAGACCTGCAGGACCTTGTGGAGATGGGTGCCCTTACGCGAACAGGCGAGCGCCGACATACCCGGTATTGGTTGCTGAATGCCTAACGGGCCTTAGCGGAGAACCCGTGTCGAGGTCATGTTTCCGGAGCACCGGGCAGCGGAGAGAAGTCGGGAGTTGCGTTGCGAACGACCTCTGTCACCTCGCATGACGCTTGATCCATAGATTTCGCTGAGCCAAACACCTCGCCGTTCATCTGGGCGCGATAGCTGTCCCATCTGTCATTCAGAACCTTCCAGTTATGTTCGTCGTAAGAGCCGGGGAGTTCGACGGGCAAGATCCGGATCTTCGGCGGTTCAGTGTTGCCCCGGTGCTGCGAGACCATCTCTTCCCAGAGCGAGCCGATCCGGTCGACCCGCCCGATCTGCTGCTCGACCACGCCGGGGTTCCATTCCGGCTGGAACAGCACCACGGTACGGCAGGATGTGTGAAGGTTCAGGCCCTCACGGCCAACACTGGATTGCGCGACAAGAACCATGGGCCAGCTTGCGCGCCGGTTAAACGCCGTTTGCAGGTGTTGCTTTGCTGCGGGCCCCATACCGCCGGCCAGCCGACGGGCAAAAAAGCCGTTACGACCATCAAAATCAGTCAGAGCCAGCTTGATGCGTGATGTCAGATTCTGGTCCGGATCCGAGGCTCCGTCTTCATCCTCCTCGTTATTGGGCAGGTTTTCTTTTCGAAATGCGTCCCAGGCCTCGGCAACGGTCGAGCGCCCGTGCCGGAGTTCTTGATCATCCATGATTTCGATCAGCGCCTGTGTCAGCGGCAGGACAAGCTTTTCCGTCTGCACGGCCAGGCCGATCTGTGGTCCAAGTGTTTCGGTGACATAAATCCTCACATCGTCGAGGGCTCTGGAACGCTGCGAGCGGTATTTGTCGTATTGTCGCTGCATCAGGCCCGACAGCGTGTCGATATCGGCATTGCCCACAAGGCTACGCATATCGGCCATTTGAAGGGCGGCCGCGAGCGCCTCGCGGAACTGGGCATCCACGGGGATGGTTTCTCCGGGCCAGTGCCAGGTTTTGAACGGGGCATCCGGGTTTTGCGAAAAGATCATCAGGCGCCGGATCATCTCTCGGGCGTTCAACAGATCGGTCAGGCGCCGCATCGCCTGGGTGAAAATGCCGAAAACCAGAACCTTTTCCGGGGCCTCTGATCGTATCGCGATCTTTTCAATCGCCCTGACGGCCGCAAGCAGCGTTGGGTGCGCATAGGGATCGGCGGCGGCAGGTTTCAGTCGCTCCAGCCAAAACCCGGCCCGTTCGCGCCGCCGATCCTCTTGCCGGTTGGTGACCGGGCCACGGCCGGGGGCAGACAGTGTGTGTTCGTCGCTGTCCCGCCAATCGCCTTTCTCCGGCTTCTCCACCGCATCAAACGCGGATGCGAGCGAAAATCCACGCGCGAGCGCCAGCCGCAGACGCTTTTGCGCCGCGAGCCCGGTTGCCGGCATGAGCGACAGGGCTTCGACAGCCATCACGGCGACCGACCAGTCTTTACTGGTCACCTCGGCGGTGATCCTTTGACTGCGGTCACGGTAATCCGGTCCATGCTTGCTGATATAGCGTTCAAGGACGCTGTCATTGCCGGGGACAGCCTTGCGGCGGCGTAGCATCCAGGGAGAAAGCTGCTCGTGGAACTCCGTCGCGGCAATCCTGAAAGCCTCTGCGGTTGCCGGGCCGGGCAGAAGCTGGACAGCTTTCGCCGCCGCAAGGAACTTCTCTGATGCCTTGCCACAGGACTGTGCTATCTCGTCATCAACCCCTGCGCGCAGAAGGATCTGCCGCCAGTTATCCGGGCCAAGCTCAAACGGGGTCGCGGTCAGGCAAAGGCGGCGGGGCGGGACATTCTTCACGCGGTCTTGCCGAACCAGACGCAGAAGCAATTGCGCAAGCGTGCTGCGGTGGGCGTTCTCACGCTCGGCAGAGGCATCGTCTTTGCTTTTATGCGCCTCGTCGATGATCACCAGATCAAAGCCACCAAGCAACGACAGCGTGAAGCTGATGAATGCCTCGCGTCCGGTGCCCCCGGATTGCAGCTCTTCAGGTTGCAGTGCATGATCGTTTGCCAATCTGCCAACATGATCGCCGATGATCTGCTTCTCGTCGGCGGGGATCATGCGCGAGAACCGTTCGCGCCCGGCAATGTGGTCCTGATATAGTGTTCGCAGCCGCTGACTGCCCCAGCCATTCTTCATCTGAAAATTCAATAGGCCGTGGGGAAGCAGCAGAACCGGGGCGCTCCTCAGGGATCGGCTGTCATCAGAATACAGATCCCGCAACGAACGTATTTCGGGGATCTCGGGCGGGTCTTCCTTGGCCGCGCGGAACGTCTTGTGAAACTCTTCCCGCCACTGGTGAAGCAGCCCCGGGGGCACAGCCACGACAACGCGCCCGCTGGCGCGGACGACGGCACAGGCCAATGCGACGGCAATCCGGGTTTTGCCCATGCCAACCTCATCGGCAATGATGGCCCCGGGAAGGTCCCTTTCGCACAGGCGATTCTGCAGGGCGGCCAGTGTGGCGCGCTGACCTGCGTCCAGCCAGGCTTGATCGGTGCCACTCCCGGACCCAGACGGCAGCGGGCGGCTGAACCCTTTCAGTAGCTCGTTGATCTGCCGATAAACGCCGGTCCGATTGTCATCGCTGGGCCAGATTGTCATGACAGTACCCCGTCGAAACCCGCAAATCCCCTGACACCCCAGAGCCGCGCCGCCTCGGCATGGGCGTCATGTAGAATGCGGACTTCTTCGTTGTTCAGACCCAGAGGCATGAACTCGGCGCGTCCCAGGTGCCGGAACGGGTTGAGTTGCATATCCTTCAGGGTGCGCAGAACGTCGCCTTCGGTGCGCGCAAGGGATCGCCCATGTTCGATCAGGCGGTTGGCCCATAGCCTTGTTTGACCTGCTGGCATTTCGGCCTGGACCTCACCCAATGCGGTAATCACAGCCATGAGGCGCCGTGTCGCGTATGTGGCTGGCCTTGCGGTTGCGCTCTGCCCTCTGCTGCCGTTGCGCCTGCCCTCATCGTCTTCGTCGTCTTCAGGGGGCTCGGGTTCAGGCTCGCGGCCGGTGGCCGCCATCTGCATCAGGGCATCCCACACATCCTCAAGCCGCCGATGCTGAGCTTCGGGCACCACCTGCAAGCCGCGTTCATTCAGAACCGGAACCGCGACATTCGCCGTGTCGTCACCGCCTGACGACCAACGCAGCCGGACCAAGGCTGGCGGCAGCCTCTCTGGATCAAGCGCAATCCGTTCAGACAGGGGCTGCCAGTTGCCTCCCGAATGGCTGAGGCTGATACCACGGAAATCAGAGGGCACAGGGCGTGGTTCCAGCCAAAGCCCGGCGCTGTCTTCAATGAGCCTGAAGTGGGTGAGCGGGCAATCGCCGCTGAATTCATTGGCCATTTCGAAAGGCCCACCCGCTTTGAGCTCTGTATTAAGGTCTATATCTTCGTTGGGACTGTATGGGAGATGCAGATCGGGCGTGCCCTGCTTGTCTACGGGTATCACCACACCGGCCTCAAAGTTCCAAAGCCCGGTGCCGGTGGAAGCCCCCATGCCTGCGGGGGTGAGATTGCCCGAACCGATATAGAGCTGCCCCTTGAGCCTGTCTTTCTTTCCCCGATAGATGAATTTGGCGTGGAGCTTGCCCTGTGACCCGTCATTGCCGTCCGGAAACCTTGGGCGAAAGAAACGCCACCGGCGGGCTTTCAGGGCAGCGGCAGCGGTAGCGAGGCCCTGACAGGCATCGGGGTTCAACACGGTAAAGACGGGTTTAGCTTCGTCCTGGCCGCTCAGGTCACTGACCAGTTCGCGCAGAAAGGCCTCTGCGCCTTGTGGCTGTGACGATCTGACTGGTGCCGGATCGCCGCCGGCAAAAAATCCCGAACCAAGAATGGTGAGGGGTTCGGACTGTGACCCGCCGAACCGTTCAAGAAGCGGCTTGCGCAACGGCTGATCGAGCGAATGAAAGAAGCGTGGTGTCACACCCGGAGGAGCCTTGAGCGCGTTCAGCAGGCGCAATGTGTCTGCGTAAGGAACCTGCATGGCTTCGCCACCACTTGCCGCAGCCCAAGGGTAAAGCGACAGATGGGGCTGCAGGCCGGTGAACATGTCCCGGGCCACCATGATATCCGCAAGGTTCTGGCTCTCGGCCGCCGGATCCGAATGCGGAAACTCAACAGACCAGAACAGGTCGATGTTTCGCTCCAGGGTTTCTCTGGTCCAGTTGCCGGTCGAGACGACCAGACGAAAGATGTCGCGCCGTGCGGCGGGGTCCTTCGATGTCGTGCCAGAGAAATGCAGTAGCGCCACCTTGGCGTGGAAAATACCGCGACCGCGGAACCGCTGGCGCCAACTTGGTGCCAGTGTCACGTGATACATGCCCGGCGCCCGGTCGGCGGTGATCTGCGGCGATGCGTGATCGGTCATCAGCAAAAGCGCGGGCCGCTGAAAGGTTGTGGCAAAACTGCCGGCGCCGATGGTGAACCGATCGGCGATTTCGCGCATGACGCGACCATCGGCGGTGAAACCGCAGATCCAGCCGAAATGGCCTGTATAACCGGGCGGCGGAGCGAATAGATCAAGCAGAGCTGTCATGCGTCTTGCATCGCTTCCCGCGCAAGCCGGCACAGGTTGTGCAGGCGATAGAGGCGCATGGGCGGCTCATCCGGTTCGTCGTCAGGCGCGCCATCGCCCGCGGGGCTGCTGTCAGCCTTATGGTCTGGATGCAGGCTGACTGTGCTATCCTCCAGCCGCAGGACAATATCATCTCGCCTGACCAGATCACGCAATAAAGCGGCGTCATCGTCATGTGAGCAAATTTCCATGATAAAGGGTGCCAGCTCCGATGGTGGAGACTGGGGGCCTCGCCGGGCTTTGAACTGGCGTGCCATGGATCGAAGTGAATTCAGCCGATCTTGCAGGGTTTGGCTCTCTAACAAATTGGTAACCCCTGCTCGTCCGCCGTTCGTATCCGAGAGCTGTGCCTGCACCCGGTCAAGGACGGCAAAGGCGGCAGCATAGGTCGCGAAAAAGTCCTGAGCCCAGTCAAGCCGCTCTGCTTTTGCGGGGTCGCTCTCTGCAACCTGCGTGCTGATCGCCGCAGCCATAGCATCCTCATCAAGCGTGGCATCCTTGAGGAGTTCGCGGCAGGCCTGCCATAGCGCGCTTCGCATTGCGCGATCTTCTTCGGCGCCAACACTCGCCATCAAGCCAGAGAAATACTGCCGTAGCTCCACGGGCAGGGGCTGCATCGGGGAAATGAGTTTCAGCTCTTTCTCCCCATGCTTCTCTTTCCAAGACGCACCGCCCAACCATGACCACAGCTTCGGAATTGCTTTGCTTGTGTCGGCGCGCCCAAGCGCCAAAAGCAGAAAATGTCTCCCCCTGTCGTTCAACTCAAAACTGTTGAATCGGGTGCTCCTGGCTTCGACCAGGCCAAGCCGGGGAAGGCAGGCACCCATACCCATTCGGATGGGCTGACTGACATAGCCTTGCCCGCGGGCGAGATCTGTCAGTCTAAGTTCTTTGGCATTTTTGATCCTTTGGAGCTTACGTGCACCACGAATGCGGTAGGCCTTGTCGTCGTCCACACCATTCCGGATGCTGTTCCAACAGGCCAGGGCCTCGAGCCCTTCGGCCATGGCTGATGGATTGACCTGATTTCCTGCCGCGCGTTGGACGGCTGCGAACTCGATTCCGATCAAAGACCACACGATACTGCGCAGGAACGACAGCCCGGCAAGACCAGGCACCGCGTAATCATTGGCAAAACGCACGACCGCCGCCAGCCCAAGGTCGCGGCGGCTACGCGGATGGCCAAGGTTTTCGTGTTCTATGATCCCCCAGCTTTCAGACGGGCTCATTTTGCGTCACCGTTGCTTCCAGCTCGGCCAGTTCCAGCCTTCCATGGTCGATCCAGAACACGGCCACGCCCTGCAGCGGATGCTGCGGATATAGGCCGGCCAGCAGACCGGCATAGCTGGAGAGTTGCGGCCAATAGGGGCCGAAACCTTCTCCATCACCGCCGGATTTGTGGTCGATCAGCAGGCAACCCTGCGGGCCAATGGCCAAAAGGTCGATGGTGCCGGGGATCTCTGCGCCCTCGGCGGTCTGGCCAAGCACCGAGATCTCGGCTTGCAGCTCGGTATAACCCTGATCGGAAAGCCAGGTTTTGAGCGCCCTGGCACGCTCGGCCACCAGCGCGAGTGTGGCGTCATCAAACTCGGTTGCGGGTGCCAAAGCCTGCGCCAGATCGGGCCGGGTCAGGTATGTGCGCAGCGCCAGATGCAAAGCGGTGCCTCGCGTGGCATCGTTCAGTGTCTGTGGCCAGGGTGCTCCAATATCGACACGGCGAGACACGGGCGGCACTCCCGCGCTGCGGGTTTGCGAAGGTTGCAGACGCCAAGGCGTCAAGGGTGTCATGGGCAAAGGTGCAGCGGCGCCAAAGCGCAGCGCCGGGGCCTCTGCACCGCCTGCATATTCGGTAAATCCCGCCTGTTCCGGCAGTTGCGTGATGACCGCAGGGCAATCGACGCCATTGATCCGCAGGCTGCCCGTTCCGATCTCCGGCGCGCAACTGTCCGACAGGATGTGGAACAGGTTCGCAGCCTCTGGCGCATCCTCTTCGCGGTCCTTGAGGAACCCCGGCCATTCCAGCACCAGCCTGTCGCGGGCGCGGGTCAGGGCGACATAGAGAAGGTTCCTTGCATTGGCCTCGAAATCCGCCCGGCGGTCCTCGATGAAACGGCGGGTGGCCTCGGGGGCGGCAAAGCCGGGGGTGTGGATCAGGGCAGCAGATCCAAGAACCACGGTCATATCGTCGATCCGGTCCAGCGCGTCGAACCGAGTGGCGGTGGAACCCGCACGTTCTTCGATGCCATAGTCGAACTCGGCGACCACAGTGATCGGCCATTCGCGCCCCTTTGAGGCGTGCCAGGTGACGATTTCCACGGCCTCGGCGCTATTGGCTGCAGGATTGGGGCGGCGGTCGAAATCACGCTCGCCCGCGCGCGCGTTGAGCCAGCCAAGGAAGACTTTTGCCGTCTCTCCATGGAACCCCGAGGCGGATTTGAGGTCGCGATGCGCGGCCTCGAATTCACCCGCCTCGGCCTCAAGTCGCAAAAGATCGGCGCGGGACTGGGCGGCGTCAGGCTGACGCTCGGCCCAAAGGCGCAGGCCGGCGGCGTCCAGCACCAGATCAAGCCCGGCCCCCACCGGCAGGCGTGCCAAAAGGTCGGAGAGCCCGGCCAGCCGCATCAGCACCGGATCATCTGCCAGCCGCCCGTCGATCTGGGCGGATAGTGCGTCTTGCAAGGGCAACGGGTCCGGGCCAAGCGTGCGCAAGAGCAGCCCGGAATGGATGTCCGCCGGGTTGGCGGCAAAGGCCAGTGCCGCGCGGGCCGCAACAATCACCGGGCTTTGTGCCCAGCCATCCTCGGCAATCCGCACCGGAACGCCACGGGCGCGCAGCTCCTCGGCATAGCGGGCGGCGGTGGCGTGGCGGCAGACCAAAAGCGCGATATCCGAGGGCCGCACCGGGCGGGCGGTCTTGCTGTGACGGTCAGTGACGGTCTCGACCTCAGTCAGGATACGGGCGATACGCTCGGCGATATGTTCTGGCGGCTGCGAATATTTTTGCGAGCGCCGTCCCTGCGTGGCGTTCAGCACCTCGATCGCCGGACCCGCAACCGGATCACGGGTCGGTGCCAATGGGTTATAGCCCGCGCCAAAGAGGCCCGCCCCCATCGCATTGACGAATTGCATCACCGAAGGCGTTGAACGCCAGTTGCGGTCCAAAGGCTGGGTCGCATCGGGGTTTGCCGCTGCAAGCGCTGTCGACAGGCGCGGATCGGCGCCCTGAAAGCCCATGATCGACTGTTTGACATCCCCCACCAGCAAAGTGCGCGGCGCATGCTGGCCAAGCTGCCACAGAAGCGCGAATTGCACCGGGTTGGTATCCTGGAATTCGTCGATGATGACGCAGTCGATCTCATCCAGCACCGCCTGCCGAACGGCGGGATCGGTGCGCAGCAGGTGCTCGGCCCCGGTGATCATATCGGCGAAGTCGATCAGGCCGAGCGCCTTTTTCCGTGCCTCATAGGCCGCCATCACCTCTTGTGCGCAGGCGATCAGGCAGGACAGGTGCAGCCTGGCATCGGTGAGCGGGCCGGGATGGGAAAGCAGCAGATCCGCCGCCGCCATAATGGCGGTTGCGAGCTCGTCATAACCCTCGGGCGTCTTGCTGGCTCTGTTCGAGACGAACAGGCTGCGCAGATCATTCCAAACCTGCCAATCGCGATCCAGAAGATCGGGCGCGCGATTTATGCGTTTGAAAAGCGATAGGTTATTCTCCAGCTTCTCGACATTGGTTTTGGCGGTGATCCCGGCCATGCCGCCCTCGGGGAAGGCCGCGATCATGGCCTGAACGGCGGCCCCGAGTGTGACGCCCGCCGCCGCCGGGTCATCCAGAACCGGCCCGTAAACCGCATCGAGCCGTGCCAGTGCCGGGGCGATCAGACCGGGATCGCGCCCCTTGTCACCAAGCCCGCGCAAGAGGTCGATCATCGACAGCACCCGGCCGCGCAGGGAATCCTCGACCGTCTCGCCCTTCACGAAGTTCGGGGCATAACCGAACCGCTCGGGCTCGGCCTTGATCGGGTCCAGCGCCCTGGCATGGGCCAAAGCCTGACGGATCAGCAGGTCGCGCTCCGCATCGCCCAGATGGCGCGGCTGCGGCGAGGCACCAGCCGCCAGCGCATGTTCGGTCAAAAGGCGCAGACCCAAGCCGTGGATGGTCGATACATAGGCGCGCTCCACCGCCATAGCCTCGGCCACCAGCCCATCGGCCAGAAGACCCGCGCGGATCCTCTCGCGCAATTCGCCTGCCGCGGCCTCGGTGAAGGTCACGGCAAGAATGCGTTCGGGTCGGACAATGCCGCGTTTGACCCAGTCCGACAACTGGGTCTTGATCCGATGGGTCTTGCCCGCGCCGGCCCCTGCGGGAACGATAACCAGGCCATGATCTGCATTGATGAGGGGCATGGTCATTCCTCTTTGAGCGGGCGGATAAAGGCGGTGACAAGGGCCGAGCCATCGGTCAGCGCATAGGGGGTAAAGCCTGCCTCCTTTTTTAAAAATGCGGCATCCTCAGAGGTGTTCAGCACGACCCGGCCCGCGCCGAGTTCGGCCAACCGTTCCGCAAGCTTTGCAACCGCGCCAGCATTCACCGCGTCACCCATGTCGCGGGCGGGCGAGCCCTCGGGCAAAGCCAGACCCGAAGTCAGCAGCCCGCCGTCATTCATCAGGTGATAGGCCACCGCCACCTTGCGGCCGATCAGGAGTTCCATCCCATCCCCCTCGCGCCGTGTGGGCCTCGCGATCATATCGGCGTATAGTCCGGCCTGCAGATCCCAGCCTGCCTCCATCCGCTGCCGCCGTCCTTTCGTGCCGCTTTTCTTGTGGTCAACGATCAGGAGCGCGCCACCCGGCAATTCAAGGATCGCATCGGCCTTGCCGTGCAGATTGATGCCATGCGCCTCACCGGCCAGCCAGATTTCATTGCCGATGATCCTGGCTTGCAGCGCAAGCAGATGCTCACGCCAGCGCAGGGCTGCTGCCATGATCTCACGCTCCAGCCCCCGGCGTTCCATCTCCCATGACGGGCTGCGCAGATAGCCCGCGTGCCGGGTCAGCGCGCGGTCATAGGCCTCGGCGACCGTCGCAGTCAGCGCCTCCGGTTCGGGGATCGGTTGGTCTTTCAGGAAAACATGTTCAAAGACATCATGGGCGATATTGCCCCTGGCCATCACGTCGAGTTCTTCGGCCGACCAGGACATATCCTCGGCCCCGATCTCGGCCAGAAGCCAGGCGAGCGGGCTGACCAGAAGCGTTTCCAACCGCGAAGGCGATTGCGGTTTGGCGGTGCCGTCATCGCGCCGCCGCAGGGACAGCAGGTCATGCCCGGCGAAATCAAGCGCCTCGGCCAGTTCGGCGGGTTCCGGCACCGGCGCGAGGCTGTGACAGGCGAACGGCCAATCGGCAGGGTTCAGGCGCGACAGATCAGTGATGAGGTCTGCCGCATCCTCGACGCCCGCCACGGCCCGCGCCACGAGCGAAAGACCTGCCGAGGGTTGCACGCGCCCGCCTGCCAGATCGCGCCATGGGATCAGGAAGGTGACGCTTGCGGATACGGCCTGAAGCTGCTGGTCAAAAAGCTGAAGGCCTTGGGCCAGCCCCGCCGCCCGGCCGCGAAGCGCAAGGCCCGTCGCATCGCGGATGGTCGCAATCTCGCTGTCGAGGAACAGTGGATTGGCACGCGGGCGGGTCGGGTAAAGTCCGTCGGAGAAATCGCAGACGATCAGATGGCGGCACGGGCGCCAGGGTGTCTCAAAGGCGGACCAAAGGCTGACGCCCTCGAGATTGCGGTCGGGGTCGGAAACCGTAGGCGGCATGACCTGAATGCCACCCAGGATCGCCTCCCAATCGGGCGTGCCGTCGCCTGCGGGGACAGGCAGCCGCGCGCGGACCTGATCGCCGTGCGAGATCCGCTCGCAGATCCGGTCCAGCAGGAAGCGCAGCTGTTGCAGGCTGCCCGCCGAGGCGCGGATATCGTCCCACAATTCCTTATGCGCGGGCGTGGCGGAGAGGATGGTGCCCCGGAAATCGCCGCCCATCAGGCTTTCAGCCAGATCACGCCCGGTCAGCGCCGCCCAGGGCATCAGCGGTGAAAGCGCAAGGCTTGCCAAGACCATAGCCGGGGTCGGCGGCCGCTTGGCCAGTGCCAGATGCAGCGCGGCCTCGCCAATGATATCACGCTCGGGCAAATGACCCGGCAGGCCCGAGAGCGGCACGCCCTGGGCTGCAAAGGCACGGGCGATCTGGCGCGGATCATCGCCCGACAGGACGGCGATGTCACGGGCGGGAACGCCGGCCTCGATCAGCGCACGAGCGCGCGCGGCGGCGAAATCGGCACAGGCGGCGGGATCGCGCAGACCATAGAATGCGAGACTGGCATCCAACGTGCGAGAATTGATCGCCTGCGCCGAGACCCCGCCTTGCAGTGCGTGTAGGCGGCTGCCTACCGGTGCCGTCGGCGTGTAGGAGCTTGCGGGAACAGTGCCAAACTCGTCCCGCAACCGGACAAAAAGCGCCTGCATCGCAGCGGGAGCCAGAGGATCCAGCGATCCTTCAACCACCGACAAGGGATCAAGGAACCGTCCATGCGGCAGGGTCAGCACATGGCGGATCGGTGCCAGCCCCTCCGGCAGCGCATCTCCCAGCCTTTGCCACAGCCCGACCAGCGCCAGGAGATGCCGCCTGGCCCGGCTATCGGGCAGGTGATCGACGGTCGGCACCTTCAGATCCGGCGTGGTCAGCACAAGATCCGTCAGCGCGGCGGTCACCGCCGAAATCGTCTCGACCGGTGCATTGGCGAGGCTTTCCGCCCAGACCGGGTCAGACGCCTCGGCAATGGCCCGCCCCGGCGCCCATTCGGTGGCTATGGGGGCGAGGGTCAGCTCAGCAAGGCCGGTATCGGTCAGGCGGTAATGCAGGCCGGAGCGGGGATCGGCGACGAGAAAGGGGTAATGCATAAGCTGTTCAGTCCAAAATTAAGATCGCTCAGATCAGCGCGCTCACTCAATCACCGGATAATGGGCGGCACCCCAATCGAGATCCGTTGCCGAAACCATCGTGTCGATAAAGATCGGCATCAGGCAGTGCAGGATTTCAGTGCCGTCCTTGACTTGATTGCGATTGACCCGGCTGCCCCGGGTTGCGCCGCCATGGATCAGCTGATTGCGCAGGACATAGAGCCTGTCGAAGACAATCGAGAGAACCAGAGGCGTATTCTCGCGCTCGATCGCTTCGCGGGCGACCTCTTTGGCTCTGTCGAACCGCTCCTCCCAGTCCACAAAGGACAAGTCTCCATTGTGGAACCGCCAGAACGGGTTGAAGATAAAGCGGTTGTCCAGAAGGCGCGCAATCAGCCCTTCGTGCTGATACCAGAGTTCATGGGCAATACGACCGTTCGGGTCGGCGGCGACCAGCGCGGTAAAGAAGTCCTGAAATACCGAGCGCGCCGGACCACCCGGATCATTCCCCAGATCGCGGGCATAAGCTGCATTGAAGGAAATCCACGCAAAGATGAACGCTGCATCGGGATCGGTATCGAAAACCTCATCAGAACGGCAAAGCCATGTTACCGCACGGTGGCTGCGCAAATTGAGATCTGCGGAGCTCTGATCGCGCAGGCGCCGCAGCTTTTCGCGCAGATAATTGAATTGTGACATGCGGTTGCAGGGCTCGAACTGAAATGCCTTTCGCTGTTCATGAAGCCCATCCTCGGTGTCGTGGTCAATGCGGAAAGAGAGCAGCGGATTTTCATGACTTGCGGCGCGGATTGAGTCTCTCACATGTGCCATCGGCTCAACCGCCCGGATAGAATTCAGACAGCATGTCCGCAGCGCGCGGATCCAGCACAAGCCTGGCATGGTCCTGGGCCAGGCTGCGGATGACATCCGCGCCCTGGATCGTGCTGGCCCACGGGTGGGACAGAACCGCATCGGGGTTAATGACCCCCAGCATGTTCCCGGCAATCGCGCCGGTGGAATCGCTGTCGCCGCCATGCGTCACGGCGATGCGCAGACTGTCGTCCAGATCCTCGCCGGCAAGGCAGGCATAGAGCGCGATGGACAGTGCCTCTTCAGCGGTCCAGCCGCCGCCAAGGCTTTCAACGGTTTCCGGTCGGCCATCGCGCGGCACGGCAAGTGCGGCGTGAATGGCGCGGGAGGTCTCTTCGCCCCCTTCCATCACGGAATATTCTTGGGCGATACGGCGCGCGGTGGCCTCAAGGGCTTCCCCTGCCGCGACATCCGCCAGCATCTCCGCCCAGGCCGCCGCAGCCAGCTGGCCGGTGACGTGCCCGTGGGTCAGGGCCGAGGTTTCACGTGCCCAGGCCCAGATCTGATCGGGCGGTGCCATCAGCGCGATTGGCGCCACGCGCATGATCGTGCCGCAGCCTTTGCTGTCATTGCGGGCAGGCTCGCCGAAATGCCTCGCAGCGCCAAGCGCCGACATGCAGGTCATGCCCGGCGCACATTGCGCCCAAAGGCGGCGGTCCTCAATCAGGCCGATGTCATCGGTTTCCATGCGCGGTTGGGCGCTTTGCGTCCTATACCAGCGCAACAGGGCATGGTGAACGACCGAGGGTGGATGGCAGATGCCACGCAATTGGCCCCGAATTTGTGCCCGGATCATGCCCTCGGCCGTGAAGAGGGTCATTTGCGTGTCATCGGTGATCGCGCCGCGCTGCCCGGCGTAGGGCGGGAGCTCGTGCAGCCCGGTCGGGAAGCGCCTTTGGATCGAGGCGAGTGACTGGAATTCGATATCCGCCCCGAGACTGTCCCCAATGGCACCGCCGAGGAGACAGGCCTGCAGGACCTTTCCAGCCGCCACCATATCCTGGGCGTGCAACCATTCCTCTTGTGCGCGCGTCTCAATGGTGCCGGGCCGGGCGAAGCGCACTTTGCCAATGGCCCGTGTCGCCGTATCACCACGTTCCATCAGCAGAAGGGCAGTGATGGTGCCTGCCCGGCCAAGGCCACCCCGACAATGGATCAGCACCTTGCCGCCGCGTTCCAGCCGGTCATGGATCCGGGCCGACAGGCGACGCCACAGCAGGCCGGTATCCGGGCCGGGCACGTCGAGATCACGGATCGGAAAATGCAGCCAGTCGATGCCACGCGCTTTGACCGCATCGCCCAAGACTCGGACGCCCAGCAGGTCGAACTCGTGCTCTTCGATCAGGGTCACAACAATCGTCGTGTCCCAGGCCGCAATCGCATCAAGATCAATCGCCATATCCCGCGCCCATGGGGCGCCAAAAACGCTGTCGCCCTGCTTGCCGGGGCAAAACGTCAGGCCGATGTGACCATTGGCCAGCTCTATCTCGTCAATGCGAAGGGGGTGGGTGCTGCTCGTGCGCGTCAAATCATGCTCCGTTAAATAAGACACTCACTGGGATACTATCCCGATGCGTCAAAATCGGTCGCATTGTTCTTGGTTCGAGTTGGGTTGGCGCAATCGGGCGTAAGAGCAACTGGCGCGCGGATCACCCTGGTGACAGCACCTCAACCCGGTCTCCCCACCTCGCCAGATACCATTCCATTTCCTGCCGCCCCCCGGCGCGGAACCGCACGATCAAAGACCCGTCCTCTAGTCTCTCCATGCTTTGCTTCGGATGGAACACATATCCTGCGGCCTCCTCCGCCACATCGGGCAGAAAGCACCACTCGACATCCTGCGGCTCTTCACGCCAGATGCCGAAGCTCTCGGCGAGCCATTCCTGCAAATCGAAACCTTCCGGGCGGGTATAGCTGTCAGCCTCCAGCGCAACCTGTTCAAATCCCGCCAGCGCAAACAACCGCAAGTCGTCCTGATATTCGCTCCAGGCCAGCAGGTATTGCCGCCCCTGACCGAACAGCATGGCGATTGGGCCAAGGCGCGTGTTGCGCGACAGCTTGCCCGTCCCGCGGGCGCGGTGGTCGCTCAACACCATGACGCCGGCGAGGATTGCCTCGCGAAGGGTCGACAGGATTTCCGGCGCGATGTTCTCTCGCGGGCCGGGACGGAAGGCGACGCCATCGGCCATGAGCTGCGCCTCGAGATCAGCCGCGATCACACGACGGCGATCCGCGCGAAACATAGCCTGCACTTTTGTGAGCAATCTTTCCAGCGTCTCAGCGGTCACGTCATCGCCTTCGCGCCGCGCGATGGCTGCGGCCCGGTGGCCTGCCGTCAATTCGTCCAGAGTGGGCTCGACCATCCGGCCCAGTGCGCCCGGCGGGAAGCGCCAGTACTTGCGACCGCCATCGCCCGGAATTTCCTCGATCTGCGGATAGGCATTGCGGACCGCATCGCGCATACGCTCCGCCGTGCGGCGGGAGACGCCGAATTCGCGCGTCATATCGTCGAGGCAGATCCCCTCGGCAGACCCCTGCATCATCAGGGCGAGTTTTTGCAGATCTTCCTGACGGGCGTAGCGCATGGGGCCTCCGGGCAATACCGCGCCACCTTCGCGGCGCGGTCTCGGGGCGTCAACGGCCAAAGCCGATCGGGCGCGATGCCCCCTCTTTCGCGGCCGCCTCGCGGGTCAGCTCATGCAGGATTTGCGCGGGCCGCGCCTCGCCTATCGCCCGCATCCGGCGGGCGACATTGGCAAAATCACCCGGCGCCAGTCGTTCAAGCCGCGTGAGGCCCTCAGGCGGCACCGCGTCGAAATGCGCCCGCCAGGCCGCCACCATCTGCGCGCCAGACAGCGTGTCGAAACGGATGCGGAACGTGAAGCGCCGCTGCGTCGCCGGGTCGAGCTTCTCCACCAGATTGGTGGTGCAGACGAAGGGCAGCGGGTGGCTCTCCATCCAGGTCAGCATCTCATTCACCTGCGACACTTCCCAACTGCGTTCGGCATTGCGGCGGTCTGCGAGCAAGCTGTCGGCCTCGTCGAAGATCAGAAGCGCCCCCTCGGCGCGCGCCTCGGCAAAGGCGTGGGCGATGTTCTGCTCGCTCTCGCCCAGCCATTTCGAGATCAGATCCGAAGCGCGCTTCTCCACCACCGGCATGCCGATCCGCTGCGCCAGATGCCGGGCCCAGGCGCTTTTTCCGGTGCCTGCGGGACCGTCGAGGCAGAAACTCACCCGCCTCGGTGCATCCGGTGCCGCAAGCCGCGCCTCGATCAGCGCAAGGTCCATATCGGCATTGGCCAGTTCCGGCTGCCACGGCACCTCGGAATGGTGGCGCGGTGGCGCATCCATGCCGCCCTTCGCCAGCCGGGCCGCGGCATCCAGCACCTTGCTGACCATCTGGTCACCGCCCTTGCACAGCCGTGCGACACGCATCGCATCCGAGACCAACGCCGGAGCCTGATTGTGCCGCTCTGCCAGATCCGGCAGGCTGGCCGCCGGGATCCCCACCCCATGCCGTACTTCCAGCCGCTGCCAGATCCGCGCCCGGACTCGGCCTGAGGGGGGTCGCATCAGCGCTGAATAGCTCATCCGACGCAGGAAGGCGGGATCACAGCTTTCCATCGAGTTCGTGGTCCAGATCACCGGGATCGGATTGCTCTCCAGCATCCGGTTGGTGTGGACCTTGGACGGCCGGTCATTGCCGAAGAACGGGTTGGCGGCTCCGAACAGATCCTCCATTTCATCGAACAAGAGGATCGTGTCGCTGCGTTCGCCGAGCATCCGGCAAGCCATTCCCATTTCGGCGAGCCGTTCGCGGCGGGAGGGTTCGCCGCCCTCATCATCGGTCTCACCGACAGCACGCAGTTCCGCGCCGATGTCATAGGCCAGCACTTTCGCGAACTCGGTCTTGCCGGTGCCGGGAGGGCCATAAAGAAGGATGTTCACCCCCTTTTCCCGCATGGCCATTGCCTGGACGATCAGGTCGCGCATGATCCCGGCATCTTCCCCTAGCCCCTCAAAATCCTGCCATTCGGCCTCAGGGGCCATGGCCAAGGGAAACATCAGGCCGATCAGATCGCTGACGCCCGTCACATCCGCCATGAGCGCAGCCAGCAGCCTGTCGGACAGATCGAAGGGCATGCGATTATGACGCCCCGGACGGTTCCGCTGGACAAGCCCGGACAGAATGAGCCTGCCCGAGGGCCGGAGGGCAGCGCGGATTTCGGCCTCCGCCGCCTTGCAGAACCACGAAAGCAGCAACGGAACAGTGACCTCCTTCGTGTCGAGGGCACCGTCGACCACATGCTCGAACCCGTCGAACACCTTGTAATGTCCGACGAAGGTCAGGATGCCCACTTCAACTTCCGAGAGGCCGAAGTGCGCGCCGAGGATGGCGCAGTTCCGGTTCAGGATATCGCCCTCACCACCGCCGGATTTCGGGACCAGATTGCGGCTGATCTGCCGGATCTTCTCCCACCAGATCGCGCCGGGCTGGGTGCGCGGCCGCTCCGGGCATTCGATCTCCGTCAGATACTCCAGCCAGCCAGGCAGTTCCTTCGCGACTCGGCTCGCAGGCCCGAAGCGGCCTGCAAGCCGGGCGATCAGGTCAAGGGTCAAGTATTGTTCGTGGTTCATGCGGCTCTCCATCGGTTGATAGAGAGGTAAGGCGTGGATGCGACAGATTTGGACGTGCCGTCCAGTTGGTATATCTCTCGTTCAGGGCGATGTGTTCAGCATTGATACGACCGCATTTGTCGCGCCTACCCGGTATGGAGTTTGTAAGGCCCGCTTCCGACGGGCTACATCTCTGGAGATAGTTGAAATTGCTACGTATTCCTGAATACCATTCCCTGAGCGCCGCATCTGATCTCGGCACTGTTTCGGTGACTGTCAAAATCGACGGTAAGCCTGGCATGATGCCCGGGATCACGATGGAACCCAGCGTTCTGGCGCGCCTTGTCGAGGATTTCTTCTCTGGTGCGTTGGACTTTATGTCGTTTGATGAACACCCTAAACGCCTGATCGGGGTTTCTGTGACCCGGAAGGGAAAGGCCCCTGCGGTGACCATTTCCGCCCGCTCATTGCTCGATGAGGATGGCTTCCCCGCTGATTGGAAAATTGCCGATCCCCAGCCGTTCGAGGTCGCTCCATTGCGTGGGGTGATGTCGTGACTGGGTCATCTTTGGTTGTTCTGACCGGGGCTGGGATTTCGGCCGAAAGCGGCCTCGGGACCTTTCGGTCGCGAGACGGGATCTGGGTGTTGATTGCCGCTTAGAAGTGACCCAAGTCGAAGCTGTCCAGGCTTTTGACGGCCGGGAATTTCGCGGCTTTGATGCGCCGCTCGAGGTTCTGTCGCAAAGTTCTGGATGTGTCGGAGCGCCATGATATGTCTGCGTTGTCAAAGAGATAGCTAGGATCGATTATCATGACGGATTTCAAGGGGGTGCACTATCCGAAGTCGGTGATCCTCTATGCGGTATTTTTCTACCTCCGCTACGCGGTCTCGTACCGCGATCTTGAAGAGATCATGGCTGAGCGCGGGGTGAGGGTCGACATGCCACGCTGAACCGTTGGGTGGTGAAATTTTCGCCTTTGATCGCGGCTCGAGCACAATCGCGGAAGCGGCCGACAGCCTCTTCCTGGCGGATGGACGAGACCTATATCAAGGTGAAAGGTCAGTGGACCTATCTTTACCGGGCCGTGGACCGGGACGGTCAGAATCTTGATTTTCTGCTGTCTGAGCGCCGAGACATGGCGGCTGCCCGGAGGTTCTTCAGGCAGGCGATTGCCAGAAACGGGGTGCCCGATCGGGTCGTGATTGACAAGAGCGGCGCCAATCTGGCCGGCCTGCGCGCTGTCAATGTGATCCTAAAATTCACCGGAAGCGGGCGCACCATTGAGGTTCGTCAGGTCAAGTATTTGAACAATATCCTCGAGCAGGATCATCGTTTCATCAAAAGGATCACCGGTCCTATGATGAGCTTCAAGGCCTTTCACTCTGCCACCGCCACCATCGCCGGCATCGAGACTGCACACATGATTCGGAAGGGCCAGATCCCGGATAACGGGCAAACCGCTTTCCAGATCTTTGCAGACATGGCGGCATAAATTCGCCCTGAAGCTGGGAGAGGCGCCTCACACAAAGTCTTTGCGACAGAGCCACTGCAAGTCGTCCGCGAGGGTCGTGTCGAGCTCATTGACCTTTATGCTCGCCAGCTGATGGGAAATGGTTTTATTTGAGTGATCAGCTGGCGAACCTTGGATTGCCGAAGCAACGAATACTCATTCGTCTACCCCTTAGGTTCATCGCCCCGCGTTTCCCACGCGAGGCGGCTGGGGATTAACGAAGACGACCTGCTACAAGAACCGCGTAGCCCCAGCCGCGTGCTGCACAGAGCACACCAACTGCGCCTTGGTCGCGTATGTCGATGGGGTAGCGGATGACAGCGCTGACGCGAAGATCCGCGCCCGCAGCACCGCTTCCCATGCGGCTAGCGAGGCATCCGATTTGCCGTTCTGCGCCGGTGCGATCAATATGGATGAGCGTCATCCCTCGACGGGAGCCGACACCTCCCAGTTTCAGGCGATCGCCGACTACGACCTGTCTTTCGATATATTCTTGGCAATTGTCGGGATCGGGATTGAAACTCGTGCGGCGAAAGGCCCAGCCTAGGGCGATCTGGTTATGCGCGCCCGTCAGGACTTTGTCTCCACCCTCAGCGCCTGCCTGATAACGCGGTTGCGCACGCGCCCATGCATACTCACGGGGGCCGATGAAGTTGACCAGACGGGATTTAGCACGGGTAAGGGCCACGTAAAGGAGGCGCGCCTCTTCTGCGGCGTCCTCTTCCAGAGCCTCAGCCCCAGCTGTCGTATCCCCGAATGAAGCACGGGATGGCACGATGACGACATTATCGTATTCCAACCCTTTGACCTTGTGGATTGTGGAGACCACGACCTCATGGCTTGCGCCGTATTGCCCTGTGAGCCGCAAGAGTTCGTCGCGCTGTAGATTGCGGATGAAGCGCAGTAGTGTCGAGAGATGCGGGAACACACTTTCCCCGCAGCAAAGATCCCATAGTGTGCCAAGCTCTACGTCGCCTTCGGCTGCGTTAGCCGTTTCGGGAATGGCGACGGAAGCTCGGAAGCCTTGCAGAAGCTCTTCGCGCAGGGTGGGGGACAAAGCGCGATCAGAGCTGGCTAGTGAATCCTCAAGGAATTCGCACCAGAGTGCCACATGCCGTAGGTCAGCGATGCGCATATTCTCGCTGCTTTGGACAGTTATCTGCGGGAACACAGTGCTGAGCGCACGGTGGACTTCTGCCACTTCGTCATTCGTGCGGCAGAGCACGGCGAGGGAACCAGGGTTTTCGGCTATCAGGTGTTGTGACATGTCGACGACACTGGACAGGACCCGATGTCGATCCCAATCCGTGGTAATGATCCTGTCACAGTGGCCCTGACCTGCGCTGGATGAAGGTCGTAAAAGGGAGGTCTTGAGACGGCGCGAGCGCGTATTTGCCTTAAAGAAACCAGATATCATAGATTGGCTCAGATCCACGACGCTGGCTTCCGAGCGGAAATTCACGCTCAGCTGAAGGGTCTGCAATGTATCGCCTCCAAAGTCGTCGCGGAAGCGATCGAAGTAAGCCTCTGCAAAGCCACCGCGCTTACGGCTGTCGGCACGACGCTGCCACCTCAGGATATCCTGGTCGTCGTCGCCGATCACCATGACGCCGGCTCGTTCCCCGCTGCCCTGATGCAGGCATTTGATGATGTCGTAGACATCGTCGGATACGTCTTGAAATTCATCGATCAGGATGCTCCGGCAGCCGCCCGCGACCTTGTCGCGGAAGGCGGCGTCACTGGAGAGACGACTGGTAAAGCTCGACAGCAGGTTCGCCATCTCTACGCCGGGCGTATCGCTGAGGCTTGCCCGCGCAAGGCCGTGGAAGGTATGGACGCGCACATGTGAGGCATAGGCAGCATAGCCAAGCGAGCGGAACAGATCGCGGATGCGTTTGCGGATCTCGAAGACCACGGCACGGTTAAAGGCCAAAACGATAATGTCGCTCGGTTTAACATGTTGGAACCGGATAAGATGCGCGACGCGCCCGACGAGGACCGAGGTCTTGCCCGCGCCCGGCCCTGCGTTGACCATAAGGTGTTGATTATAGGGGTGTGACATGGCGGCCCACTGTGCAGGCTCTTCGGATTGCTCGAACCGTTTAAAGAATGCATCGGCTTTGGTCGCGCGTAACTGGTCAAGCTTACCCGTGATAAACGCACTGGCGGCATCGCCGTCATTTTCTATCTCGCCCAGCTGGGCTTCGAGGAAGGCCTTAAGGCCCGCGCCATTGGCTTGTGCAAAATAGCCCGTAATGAAATTTTCACGCGCGCTGTTGGGAAGGTTCGCAAAGACCTCCATAGCAAAGGTGCGCGTCTCGGCCAGGGCGTTGATATCCTCGAGCTCTTCGACAAGGGTGGAATGCTGGCCGAGGCCCGTGGTGGTGCCGTTGAGCTCAATGATATAGGATAGCGGCACAAGATCTGGCTGCACGTTCACGAAATTGAGCGACGAGGCAATACGCAGAAGCGCCTCGAGGTCGCGCACGCGGAATTCGTTGCGCGGGTGTGCAGCGCCAATCTTGCGGATCACTTCATAGGCGTCGACTTCTGTGCGATTGTCTTGCACCGCGGCTTTGAAGATGGACAACAGCGTGGGCAGCATGGCCACCAGTGTCTTGCACTCGTTCAGCGCATGCCAATGCTTCGCAGAGGACAGGCCTGCTGACCATTGCACCTCCTCATGGGCGCTACGCACCACCTGCTTGAGGCGGACACTACTGCCGCGAGCGAGACTGCGAAAACCGTAGAGGAAAGCACGGTTGTAGCGTTTGAGCAGCGCCTCCCTATCCTTCTTCTCTTTATCGGTGAGGGATATGTCTGCCTCTGGCCAGAAGTCAAAGGCCTCCGGATCGAGATAAGCGTATGGTCGGAACTCGATCCGCCCGCGTGTTTCCAATTGGCTGATGAGCCGGCGCACGGCGGAGGCTACGGTATCAATCAGGCGGTCGATGCGGTTCTGAGGCTCATCCAAAAGCGCTCGCGTGACGAATTCCAGCACCCATTTCATTTCCACGGCCTTGCGCTGCTGCAACTCTGCAAGGCAGGCCATGGTCTCATCGCGCGAGACGATCGAGCATTGCTTGCGGATCTGGGCAATGTTGATGACAGCAGGCTGCAGGGTCGCGCGTGCGATGGACGTCGATCGGCGCAAGGGAAGCAAAGCAGGCTTCGAAGCCGCACTGCGCAAACCGATCATGCTGGTAAGCCAACTGAGAATGCCCCCCTCTGTGCGCTCAGACACAGGCGTTATGCCGTGGTCTGCCTTTTCATTCTCGTCTTCGTCGAGAGCCAATGCCAGGAGCGCTTGAGCTATGCGCCCGATCGGAGAAGCTTCTGCGGCAATGGGAGACAGTCGGCTGGTAGAAAGTGTCACGCTGAGCAGATCGGGAACCTGCCCAAGCAGTGTCAGGTGCTCTGCCTTTTCCAGCCAGAACAGCGCCATGCGCAATTTGGTGGCATTGGCGCGCATTTTGGCTGCAGAATCGTAGGGCTCAAAGCCATGATTGGGCACGAAAGCGATACGCTGGTTTTCGATGTCCTCCGCGATATCAATGATCTTTCTCTCGATCTCATTGATATCGGGTATATTCATAGCGTTTTGCGCGCGCAGGCTGCGCATGCTTTCAAAGTCCGCCGCTGAGCCTAAGAGCAGCGCTTCCATCCGCTCGAGCCCGGCCCGGCGCTTTTCAATCGCACCGCGCCCGATACGGCCGACCTCTTGGAGATAATCTTCAAGATAAGTCGGCGGTGAGAGATGCACGACCCAATGGATATCGGGAATATCCATGCCCATGCCGAATGCTTTTGTGGCTACGAGGACATCGAGATCGCCATCCTTGAAGCGCGTGTAAATTTCTTCCCTCGTGGCGGCATCGATACCCGCATGGTAGCTTTCCACATCGCAACCCGAGGCGTCGGTTAAGCGACGTGCAAGATCGTCCGCGTGGGCACGGCGTCCCACGAAGATGATGACGGCACTGCGTTGCCCAGTCGTGCGAAAATTCTCACGTGCTTTCCAGATAGCTTTGAGAATGAAGGGGATGCGCTCTGCTAGGGCATTTTCGAAATCTTTGGTTTCAAGGATGTTGCCCTGCACAATAAGTGGCGAGACCGCGATATGCGCACGAAGGGGATTGGTTACATCTTCGGGATCTGGGCAGATGGAGAGAGGAAGGCGCTGCTGCTTGGAGATATTGTGGACGAGGAGGTCGCCGATGCGGACCCGGTCAGAGGCGGTCAGTGTCGCCGATAGCAAAAGGACCGGTGTCGGATCTGGGAAATCCGGGCCCCGCAGGTGCCCCAGCAGATAGCTGAAAGCGTGGAAATAGTCGGGCCGGAACTCATATCCCCATTGGTTGATGCAATGGGCCTCGTCGAAGACAATATATTCTAGGCCGCCGTCGGCCTCTATGCGGCGTTGCAAAACATCGCGAAACCGCGCGTTGCGCAGCCGTTCTGGTGCCACGTAGAGAAGCACTGTGCGGTGGTCGAGCACACCCTGTAACGCATCCGCCTGTTCGTGGCGGGGGCGGTCACTATTGATGTAATCAACTGAAATGGCAAAACCCTGTTCATGCAGCCGCAGCACCTGGTCCTGCATCAGGGCTTTCAGCGGCGACAGCACCAGCGTCAGACGCCGATTTCGAAGGCCACGGCACAGAGCTGGCACCTGGAACAGCACCGATTTGCCTTCCCCCGTGGGCAGGGTCACCATGACGTCGCTTGTCCGGGTGCGGATCGCCTCCATTGCTCGCTTTTGAGTGGGTTTGAAACCGCTGACGGTATTGCCGCCCGCAGTGCCGGCCGGTTGCCAGTTGGCGGTGAGAAACGTCTCCATCGTTGCGAGATCAGACGGCGCTTCCTCGCGCTCGATCTGCAGGATTTCAAAAATAAGGCGCAGCTGGTGCCGGGCGTCTGCAGTCAAAGTCGATGGCTCTAGGGCATGCTTTGCAGCAAGGCTCCGCACTTCGTATTGGAAAACCTCGGCCCGCGCGTCGAGCAGGACCGGCGCCTGGGTCGCGGTGCCAAGCCCCGTGCTCCAAAGCCACTCGTCTAGGAAACGGGTCATTAACGTCGGCAGAGCCTCGAGAAGATTTGCCTCTGTAATGGCGGTCGCAGGCGGCGCGTCGGGGCTTTCGGTCCCAGTGTCTGGCTTCTCTGCGCAGACCGCATCTGACTGCGCGCGCGCAAACCATTCCCCAAGCGGAAGGGCATCGACCACCGGCTGCAAAGGAATGCCCAGATCGCGTGCTACGTCTCTCCACGCCCGCCAGTTCTCAAGGTGATCTATGACCACCAGCTTGCGGGCGCTGGCCCGCCGTAGATGCTCTCGACGGGTGCGGTGTGACGGACGCAGCTCGGCAAGACCAATGGTGGTGCAGGCTTCGCGCAACAGGTTCACAAGGCTTTGGCTGTTTGAACTCGCGACAAGAAGGATCTGAACGACGCCCCCCTCTGTCGCCGCGTCCGAAGGCGCTACCTCGTTTTTCAGGGTGTAAAGCGCCTCCAGCACCCCGATCCAGTAAGAGGACTGGTCGTTCGAGCCTGGGAAAAGCGCTGCAAACGCCCGCACAGCCAGGCGCGGACGAAGGGTGGCCGGGGAAAGTCGCGGCGTGATGCGGGTCATGGCCGACGGGGGAACAACATGGTGGAAGGTCCGCCAACCGCCCCCGATATCGATACGTTGCGCGGCGCAGTCGCGCAGGAGCCACAGAGGCGTATCCGCCTCTCGGACGGTAATCAGAGGGGCGAAACGCATGCCGGGCGAAGTGGCACTGTCATGTAGCTGGGGGGTGGGCTGCTCCAGCAGCACCCCCTGGCCATCTGGCAGCATTGCCGAAATGGCTGTGCCGTCGGCGCTGTGCCACCAGGCGGCACGGCGCGGGAAGGGCGCGACGGCCTGAGCGGCAGGATTGGCCGGCACGACACTGGCGCGGGAAATGGCCTCCTCCAGCCCAGCCGCGCCATCAACCAGCCACAAAGGCAGCATTGAGCGGCGCAGGGGGATGCCCTCGGTCTGCAGGCGTTGTGACAGGGCCAACAGCACCGCGACGGCAGGTGTCGTCCCAACACAACTCCCCAGATTTTGCGCCAGACGCTCAGGATCTATTTCCCAGTATGCAGCGTCCAGGCCCGCTTCGGTGTCGGCTGAAACGATAACAGCGCCCGCGACCCAGTTAAGATCGCTGAGCGCATGATCCGGCAGAAGGATCAGGGCCGGCGGCATGTCCCCGACGGCCGCGAGGTCGTCGGGCATCGTCCGTGTGACTGGGGCCCTGGCGACCAGAACCGGTGCAATCGCGGCAAAGAGGTCTGCCGTTGTCTCAAAAGCACCGGCCAAAACCCTGGCTATGAGGGGGATGGGCAGTTCGTGCAGTTGCGAGACGAAGAGCCTGAGCGTGAGGTCTGCGTCGTCTTCGGCGTTGTGACTGCCGCCAAGCGCATGCGTCGGTGCGCGCGGATCCAGCAGATATTGGACAAACAGCGTGTCCCATATCAGCGGCGGTGCTGTCGGGGCCACATAGCTTTCAAGTATCGGCCAATCCCACTCTAGAATGTTATGGCCGATCACCAGCCGCGCGGACCGCAGCCGCGCAGAGAGCTTTTCCAGCGCGGGCTCGAGCGGCGCGCCGTCCTGCGCGTCGTAAAGGCGGGTCGTTTGATCGATGCAGGCGCAACCGATTTGCCAAATCTTCTCACCATCGCTTTCAAGATCGATGACCAGAACATCCTGGCAAATGAGCTGGTCAATCAAAGTGTGATCTGCGGTGATGGCGGTCGCAAGATCCTCCGGATTGGTTCGCCAGCGTGCACGGATGTCGTTTTGCCGCTCGAGTGACAGCTGGCTGTAAAGCCGCGCAGCCGCCGATGGGTATCGCGCGGCAAGATCATCGCAGATTTCCTGGTCCAAAAGCCCCCGCGCGGCAAGCTTCAGATACCAAGGTTGAAGGGGCGATTGGATATCCTGATGAGACGAGAGCAGATGTCTCGCCGCAATTGCCTCATAGGTATGTTTTCCGTCAAGCCAGCCGTCCTGGTCGATCTGATCGGGTGCCGATAAGAAACGGTGAACGAACCAGAGCAAGATGGCTGCTTTATCCGCGTCGTCTAGGTGCGCGTTGGCTAAATTTCCGTTGTCATGCGCAGCGTTCATTAAAGGGGGCTCGACACGTCCCTCTTCAAGCCAAGCCAGTTGCGGCTTACCGATAGCGGGCAGCTGTTCAACGGTGAAATTGCACAGCAGGTCTTTGACAGAGCAAAGCGGGTTGTCGGGATCGATCTGTTCACGAAAATCGAAGCGGCACTGCGCAAGGCGTTCTGGAATACGCTCTTGGATGAGATGAATCGCGTCACAAGTGCCGATCTTCTTTATCCAGATCGCACCAAGCAGCGGGTCGCGCAGGTCAGCGGGGGCTTCCCCCGCCCATTGGCCGACATACCATTTGGCTTCCATATGCTGATGAAGTTGAGCCAGTGAGCGTTCGCTCAGAGCTACACGGCGAGTGACATTGAGATCGAGTTGAGATTCCGGCGGGGCGTCCCCGCCCCAATCTAGGGAAGACACGCGGATCCATTGCACGATGCAACGGCGGCCGGGTTCCGATGGCCGCGAGCCAGTTTGGCAAAGTAAAAGATCTCCCTCATGCAAGGCTTCAAAATCGCTTTGCCCAGCGAGGCATGATTTGACGTGGAAGAAATACGTTTCATCTTCGTCTACGTGCTTGGCAAATCCGAACCCGCGATCTTCGACAATACGCTCGACTTTCATCAAAAACGGCAGGCGTAGTAGGCTTAATCGGCGTAATTGAGCGTCGCTACGTCCCATGCGAGGGGAAGGGTGTTCGGTTTGCTGGATATTCAAAGGACTACCAAAAGATTAAAATGCCCAAGGTATTTGAAGAATGAATCCTTGGTTTAAACTAGTGTTGGTATGACCCAGAAGCCTTATAAAAAAAAGCTCCATGTAAACGGAGCGTGCTCCTTCCTTGCCTCTTAATATGCGTATCTCATTGAATTGTATAATAAAATTTACCACATCTTACTTCTATGTGGTTTATCATGCGTTCTGAGGCAGATAATGCCGCTGGCACACGCACGCTTGCAAACACGGACCGCGTTTCAGAGCTGAGGAGCGGAAATAACTCGAGTAAGACCATGACTGTCCGCCATCAGCACCCTTGGAACAGTTTGGCGTGATTGCGTAGCGGAGGCTTTGCGGCTCATCTTTATCCCAGTTGGAGTTGAAGATGATGAAGAGCCGAAGGACCGCGCCAGCGAAACCCATTGAACCGCACCAAGTTTGCCGGAGGCTCCAACTCCTGAGTAAGGTGGAGCATCATGAGCAAGACAACGAACAAGTTTTCCCCTGAAGTGCGTGACCGCGCCGTGCGCCTGGTTTTCGACAACGAGGTGCAGCATGGGTCTCGTTGGCAAGCGATCGTTTCGATCGCTGCCAAGATCGGCTGCTCGGCCAACACGCTGAACGATTGGGTCAAAAAGGCCGAAGTCGACAGCGGCAAACGCGCGGGTATTCCGAGCGAGATGGCCGAGAGGATGAAGGCCTTGGAGCGTGAGAACCGCGAACTGCGCCAAGCGAATGAGATCTTGCGCAAGGCGTCAGCGTATTTTGCGATGGCGGAGCTTGTCTTATGGAATTCTCGGCTCCTGAGGCAAAAGGGAGCTGTTGCCCAGCACCGCAAACTGCGGGGCAGCGGC
>NZ_JACDXX010000026.1 GCF_020539525.1 Pseudogemmobacter faecipullorum | reverse complement strand
ATACGATACAAAAATACACCCCCGATAAAAACCCAACGGGGAACGGACGCGGGGTGGAGCAGCCCGGTAGCTCGTCAGGCTCATAACCTGAAGGTCACAGGTTCAAATCCTGTCCCCGCAACCAAAATAAACAAAATACAGGCCGCGCAAAAACGCGGCTAAATGCGTTTATACAGGGAAAAACCCGGAAAACAGAACGCAGCGGCAGATCACAGGAGAAAGCGATGCTCTGGGATGTTCAGGCCCTGATGAAACCGGCTCTCACGGTGATTGATATGATCCCGGATGTGCACCGGACCGCCGCGCTTTCGACACTGCAGCGGGCGATCTACGACGGGCGCCCGCTGGCGCTGCGGCTGAGCCCGGAAGAGAAAGAACTCGCGCTTTTTGAGGGCAGGACAAGACTGACTTCGCCGGTCGGAGCGCGGATTTTGTTGAAACTATATTCTGCCGGCCATATTAAACTGAAGAAAAAGCCGCTGAAAACGTTGCCGGCCCTCGAAGCCTATGCCGCGACCGAGGCCGATTTCCGCGCGCGTGTTGCCGGGATTGAGGCGGCCGAAAATCAGCGCCTCGACCGGATTGCCGCTTTGCTGGCCGATCCCGCCCTCGCCCGGCCAGAGGAGCTGACGCCGGAACTGATTGAGAAGATTATGAATGCGCGGCTGGGCTTTGGCCTGGCCGGTGAGCTGAGCATTGGCGGCGTGGTTTACCGCCGGGACTGATGTGCCAGGCTGCCCATGGGGCCGCGATGAAAATAAACCGCGAGAGGTCAGCCCTGGCCCTGTCACCTGCGTTGACGCTGCGGGCGGGGTTTGACAGCCCCGGGGGGTAATCCTCCGGGGCGCTGCTCCGTGTTCGGCAGCAGGAGCGGTCTCAGGATGAGACCAGCCCGGTTCCGGACCAGCAGAGCCAGTGCTTCCGGCTGTCGCGCGGTTTTACCTTGCTCCGGGGCAGCGCAAGCGCCAGGTCTGACCGGAGGTTTTTACAGGGCGCTCAGATCCAGCAGCTTTGCCTCGGGGCAGGCTTGCAAAGCGATGTCGCAGAGGTGGCGGTGATGGGTCAGATAGATCACCTGACCGGTCTTTGACATCTCTCCCAGCAGGGCAAAGGCCGCTTCTGAGCGCTGGTCGTCAAAGGTCTCCATAATATCATCGGCGATAAAGGGAACGGTCGGGCGGCTCTGCGCCAGCTCGTGATAGCCCGCGATGCGCAAAGCGAGATAGAGCTGGAACCGCGTGCCCTTTGACAGATCTGCCGCCAGTTTTGCGCCCCCTGATGCGGCCAGAGCCACCAGCACATCCTGCGCCGCGTCCGGCTGGGCGGCAAGCCCGCTATAGGCCCCGTGGCTGAGCCGGGAAAATGCTTCCGAGGCCCGGGCCAGCATCGCACTGCGATGCTGTTCGCGGTAGCGGTGCAGCCCGGCCTCAAAGGCGATCAGGCCAAAGCGGCCGCGCAGATGCGCTTCGGCTTTCTCGCGCATTTCCATCAGCAGAGTGGCGCGGCTTTCCTCGAGCAAAGCCAGCGCCTCATCCCCGCCGACGGCCTCAATCCGGCGTCTTGCCTCATGGTGCCGGGCCTGGGCTGCCTCAGTTTCGCTGCGCAGCATTTCCAGCTCTGACTTCAGCCCGGAAATGTCAGATCTGAGCTGGACTGCATCCGTGGCGGAGGGGTGATCGCATTGACTTTCAATCGATTTGCTCAGGTCTTCAATCTCTCGCCGCAGTATTGCTGCGGTGCAGCATTCTTGCAGATGCGCGGCGAGATCGCCCGGAGCGCCCTGCCAGTCCAGGCTCTCTCCCAGGGTTCTGAGGGCGGTTTGGATGCCCGCGAGTGCGAGCTGATCTGCTGCGGCCTCGCGCTGCCCGGTCTCGATCTGCCGGGTCAGACCGGCCAGGACCCGTGCCGCCTCCCTGGCGTCGCTCAGCCGGGCCAGGGCCTGGTCCCAGCTGAGGGTTTCAGCCCCGTCGAAATGCAGGAGCACCCGGTCCCAGGCTTCGCTGAAGCGCTGGCGATTGGCCTCCATCTTGCCGATCCGGTCGAGCTGCTCGCTGACGATCATATCCTCACTGCCCCAGGCCTCCAGCAGATCGAGCACCTGGCCGAGCTGGGCATCGTGATCCTCATAGCGGGCCAGCAGGGTGCCGGCGGCGGCGGCCTGCCAGCTGCTGCGCCATTCGGCCAGCCGGGCCTGTGCCACCTGTTCACTGGCCCGCCGCTCATCAAGATCCTGGCTCAGTGCCTGCAGCCTGAGCCGGGCGGCCTGACGGGTTTCGGCCTGCTGCAGCCGGGCGCTGGCCCGGGCGAAAAGCGTGTCATAATCTGCATCTGCATCGGGCAGATGAAGCGCCCCTGCCAAGGCCTGCGCCGCTTCGGCCCGCCCGGCTTTGGCGCTTTGCAGCGCGGCCTCTGCCTCGGCCAGGCTCGCGGCGGCGGCCAGCGCGGTGCTGCGCAAGGGCAGCCAGGATCTGACCTCGGCCAGACCTGCCCCGGCGAGGCCGAGCTCTGCTGCCATTGCAGCGATTTCCGCAAGCAGTTCTGCGCTGCGGCTGGCCGCTGCCATTGCCTGTTCTTCGGCGCTTTGCAGCCGGGAGGTCAGTTTTTGCCGCGCAGTCACAGCAAGGGCGGCCTTGCGGGTCTCGGCCAGAGTCTCGGCGAGGCGAGTGGCCAGCCGGTCATCCTCACGCAGGGCCAGCTCATAGGCCGAAGCGCTCTGCAGCGATAATTCGGCAAGATGCGCCGCCCAGAGCGCCTCACGCCGCGCCCGGGCCCGGGCAAATTCCCGGGGGCTGGGCGGCGGCTCATGCGGGCCGGCCTCCTGCGGGCTGGCAGGCTGCTGCAGCTCCTCAGTCAGAGCCGCAATCTCGCGCCGGGCGTCGGTCTCTTCACGCCGGGCGTTTTCAATCTCTGTCTCCCAGGCGCTGATCGCCCAAGGGGCCGGTGGGGTCCGGGCGGCGAGGCGGGCGCTGTCACCCTGCCATGGGGCGAGGGCGGCGAGGGCCCGGCTCAGCGCGCCCCGGGCCAGATCCCGCTCGCGTTCGGCCCGGGCCAGATTCTCGGCAGGATCGCGGGCGCGCAGCCGGGCCAGCAGCTGGGCGAGCATCGCGTCATCGCCCGGCTCAGCCCTGTCGCCGGGCAGGGCCCGTTCGCGCTCAAACAGGCGTGCCGCGCGCGCAGTTTCCCCGGTTGCATTGACCAGGGCGGTCTCAAGCCCTGATCTTGCACTCAGCGCGGCGCGCAACCGCGCTTTTTGCGGAGAACTGAGCCGCAGCTCTGCCTCATCTGCCGTGGTCTGGCCCAGCTGGGCCAAGAGGGCCGCGCGCCGGGTCAGCGCCGCATTCAGCACCTCGCGCCGGCGGGGGATATCGCGCAAAGCGCCGTCGTAATCACTGCGCAGCGCCTCTGCCTCGGCGATCGCCCCGGCGGCGGCCAGAGCGGCCGGATCGGGGCTGTGCTGGCGGCGCTGCGCCTCGAGCCCCTCCAGACGGCCTGCCCGGTCGCGGATCCGTTCCTCAAGCAGATAACGCTCGCGGTCGCTGCGCTCAAACAGCCTCTGCTGTGCCGGTCCGGCCCCGGGCAGATGCGCAAGGGGGGCAAGCTGCGCCTCCAGGGCTTCGCGCCGGGCGCGCAGCGGCAGGCTGGCCGCCAGGGACTGCAGCTCTTCCAGCCGGGCCTGCAGCGCGGTTTCGGCCTCCCGCGCGCGGCGCCAGTCGAGGGCTGCAGCCTGCTCGTCCTGGGTCAGTTTTTTCAGCGCCGAGGCGCTGACCTCCAGCGCCCGGCGCTGCCGGTCCAGCCCGGTCAGCTGCTTTTTCGCATCATAGAGCCAGCCACTGCGTTTGCCGCTGCGGTGGAAACTGTCGAGCCCCAGGCGCAGTTTTTCCAGCTCGGGTGTCAGTCTTGCGAGGCCGGCGCTGGCCGAGAACAGCATTTCGCCCAGATCGCCGCGACTGGCCAGAATGCTGTCGCCACCCTTTTCCAGCGTGTCATCATCAAGCGAGAACATCGCCGAATAGCCCTCACGCGTCAGCCCGCCGAGCGCGGATTGCAGCACCGCCTCGGGCAGGGGGGCGTCATAGCGGTCCAGCAGGCTGGCGCTGCTGCGCTTCAGGCGTTTCACCTCCAGCCTGCCCCCGGCATGGCTGAGGTCTGCCCCGATGGTGAGGCTCGGTCCGGGATGGCGAAAGTCATAGCGGGTGCGCAGCGGAATGCCGAACAACAGATCGAGCCAGGCCGAGAACAGGGTCGATTTCCCGGCCTCATTCGGACCAAAGACGATATGCAGATCGGCGGCACCGGGGGCGGGGGGCGGGAAACTGAGGCTCTGGTCTGTAAAACGGCCATAGCGGGTCAGATCGAGGCGGTTGAGGCGCATCAGTCGCGGCCCCCTTCGGCCAGCGCGGCAAGGGTAAGCGGCGCGCCTTCGGTCAGTAACTGCTGGCAGCGGTCGGCGAGGCTGGCCTCATCCTCTCCCAGCAGATCGCGCAGATCGGGCGGCAGATCGCGCAGCAATTCCTGGGCAGCGCTGGCCAGCGCCGCCTGGAGGGCCGGATCCTGTGGCAGCTCCTGCAGTACATTGCGCACCAGTTCGGCAGGCAGATCAGAGCCGGCAGCGGCTTCGCCTGCCGGGGCGGCGAGATCCGGCGTGATCTTGTCGATCCATAGTCCTGCCGCCCCGGCGAAGGCCCGGGCCTCTTCGCTCAGCCGGTCAAGATCGCGGGTGATGCGCCAGGCCAGCGGGGTGGTGCCGCGCAGGACCAGGCGCAGCACCAGATGTTCCGCATCGCGTGGTTTGCGCCCCTCAGCCCGGAGCACCTGGTCAAGCCGGGTCAGCAGCGCGGGCCAGTCGACAATATCGCTGATCTCCAGCTCAAGGCGCTCAAAGCGCAGGCAGGCGACCGGGCGGGCCTCGGTGGTTACCGAGAGATCATCGCCGACGCTGACCAGGGTCACAGTGGTTTCGCCCGCCTCGCCGATATCGCGGCCCTGTGGGGTGCCGGGCATGACGATGGTGCTGGCCCCTTTGAATTCGCTGCGGCGGTGAATATGGCCGAGCGCCCAGTAATCATAGCCCTGGGCCTGCAGATCGCTGAGGCTGCAGGGGGCATAATTGTCATGGCCCGGGCTGCCGTTCAGACTGGTATGCATCATGCCGATGTTAAAAGCTCCGGGCCGGGGCGGCGGGTAAAGCGGCAGCAGGCTTTCGGGGGCGCTGATCTCGTGAAAGCTGAGGCCATGGATGGCAATCTGCTGGCCGCCGATCTCCAGGAGCTCGGTCCCGGCTTTGCGGCCGAACAGATGGCTGTTGTCGGGCAGATCCAGCTCGCCGGTCTGGCGCGCCATGGCATCATGATTGCCCCGGATGAGGTAGCAGCGGATCCCGGCCTCGCGCAGCCGCAGCAGTTCCTGCTTCAGAAAACGCGGGGTTTTGGTCGAGCTGTAGCTGCCATCCCAGAGATCCCCGGCGATCAGCAGAAAATCCAGCGCTTCCTCGATGCACAGATCGATCAGGCGCGAGAAGCTCCGCCGCGTCGCCACCCCGACCTCTTGCGCCAGATCGGGATCGCGTAAAGCGATGGCTTTCAGCGGCGCATCAAGGTGAAGATCGGCGGTGTGAAGGAAACGAAAGCTCAAAACTTGCCCCTGCAGCAGCCCCGCCCAACTATGAAAGCGCGGGCGGCTGGCGGCAAGCCTTGAAAGAGCAGCCTGTCAGCAGGCTGCCTTTCAGGCTGAGCGCGGCCGGGCCCTCAGCCGCTTTGCAACAGCGCCGCCTCATGGCGCCTCAATGTGCGGCATGCGGCGGGTCAGGCCGTATTTTCCGCCAGCTCCGGGAACAGGGCCATCAGCTCAGCGCGCTGCGGATCCCCCTCGGGCGGCCGGCAAAGCCGCTTGCCGCTGTCATTGAGCGCGCTGGGCCTCTGGCTCAGCGCAAGACCCGGCTCAGCGCATCCTGGGCGCGCAGCAGCACCGGCAGGCAGCGCTGCATCACCTCTTCCCCCGCTTCCTGCCCGGCGGGATATCCGACGTTGATGGCGGCCACGACCTTGCCGCGCAGATTTTTCAGCGCCACCGCAACCGAGCGCAGCCCTTCCTCGACCTCCTGATCGATCCGGGCATAGCCGAGCGTCCGGACCCGGGCGAGTTCGGTCATAATCGCTTCGGGATCGGTTCTGGTGCGGATCGCCCGCGCCGGCAGCGGCCCCGGGCCGAGCAGGGCCCGCACCTCTTCTTCGGGTTCAGCCGCCAGCATCACCCGTCCCATCGAGGTGCAATAGGCGGGCAGGCGCGAGCCGGCCATCAGCGCGATCGACATCACCCGTTTTTGCGCCGCCCGGGCGATATAGACGATCTCGGCCCCGTCGAGGATCGAGACCGAGCTGCTGTAGCCGACCTCTTCTGAGATCTGGTCCAGATGCGGCTGCACGATCTGCGGCAGTGGCATGGTGGCCAGACAGGCCGTGCCGAGGCGCAGCACTCTTGGGGTGAGGGTGAAGAATTTCCCGTCCCAGTCGGCATAGCCGTGATGGGCGAGGGTCAGCAGGCAGCGCCGCGCGGTGGCACGGTCGAGGCCTGAGGCCGCCGAGACCTCGGCAATGGTTTGGCGGGGCTGATCAGCGCGGAAAGTTTCTATCACTGCCAGACCCTTGGCCAGGCCGCCCATGATGTCGCGCTCGCTGATCGCCATTCTTCCTCGCATACCATTGGATACCAAAAGGGTAAGATATTACATCCTAAAGTAATTTTGTACCATTGCGGCTTTTTCTGAACGCTGGGTCAATCGAATATTTATGCATAATTTGCATATCTGGTATGCGAATTATGCATTCCACTGCTCGGCAGAATGTCGCCGCCACCCCGGCTGGACCCAGCCCTGGGAGAGTGCGCTGAAGAAATAAATAACATAACCCATGGGTGTTGTATTATGCGATAAACATTAACTTTTTGGCAATATTATTGACCCTGTCGGACCCCTGTCCGCGTCTCGCAAAATTGATTCCCAACTGCGGATTTTTGCTCGAAACAGGCTCATTTCAGCAGAAATTCGGTGCGACAGGGGCAAAAATGCTTTCGTTGACAGCAAAAGATGGCTCTGACAAAGCGCAAAGGGTCAGCGCAGCGCAACGACTCCTGCGGTGTGAAGAGGCTGTCGGGCGGGTAACGCCGGTCCGCGCTTCTCACTCTCCCCGCAGCCGCCAGACCGCCGCAGCAGACAGCAAATGGACGCCTTCCAGAGGGGAACCATGCGGTGGGCGTGGATTTGTTAAAGGATCAATTGTCGGAGGCGGCATGTTCACCAGACGTGACTTTATTCTGACCAGTGGCAGCGCGGTATCCGCGGCGTCTCTGGCAGGCTCAGTATCGGCAGCCGTTCTTGCACCTAAGGCTGCCCTTGCAATCGTAAGCTCCGCCCGCATGGGCGATGCTCCGGCAGGCGCGGAAGTTGTTCGCCTGTCCGGCGACCGGCTCGGCGACCTCAGGCTCATCAGCGACAGCCTGGAAAAGGGCAATTCGGGGCAGCTCGTTTTCGCGCTCGATGCGGCCGATGAGCTGCTTCTCGATGTGGCGCGTCTGCGCGCCGCCTCTGTCTATCATCTTCAGAACAGTGCAGCCGGGGTCAGCTCTTTCGCGCTGAACGCAGCTGGCGCCGGAGTATAATCGCATGACCAGATTTTCGCTGATCGCAGCCGCAGCGCTGCTGGCCACCGCGGGCACAGCCTTCGCCGAAAACGCCGGGGCCCCCGCCCGTCTCGATGACATCCGTCAGTTCAAATCGGGTCAGGAGGTCTGGGAAAAGACCTGCTCGCGCTGCCATACCGCGATTGATGACCGTCAGGATCAGGCCGTCGGCCCGGATCTGGCGCTGAACGAATATGATGTCGATTCGCTGACCTTCTTTGTGCGCAATGGTCACCTGGCAATGCCGGCGTTCCCGGAATCGGCAATCGACACCGCCTCGCTCAACGAACTGGCTGAGTACATGGCGAAAAACGTTTACAAAGGGGACGCAGAATGAGCGACCAGGAATTCGTAGCCCTTCCCGAGGGTGTGAGCGCAGAAAACTTTGCCAAAGCTGTCGAGGCTTTCAAAGCGGTACTGGGTGCGGATAACGTTCTGACCACCGAAGAGCGTCTGACCCCCTATTTCAAGACCATGATGCCGGTCGATGACAGCGAATACCGCATGTCGGCGGTTGTTCAGGCCACGAAGGTCGAACAGGTTCAGGAAGTCGTTAAGATCTGTAACGAATATAACGTTCCGGTCTGGACCATCTCGACCGGCCGTAACTTCGGCTATGGCACCGCTGCCCCGTCGAAGCGCGGCACGGTCGTGCTTGACCTCAAGCATATGAACAAAATCATCGAGGTTGACCGCGATCTCGGCACCGCTCTGCTGGAGCCAGGCGTGACCTATCAGCAGCTCTTCGACTATCTGCAGGAAAACGACCTGCCGTTCTACCTGTCCTGCCCGGCGCCTTCGGCCATTGCAGGCCCGGTTGGCAATACCATGGACCGCGGTGTGGGCTATACGCCTTATGGCGAGCATTTCATGATGCAATGCGGCATGGAAGTCGTTCTGGCAAACGGCGAAGTGCTGCGCACCGGCATGGGCGGCGTTGAGGGTTCTACGGCCTGGCAGGTGTTCAAATGGGGCTACGGCCCCTATCTCGACGGTATTTTCACCCAGTCCAACTTTGGTATCTGCACCAAAATGGGTATCTGGCTGATGCCGAAGCCGCCGGTCTTCAAGCCTTTCTCGGTGATCTATGACAATGAGGAAGACATTGCCGAGATTGTTGATCTGTTCCGTCCGCTGCGTCTGAACAACATCATCCCGAACTCGGTGGTCTATGCTTCGACCATCTATGAAGCCGCTGGCATCATCTCGCGCACCAAATACTTCACCGGCGAGGGCCATACCCCGCATGAGGTGGTTCAGGAAATCCGCGAGAAAGAGGGCCTTGGCGCCTGGAACGTCTATGCGGCGCTCTATGGCACCAAAGAACAGGTCGAGGTGAACTGGAACATCGTGAAATCGGTGGTCGAGGGTCACGGCAAGGGCCGCATCGTCACCGAGGAAGAAGCCGGTGGCACCCAGCCCTTCCAGTATCGCGCCGATCTGATGCGCGGTCACATGACCATGCAGGAATTCGGCCTCTATCGCTGGCGCGATGACCGTGGCGCCGGTGGCGGCTCGATGTGGTTCGCGCCGGTGACGGTGAACAAAGGCTCGGAAACCCTTGACCAGACCAAACTGGCCACCGAGATCCTGAACAAATACGGCTTCGACTATGCCGGCGAATATATCGTTGGTATGCGCGACCTGCACCACATCATCGACGTGCTGTTCGACAAGTCGGATGAGGAGGAAACCAAACGCGCCTATGAATGCTTCGACGAACTGCTGACCGAGTTCGGCAAGCGTGGCTATGCGGTCTACCGCGTGAACAACGCCTTCATGGATAAGGTTGCCGGTATCTATGGTCAGGTGCAGCGCGATGTGAACCAGACCCTGAAGCGCGCGCTCGATCCGAAAGGCATTCTGGCGCCGGGCAAATCGGGTATCGATATCTGATCTCTGCCACCAGGCTGAAAATGAACCGCCGGAGGGAAACCTCCGGCGGTTTTTTGTTTGGCGATCCGGCCTTCTGAGGCGTGGGTCTTTCTGTTTGCGCGCCATGGGCGGCAGAAAGAGCAAAAGAAAGCCCCCGCGCAGCCAAAGGCTGACGGGGGCTTTCACAAAGGAGCTGAGGATCCCCTTTACCTGTCAGACGCGCTCAAGCGCCACTGCGATGCCCTGGCCCACGCCGATGCACATGGTCGAGAGCGAGCGCTTGCCGCCGTTCAGCGACAGTTCCAGCGCGGCGCTGCCGGTGATGCGCGCACCCGACATGCCGAGCGGGTGGCCAAGCGCAATCGCGCCGCCATTCGGGTTCACCCTTGCATCGTCATCGGCAATGCCGAGGTCGCGCAACGTGGCGAGGCCCTGGGCCGCGAAAGCCTCGTTCAGCTCGATCACGTCGAAATCGGCCTGGGTCAGCCCGAGACGTGCCATCAGTTTCTTCGAGGCCGGGGCCGGGCCGATACCCATGATGCGCGGGGCAACCCCGGCAGTGGCGCCGCCAAGCACACGGGCGATCGGGGTCAGGCCGTATTTCTGCGCCGCCTCCGCCGAAGCCAGGATCAGCGCAGCCGCCCCGTCATTGACGCCCGAGGCATTGCCTGCGGTGACCGAACCATTCGGGAAGATCGGCTTCAGCTTCGCCAGAGCCTCGGCACTGGTTGCACGCGGATGCTCATCTTTCTCAACGACAATCGCATCGCCTTTGCGCTGCGGAATGGTCACCGAAGTGATCTCGCGCGCCAGGCGGCCATTGGCCTGAGCCGTCGCTGCCTTGGTCTGCGATGCAAGGGCCATCGCATCCTGGGCTTCGCGCGAAATGCCGAAATCATCGGCGACATTCTGCCCGGTTTGCGGCATGGAATCGACGCCGTAAGCCTTTTCCATCGCCTTGTTCACAAAGCGCCAGCCGATGGTGGTGTCATAGACCGCATTCTCCCGCGAGAAGGCGGTGCCTGCTTTTGGCATGACGAAGGGCGCGCGGCTCATCGATTCAACGCCACCGGCGATGATGATTTCGGCCTCCCCCGACCTGATGGCGCGGGCGGCGGTGATCACCGCATCCATGCCCGAACCGCAAAGGCGGTTCATCGTGGTGCCCGGCACCGCCAGCGGCAGGCCCGCAAGCAGCAAGGACATGCGCGCCACGTTGCGGTTGTCTTCGCCGGCCTGGTTGGCGCAGCCATAGATCACCTCGTCCACAGCCTCCCAGTCGACCGAGGGATTGCGCTCCATCAGCGCTTTCAGCGGGACCGCGCCCAGATCATCGGCGCGCACCGAAGACAGGCCACCGGCATAGCGGCCGATCGGGGTGCGGATATAGTCGCAGATATAGACTTCGGTCATGCTCACAGCTCCGGGACGATAAGATCAGCAACTGCACCTTTGATCACCAGTTCCGCACCGGTGACGGCCTGCAGCTCTTCGAGCGAGATTGAGGGCAGCTTTTCACGCAGCACGAAACGGCCATCCTCGATGTCGATCACGGCGAGCGAGGTATAGACGCGGGTGACGCAGCCGACGCCGGTCAGCGGCAGGGTGCAGGTTTTCAGCAGTTTCGGACGGCCATCCTTGGTGACGTGATCGGTGATCACCGCGACGCGCTTCGCGCCATGCACCAGATCCATCGCGCCGCCGACGGCAGGCACGCCTTTGGGGCCGGTCGACCAGTTGGCCAGATCACCAGTCTCGGCCACTTCATAGGCGCCAAGGATCGCCACATCGAGATGGCCGCCGCGCACCATCGAGAAGCTGTCCGCATGGTGGAAATACGAGGCACCCGGTTTCAGCGTCACCGCTTTCTTGCCGGCATTGATCACATCCCAGTCTTCCTGGCCCGGCTCGGGGCTTTCACCAAAGTTCAGGATGCCGTTTTCGGTGTGGAAAATCGCCTCGCGGCCCTCAACGGTATATTGCGCCACTTTCTCGGGGAAACCGATGCCGAGGTTCACATAAGCGCCGTCCTGAATGTCCTGGGCTGCGCGCCATGCAATCTGATTGTTTGAGAGTTTCTGCATCGGATCAGCCCTCCAGCGGGTAGGTTGCTTTGGCGCGGTTCAGGTCTTCTTCCTGAACGGCATTCGGCACATGGACGATCTTCTGCACGAAAATGCCCGGGGTATGGACGTTTTCGGGGTCGATCGCGCCCGGTTCGACGATGGCCTTCGCCTGGACCACGGTGACAGCCGCCGCCATGGCCATGACCGGGGCAAAGTTCCGCGCTGCGGCGCGGTAGGTCAGATTGCCATGCAGATCGGCGGTCTCGGCCTTGATCAGCGCAAAGTCAGCCTTCAGCCAGCGCTCCTGCACGTAAGAGCGGCCCTCAAACACCTCAACCGGCTTGCCCTTTGCAAGGTCGGTGCCGAAGGAGGTGGGGGTGTAGAAAGCCGGGATTCCGGCGCCACCGGCGCGGATCCGCTCGGCCAGCGTGCCCTGGGGCACCAGTTCCAGCTCAATTTTACCGGCGAGGTAAAGCTCGGTGAATACCACCGGATCTGCCGATCGCGGGAAAGAGCAGATCAGCTTTTTCACCATGCCCGCCTCGATCAGCGCGGCAAGGCCGACATGACCATTGCCGGCATTGTTATTGATCACGGTCAGATCTCTGGGATGGCCGGTGGCCCTGAAACGATCGATCAGGGCGTGGATCAGCTCGATCGGGCCGCCTGCGCCGCCAAAGCCGCCAATCATAACGGTCATACCGTCCTGAATGCCTGCCACCGCAGCGGCAAGGTTCTGCACTGTCTTGTCCATATGCATCCTTTCGCCGGGACCGCAGCGAGGGTGCTGCACCCGAGTCATGGCAATGGACATAGGCAAGCCCGCGCGCTTCGGCCAATCACATTGTGCGATATACATACGATGTTTACATATCGCACAAATAGAACGATAGACGCGCGGTTTCAGGGCTGCCCGAGGGGGGAGCTGGTCGAGACCCAGCGCAATTCGGTGAATTCATCCAGGGCGGCCAGACCACCAAAGCGGCCATAGCCGCTGTCTTTCACCCCGCCGACCGGCATATCGGGCCGGTCGATCAGCGTCGGCGCATTGATATGGCAAGAACCCGCGTCGATCTGCCGGCACAAAGCCAGGGCGCGCGCAGTATCGCGGCTCCAGATCGCACTGGTCAGGCCATAGGCGCTGTCATTGGCGATTGAGATCGCCTCCGCTTCGCTGGCGGCACGGCAGATCGCCACCACCGGGCCGAACAGCTCTTCGCTGTAAAGCCGCATGCCGGGTTCGACATGATCCATCACTGTTGCATCCATAAAGGTGCCCCGGCGCGCCCCGCCGCAGATGCGCCGCGCGCCGCGCGCCTCGGCCTCGCGGATCATATCCTCAAGGCGCAGCGCCGCGGCCTCGCTGACCAGCGGGCCAAGCCGGGCACCTTCTTCCGGCGGACCGGCGCGCAGGCTTTCGGCCTCGGCCTGCAGCAGAGCGATAAAGCGGTCGGCAATGGCATCGGCGACGATGATGCGATCCGTGCTCATGCAGACCTGGCCCTGGTTCAGAAAGGCACCATAGGCGGCAGCCTGTGCCGCCGCTTCCAGATCGGCATCCTCCAGCACCAGCATTGTCGCCTTGCCGGAAAGTGCCAGAAGGCAGCGTTTGAGCCCCGATGCCGCCATCTCCGCCACCCGCCTGCCGACCCGGCTGGACCCGGTGAAATTTACCCGCCGCACCACCTCATGGCTGATCAGAGCCTCTACCACCTCTTCGGCATGTTCGGGTGCATGGGTCACGATATTCAGCACGCAGGGCGGCAGGCCGGCGGCGCTGAGGATATCGCCGATGGCCAGATGCGACCCGGCGCAGATCTCCGAGGCTTTCAGGATCGCCGCATTGCCACAGGCCAGCGCGGTTGCCACCGCCCGGACCCCGAGCGCCAGCGGCGCATTCCAGGGCGCGATGCCGAGGCAGACCCCGGCGGCTTCGCGAAACACCAGATTGTGGCCCCCGGCATCAGGCACCGGTTCGGGGCTGAGGTTTTGCGCCAGCGTTGCGGCGGCCTCCAGCTGCCAGATCGCCTGGTCGAGATTGAAATCCTGCCAGGCCTGCGTGGCACCGATCTCGTCGCGCATCAGCATGCCCAGCCTGGCCCGGTCCTGCTGCATCAGCGCCGCCGCCCGGCGCAGGATCGCGGCCCGGGCCGCGCCGCTTTCGCGCGACCAGGAGGCGAAGGCGAGGGCGGCGCGACTGGCGACTTTGCGCGCCTCGGCGGCCCGCAGCGCGGGCACGCGCGAGGCAATGGTGCCATCGGCGGGATTGAGGCGCAGGCATTCCTCGCCAAGCACCACATGGGCGGCGGCCTGTCGTTTCGCCGCAGCTGCAGATCGGGGAGGGGCCATGGCCTGTGCTTTCCTGTGGTCACTCTGCCGCGCCCCGGTGCAGGTTGCGGCCGATAAAGCCAGATTTCCATTTTCTTCTCGCAGAATGAATGCCATTTTTGAACGCTGATTTGTGAAAAAAAGGGCAGGAGATGGCTGTATCCGCCGATCCGACCGATGATCTCAGCCTGCTTATGCGGGCCGAGCCGCTGTCGGCAGGGCTGCGATCCCGCCAGCTTCGGCCCAATCGTGGCCTCTATGAGGGCTATGTGCATCTGGTGGTGCTGAGTTCGGGCAGGCTGCAGCTTGAGGCGGGCGAGGCAATGCATGAGATCGAGGCCCCGGCCGGGCTGATCCTGCCGCCGGCCCGACAGAATCTGCTGATGCTGGAGGCGGGGGCAGAGGGATGGATCTTTGGCCTGCCGCCGCAGTTTCTGGGCGAGGTGATGGGAAGCCGGCCCGAGCTTGAGCTGATGATCCCGCTGGGGCGACAGCTGATCCTTGCCAGGCGGCCGGGCGAAGAAGGGCCGATGGATGGCGAGGCGTTGTCGCGCGCGATTTTGCAGGAATACAGCTCCGGCATCGTCGGCAGCCGTATTGCAGCTTTTGCCTGGATGCGGCTGCTGATCCTTGCCATCTGGCGGGCCAGCCATCAGGAGGCGGTGCTGTCCGGCTTTGGCTCGGAGGCGCATCTGCTGGAGGGGTTCCGCCGCGAGGTCGAACAGCATTTTCGCAGTCATATGAGCATTGCCGCCTATGCCGGGCGGCTGGGCCTGTCGACCAGCCGGCTGCGCCGCATCTGTCTGCGCAATCTGGGGCGCACGCCTCTGCAGCTGGTGCATATGCGGCTGCTGCGCGAAGCCGGGGCCTGGCTGGAACATACCAGACGCGGGATTTCAGAAGTGGCGCTGATGCTGGGCTTTGCCGATTCGACCGAGTTCAGCCATTTCTTCCGGCGCAATACCGGCCTCTCGCCCAGCCGCTACCGCGAGGCCCGCCAGGCCGGTGCGGCCGTGCCTGACGAGGAGCGGCTGAGTTTCGCCGACTGGCCCTGAGGCATGTGCAGGCAGAAAGTGACGCTGCGTCACTTTCTGGCGGATCTTTGCCCATGAACTAAAATCACATCTAAAAGTCACTTTTTAACATTTTCCTGCTTTGATGACGGATATATGCCCGACAGGTCATCGGAGGAGTCCCGCCAGCCAGGTGGGGGCGATGGTGGCGAAGGGTAACGTCCGGGGGTGAAATGTGCTTGCTTTGCCGCGATCAGCTGTCTGATCCGGGTGCCAGTCACTGCGCTTGTCGCCGTTGTACCGCCTTTGAGTGAGATCAGTGCCTGATGTCAGGCCAAGACTGGAGATGTGTGTATGACCGCAACTTCCCCCGCCGCCTATCAGGGCCTGAATCTGCAATATATCGCCGGTGAATGGCGTCCGGGCGCGTCCGGGCGGACAGCCACCAATGTGAACCCGTTTGACGGCAGCGATCTGGGCAGCTTCAGCCTGGCAAGCCGCGATGATGTGGATGCAGCCTATAAAGCCGCGGCTAAGGCACAGGTGGCCTGGGCTGCCCGCGCCCCGGCCGAGCGTGAGGCGATCATCCGCCGTGCCGTTGCTGTCTTTGATGCCCGCGCGGATGAAATCCGCAGCTGGCTTTGCCGCGATTCCGGCTCGACAGTGATCAAATCGCTTATCGAACATGGCGCGGCCCGCACCATCACGGAATATTCCGCCAGCTTCCCGGGCAAAATTTCAGGCAAGATCCTGGCCTGCGAGCCGGGCATGGAAAGCCGCTATGAGCGCGCGCCGCTTGGGGTGATCGGTATCATCAGCCCGTGGAATTTCCCGCTGCATCTTTCGGTGCGCTCGGTGGCTCCGGCGCTGGCCTGTGGCAATGGCGTGGTTCTGAAGCCGGCTTCGGATACCCCGATCACCGGGGGCACGCTGGTTGCAAAGATCTTCGAGGAAGCCGGTGTTCCGGCGGGCCTGCTCAATGTGGTTGTCGGCGCGGGCAGCGAGATCGGCGATTATTTCGTGCAGCACGAAATTCCGTCCTTCATCTCCTTCACCGGCTCGACCGAAATCGGTCGCCGCATTGGCGAGATGGCAACCGGGGGTGCTTTCATCAAGCGCGTGGCGCTTGAGCTGGGGGGCAATGCACCGCTGGTTGTGCTTGATGATGCGGATATCGAAGCGGCAGCCGGTGCGGCTGTCTTTGGCCGCTTCCTGCACCAGGGGCAGATCTGCATGTCGACGAACCGCGTGATCGTTGACGAAAAGATCTATGATCAGTTCCTCGGTGCCGTCATCGCCCGCGCCTCGAAGGTCACTTATGGCAATCCGGCGGATCCGGCGATCAATGTCGGCCCTGCGATCAATCAGTCACAGCGCGACGGTGTTGTGGCCAAGATCGAACAGGCGAAGAAAGATGGCTCGCGTCTGGTGGTTTCCGGCCCGATCGAGGGCAATGTGATTGCGCCGCATATCTTTGCCGATGTTGATCCGGAGAGCTCGCTGGCAAAAGATGAGACCTTTGGCCCGGTACTGCCGATCATTAAGGCGCGGGATGAGGCCCATGCGCTGGAACTGGCCAACAGCACCGAATTCGGTCTGTCGAGCGCGGTTTACAGCCAGAATATCGACCGGGCGACCAGCTTTGCCCGCAAGATCGTGGCGGGGATGACCCATGTGAACTCGATCACCGTGGGCGATCATGCCAATGCGCCCTTCGGCGGCGAGAAAAACTCGGGCCTTGGCCGCTTCAATGGCGAGTGGATCATGGAAGAATTTACCCGCACCCATTGGATCACCATCCATAAAACGGGTCCGGAATTCCCGTTCTGATCTGAGAAACACCCGGCAGGTGAGGCCCCTGGATCTGCGGATCCGGGGGTCTTTTTATTGCGAGAACCGGGCGCGATAGGCGGAGGGTGTGGTGCCGGTGACATTGCGGAACCGGCGCGAGAAATAGGGCGGATCCTCATAGCCCAGCCTGAATCCAACCTCGGCAACCGACAGCCGGGTGAAGGCCAGCAGGCGGCTGGCCTCGACCATGCGGGCCGCCTCAATATAGCTGCCAGAGCTGGAACCGGTGGCGGCGCGGCAGATGCGGTTGAGATGGCCAGGGGTTATCCCCAGCTGCTGCGCATAATTTGCGGCGGTCTTTCCGGCATCGAGATCGGCCCGCAGCAGCTGATCAAATCCCGCCATGCGGCGGCGCGCCAGCGGCATCTGTCCGGCCTGTTGGCTGAAGCCTGCCTCGGCAATGGCAATCAGCACCGCCTGACCAAGGCTTGCCAGAAGAGAAGCTCTGAAAGTGCCAGAGCTGCGAAAGCTGCGCACCAGGGTTGCAAGCAGATCCTGCAGGGCCGGATCGGCGGAAACGCGCGCCGCAACCGTCAGCTGCGCCGCAAGTTCACCGGCGGCAGAGGGCAGGCCTGCGATCAGGGTCAGCGGGAAGGAAAAGACCCCGCCTTCGGCGCCCTGACGAAATTTGAATTCGTGCACCGCCTGCGCCGGGACATAAAGCAGCTCCTGATCGTTCAGCGCGAACTCTTTTCCGTCTATCCGGACATTTGCAAGGCCGCGCTCCATATAGAGCAGCTGGACCATATCGGCGTGACGATGGGTGCCGATATGCCAGTCATGGCCAAGGGCGCGGTCGCGGATTCGCTCATAGTGAATGACGTCGGGGAAATCTGAAGTTTCTCCGAACAGGTTGAAGATCGGAATGGCCTGAGCGCGGGTCATGCACGAATAGTGCCAGAGTATGCCCCCGGGGTCCAATGGTTTCACCAGGGCTGAAGTGGTAAATTTCATCCAGGTTAAATGGGAGCGTTACATGAAAACTCAGGTTGCAATCATCGGTTCAGGCCCTTCGGGTCTGTTGCTGTCGCAGCTCCTGAACCGTGTCGGTATCGAAACGGTTATTCTTGAACGCTCCAGCCGTGATCATGTGCTCTCGCGCATCCGCGCCGGTATTCTGGAGTGGGGTACGGTTGAGCTGCTGCGCGAGGCGGGTTGCGGCGCGCGGATGGAGGTCGAGGGTTTCACCCATGACGGCACCATCCTCACCGATTCCGACAATATGGTGCATATCGACTTTAAGGCGCTGACCGGAAAACAGGTCATGGTCTATGGTCAGACCGAAGTCACCCAGGATCTGTTCAAAGCCCAGGATGCGATGGGCACCACCATCATCCACGGCGTGGAGGATGTGCAGATCCATGATCTCGACACCACCGCGCCGCGTGTGGATTACACCGTCAATGGCGAGCGTAAGAGCCTGTCCTGCCTCTATGTTGCGGGCTGTGATGGTTTCCATGGCGTGTCGCGCAAAACCATTCCGGAAGAAAAGCGCCGCGAGTTCGAGCGGGTCTATCCTTTCGGCTGGCTGGGCATCCTCGCTCGCACCGCGCCGATTGATGACGAGCTGATCTATGCCAATTCCGAACATGGTTTCGCGCTCGCCTCGATGCGCAATGCCAATCTGGTGCGCCATTACATCCAGGTGCCGCTGAGCGATAAGCCGGAAGACTGGTCGGATGAGCGTTTCTGGGCCGAGTTTGGTCGCCGCCTGCCGGCTTCGGCGGCCGCCAAAATCGTGCAGGCGCCGTCGATTGAAAAATCGATTGCACCGCTGCGCAGCTTCGTCTCCGAGCCTTTGCGCTGGGGTCGGCTGTTCCTTGTGGGCGATGCCGCCCATATCGTGCCGCCGACCGGGGCAAAGGGTCTGAACCTCGCGGCTTCCGACGTGTTCTATCTCTATCACGCTTTGTTTGAGGCGCTGAAAAACGGCTCGGAAAAAGCGGTCGATAATTATTCCGAGCGCGCGCTGAACCGGATCTGGAAGGCGATGCGCTTCTCCTGGCAGATGACCACCATGCTGCACCGCTTTGACGGCGAGGATGTTTTTGCCGCGCAGATGCGGGCGGCAACGCTGAAACACCTGGCCGAATCCGAGACCGCGCGCCGCGATCTGGCCGAAAACTATGTCGGCCTGCCCTATTGAACGCCGCTTACTGCAGGGATGCGGCAGTCTTGCCTGCGGCCTCGGAAAGGGCCGCAAGCATGGCCTGTTCCAGCCCGGAGCCTTCTCCGGCATCACTGCGCCGCGACACCCCGACCGGCCCGCCCAGCAGCTCATTGCGCAAAGGCAGAATGGCCAGGCTTCCCGCCCCGACCTCGGGGCGGACCACGCCTTCCGAGATGAACCAGATGGTATCAGACTGGCGCAGCACCTCACGGCCAAAGGCCAGCGAGACGTTCTCGAAGGCTGGCTCTGGTTCTGTAATCCCGACGCTATGCAGCCAGGCCCGGACCGAGCCGGTGATCATCGCGCCCTGGGGGGGCAGCATCAGCGGGAAATGCCGCAGGTCCTCGGGCTGCCAGGGGCGCTGGGTCAGCGGATGGCCGGCGCGCACCACCGGCACGACCTTTTCCCAGTAAAGCGGCACGAATTTCACGCCTTCACTATTGCCAGCGGGGGGCATGCGCCCGACCACCAGGTCAAGCTGGCCCTCGCGCAGCAGGGACAGCAACAGCCAGTTCGGGCCGGTCATCACCTCGATCAGTGCCTCGGGCATGGTTTCGCGCAAGGCGAGGGCGGCTTCGGGCACCAGATGGGTGGCCGCCGTCGGCAGCACGCCAAGGCTGAGGCGCGGTCTTTGCCTTTGCGGCGCCAGAACTGCCTGCTGGGCGCGCTCTAGATCGGCAATGACCCCGCCGGCATGGCTCTGGAAGACCTGCCCGGCTGCCGTCAGCTGCAGCCGGCGGCCGGAACGGTCAAAAAGCGTGACCGCAAGGATCTCTTCCAGCTCGCGGATCGTTTTAGAGGCAGCGGGCTGGCTGATGTGCAAAGCCTCTGCCGCCGCCGAAAGGCTGCCAAGGCGGGCGGTCTCAAGAAAGCAGCGCAGATGACGCAGGCGCAGGAGAGGATTCAACATGTATAACCTATAGGTTATGGGTTCAGGCGGTATTTATAATTTATTACTGGAGCCAGACCTGACATAACATGTATAGCCGGAGGTTTACGATGCAATTTCTTCGCCGCCCTGATGCCATTTTGCATATCAGCGATCAAGGACCGCGCGACGGCCGGGTCGTGATGTTTGCAAATTCGCTGGGCACTGATCTGCGGGTCTGGGACCTGCTTTTGCCGCTTTTGCCCGCAGATCTGCGGGTGATCCGGTTTGATAAGCCTGGCCATGGCCTCTCGGATGCGAGCCCTGCGCCCTATTCCATGGAGGGGCTGGCCGCTGATGCCGAGGCCATCTGCGAGGCGCTGGCGCTGCAGAATGTGACCTTTATCGGCCTGTCGATTGGCGGGCTGATTGGCCAGGCTCTGGCGGCAAAGCGCCCCGATCTGATCCAGGCACTGGTGCTGATGGATACGGCGGCAAAGATCGGCTCGGCCCAGATGTGGAACAGCCGCATCGCCGCAGTGCGCGAGAGCGGGCTGGAGCCGATGGGCCCCGCGATCATGGAGCGCTGGTTCACCGCGCCTTACCGGCAGGAGCGGCCCGAGTTCGCGCTCTGGACCAATATGCTGACCCGGACCACGGTCGAGGGCTATACCGGCTGCTGCGCCGCCATCGCCGGGGCGGATCTGACCGAAAGCACCCGGGCGCTGCAGCTTCCGGTGCTGGTGCTCTGCGGCGATCAGGACGGCTCGACCCCGCCTGAGCTGGTGCAAGCCACCGCCGATCTGATTACGGGCGCCGAGTTCCGGCTGGTGCCCGAGGCAGGCCATATCCCCTGCGCCGAGCAGCCTGAAGCCACTGCCCGGCTGATTACTGACTTCCTCGAAAGGACCACCCGATGAACCGTTATGACAAAGGGATGGAAACCCGCCGCGCTGTTCTGGGCGATGCCCATGTTGACCGTGCCGAAGCGAATAAGACCGATTTTTCGAGCGCGTTTCAGTCGCTGATCACTGAAAGCGCCTGGGGCACGGTCTGGGCCTCGGATAATATCTCGCGCCGCGAGCGCTCGATGATCACGCTGGCGCTTCTGGCTGCCACCGGGAATTTCGAGGAAATCCCGATGCATATCCGCGCCACCGCCCGCACCGGCGCCTCAAAAACCGATGTGATGGAGGCATTCCAGCATGTGGCGATCTATGCCGGCGTGCCGAAGGCCAACCATGCCATTAAACTGGCCGAAGCCACCTATGCAGAAATGGAGGCAGCTGAGAAATGACCGAGATCCTCGACAAGGGCCCGCTGATCCCGCGCAATCGCGAGATGCATCCAGATCCCTATTTTCCGGATTATAAGACCTCGGTCGCCCGCTCGCCGAAACAGGCTTTGCTGTCGATGGAATCGGGGCATTCGGAAGAAACCGGTCCGACCTTCGGCCATGGTCTGATCGGGGCGCTGGACAATAACCTGATCCTGAACTGGTCAAAGGACGGCACGCCCGCCATTGGCGAGCGCATCCTGGTGCATGGCCGGGTGCTTGATGAGAATGGCCGCGCGGTGCCGCATACGCTGGTGGAAATCTGGCAGGCCAATGCCGGGGGCCGCTACCGCCATAAGAAAGACAGCTATCTCGCCCCGCTCGACCCGAATTTCGGCGGCTGTGGCCGGACCCTGACCGATGCTGAGGGGCGCTATCAGTTCCTGACCATCCGCCCCGGCGCCTATCCCTGGCCGAACCGTGGCAATGACTGGCGGCCGATGCATATTCACCTCTCGGTCTATGGCCACAGCTTTGGCCAGCGGCTGATCACCCAGCTGTATTTTGAGGGCGATCCGCTGATCGACCGCTGCCCGATCGCGGCCTGTATCCGCAACCGCTCGCAGCTCGACAGCCTGGTGGCGCCGCTGGATATGAACAATTCGCGTCCGCTCGATTTCCTCGCCTATAAGTTCGACATCGTGCTGCGCGGCCGTCGCCAGACCATGTTCGAGAACCGACTGGAAGGGATGTAAGCCAATGGTGCAGAAACTCGAAACCCTGGTCGAGACCCCGTCGCAGACCGCAGGCCCCTATGTGCATATCGGCCTGATGCCGACCTATGCCGGCAATCCGGGCTATTATCATGAAGAGGTCGGCAGCTCACCGATCGCCGAAGGCGCGAAGGGTGAGGTGATCGAGATCACCGGCCAGGTGTTTGACGGCACCGGCTGGGCGATGCGCGATGCGCTGATCGAAAGCTGGCAGCCCGATGCCGCCGGGATCTTCCCCGGCCAGAGTGGCGCGGATCCGGCGGTTTCCGGCCTGTGCCGCTTTGCCGCCGATGCCGAGAGCGGCCTCTTCACTTTGCGCACGGTGAAGCCCGGTGCGGTGAAGGCCCGGGGAGGGCGCCTGCAGGCCCCGCATATTTCGCTGTGGATTGTGGCCCGTGGCATCAATATCGGCTTGCAGACCCGCATCTATTTTGACGATGAGGATAACAGCATCGACCCGCTGCTGGCGCGGATCGAACAACGTCCGCGTGTGGAAACCCTGATCGCCAAAAAAACCGCCCCCGGCAGATATCATTTTGATATCCGGCTGCAGGGCGAGGGCGAGACGGTCTTCCTCGACATCTGAACCAATGCCTGCATCGGGGTGACAGCGCCCGGTGCGGGCCTGCATCCCGAAGGTGAGCCTCTTGAGCAGCGTTTTCGATCATCCCTGGCTGGGCGGATTATTTGCCGATGCGGAAATGGCGGCGCTCTGGTCGCCAGAGGCGCAGCTTGAGGGGATGCGCGCCTTTGAAGTGGCCTGGAGCCGGGCGCTCGGCCGTGCCGGTCTGGCAGATGCCGAACAGGCCGGGGCTGCGGCTGCGGCGATTGCCGCGATGGAATTCGATCTTGCGGCGCTGCGCGCGGCTACGGCCCGGGATGGTGTGGTCGTACCAGAGATGGTGCGGCAGATGAAGCTTGCGGCGGGCCCGGCGCAAGCGGCGGTGCATCAGGGCGCGACCTCGCAGGATGTGATCGATTCCGCTCTGGCGATTGCCATTGCGGCCAGTCTTGATCTGATGGCGGGGCGTCTGCGCGAGCTGGAAACGGCTTTGCGCGCTTTATCTGACCGCCAGGGCGCGCGCCCGCTGATGGGGCGCACCCGGATGCAGGCCGCCACAATGATTACCGTTGCCGACCGGATCCGGCCCTGGGTCACGCCGCTGGCGGATCATATCGAACGGCTCTGGCAGCTGCATCCCCGGGTGGCGCGGGTGCAGATTGGCGGCGCTTCGGGCGACCGCAAAGCGCTGGGCGATGCCGCGGGCATCGTCGTTCGTGAGGTTGCGGCGGCGCTTGACCTTTCGGCCCCCCCGGCCTCCTGGCATGCAAGGCGCGATGGGGTGGCAGAATTTGCCGGTCTCTTGTCGCTGATCACCGGGACGCTTGGCAAAATGGGCCAGGATATTGCGCTGATGGCGCAGCAGGGCATTGAAGAGATTGGCCTTTCCGGTGGCGGCGCATCTTCGGCTATGCCGCATAAGCAAAACCCGGTTCAGGCCGAGCTGCTGGTGACCCTGGCCCGGTTCAATGCCGGAAGCCTGGCGCAGATGCATCAGGCGCTGGTGCATGAGCAGGAGCGCTCCGGCGCGGCCTGGGTCCTGGAATGGATGGTGCTGCCGCAGATGGCGCAGACCACCGGCCGCGCCCTCAGCCTTGCCTGCTCGCTGGTGGCGTCAGTCAACCGGCTCGGCAGGGATTAAACCCGCATCACGGCGCAGGGCGGACTGGCTCTGCGCCTGACCAATGGGTAAGGACAGCGATGAAATCCGTCAGAACATCCGCCCGGCCCCGGCCCAGGCGTGCTTCGGCCCGCTACAGGCGCGGCCTGACCCGCCGTCTGCCCGGGGTTGTTGCGATGCTGGGCGGCGGCTGTTTTCTGCTTTTCACTGCCGTAGAGCGGTTTCCCGAATATCTGGGACCGCTGCCCGGGCTGACGGCAGTGCAGCAGGTCAGCGGCCAGGTCACCCATATCCGCGATGGCGATACTATTGTTGTGGCGGGGGTGACCGTCCGCTTTGGCTCGCTTGACTGTGCCGAGCGCAATACCTCGGCCGGCAAGCGCGCCACGGCACGGATCAGCGAGATTACGGCGGGGCAGAGCCTGACCTGCGCGCTGAATGGCAGGCAGAGCTTTGATCGCCGGATCGGCAGTTGCAGTCTTGAAAGCGGCAGGGATCTTGCCGGGGAAATGATCCGCGAGGGCTATTGCGGTCGCTACTGGTAAGCCGCCGCCTGTGCTGCTCCGGAGCTAAAAAACAGCCGCCCGGTGTGAACCAGACCGCTGCTTTTTCAGAGCCTGAAGGCGCGGGAGTAGCACCTTCAGGCCTGGGTGCAGTTTCAGCGATCGCGCGACAGCGCCCCGCCGAGTACGAGACCGGCGGCCAGGCCAAGCAGGCCGACGGTGGTCAGAACGGTGGCGGTGGTGCCGGGGTTTTCACGCATGGCACCCACGGCCACCTGGGCCTGATCGCGCATCTGGGTGGCAACCTCACGGGCCCGGCCACGGCCCTCAGTATAGAGGTCCTCTGCCTCCTCCATCGCGCCCGCTGCGCGCGACGAGGCGGTTTTGCCCATGCGGGAAATCTCTTTCTTCAGATCGGCAATCTGTTTTTCAAGGCCGGCACGAAAATCTTCAGCAGTATCGGGCATTTTATCACTCCGGTCATCGTACAAGGGTTAATCGTACAGGAGGGGAACGCCCGGGGGGGGGGCTGGTTCCGTGTCGCGCCGCAGGCCATGCTGCTCAGGTCAGAAGGCCGCTGTCCCGCCCGGCCTGAAGGAGATCGGCCTGCAGCTCCTGCAGCGCCTTTGCCTGGTCTGTGGGCTCGGGCAGGCGCAGCAGATGCGCCGGATGCCAGGTGATCAGCACCGGACCGCCATGCAGCCCGGTTTCGATCCCTCCCCGGCGGGCGCTGATCGGGCTGGCATCGCCGGTCAGTGCAAAAGCCGCCGAGGCCCCGAGCGCGAGGGTCAGACGCGGCCGGACAAAGGCCAGTTCCAGCCCCAGCCACCAGCGACAGGCGGCAATCTCGCCGCTTTGCGGGGTCTGGTGCAGGCGCTGCCTGCCGCGCGGGATAAATTTGAAATGCTTCACCGCATTGGTCAGCCAGAGCTGCCCGGGCGCGAGCCCGGCCTGGTGCAGGCTGTCTCGCAGCAATAGGCCTGCGGGCCCGATAAAGGGGCGGCCCGCCAGATCCTCGTGATCGCCGGGCTGTTCGCCCACCAGCATCAGCGCCGCATCCGCCTTGCCTTCGCCCCAGACCGTCTGGCTGGCCGTTTCGCACAGCCTGCAACGCTGGCACTGTTCGGCAGATCGAGCGGCCGCTTCCAGGGTTTCGGGCAGACCTTCGGCGACCGGCATTGCAGCGCGGTAGCGGGTTGAAATGGCCGCCGCCCCCGGGCGCGGGGTCGAGGCCCCGGCTGCCTGCATCCGCGCAACCCTTGCCTCTGCATCCTGCAGCATCCCGGGGATCAGCCGGGTTTCGGGCAGGTTTTTCCAGTATTTCTTCGGCATTTCCGAACGCATCGCGTTCAGCTTGATCCGCGCCGGGTTGAAAATATTGGCGAAATAGGTGGCCCAGAGCGCTTCTGAGGCATCTTCGGGCAGATCGGGCCGCGCCTCGCTTTCATGGAAACTGAGGGTTCCACTTTCAAACTGGGCGGTCAGCCCGGGGGTGGCGATCATCCAGTCCATATCGGCAAAGCGCCTGGCAAAGAAACTGCTGCCCGGCTCCAGCGTGTGATGTTCGGGTTCAAACCAGGCGGCGAAGCGGCGGCGCGGATTGCCCTGCTGCGGCACCTCGCGAAACCGCACAAAGGCATGCATCTTGTGAATGTCGCGCCCGACCGCTTTTGCCATCAGATGCAGCCGCCGCCCCAGCGGATCGGCCTGCGAGACCGGCTGCCCCTCGCGCCGGTCAAGCCGCCAGAGCGCCTGATAGAGCAGAGCCAGCCGCTCGGGCGCCGAATGCCAGAGCACCGAACCGGCAAGTTTCACGAAAGCCTCAGGCACTCTGGCCTGATGCGCGCCGTCCGCCTCGGGCAAAGGGGCGGCGGCGAAGAGGCCGGTCTTGCCCGACCAGTCGATCTGCTCGGGCGGAATGCGGTGGCTGATCGCCCGCCTTGCCGCGTCGCGCCAGGCTGTGCCGAGGCCTCGGGCCGGAAGAGACACGCTGTAGCTCACAGCAGCAGTGACAGCTGCTCGGGCGGCGGGGCAAAGCGGGCGCGCAGATTCTGCTCATCGGTCATGGCGCCGGGGGACCAGCCGGGCAGGGTGATGAAGGGACGGGCTTTTTTCATCAGCGCCCCCATGCGCGCCAGATCCTCATAGCGCAAAGCCCGGCTGCGCCGGGCGCTGAGAATGCGATCGACGGTGCGGGTGCCAAAGCCCGGCACCCGCAGCAGCAGATCCTTTGCCGCGCGGTTCACATCCAGCGGGAACAGGCCGCGATGCTGCAAGGCCCAGGCCAGTTTCGGATCCAGCTCGAGATCGAGATTGCCGCCTTTGGTGCCGCTGGCAATTTCTTCGGCAGAAAAGCCGTAGAAGCGCAGCAGCCAGTCGGCCTGGTAAAGCCGGTGCTCACGCAGCAGCGGCGGCCGGATCAGCGGCAAAGCCGATGAGGCATCGGGGATCGGCGAGAAGGCCGAATAATAGACCCGCCGTAGCTTATAGCCGGTATAGAGCCGGGTTGAGCTTTTCAGGACGGTCACATCATCGGTGCCATCGGCGCCGATAATCATCTGGGTGCTCTGCCCGGCCGGGGCAAAACGCGGCGGGCGCTTGCCACTATGCGAGCGCTCTTTCGCCGCCTCCCCCTCCAGCCGGACTTTCGCCATGGCGGCGCGGATCGTCTCGGGGCGCTTTTCGGGGGCGAGCTGGCGCAGGCTGCTGTCCTGGGGCAGTTCGACATTGATCGACAGCCGGTCGGCATAGAGCCCGGCCTCGCGGATCAGCCCCGCACTGGCATCGGGAATGGTCTTGAGATGGATATAGCCCTTAAAGCCATGCTGCTGTCGCAAAGTCTGCGCGATGCGCACCATATCCGCCATGGTCTGATCGGGCGAGCGGATGATCCCCGAGGAGAGAAACAGCCCCTCGATGTAATTGCGCCGGTAAAATTCCAGTGTCAGCGTCACCACTTCCTCGACCGAGAAGCGGGCGCGTTCGACATTCGATGAGACCCGGTTGATGCAATAGGCGCAGTCAAAGATGCAGAAATTCGTCATCAGGATTTTCAGCAGACTGATGCAGCGGCCATCCGGCGTATAGGCGTGGCAGATACCGCTGCCACCGGAAGAGCCGATGCCGCCCCTGCGTGAATCGCGTTTCTCGCCGCCTGAAGAGGCGCAGGAAGCGTCATATTTCGCCGCGTCGGCAAGGATCGCGAGCTTATCCCGGAGCGAGGTTTTTGCCATAGATGACCTATAATTGTTCACGAAATGTTCGTCAATGTTCCTTCCGGCCGCCGCCAGCGGAAATCACCCCGGCCCTGGCCCGGCCTCCGGGCGCTTCGCTGGGATATTCTGTGAACGCCCCGGCTCAGGTGCGGGGCTGCTCACCGACCGGCGCGGTGGAGAGATCGGCCAGGGGCAGGTCGCCGCCGTAATGGTCGCACCAGACAGAGAAGCTGCGCAGCTGATGCGGGCCAAAGCTGTGCAGCAGCGGAATATCGGTTGCATCCCTGCCGCGTGCGACCGCGATCCGGCCGATGCGCGGCTGATTATGACGGGCATCGAGCGTGACCCACTGATCGCCGATCCATACCTCGCACCAGGCATTGTAATCCATCGGGGCCGGGTCAATCGGCACGCCGATGTCAGGCAGATAGCCGTTCACATAGCGCGCCGGGATATTCATGCAGCGGCAGAAGGTGATGGCCAGATGGGCAAAGTCACGGCAAACGCCTTTCTGCCCGGCCCAGGCTTGGGCTGCGGTCCGGGTGTTGCGGGCATGCTCATCGCTGAAGCTCAGGTGATCATTGACGTGATCAAAGATCGCCCGGACCCGGCCCCAGCCGGGCTGGATCGCGCCGAACCGCTCCCAGGCGGTTTCCATCATCAGATCGGTCTCGCAATTGCGGCTGGGCAGCAGGAACTGCAACACTTCGCCCGGCAGGTCATGGAGCGGCGTTTCCCGGGCATCCTCGGGCCAGAGGTCGGGCTGACCGGAATTTTCTAAAATTAGATCACGCTTCAGCATAAGCGGCCCGGTGGGAGCAGAGAGGCGCAGGCAATGGTTGCCGAAACTGTCCTCATGCCATTCCGGATTAATCCCCCGGCTGTGTTCCAGCCCGCTGTCGTGAAGGACCGATGGGCGGAATTCAGGGTGGGGATCGAGAAGCGCAAGCAGCTCGGTCGGCAGGTCGCAGGAGAGCTCAATCTGATATCCGAGACGAATCTTCATCAGGTACCTCACACACACAACACAAACACCTGGAAAATACGGCAATGCGGAGCGGAGCAGATGGTTCCCCTGCGGCATTCTGACGCGCTCAGGGGGCATGCGGGCAGGCCGGATCGGACGGCTTGCCGTCCGTATCGGGGCGCTGTTTTGCCGCGATGCATGCGATTGCGCTCTCAGATCAGCGCTCACAGCTGCCGGGAGAAGGCTCTCGCATTGGGTGAGGTTAATTCCCCGGCGGTCGAAACCTTCCGGGCCGTTACTCCCCCGTCGCCGGCGCCGCCTCCTGCGCCCTGGACCGGGAAACCGGACCCGGGGTGCCAGTGACGCTGATCACCCTGTCAGGGAAAGCCAGAATGGATCATGCCAGACATATCCGCCTCGCTGAGACCGACCGGACCGGAGCCATGCTGAACAGTGCCACGCTTTATGGCCCGGGCGATGAGAGAACCGGCCCGGTTTCGGAAGTGCATGGCCAGGCAAAAACGGAACAGGTGATCCTCGATATCGGCGGTTATTTCGGGATCGGGGCCAGGCCCGTGGCAGGCCGGGCGAGCGATCTGTCGTTCATGCGTGACAAGAATGGCCGTGTTCATGCCGTGATCTGATGGAGCAGAGACCAGCTGAAAGCCTGCCCGGGCAGCGCCTCTGAGGGCTCAGGGTCACCGGGGGATCAGCGCTGCAGGTGAAAGCGGCCCGCCGGTGAAGCTTTAAGCCTGTCCTGCTGACCGGCCCGGCCCTTTTGTCCGGGGTGACCCTGCAGCTCTCTGCGCCGCCAATTGCGTTTCAGGGGGATTTCATGCCCTAACCCGTAAAGAAGACCGATCAGGGTTAGAGACATGCCGATGACCACGCCCGCCCCCGCGCTTTACTGGCTGAGCCGCGATTTTCGCTTTTCTGACAATGCCGCGCTGAATGCCGCGCTGGGCCATGGGCCGGTGCTGGTGGTGTTCTTGCTGGACCGGCAGACGCGCGAACAGGGGGCGGCCAGTCGCTGGCGGCTGCAGCGTGCGCTGGAGGTTTTTGACGCCGGGCTGAAACGGCGCAGCGGCCAGGGGGTTATGATCCTTCGGGGGGAAGCCGAGGAGGTCTTTCCCGCGCTCGTGCAGCTGACCGGCGCCCGGATGGTGCATCAGAATGACTGGCCGAGCCCGCAGATGCGTCAGGCCCAGAGCCACCTCAGGGAGGCCCTGCGCAGCGTTGCGGGCGAATTGAAGCTTTATACCGGCCATCTTCTGGCCAGCCCGCAGCGGATCCGCACCGGCCAGGGCGGGGCTTTCCGCGTCTTCACGCCCTTTGCCCGTGCTTTGCGCCGCGCGGGCGCGGACCGCCCTCGGCCCGACGCCCCCCGACAGTTTGCGGCCGCAGAGCCACCGGCAGAGGTGCATGGGCTGACGGTTCTGCCCCTTAGCGGGCTGAACCTGGCGCCGGATCTGCATCGCGGCGCGGCGGTGCTGGAGCGCTTTGCTCTGCCAGCGGGCGAGGCGGCGGCCTTCGAGCGGCTGGATCAGTTCTTTGATCGTGCCGGCCCCTATCCTGAGGCGCGGGACCGGCCGGATATCGACGCCTGTTCCGGCCTCTCGGAGCATCTGGCGCTGGGCGAGATCAGCCCGCGCAGCCTCTGGGCGCTTGCCAGCCTGCGGGCCGAAGCTGATTCAGCGCCGGGGCCAGGCGGGGCTGCGGCGGCGGGGGTGGAAAAGTTCCTCAGCGAGGTGATCTGGCGCGAATTCGCCTGGCATCTGCTGCTTGAGGATCCGCAGCTGACAAGCCTGCCCTGGCGCCGGGACTGGTCCGGTTTTCCCTGGCGCGGCGAGGGCGAGGATCTGCAGCGCTGGCAGCGCGGTGAGACCGGGATTGCGCTGGTTGATGCGGGCCTGCGCGAAATGTGGGTCACCGGCCGCATGCATAACCGGGTGCGGATGGTGGTTGCCAGCTGGCTGACCAAACATCTGCTGATCGACTGGCGCCTCGGGCTGCGCCATTTTGAGAACTGCCTGACCGACTGGGATCCGGCGTCAAATGCGATGAACTGGCAATGGGTTGCGGGCTGCGGCCCCGATGCCTCGCCTTTCTTCCGGATTTTCAACCCCGAGACCCAGGCCGCGAAATTCGACCCGAAAGGCCAGTATCGGGCGCGCTGGCTCGCCGGGTGGCAGGGCGGCAGGACCACGCCCGAAGCGGCTGCTTTCCTTGCCAGTCTGCCCTCTGACTGGCGGGTGTCTGCGCCCTGGGCCGGTGCTTCCGGTGCGCTGCTGCAATCGGGCCGCAGCCGGGCGCTGGAGGAGTATCGTCGGTTCAAAGACAGCGATGCTGACAGCCCGGGCGCGGCGGCGGAGTCAGAAAGGTTAAATTTCTTAAGAGATTTTATATAAACTATAGTATATATTTTTCCTGATATGGTGTATCTGTCCCGGTGATTGGCAGGTGAAACATGGCCCTTTTTCCTTATTTCTGGCTGGCAGGCGCGGGTCTTGCGGCGATCTGTATCTGGGCTGGCGCCGGGGAGCTGCTGTTGCTGCATTGGGCAGCCGTCAGCCTGTATTTGCTCAGCTTCCTGCGCTGGCACCGTATCGACAGGTCGAAAGCCGGTCAGGCCGGGCATGGCGCGGATATGGCGGAGCTGTGTGAGCTGGACAATCAGGCGCTGGCCGCGGTTTCGCCGGTTTCCATGCGGCGGTTTGCAGGAGATTCGCGCTTTGGCGGCCGTGGTCCGGACGATCTGCAGCAATCATTGTTGCAGCATTGCGTTCAGCTGGAGGAAAGGATGCGCCGTCTCCAGGTCAAGACGCTCTGATTTCGCAAAACGGCCCGGGTTGCACCCCGCCGACCAGGCTGCAGGGGCGCTGAACAGATCAGCCGGGCAGCGCCCCTGGCCGTTCTGGCCAGGGCCCGATCAGCCAGCTTCCCCCTGTGCAGGCCACAGCAGCCAGAGTTTTCCTGTCAGACCGGCAGATTTCCGGCAGCCCTCCATGGGAAGCCCGGTTCGGCATCGAGTTTGAGCAGCGCCATCAGGCAATGCTGCACATTGTCGACGCGGATCTCATTATTATAGGTCTCGGTCCGCATCCCGCCCATCACCTTTTCGGGGCGGCTGACATACCAGGCATCGGCCTGTCGGTCACGATATTGCAGCTGCCGCACTGCTCTCAGCCCGCGCCGCAGCGCCTCGGCATAGCGCGCGGCGCGGGTTTCGTCTCCCAGGCGCAGGGCGAGGCGCCAGGCATCGGCCAGCCCCTCCATATAGACCCCGGTTGAGGAGGCATGCGGCGGGCCATATTCCGGATGGGCCGGATTGTAGAACCGTCCCTGAAAATCCTCAGGCAACCGCCCGCCCCATTGCTGCATCTCCAGCAGCCAGTCGCAGCGCTCAAAGATGAAATCTGCCAGCTCCGGCTCGGGCTGATCCTCATGGAACATCACATAGGCCTGGGCATGCCAGGGCACGAAGGCCGGGTTGGGATTGGCGCGGTGCCACTCCCGGTACCAGCGGAAACTGGTCATGAAACGCGCCGCCAGTGCCGGATCGCGGGTCTGGCGATGCAATGCGGCCAGAAACAGCAAAGCCTCGCCCGGGTAGAAATTCTGATTGTCATTGCGCTCACGCGGCAGCAGGAAGGTGTGGAATTCACCGCTCTGCTGCCACAGATGCATTATGCCGCGGATCAGCGCCTCATATTCGCGGCCATATTCCCCGGGTTGCAAAAGACCGGCCTCGCGGAATTCCAGCACCGCCAGCGCTGCCAGTGCCATGGCGCCCAGCTTGGCCTTGCCCTCGTAGATGATGGTGCCGAAGCCGTCATGGTCCAGGTAGAAGCGGTGCATATTATAGGCGAGGTTGCGGCACGCGGCCCCGGCCTCTCCGGGATCTGCGCTGCGGCGGGCGATCCGGCCGAGGGCGACCGTGGCCATGAACTGCCGGATGGTATTGTTCGAACTGGCCTCCCGGCCCCGGCTGGGCCAGTATTTATAGGTCATCCGGCCATCATCCTGCAGGCTGGCCATCATCCAGCTGCTGAGGCCCGAGATGGTCTCGCGCAGCATTGGGGCACCAGTTTCGGCAGGTGCGACGATACTGCCGCCACGCCAGAGCCGGATGCAGCGATCTTCGCCGGGCAGGATCAGGATCTGATCCGCTGCGAAACTCCGGAACTTTGCCGCCCGGGCGAAATCCTCGATGCTCAGCCTGGCGCGCTGTGCCAGCCGCTCCAGCTCGCGCAGCGGGGCGCGGTTGCAGGCGATGGTGGTGCTGGGGGCGATGCGCAGCAGGGTGGCGCCATGACGGATCTCAAGACCGCGCAGGCCACGGCTGCTATTGGCAAAGCGTCGGACCAGCTCCTCTGCCGGTACATCCTGCCAGCCATGGGTCAGGCAAAGCTCAATCAGATCAGGGGTTTCCCCGGTGGCCAGCGCGGCGCGGGCATGGCTGAGATCCATTGAGAGCGAGCCGCTGTCCTGCCAGCCAGAGGCCAGAACCCGCCCGCCCTGACGCAGGGCAATCCAGCAGGGCCCGGCTGTCCTGTCGCTGAGCGGATCCGCCACACCGGCCCAGGCCTGCAGGATCTGTTGGGGCGTTCTGGCCAGAAAGGCCTCAACCTGCGGCATAGCTGCTCTCTCCTGCTTGCGGCGTTGCTGCGATTACCATCCGGCGAAGCGGGGCATGGCGCAAATAAAATGAGCTGCCGCATTGGGGGTGCGGCAGCTCAGTATCAGGAGCGGAAGGGCTGTTCCGCTCCTGATGAACCAGTCTCTTACGAGATCAGGCCGTGGTGTGAGTCGTCCATCTCGAACAGGGCCGAGGGGGCTGCGCCGAGGAGGTTGCCGCCAAGGCCACCCAGCAGGCCGCCGACGAGACCACCGACCAGGCCATTGCCGCCGAGCAGGCCGCCACCGGCGTCGTTGCCGCCGCCGAGCAGACCGCCGAGCAGGTCTCCAACGACGGGCAGGCCGCCGAGCAGGTCGCCGCCGGCATCATTGCCGCCGCCGAGCAGACCGTCGAGCAGGTCTCCGACGACGGGCAGGCCGCCGAGCAGGTCGCCGCCGGCATCATCGCCGCCGCCGAGCAGGCCACCCAGCAGGTCTCCGACGATGGGCAGACCGCCGAGCAGGTCGCCACCCAGCAGGTCGCCGACGATCGGCAGACCACCCAGCAGATCGCCGTCACCCAGCAGGCCGTCGAGCAGATCGCCTGCGACCGGCAGGCCTCCGCTGAGCAGCGTGCCGCCAAGCAGATCACCGATGATCGGCAGGCCGCCGAGCAGACCGCCACCGGCATCGCTGCCGCCGCCGAGCAGACCGCCAAGCAGGTCACCGACGATCGGCAGGCCACCGAGCAGACCGCCACCGGCATCGCTGCCGCCGCCGAGCAGGCCACCCAGCAGGTCACCAACGATGGGCAGGCCGCCGAGCAGATCGCCACCGGCATCGCTGCCGCCTCCGAGCAGACCGCCGAGCAGGTCACCAACGATGGGCAGGCCGCCGAGCAGATCGCCACCGGCATCGCCGCCGCCGAGCAGACCGCCGAGCAGGTCACCAACGATGGGCAGGCCACCGAGCAGATCGCCACCGGTATCGCCGCCACCGCCGAGCAGGCCACCCAGCAGGTCACCGACAACAGGCAGGCCGCCCAGAAGGCCACCGGCACCACCGCCGAGCAGACCACCCAGCAGGCCACCCTCGCCGATCAGCCCGCCGAGCAGGCCACCGTCGATGTCGAGGATGCCGTCGAGCAGACCGCCACCCAGCAGACCACCAAGCAGGCCGCCCTCGCCGAGCAGGCCGCCCAGCAGGTCATCAAGCACTCCGGTCAGCAGGCCGGAGCCCTCGCCTGCCTCGCCACCCAGAATGCCGGTGACCAGGCCGTCGACGATGACGCTCACCGCGCCGAGCAGGTCGCCTGCGGTCAGAGTGACGAGGCCACCCTCGACCCCCTGCAGCAGACCGTCGAGCAGATCGGTCACACCGGCGAGAGCCTCATCCACCAGGGCACCCTCGACCAGCAGGGCCCCTTCGACCGCACCGACCACAGCTGCGAGCGCTGCCGGAATATCGAGGCTGTCAAGGGCGCCGAGCGCTTCGACCAGGCCGGCCGAGAGGGCGGCGGCCGCAGCTGCCGTGCCGCTTTCCACATGAGGCACCAGGCCATTCGGGTTGCCGGCGGTGCCACCACCGAGGATACCGCTGACCAGCTCGCCGAGCAGTCCGCCAACCCCTGCCAGAGGCGTGCCGGACTGCAGGCCGGAGAGCAGCGACTGCAGGCCAGCTTCGACGCTTTCAACCAGCTCACCGACCGAGTCGCCAGCCGTATCAAGCAGACCATTTTCCCCGCCGAGTACCGCTGCAACCGAGCCGAGCAGGGTGTTCACAGCAGTGGTCAGATCGGCATTGCCCAGCTGGTCAAGCGCGGTGCTGATGTCGCCGAGCAGGGTGTGAGCGATCGTATCGACGCCTTCGAGAACTTCTCCAAGAACCGAATTATCGCCATCGCCGTCGCCATCGCCGTCGCCATCGCCATCGCCGTCGCCATCGCCGTCGCCATCGCCATCGCCATCGCCGTCGCCATCGCCGTCGCCATCGCCGTCGCCGTCGCCGTCGCCATCGCCGTCGCCATCGCCGTCGCCGTCGCCATCGCCGTCGCCATCGCCATCGCCGTCGCCATCGCCGTCGCCATCGCCGTCGCCATCGCCATCGCCGTCGCCATCGCCGTCGCCATCGCCATCGCCGTCGCCGTCGCCATCGCCATCGCCATCGCCGTCGCCATCGCCGTCGCCATCGCCGTCGCCGTCGCCATCGCCATCGCCGTCGCCATCGCCATCGCCGTCGCCATCGCCGTCGCCATCGCCATCGCCGTCGCCGTCGCCGTCGCCGTCGCCGTCGCCATCGCCGTCGCCATCGCCATCGCCGTCGCCATCGCCGTCGCCATCGCCATCGCCATCGCCGTCGCCGCCGCCGTCACCATCTCCGTCGCCGTCACCATCGCCGCCATCCACGTCTTTCGCGCCGGATGAGCCACCGCTCGCCAGAAGGCCGAGGGCGCCGAGACCTGCGGCGCCAAGCGCCAGCATTTCTTCATTCGCCATCGCCGCACCGACGCCTTCGCCCTCGACCGAGGTCGAGTTGCTGTCGACGCCGCTGAACGAACCATCTGCATAAAGCAGGCGGCTGACTTCGCCGTTCGGGCCGGTGACAAAGAAATCGGTGATGATGATCTGCTGAC
>NZ_JACDXX010000025.1 GCF_020539525.1 Pseudogemmobacter faecipullorum | reverse complement strand
TCATGGGTTTCGCTGGCGCGGTCCTTCGGCTCTTCATCATCTTCAACTCCAACTGGGATAAAGATGAGCCGCAAAGCCTCCGCTACGCAATCACGCCAAACTGTTCCAAGGGTGCTGATGGCGGACATGCTGTCGCCTGCCGAGTTCGAGCGGAAGCAGATGATGAGACGCGAAGGTGTCTAAGAAACTCGGGGCTATTCAGTTGCCCACGGCGTATAGCGTATGCCACTGTAAGGCGACATATGGCCCATCAGGGTAGCTTGGCCGAAGCCGGGGTAAAGCTAAGGTAACTTATGAAAAATCGTGCCGGACGCTGCATCTGAACTTGGGCACGTCAGGAAAATTTGAAACGAAGATTGAAAAATGAAGGCTGAGATTTCTGAATTCTCTTATGGGTTCGCCCTAACGAATGAACTTGTTGGATGGCTTGCGCTATCGGCAGCACCTGTATTCCCTAGCCTGATCGAAGAAGGGAAGGCTGGGGGCGGATATGATGTGAAGCTTGATAGGCCGGGCGTTCCCTTGTTCCTGCAGTTTAAGCGATCCCATTGCATGATCAGACGAACTGCGCGTGAATACCGAGCTGTCGTAGCGACGGGTGGAGCATTGAACGTCCCCTATTACCGCTTTCCCATCACCGAAGCATCGACGTCTGATCAGCATGAAATGATGTTGGCACTGGATGACGGCTCGAATCTTGTTTTCTACGCGGCCCCCCGATTTCATCAGATACATGAAATCAATCAAGCATGGAGCCGAGCGGATGTTGCGCGACGCTCGCTCTTCGTTGCGCCATCTACCATTGGTACGCTTGACGATGAGCAGCACCACGTCGCTTTCGACGGGGCGAATACCTGGCTGTGCTCAGAGCCGCGAGCACTCGGAGTGCTGACCAGTAGGGGGCTGGAAGACCGGCTAATTAGTTACCTCAAAGAACATGATAAGCCGCTTGGAGAACGCTTGCCCTCGTTGGTGACCGACCTGCATGCGACAGAACGACGCGGGAGGGAAAAGGCAGAGCTGCGCCGCAGTTCGAAGGCTCCAGCAGATCTACGCGATCCTGACCGAGCGCTCGAGACAAAGATTGAAACTTCCGAACTTTTGGCCACCGGCGGTGAAGAACGCGTAACGTTGTCCTCGCCGGAGCCGGATCCTCCTGCGTCTCGCGAGCCCAAGCCGCTCGTCAGAGAGGCTGCCATGCTGCGCCAGGCCGCTGACATCGCCGCACATGTGTTCGAGGCACAGATGATCATCGTTCAACCCAGATAGTCTAAGGCGGTAAGATTGCGTGACGAACTAGGTAAAAACGCTTGGTGATGTATGCGGTAAGAACGCCCGCTTCCAAGCAGGAAGCGGTAAAGTCGCCTGCGAATCAACACCCCCGATAAAAACCAGATAAAACTGCCGTTCGCGTCACGAGATCGCCTTGTGGCGTTGTTTGCATCTGAAGACCGGGATTTGTCTGTAGCAGATAGCGTCTCTTGCCCCGGGACGGCATCACCTGGTGTTGACCCGGTGAAACTGCCGGGCGGAAGTAAAAAGCCGCCCCACAACGGGGGCGGCTTTCCTTACCGCAGGACAGGCTCAGAACGGGCTGTCGGGGAAGTAGAAACGCTCGGCATTTTCCGGGGTGATCAGGGTCGAGCCGATGATGAAACGACCATAGACCGGGGTCGGGGAGACAAAGCGCAAAGCCGTCAGCTCAATCGCCGAGGCGATCAGCGCCGGCGGATAGGTGACATTGACCGGGAACTGCTTATCGCCATCCATGATCTTTTTGACGATTTCTTTCATCCCGGCGCCGCCGATGATCCACATCTGATCGCTGCGGCCGGCCTGGGCAATTGCCTCGGCCACGCCCACCGCCATATCATCATCTGCCGCCCAGACCGCATCGATCTGCGGATATTTCGACAGATAATCCTGCATCACGGTGAAAGCGTCATCGCGGTTCCAGTTGCCGTGCTGCTTGTCCAGCACCTCAATGCCCGAGCCTTCAATCGCGGCCTCAAAGGCGGCGACGCGCTCATTGTCGAGCGTGGTCGGAATGCCGCGCAGCACCACGACTTTCGCGCCCGAGGGCAGGTTGGCTTTGAAATATTCGCCCGCCACCCGGCCAAAGGCGGTATTGTCACCGGCGACGAACAGATCCTCGATATCGGGCTGCGACAGGCCGCGATCGACCACGGTGACCCATTTTCCGGCATCTTTCACCGCTTTGACCGGCCCGGTCAGCGGCTCGGATTCAAAGGGCAATACGACGAGGCCGTCGATATTGCGGGTGGCGAGCATATCCTCGATATCGCTGACCTGTTTGCCGGATTCACCCGAGGTGGAGAGGACGAATTTCAGATTGGGATAGGTGGCCTCAACCCGCTTGATCGCCTCCTGGGCATGCCAGTTCAGCCCGCCCATGAAACCATGGGTGGCCGAGGGAATGGCAACCCCGATGGTGTAATTTGTCTCCTGGGCCAGGGCCCGGCCCGTGCCGACCGCGACGCCCGCAGCCACGGCTGCCGATGCTTTGAAAAACTGACGACGTTCCATAAGTCTTCCTCCTCCCGATGAAAGCAGCCCGGCGGGCAGCCTGTTGATCACCGCCCTTCGGCGGTTGATTTCCCCCGTTGCAGCACAACGGCAAGCACGATGATGACACCCTGGATCGCCCCGTTCAGATAGGGGCTGACCAGATCGGCCAGGTTCAGAATATTCTCGATCAGCGACAGGATCAGCACGCCCACCACCGTGCCCCAGACCCGTCCATAGCCGCCCTTGAGCGCAGTGCCGCCGATGATCACCGCGGCAATCGCCTCGAGCTCCCACATCAGTCCGGTCGAGCCCGAGGCCGAGCCGAGGCGCGGCACGTAAAGGATGGTGGCAAGGCCGACGAGCAGGCCAAGCAGCACATAGGTGCCGAGCAGCACCCGCTCGACCCGCACGGCGGAATAGCGCGCCACTTTGTCGTTTGAGCCGATCGCCTCGCAATAGCGGCCAAAGCGGGTGTGGCGCATCGCCACCTCGCCCAGCACCGCTACTACGGCAAAGACCAGGATCGGCCAGGCAATGCCGAAGAGGCCCGAGTAATAGACCGGGCGGTAAAACTCACGCGCCGCGAAATCGAGCGAAACCGTGCCGCCATCGGCCAGCCAGGTCACCAGGCTGCGCAGAATGCCCATAGTGCCGAGGGTGACGATGAAGGGCTCAATCCTGGCTGAGGTGACCAGCAGACCATTGGTCAGCCCGGCGAGGCCGCCGACCAGCAAAGCCACCGCCATACCCGCGAGGACCAGCGGCACGCCGATCCCAAGCGAGGGGATCAGCGCATTCATCGACATGATCATCATCCCGGCCACGAAAGCCGCCATCGAGCCGACTGAGAGGTCAAGCCCGCCGCTGGTGATGACAAAGGTCATGCCGACCGCGATCATGCCGATAAAGGCCGAGCGCGCCAGAACATTGGTGACATTGCCCGCCGAGAGGAAGTTTGAATTCAGGAAGGCCCCAAAGATCACCAGCAGGATCAAAGCCAGCACCGGCCCCAGAGCCGAGAGGGAAAGTTTAGGCATGCTCGGCGGACCTTTCGTCCTGACTGGTGCCCATGATCAGGCGCACCAGCGCGGTTTCGCTAATGTCATCGCCCGCCAGCTCTCCGGCGAGGCGGCCCTGGCGCAGCACCAGCACCCGGTCGGACAGGCCGAGAATCTCGGGCATATCGGAAGAGATCACGATCACGCTTTTGCCAGCCCGGGCCAGGCTGTCGATGAAATGGTAAATCTGCGATTTGGTGCCGATATCAATGCCGCGGGTCGGCTCATCGATCACGATGATTTCGGGATCGGGCAGCATGGTCTTGGCCAGCAGCAGCTTTTGCTGATTGCCGCCCGAGAGATTGCCGACCTTCATCCCGCGCGCCTTGGCGCGAATGTCGAAATCGCCAATCGCCTTTGTCAGTGCCGCTTCTTCCCGGTCCCGGCTGATCAGCGGGCTGCCAAAGGCGGCAAGGGTGGAGAGCGTCAGATTCTCGCGCAGGGTCTTTTCCAGCAGCAGCCCGCGCTCTTTGCGGTCTTCGGTCAGATAGGCCATGCCCGCCGCCTCGGCTGCCTGCAGCGATGGAATGGGGCAGGGCAGGCCCTCGCGCAGAATTTCCCCCGAATGTGGGCGCAGCCCGACCAGCCCCTCGGCCAGTTCGGTCCGGCCCGAGCCCACCAGGCCCGAGATCCCCAGAACCTCGCCGCGGTGCAGGCTGAAGGATATATCGCGCACCAAGGGCGCCACGCTGAAATTGCGAACCTCCAGCACCACATCGCCGGAGCGGTGGCGCCGGGCAGGGTAGATATCTGACAATTCGCGCCCGACCATGGCGGTGGCCATGCCGTCTTCGCTGAGCGCGCCGCGCAGGGTCTGGCGCACCACGGCCCCGTCGCGCAAAACGGTGATGCGGTCGGCCAGATGGCTGACCTCTTCCAGCCGGTGCGAGGTATAGAGCAGCGCTACACCGGCGGCGCGCAGCCGCTCGATCTGGGCGAAAAGCACATCGACCTCGCGCGTGGTCAGCACGGCTGAGGGCTCGTCCATGATCAGGACGCGCGCATTGCGCGACAGGGCCTTGGCGATCTCGACCATCTGGCGGTCAGACACCGGCAGATCGCGGATCCGGGCTTCAGGGCGGATAGGGCTGCCCAGCTGGTCGAGCAGCTCCTGGGTGGCGCGGCGCTGCGCCCGGTGGTCGAGCAGGAAGCGCCCCTTCTCGCGGCCGAGGAAGATATTATCTGCGACCGTCAGATCCTGGGCGAGGTTAAATTCCTGATGGATGACGATCACGCCTTCGGCCTCGGCTGCCGGGCCAGAGGCGAAGCTGACCTCGTGCCCGTCGAGCCGGACCGAGCCTGCACTCGGGGCGAGATAGCCGCCGAGCAGTTTCATCATCGTTGATTTACCCGCACCATTCTCGCCGATCAGGGCATGGACCTCGCCCGGGTAGAGGGCGAAATCGACCTGATGCAGCACCTCAATCGGGCCGAAGCTTTTCGAGACGCCGCAAAGCTCGAGCCGGGCCGTCACAGCGACACCCAGGCGCTGTTCTGGCGGGCCGAGGCGACGGCGGCGGCGATAAAACGCATGCCGGAAAGCCCGTCGCGCAGGTCGGGGTAAAGCACGCCCTCGGGCACAGCCTCACCTGTCTGGCGGGCGCGAATGGCCTCTGCGGCCTCGGCATAGAGCGTGGCGAAAGCCTCGATATAGCCCTCGGGATGGCCGCCCGGCACCCGGCTGACCCTTGCCGCCTCGGGCGAGGCGCCAGGCCCGCCGCGGGTCAGGCGCTGGCGCGGCGCGCCGATCGGGCTGAACCACAGGCAGTTCGGCTCTTCCTGGTGCCATTCGATCCCGGCTTTATCGCCAAAGATCCGCAGCGACAGGGCATTTTCCTGGCCACTCGCCACCTGGCTGCACCAGAGCGCGCCTCTGGCACCCGAGGCATAGCGCAGCATCACATGGGCATTGTCATCGAGGCTGCGCCCGGGCACGAAGCTGGTCAGATCGGCGGCCAGGGCTTCGGGCTCCATCCCGCTGACGAAAGCGGCGAGGTTCCAGGCATGGGTGCCGATATCGCCAAGCGCGCCGCCGAGGCCGGCGCGGGCCGGATCGGTGCGCCATTCGGCCTGTTTCGATCCCTTTGCCTCAACCGCATCGCTGAGCCAGTCCTGGATATATTCGGCCTGGACCAGACGGATCGCGCCAAGCGCCCCGGATGCCACCATGGCCCGGGCCTGGCGTATCATCGGATAGCCGGTGTAATTATGGGTCAGGATGAACAGAGCGGGCGAGGCCTCTGCCGCTCTGGCCAGCGCCTCGGCCTCTGCCATTGTCGCGGTCAGCGGCTTGTCGCAGATCACATGCACGCCATGTTCAAGGAAGGTGATGGCAGGGGCGGCATGCAGATGATTGGGCGTGACAATCGCCACTGCCTCAACCCCGTCCGGCCGGGCCGCCTCGGCCCTGGCCATATCGCTAAAACTGCCGTAGCTGCGGGCGGGATCGAGACCCAGCGCCGCGCCTGAGGCGCGGGCGCGCTCCGGATCCGAGGAAAGAGCCCCCGCCACCAGCTGAAACTGCCCGTCGAGCCGCGCCGCCATCCGGTGCACCGCGCCGATATTGCCGCCCTGGCCGCCGCCGATCATGCCCAGTCGGATTGGTCGCATTCAGCCCTCCAGCCCCAGCATAAGACGGTTGGCGGCACGGTCGGTTGCCGCCCCGGCGAAATCGTCAAAGGCGCGTTCCGTCACCCGGATGACATGATCGCGCACGAAAGCCGCGCCTTCCCGCGCGCCGTCTTCGGGGTGTTTCAGACAGCATTCCCATTCGACCACCGCCCAGCCCGGGAAATCATATTGCGCCAGTTTGGCGAAAATCGCGCCAAAATCGACCTGGCCATCGCCGGGGCTGCGGAACCGCCCGGCACGGTTGATCCAGGGCTGATAGCCGCCATAGACGCCCTGCCGCCCGGTCGGGTTCAGCTCGGCATCCTTGACGTGGAACATGCGGATCCGCTCATGGTAAATGTCGAGATGGGCCAGATAGTCGAGATGCTGCAGCACAAAATGCGAGGGGTCATAGAGCATACAGGCCCGTTCATGGCCCTGAACCCGCTCCAGAAACATCTCATAGGAAATGCCGTCATGCAGATCCTCGCCAGGATGGATCTCAAAGCAGATATCGACGCCGCAGTCTTCGGCATGGTTAAGCAGCGGCAGCCAGCGCCGGGCCAGCTCATCAAAGGCCTCTTCGACAAGTCCCGCCGGGCGCTGCGGCCAGGGGTAGAGATAGGGCCAGGCCAGCGCGCCGGAAAAACTCGCCATCGCTGTCAGCCCGAAATTCCGCGAGGCGCTGAGCGCCAGTTTCACCTGGGCCGCGGCCCATTCCGCCCGGGCGGCGGGGCGGCCCTGCAGTGCAGAGGGGGCAAAGGCGTCAAACAGGCTGTCATAGGCCGGATGCACCGCCACCAGCTGGCCCTGCAGATGGGTGGAAAGCTCGGTCAGCGTGACGCCCTGTTCGGCCAGCTGCCCCTTCAGCGTGTCACAGTAATCCTTTGAGCCGGCTGCTTTCCCGAGGTCGATGAAGCGCGGATCGAGCGTCGGCAGCTGCACACCGGCATAGCCGCAGCCGGCAGCCCAGCCCGCAATCGCCGCCAGGCTATCGAAAGGGGCGCTGTCGCCGATGAACTGCGCCAGAAACAGGCCCGGGCCTTTGATGCTGCGCATTCGCTCCTCCCCAGGAAAATGCGTCTCGTCTTATGTAAACGATTTCATTCAGCCTGTATCAGCTTGTAATCGATTGCAAGATGTTTTTGTACTGGGGCAGCACAGGCGGGCTGCTTCAGGGGAAACCTGCATCTCCCGCACAGAGGGGAGGGGCATATGCGGCCCAGGATCAGTGATGTGGCCCGGGTGGCCGGGGTCTCGACAGCAACGGTCAGCCGGGCTTTGTCGCAGCCGGAGCTGGTCTCGGAAGAGACCCGGGCCCTGGTGCTGCAGGCGGTGGAGAAGACCGGCTACCGGCTGAATCTCGCTGCGCGCAATCTGCGGCAGAACCGCACCGGCGGCGTGCTGGCGCTGGTGCCCAATCTGGCCAATCCGTTCTTTGCGCAGATCCTGTCCGGCATTGCCGAGGTGCTGGGTCCGGCGGGCTATAATCTGCTGGTGGCCGATACAAGGATCACCGATCCCGATACTTTGCTGGAATATGCCGAGCCTTCGCGGGCTGATGGGCTGATCGTGCTCGATGGCGGGCTGCCGGCCGAGGCTTTGCGCCGGGTGCCGGTGGTGATGGCCTGCGAATGGGTGCCGGCGCTGCAGGCACCACGGGTGAAGATCGACAACCGGGCGGCGGCGCGACAGGCGATCGCGCATCTCATGGCGCTGGGGCATCGCCGGATCGGCCATGTCCGCGGGCCGCGGGGCAATGTTCTGGCCGAGGCCCGGCTTGCGGGCACGCGCGAGGCGCTGGAGGAGCAGGGGCTCTGCCTCGATGCCGCCAGCCTGTATCCGGGCGATTTCAGTCTTGCCTCGGGACGCGAGGCGGCTTTGATCTGGCTGCGGCAGGACCCGGGCCTGCGCCCGACCGGGGTCTTTCTGGCCTCAGATGAAATGGCCTGCGGTTTCATGGGCGAGGTGCAGCGCCAGGGCATCGCAGTGCCGGGCGATGTCTCGGTGATTGGTTTCGACGATATTGAGCTGATCGCGCATATCTCGCCGCCTCTGACCACGATCCGCCAGCCGCGCGCCGAGATTGGCCGCCTCGCGGCGCGGCGATTGCTGCGCAGCCTTGAGGGCGGGGAGGCGGCCTGTGAGGATGAACTGCTGCCGGTTGAGCTGGTTCTGCGCGCCAGCACAGCGGTTCCGCCCCGGGCCTGAGCTGTTTCTGCTTCGATCACGAGATCTTTGCTGGTTTTACCGGATCTGCAGCCTTCAGTGGGCGATTTGTCGGGCCGGGCCCACCGTATCAGCCGGTTTTTACCCGCTCAGGTTGAGATCCGATTCGCAATGATATGGCGGATTTCCTCCAAAACCTCCCTGGTTCCGGGGATACCTGAATTGGGGAGATCAGGATTTCGGACTGTGAAAAAAATGCAATGAAGAAAGAAAAATCATAATTTTTTGCAGAATGTGTGGAAAATTTCAGCATCGGCACGCTATGGCTTGTGTGCATTTTTGAAAACCCCCCTTTTTTCTATAATTTCTATCCCTGAAACAGAGGGGAGCCTCTTTATTTCAATGTTATGATATTGAATGATAATTAATTATATTGCTCTTCATATGTAATTTTTGATTGTTCGTATTCGCGCAGATTGAAATTATCCCGCAATGAATATTGCGAAATTCGTGCCCCCGCTCGCCCGTTGATTGAACCGGCTTTTCAAGCCATATTTTGAATGTGCTTCAGGTGAAGCGGTTGAGTGTGACGACAGTGTTTAACGAGTTTCCGATGCGGGATGTGCCCGTGGTTAAGACCTTATAAGACACCGGCTCTCTGGCTCTGTGACAGGCAGAGCCGGTTCCGGACCGGGGCTGGCCGCTGGCTGGCCTCCTGAGGATCTGTTCAGCCTTTCTGAGTGAGTTAAGCGATGCTTCCCCCTTTGGGAGCTCTGTCTGTGCTCATGTCTGATGATTGGCGGTATATGTCTGTAAGTTGTTGATTTTTAACCAGTGTGTCGGAGTCAGGCCATGTGCGTTATGTGCTCGTCCCGTTCGGATTCTGATCTTCTCTCAGCCTATGATGATCACACTGCAGGCGATGGGGCTGACTATCATTCGGCAGGCAGCTCCACCGCTACTGTACCTGCTTCGGCGGCATCAGGCCTTGTCACATACAGCTGGGACCAGATCGCCCGCTACCTGACCGAGGGCTACTGGGATTACCGCGGTGAAGCCAGCCGCGCCTTCATTCTCGATGCCAGCCGTACCCTGACCTATGATGCCTCGCGCCTCTCGGATGTCACCCGCATGATCGCCGAGCGCGCTTTCGACATCTGGGGCGCTGCCACCGGCATCACCTTCCGCGCCGCCGGATCGGCAGGCGCCGCCGTCACCGAGACCAGCGATGCCGGGGCCAATATCCGCACTGCCATGGCGGTAGGCGCGAATTCCGAGATCAGCGCCACCCTCTCGGCAGCAGGCGATGTGGATTATTTCAGGGTCAGCTTCGTCGCTGGCAAAACCTATCTGATTTCGATGAACGGCGCCGAAGGCTCGGCCATCAATTCGGTGCTGCAGGTCATGGGCGCTGATGGCAGCCAGCTGGCTTATCGCAACGCCAGCAGCGCCACCACCGGTGCCGAATTCATCAGCTTCACCGCCACGACTTCGGGCAGCTATTATCTGGTCGCTTCGGATTATGGCAATGACTCGGCGGGCGGCTACACGCTCTCGGTCCAGGCCGCGGCGGATATCACCTTCAGCGAGCTCGATACCGGCGCCCGCACCTGGACCGAGCGCAGCGGCGAAGTGGTCAATAATGCCTATATTAACGTTGCTGACACCTGGGCCAATCTGCATCTGAACGGCAATATGCTGCAGACCTATGTGCATGAGATCGGCCATGCGCTGGGTCTTGGCCATGCCGGCCCCTATAATTTCGACGCGCAATGGGGTGTGAGCAATGCCTATGCCAATGACAGCTGGTCCTCGTCGGTCATGTCTTACTTTGATCAGAGCGAAAATCCCAATGATGCCGGCAGCCATGGCTGGCTGATGTCGCTGATGCCCGCCGATCTGATCGCGATTCAGACCCTCTATGGCGCGGGCAGCCAGGGCAGTGAGACGGCTGACACGGTCTGGGGCCCGGGCGGCAATCTGCAGGACGAGACCTTCCAGCACATTCTCGATATGTGGGCCCGGATCGAGCCCGCCGACCGCAGCATTTATGTGCGCAATAACTTCTCCTTCATGGTCTATGATACTGCTGGCAATGATACGCTCGATTTCTCGGCCTTTTCGCAGAACCAGCGGATCGATCTGAATGAGCTGGCCCGCTCGGATGTCGGCGGCCTGAGCGGCAATCTGGTGATCGCCCGGGGAACGGCGATCGAGAATGCCGCCGGCGGCGCGGGCAATGACCTGCTGGCCGGCAATGCGGTGAATAACATCCTGACCGGCGGCGCAGGCAATGATGTGCTGCAGGGCGGGTCTGGCAAGGATCACCTTTATGGCGGGGCGGGCAATGACAAGCTGACCGGCGGCGATCACGCTGATTTCTTCGTGTTCAGTGGCGGCCGCGATGTGATCACCGACTTCACCGATAATGTTGATACGTTGCTGATCGATACCGCGATCTGGGGCGGGGCAGCCCACAGCCTTGCGGAGATCCTGTCTTCGGCAGTGCGGGTCGATGGCGGCATCCGTCTTGATCTCGCCGCGGGTCATTCGGTTGAGCTGCGCGGCATTACCGATCTTGCCGCTCTTGCGGATGATCTGAGCCTGAGCCTGAGCCTGAGCCTGAGCCTGAGCCTGAGCCTGAGCCTGAGCCTGAGCCTGAGCCTGAGCCTGAGCCTGAGCCTGAGCCTGAGCCCGTCCGGCAACACAAGCGCGTGAGACCGGGGAACAGGAGGGCAGGTATGCCGTTTTCACCTGTAGCTTTGGCGCTACACTGCCGCCAGAGTGACTGAAATATTATAAGGTTCGAAAATGACCCATAAAGCCCTTGCCAGTGTTCTGGCCCTGATGCTCGCCGCTGGTGCCGCCCAGGCGCAGACCGCTGCAGCAAACGCAACTGAAACCGGAGCGTCAACCGTGGATACCAGCATCTTCCCGGCGGCAAAGAAAGGCATGGTCCAGCATGTCCTGACCCTTCCGGCGGCTGAAAATGAGGGCAATCTGATCGCTGAGATCGTGGTGGGCCGTACCATGGAGGTCGATTGCAACCAGGTGATGATCGGTGCCGAGCTGGAAACCGAAGATCTGAAAGGCTGGGGCTACACCTATTTCGAGGTCGAGGATATTTCCGAGCCGGCCTCCACCATGATGGGCTGCCCCGATGACACCAGAACCGAAAAGCTGGTGACCTTCAATTTCGGCAATGACGCTTTCAAGCGCTATAACAGCCGGATGCCGCTGGTCATCTATGCGCCCGAGGGGCTGACCGTGGGCTATCGCATCTGGGCAACCGATGGCGAGCTGCATCAGGCCGCACCGGCAGCGCAGTAATCCCTGCAGGGATAAACCAGAAGGCCGGGCATCTTGCCCGGCCTTCTGCGTTTCAGGCGGCTGGCTCAGCGCAGCGGGCCGAGGCTTTTCTCAAAGAAAGCAAAACAGGCGGCCCGTGCCGCCTCGCGCGACAGCATCGTGGGATCGATGCCATGTTCAAGCCAGAGCCCGTCGGACAGGGCGATGAACAGCACCGCCAGCTCATGGGCATTGACCCGGGTGCTCCGCGCATCGGCCGCATCCGAGATCGCGCGCGACATACGAAACAGATAATCCTGATAGCGGGCCCGGTGCTCGCTGCGCAAAGCCTCACTGGTGGCAATCTCGCCCCAGAGCGCCAGCCAGACCCGCAGGCTTTCGGCATTGAACACTTCGGGGGCGAAATTGGCCTCGATCAGCCCGGCCAGCCCCGGTGTCTCCTGTTCGGCGGCGCTGAAACTGGCGCTCATCCGGTCATACATGGCGGCATAGCAGGCCGCGAGCAGCCGGTCTTTCGAGCCGAAATGATGGGTGATCAGCCCACGTGAGGCCCCGGCCTCGCGGCAGATATTATCGACGGTAAAAGCGGTAATGCCGCCGCGTGCGAGGCAGATCAGACCGGCCTCGACCAGCATTGCGGCGCGGGTCTCGCCGGAATAGCGGCGAAAACGCGGGGCAGCGGCAGAACGCTCGGGCGGGGTCTCGGTCATCATATGCGGTGCGGGGCGCGGCGGTCGCGCCGCCCCCCTCCTTATTCTCAGCGCAGGCTGAATCGGGTGGGATCGGGATGGCCATCGGCAAGGATGACCGGCTCGAGGCGGCTGTGATGCACCGCCAGATAGGGTTCAAAGCAGATAAATATGAAACCGCCGGATTCTTCCATAAGATCTTCCATCCGGTTGAACATGGTTTTGCGGGCGGCGGGATCGGTCTCGGTCATGGATTTGACGAAAAGCGCCTCAAATTCCGCATTGTCAAAGAAGGACCAGTTGTAAATGCCGATCTGATCGGGGCGGAACCAGACCAGGTTCTCGCTGGGGTCGAGGCCGCCGGCGAAATTCATCAGCACCAGTTCGATGCTCTTATACTGCTCGCCGCTGGCGGAATCGCCAAGCGCCCAGTAGGCGGCGCTTTCGGTGGGCTGCAGCTCGACCATGATCCCGGCCTCGGCAAGGCTGGCCTGGATGATCTGGGCGGTGGTCAGCGAGCTGGAATCGGTGGTGCAGTAGAGCTGCAGCACGATGCCCTCGGCCCCGGCCTCGGCCAGCAGCGCCTTTGCCTGTTCGACATCGCGGCCGCCATAGAGATTGGCCTCGCGGGCATAGCCGCTGGCGGCGGGCACCACCCCGGTCGCGCGCGGCACGAGGCCGTTATAGACCCCCTCCAGCACCGCCTCGCCATCATAGGCCAGCTGAATGGCGCGGCGCACCCGCACATCCTGCAGCGTCGGGGCGTTCATATTGATGGTCAGCCAGGCGTAACGGGTCGAGGCCGCCTCCAGCAGCACCGAATCCGCCGGTGGCTTTGCTTTCAGGGCCTCGCTTTCGCTGATCGCGACCCGGGTGAAATCAAAAGACCCGGCCTCATAGGCCAGCAGCGCCGCCTGATCATCGGTGACGATATAGAATTCGATGACATCGAAAGGGGGGGCGCTGAGCGGCCAGTCCGGATTGCGCTTCAGCGTGATTTTCGCATTCTGTTCCCAGCTGTCAAACAGATAGGGGCCGCATTCTGCCGGGAAAGCGGTGGTGAAGCTGCCGCCTGCCGCCTCGGTCGCGGCCTTGCAGACGATATTGCCGCCATAATAGGGCAGAGCGATCAGCTCGAACGGCAGGAAAGCTTCGGTCAGATGCAGGATGCCGGTCCTCTCACCTGTCACCTCGACCCGGTCGAGTTTCTCAAACTGATAGGCCCAGGCCGAGTCTGAGCCGCGCAGCCGTTCGAAGGAATATTTCACATCCTCAGCCGTGACCGGGCCGAAATCGCCGGTCCATTTCAGCCCCTCATGCAGGCTGAAGGCCAGGGTGGTGGGGCTGGTCCATTCATAGTGGCTGGCGGCATAGGGGGTGACCTTCTGCTCCTGGCGCATATCGGGCAGCTGGACCAGGGTAACGGTGCAGCAGGCCTGCAGGATCTGATCCAGCTCGCCGATCATGCCGTAGGGATCGACGACCTGAAAATCGTCAGCCACCCGCAGACGCAGGGTTTTTCCTTCGGCCGACCAGGCGAGTTGCGGCAGGCCGGTGGTGAGGCTGGCAAGGAAGGCGCCACCGGCCTTCATGAGGCTGCGGCGATCGGTACTCCAGGTCATGGCAGGTCTCCTCTGTCGGTCATCATGTTATGGCCCGGCAAAATGGCAGCGCACCGACCGGCCGGGAGAGATCGGGCGCAGGGCTGGGGCCTCGCTGCGGCAGCGGGCCTCGGCCAGCGGGCAGCGGGTATGAAAAGCGCAGCCTTTCGGGCGGCGCAACAGGCCCGGGATCTCGCCTCTGATCGCCAGATCAGCGCGGCGGCGGCGCGGATCGGGATCGGGTTCCGAGGCGATCAGGCTGGCGGTATAGGGATGGAGCGGGCGGGTGAAAATCTCAGCGGTCGGGCCGGTCTCGACCAGAGTGCCGAGATAGAGCACCGCGATGCGGCTGGCGGTATGGCGGATCACGGCGAGGTTATGGCTGATCACCAGAAAGCTGATCGCCTCGGCCTCGCGCAGATCGGCCATCAGGTTCAGGATCTCGCCCTGGATCGAGACATCCAGCCCCGCCGTCGGCTCATCCGCCACCACCAGCGCCGGGCTGAGCGCCAGGGCGCGGGCGGTGCAGACCCGGCGGGCCTGGCCCCCTGAAAGCTCATGCGGATAGCGCGCGGCAATAGCGGCGGGCAGGCCCACCCGGTCGAGCAGGGCAGCGGCGCGGGCGCGGGCCGCACTGCGCGTCATGCCATGGATCTGCATCGGCTCGGCCACCAGATCGCGGATCCGCATCCGCGGCGAGAGCGAGCCGATGGGATCCTGAAACATCATTGCCGCATCGCGCCTGAGCCGGGCGCGGGCCGCCGCAGAGTCAAGGGGCTGGCCGCGAAACTCGAGCCGCCCGGCGCTGGGCGCGATCAGCCCGAGCAGCGCCCGGGCGAGGGTGGTCTTGCCCGAGCCGGATTCGCCGACAAGGCCAAAGCTTTCTCCCGCCGCAATCGACAGCGAAACGCCGCGCAGGATGTTCAGCTTTGGCGCGGGCCCGGGAAGCAGCGCCGAAATCAGCCCGCCAGGCAGGGCGAGATCAATGCCGAGATCATGGGTTTCGATCAGCGCGGTCACGGCGCCACCCGGTGGCAGAGCGCGGCCTGGCTGTCGCTGACCTGCACGCGCGGCGGCGGCTGCAGATGGCAGCGGCTTTCGGCCCGCGCACAGCGCGGCGCGAAAGCGCAGCCCTCTGGCGGGCGGGTCATATCGGGCAGGCGTCCGGCGATCACCGGCAGCCGGATGACCGAGCCGGGTGCCAGATGCGCCGGATCGCAGGCAATCAGCGCTTCGGTATAGGGGTGGCGCGGATTGTGATAGATCTCATCCGCCGTACCTTCTTCCACCACTTCACCGGCGTAAAGCACATAGACCCGGTCGCAGAGCTCTCCCACCACGCCGAGATGATGGGTGATGATGACAATCGCGCCGTGATATTCATCGCGCAGCCCGCGCAGCAGATGGATGATCTGCGCCTCCATCGTTACATCCAGCGCCGTGGTCGGCTCATCCGCGATCAGCAGTTCGGGGCTGACCAGCAAAGCGGCGGCAATGGCGGCGCGCTGGCGCATCCCGCCCGAGAGCTCATGCAGGCAGCGCTGCATCGCCAGCCCGGGATCGGGCAGGCCGACCCGGGCCAGCATGGCCTCGGCTTTTGCCTGCCGGGCGCGGCGTGACAGGGCGGAGCGGTGCTGAAAATCGATCAGCTGTGCGCCGAGTGTCAGTACCGGGTTAAAGGCCGACATCGGATCCTGAAAGATCATCGCGATCCGGTCGCCGCGCAGCCGGCGCCGCCCCTCTTCGGGCATGGCCAGCAGATCGGCACCGCTGATGCGCACCGCCCCCGAGAGCCTGGCCCCTTCCGGCGGCAGGCCGATCAGTGCCGAGGCCAGTGAGGATTTGCCGCAGCCGGATTCGCCGACAATCCCCACCACCTCTCCGGCGCGCGCGGTCAGCGAAACCTGCCGCACCGCCTGCAAGGGGCCATAGGATAAAGACAGGTTTTCGACGCTCAGAATTTCGCTCACCGGACCCTCACCTGCAGTTTCGGATCCAGCGCATCGCGTAGCCCTTCGCCGAGGAAGGTAAAGCCGATGGTCGACAGGATCAGCGGAATGCCCCCGGCGATGACCAGCAGGGGCTGCTGCCGCAGGCTGGTATAGCCGTCATACAGGATATTACCCCAGGAGGGGGTTGGCGGTTTCACCCCGAGGTTCAGATAGGAAAGCCCGGCCTCAAGCATGATGACGACGGGCACATCCATCGACAGCAGGATTACCAGCGGTCCGACCACATTCGGCATCAGATGGCGCAGCAGGATCCTGGTATGCGAGGCGCCCATCACCCGCTCGGCCTCGATATAATCGGCAGTCTTCAGGCTCAGCGTCTGGGCGCGGATCAGCCGCGCATAGCCCGGCACCGAAATCACCACGATCACCAGCATCAGGGTAAAGGTGCCCGGCCCGAGCACGGTGATCACGGCAAGGGCGAACATGATCATCGGCAGCGAGGAGAGGCTGTCGAGGATCAGGACCAGCAGGCCGTCAAACCAGCGCGGTCCATAGCCCGCGATCATGCCAAGCACCAGCCCGATGGCCCCGGCAAGGCCGGTGGCGGTCAGCGCAATCGCCAGAGCGGTCCGGCTGCCCCAGATCAGCCGCGACAGCGTATCGCGCCCCAGCTGATCGGTTCCGGCCCAATGCGCCAGCGAGACGCCTTCGAGCTTTGCTTTCACATTGATCTTCAGCGGGTCATAGGGGGCGATCCAGGGTGCAGCGAGGGCGATCAGCACAAAGGCCAGCACCAGGATCAGGCCCAGCCTGCCCATCCTCTCTGCCAGCAGGCGGCGGAGGAGGCCGGGCGCGCCCGGGGCTGGCAGCTCCTGCCCGGGCAGGAGTTGGTCAGGAAGGGGATCAGCCACGGAAGACATCGCGCACCCTCGGATCAAGCCGGGCGATCAGCAGATCGGCGGCGGTGACGATGACAAGATAAAAGCCGGTCATGAACAAAACCGTGCCCATCACCACCGGATAATTGCGCTTGGCCACGGCCGAGGTGATCAGCGAGCCGATCCCGGGGCGCGAGAATACGGTTTCGACAAAGACCGCCGAGGACAGGATCGAGCCAAAGCCGACCGCAAGAATGGCCAGTGTCGGGATAATCGCCAGGCGCAGGGCATAGAGCGCGACAATCCGGGTTTCGGACAGGCCAAAGGCGCGGGCGGTGCGGATATGCGCCGCCCCCATCACCTCCAGCATCGAGGCCCGCACGAGGCGTGCCAGATAGCCGACCCAGGTGATGCCGATGGCAAAAGCGGGCAGGATCACCGCGCGGATCTGGCTGCCGATATCGCCCGGCGTTCCCGCCCCGATGGCTGGCAGCCAGTTCAGCCAGACCGCGAAGATCACCAGCGAATAAAGCGCGATCACGAATGAGGGCACGGCGATCATCGAGACTGACAAAAGCCCGAGGATGCTGTCGATCAGCGTGCCGCGCCAGACCACCGCCAGACAGCCGAGCGGGATGCCGGTCAGAATGGCGAAAGACATGGCGACGATGCCGAGGAAGAGCGTATTGGGAAAGACCTCAAGGATCTGCTCCAGCACCGGGCGGCCGGACCAGACATCATAGCCCAGATCGCCGCTGAAGGCATTGGCAAAGAAATTCCAGACCTGGATATGCAGCGGCTGATCAAGGCCCATCCGGGCAATCAGGCTGGCCTTCAGCTCGGGCGTGGCGCGCGGCCCCAGTGCCAGCGAGGCCGGATCGCCCGGCACCAGAAACACCATCGCATACATGGCCAGCATGACCGTGCAGAGGATCACCAGCGCAAGGCCGATGCGTTTCATCGCATAGGCTAGCACGCGTCACCTCCGCGAGGCAGCGGGTCGGGATCGGCTTCACAGATGATCACGCGCGATCCTCTCATCCCAGCGGCGGGTGAAAAACTCCTCGCCGTTTTCCTTCAGCGACACTTCAAATTCGATGCGGAAATGCGTGGCATCGCAGCTGAGGCGGCCGGTGCTTAAGTGTTCGGCCACCATATCGGGCCGGGTGATGGTGATATGATATCGGGTTTCGCAGCAGGCCGAGAGCGGATCGCCATCGGTGATACGGTAGCGCGCCAGCCCCTCGGCGCGGTGGGTCTGGCGGATATCGGGCATTTCGGTCTCGCCGGTCCAGCGCGGGAAATCGACCACCATTTCGCCGGACAGCAGATCATGGCTGACCCGGCGTTTGACCCCGGTCTCAACCGGGCGCCAGGTATGGGGCGTATTTTCGGCTGCCTCGGGCGGATCGAAGGGCCGCAGGGCCTGCTCTTCCCCGGGCCTTGGCGGGCGGACCGGCAGGCTCAGCCAGCTTTCCCCGCTGCGGATCTGCAGGGTGGCGGGCCGGGGCGAGGGCCAGGCGATGGGCCAGTAATTTGTCGAGAGCGACAAAGCGAGGCGATGCCCGGCGGGAATAGCGCAGGCGATGTCATCCATCTCGACCCGCAGGCTGACCGGCTGGCCCGGGATCAGCGCCTCGGGCCATTCAGCGCTGTTGCGATGGGTCAGGTTCAAAAGGCCAATGCCGATCCGGGTTGAGGAGCCGTCGGGGGCGACATCATTCAGCCGCGCCGCGATCAGGGCGAGCGGCTGGTCCGAATGCAGACGCAATTCCACCACCGGCGCGCCGAGCAGTTCGTTCCTTTCGGCCAGGGGATCGGTCAGGAAAACCAGGCTGCCCGCATCATCCATGCGCTGATCGGTGGCCCATTCGGCATCATTGCCATAGCGCCCGATTTCGCCTGCCGCAGCCCCCACCCAGAGCGGCGAGTTCAGGGCCAGATCTTTTGCCTCGCCCGCCTTCGCGCGCAGCCGGTGATCCGCGCCAAGGCTCAGCCGCAGGGCAGTGATGCCGGGCGAGGGCCAGCAGGGTTCCGAGACCCAGCGGCCGGGGCGGCTGGTATAGCAGGTCCGGGGCGGCACCGGCTCCTGCATCCAGACCCGGTACATCGGCTCATTCATAATGCCGGTGTCGCGATCCTTCATCCAGTGATCACACCAGCGCAACACCTCCTGCAGCCAGCCGATGGCGGGCCCGACCGTCACATCATAGGGATAAGAATGCGCCCAGGGGCCGATCAGCCCGAGGCGCGGCACGCTCAGCCCGGCCAGCAGGCGCGGGATGCTTTCCGAGTAATTATCGGCCCAGCCCGAGACGGCATAGACCGGCACCCGGATGGCGCTGAAATCCTCGCAGACCGAGCCCTGTTTCCAGTAATCATCGCGGCGCTGATGTTGCAGCCAGGTCAGGATCCAGGGGCTGTTTGCCTCGGCGCGCGCCTGCCACATCTGCCGCCAGGCCGGGCCCTGCAGCGCCGGATCGGGCGGCAGGTCATTCTGAGCGAACATGGTCGAGGACCAGTCGAATTCATCTTTCGACAGGCAGCCGCCGATGCGGTGTATATCGGTGGCAAAACGGTCATCGGTCGAGCCGACGGTGATCACGCTGACCAGGCCTTCCGGCTGGCGCGCGGCGATCTGCAGCCCGTTAAACCCGCCCCAGGAAATGCCGATCATCGTCACTTTCGGCTCGGCCCAGTCCTGGCGGCAGATCCAGGCGATCAGCGCGCAGCCATCGAGCTGTTCCTGTACCGAATATTCATCGGTGATAATGCCGCTGCTTTCGCCGGTGCCCCGGATATCAACGCGCAGACAGGCATAGCCATGCCCGGCCAGCCAGGCGTGCAGGGCATTGTCGCGGGTGCGGGTGCCGTCATGCTTGCGGTAGGGCAGATATTCGAGCACCACCGGAACCGGCCCGGCGCCTTCCGGCAGCCAGAGCTTTGCCGCGAGCCGCGTCCCGTCCTCAAGCGTGATGAACAGGTTTTCAACAATGCGGACCGGATAGGGAAACTGGCTGCGTATTTTCATGCGTTGGCCTCGTCCTGTTGTGCAAGCATGTAACAAGAATTTAGCTGCGACAACAAAAATATCAGCCAGAGGTCAATTATATCGGAGCAGGCACAGAGCGGCGATTGCCGCAGAATTTCTCTTGACCGGAAGATTTGGCCATATCTACTATACGATCATTCAATAAGGATCAGCGCATGACCCAGGCCTCTGCCCGCAATCCGCGTTATGATATCCTGTTTGAGCCGGTGAAAATCGGCCCGAAACTGGCAAAGAACCGGTTTTTTCAGGTGCCCCATGCCAGCGGCATGACCAATGCGGCGCCGCATGTGCGCGCCGCGTTTCGTGCGATGAAGGCCGAAGGCGGCTGGGGTGTGGTGGCGACCGGGGCCTGTTCGGTCGATCCGAGCTCGGATGACAGTCCCTTCCCCTGTGCCACGCTCTGGGATCAGGCCGATATCCGCTCCCATGCGGTGATGACCGAAGCCGCACATGCGCATGGCGCGCTGGCGGCGGTTGAACTGTGGCATGGCGGGGCGATTGCGATGAACCGCACCAGCCGGATGACCGCGCTGTCGCCCTCGGGCATTCCCTGGATGGCCAGCCATGTCGGCTTCATGTCCTCGGCCCGGCCCCGGGCCATGGATGAGGCCGATATAAAAGATCTGATCCGCTGGCATGCCGAGGCGGCCAGGCGGGCCGAACAGGCCGGTTTTGACATTGCCTATGTCTATGCTGGCATGGGCTATCTGCCCTATCAGTTCCTGATGCCGGAATATAACCGGCGCCAGGATCAGTGGGGCGGCAGCCTGCGCAACCGGGTGCGGCTGACTGAGGCGCTGATTGATGCGGTGCGTGAGGCGACCGGGGGGCGGCTGGCCGTGGCTTTGCGCATTTCGCTGCAGGAATTGCGCGCCCGCCCTTCGGATCATGCCGAGAGCGAGGCGCATGAGGTGATCAGCCTGCTGAAAGACGCGCCCGATCTGTTTGACGTGAAGATGGATTACTCGGTCACTGACTGCGCCGTCTCGCGCTATTCACCCGAGGGCAGCCATGAGCCGGTGATCGGTTTCGTCAAAAGCCTGACCGATAAGCCGGTGGTGGGGGTGGGGCGCTTTACCTCGCCCGAGACCATGGTCTCGATGCTGCGGCGGGGCGTGCTCGATCTGATCGGCGGCGCGCGGCCCTCGATCGCCGATCCCTTCCTGCCCAATAAAATCAGCGAGGGGCGTGAGGAGGAGATCCGCGAATGTATCGGCTGCAATATGTGTATCTCTTCCTGGCATGACGGGGTCTGGGTGCGCTGTACGCAGAACCCGACTGCGGGCGAGGAATGGCGGCGGGGCTGGCATCCCGAGATCATCCGCAAGGACCGCGAGGGCCAGGTTCTGGTCGTTGGCGGCGGCCCTTCGGGGATGGAGGCGGCGCTGACCCTGGCGAAACGCGGCTTTGAGGTGGCGCTGGCCGATGGCGCGCGCGACTTCGGGGGCCGGCTGCGCTTTGAGGCCAGCCTGCCGGGGCTCAGCGCCTGGAACCGGGTGACCGAATACCGGATGGGGCGGCTGCGGCAGATGACAAATGTCACGCTCTATCCCGAAAGCCCGCTGAGCGCGGCGGATGTGCTGGAGTTCGGCGCCGATCATGTGGTGATCGCCACCGGCGCGCGCTGGCAGCCGGTGACCTGTGCCGCCAATGAGCTGCCCGCAGGCGAGATCCTTGCCCCAAGGGTCTATACGCCCGAGGATCTGGCGGCAGGGGTGCAGATTGAGGGGCCGGTCGTCGTGTTTGATTACGACAATTACTATATGGGTTCGGCCATTGCCGAACTCCTGGCCGGCCAGGGCCTCGCGGTCACCTATGTCACCAATGCCGGGGCAGCGGCGGGCTGGGGCATCATGACCAATGAACAGCCGCTGGTGCATCAGTCTTTCGCCGCCAAAGGCATTGCCTACCGCACGCTGGAGGTGGTGAGCGGTTTTGACGGCGAGGCCGTGAGGCTGGCGCAGATCTATTCCGGGGCTGAGACCAGCCTCGCGGCACGGGCGCTGGTGATCGTCGGGCTGCGCCGGGGCGAGCGCGGGCTATATGAGGAGCTGCAGGCCCGGGCGGGCGAAGCAGGCGCGGTGAAAAGCCTGTATCTGACCGGTGACGCCAATGCGCCAGGCGCGCTGGTCCATGCGATCTATCAGGGCCATAAAACCGGGCGCGAGCTGGGGCTTGCTGCCAATGAAATCATCATTCGCCGCGATGCGCCTTTTGCGCCGCGTGATTTCCAGATGCCGGAGGCCGCCGAATGAGTGCCGAGACCCCCCGCCGCGGACGCCGGGGCAGCCGCGCCCAGGCTGGGCTGAACCAGCCCCCCTTTGGTCAGGTCGAGCGGCTCTATGCGCCGGTGGAGGTGTTGAGCGCGGATCAGGTCGAGCAGATTCACCGCGCCGCTCTGCGCCTGCTGGCGGTCACCGGGATGCGCATTCTCGAATCCGGTGCGCGGGCGCTCTATAAAGCGGCGGGCTGCGAGGTCAGCGGCGAGGATGTGCGCTTTCCCGAAGGGCTGGTTGAGGCGCGCCTTGCTACCGTTCCGGCGCGCTTTACCCTGCGCGCCCGCAATCCGGCCCGGAACCTGACGCTGGGCGGCGGCGCGCATATCTATGCCTCGGTCGGAGGTCCGGCCTATGTGATGGATAATGAGCGCGGGCGGCGCGATGGCAGCTATGCCGAGATGTGCGACTTCCTGCGCCTCGTACAAAGCCTGAATGTGCTGCATCAGGAGGGGGGCGGGCCGTTCGAGCCGCTCGACCTGCCCGCCGCAACCCGCCATCTCGATATTTACCACGCCCAGGTGACGCTGCTTGATAAATGCTGGCAAAACCAGACGCTGGGGCGGCTGCGCACCATGGATGGGATTGAGATCCAGGCCATGGCGCTGGGCCTGAAGCTTGAGGAAATGGCCGCCACGCCCTCGCTGATGGGGATCATCAACACCAATTCGCCGCTGCAGCTTGATATTCCGATGGCCGAGGGGCTGATCGCCATGGCCGAGCATGGCCAGGTGAATGTGATCACCCCCTTTACCCTTGCCGGGGCGATGAGCCCTGTCACCCTCGCAGGCGCGCTGATGCAGCAGCATGCCGAGGCCATGGCCGGGATCGTGCTGACCCAGATCGTGCGGCCCGGCGTGCCGGTGCTCTATGGCGGCTTTACCTCTAATGTCGATATGCGCTCGGGCGCGCCTGCCTTTGGCACACCGGAATATACCAAGGCGGCCCAGGCCTCGGGTCAGCTGGCGCGGCGGATCGGCGTGCCCTTCCGCTCCTCGAATGTCTGCGCCGCGAATGAGGTTGATGCCCAGGCCGCCTACGAGTCGCAGATGGCGCTCTGGGGTGCGGTGACCGGCGGGGCGCATCTGATCAACCATGCGGCGGGCTGGCTGCAGGGCGGGCTGACGGCAAGCTTTGAGAAGCTGATCCTCGATGCCGAAATGCTGCAGATGATGGAAGCCTGGCTCACCCCGATTGAGGTCAGCGAGGCCGCGCTGGCGCTGGATGTGGTGGCCGAAGTGGGGCCAGGCGGGCATTTCTTTGGCACCGATCACACAATGGCCCGCTATGAGCGCGCCTTTTACGCGCCGCTTTTGTCAAACTGGGACAATCATCCGCAATGGCTCGAACGTGGCGGGGTCGAGGCCCGGGCGCGTGCCGGGCAGATCTGGAAGCAGATGCTGGCCGATTATGAACAGCCTGCCCTGGATCCGGGCATTGCCGAAGAGCTGGAGGCCTTCATCCGGCGTCGCAAGGCCGAGGGCGGCGCTCCGATGAACTGAGCCCCGGGGGGCCGCCTTGCCTGGCTGCCCAGGGCGGCAGCGCAGCAAAAAGCCCGCCTCTGCACTCAGGCAGAGGCGGGCTGATTTTTACCGGGGCCGGCCCGGGCAGCCGGGCGGTGTGATCAGGCGGGCGGGGCGAAGAACCGGCGCACCCGCCTGATGGTTCAGGCCAGGTAGCTGTCGACCACCCTTTGCACCATCGGCGCGTAATAGGGGAAGGAGGGGGTCTTCATTCCGGCAATCTTGCCCTGATCATCATAGCGGCGCACTTTGACGATATCGGCGAAATGCGGGTTCTGCTCGAAAGCGGCGATCTCAGCGGCCGACATCGGCCCGCCCTGCAGCTTCAGCGAATGGATCGAGGCCTCGGAGAGATCGTTGAAATAGGCCGGATCGGTGGCGCAGATATAGCGCTTTGCGGCCACATGTTCGCGCACGCAATCGACGACCAGCTTCGGGAAGAACCGCTCCAGCACCTTTGCCCCTGCCTCCTCATGATGGCGGTCATGGGTATCCTCCATCGAGAAGGTGCCGAATTCGCTGGTGAAATGGCCGATGTCATGCAGCAGGGCGGCGACGATGATGATCTCGCTCTCGCCCTTCGCCTCGGCAAGGGCGGCGCCCTGCAGCATATGTTCGGCCATGGTCACCGGCTCGCCCAGATATTCCTCATCGCCGCGCCGCTCAAAGATCGAGGCGAGGAAGGGCACGATGCTGTCGCGGTTCAGGGCGTCGATCGGCTGGGTCATGGTCTCGCTGCTCATTCTGCGGCGCCTTTCATCTGTTCCATCGCGGCAAGGGTCGAGAGCAGCCCGTCCTTATCGGCATAGCAGCCCTGGAACCAGCGCGTGCCGGTGCCGGAATAGGCCTTGCGGGCATGCAGCACCCGGGTGTTATCAACCACAAAGCTTTCGCCCGGATCGAGGCGGAACGAGACCTCGCCCGCCGGATCATCGATCAGTTCGCCGAGGCGGCGATAGGCGGCGTAATAATCCGCCATATCCGCATAGGGCACATCGGTGATCGCTGCGGCCGAGCGGTTGTTAAAGCGGATCCCGATCATTTCGCCATCGGGCGCCAGCTCGATCATCGGCCGGCGCGAGCGCAGGCAGATCCCATCCGATCCGGCATATTCAAACCGGGCGCAGTAGCGGGCCAGCAGATCAAAGCCGCGCGGGTTTTCGGCGCGCAGGCGTTCGGCGGCGCGGAAACCATCGACCACCATATTCTCGCCGCCCGCCGCCGAGCTTTCGAGGCAATAAAGGATCTGCAGCGTCGGCACCGGATCGCGATAGGGATTGTCGGTATGGGCCTGCAGCCCCAGCCCGGTATAGGCGAGATTGGTGGGGTTGACCTCGGTGCGCACCTCAAAATGGCGGCCGTAATTGGTCTCGCGCACATAGCCGAACAGGGCGGCCACATCAAAGAGCGCGCCGTCGCGGACCGGGCCATGGGTGATCTTGCCAAAGCCATAGCGGCGCATGGCGAAAAGCCAGGCCCGCAAAGCCGCCGGATCGCTTTGCAGCGCCCGGAAATCGCCGGTGGGCACCGCCGCCATCAGCCCGGCATCCCAGGTCTCGATCCAGGGCGCGGTCCAGCCGGGGCTGTGCCCGGCCGGGCGGTCATAGGCATTCTCGTTCAGCCAGGCCAGATCATAGGCAATCGGCGCGGTCTCATGGGCAAATTGCAGCATCAGCGCGCCGCCCGACAGCGCGGCATGGGTGATCCGGCAATCGGCGGGGATCTCGCCAAGAGTGATCAGCCGCTGGCCATTGCCGGGCGCGCGCGTCGCCGCATCCCAGGCATTGTCGCGCAGCCAGACCGCGTGGAAGCGCAGCCGCCCCGCAGCCCCTGTCAGCGCCAGCGCGGCGCCCCCATCAAGGATTTCGACCTGCTCTCTGGCTGTCATCTGGCGGCTCCGCTGTGGATCATGGCTCTGGACAGCAGGCCGCAATATCGACATTAATTCAAACAATATAATATTACATTAAGGGCCAGAAAATCTAATGACGGATGCCAGCCGCGATCTGCCCCCGCTCGACTGGATCCGGGTGTTTGAGACCGCGGCCCGGCATCTGAATTTCAGCGCCGCCGCCAGCGAGCTCGGGCTGACCCAGGCGGCGGTCAGCCAGACCATCCGCAAGCTCGAGTTGCGGATCGGGGCCCAGCTGTTCAACCGTCATCCAAGGGGGGTCTCGCTCTCGACCCAGGGCGAGGCCTGGCTGCCGCCGGTGCAGCTGGCTCTGCGCCAGCTCGGGCGCAGCACCGCCGATCTCTTTGCCGCGCCGCGCCGCAAGGTGGTGATTGCCGCGCCTGCCTCGATGACCGGGCTCTGGCTGATCCCGCGTCTGGCGCGGATCAGTCAGGCGCTGCCGCAGCTGCAGATCCAGTGCGAGACCATCCACCAGCTCAGCGATGCGGCGCGGATCGATGCCGATTTTGAGCTGCGCTATGGTGCGGGGCTCTGGCCAGGCCGGGCGGCGGTGCCGGTGTTTCGCGAGGCGCTTTTGCCGATGGCGGCGCCGGAGCTGATGACCCCGGGCAGGGCCTGGCGCGATCTGCCGCTGATTGCCACTTCCGGCCCGCGTCCGGGCTGGCAGGAATGGGTCGCGGCCCGGGGCGGGGCGGCACCGCTGCCGCGGCTGCGTTTCGACACCTTTATGCAAAGCCTGCAGGCGGCACTGGCCGGGGCCGGGGTGCTGCTCGGCTCGCTGCCGCTTGCCGCCGCGGCGCTGGAAGAGGGCAGGCTGGTCCTGCTGGCCGATCAGCCGCTCGGGACCGGCGAGGGCTACTGGATCACCTGGCCTGAGACCGCCGCGCCGTTTCGCGAAAAGGCCCGGCTGCTCGATCTGCTGCTCGCCCCGGCGCGGGCGGGGGGCGGGGATGAAAGCATCGGGGCCCGGCTCTGAGCAGGGGCCCGGTGCGCAGCCCCCTTCCCATGTGCCCGATCCTGCGCCAGACTGAGGCACAGACCTATCGCGGAAGGGGAGGCTGCGTCAGATGTGTGAGATCTTTGCCAGGCAGGATCCGGGCCGCTATCAGCCGGTGACGCGGCGGATCCGGCTGAACGGCCAGAGCACCTCGGTGCGGCTCGAGGCGGTGTTCTGGGATATCCTTGATGAGATTGCCCGCGAACAGGGCGAATCCACCGGGTCGTTCCTCTCAACCTTGCACCGTGAAGTGCTTGAATATTATGGCGAGCCGCTGAATTTCGCCTCGCTTTTGCGCTGCAGCTGCCTCGCCCGGATGGAGGCCAGGCTGGGCATGGCCCAGGCGCCGGGCGCGGCCCTGCGCCGTATCGCCTGAGGCTCGCGGCAGGGCAGAGAGGCTGGCTGGCGAGGCCTGTCGCGCCCCGCCCGCCCGTGGTGCTTACAGGCTGTTTTGCTCCAGCGCCCCGGCGATGAACTCGGCCTGACGGATGGCCAGCGCCACGATGGTCAGGGTCGGGTTTTCGGCCGCGCCAGAGGTGAACTGGCTGCCATCCGAGATGAAGAGATTGGCAATATCATGGGTCTGGCCATGTTTATTGCACACCCCGTCACGCGGATTTTCCGACATGCGGTTGGTGCCGAGGTTATGGGTCGAAGGATAGGGCGGGGTCGGCAGGGTCCGGGTCGCCCCGGCGGCGCGGTAGATCGCCTCGCCCTGGGCATAGGCATGGTTGCGCATCGCAATATCATTCGGGTGATCGGTGAAATGCACATTCGCCGCCGGAATGCCCCACTGGTCTTTCACCGTCGATGAAAGGGTGACGCGATTGGTCTCCTGGGGCATATCCTCGCCGACGATCCACATTCCGGCCATGTTTTCATAGCCATCCATGGCCGAGGTGAAGCTGCGCCCCCAGCCGCCCGGATCGAGGAAGGCCGCCATGAAGGGAATGCCAAGGCCCAGGGTCTCGAGCTCATAGCCACCGACAAAGCCGCGCGAAGGGTCGAGGCGGGCCTCGTCCTGGACAATCCCGGCCATGGTGGTGCCGCGCCACATCCGCACCGGCTTTTCAAACACGCCGTAAACCGAGCCGGTGACATGGCGCATATAGTTGCGCCCGACCTGGCCCGAGGAATTGGCCAGACCATCGGGGTATTTCTCTGAGGCCGAGTTCAGCAGGAGGCGCGGGCTTTCAATCGAATTCCCCGCAACGCAGACCACGCGGGCCTTCTGGAAATGCTCCTTGCCGTCCTTATCGACATAGAGCACGCCGGTGACGCGGCCCTCGGCATCATGTTCGATCCGTTTGGCATGGCTGTGATCGCGCACTTCCAGATTGCCGGTCGCCTCGCCGCGCGGAATATCGGTATAGGCGGCAGACCATTTTGCGCCCCATTTACAGCCCTGGAAGCAGAAACCGGTCTGCTGGCAGGCGCTCCGCTCGTCATAATCAACCGAATTGATCGCCATGCGGCCGGTATGGACCTCTTTATAGCCAAGCGCTTTCGCGCCCTTTTCCAGCACTTTGAAGTTGTTATTGCCGGGCAGGCCGGGGCGGTCGCCGGTGCGGGTCACGCCCAGCTTGGCTTCGGCCTTTTCATACCAGGGCGCCATTTCCGCGCCATCGATCGGCCAGTCGAGCAGATTTGCCCCATCGACATGACCATAATTGCTGCGCGGCTTCCATTCATGATCCTGAAAGCGCAGCGAGGCCCCGGCCCAGTGAATCGATGTGCCGCCCACCGCTTTGACAATCCAGGCCGGCAAGCCGGGGAAATCAGTCGCCACGCGCCAGTCGCCCGAGGTGGTGCGGGCATCGGTCCAGGCCAGCTGGCCGAAACTGTCCCATTCGTCATTGATATAATCTTCGGGCAGATAGCGCCCGCCGGCCTCAAGCGCGACGACTTTCACGCCTTTCTGTGCCAGCTCATTGGCAAGCACACCTCCGCCCGAGCCGGTGCCGATGATGAGGACGACCGAGTCGTCATTCAGATCGAATTTCGCAACCATGTCTCGTCCTCCGCCTTAAAGCCAGTTGATGTCGTCAAAGCCGCGGCTGATATAGCCGCCCTTGCTGAAGGACTCGCCCTCATAGCCAAAGATCGGCCAGACCGCTTTCTGGTTATAAAGCCCGGTGACAAGCCCGCCGCGGATCTGCTGGAAGAAGGCAGTTTTCTCTAGGCTCTGCAGGATTTTTACCCGGTCGGCCTCCCAGCCTGCGGCGGCGTAACCGCCAAAGCCTGCCGCCTCAGCCGTTGCATTGAGCATGGCGATCCCCGCCTCGATCCCCGGTGCCGCTTCGGCCGTGTCATAGCCTTTAACGGCGATGACGTAATATTCGTCGGAGATGCGGTCATGGGGGTAGATATCGCGCGCCATCTGCACAAGCGTGGCAAAGGTCTCGGGCTTTATCGCGCTGGCTTCATAGGCCCAGGCAGCATCAGGGGCGGCGATAAAACCGGCGCCGATGATCATGCCGGCGCTGGCGGCAAAACTGCGGGAAATGAGCTGACGACGGGTCAGCCCCTGCCGCGCGGACGGGGTTGTCATGGTCTCTCCTCCTTGCTGTTATGGCTGGGAGTTGTCCCCGCGCGGCTCCTCTTCCGCACAGGGCTCAGCCGGTCGTCTTTTTATTTTAAAGGTAACGGCCTGCGCGCTGCAGAACCTCAATCTGATAGCCATCGGGATCGGCGATAAAGAAGAAGCGCGCGATCACCTCACCCGCCGGGGCGAAATCGACCAGTTTGCGCGGCGCAAGGCCCGCGGCTTCGAGCCGGGCATGTTCGGCCGTCACATCGCTGACCGAGACCGCCAGATGGCCATAGCCATCGCCGATATTATAGGGCTCGCTGCGGTCCTTATTGACCGTCAGTTCCAGCTCGAAGCTGCTTTCCTCATTGGCCAGATAGATCAGCGTGAACCCCGGGAAATCGAGACGTTCCACGGTTTTCAGTCCGAAAGCGGTCTCATAGAAAGCAAGCGAGCGCGCCTCGTCGAACACGCGGATCATCGAATGGATCATTTTAGCCATGTCAGCTCCTGGTCTTTGGGTCAGAAGACGGCAGTTTTTTACCGCCCGGGTAGTATCATGTTACCGGAGACAGAATTCCGGTGCCGGTCTCCTGGGCAGCCGGGGCGGGGGATGCAAGCGCTGCTCCGGGCGGATGCCGGAAAGTTCAGGCCAGACAGTCCAGGCGGTGGCAGAGATTTCCGGCTTTGAGCGCAAGGAACGGGGTGAGGGCGGGCGCTGATCGCGCTAGGGTGATGCCCGTATCACCCGTCTCAGCCCCCGGATCCGCCCATGACCATTTCTGACACCCCGAGTGAAAGCGATCTGCGCTGGAGCCAGGTGCTGAACCGCGCCGGGGGGGATTTTGTCTACGCCGTGCGATCGACCGGGGTTTATTGCCGCCCCTCCTGCCCGTCACGGCGGCCGAAGCGCGAGAATGTCGGCTTTTATGCCGGGCCGGATCAGGCCGAGGCCGCAGGCTTCCGGCCCTGCCGGCGCTGCCATCCGCGCGGCGTCGCGCTGGAACAGGCCAATGCGGCGCTGATTGACGCGGCCTGCCGCCGGATTGAGGCGGCAGAGGCGCCGGTCCGGCTGAAAGATTTGGCGGCAGAGATCGGGCTTTCGCCGTTTTACCTGCACCGGCTGTTTCGCGCCCGGACCGGGCTGACGCCCAAGGAATGGGAAAAGGCGGCACGGGCCAGACGGCTGCGCGCCGGGCTGGCCCAGGGTAGCGTCACCGGGGCAATCCATGCGGCGGGCTATGCGACGGCCAGCCGCTTTTACGCAGAGGCAGAGGAGGTGCTGGGCATGACAGCAAGCGCACATAAATCCGGCGGGGCCGGCGAAGAGATCCGCTTTGCCATTGCAAAGACCCGGCTCGGCGCTCTGCTGGCGGCGGAAAGCGCGACCGGGATCTGCGCGATCTCGCTCGGCGATGATCCCGCAGCCCTGCTCGGGGAATTGCAGCGCCAGTTCCCCAAGGCGCGGCTGATCGGCGATGATCCGGGCTTTGCCGCGCGTCTCGCTCAGGTCGCGGCCCTGGTCGAGGCGCCGGGCGGGGGGCTGGATCTGGCGCTGGATCTGCGCGGCACCGCCTTTCAGCGCCAGGTCTGGCAGGCTTTGCGCCAGATCCCGCCGGGCGCGACGCTGAGCTATGCCCGGCTTGCCGAAGCGGTTGGCCTGCCGAAAGCGGTCCGGGCGGTGGCCGGGGCCTGCGCGGCGAATAAGCTGGCCATCGCCGTGCCCTGCCACCGCATCCTGCGCAGCGACGGCGGGCTTTCGGGCTATCGCTGGGGGGTAGAGCGCAAGCGCGACCTGCTCCGCCGCGAAAAGGACGGCGCGGGCTGAGGCGGCGCGGTGAGGTTTCCGGCGGGACAGGCATGGCCTGACCGGGCGCGGTATAGCTCTGGTCCGGTCTTCACGCCGGACCAGAGCCTGGGCAAAGCTCAGGTCGCGCGCATACGGCGCGCCACCTTCCAGATTGCCAGCAGGGCCAGCAGCGGGGCGAGGGTGAAGAGGGTGAACAGCCAGAAGGCGGCAGAGGCAGTGCCCGCGACGCCGCCCGGGCTGGTCAGCCCGGCGAAATTCACCACCATGCCGGCGAGCGCCGAGCCAAGCGCGGCGGTGAAAAGCTGCACCGTGGTGATCGAGGCCGAGGCGAGATCAGCCTCATCCTCGGGCGCGGCATGCAGCACAGCGGTCAGCAGATGCGGCCAGGCAAAGCCAACGCCAAAGCCGACGAGGGCGAGGCCAAGGGTCATCGGCGCGAGCAGGAGCAGCGCCCCATGCGAGGGGGCGGGCATCAGCACTGCGAGGATCACCATGCCGCAGGCCGAGAGGACCGGGCCAAGCAGGATCACCCGCGGCACCGAAGCTCTGCGCACGCCTGAGGAGCAGATCGACCCCACGGTCCAGCCTGCCGCCATCAGCGCGGCGATATAACCGGCGGAGAGCGGGCTCTGATCGTGCAGAACCTGCAGGAACAGCGGGATAAACACCTCGTTCGAGGTGACGCCGATGCTGAGCAGAGACATGGTGCCAAACAGGGCTGCCAGAGCCGAGCCGGGGGTGAAGCTGCCGCGCGGGAACAGCCTGACCTGACCGCTCCGCTCGCACAGGATCAGTGCCGCGAGCAGGGCAAAGGCGAGGGCGACCCCGGCTGCCGCTTCGGCCGGGCTGCTCCGGGTTGAGGCGACGGAAAGCGCCAGCACGCTGGCCGTCATCACCCCGAGCTGCAAGAGCGGCAGCGGCCCATGCGTCCGGCGCGGCCCGCCATCACGCGGCAGGGCCTGCCAGGCCAGCAGCGCAAACAGCCCGGTCAGCGGCAGCATCGACCAGAAAGCGGCCCGCCAGGCATCCAGCTCTGCGAAAATCCCGCCAAGCGCCGGGCCGATCAGCGTCGCCACCCCCCACATTCCCGAGACCAGCGCCATGGCGCGGGGCCAGAGGCCGGGGCTATAGACGATGCGGATCATCGCATAGGTCAGCGCCAGCAAAACCCCGCCGCCCGCGCCCTGAACCGCGCGGGCGACCAGCAAGGCAGGCATGCTGGGGGCAAGGGCGCAGGCGGTGGTGCCGAGGGCAAAGATCAGCGCCGCCAGCACATAGGCGCGGCGCGGGCCACTGGCACTCAGCACCCGGGTGGCAAGCGCCGAGCCGATGATCGAGGCCACGACGAAGACCGTGGTATTCCAGGCGTAGTAGTCAATGCCGCCGATTTCTTTGACCACCGAGGGCAGGATGGTGGTGGCGACGAAAACATTCACCGCATGCAGCGCGACGCCGCCGGCCAGGGCGATCGATCGCGCGCCATTGCCCCCCGCAAGCAGGGCGCTCCAGCCGGTATTTTCTGATGACATGCGCCGTCTCCGCGCCAGATGCGACTGCCCCGGAGGGGCTGCCTGAACCGGCTCACTCGCTGCTGAAAGTTCCGGCAGACCGCTTACGCCTGGTGGCTGGCAGAGTAAAGCGGGCGCGGCGACCTGCGCTGCTGGCCGCTATGGCATTGGCCGGCCAGGCTGCGCCCGGCCAATGCCAGTTTCAGGCTGGCCCGGTCAGGGGCGCATATGGCGCACGCGCGCGCTCCATTCGATTGCTGCGGCATGCAGCCGGTCGATCTGCAGCTCTTCGCGCATTTCCTCAAGCATCCGCAGCTCCTCCTGGCTGTGCCGGCCATCCGAGGTGATCACATCGCAGGCGAGCGCATAGGCGGTTTCGCGCAGCCGCTCGGGCAGGGCGGCGCGGATCAGGCCAAAGAAGGCATCGAGCCCGTCCTCAACCTCAAAGAGATCAAACACCACCTGGGTGACGCGGCGCATCCGGTCGGGATCATAGCCCGCGAAGACCGGCATCAGATTGACCATGCTCTGGATTGCGACCAGTTCAGCGGTCCGCATATCCTGATCCGAGGCCGAAGAGGCGATCATCACTGCCAGCAAGGCATCCTGGGCCGAGAGAGAGGGGGGGGCCGTTTCTGTCATGCGTCACTCCATAGGCACCTGGCTCGGCGAAGCCGGCTCAGCGCGGCAGGCTAGCGCCCGTGGGTGAACAGAGCAAGCGTCGGCCCGGTCCGGGCGGGCGGCTGCCGGATCAGCCGGAAGGCGCGGGACCTGGCCCCGAAACCGGCGGATTGCCGGGTTCATCTGCCGCGAAAGCCTGAGGCCGCATTGACGCGCTCCCGTTGCGACACTAGACGGGCTTCTGCCCGCTGCCTCTGGCGGGACGAAATTGCCGGCACGGGGCCGGTCTTCTCACCGAAAAGGATATTCTCATGTCTGCGCTTCGCGATGCGGCAATGAAATCGAAGGCATGGCCTTTCGAAGAGGCACGCGCGCTGCTCAAACGTTATGAGAAGAAGGCGCCGGAAAAGGGCTATATCCTGTTCGAGACCGGCTATGGCCCCTCGGGTCTGCCGCATATCGGCACTTTTGGTGAGGTTGCCCGCACCACGATGATCCGCCGCGCTTTTGAGGCGCTCTCGGATATTCCGACCCGGCTGATCTGCTTCTCGGATGATCTCGACGGCATGCGCAAAGTGCCCGAGAATGTGCCGAACCAGGAGCTGCTGAAGGCCAATATCCAGAAGCCGCTGACCAGCGTCCCGGATCCCTTTGGCGAGTTTGAGAGCTTTGGCCATCATAACAACGCCATGCTGCGCCGCTTCCTCGATACTTTCGGTTTTGACTATGAATTCTATTCCTCGACCGAATTCTATGGCTCGGGCCAGTTTGATGCGGTGCTGAAGCTCTGTGTCGAGCGCTATGATGCGATCATGGAGATCATGCTGGCGAGCCTGCGTGAAGAGCGTCAGCAGAGCTATTCCTGCTTCCTGCCGATCCATCCCGAAACCGGCCGCGTGCTTTACGTGCCGATGAAAAAGGTCTGCAAAGAGACCTATACCATCACCTTCGATGATGAAGACGGCAGGGAATGGACCCTTCCGGTCACCGGCGGCAAGGTTAAGCTGCAGTGGAAGCCTGATTTCGGCGCCCGCTGGGCGGCGCTGGATGTCGATTTCGAAATGTATGGTAAGGACCATTCGACCAATACACCGATCTATGACGGCATCTGCAAAGTGCTGGGCGGCCGCGCGCCGAACCACTTTACCTATGAGCTGTTCCTCGATTTCGAAGGCCAGAAAATCTCGAAATCCAAGGGCAATGGCCTGACGATTGACGAATGGCTGAGCTATGCCTCGGCCGAGTCGCTGTCTTACTTCATGTATCAGAAGCCCAAGACCGCCAAGCGGCTGTGGTGGGATGTGATCCCGAAGGCGGTTGATGAATATCATCAGCAGCTGAAGGCCTATCCCGATCAGACCATCGAACAGCAGGTCAATAACCCGGTCTGGCATATCCATAACGGCAATCCGCCGAAATCGACCATGGTGGTGCCTTTCGCCATGCTGCTGAACCTGGCCTCGGTTGCCGGGGCCAAGGATGCGGCAGGCCTCTGGGGCTTTATCAAACGCTATGCGCCGGAGGCTTCGCCCGAGGCCAATCCCGATCTCGACGCTGCGGCTGGTTTTGCGCTGAAATACTTCCAGGATAAAATCGCGCCGACCCGGAGCTTCCGCCTGCCGGATGCTAAGGAGCGCGCGGCAATGGAAGATCTGAAGGCGCGCTTTGCCGCCTTCACCGGCCCGGAAGAGGGCCAGGCCGAGGATGAGGCTCTGCAGTCGATCACCTTCGCGGTCGGCAAAGAACATGGGTTCGAGAATCTGCGCGACTGGTTCAAGGCGCTCTATGAGGTCTTCCTCGGGGCCTCTGAAGGCCCGCGTTTTGGTGGCTTCGCCGCGCTTTACGGTGTGAAAGAAACCGTGGCGCTGATTGAGCGCGGCCTCGCGGGCGAGCTGGCGGGCTAAGCCCCGGTACCAGTTTGTAAATCAGCGGAAAGGGGGGCTTTGGCCCCCCTTTTTCGTTGCGCGGGGCATCCTGGCAGCGCCCTCTCCCTGCGCAGGGCGTTAACTCCGCCTGCCTTAGTGACGATCTGCGGCTGCGCGGGTCAGATCAGGAGGTTCAGCAATGACGAAAGCGATCACAGAGGGGCTGGCGCTGATGCCCTTGCCCTTTGCCTCAGGGCTGGCGAACTGGTCGAGCCTGAATGGCCGTCCCGGCGATCCGGGCTATGCCGGGCAGCCCAATGCCGGGCTGGTGACGGGGGATGTGGATTTCGGCAGCTGTCTTGAGCTGCAGAAGACCAGTTCCACCCAGCGGATCCGCGCTTTTGCCCAGACGCCCCTGCGCGCCGATATGATGCTGAAAGTCTCGGTGCGGCTGAAGGCGGTGGCGGGCAATCTGCCCTCGGCCCGGATCGCGGCCTGGGCGGGGAATGCCTCGGGCAGCAATGTCGGCGCGGTGCCGCAGACCGCGGCTGCGGTGACGCTGGCCAGCTATGGCCAGGTGGTGACGCTGAGCGCGATCATCGCCGCGGGCAATCGCAGCGGTGTTGATCTGGTCTGGGGGGCTGAGCCGGTCTTTGCCCATATTGGCCTTGATCTGACCGGAGCGAATGGCGGCACGGTCCGGATTGAGGATATCCGGGTCGAGGATGTCACCCTCTACTGGCTGCGCGATATGCTCGATCTGGTCGATGTGCGCGATCATGGGGCAAAGGGCGATGGGGTTAGCAATGATCTCGCCGCCTTTCAGCGCGCCGATGCGGCGGCGGCGGGGCGCAGCCTTCTGGTGCCTGCGGGCAGCTTTGCCCTGAACGGCAATCTCACCATCGCCGCACCGATCCGCTTTGTCGGCACCCTTGTGATGCCCGCCGCCAATCGCCTGGTGCTGACCCGCAATTTTGATCTCGAAACCTATTCGCGGGCCTTTGGCGGGGATACGCCGGGCTTTCGCCGCGCGCTGCAGGCTTTGTTCTATTTCAGCGATCATGTCAGCTTTGATATGTCGGGCCGCCGGGTCGAGCTGGACGCGCCGCTCGATATTGCCGCGCTCTCTGGCCAGAGCAGTTTCTCCACCCGCCGGGTCTTGCGCAATGGCGCGCTGAATGCTGTCGCCTCGACCGCCTGGAATACCGAGGCCTTTACCGCAAGCGGCACCTATAACCCCGCCACCAGCCATACCCGGCTGACCGGCGTGACCAGTCTCGCCAATATCCCGGTCGGCGCGCTGGTTGAGGGGGCAGGGGTCGGGCGCGAGGTCTATGTGCGCTCAAAGAATGTCGGCGCGGGCTGGCTTGAGCTGTCTCAGCCGCTGTATGGCGGGGCGGGCACCCGCAGCTACAGCTTCCGTCGCTTTAAATATATGCTTGATTTCAGTGCCTTCTCTTTGCTCTCGCGCTTCGAGATCAAGGATGTCGAGTTCAATTGTGAGGGCATCGCCTCAGGCGTGATGCTGCCCGCGACCGGGTCGGTGAACCGCTTTCAGGATTGTCTGTTCAACCGCCCGCGCGAGCGCGCCATCTCCAGCGCCGGCACCGGCTGTCAGGGCATTATGGTCGATCACTGTCAGTTCCATTCGGATGAGCAGTCGACGCCGTCGCAAAACCGCCGCACGATTGCGCTGAACGTCAATGCCAATGACGCCAAGATCCGCAACAACCGTGTGGTGCGTTTCCGCCATTTTGCGGTGCTGAACGGCACATCGCATATGATCCAGTCGAACCATTTCTTCCAGGGCGATGATGAGACGGCCGGCCTGCGCCTTGCCGGGATCATTCTGACCCAGACCAATGTGGCGACGGTGATCACCGGCAATTACGTCGATAACTGCTTTATCGAATGGGGTAATGAGCATGATGCCCAGCCCGAGTTTAACAATGAGTTTTCCTTCGGCGGGCTGAATATCACCGGCAATATTTTCATTGCCTCGGATGTCTCTCCGGCGTTTCGCTGGCTGGTGGTCAAACCCTATGGGCCGGGGCATTTTCTCAATGGCTTTGCCATGGAGAACAACAGTTTCCGGGTGTTCAATGCCACGATTGAGCGGGTCGAGCGCCAGGACAACAGCCTGGCCACGCTGGATTTTGCCCGCTCGCGGGATGTGCGGATACAGGGCAATACCTTCAATCAGGTCAGCCAGTCGATCAGCAATCCGCTGCTGATCAGCCATGTGCAGAACACCGCCGCCGAGACCTGGACGGTGGATGGCGCGGGTTTCATTCCCTTTGGCGGGCGGATCCGCATGGTCGAGGCGGTGCAGAGCGAGACCGCGCTCACCAATGCCGCCAATGTCGCGCGCTATATCGCGCCGAGCGCCTGGCCGGGTCAGGGGACGGGGGGCAATCAGGTCACTCTGCGCTGGGGCGAGGCGGTGAAAGGCCGGGCGGTGGTGCGGATGCGGATGGATCTGCCGGTCTGAACAGGGCCGCAGATGTCGGGCTCTGCGCCTCGCGAATCATTTTATTGCGCGGCGGATTTCCCGCTGCGCTGCCGGCGCTTTTTGCCAGCGGGTGCGAGGGCGGATTTTCCGCTCTCGCTTTGCCGTTCTGACGCTCGCGCTCCGGGCGCGGCTATACGGCTTTGAAAAGGCGGTGCAAACCGGAGTCTGTCAGAAATTATTTACAAAATTCACATTTTTAAAGTGAATAAATTTACAGAAAAACAACACTAAATAAGGGGTTTACTGAAAAATTGACGAAGCGTTAGACTGCCCCAAAGCGCGAGGCTGCACCCATTGTCTGACAGATTGGTCGGGCAGGCGCGGCCTTTACGGACCTGGGGGGGACGCGATGAAAGATCAGCCGGATACGAAGACCCTTTACCCGCCATCGGCGGCATTTGTGGCGGGGTCGCATCTTGATGCGGCGGGCTATGCGTCGCGTTATGCGCATTCGGTTGATGCGCCTGAGGCTTTCTGGGGCGAGGAAGGGCTGCGGCTCGACTGGATCCGGCCCTATACGAAGGTGAAGAACACCTCTTTCGCGCCGGGCGCGGTTTCGATCCGCTGGTATGAGGACGGCATTCTCAACGTTGCCGCCAATTGCATCGACCGCCATCTGATCGACCGCGCTGAGCAGACCGCGATCATCTGGGAGCCGGATGATCCGGCGGAACCGGCGAAACATATCAGCTATCGCGAATTGCTCGAACAGGTGTCGC
>NZ_JACDXX010000024.1 GCF_020539525.1 Pseudogemmobacter faecipullorum | reverse complement strand
AGTTGGGTGGAAACGGAAACGTCAGGATGCGATCTGGGCGATGCCCGGTTGAACCGGCGCCTGGGAGCAATGCTTGAGGCTCTCGGGGACCGCCCTGGCAAATCTCTGCCCACGGCGTTTCAGGACTGGTCGAACACTAAGGCCGCCTACCGCTTCTTCTCCAACGGAAATGTCAGTGAAGACAAGATCCTTGAGGGCCATTTTGCCGGTAAGCATCCGGCGTAGGCCGCGGCTTTTAATCCAGGGAGACAGCTTTGGGCTTGGCGGGCTTTGGAGCCCATTTCTTTGCGATCTGGGCAAAGCGCTCGACGATCCTTTCGGGGTGGGCCTCCTCGGGATCGAATTCGCCTCCTGACCAGTAGACCATTTCTTCGTGCTGCTCATGCCCGGGATCGGTGAGGGCCTGAAGGAACTCCTCATAGCCGTATGCCCCACCAACGTCCTCAGGAGGGCATGCTCCGCTGGCCATCAAGAGACGCGGATAGCTGACGCCCGGAATGACTCCGCTTACTTTTTCCACCCGGATGGCATGGTCCCAGTCATCACCGAAGTCGTAGACATACTGGATTGTCCGCGCGCCGGTGTCCTCGATGACTTTCTGCAGCGTTGTCTTTTTTGCAGGGAGCGGGCCATCGTAGAACCCATCGGGATCAGGCTCCCCCCATGCGGCACCACCGGCGCGGAACTCGTAAAGATGGGTGTCTGTCCAGCCCATCGCGGCCTGGATCACCTCGTGCAGCCGATCCAGCCTGATCTTCAGCGGCACCTCGATCTGACGCATTGGCATCGGGTCGACATCGTTGAGGATAATGCGGAGGCGGGCGATCAGGGTCATGCGGCTATCCTTTGCGCAGGCTGGCGCCAGTTCCACGGGAGCAATTCATGCAACCGCGAGATCGGCATGTTGGGCAGGCGTGCAAGAACATCGGCAAGCCAGGCCTGAGGGTCGACATCGTTCATTTTGGCTGTGACGATCAGGCTATACATGAAGGCAGCCCTGTCCCCGCCACGGGGCGATCCTGCGAAGAGCCAGGCCTTTCGGCCAAGAGCGATACCGCGCAGAGCCCGCTCAGCCGCATTATTGGTCAGGCAGATCCGCCCGTCGTCGAGGAAGCGGGTAAAGGCATCCCAGCGGCCCTTTTCGCCGATCATGTAATCCATGGCCTTGCCGACGGGATTATGCCGCGACATGCCGGCTCGCTCCCGCCGCATCCAATCGTGCAGGTCTTCGACTATGGGGCGCAGCACCTGCTGGCGGACACTGTGACGCGCGGACGGGGATTGACCCGTGAGCGCCCGCTCCTGCGCGAAGATCTCATCGATCCTGCGCAGGGTTTCCAGGGCGAGAGGTGCGATCACCTCTGCGACTTTCTTCTTTTTACGGGCAGCCTCTTTGATATCGGCAAGCTCGAAGAACCTGCGCCGGGCATGGGACCAGCACAGCGCAGAAGCAACGGGCGCGGGCTTGCGCGCTGCCAGATAAAGGTCGTTATAGCCACCATAGGCATCGGCTTGCAGGACACCTGTCCAGCCTGCCACATGCCGGGTGGGATGTTCCATCCGCCTGTCGGTCGAGAAGTAATAGAGGGCCGCAGGCGGTGCACCACCGGCAAAGGGCCGATCATCGCGCACCCATGTCCACAAACGGGCTGTTTTGGTGCCGCCTTTGGCCATCAGCGGCACGCTTGTATCGTCTCCATGCAATCGCTCGGCCGCCAGCACATGGGCACGGATCATGTCGTGGATGGGCTCCAGTGCGGCCGCACAGGCGCCAACCTGATCGGCCAATGTCGAGAGGCTGACCTCGACACCTTCCTTTGCATAACGCTCCGCCTGTCGGTGAAGCGGCTGGTGCTGCCCAAACTTCTCAAACAGCACCATCGCCAGGAAGTTCGGGCCTGCCCAACCGCGCGGCGTGGGATGGAAGGGCGCGGGCGGCTGGCTGATCCGTTCGCAGTCACGGCAGGTGAACTTCTCACGCACCGTCTGAATGACCTTCCACTGGCGCGGGACGACTTCCAGCGTCTCGGTGATGTCTTCGCCCATCTTCACGATGCGCCCTGAGCCGCAGCAGGTGCAGGAGGCCGGGGCCTCGACCACCACGCGCTCGCGCGGCAGGTGTTCCGGGAACGGCTTGCGCGCGGGACGGCGGCGCTCAAAGCCGGCCACAGAGCTTCTGGCGGACGCTGCATCCGTGCGGGCCAGATCTTCGCCCTGATCGGCCTCCAGATCTTCGAGTTGCAGCTCCAGCTGCTCAATCAGGCGGGCATGGCGCTCAGCACTGTGGCCGTATTGATCGCGGCGCAATCTGGCGATCTGCAGGCGCAGGTGTTTGATCATCTCATCGGCAGCAGAGGCAACTGCTTGGGCCTGGCTCAAAGCTGCCCGCGTGGCCTGCAGGTCGGCCTCTAATCCGGAGGCGCGCGCCTCAGCCGCTGCCAGGGCAGCCATGAGGGAGGCGATATCCGGCGCGGTCTTTGACATGGCGCAGGCCTACCACATCGGGGCCATAAAATCCAACAAAACAAGGAATATAGGGCAATTATCCTGCCGATTTTGGTCGCTGGGTCCAGCGTGGATTGCGCCAGTCTATCCCCTCCAGAAGATAGCCGAGCTGTGCACTGGAGACGGGCACAGCGGCTCCGCTCTGACTGACGGGCCAGATGAACTTGCCTGCCTCCAGCCGCTTCAGATAGAGCGACATGCCAACGCCGTCATGCCAAAGAATTTTGATCAGATCGCCTTTGCGGCCACGGAAGCAGAAGATCTCGCCGCCATGGGGATCGCGGCCCAGGCCCTGCTGCACCTTCAGCGCAAGGGTGTTCATGCCACAACGCATATCGGTGACGCACCCGGCGATCCAGACTTTGACACCCGCAGGAAAGGCAATCACAGCGGATCCACCACATTCAACACGCGCGCCAAAAGCTCAGGCGGCAACGACGGCGAGAAGCTGATCCGCCGTCCGTTGCGTAAAGAGAGCTCGATCTGATCCGTCGCTGACATTGCAGCAGACCCTGTGCCGGATGCCCGGGCACCGGCCTCCAGCATCAGTGGCGTAAAAACTGGCGTGTCGCCTGCTGCGCTGTCAGAACCCTGCCGAAGTTCCCGCCGCCAGATCGACAGGAGTGAGCGCGAAATACCGTAACGCCGCGCCGTAGCCGACCCTTGCCGCACCCCGCGATAACTCTCTTCAACAATCCGCAGCTTATCCTCATCGCTCCAATGGCGACGCCGGCCCGTTTCATCAGCCGTGAAAATCTCGATCGAGGGAGAATGTGTAGAATATGACATAAGGCAATGCCTTAAGCCTATTCGCAAAACCGGGGCAGACGGCCCTCACCGCAAGGATACTTTTGCCGCCTCTGCCCTGCGTATCAAGGCAACCTGTGATTTTCCGCGCAGAACTGACCCAATGGGTCAGTTCTAAGCGGCAATCAACACCCATGGCGGCGGACAGGCGAGATCTTCTGCTTCCGTGGCCGCAAAGGCGATCTGATCAAGATTCTTTGGCATGACGGCGTTGGCATGTCGCTCTATCTGAAGCGGCTGGAGGCAGGCAAGTTCATCTGGCCCGTCAGTCAGAGCGGAGCCGCTGTGCCCGTCTCCAGTGCACAGCTCGGCTATCTTCTGGAGGGGATAGACTGGCGCAATCCACGCTGGACCCAGCGACCCAAATCGGCAGGATAATTGCCCTATAATCTGTTTTCACGTGTCCCACTCACGCAACGCCAGCCAAAATGGCGCCGGAGGTGTCGAACTTCGGGTCATTGTTTCGTCAGATAAGTTCGCACTGCATCAGACGCAATCGTATCCGGCCGCGTCTGATCATAGATTTCGTTTGCCCAGATCACCAGCACGACGATTTCTTTTCCCGTATTTGTCAATGCATGAACCCAGCCTGGACGCGTCCAGAAGGACTCCCCCGCAAAGATCTCACGCGATATCACATCGCCACCACGTATGTCGCGCTCAGTCAGACGGACTTTCCCATGAACAATATGGAAATTTTCGCATTTGGTATGGTGATAGTGGTTCCCGCGCGTCTCGCCCGGTACGATAGTCAGGCTAGAGACCTGACCGAACGCGTCGGACTTGAAAAGTTCGCAAAAACTGCCGGTATCGGAAGCAAAACGCGGCAAGGCGAAGATCCGCGCCTCTTGCTCAAGGTAGCTGAGATAAGTCGCATGTAGCTTCCGCGCCAGACCGTGCTCGACATCGGGCAGATGCGGCGTGTCGTGCTGCGCGCGGAAACTGTCGATCAATGCGGCGACCTCACCAACTGTGGTGCTATACGTAGGAAAATCTTCAATCAGAGAAATTCCTGGCCCGTCTGTTTGGTGAACTTGCGCACAAAGCAATTCGATACAATCATCGACATATAGGAGCTCGACCGTAGATGCCGGATCATTGATGCTGAAGGGTTCGGCCCGGACGGCCTGTTCCATAAAGGTGGACACAAAAGAGTTGTAACGAGGCCGGCACCATTTCCCGAACAGATTCGGCAGGCGCCAGATGCGCGTTGCCCATCCTGCCTTTGGTGCCAGCCTGCAGACAAGCTCTTCGCCCGCCTTTTTGGACCGGCCATAAGTGCTGTCCTGTGACACGCGGATAGTCGAGGCGTAGTGGAACGAAGCTTTGTCGCTTCGCGGGAGAAAGGTCTCCAGCACCTGTTGCGCGTAATCGACATTATCGGCCTGAAAGCTACTGTCGTCAGGCGGACGGTTTGCACCTGCAAGATGAAAGATGTGGTCAACTTGCATCCCTTGGTGTTCGGCAAGCTCAGAACCACGGCCAAGCGCAATGACCTCATGCCCTTGGGCCCGGAGCACTACCACAAGGTTTTGCCCGACAAACCCCGAGGCCCCAGTTACGACAAGACGCATCATCGATCAGAATTCCAGTGCCGCGGTCGAGCGCAAGAGATCGCAAACTCCTTGCGCGTCAAGTTGCTGGGTATTGCTGGAATGATATCCATCGCGTGACAGGTCGTTGTCCTCTTCGCCATCGGTGATGAACTGGCTGTAGTTTAGAGACCTTCCATCCTGTGCGACCCTGAAGAAAGTTCCGAGGTCCTGCCCCCTGGCAAGCTCCTCGACACTGAGCAACGCTTCGTAGTCCTTTTCTCCGTGGCGTTTGCCGATGACCTTTACTGGTGCATTCGGGGTGTTCATTAATTGTGCCACAGCTTCGGTAAGAACGCTGAGCCGCGCTGCCGGGGCCTTTTGTACAAAGATGTCACCTTTCGACCCATGCTCAAACGCATAGAGCACCAGATCGACTGATTGCTCTAGCGTCATCATAAAACGGGTCATGCTGGGCTTGGTGATCGTCATGGGCTGCCCACGGCGGATCTGCTCCATGAACAGTGGGATCACCGACCCGCGCGAACCAATCACATTGCCATACCGAGTGATCGATATGCGTGTGTCAGCACTGTTACGCGCCTTGGCACCGACCACTTTTTCCATCATCGCCTTGGAAATGCCCATCGCATTTATCGGATAGACAGCCTTGTCTGTGCTCAGACAGACAACACGCGACACGCCGGCATCGATTGCAGCGGTCAGGACATTGTCAGTACCTATGACATTGGTTTTTACCGCCTCCATCGGAAAGAACTCGCAAGATGGAACCTGCTTCAACGCAGCTGCATGAAAAATGTAGTCCACGTCCGCTATAGCCGAGCGTACAGACGCCAGATCGCGCACATCGCCGATGTGGAAGCTAAGCTGGTCGGACCCATATTGGATCCGCTGATCCTCCTGCTTTTTCTCGTCGCGGCTGAAAATGCGAATCTCTGCAAGATCACTGCCGACAAATCGTTGCAGAACAGTGGAGCCGAAGGAACCTGTCCCTCCGGTGATCAGTAGTTTTTTCCCCTTGAACATCCGTTCCTCTTAGAAAATCGTCTGGAAGCCAGCAGGCTCCAGCAAGCATTTTACAATAGTATCCTGCTCATCCTCGGTCATGTCGTAGTAGAGTGGAAGGCTTATTGCGCTTTCGTAGTAGCCTTCGGCGACCGGAAACTGTTGCGGATCGAACCCTAGGTTTCGATAGAATGGTTGCCGAGGGATCGGGATATAATGCACATTGACGCCGATCCCGTCAGAACGCAGTTTATTGATGAGGTGAAGCCGCGTAAGCGGTTTGATCCCTTCGCTCAGGCGAACGACATACAGATGCCACGCTGAACGGCTTTCGTCGTTGTCGAGGACAGGCAGTATGAAATCACTGTTCGACAGGATGCGGTCATAGCGTTCAGCGAGTTCGCGGCGGCGCTGGACGAAGAGGTCAAGGCGAGCCATCTGCGAGAGGCCAAGCGCGGCTTGGATTTCGGTCATACGATAATTGTAGCCTAAGCTATGCTGCTCATAATACCACGGTCCGTCATAGCGCTCCATATCATTGGCGTCGCGGGTGATGCCATGGCTGCGCAATGCTGCCAGCCGCTTAGCTAGCAGAGGGTCGTTGGTGGTAAGCGCCCCCCCTTCGCCGGTGGTGATGATCTTAACCGGATGGAAGCTGAATACGCAAAGCTCGCTGTAATCGCAACAGCCGACCGGCCGACCATCGTAGTTAGCGCCAATTGCGTGAGAGGCGTCTTCTAATACCTTGAATCCATAAGATTTACGTAACATGTCGAGCGCCTTCATATCGCAACTGCGCCCAGAAATATGTACGGGGATCACCACCTTAGGCAAACAGCCAGCGGCTTTAGCGAGCTTAAGCTTGGAGGCCAGCGCCTGCATATCCATGTTGAATGTGTCGGGAGCGATATCAACGAAATCGACATCGGCACCGCAATAGAGGGCGGCATTAGACGAGGCAACAAAGCTTATAGGGCTTGTCCAGACTAGATCTCCGGGCCCGACATCGAGCGCGAGGAGTCCAATATGCAGCGCACTAGTTGCACTGTTTACAGCTATGCAATGCGCTGCACCTGCGTGGGTGGCAATGGCTCTTTCAAAACGCGGCAGCGTCGGTCCTTGTGTGATGAAATCTGACCGCAGCACCTTGACGACTGCTGCGATGTCTTCCTCGGAAATATTTTGTTTGCCGTAGGGTATCATTGTGGTCTCATCTATTGAGAGGGATGTACTTCTATTGCCTCATTGCCAAGGCTTAGATCGTCCACGCACTTTAGGTAGTGACGAATGGAAGCAACCATTGTGTCGTTCCATAGGCGATGCTGCGCATTATCCGCGCTCCAAGTGCCGTTGTTAAGGAACCTTCCAGGCAATATTCCACGCAAGAGATGTGCCATGAGGCGCCGCTGATCCGTTGTTCCCTCGATCCCCGATGAAAAATCACTGTCCAACGCGTTAACGGGCAACAAATCTCCTGCTGAGGCATAATAGGGCTTGCTGTCGCTCAGAACGGGCTTCCCTCGCAATGCCGCTTCGAAGCCTGCCGTCCCCGTGCACACCAAAACGCCCCGGCATACCGAAACCAGTTCGTTGGAAGAGACCTTGGGTGAAACCATGATGCAATTTGGCTCCGCCTTGAGCCGAGAATAGAAGCCTCGCGAGCGGTATCCCAGAAGATTAGGGTGTTCTTTGACCATGAATCGCCATCGGCCGCGATATTGACGCAATAAGTCAAGGATGAAATTCTCGTAATCTATCCAACGGGTGTCGCTACTCCAGTAATCGATAGTTGCCTCTGGCGACATTTGGAGCGGCAGGTAGATCAAGTCTGCCCCCCCATCATGTGCAATTTCTACCAAATCTGGACCACTGATACCATCAAGACGCTGTGGCCAAAGGCTCCAGTATTGTAAAGCGATGTTCTGCGATACCCAATAATGATAATTCAGCTTATTTCCTGGCTTCATTCGGCGGAGCGCGAACCAAAGTGGTTTCGGTAAATTGCGCCACCATAGCCGCCACATTTGCTTGCGCATTTCGAGCGTCGATTGAACCAAAAAATCAGGTCGGTAATCTGTTACGATCAGCGTAGCCATTGCTTCGTCAATTTCGGCATCGGTAACGTTTCGGCTCTCTACGTACTCGCCTCGCGTAGAAATCCGAAAATGTTCTTTTATGAAAGTCGGCACTAAACCTATGAAGCGGATGCCGCGACGGCCGCAGAGAATAGCAAACAAATCCATGACGTAGCTATCAACGGTTAGTGACAGCATGACCTTAGGATCGGTCTCATCAAGGACCGCTTCAATGCTCTGTTCCATTGCAACCAGCAGACGCCGCGCCAGTCGAGGGTCGATATTGCGTAACAGGCGGCAGCGCAGCGTAACATCTAGGGCTTCGGACTCGGTCAGGTGAAGAAGTTTGGCATTAGGTTTAGATGACAGATAAGCGCTATTGAAGCGCTTAGCTAGGTTGCAGCGGTCTACAGACCGATGCTCACTTGCCAGCGCAAGGTTTACATCGCCCCCCCACACGCCGCGGGCTAGATGCTCCATCTGGGAGACATTCCAAGGTCTTACATAAAGAAGAACGGTCGTGGGTTTGATCATGCACATGTAGCCTTTAAAAATTAACCTCAGTTATTGCACGATATGACACTGCGCAAGTCAAAGAAGGAGTTGGTAATAAATGATGAAGGGAAAATGATCTTTATGTGCATTTTTTCAAAATATAAAAGGTGTACATAATTGCAAAAATAGAATATATAGAAAAAATTATCGTGGTGCCTGTTGCTAAAGATAGAACGCTCATTCCGCTCATGTATATCCAAAGATTATTGAGAAAAAGAGCCAATACTACCAGTCCCATATAGAGAGTCAGTGGCATTTGGTGGCGAAAATATGCGACAAGTGGAGTGATCGAGTTGGAGGTATAAAAAGCAGCAAATCCTGCTCCCTGCACTATTACAATAGAGCTGAGTCCGTGGAAAGTATTAGGAAGAAAGGTGGACTCTAAAATAAAGGTTCCTGAAATGAGAGAAAAATAGCTAGCAGTCGCTACTAAGGCTGCCGATTTTAATTTTTCATACACCATCATAGGCTCGATTTTATCTCGTTCCTGTCGTGCTTCGCCTAAATTAACGGTGTTAACAAAATTAATGGCGGTTACAAATATCATCGAGCCAACTGACAATTGATGCGCTAAGAAATAGAGCGAGATTTGCGTTTCTTCGCCGTAGAGCGACAATAACAGTCGGTCCATAGATGAGGCTAAAAGAAACAGCGCCGAGCCCAGATAGAGCGGCCATCCGAGTGCTAAGACTTGGAGGTAGTCGTCGCCTCCGAAGCGTACGGAGGCACAGCTGGGGATATGTCGGAGCATCGTCGTAACCCAAAAAATAACCGAAAGTATGCCCACCACTAACAGATAGGTCATCATATTGGCCCATCCCAGTCCTTGGAGGGCTATAAGGCTGAAGAGGCCCGCATTCAGTAGCAGATCCGGTACTAGCGAGAACGAAAAATTACGCCGGTAGCGGACATAGGGTTCGACAGCAAAGCAAGGAGCGACCAGTAGAAAAGCGATGGCGCCGAAAAAATATTGCGGCAACCATATGAAAGAGACTATCGCAAATGCTAGCCCAAAGGAAATCAGCTGTATACCGAATAAGATTAAGAACCGTTGTTCGGCTCCTGCCACACCCTCACCCAGCGTGCCCTCCTTCGCGTAGCGACTGACGAAATATCCAGACGTCGCACCAAAGTTCAGTATCTGAAGAAACTTTACTAAAAAGGCCGCCGACATTGCGGACGAGAAATTCTCAAACGGTAGATAACGCGCTCCGATAATCACGGCGATAAAGCTAAGCCCAGCCACCGTCGCTCGGTGGAGCGGATAGCTGAGCAGAAAGCGGGAAAAAATGTTCGGTCGCATTGCGGCTCAGGACTTGGTCTTGATCAGTTCCCATCGCATCGCGGACGCCCGAGGGATGTCTTCCCGGGCGATAGAACCTATGACTTGATTCAAATGCTTAGGTGCAAGACCATAACCGGGGCGAATTGAGCGGACATGTTCCTCCGTGATAACACTGCCCTTGACTATGTCCTGGACGGCATAAAGTGAGCGACGGAATACGGCGTTCGAGCGCTCGCTCGATTTTAGCCCATAATCGACGCTGCCGATGGCTTCCCACGCAATGCGGGCGTCGCGACAGAGTTGTTCCAGGTCAGATGGTTCCAGCGAGAAACTGTCATCCGGGCCACCGCCGTTGCGGTCGAGTGTGAAGTGTTTTTCTATCACCGTCGCGCCCAATGCCACCGCGGCAACGGCGCTGACGTTGTTGAGCGTGTGGTCTGACAGCCCTATCGGCACTCCGAAGCGGCGCTCCATGTCAGCGATGGTTGCGAGCTTATAGTCCTCGGGCGGAGCGGGGTAGCCCGAGACGCAATGCAAGAGCGCCAACTCCTCGCAGCCGCCCTCACGTGCCGCTTGTACTGCTTCTTCAATCTCTTCTAGATTGGCCATTCCGGTCGAGATGATCATTGGTTTGCGCTTTCCCGCGACGTAGCGAATCAGCGGCAGGTCGATTGCCTCGAACGAAGCGATTTTGAAGGCAGGTGCACCGAGTTCATCCAGAAAATCGGCTGCGGTCGGGTCGAAGGGGCTGGAGAATATTGTGATGCCGCGCTTCTTAGCATGCGCAAAAAGAACAGCATGCCACTCCCAAGGAGTGTAGGCCTGCTCGTAAAGATCGTAGAGAGTGCGACCGTGCCAGAGCCCACCCTTAATCTGGAACTCTTTTTTATCACTTTTTATGGTAATTGTGTCGGCGGTGTAGGTCTGAAGTTTCACCGCATCTGCACCAGCTTTCGCAGCTTCATCGACGACTTTACACGCCGTTTCGAGGCTCCCGTTGTGGTTAGCAGAAAGCTCCGCAATGATATATGGAGGTTGATGGCGACCGATCTCACGATTTTCTATTTTCATTTTCAGCCTTCAAGGAAATATTCTGGATTGAAACATGCCACACAAACCCGGTCTATCGGCGCTCCATCAACCCAATAGTAACCCTTCATTATAGCTTCAATGAACCAACCTGCGCGGCAATAAGCCTTGATCGAAGCTATATTGTTTTCATACATTCCGCTTTGCAATCGGCGCACATCGTATTTTTGGAATGCCACATGATTCGCTTGGGTAATGGCGCGCGATGCTAATCCCTTACCAACATATCTTCGATTTCCGATTAGACAGGCCAGATCAGATGTTTTGTTATTCATATCAATCGGACCAATTTTGATTGTACCGACAGGAATATTCTGGTTAACCATTATCATATAGAAGAAAGTGTTTCTTTCTTCCGCGTTTTCGATCCAGGAAATTAGTTTCTCACGAGAGAAGCTGCGACGGTCGCCGGTGTAGAAATCGAGGTGACCATCGCTATTCTGGTGCCACGATACGAACTCGTCAGTAATGTCTGACAAGGTCAGCGGGCAAATACTTACTTCCACTGCTCTTCTCCTAAAAAATCAGCGATAAGCATCGCACCATTTCCCGCGCATATAGAGGCTGCTCGTTTTGAAATTTCTGTTCGGAAATCGGTATCCTGCATTTGTCGAACCGCTTCCAAGAGACTGTCAGCAAAGTTCGGCTCCGATAGGCTACCCGACCCGAGCGCCACGCCCGCCTCTATCATCGCCGTAACGGAACGCGCCTGGTTCTCAGCCGTCTCGATCACGATCCCAGGTAGGCCCAAGCAGCATCGCTCCCAGTTTGTGCTGCCACCCGCAGTAATTGCGAGATCAGCGTCCGCCATCATGGTGGCCATGTCTCGGACATCAACCAGAACTTCGGTCGGCAAAGGCATAGAAGCGGCGACTTCACGCACCGCTGCCAACGCAGGGGCTCTACTACCCATAACGACGCTAATTCTCAGACCTTGCGGCAGATCGGCACGTTTGAGCGCTCTCAGAACAGTTGAAGAGGCGTCAATGGGATCTGTGCCGCCCATGGTAATCATCAGATGTCTAAACCTAGTATTATGTCGCCGAGCCAGCGCTGCCTCGCGCTGAGCAGCGAACTCTGGGCGCAATAACGCGTAGCGGGGGCCGGTTAAGAGACGACAGGATTTAGGCAACAAACCTTCGTAATCCGTAGCCTCACTGCCGAGGTTCTGATCCAGAAGTACTGCAGCCACATGAGATCTATCCGCGAGGTCATCGATGACCATTATCTGGCCGACTCGATTACAAAGCTCCTGTTGCCAGCGTGCGCCAAAAGCATAATGGTCAACCACTAACCAATTGGCTGAAGAAATCACGGCTAAGGTTTCAGTTATGTCCTGTTCCCAACTAACGCCGGCCCAGGTAGCGTGAGCGGGCGCTCCCTTAGACGCTGGTCCGGAGGGAGCGGGCAAAAGGGAAACGCCAAATCCTCTTTGCGCGATAAGTGAACCCAAATGTCCTGGCAGGTCTCGAGTTACAAAGTGACACTCCGCTCCCCGCATCCGTAGTGCATCAGCGAGCGTCAGGCAGCGCATTACATGTCCCGTACCGATGGCCAGGGAGGCATCCACCCTGAAAACAACTCGCTGTCTCATCGCGCAGCTCTCGGCCCACGGACCGAGAGCTCGGCCAGCACCTCAGCCATATCGAAGTCGTTGTAATCGTCGATATCGACGGCCGCTTGCCAATGCATTGGGCATAGCACATGCCCCGGCCCGTAGAAGGTACGAGCCTCAAGTAGAGCTGCGGCGTCGGCAATCCAGATCGCGCCAGTCGGACAATAAAGGCGGTCGAGGTCTTGCGAGCGCCTCATACGCTCCTCTGGAAAAAGCCAATCTGGTTGGAAGTCAGCGTTAAGGCGCCCGGCCCACCAAGGGTTCATCCATCCAAATTCAAAGGCGCTGATCTGGAAACTATGGGAACCTTGTCTGTATTGCTCCCAAGCTTCGCGGATCTCAGTCGCTCCGCGGAGCGGGCAATTGGGCATCAGTTGCACTACGGTATCGAATGTCTCACCGTAATGCTCGCCAGCTTGGCACAGCGCGGTAATAATTGCCTCACTGACCGGGCTATTGTCATCGGCGTGTGTATTACGCAGAAAGGGCACCTCAGCACCCTCTAAGCGAGCGCAATCGGCTATCTCCTCATCGTCAGTAGAGACTAAAATCCTGTCGAAAATGCCACTTTCTAGCGCCGCTTCGATGGTCCAGCTGATCATAGGCCTCCCACGGAATGGGGTAATATTCTTGCGCGGGATCCGCTTCGATCCGCCGCGGGCGGGAATGATCGCAATCTTGCTCACCAGACGCTCCATCCACCATCTGCTACAAGCACGTGGCCCGTCACTGCCGAGGCAGCAGCATCGTCCAAGAGGAACGCCACTGGCCCCCCCGCATCCGTGGTTCTCAACATCCGGCCAAGGGGTGCAAGCCGCGCATATCGTTCTTGAAAGGCGTCATCGGTGCGGCCGACAAAGCCACCATAGGCAACACAATTAACCCGTACTGTAGGCGCTAGACGTACTGCCAACTCACGGGTCAGATGGTGTAGCGCGGCCTTGGCCACGCCGTATTGCACAGGTGAGCGACTGAGATCCCCATCATAAAGCGCCGGATTAGGCGCGACCTCGCCATATTGAGAGCCAACAGTAACGACACCGCTGAGATTATGACGCTCGTCGCGGGCAAAACTCATCAACAGCCGGTAGGGGCCCACGACATCAATGGTTAGCTCGCTGATGAAGGGTTCTGGCTGCGCCAGCCCATCTTGCCCAACCGTCAACGCATCAAGAGAGCGCGCATTGCTCACTACATGGGTAACGCACACCCCCTTCTCCGCGATCCTGTCCGACAACGTCTCGGTGCTCTCACGATCCAAAAGGTCCAGCGATAAGGTCTCAACTCGCACGCCGGCTGTGCGCAATTTCTTCGCCAGCGGCTGGCAGCTAGAGGCATCGCGTGAGGTGAGCACTAAGTTCCAGCCAAGTGTCGCCAGATGTTGGGCAATAGCGCAGCCGAGTGTACCAGAGGCTCCAGTGATGACCACTGTCTTCGTCATTATAATCCCATTTCGATAATCTGTACCGCGCGGCGGTTGAATGCCTGGGACAGGCGCGAGCTCCCCTCCTCCACACCTGCTAAAAATTCAGCTAGTGCCGTTCGAAAAGCTGAAAAACTGTCCTGAAAAGCTAATGTCACCTCGCCCCCCTCACCAACCACACGGAACGTCAGCGGTGATGGGATACTGCTGCCCGTGGTCATCAAGTGTACATCGGGCCCGCCATCAGGCCATCGTAGGGCCAAGAGGCGCCCGTCTTTCCCAACCGGGCCAGAGAAGAGTTTCTGCACCTCGGCCTCGTGCCCTAGCATTCGCAGCACAGGATCTATCAAATGGACTGCGTAGGTTTGCCAGTACTTAGGTGTCATCGCCTGGACCAGACGGATTGGCCCAACCCGCTGGTGCGTGACCGCATCAAGCTGCAATTCTTCGGCAAAGCGCAGGGCTGAACAGCTGAAGATCTGTCCTGGGCGCCGCTGCAAAGAAAGCAACGCGTTGAAATCAGCTTCCGACAGAGCGATCGGCTTGTCGATATAAACCGGTAAGCCGGCCCGTAGGAAAGGCTCAGCCAGCCTCAGATGGTTCTCGGCATCGTCCCGCGCCAGAAGCAGTGCGTCAATCTCGTCCATCATATCTTCGGGGCGGACAACAATCGTTTTGATACGAGCAGCCTCAGCGATCTTCCGCGATTCAGCCAAATCCTGGGTCCAGACATGGGTCACCTGCACGCCCGGGAGCTGGTCCTCTGGCCAAGTTCTCTGGCCCAAGTATTGCGGAATAACTGAGAAGCCACAGTTAACCATTGCGGCAGGGTCGTAACCGTTACAGATCGCGGACCAAGAGTATGGGTGGCCATTACCCGGTGACGTCCCGATGATGCCCAGCTTGATGGTCATGGATTATTTTTCCATTTACGAGGGTCGATCAGCTCAGGGTCGTCGAACGCAAGATCTCGAGCTTCGATGACGGTCTCCTGACCTATCGCTAAGGCACTGACAAGATCTTCGAGTTGCTCAACGCAATCGACACCAACAACCACACGGGAAACACTGATGTGCTGAGCGACAAAACCTAGACAGAATGCAGCAGCCGATACGCCACTTCGGGTGATCTGCTCGTCAAGGCGCGTTAGCACTGGGGCCCATTGTGCGAAGCGAGAAGGCCTAGCTGCAGTCTTCATCAGCAACAGTCCTTGCAGGAAGACAGAACGCACGTGAAGATCTGCCCCTAGCCTGCACAGTTCGGCACGCGTCACATCGGTGCCCATGCGTTGATCCAAGACATTGAATGGAGCCTGAACGATGCCACTTTCCTCAAGACCATAGAGGTCCGCAGGATCATAGACAGAAGCTCCTAGCTTGCCAATTAATCCCTCCGCTAACAGCCCCCTCAACGCCTCACGAATTTTGCGCCCACGTGCTCCCGTCAAGTCCCGCACATCATGTACCAAGACCGCATGCAGCTTATTTGTGCGCAACAACTCTAATGAACGCATCACAGATTCGCGTGCAAGCTGTCCCACCCGCGCATCGTCACACTCGGCCAGAGAAGGAATTTTAGTTATAATCTCCCAGCGATCAGTACTACATGCTCCCAGGACCGCTTCGCTTTGTCCATATGCAGCCGCAGTATCTAGTATCCGGATACCCGCGCTATAAGCGCGGTCAAGAATCTCCCTAACTAGCCCTACATCGGGTTGACCACGAGAGTTAGCAATCCCGTACGAAAGCCCAAATTGAACCGTCCCCAAAACTATTTTTTGCGAGAGCGAAACATCATAGTCAGTATTCATTTTGGGAACCCGATATCGTCGCGAATATTTGCGACAACTCTAGATAAGTTTACGTAATGGCACTTATAGAGACGGGAGCAGCATAGGCAAATGAATAGCCCCGAGCCACGCTCCTCCGACACTCGTGCCAACTCGCGCTTCAATAGCCTGATCTCTGCGTCTTTCTCTGTCTCGCCTGATGCTGTCTTCGCGAACTTGCGCTTCCAGGCATAGAGCGAGTGCTTGCTCACCCCGAGCCGGGTCGTGTCGCGAATGTGGTGGGAATTGCCGAGCAGCGGGCTCCGAGCATGTGACATTGGGTCCATTCAGGCGGCGAGGTCAAGGGACATCGGCACGAGAGGCTGAGAAAGGGTTTCCCAGCCATCGACCTTTCGCATCTGGATCTGCCCTGACGCCAAGAGCGCCCAGAGCAGCATCGGCACGGTCTCGGCGCAGGGCAGCACGGTCTGGGTCTTGATGCGGCGTCTGAACTCCTCGTTCAGACGCTCAATGGCGTTGGTGGTCCGTGCGGATTTCCATTGCGACGGATCGAGGCGGGTGAAGCTGAAAAGGCGATCGCCGGCCTCCTCGAGGCTATCGGCCACGGCCCGGTACTTGAGCTTCCACTTGCGGAGGAAGGCCTTGCGGCGCGTCTCGATCTCGGCGGCGCTGTCGGCGTAGATCATGTCGCGGTAGTCTTCGCTCAGCTCGTCATGCAGGCGCTTTGGGGCGTGGCCTAGCAGGTTGCGGTGCTTGTGAACCGTGCAGCGTTGAATGGCCAGATCCTCGCCCCAGAGTGCCACAAGCGCGGCTTCAAGGCCGGGGGCGCCGTCAACGATTACGAACTCGGGCCGCCTCAGGCCCCGCGCGTCCAGATCGGTGAGGAATTGGCTCCAGGCAGCCGTGCTTTCGCCGCCCATGTTCCTGATTGAGAGGAGCACCTTTTGTCCGTCGCGCCGAACACCGATCGCCGCCAGCACCGAGATGTTGGTGGCCTTGCGGTCCAGCCGGGTCTTTATGACGGTGCCGTCGAGGATGAGCCGCACGATATCCTCCTCGGCCAGGTCGCGGGTGGACCACGCGTCCCAATCGAGCTTCACCTTGCGCCAGGCCCGGCTGACCACGTCCTTGCTCACCGCCCCCTCGAACAGTCCAAACAGCGCCCGCTTGACCCGGCGCGTGTTGGTGCCGGCCAGGTAGACCGCCGCGATCAGGGCCTCGGCCTTCTTTGTCAGCCGCCTGTGGCGGGGCAGTGCCTTCGAGCGCCATTCGGTGATCTTGCCGGCTTCGTTCTCGATCCGGGCACGAGGAACCCGCACCGTCTCAGTGCCGAATGTGCCGGTCAGCTGCCGATCGCGATGCCCGTGGCGGTAGCCCTTGGCCCGCTCGTTGCCGCGGCCGTAACGAAACCTTCCAAGAAAGTCGGCCAGTTCCTCTTCGAACATGGCCTCAATGGTGGCACGGACATTTGCCCGAAGGCGATCCTCGATCGGATCATACGCCCCTGCGTCGGGCAGTAGCGAAAAGGATGAGCTGTCGGTATTCTGCTTCATGGCGTGATCTCCCTGGCGGTTGCCGCCGCCGGTTGGGTGGGTGTTGGTTCACCCGGAGATTACGCCGCAAGCCAATTTTTACCACTTCCGAGACACGACCGCCGAGCCGTTAAGAAACCTCGCTGACCGGGGAGCCCCGTTCCGTGATCTGCGCGCATCACGCTTGAACTCGTCGCTGAAAGTGGCCGTGCCCATCATGGCCTCCTTGCCTCAAAATTAGCAAAGAAGGCGTCCACGAAACATGGGGCTATTCGAACGATATATCCTCCAGTGCCGTGTTGAACGGTACCACCATCCGGGGCGATCCTCGATTACCAAAGAGGTCTGATATTCCCGGACCACTATCCGAATCTTCCTTACGATGGTGAAAATGTTGAAAACGTCGACCACACAGCATCGGTTGACATGCCAGTATTTCACCCTCATTCCATCCAGAACATCGGAAAGCAGCCGCTTCTGACGCTGTTCTGAACACTTGATCTCTTTGACCCGGCCGCGCCGGACACATATTCCGAACCCGTTTTGCAGGATTGACCATGTCCCGACTGAAAGTGATGACCATCCTCGGAACCCGACCCGAGATCATCAGACTGTCACGGGTCATGGCGCGGCTCGATGCCTTTACCGACCATGTCTTGGTCCATACCGGACAAAACTGGGACCATTCCCTGAATGAAGTCTTCTTTGAGGATCTGGGTGTGCACAAGCCAGACCATTTCCTTGGCACCGGCGGTGGCTCTCTTGGAGAAACACTTGGCAAGATCCTGATCGAGAGCGAAAAAGTCATCCGTGAGGAAAAGCCCGATGCGGTGCTGATCCTCGGCGATACCAATTCTGCGATTTCGGCGATAATTGCCCGACGGCTGAAGGTGCCAGTCTATCACATGGAGGCGGGCAATCGCTCCTTCGACCGCAACGTACCGGAAGAGACCAACCGAAAGCTGGTCGACCACATTGCAGACTTCAATCTGGTCTATACCGAACATGCCCGCCGGCATCTTCTGTCCGAAGGCATTCAGCACCGCCGGATTTATCTGACCGGATCGCCTATGCGGGAGGTATTGGAACACTACCGTGATCGTATCGATGCCTCGGATGTACTGTCACGGCTCTCGCTTAAGCGACAGAGCTATTTCATCGTCTCGCTGCACCGCGAGGAGAATGTCGACAATGCCGTACGCCTGCGCTCGCTTCGTGACACACTGAACAGCCTGGCGCGGGATCACGACATGCCCGTGATCGTCTCTACCCATCCACGCACCCGCAAACGGCTGGAAGCCCTGGGCGAAGACGGCGCTTTCGATCCGCGTGTGCAATACATGACGCCCTTCGGGTTCCATGATTACAACGCCCTGCAGATGAACGCCTTCTGCGCTATTTCAGACAGCGGTACCATCGCCGAAGAAAGCTCGATCCTGCAGTTCCCCGCGATCACGCCACGCGATGCGATCGAACGGCCCGAAGGGCTGGACGTCGGCTGCATCCTAGTGACAGGTCTCAACCCCGACACTATCCGCGAGGCTGTGGAAGCTGTGACCCGGCTCCATGCCGAGCGCCAGGCCGCTGGCCGCCGCCATCCGCTGCCCGAGGACTATGCCATCGACAATACCTCCGAGCGGGTTCTCAGCCTGATCCTCGGCACGGCGCGGTTGTCGAATGGCTGGGACGGCATCAGGATGAACGATCTGACATGAGTGACGCCGGCCCTGACACAAAGAAACCGCTCTCTATAGCTTTCGTCTCGCAATACTTCTTTCCCGAACAGTTCAGTAACAATGCCATCACCGAAGAGCTGATCCGGCGCGGCCATTCTGTCGACGTGATAACCGGAGTGCCGAATTACGGGCGCGAGACATTCTTTGAAGGCTATTCAAACAGCCAGCGCCGCGAAGAAGACTGGAAAGGTGCGCGCGTGCACCGGGCGCGCTCAGTGGCACGTGGAAAAAGCAAGCTGCGATTGCTTCTGAACTATGTCACCTTTCCGGTGACAGGAACATGGACGGCATTGCGCAAGGTGAAGCGAAGGCCTGATGTGTCTTTCGTGTCGATGCCGTCGCCGCCCTTCCAGGCTCTGCCCGCGATCATGCTGAAATGGTTTCGTGGTGTGCCCACGGTCTATTGGGTTCAGGACATCTGGCCCGAAACCGCCATCGAAACGCTGCGGTTGAAGAATCCGTTGGTGGTCCGGGCCCTCAGCGCTGTCTGTGGCTGGCTTTTCCGCCGCGCTGATCTGGTCCTGGTGCAGAGTGCCGCTTTCCCTCCAATGATCTCGCGTTTTGGCATTGCCGAGAACCGTATCCGCGTGCTTCCGAACACGGCACCGGCAATGTATCGGCCCATGGCTGCGACGGATGCCCCCGATGCGGGTGCCCTTGTGCCCGGGGCCGGTTTCCGGGTGATGTTCGCTGGTAATATCGGTGAAAGCCAGGATTTCGATACTTTGCTCGCCACAGCGCATCTTCTGCGAAATAGAACAGAGCTGCACTGGGTCATCATCGGCAGCGGCCGCGATCTGGAACGAGTGAGAAAAAGGGCGCATGAGCTGGGGATCACAGGTCATTTCCATCTGCTCGGGCGCCACCCGGAAGAGAGCATGCCGGGTTTTTTCGCGCAGGCAGATGCATTAATAGTGTCTCTGCGCGACAGCGAGATCTTCAACCGGATCGTACCTTATAAGGTGCAATGCTACATGGCCTGCGGCCGCCCGATCCTTGCCGCCATCGGCGGTGAGGGCACGCGGGTGATAGCCGCTTCCGGCGCAGGCATCACCGCCCCGCCCTCACAACCCGAAGCTTTGGCTGAGGCCGTTACCCGGTTGATGGATCTGCCAGAAGATGAGCGTCAGGCGATGGGCGCACGGGCGCGCGACTTCTATGAGTCACAATATTCCGCAGAACAGGTTTATGGTGATCTTGAGGCCTGGCTACGAGAGGCGGCGGCAAAACGTCGCTGAAGCCGCTTCTTCTATAGGCCGCTCGCGCTATTGGTTACTCCGTGACGAAGACAGGACGTGTCGGATCGGGGTTCAGGAACTCTGCATCCAAGGTGCGCGCGATCCCTTCCTCCAGCGTAACCGGCGCTGTGAACCCCACAACCTGGTGCGCTGCAGAAGCGAAGGCTGTGCTGGAGATAAACTTCTTCACCCTGATTGCACTGAGAGGCAGGCGTTTTCTTGTGATACGCGTGACACCATCGGCAAGATGGCCAAGACCCATCCCCAGCCAGGTAGGAAGCCGTAGCCCGACCCCGGGCTTATCAAGCACGGTCGAACGGACGTGCGCGACCAGTTCGTTCATGCTGGGGTCCGGCTTGTCGACATAATTGCAAAGATGAACGCCGGGGCCTGATTTTGCCATGTGGCGAATGAAGGCAACGACATTTTCCACATATGCCATAGATTTGCGGTTCTCCCCCGCTCCCACCATGACGAAGCGCCCGCGCGCAATCTGGCTCAGCAAGTTGAAAACATTGCCTCGATTTCCTGGGCCGAAAACAACCGTCGGACGTATGATCACGAGGCTACGACGTTCGGGGGCCTCCGCCTGCCAGGCACGCAATACTTCTTCGGCCTCGAACTTGGTGCGGCCATAGGCGTTGAAAGGTGCGATCTTGCCCTCTTCGCCGGTATCTGGCGCCGCAAAACCATAGACCGCGACCGAGCTGGTGAAGACGATGCGGTCGATACCACGCAGACTGGCAGCGCGGCAGATGTTGCGCGTTCCCTCGACATTGACCTCATCATAGCGCGAGAGCGGGCGGATATCGTCGCGGTGCTCGGCTGCCAGATGGATGATGGTATCGCCTGTCATGCTCTGGGTAAGGCGTTCCTGATCGAGGATATCCATCTCCACCGCCTGATCCGGAAAGAACGGGCTTGGACGGCGATCGATAATGCGAAAGATCTCACCGTCACGCTCCAGCGCTTGCGCCAAGTTGGAGCCAATGAAACCACTGCCGCCAGTAATAAGCCAGGTCATGATCGAACTCCTGTAATCTGCCGGTCAGCGCAGGCGCTTAAACACAGTCTTGAGCATAATCATCGCATCCACGCAGAGGTTGCGACGGTTCTGATAGATCAGGTCGATGCGTGCCTTGCGGGGGACACAGACGCGCGAATAAATTACATCGGTCTCGGCGGTAGTGCGGGCGCGGGCCAGCAGCCATTCCTCATGGGCATGGAAATAGACCGAAGCGAGACCGGTGATCCCGGGGCGAGACTTCAGCACCTCGCGGTAAAGCTCTGGGAACCGTTCAACATATTGGCGCAGAGGCGGACGCGGGCCGACGAAGCTGATATCCCCCTTCAACACGTTCCATAGCTGCGGCACTTCATCCAGGCGGGTACGACGGAGAAAATGTCCGTTTTTTGTAATCCGGTCCGCCTTGTCGCCGCCGGAAACGCCACTGTCACTGGCCACGGTCTTCATGGTGCGGAATTTTACCAGCCGAAAACCCTCAGTCGGGGTCTTCATCCGCTCAGAGATATAGAAGACCGGACGACCGTCCCGGATCAGGATCAAAAGCGCGGTAAAAGCCACGGGAAAGATCAGGATAATCCCCAGGACTAGTGCGACCAGTATATCGAAAAGGCGCTTTGTTACTGTCACTGTGGGTCCTTAGGCTAGGCCATTGCGCGATCATATCGCGTGGGGTGATACCTTTGAACGCTAGTTGATACAAGGATTTGAACCATACCGGGGTTGGCGGCAGCTGACCCAGCCAAACAGCGTTTCATCAAACAAGCTGCTACTGCAATCTTCCCGTGAACAAGACAGCAATTCCTACGCGGTGACGTCCAGCGGACGTTTTAAACGCCCATGCACAACCGGGAAGATCAATCTTTATCCGATAGCTATCAGATACCATATTGATATCCGGCAGATATCGGATAATTCTGACGATAGTCAGGCAGTCAGGAGCGACAACAATGCCCGTTGTCTCTTTCGCAAATCCGAAAGGCGGGGCGGGGAAAACCACCTCCGCTCTTATTGCTGCGACTCAGCTTGCCGAGAATGGCGCCAGTGTCACGATCATCGACGCGGATCCTGAGCGCTGGATCAGCCAATGGGCCACCATGCCAGGCAAGCCAGAGGCCATCCGTATTGTTTCAGATGTGACAGAAGATACCGTCGCTGATGCGATCGAGGCTGAGAGCGCCATAAGCGCATTTGTTATTGTCGACCTAGAGGGCACCGCTTCGCTCATGGTCGCCAATGCCATCGGCTTCTCTGATTTTGTCGTGATCCCCCTTCAGGGCTCGAGCATGGATGCAAAGGGGGGGGCGAAGATCCTGCGCCTGATCGCAAGCCAGGCCCGCCTCGCCCGCCGTGCCATACCGCACGCCGTGGTTCTGACCCGGACCAGCGCCGCGGTGAAATCACGGAGCCTGAAGAATGTATCTGGTGAGCTGGCCGAAGCGGGCATCCCGGTCTTTGAAACCGCGATTGTCGAACGCGCTGCCTATCGCGACCTGTTCGACTTCGGTGGCACTCTATCGACGCTCAATCCAGCGAGCACGTCAGGCATCGAGAAGGCCAAGGAGAACGCCCGCGAATTCACCGGCGAACTGGTCGCCAAACTGCGGGAGGCCTCACAATGACCGGACGTGCAAAAATTGGTTTCGGCAATGACCTCGGCGACCTGAGCAGCTTCACCCCTGCCCCGCGCCCTAAGCCTGCCGCGCCGCCTGTCGAGGCTGCCGCCGCAGCCGGGTTTATCAGCCGCGAGCCTGCGGCCCCTGCCCCGGTCAAGCAACAGCGCCGGCACCGCACTGGCCGCAGTGCGCAGATCAACATCAAGGCCAAACCAGAGACTATTGAAGCGTTTACGGCCTGGGCGGATGCCCAGGGCCTGAGTATTGCCGAAGCGTTTGAGGTGACTATCAGGAAGCTATCTGGTAGCTAATAGATATCCTTTGTCTATTGATGCCGCAGGCCCTTGAGCCGCTCAACTCCGCTGGCCTGGAGATCGAAATCTCCGCCCCTCGCTGGCCAGCGGCGCGCCAGAAATGCTGAGGATCTTGTTTCAACAGCCAGCCGGACAAGGCTGAGCGCCATTTCGGGAATGGTAGCCACCAGCGCAGCGCGCGCGAAAGTAACATCTACGCACAGCGTCTCACGCCCGGACAGGCTGGGAGCTTCCGGATCTGTAATATCCCTCCAGCAGGCTGTGATGACCTGCCCGCCCTCGTACAGGTCAAGTCCAGAGATCAGGGGATATTTGCCCTCAAACAGCGGCCTGCATGATGCCAGTCCAGTCCCGAGAGTACCTCCATAGTAGCAGAGCTTAAGTTTAGCTGGGCCACGAACTCCCCCGCCCGTGGAACGAGACTGGTCCGCCGCTCCTGCACTGGGGATCGTGGTAAGCTGGCCCTTGCATGACGCCTTATGCGCGCCTCGATCCATTTTTCCTTTGACCTGGCCTGTGCTGCCATAATCCGGAGAAAACCCTCAGCCAGCACATGGCCATTCTTGCGCATGTTACATAGCGCACAAGCGGGCGCGAAGTTCGATATAATATCCTGCCCGCCCGAGGCTTTCGGAAAAATATGATCAAGGTGCTCCGCCGGCATATCCCTGCAATATGCGCATTTTCTGCCCCAGGCAGCAAATACGGCAGCCCGCAGTGAGTGATTTATACGGAGTTCCTGCATATCTTCCCCTCACTGAAAATGGGGGTAGCTGGTAGCTATCTGTTACTCATCCATTACCAGATAGCTATCTGGCAATGGCACAATTTCTGCGGTACCTGTGATCCGTGCCTTCCTGCCAACACGTGGGCGATGCAACTCGGCCCAAGCGGCCTTGCGTCCCTCAATGTCTTTCATTCCCCAGCCGATCACTACCGACGCAACGCGTTTGCCAAGTTTTTGCGGGGTTACCGAAACACTGAATTCTGCGAGAGCGTTGACCTCAAGCAGTGCAGGGGTAATTGCGAATTTATTCAGATTTCCATAGCCTTCAAGCTTGCCAGGCTCGACCCCCAGCATGTCACGGAAATCTTCCAGCGAAACGGTTTCCACCATCTTCTGCATTCTCACCCGCCGCGAGATGGCCTCATAAAGGGCCAGCGCATACTTACTGGTGAAGTGTCGCATGACCTGTAGCTGCAGTTTCGCAAACACTGAGCTGTCTCGCAGCAGAGCCGCCAGCTCCGGCTGAATCGAATATTTCAGCGTGCCGTGCCGTCGGTATGGGTCAGACAGGTTGTTCCAGCCAAGGAGCTGTACCCGATCCTGAGAGCCATCCGGACGCGCCACTGTAACGATGGTCTTCATCAACGCTTCGATAGAGGCGATGAGCCGGTCATTGCTGTCGTGACTGTCGCGTAAGTCTGCGAGATCAATTTCAAACCGTCGTCCTTCGACGGCTAGGTCGGGACCAAAGGCGTTATCCAGCAGAATGTTATAAATCCGGCGATCCTGTAGCGTCAGCCCTGTCGCACCCTTCACATCAATCAACTCAGATGGCTTAACCATTTCGCCAGGGTTCGGCTTCACATCCAGCGTTCGAGTAGTTTTGGGGCGGTTTTCGCTCATGACAGCACTTCCGGTAGATCGCGGATCACACCCTAGCTACTCACAGCACAAGAACAACTCCAGATTTATCCAGGCACATCCTGTTTTCGGGTACCTAAGCCGCCCGATTTCTACTTTGAAACCGCCCAGGATCTACTTTGAAACCGCCCGATAACTACTCACATACCGCCCATTAACTACTTTAAGCTAATAATAAATATTATATATCAAATACTTAATCGGCACGAAGAAGAAGAAAGAAAAAGAAGATAAGATAAAAACACCACTCAGGGTTTACCCACCCTCTTTAAATCAAAGAAATTTCAAACCTCACACTGAACCGCCCCGAGTTTGCAGGAGGCTCCAACTCCTGAGTAAGGTGGAGCCTCCTGCAAAACAACGAACATGGCCGATTTTTGCTCCGCCGTTGACACTCGCAGCTATGCCAAAACCAGACAATGTGGGGGACAGCGACCATTTACTTTAGTTCAGGGGATTCATGTCAAATTTGCTCCGATATGCGCTACTTCTGAAGTACATATTCTGCGTTGCCTTCAACGGATTGCGGTTACCCACCAGGAGCAGGAGCTCATCCGCCTTCATCCCCATGATCTGCTCTGCCGTCATAAGCTTCTGGCGCTGCTCTGAGTATGAGAAGTCCCGTCCGTCACCCGGAGCTTTGCCTTCGCGAACCTGCTGAGAATAAACAGTGCTCTCACCGAGATGGCGCGCGGCCCATTCTGCCGTATCGATATCATTGAGGTTGAAGATGCGTTTGGTGATGCAGGAGCCAAAGATCGAACGAGCATCGTTTGGGCCATAGGCCTTCTCAACCTGGCCGGTGTCCTGGGTCACAAACAAAGCCTCGATCCCGGCGCCGGCCGCGACATTGGCAATGTTCATGATCTGCTCCATGCGGCCCATCCGCACGAACTCATCCATTACCAGCAGGACAGGGACCTTTACCTGGCGTCGACCGTCCTGACGGACCACTGTGCCAAGCACCAGGTTGATGAAGAGCCGCATGAAGATCGCCTGCTTGTCCACCTGATCGAGCGGCACCACGATGAACAGATCCAGCTTGTCATCGAGCAGCTCATCCAGCTGGAAGCCCGAGCCTTGCAGGAAGGCGCGCATATTGTCGGACTGCATCCATTCAAAGGCTTTGGAGACTGCTGTCTGGATGGAGCCGCGCTCTCTGTCGCCAGCGCGCAGAATGGTTGCCGCCGTCTGTACCGGGCGATGGCCTATGATATCTTTGCTATCCGCCCAGGCCTCAAGCGTTGCATCGAGGTTTGCCGAGAGAAGAAGATCGGCCACTGCGATCAGGTTACGTCGGTCAGGATCTTCCTGCGTGATGATCACTTCGATCGCTGCCTCGACCAGCTGACGGGCCATCTCTGAGAAGTGAGCGCCATCGCCCTGCTCGGGCTTGACCAGTCCGTCAGCAACCAGAGCGATGTCACGGGCCAGATAGTCCGCCCGGACGTAGTCGAGCGGATTGAACTGAACGGTATGGTCTTCAATGAGATGGAAAGGGTTCAGCACCGCCACTCTGCGGCCGAGCTCCTCACGGTGACGCCGGGTGACAGCGAAGTTCTCGCCCTTGATGTCGAGCACGACGACCGGACCCTGATGATCGAGGATAGCCGGGATCACTGCGCTAACGCCTTTGCCGCCTCTGGTGCCGGAGACCACGAGGTGATGGCCACCGCGCCAGCCCCTGGCATCGTTCTTGGCGTAGCGCAGCAGCTTGCCCTTGAATAGCGCCAGCGGCAGCCCCGTCTTATTGCGGGCCAGCTGTGCAATGTCGCGGGGATCCATCCAGCCGGCACGCCAGGGGCCGGTGCGCGATTTACGGTTGCGACCGATCTTTGGATTGAAGACCGCAGTCAGAGGCGCGAGGACAACAATCGCCAGGAGGCCGAGACCAATTGCAGAGGAGACCGCCATAGCCTGGCGCTCTGGCTCGCTATAGTGGCCAAGGCTCTTCAGCCCCTCCCAGAGCGCGCGGGGCAGGGGAGAGCCAGCCGCCCCCCATGCCGTTACCATTGCCCCAAACTCGCTCAGAGCGCCCCTGAGGGGTGCCAGGACCACAGTGGCCGCCAGACACAGGGCGAGCCATGCAGCAAGCTTCAGGGCGCCCCTGTGACGCTCTGCGGCGCCTCCGAGGGTGTCGAGGATGGCGGCGAGGGCAATCAGAGGGAAAGCCCAGCTGGTTGTGTGGAGAAGAGGGACGAAGGAGGGGGCCAGAAGCAGACCTGCGGCACCGAGGAGCACAGCTGCGATCATCATCACCCAGTGGCGCGCTTCGAGGATGACAAAGCTCATGAGCCTGCCCCCCTTTGATGGGCGTCATACAGGGGCGTCTCAGGACGCCTGAACCGCCAGCGCATGCCTTCCACCGTTGAGGGCTGTCGGGGCTCCAGACCCTGCGGAGCCTGCCAGGAGCCCTGGCTGAAGGCCCACCAGGCCCCCTCTGCGTCCATATAGGCGCGGGCCTCCTCCAGGGAGAGGAAGCTTACGCCCTGCATCTTCAGGCGGCGCACCACCGTCTCCATGGCCCAGTCCATGCGGCTCGGCAGCAGGGCAACGCCCCGGACGTGCTGATAGCCGCTTTTGTGCCAGCCATCGGGCTCGCATTCACCCTTACCACAGATGGCAATGCTGGCCGTGTAGCCGCGGCCTTCCCAGCTCGGCAGGAAGGTGATCGTGGTCCAGACCGGTTCGGTCGATCCCATGCGGGTCAGATCAATCCGGGAGAAGGCTTCCGCAAAGAGGGCAGGGGGCAGTCTGAAGGTCCATGTGTTCAGGCTGGCCTTGGTGCGCTTATAGGTGAAAAATTCCGGGAAGATGTCGGTGCGCAGCAGATCGAGCAAATCAAATATCAGCTCGTTGAGCTTCATCTCATCACCGCCGGCTTCCCATTTGATATGGGCCTCAAGCGCATTCTTGATCTCCAGATCCTCTGACTTGTACTCAGGCCTGCCGTAATTGGGATCGAGGTTTAACTCGCGGCAGATCTGGACATAGGCAGGTGTATCCCAGTCATAGCTGGACTGCATGACGGCTAGGACTTTATCGAGCAGCCGGGACTTACCCGGCAGTTCTGGGAAACTCACGAAGCCGCGTTCACTCTCGGGGTCGGAGATCTGCAGCGTGGTCTGACTGCGAAACGGGATCACCTGCACGTGGTAAAGCTTGCCACTGTCATCCGTGACCGGCGCTGCAGGCCGGTTCCAGCGGCCCTCCACGAGCGGCGTACGCAGGGTGTTCATGATGTGACCGTTGCGCAGCTCATCCTCGATGAAGTGACGAATGAGCGCCGAGGCCGACTGACCATGCAGCTTCGCATAGTCCTGGAAGGCGTCCCGCAGTTCACCGGGCAGCTTCACCAGCAGCTGGGATAGTTTTTTCTCGGCCATGGAGCGCTCCTCATCGCTGTTGCCGGAACAGGCTTCAGAAGAGCGGGGGATGATGTCAAAGGAATTATGGTATATACCCTATATTTTATGTGTATATACCATTAACAATGATGGGTATATACGAGCGCTTTCTGAGCCCACGGCAAAGCTCCGGGCCTTGCCGCAGTGAGCGCTATGCGGGCAAAATCCCTCTGCGCCGCAGAAACGGCGTTGAGCTTTCCCGTGGTCCTGTGCTCTGGAGAGGTAAAGCAGCATCGGGGCCGTCATGACGCCAGTCTCATCCCATTCCCGACCGGCCATTCCCGCGACCGTCTGGATGCTGGGCATTGTCAGTCTGCTGATGGATGTCTCCTCTGAGATGATCAATGCGCTCTTGCCGCTCTATCTGGCCGGAGGGTTGGGGGCTTCTGCTCTCGTGATCGGCTTCATCGAAGGGCTCTCGGTGGCGATTGCCACGGCTACAAAGTTCTTCTCCGGCGTCCTGGCCGATCTGAGCCGTCGGGCAAAGCCACTTGCTGTGCTGGGATATGGCCTCGGAGCCCTGTCGAGACTGATCTTCCCCTGGGCGATCAGTCTCGATCAGATCGTTCTGGCGAAGGCCATGGACCGGGTGGGCAAGGGCATCCGCGGCACGCCGCGTGATGCGATCATTGCGGCGGTGAGCCCTCCCGCTATCCGTGGCGCAAGCTTTGGCCTTCGTAAGTCGCTCGACACTCTGGGCGGGTTTATTGGCCCTTTGGTCGCGGTTGCTGCGATGCTCGCACTGGCCGGGAACATCCAGCTTGTCTTCTGGCTGGCGGCCATCCCTGCGGCTCTGTGCATGGCGGTGCTGATCTTCTTTGTCAGGGAGCCAGCCGGCACCCCGGTGAAGAAAAAGACCAGCTTCCGGCTGTCAGAGGTCTTCACACTGAACCGTTCAGTGTGGTCGGTGATCGGGCTCGCTGCGCTCATCATGCTGGCCCGGTTCAGTGAGGCATTTGTTTTGCTCAAAGGGCTGGAGGCAGGGATCAGCCCGGCCTGGGTGCCGCTGTCTCTGGTGATCATGCATGCCGCCTATGGGCTGAGTGCCTATCCCGTGGGGCGGATGTCAGATCAGATTGGCACCCGTGGTCTCCTCCTGTGGGGGCTGAGCTTCCTGATCGCCGCCCATCTCACGCTCGCCTTTGCAAGCTCTGTCTGGCTCTACGTGCTGGGCACCGTGTTCTGGGGATTGCATATGGGCTTCTCCCAGGGCCTGCTCGGTGCCATGATTGCCGGAGCCACGCCTGAGTATCTCAGAGGCAGCGCGTTCGGCAGCTTTAATCTGGTCACCGGCCTTGTCGTGCTCGGCGGCAATACAGCAGCCGGCTTTCTCTGGCACAGCTTTGGCTCCCACGCGCCCTTTATTGCCGGCGCGGTTTTGTCACTCATGGCTATGGTGGTGATCGCGACCCGAGGGCAGGGGCACACGAACTGATCCTGAACTCGCATGTTCAGTTCCGGGGCTCGTTTACTGGAGGGGGCCTCAGGCGGTTCGCGGCGATCCAGCTCCTGGTGAGCCGAATCGCCGCTCAAACGGACGAAGACCAGGCTGGCCCTGGTCATTCAGGGAGGTCTTCGCTTGTCTTTTCTTTGGGACGCCGCCGGGCAGTCTCAGCGGGTGGATCTGTCGTCGATCTCCGGCCCGGTCTCTCAGGGAGAGCTGCGGGGCTGAGGCCGGTCGGGCGTCATTGGGGCTTGTGGCCGGAGGTGGTACGGAAGGGGAGAGCCGTGTGCGGAGTGAAGCGTTGAAAAGTTCTAAATGCGCGCTTATACATTGCTGAAGCAATGTCGCGTCCTCATGGGGGAAACCCCCGCGCCGGACGGCTGCCCCCCACGGCGGCCTTGCCGCCTCACGAGGGGTTCCCCCTCGCGCTCCCCACCAGCGCAGACAGGCGCTGGACCCTGTTGTGAAGTAAGAGAAGGTATCGATCCGTGGCGATCTATCATCTCAGTGCCAAAGTGATCAGCCGGGCCGGAGGACGGTCCTCAGTGGCTGCTGCGGCCTATCGGTCCGGCGGGCGGCTGCGCGATGAGCGGCAGGATCTGGAGCATGATTACAGCCGTAAGGGTGGGGTGCTCCACGCTGAGATCATGGCACCGCAGAATGCACCGGAGTGGATGCTTAATCGAGACCGGCTCTGGAATGCGGTTGAGGCGGTCGAGAAGCGGCGCGATGCACAGCTGGCCCGGGAAATCGAAGTTGCGTTGCCTCGTGAGCTCGACCGAGAGACCCGGCTCGAATTGCTGCGTGGCTTTGTTCAGCGTGAGTTTGTTGATCGCGGCATGATTGCGGATCTGGCGATCCATGAGGGCAGGGCTCGCGACGGTGGCGGTCAGCCGCATGCGCATGTGATGCTGACAATGCGAGAGCTGACCGGGGATGGGTTTGGCAAGAAAGATCGCGGCTGGAATGCGCCGGATCTGCTGCTCGGCTGGCGCGAGGCCTGGGCGCGTGATGCGAACCGGGCACTGGAGCGGGAAGGCTATGCGGAGCGGATTGATCATCGCTCGCTTGAGGCGCAGCGTACCGAGGTAGAGCAGGCGCTGGAGCGCGCTCAGACCGCAGGCCAGGAGGATGAGGCAATCGCCTGCGAGAAGAAGGTGATCGAGCTTAACCGTGAGCCCGAGCCCAAGATTGGCCCAGCAGCCTATGCGCTGGAAAAACGCGGCATCGTCACCGAGCGTGGCGAGGCTTTCCGCGCGGCACAGGCGCGCAATGCTTTGCGCTTTGAGTTTGGCTGGCGCCAGTTCGAGCTGCGTCTTGAGCTGAGGGAGCGGGCGAAGGCCTTCATAACCGGGGCAAGGGAGCGGCTGGACCAGCTTTGGGGTCGTGTTGATGCGGCAATGACACGGATCAGGGAGAGGGTGATGGGAGAGGCTGAGCGGGGTTCACATGACGCACGACGTGCGGCTGTGCTGGGGCGTGAGATCGGGCGAACGGACGCACAGGCACCAGATGTCGGGCGGGAGCGTATCACACCGGAGGATCCGGAGCGGGGGCGTCGGGATGCCGTGCTCGGACGGGACCGCGAGAGCGCGCTGGCGCAGCGGGCTTCCGATCAGGCGCGAGAGGCTCCAACGCACGGCGTGGCAGCGCCGGAGGAACGAGACCGCCGCGCGGCGTTGCTTGGGCGTGGGGCTGAGGGCGTGACGGAACGTGGGTCAGGTCGCGACCGGGATCGTGGTGGAGACAGAGAGCGCTGAGTGGAGGAGGAGTAAAGATGAAGACTGTCGAAGAAATGATCGCAGAACTGCAGCGGCAGGGGCCGATCGATGAGGCCGAGTTTTATAGGGCAGAGGGGTCGCTTCCTGGCCGGCAGCTGATACGCTCGGCCTTGCAGGCAATCAGCGGCGAGGAAGGATGGGGTGGAGAGCGTTACTTCGGCAACGTCCTTGAGCGCTGCGGCTGCCATCCGGAAGAGGGCGACAGTTCGAAAAAGGTCATGCTGTTGATTGCCGCTTAGAACTGACCCATTTAGGGCGATAATTTCCATTGAGATTTGACCCATGTGACCCTCCCCCGCGCAGTGAGCGAGGGAGGCATCGGAGTGATCCACATGGGACTATTGAACGTCATTCGTAAGATGCGCCCCCTCGGCGGTCTGCCCCTTGCCGTTAGCAGAGGCGGGCTTCCCTGATATGATCCAGCTGACGGCCCGGCCCGGGGCAGATCTGCTGCTTCTGGCGCTGGCGCATCAGCTGGAGATGGCCACCGGATATCAGGACGCGGACTGAGATCGGAACGGCAAGAGAAGGTTCAGATGATCAGGAACCAGCCTTCCACGCTTGGTCCGAATATGTGCGACCATTTCTTCTCAAGGCAGGTCTCCTTTGTGCTGAACTGCGCTCGATTCCGGTCGTAAGAAGACACGCTGAAGTCAGAGATTAACGATCAGCGCCTGCTCTTATGACCGTTTCCAGTCCTAATCGGTCGCGCTCTGTTTCGAGCACGGCGAACTCGGCGATCAGCCAGTCGCAGAGCTTACGCACTGCCGGGCGTTTTCCCGGCCCCGGACGGGTGAGCAGGTTGTAGAAGGCGCCGGTTTTCAGCATTTTGTTGCCCGCCGGCACAAGGCCGCCGGTGAAGATTTCATGCGCGACCACATGCCACCAGCCAAGCGCAATGGCCTGGCCTTTGATCGCCGCCTGCAATACTAGGGCATAATCTGAAAATGTCATCTCATCTGCGTCATGAAACTGACCGCCGGACAGCCAGGGCAGCGCCTTTTGCCATGGCAGGCGCAAAGTTCCCTGCAGGTTGGCGATCGTATGACCCTTCATGCCCCCCGGGCCATCTATTCTGCTGTGGGTCTGCAGATAGGCCGGGCTGCAGACAGGGATAATGACCTCGTCTGCCAGCATCGCGATCTCTGAATCCTCGCTGGAGGTCATATTGTAGCGAATACCGATATCGGCTGCCCCCAGAGGACCGTTCGGCTCACCATGGATCAGGTCGAGCCTGACGGTCAGTTCCGGGAGATCCCGGCGCAGTTTGTCAAAGCGAGGCATCAGCCAGTGGATTGCAAAAGCGGATGTCACGGAGATTGTGAGCGTGTTGTCCTGCTGATGCAGCGCTGCGATTTCGCCCAGTGCAGATTCAATACTGTCAAAACCGGACCGGACCCCTCGCAGCAGAACCACCCCGCTGTCTGTCAGCTCAGTCCTGCCGGATTTGCGTCGGAATAATTCACAGCCGAGATGATCTTCCAGCCGGGCTATCATGCGGCTGACGGCAGGTTGCGTGACGTTGAACTCACGGGCGGCCTCCGTGAAGCTCATATGCCTTGCGGCAGCTTCGAACATAAAGATCGCACCCGTCGAGGGCAGTTTGGCTCGCAGGGTCATTGGGATGCACTTCAGCGATTTATCGGCAATGCGTTAGCAGAACCGGGCGCGGCCGTCAGCTTTATGTGGCGGCCGCGCAGAGGTTTATCGCAGATCAGTAGCCGGCGACGAATTCAGACCATTTTGCAACCATGACGTCATAATGGCTGACCCAGTATTTTACATTGTGGCGGTAGCTTTGTTCGATGCGCTCAGGCGTTGAGATCTGGAAGGCCGCAACCTCCGGCTCCAGCACCGGCTTTGAGTCAATATTGACCGGCGAGTAAGAGGTCATCTCGGCGAATTTTGCCTGCGCTTCAGCCCCGAGATATGCATTGATCAGCGCATTCGAGGCGGCAGGGTTTTTCGCGCCCTTCGGCACCGCCAGATAGTCTTCGACCACCAGCCACTGGTTCCAGGAAGGCTGATAGGGCGCGCCGTTTTTCACGGCATTCATCGCCCTTCCGGTCCAGGCCATGATCATATCGGCCTCACCGGCTTCCATCATGTTCTGCTGTTCGGCGCCGGTGGTCCAGAACATAAAGGACTCACTGTTGTCGCGGATCGGTTTCAGCGCCTGATCGATCACGGCAGCTGCATCTTCTGTCAGCATGGTGGCCGGATCACCCCCCTGGGCCAGAAGCGATGCCTCGAGCAGAGAGCCACTCGGGCTGGAAGAGCCCTGAATTGCACGGGTACCGGGGAAGGCCTCGACGTCGAAAAAGTCCTTCCAGGAGGCCGGAGGATTGTCGCCATATTTCTCGGTATTATACATCAGCACGATACCGTAGAGCAGAGCCGGCACGCCGCATTCCGTGTAATGTCCACCGGGCAGTTTTGACGTATCCACGATCGTCAGATCCAGCGGCTGGACCAGGGTGCCACATTGCGCATAGGGATCATATTCACTCGTGTGAACAATATCCCAGTTCAGATTGCCTGCCTCGACCTGTGCCTTAAGCTTGCTCATCTCATAGGCCGGGTCGGACAAGAGTTCGACACCTGACTGTTGCACAAAATGTTCAAGCGAAGCCATCTGACCTTCCTGAAGAATGCCGCCCCAGGAGGCGAAGGTCAGGCTGATACCTGCGAGGCTGTTCTCAGGGGTCTCTCCGGCAACAGGTTCAGCCTGTGCCAGGCCACCGAAGAACAGAGCAAGCGCAGTTCCCAGCAGTGAAGCTTTAACGGTTTTTCTCATCTGATCCTCCCAGATCTGTTGGTATTATTGTTGTGAGACGGTTGCAGGCATTCCGGGCCGTCAGCTGCCCAGGAACTCAGCGACTTCAGCCAGGCCTTCATAGATGGCCTCTTCGGCACTGCGCGGGGTGGCGCAGTCACCGATGGTGATAAAGGGCAGGCTGGCGGCCTGAAGAACGGGTTCGAGTTCAAGCCGGGGGCTGCGGCCGGTCGCCAGTACCAGACTGTCGACCGCTTCAAGAATGATTGGCTGGTTGCTGGCCGTGTGCAGGAAATAGGCGCTGTCGGTATCCGCGCCATAGAGGCGCGCATAGGGGATCACCTCGATCTCCAGCTCGTGCAGTTTTCCGGCCCAGTAATCCCGGACATATTGCTGAAGGTTCTGGCCGGCACAGATCCCGTCTACTGCGAGACGAACGTGATGGCCCTCACGGCGAAGTTTCACTGCAGCCCCAATGCCCTGCCAGTCGCAGCGCCAGTCGGCGATCACGACCCGGTTGCCGGGGCTAGCCGTGCCTTTCAGCAGATCAGGAAGCTCGATCATATCTGCGGCATCTGCGCCCTCTACCGGTGGCAGATAGGGGCTGGCCCCGGTGGCAAGGATCACTGCCTCCGGGGCGATATCGGTCAGGGCAGCGGCATCTATCTGCCTGTTCAGCTGAATGCGTATCTCATGGCGCGCCAGTTCCGTCTGCAGATTGGTGATCAACCCACCAAACTCCGCGCGCTCAGGCAAGAGCTGCGCCAGCAATGCCTGCCCCCCCAGCTGCGGCCCGGCTTCTGCCAGGGTGACATCATGGCCGAGCTCAGCTGCTGTCAGTGCGGCCTTCATCCCAGCAGGCCCGCCGCCGATCACCAGCACACGTTTGGAAGCCGGTGCTTTCACCGGCTTCACCGGAAATAGGGTCTCGCGGCCTGAAACAGGGTTCTGGATACAGGAGATCGGGTTACCCGCATGGAAGTGACCGATACAGGCCTGATTGCAGCCGATACAGGCCCGGATGTCATCTGCTGCTCCGGCCCGCGCCTTATTCGCCATATCAGGGTCAGTGATCATTGCACGGGTCATGGCACACATATCGGCCTGCCCCTCCGCGAGAACGGCCTCTGCCACCTGTGGCTGATTGATCCGCCCTGCCAGAAATACTGGAACCGGGATCGCAGCCTTTATCGCGTGAGATTTCGACGCCAGATAGGCTGCTTCGATCTCCATCGGTGGCACCACATGAACGGATGCACCAAGCGCGGCCATGCTGCCGAAAGTCGTGTTAACATAATCGATCAGCCCCTCAGCGGCCAGGCTCTTGCAGATATTGATCACATCGCCTTCCTCGAGCCCGGAGAGTTCGTCCTCAGCAGCCGAGATCCTCAGGCCGACAATATGCTCTGGTCCGATTTCCTGGCGCACCAGGATCAGCGCCTCGCGCAGCGGGCGCAGCCGGTTCTCGAACGAACCGCCGTAAATGTCAGACCGCAGATTGCTGTGCGGATTGAGGAACTGAGCAAAGAGCAGCCCGTGGCTGGCCATCAGCTCTACCCCATCATAACCAGCCTGCGCATAACGTCGTGCGCCTGCCGCCGCCGCTGCGATAACCTCTGCCACCATATCGGTTGGCATCTCTCTTGGCAGCGTATGAAAGCGATGATCGGGCACAGGAGAAGGCGCGAAGACCACGCCCCGCATCCCCTGCGCCATACGACGCGTCACTCTCCCGGAATGCGAGAGCTGGCCAATAATCCTGGCGCCATGGCGATGAACCGCTTCGGCGAGCGATGAAAAATGCGGGATAGCATCGTCATTCTGGATAACGAGATCTAAGGAATCTGAGGTGCTGGAGGAGTGAAACCTCGCAGATTCCGTTATAATGAGCCCCGCCCCCCCGCGTGCACGCGCCTCATGGTAGGCGATCATTCTGGGGCCGGGCAGGTTTTGTTCTGCGAGATAGGTCTGATGTCCGCTCGACAGGACCCGGTTGCGAATAACATGTCCGCGAATGGTGAGAGGGCTGAAGAGCCGCTCAAATGACTGAGAACGCATTATTTCTCCCCGACGTCCCGGACTTGCTGTCTGGAGGCACGTTAGGAGAAATCAGGCGCGGTCAGTATCACACAAAAAATGACCGTAACATAATCTGAGGTAATGAGAGACACTGTCCGGTGAAGGGTGCAAAGGTTCCGGCTACTACGGAAATGGAGGCTTCCGGGCTAAAATATCGCTCTATTCGCCGCGTAACCTCCGACATAATCATATCCGATAACGCGGACTTATCAGTCCTCATATAAGTATTCGCTCAGCGGCGCTTGTTCTGAATATATAAATAGATAAGCGCCGCGAAGCAGGAGCAAAGCGCGGCGCCCTTATCGGAGGTGATCAGTCAGCGTAATGGTGAGCCTGTGCCTTTCGAGTGGCGCGGCCGAAACAGAAGTGGTCCGGGAAACCTGAACAGGCGAGATAAGTGGTTGTGTTGCAAAGTTTTTTGGGGGGCTGGAGGCGCCCATCCATTGGACATGACTATCCCGCGAGCCCCGCAAAGACCTGAAATGCGTGAGCGCCATTTGCAGGTATCTGCCCTTTGCGGATCATGTGTGCTGTCTCAATCCCGGCGATCGTCGCCGCGGCAGAGTGAAACGCTTTGAAGCCCATCAACGGCCGGGTGATCCGCTTAATGAAGCGGTGATCCTGTTCAAGGATATTGTTCAGATATTTCACCTGTCGGATCTCGATAATGCGCCCGCTGCCGGTAAACTTCAGGATCACATTGACCGCCTGAATCCCGGCAAGATTGGCACCGCTCTTGTCGATCACAACGCGCTCAGGCGTTCCGTTCGCCGCGATTGCGCGTTTGAAAAACCGCCGGGCAGCGCCAGATTGCGGCGCTCAGACAGCATAAAATCAAGGGTTTGACCGTCACGATCCACGGCGCGGTAGAGGTAGGTTCAGCGGCCTTTCACCTTGATGTAGGTTTCATCGGCGCGCCAGGACCTGGCCGTTGGCCGCTTTTTCACCTGCATCCGGGCGGCGATCAGCGGAGAGAATTTCACCACCCAGCGGTTCAGCGTGGCGTGGTCGACCGTAACGCCTCGCTCGGCAAGGATTTCCTCAAGATCCCGATAGGAGACCGCGTAGCGCACATAGAAAAACACCGCGTACAGGATCACCGACTTAGGATAATGCGCGCCTTTGAAATCGATCATGCTGTCAGCCACTTCAATAACCAATTGACGACGCAGACATATCACAGGAAACGTTCCACAGAAAATTTTGCGACAGAGCCAGATAAGTGGCTTTTCCGCGCAATAGCAGCATGATGCTGCGAGCGAGGAGACGACAATGAGCAAGCGACCACGCCGGAATCATAGTCAGGCCTTCAAGGCGAAGGTTGCCGTCGCAGCGATCAAGGGCGAGAAGACGTTGATCGAACTGTCTCATGATTTTGACGTCCATCCGAACCAGATCAAGCAATGGTGGGAGCAATTGCTTGACGGAGCGACCGGCGTATTCGGGGAGCCCCCGAAGGTCGAGGCGGCATCGGTGATCGACGTTAAAACCCTGCACGCCAAGATCGGGGAGCTGACGTTAGAAAACGATTTTTTGTCCGGCGCGCTCGGGAAGGCAGGTCTATTGCCGAGCGCAAAAAGATGATCACTCCGGACACGAAGCTTAGCGTCAGTCGCCAAGCCAAGGTGCTGGGGATCAGCCGTGGCAGCGTTTATTATAAGCCCCGCCCGGTGTCGGATATCGATCTGCAGCTTATGCATCGCATCGACAAGCTGCACATGGAGTTTCCGTTTGCGGGCAGCCGAATGCTGCGCGGGCTGCTTGCTCAGGAGGGCGTTCAGGTCGGGCGGCTGCACGTTGCCACGCTGATGAAGCGGATGGGGATCGCGGCGCTCTACCGGCGGCCGAATACCTCAAAACCTACACCTGGGCACAAGGTATATCCCTATCTGCTCAGGAAACTGCCCATCACCCAGCCCAATCAGGTTTGGGCGATGGATATCACCTATATACCCATGGCCCGCGGCTTCATTTACCTCGCCGCCGTGCTGGACTGGGCCACGCGGCGCGTGCTGGTATGGCGGGTGTCGATCACACTGGAGACCGCCTTTTGCATAGAAGCTTTAGAAGAGGCGCTGGCGCGATATGGCAGGCCCGAGATATTCAATACGGACCAAGGAAGCCAATTTACATCGGCAGACTTCATTAAGGTTCTGGCCGAGCACGACATCAAGATCAGCATGGATGGCAAGGGGGCATGGCGTGACAACGTCTTCGTTGAACGCCTGTGGCGCTCCATAAAATACGAAGAGGTTTATCTGCGCGCCTACGCCAGCGTGTCCGAAGCCCGAGCCAGCATTGTCGTCGATCACATCCTGCACCTGGCGGGGGCCAACCGCCCACCGGGCAAGGAGGGCTTCACCGCGGACAATGTCGATTACGCCGAACGGATCTTGGCCACCTTCCGGCCACGCGGGACAGGGGCTAGCTTCCATTATGCTTCGACAACCAAGGTCACGCGCGACGATGGCTATGGCAGTTCCAAGAAGGCCGGTGAGGAACTCGTCGCGCGGTGCGGGCCTGCGGCAGGGTGGGCAACGGCGATCTGTCGCCTTCCCAATCTATTTGGCAAATGGTGCCGACCGCACTACAATTCCTTCGTTGCCACCTTCGTGGAGGAGGCGGCGCAGGGCCAGCCCTTTAGTATCAACGACCCCGCCTCGCCGGTTGAGCTGCTCAATATCGATGATCTGATTGATATGTACCTTGCAGCACTCGCAAAACCAGAGGACACGGGTGTACGGTACGTGACCAATTTTCCGACCAGCCAGACAACCGTCGGCGAGGTTTCAAGTCTGATCGAAAGCTTCCGTCAGAATCATGAACGACCGGAGCTGCCGGCGGTCGGCACGGGACTCAGCAAGCAATTGAATGCCACCTTCCTAAGTTACCTAGAACAAACACAGAGGGTCTTCAGTTTGAAGCGCTTCTCTTCTGAGACCGGGAGTTTCTGCGAATTGTTCAAGGCCACACAATTCGGCCAAGTCTCGGCGTTGATCATCGAGCCGGGCGCGAGCCGGGGAAATCATTATCACCATACGAAGGTCAAGAATTTCCATCTTGCCCTAGGTCAAGTTAAACTGATCGAATGCGATATTCGCGGTGGAGAGACGCTGGTGCGCACAATCAATGCGGGAGAATCCTTCTGGACACAGCCAGGCTGGGTGCACACGTTGACCAGCACCGGCGAGAGCTCGGCAGTATTAGTCATTTGGGCCAACGAAATCTTTGACCAAGTTCGGCCGGATACGTTTAGGGCGAGCAACTGATAAAATCACACCAACGCGCAGAAGTGAACGGACACTGGTTATTGTTATGCGAATTGAAAGAAAAATTCTAAGGCGCATGGCTTTAATCGCGATATTGCCATTTGCAATTTCGCTGATTGCGACGAATGGACGAATGTTTTCGATCTACGGTAGCTTCGGGATCGACTTCTGGTTCGTCTGCCTACTATATCTGACCCCAATCACGTTTACCCTGATATCGTCGATAATGCACGGCACAGACACTGGCGCAGGGTCTGAAAAGCGCGATTGCGAACCCGTATTCACGGCCTTTGATCATCGGATTTTTCTATTTTTATGCTCTGCCTATACCATGTCTATGGCGTACCGATATATTTTCTTGGGCGGTGTTCTTGGCCTCGGAATTACGGGTGCCCGGTATGAGGAAATCCATTCTATGAATAGCGGAGGCGGTATCTTTACGGCACTCACGGTATTTACTTCCGCCGCGCCCGCCTTTCTTTTCCTGTCGGTTATGGAAAGGACCACGAATGGCGTACGACGGAATATTATCCCCATCATCCTTGTAGTGCTTGGCCTGTTAATGTCCTTCCTCAGCGGCGGCAGGAACAGCTTCCTGATCAGCATTGTATTCATGTACTTCGCCGGACAAATTAATCCGAATTTCTCCATCAGGCGGGCAACCGGAGCCGCGACGGCCCGCAACATCATCATCAAGGCTGCTTTTGGAGCCGTATTGATTTTCGGTATCGGACTTTCCCTCTACATTTTCGTTGAGAGAGCTCTGATGCGTACAGACGATCTGATTGATCGAGCGGCGATCCACGCTTATGAGAATGGCCTCGGGTTCGACAGGGATGCCATACCGCTGTTCATCCCAGATTACATTTATATCATTTTGTTCTATGTTCATGCCTACTTTACAATCGGATTTCATTACCTTCAGACTATCCTGACCACCGGTATGCCGAATGGCCATTTGAATGGTGGATATAATTTCTACATTTACTGCCTGACGATTGATCGCGTCTTAGGAACCAGCTTGGCGCCAAATCTTTCTGAAGATCTCCGCATCTTTGGCGCATATTACACGCTTCCAGGATCGATATTTATTGATTTCGGCTTATCTGGTGTTTTGGTCGTTACGGCCTTTATAATGTTCATGGCGGCTCGATCTGTTGCGATGTTTAAGAGAGGATGTGGTGAGCAATGCTTCTTTGCGGCATTGATGTTTACCGTTCTTTTCTTCTCTCCCCTTTACAACGCCGTGAGTGTGGGTCCTGGTGCATCACTGCTACTGTTCTCAACGATTTACCTGTTTCTCAAGAGAGGCCGCGCTAGGTCATGTTGACAAAAGGCGGACCCCCCAAGTTCGACAGTTAATCGATTAAGTGATTGATATTGTTGTCACCGAATTGCCATTCGTGTGACTACAAGGGCCGTCAGACCGGTTTTTGAAGGCTCAATGCATCGAAAAGTTGTAAACGGTCGCTGTCCCTTGCAGTTACCCATAAGTGGTGCGGCGAATTGATTCACCCACCCACTTGGCCTTGCCTGAGCACAAGCGATCATGATTCGTTATGTGGCACCGAATAATCGAGGTGCAGGCATGGGGCAGAGTTGGGTGGAAACGGAAACGTCAGGATGCGATCTGGGCGATGCCCGGTTGAACCGGCGCCTGGGAGCAATGCTTGAGGCTCTCGGGGACCGCCCTGGCAAATCTCTGCCCACGGCGTTTCAGG
>NZ_JACDXX010000023.1 GCF_020539525.1 Pseudogemmobacter faecipullorum | reverse complement strand
GCGACACCTGTTCGAGCAATTCGCGATAGCTGATATGTTTCGCCGGTTCCGCCGGATCATCCGGCTCCCAGATGATCGCGGTCTGCTCAGCGCGGTCGATCAGATGGCGGTCGATGCAATTGGCGGCTACGTTGAGAATGCCGTCCTCATACCAGCGGATCGAAACCGCGCCCGGCGCGAAAGAGGTGTTCTTCACCTTCGTATAGGGCCGGATCCAGTCGAGCCTGAGCCCTTCCTCGCCCCAGAAAGCCTCAGGCGCTTCGACCGAATGCGCATAACGCGACGCATAGCCCGCCGCATCAAGATGCGACCCCGCCACAAATGCCGCCGATGGCGGGTAAAGCTGCACAGGAGCTGACATGGCCCCTTCCTCCCTCGGAATAAGCGGGGATGACTGTGCGCCCGTGTCTCTGCGGATTGCTCCGCTCTCCTCCCGGGCCGCCGCCTCTCCCCGCGACGTCTCTCGGGTCCGGCGCGCGGTAAGCATACGCCGTCCTTCCCGCTCATTTTCTGCCTGGCCCTGCCACAAGGTCAAGCGCCGATCCGTCGCCTCCCCGGAGTTTCTTGCAAGGCGCCGGAGATAAGCGGCTGACAGAAAAGAAAAAACCCTGATCGCCGGGCGATCAGGGTTTTAATCTTTCAGATCACGGCCTTAAGGCCGGATGCTGACAGCGCTCAGACAGCAGCTGCTGCTTTCGCGATGTCGCGCTTGATTTTCAGCGCGTCAGCCGAGAGCTCCACGTCTTTGGCGCGTGCCAGGAAGGCGTCCAGACCACCGCGGTGATCAACCGAACGCAGGGCAGCTGCCGAGATGCGCAGGGTGAAGGTCTTGCCGAGGGTGTCGGAAGCCAGCGAAACCTCATTCAGGTTCGGCAGGAAGCGACGACGGCTTTTGTTATTTGCATGGCTGACCGTGTTGCCGGTCATCGGGCCCTTGCCCGTCAGTTCGCAAACGCGCGACATTTGAGTATCCTCGTTGTTCAGAAGGACAGGGCACGGGGAAGCCCCCGCCGTCCGAATTCGATTTGCGGCATGTACGGTCTATCGGCAGCGAGGTCAAGAGGCCGCCCCGGCAGAGCGGAACGAAAATCTGCGACACCCGCGCTTTCGCCCGTGCCTTGCCTCCCTATACACTCAGCTGCGGCCCAGTGCACGCATCATTTGCTGCGCTGCAGCCTCGGGGCTGTATTCGCCGCTCGTGACCGCTGCCGCCAGCCGGGCCATGATTCCCTGTGCCGGTTCGCGCTCGAGCACCGCCAGAAGCCCGTGGCGCACCTCTTCGGAAAACCAGTAGGCCGCCTGATCGGCGCGGCGTCTGGCCCAATGACCATGCTCGCGCCGCCAGCGCGCCAGCGCCTCCATCTCGGCCCAGGCCATTTCCAGCCCATTGCCCTCGACCGCCGAGACCGGCATCGCCTTGGGGAAATCCGGCGGATCCTGGGGGCGGCGGCGCAGCAGCCGCAAAGCCCCGGCATAATCGGCCACGGTACGGCGCGCCGTGGCCAGCAGATCGCCATCGGCTTTATTGACCAAAATCAGATCGGCCATTTCCATAATGCCGCGTTTGACCCCCTGCAACTCATCGCCGCCTGCAGGCGCCATCAGAAGCAGGAACAGATCGCAGATTTCGGCCACCATGGTCTCGGACTGACCGACCCCCACCGTCTCAATCACCACCAGATCAAAGCCTGCCGCCTCGCAAAGTGCCACCGCCTCCCGGGTGCGCCGCGCCACGCCCCCCATATGGGCCTGGCTGGGCGAGGGACGGATAAAGGCATTGGGATGGCGCGACAGCTGTTCCATCCGGGTTTTATCGCCCAGAATCGACCCGCCCGAGCGCGCCGAAGAGGGGTCCACCGCCAGCACGGCGACGCGCCTGCCCGCCTCGGCCAGCTGCATGCCAAAAGCCTCGGTGAAGGTCGATTTGCCCACCCCTGGCGTGCCGGAAAGACCAAGGCGTAAAGCCTCGCGTCCCGAGCCGCGCAGCATCGTCAGCAATTCCACCGCCTGTTCGCGATGATCCGCCCGCGCGCTTTCAATCAGAGTGATCGAACGCGCCAGCGCCCGCCGGTCTCCGGCGAGAACCGCCGCTGCCATTTCCGCAATCGTCATCAGATTTCCTCTTCCGCCGGGAAATGTCTGCCAAAGCGGGCCGCAAAAAGCCAGCAGACAAAAGAAGGGGGCGCTGCCCCCCGCAGCTGTCGCAGCCCCCCCGGGATATTTGAGGAAGGGGAAATCCGCGATCCGCGCCTGGCCATTTTTTTAAATATCTCCGCCCGGGCCAGCCGCCACTGGCCAGAGCCGCAGACGCCTGGCATATAGCGGGAATGATCACCCTGCCCGTCACCCATATCCTGCCCGAGCTGCGCCAGGCCCTTGCCCAGGCAGGCCGCGCCGTGCTGCAGGCCCCGCCCGGGGCCGGAAAAACCACGCTGGTGCCGCTCGATCTGCTCGCCTCCGGGCTTTATCCAGGCAAGATCCTGATGCTCGAGCCGCGCCGTCTGGCGGCCCGCGCCTCGGCCGTGCGCATGGCCTCGACCCTGGGCGAGGCGGTCGGACAGCGTGTCGGCTACCGCATCAGGGGCGAGGCGAAGATCTCGGACGCCACCCGGATTGAGGTGGTGACCGAGGGCATTCTGACCCGGATGATCCAGGGCGATCCCGAGCTTTCGGGCATTTCCTGCGTGATCTTTGACGAATTTCACGAGCGCTCGCTGCAGGCCGATCTGGGCCTTGCGCTGGTGCTCGAGCTGCGCGCCGCTTTGCGCCCGGATCTGGCGGTGCTGGTGATGTCGGCCACGCTCGATGCCGCGCCGGTGGCCGCGCTGATGCAGGATGCGCCGGTTCTGACCGCCGAGGGCCGCGCCTTCCCGGTCGAAACCCGCTGGCTGCCCCGGCCCGTGGATGCCTCGCTGCGCTTTGAGGCCGCCATGGCCGGGCTGATCCGCCAGGCGCTCGGGGAAAACCCCGAGGGCGGGCTGCTGGCCTTTTTGCCGGGTGAGGCTGAGATCCGCCGCCTTGCCGCCCTGCTTGATCCCCTGCCCGGCTGCGTGATCCGCCCGCTTTATGGCGCGATGGATTTCGCCAGCCAGCAGGCCGCCCTCGCCCCCGCCGGGCCCGGGCTGCGCAAACTGGTGCTCGCCACCTCTATCGCCGAAACCTCGCTGACCCTGCCCGATATCCGCATCGTGGTGGATGGCGGCAAGGCGCGGCGCGCGCGGTTTGATCCGGGCTCTGGCATGGCGCGGCTGGTGACCGAAAGGGTGACCAGGGCCGAAGCCGAGCAAAGGCGCGGCCGGGCCGGCCGGGTGGCGGAAGGTCTCTGCTACCGGCTCTGGACGAAGGGGGAAGAGGGCGGCATGGCCGCTTTCCCGCCGCCCGGCATTCAGGTCGCTGACCTGACGGCGCTGGCGCTGGAACTGGCGGAATGGGGTTCGGATGATCTGCCCTTCCTCACCCCGCCGCCCGAAGCCGGCCTCAGCGAGGCACGAGCGCTGCTGCGCGATCTCGGCGCGCTCGATGCCACCGGCAGCATCACCGCGCATGGCAGGAAGCTGGCCGCTTTGCCGCTGCATCCGCGTCTGGGCCATATGCTGGCGGTCGCGGGGAAAGAGGCCGCCCCCCTCGCGGCGCTGATCGGGGAGCGCGATCCTTTGCGCGGCGCCGGGCCCGAACTGGAGCTGCGGCTCCAGGCCATTGCCCGCCCGCCCGAAAATGCCGATCGCGGCGTGATTGAGCGGATCCGTCAGGAGGCAAAGCGCCTCGTCCGGGCGGCGGGGGACAGCGATGTGCAGTACAGCCCGGCGCAGATGGCGGCGCTGGCCTATCCCGACCGCATCGGGTTGCGCCGCAGGGGTGAGGCACCGCGTTTTCTGCTGTCGGGCGGCAAAGGCGCTTATATCGAACCGGGCAGCGCGCTGGCAAAAGCCCGGCTGCTGGTCGCCACCGATCTCGACGGAGACCCGCGTGAGGCGAAGATCCGTATGGCGGCGGCGCTGAGCGAGGAAGAGCTGCGCGAAATTGCCGCCGACCGCATCACCTGGAGCGATGAGGTGATCTGGAACAGCCGCGAGAACCGGGTCCAGGCATTGCGCCGCGAGCGCTATGGCGCGCTGGTGCTCAATGAGCGCGCCTGGAGCGAGGCCCCCGCCGAGGCCCTGTCGCGCGCCGCGCTGCAGGGGCTGCGCGAAAACGGGCTGAGCTGGAGCGCGGCCGCGGCCCGGCTGCGCGCCCGGATCGCACTGACCCGGGGCGAGGACTGGCCCGGGGTCAGCGATCTGGCCCTGCTCGACAGCGCCGAAGACTGGCTCTTGCCCTGGCTTGGCAAAGCCCGCAACCTCGGCGATCTGAAGGGGCTCGATCTGAGCGAGGCGCTGAAAGCCCATCTGGGGCATGCCAGAATGGCCGAGGTCGACCGCCTGGCCCCGGCGCATTTCACCACGCCGCTGGGCCGCGCCGTGCCGATTGATTACGAGGGCGAACATCCGGCGATTGCGGTGCGGTTGCAGGAGATGTTCGGCGTCACCCAGCATCCGACCGTCGGCCAGCACCGCCTGCCTTTGCGCATCAGCCTGCTCTCACCGCGCCAGACCCCGGTGCAGGTGACGCTGGATCTGCCGGGATTCTGGAGCAATTCCTATGCCGATGTGCGCAAGGATATGCGCGGCCAGTATCCCAAACATCCCTGGCCCGAAGACCCGCGCGAGCATGAGCCGACGCTGCGTGCAAAACCACGACGCTGAAGCCCTCGCCCCCCCTTTCCTGATTGCGGGCGAGCAGATAGGCAGGCGCTGAGACTGATCCAGGAGCCTGTGCCCGAATGACCCGCGACGAAGCCCGTTCTGCCCGCTGGGCCAATTCGGCCCTGTTCCTCTCCGGGGGGATCATGATCGGGGCCTGGGCCCCGCAGATCCCGCTGCTGCTGCCCAAACATGGCATCGACAAGCCGACGCTGGGCATTCTGATCTTCGGCCTTGGCATTGGCGCGATGATTGCCATGCTCTTCGTCGGCAAAGCCATTCCGCGCTTTGGCACCCTGCCGCTGGTCCGGCTCGCCGGGCTGGGCATTGTGCCGGTGCTGCCCATGGTCGCCTTCGCGCCGTCGCTGTTCTGGCTGAGCCTCGCCATGGTGATGTTCGGCGTGCTGATGGGCGCGCTCGACATCATGGCCAATGCCAATGCGGTCGAGGTTGAGCGCCGGCTCGGCAAGGCCATCATGTCCTCGCTGCATGGGTTCTGGAGCCTTGGCGGCTTTATTGCCGGATCGCTGGGGGCGCTGGTGATCTCACGCGCCGGGGGCGAGGTCCAGGCGCTGCTCTCCTCGGCGGTGATCCTCGCCATCGTGCTTTGCGCTTTGCCCTTCCTGCGCGGTGAGCCGCCCCTGCCGCCGGAGCCGGTTGCCAGCGCGACCAGAAGCAGCTTCCTGCCGCGCGAGCTCAGCATCTGGCTGCTGGGGCTGATGGCCTTTCTTGCCTTCGTCCCTGAGGGCGCAGTGCTCGACTGGGGCGCCTTGTTCCTCGCCGAAACCTTCGGCGCCGATGAATTCACCGCAGGCCTCGGCTTTGCGCTTTTCGCCGCCACTATGGCACTGATCCGCTTTGCCGGTGACGGGCTGCGCAACCGCTTTGGCTCGGTGCCGACCTTCACCTTCTCGGCGCTGATCGCGGGCCTTGGCCTCGCGCTGGCGGCCCTGGCCCCCGGCTCTTATATCGCCATTTTCGGCTTTGCCCTCTCGGGCTTTGGCTGCGCCAATTTGGTACCGGTGATCTTCTCGGCGGCGGGCAATATTCCCGGCCAGCGCCCGGGCGCGGCTTTGTCGGTGGTGACGATGATCGGCTATGCCGGCGTGCTGATGGCCCCGGCCACCATCGGCTGGCTGGCCGAGAATTTCGGCCACCGCGTCACCTTTGGCGGCCTCGCGGCAATGATCCTCGCCCTTGCCTTCCTGTCGCGCTGGACGGTGACAGCTGATCACCGCCAGGAGCTGTAAACCCGCCGCCCCTGGTTATCCAATCCGGTCTGTGCAAAAGGGCGCCCCGCAAGGCGCCCTTTTTTTTAAGTCTCACGGCATTAAGTCCCGCGGCTTCAGGTCCCGCGGCGCCAGGCCTCAGAGGCCAAGGCACCAGCGCATCACTGCTTTCTGGGCATGCAGACGGTTTTCCGCCTCATCGAAGATCACCGAATGCGGCCCGTCCATCACCGCACTGGTCGCCTCATCATTGCGATGCGCGGGCAGGCAATGCATGAACAGCGCATCGGGCTTTGCCCGGCTCATCAGCTGCTCATTGACCTGATAGGGGCGCAGCTGATTATGGCGGCGCTCTTTCGCCGATTCCGGATCATGCATCGAGACCCAGGTGTCGGTGACCACCAGATCCGCGCCCTCGACCGCGGTGAAGGGATCGCGCTGGATGGTGACTTTCACGCCTTTCGAGCGGGCAAGATCGACGAAGGCCGGCTCGGGGTCCAGGGTTTCCGGCCCGGTGAAGGTCATGTCAAAGCCAAACTGACCGGCGGCATGCAGGAAGCTGGCGCAGACATTATTGCCATCTCCGGCCCAGACCACTTTCTTGCCCCTGATCGGGCCACGATGCTCCTCATAGGTCAGGATATCGGCCATGATCTGGCAGGGATGGGTGCGGTTGGTCAGACCATTGATCACCGGCACCGTGGCATGTTCTGCCATCTCAAGCAGGGTCATTTCCTCAAAAGTGCGGATCATGATCAGATCGACATAGCGCGACAGGACGCGCGCGGTATCGGCAATGGTTTCGCCATGACCGAGCTGCATTTCTTTGCCCGAAAGCACCATGGTCTCGCCGCCGAGCTGGCGCACGCCGACATCGAAAGACACCCGGGTACGGGTCGAGGGCTTTTCAAAAATCAGCGCGACCATGTGGTTTTTCAGCGGCTGATCGGCATCGGGCGTGCCCTTTGGCAGACCGGTGCGGGCCTCTTTCATCGACCGGGCCTGGTCGATCATCCCGCGCAGATCTGCCGGAGAGGTGGTATGGATATCAAGGAAATGGTTCATGTTTTTCGCTTTTCACGGAGGGGGCAGAAGCCGGGGCTCTGCCCCGCACCCCGGGATATTTAACGACAGATGAAATCAGGCGGCAAGCGCTGTGGCAGCCGCATCGAGCCGGTTCAGCGCCTCGGCAATATCGGCATCAGGGATGTTCAGCGCCGGCAGCAGCCGCAGCACATTATCGGCCGCCGCCACCGTCAGAACACCGGCACCATAGCCCGCAGCGACCACATCCCCCGGCGTTTTCACGCATTTCAGCCCCAGCATCAGCCCCTCGCCCTGCACGCCCGAGAAGACCTGCGGATGCCGGGCGACCAGGCTTTCCAGCCCCTGGCGGAACAAAGCGCCCTTGCGGACCACCTCGGCGAGGAAGGCCGGATCGCTGACGATTTCGGTCACTTTCGCGCCGATCGCACAGGCCAGCGGATTGCCGCCATAGGTCGAGCCATGCGTGCCCGCAATCATACCCTTTGCCGCCTTTTCGCTCGCCAGCACCGCGCCGAGCGGGAAGCCGCCGCCGATGCCCTTGGCCACCATCATGATATCGGGGGTCACCCCGGCCAGCTCATGGGCAAAAAGTTTGCCGGTCCGGCCCATGCCGCACTGCACCTCGTCAAAGATCAGCAAAGTGCCGGTCGCATCACAGATCGCACGCAGCTCCCGCAGGAAGGCCTGCCCGGCCGGGCGGATGCCGCCCTCGCCCTGGATCGGCTCGATGATCACCGCGCAGGTCTGATCGCTCACCGCCGCCTTCAGCGCTGCCAGATCGCCCCAGGGCAGCTGCGAGAAGCCCCCGATCAGCGGGCCATAGCCCTTCACCATCTTCTCGGAGCCGGCAAGGGCAATCGCCCCGGTCGAGCGGCCATGGAAGGCGCCCTCAAAGGCGAGGAAAGCGGTCCGTTCGGGCTGGCCGTTCTCATAATGGAACTTGCGCGCCATTTTGATCGCCAGCTCAGCGGTCTCGGTGCCGGAATTGGTGAAGAACACCGTATCGGCAAAGCTCTGATCGCAGAGCAGCGCCGCCAGACGCTCCTGCTCGGGGATGGTGTAGATATTCGAGACATGCCAGAGCTTCGCGCCCTGGTCCTGCAGCACCGCCACCAGTTCAGGCGCGCAATGGCCAAGCGCATTCACCGCAATCCCGGCGCCAAGGTCGAGGTAACGTCGCCCGTCCGTCGCCTCCAGCCAGCTGCCCTGGCCTTTGCTAAAGGCGAGCGGCGCACGGTTATAGGTCGGAAGCACAGCGGAAATCATAGGGATTGCCCTTCGGAATTGGGAAGCCAAGGCGTAAAGCCGGGGCATTGAGGCTGTCAACAGAGGGATTTTGCCCGAAAACGGTCAGGCAGCCGGGATCATGCGCCTCAGCGGCGTCGCAGACGAAGAGTAAGGGTCGCGGACATGATCATCCTGCCGCCTTAGCGCAGAAAGCCGGGAGCTGTAAATGAATTTGTCCGGCCAGCATCGCAGGAAAAGCGGCGCTTCCGACGGATTTACCATGCCGCAGGCCGGGAAATCCGCGATTTTCGCCCGGTTTCAGCGCGAAAACCTCGCCGCAGCCGCGGCGCAGCGTCACCCTGGGGTTGATTTGATTCGTTCTGCCCTTGCAGCCCCCTCCCCCGGACCGTTAGTATGCAGAGGGTATCAGACAGGCGGAGCGGGATATGTCCTGGACGGACGAGCGGGTCGAACTTCTCAAAAAGATGTGGTCGGAAGGCCAGTCTGCCAGCCAGATCGCCAAGGAACTTGGCGGTGTGACCCGCAATGCGGTGATCGGTAAGGTCCACCGGCTGGGGCTGTCCAACCGGGTTGGCGGCAAAGACGAGGAAGAGGCCGTGGCGGCCCCCTCTGCAGCGGCCCCGCCGCCGCGGGCGGCAGCCCCGGCCGAGCCGGTAGCAGCAGCCCCGCGGGCGGAAAGCCCGGCGGCAGCGCCCCAGGCGGCCAGCCCGCGCCCGGCCGAGCCCCTGCGCCCGGCGGCCGCCGCGCCCCAGGCCGCGCCCCAGGCGCCGGTCTCGAATGTCACCCCGCTGCCGATCCGCAAAGCCATCGTGCCCGCCGGTCAGCCGCTGCCGCCGCAGCCCTCGCTGAATGAAATCAGCCCCGAGGCGCTGGCTTCGGTGCGCGAGGTGGAAAAGCGTGCGCGCAAGCTGACGCTGATGGAGCTGACCGAGCGCACCTGCAAATGGCCGATCGGCGATCCGGCCTCGGATGATTTCTGGTTCTGCGGCCTGCCCTCGCTTGCCGGCAAACCCTATTGCGAAGCCCATGTCGGCGTCGCCTTCCAGCCGATGAGCGCACGCCGCGACCGTCGCCGCTGAAACCGCGCCAGAGCGTAAGAAAAAGCCCCGCCCGGATCATTCCGGCGGGGCTTTTTTCTGGCTTCTGCCAGGGGCTGGGGCTGCCTGACCCCCGCCGCCCGGGGATATTTCCGGACAAAGCAAAGACAGATTTCATCTGTCCTGAAATATCCTCAGGGGGTGAGCGGCCCTTCCGGGCTGCGAGGGGGCGCGAGCGCCCCCCTCTCTCTGATCAGGCCTTGCGGATCGCCGCGCCGAGCCCGTTCATCAGCCCCTCAAAGATCGGGAAAGAGGTCAGGATCGGCGAACCGTCATCGACGCTGATCTCTTTCTGCGCCGCCATACCGGCGACGAGGAAGCTCATGGCGATGCGGTGATCAAGATGGGTGGCGCAGGTGGCGCCGCCCGGCATACCGCCCGGGCCTTTGCCATGCACGATCAGCACATCTTCCTCTTCCTCGATGCTCATGCCGCAGGCCTCAAGCCCGCGCGCCATGGCGTCGATCCGGTCTGATTCTTTCACCCGCAGCTCTTTGACGCCGCGCATCACCGTGGTGCCATGGGCGAAGGAGGCGACCACCGAGAGTACCGGATATTCATCGATCATCGAGGGCGCGCGCTCTTCGGGCACCTCAATCCCCTGCAGATCCGGCGAATAGCGCACCCGCAGATCCGCGACCGGCTCGCCACCCTCTTCGCGCGGGTTCAGGAATTCGATCTGCGCCCCCATATCCACGAGGGTCAGATAGAGGCCGTTGCGGGTCAGGTTCTGGCTGACGCCCGGCACCAGGATATCCGAGCCCGGGGTGATCAGCGCCGCACAGACCGGGAAAGCCGCCGAGGAGGGATCGCGCGGCACAGCCACGGTCTGGGCCTTCAGCTCGGGCCGGCCCTTGAGGGTGATGACATGGCCCTCATCAGTCTGCTCAACCGTCAGATCGGCCCCAAAACCGCGCAGCATCCGCTCGGAATGGTCACGGGTCGGCTCGCGCTCAATCACCACGGTCTCCCCCGGGGCATTGAGACCAGCCAGCAGCACCGCCGATTTCACCTGGGCCGAGGCGACCGGCAGGGTATAGCGCACCGGCAGCGGATCTGCGGCGCCGACCAGCGTCATCGGCAGCCTGCCGCCCTTGCGGCCAAAGGCCTGGGTGCCAAACAGCGACAAAGGATCGGTGACCCGGCCCATCGGGCGCTTGTTCAGGCTGGCATCGCCGGTGAAAGTCGCGCTGATCGGCGTGGTGGCCATACAGCCCATGATCAGCCGCACGCCGGTGCCGGAATTGCCGCAGTCGATGACATTTTCCGGCTCACGGAAGCCGCCGACCCCGACGCCATTGACCGACCAGCTGCCTTCGCCATGGCGGGTCACGGTGGCGCCAAAGGCGCGCATTGCCTTAGCGGTATCGAGCACATCCTCGCCTTCGAGCAGGCCGGTGATCTTCGTCTCGCCAATCGCCATCGCGCCAAAAATCAGCGCGCGATGCGAGATCGACTTATCGCCCGGCACCTCTGCCACACCCGAGAGCGGACCGCTCTTCGCCGAAACCATCACCTGTGCTTCACCGTGACCGGACATGCCTGCTCTCCTGACCCGAATTCGCCTGTGGTGATAGCGCAACCAGATCAGACGGTCCACCTCTGGCAGGCTGCAAGCCGCCCGCAGCGACAGGATTTAAATCAGAGCGCGAAACGCGGTTTCCCGCCCTGACGGTGCCGCAGTAGAGGGCCGCCGTGAAGGGCCGCGCGGGATCAGTCGCGCGCCCAGGTCAGATAATGCGGCAGGCGGCCCTCGCGGAAGGCTTTCTGCTCATAGCGGGTCGAGATCCAGTCCTGCCAGTGCTGCCCCTCGCCCGCTTCTTTCACCAGGCGGAAGCCAGCAACCGGCACTTCCTCATGCGCCTGGCGGACATAATCGGGAATATCGGTCGCGATGCGGAATTCCGAGCCCGGCCGCATCACCCGGTGCAAAGCGGTCAGATAGCCCTGGGTGACGAAGCGGCGACGGTGGTGGCGCGCTTTTGGCCAGGGATCGGGATAGTTCAGGAAGGCTTTTTCGATCACATGATCGGGCAGCACATCGAAAAGATCGCGCACATCACCGGGATGGATCGAGAGATTGCTCACCCCCGCGGCGCGGATCTTGCCCAGAAGCATGGCGACGCCATTCACAAAAGGCTCGCAACCGATCAGATGGATCTGCGGATTGGCCGCGGCCATATGCACCAGATGCTCGCCGCCGCCAAAACCAATCTCGAGCCAGACCGGCTTGCCGGCGAATTGCGTCATATCGAGGATCTGACGCTCAGGGTTCTCCTCAGCCGTCACATTCTTCAGCCGCAGCAGCTCGAGATCATTGGCCAGATAATCCTTCTGGCTTGAGCGCAGGGTCTTGCCTTTGTGGCGGCCGTAGAAATTGCGGCGCTCTGCGGCCTCGCCGGCATCGCGAACTTCAGATTTCGGGGTCTCGGCGTCAGACATAGCGCTTCCTCAAACGAACCGGGGCCGTCTAATGGCCCAAAGGACCGGGGTCAACCGGCGCATGAAACCTGCCCCTGAATCCGGCCGATAAAAAAAGGGCGCCACGGCGGGCGCCCTTTATTCATTCTGTCGCCCCGGATCAGACCGCCGCTTTCAGCGCATCGATCAGATCGGTGCGCTCCCAGGAGAAGCCGCCATCAGCTTCGGGCGCGCGGCCGAAATGGCCATAGGCCGAGGTGCGGGCATAGATCGGGCGGTTCAGCCCCAGATGGGTGCGGATGCCGCGCGGCGTCAGGTCGAGCACCTTCGGCACCGCCTGCTCGATCACCGCATCCGGCACCAGGCCGGTGCCATGGGTATCGACATAGATCGACTGCGGCTCGGCCACGCCGATCGCATAGGAGACCTGCACCGTGCAGCGCGCCGCAAGGCCCGAGGCCACGATGTTTTTCGCCAGATAGCGCGCGGCATAGGCGGCCGAGCGGTCAACCTTGGTCGGATCCTTGCCCGAGAAAGCACCGCCGCCATGCGGCGCCGCGCCACCATAGGTATCGACGATGATCTTGCGGCCGGTCAGACCGGCATCACCATCCGGGCCGCCGATGACGAAAGTCCCGGTCGGATTGACATGCCAGACCGTCTTCGCGGTGATCCAGCCCGAGGGCAGGGTCTCGCGGATATAGGGTTCGACAATGGCGCGGATGTCGTCTGAGCTCTGGGCGATATCGCTGTGCTGGGTCGAGAGCACGATCGAGGTCACCTCAACCGGCTTGCTGTCCTCATAGCGCAGCGAGATCTGCGATTTGGCATCGGGGCGCAGGGTCGGCTGCTCACCCGATTTGCGCACCTCAGCCAGGCGGCGCAGGATGGCATGGCTATACTGGATCGGCGCTGGCATCAGCTCGGGCGTCTCCCGGCAGGCATAGCCGAACATAATGCCCTGATCACCGGCACCGTCGCGATCCACGCCCTGGGCAATATGCGCCGATTGCGGATGCAGCAGGTTCTGCACCTGCAGCGTATTCCAGTGGAATTCATCCTGCTCGTAGCCGATGTCTTTCACACAGTCGCGCACGATGCTCTCGACCCGGCCGAGGGTCTCGCTCAGGCGCGCCGGGTCAGAAAGTCCGACCTCACCGCCGACGACAACGCAATTGGTGGTGGCGAAAGTCTCGCAGGCAACGCGGGCATTGGCCTCTTCGGTGAGGAAAGCGTCCAGAATGGCGTCTGAGATGCGGTCGCATACTTTATCGGGATGCCCCTCCGAAACGGATTCGGAGGTGAAGACATAGTCAGTGCGGCTCATGAAAGTTGCTCCGTTGGGGTTAGCCCCGTCACGCCAGGAAGCCGTTGTGACGGTTGTCGACCCGCTTAGACCCCGGGGGAGCAACAATCAAGCGCTGTAAGGTCGCGGTCTGGTGGCAAACCGGGCCAGAACCAGTCCGGCCAGCAGCACAAACACGATGGGCCATTCCCCGGCAAGGCGCAGCATCCTTGCATAGGGTGGCACGGCCAGGGCGCCGGGGATCTGCGCATCAATCACCCCTTCGGCACCAAGGCCGAGCAGCGCGGGCTGGCCCCCGGGCGCCTCGACCACCCGGCCCCGTGCATCAATAAAGCCTGAAATGCCGGTATTGGCGGCGCGCAGCAGCGGCAGGCCCTGCTCAATGGCGCGCAGCCTGGTCTGGTCAAAATGCTGATAGGGGCCGGTCAGGGTGCCAAACCAGGCGTCATTGGTCACCTGCAGCATCCAGTCGGCGCGCGCATCAATGCTCAGATCCCCGGGGAAAATCGCCTCATAGCAGATCAGCGGCAAGGCCCGGCCCGCCCCCGCCGCCCCGGCCCTGGCAAGATCGAGAAGGTCACGCGTCCCGCCCGCCGAATAACCCGCCCCCACCTGGGCGGCAAAGGCGCGGATGCCAAAGGCCTGCCAGAGCAGATCACCCATCGGCATATATTCCCCGAAGGGCACGAGATGCATTTTGTCAAAGCTCTGGCTGACCTCACCCGCGCCGGTAAAGACCCCGAGGCTGTTCCAGGCCAGCGCTCCCTGGTTGCGCTGGAAGCCCGAAACCACGGGGCGCCCTGCCCCGGCCCCGGTCATCGCCAGCGGCACCCAGCTGCCTGGCTCGAAGAGATAGGGCACAGCGGTCTCGGGCCAGATCACCAGATCGGCAGCCGCCCCCTCTGTCATCTGCAACAGCCGGGTGAAATTGCGATCCGCCTCTTGCGGATCCCATTTCAGGCTTTGCGCGATATTGGGCTGAACGATACGGGCGCGGGCGGCAAGCGCCGCCGGCTCTGGCAGAGCGAGCCGGTGCCAGGACCAGCCCGCGGCAAGGGCCAGAACAGCCAGGCTGAGCGCCCCGCCCCGGCGCCAGCCGTAAGATAAAGGTGCGGCCAGGGCGATCAGGGTCAGCGCCGTCATGCCATAGCTGCCGCTGAGCGAGGCCATCTGGGCCAAAGGCGTCGCGGCCCAGATATGGCCGGGCAAAGCCCAGGGGAAACCGGTCAGCACATGGCCGCGCGCCAGCTCGGCCAGCGACAGCGTCAGCGCAAAGCCGATGCCCCCCAGACGCAGTCGTGCCGAGAGCCAGCCCGCCGCCGCCCAGAACAAGCCAAGCCCGAAGGAGATGCCGAGGAGCGCGAAAGGCGCCATCCAGCCATGGCGCAGCGGATCGACCATGAAAGGCTGAACGATCCAGGACAGGCCAAAGCCAAACCAGCCCGCGGCGACAAACCAGGCGCGTCTGGCGGCAAGGCCCGGCGTTTCAGCCGAGCCGACCCGGTGCAGGATCAGGCCCAGCGCGATCAGCGATACTGGCCAGAAATTCAGCGGCGCGAGGCCGGTGACCGCCACCAGCCCCAGAGCAAAGTCACGCGCGATGCTGCGCCAGGCGGCGTTGCGGAGGCCGCAGATCGCGCGTGAGATCATGTTCAGCCAGCCCGTCCGGTCATTGCCTCGGCCCCGGTCTGGCCCGGAAGGCGCAGCCGCAGCCGTTTGATCCGGCGGACATCGGCATCCACCACCTCAATCGTCGCGCCATTCTCCAGCGCGATGACCTCGCCTTTCGAGGGCACATGGCCGGTGCGCAGGAAGACGAGGCCGCCGATCGTATCGATCTCCTCATCCTCGGCGCCCGAGCGCAGACGGAAGTTCAGCGCCGTCTCCAGATCCTCAAGCTCGGCGGTAGACTGGGCCAGCAGCACGCCCGGGGCCTCTTCTTTCCACAGATGTCCCGCGACCTCATCATGCTCATCCTCGATCTCACCGATCACGGTCTCGATCAGATCCTCGATGGTCACAAGGCCATCGACCCCGCCATATTCATCGATGATCAGCGCCATGTGCACGCGGTCTTTCTGCATTTTCTGCAGCAGAACCGCGCCCGGCATTGAGGGGGGGGCATAGAGGATGGGGCGCAGCAGCGCCTTCAGATCATAGGGCTTTGTCTGGTCAAAACCGTGGTTCAGGGCAATATCCTTGAGCAGCACCAGACCCAGTGGCTGATCGAGGCTGTCATCATAGACCGGCAGGCGCGAGAAACCATGCGCGCGGAAGACGGCAACCAGCTCGGAAAGCTCTGCTGTCACCGGAACCGCGATAATCTCGGCTTTGGGGATCGCGACATCATCGACACTGAGCCGCTGCAGGGCAGCAAGTCCGCTCAGCGCGGCGCGCTGTTCCCGTGTTTCGGCGGCATCCGCCCCGCCTGGCGAAAAGGCGGAAATGATCCGCCCGAAAAAGCCCCGTCCCGCGCCTTCGTTTGAAGAAGAAGCGGCCTCGGCCTGACTGTCAGACGCGTCCGGCGTCTGATCCGGCCCATCGTTGCTACTGCCCATCGTCCCTTTATCCAGAAAGCACCCGGTATGTGGATGCGCGCCTAATATGGGTCAGCAATGCCCATGGCCGCAAGTATCCGCGTTTCATGTTCTTCCATAAGCCGCGCATCTTCGTCTTCAATATGGTCATAACCCAGCAGATGCATGACACCATGCACGATCAGATGGGTGACATGCTGCGCCGGATCCTTGCCCTGCTCATCCGCCTCACGCAGGCAGGTTTCATAGGCAATCGCCAGATCGCCCAGCTCTTCGGGATCATCGGCATCGCCGGGCTCAGGCGGTTCGGGCTCTTCGCCGATCACTTCGGCGGCGCGCTCCTCCGAGGGCCAGGAGAGCACATTGGTCGGGCTGGGCTTACCGCGAAACTCGGCATTGAGCAGCGAAATCCGCGCATCATCACAGGCCAGAAGCGCGATCACAAAGCCCCCGGCGGGCAGGCCCATGCCGGTAAGCGTGGCGCGGGCGGCGGTTTCGGCCAGCGCTTCCAGCCCGAAGGCCTGCCAGCGCTCATCCTCAAAAACGGTCTCTGTCAGCATCTGATCCATGGCGCCGCGCCTATCCTCTGGCGCGCTCTGAGGCAAGGGGCGGCGGAAGGGGGCCCTGCCCCCCTTCACACTCCCGGGATATTTCAGGACAGATGAAAGCCGCTTGTTCATTCATCTGTCCGTAAATATCCCCCGCCGGAGGCATCCAGGCCCGTGCAACGGGCCCGGAGATCTTTTTCAGAAGCGCAAGACTGTCAGGCCCGGGCCTCATCGGCATCCCAGGCCTCGATGATCCGGCCGACCAGCGGGTGACGCACCACGTCTTTGGCGGTGAAATAATTGAAGCTGATGCCCTGAACCCCTTTCAGGATCCGCTCAGCCTCGGAAAGACCCGAGGTCACGCCGCGCGGCAGGTCTACCTGGGTGCGGTCGCCGGTGATCACCATACGCGAGCCCTCGCCCAGACGGGTGAGGAACATTTTCATCTGCATCGCCGTCGAATTCTGCGCCTCATCGAGCACGACGAAACTATTGGCGAGGGTCCGGCCGCGCATGAAGGCCAGAGGCGCGATCTCGATCCGCTTCTCGGCGATCAGCTTCTCGACCTGACGCGCCGGCAGGAAATCGTTCAGCGCGTCATAGAGCGGCTGCATATAGGGATCGACTTTTTCCTTCATATCGCCGGGCAGGAAGCCCAGCCGCTCACCAGCCTCGACCGCCGGACGCGAGAGCACGATCTTTTCCACCGCGCCGGTGAGCAGCATGGTCACCCCGACCGCCACCGCCAGATAGGTCTTGCCGGTGCCCGCCGGGCCGATGCCAAAGCCCAGCTCATTGCGGAACAGATTGGCGACATAAGCCTTCTGCGCCTCAGTCCTCGGCTCGATCGGCTTTTTGCGGGTGCGCAGCTCCATGCCGGGTGCGAACATTTCGATCTGCTCGCCCTCAGGCGCTTTCGCCGCCGCTGTGGCGCTGCCAAAGCGCAGAGCGCCGTCGATGTCGCCCGCGCCGATGGACCGCCCCTCCTCAAGCCTTGCGTAAAGCGAGCGCAGCACCGCCGCCGCCTGCTCACGCAGCTCTTTGTCACCGACCACGACAAGCCGGTTGCCGCGCCGCAGAATATGCAGGCCAAGCTGGTTTTCGATCTGCGAAAGATTGCGGTCATATTCACCGCAAAGACCAATCAGCAGACGGTTATCAGGAAATTCCAGGACGGTTTCCACCATATCCTCGGTGCGGGTCGGGGGGGTCAGCGCGCTGATGCCCAAGCGGGTCTCCTGTGCTTGAATCCTGGCCTTAATGCTGCGCCTCAGCGCGGGATCTGGCAAGGGGCTACGTTCGCACCACTATATCTTGCCCCGGCATGTAAAGATCTAGCGACAAATCCCGGGGTTTCAACCACTGCCGCCTGCCCTGCCCGGTATTTGCGCCCGGCATTTGCTTTCAAAGCAAAAGGCCGCATGCCCGGGCGGGATGCGGCCTTCCGGTAATTCCGGTGTCTGTCGCGGGTCGAAACCCCCGCGGCCTCAGTTGCGGCCGACGACCACGGTATTGCGGCGCGAGCCAGGCACCCAGTCACGGATGCCCTGGCTTCCGGTCTGGTAATCGCCCAGCACCGTACCCGGCGGATAGAGATTATTACAGATCGGCAGGCCCGAGACCGGATCGTAGCGCGGCGTCGAATAGCCCTCGACCCCGTCATCCATGATCCAGTTCTGGCAGCCATCCGGATCATAGGCGATGGCGGCGCGGCCATTGACCAGCACGCCCTTATCGCGCCCCCGGTCGTCTGCGGTGGCGATCACCGAATCCGGGCCCTGATAGGGCGAAAGCCCGTCACATCCTGCAAGAAGGGCAATGCCGAGCAAGAGGCCTATAGTTTTAAATGCCATGGTTCTGCCCCTTACCAGCGATAGCACACGACTTCGACACGACGATTTTTCGCCATGCCGGCCGCGGTGGAATTGGTTGCAACCGGATGACGCTCGCCAAAGCCGATCTGACGCTCGACCGAAGCGCCAACCGAGCGCGCCACATCACCCACGGCTTTGGCGCGACGCTCAGACAGGCGCATATTATATTCATCCGAGGCGCGGCTGTCGGTATGGCCATAAATGGCATAGCCGAAGGCCCCGGCCGACGAGAAGAACTGCGCAAGGCGCTGGCGTCCGGCACTGGTCAGCTTTGAGCTGTCGGTGGCGAAAAGCGCATCGGTATTCTCAACCAGACAGGTGTTTTTCTTCAGACAGACCGGGCGGCCGGTCTTCGGATCGCGGCGCGGCACCATATAGCCCTCGAGGCCGCCATCGGCCCACCAGTGCATACAGCCGTCATCGTCAATCCAGGCACCCCATTCAATTTTTCCGGTGACGACAGTACGATCAACCGTGCGATCCTGAGCGGCAGCAGCGCCGCCCGAAATAATCATCGCTGCCAGAGCAGCGCTTTTAAAAATACCCTGCACGGCACGTGAAATATAACTCACAGCCAGCCCCCTTCACCCTAATGTGACAGTCCGGGCAGGATTGACGAGCCTGACCTTGCAAGTAAAGGGAATTCTGGCTGGTTCAGGGCATTAATATGGCCATCTGGACGCCCAGGACCACAAGATGCGGTGGTTAATGCGGCATTGATGCGGGCAGCGCAACAATCGGGCCATAAGGCCCGCGCCGCCGGGGATCAGCCCGGCAGCAGCACCGCCGCCAGAGAATTCGCGCTCGCCGCGGTGACACGCGCGCGCACCAGATCGCCGATCGCACCCGCCCCATCCTCGACATGCACCGCCATCAGATGTTCGGATTTGCCCACCATCTGCCCGGGATAGCGCCCGGTTTTTTCGTAAAGCACCGAAATCTCGCGACCGACCATCTGCGCCTGGGCCGCCGTCTGCTGGCTCTGCAACAGCGCCTGGAGCGCCTGAAGCCGGGCATCGGCCACCGCATCCGGCACTCCGGCCTTTTCCGCCGCAGGCGTGCCCGGGCGGGCGGAATATTTAAACGAGAAAGCCGCGCCGTAATTCACCCGGCGCACCAGATCCATCGTATCCTCGAAATCCTGATCGGTCTCGCCGGGGAAGCCGACAATGAAATCCGAGGTCATCAGAATATCGGGCCGCGCCTCGCGGATCCGGTCGATCAGACGGAAATACTGATCGCGGGTGTGTTTGCGGTTCATCGCCTTCAGAATGCGGTCCGAGCCGGACTGCACCGGCAGATGCAGATAGGGCATCAGCTGCGGCAGATCGCCATGCGCCGCAATCAGATCATCATCCATGTCATTGGGATGGCTGGTGGTATAGCGCAGCCGGTCCAGCCCGCCGATCTCGCCAAGGCTGCGCAGCAAGCGGCCGAGCGTCCAGCTCTCTGCCCCCCCGGCCGCGCCGTGATAGCCATTCACATTCTGCCCGAGCAAAGTGATTTCCCGCACCCCGCGCGCGACCAGTTCCCGCGCCTCCCGCAGCAGCCGCTCGGCCGGACGCGACACCTCGGCGCCGCGGGTATAGGGCACCACGCAGAAAGCGCAGAATTTGTCGCAGCCCTCCTGCACCGTCAGAAAGGCGGTCGGGCCGCGATAGCCCTTGCGCTGCGGCAGATGCTCAAATTTATCCTCGGCCGGGAAATCGGTATCGACCTGGGGTCCGCCTGCCTCAACCATCGCCGGCAGCCGGTGATAGGCCTGGGGGCCGACCACGATATCGACCAGCGGCATACGGCGGCGGATTTCCTCGCCCTCGGCCTGGGCGACGCAGCCCGCCACGCCGACTTTCATCTCCGGATTCTTCCGCTTCAGCGCCCGCAGCCGCCCCAGATCGGAATAGAGCTTTTCACTGGCTTTTTCGCGGATATGGCAGGTGTTGAGCAGCACCATATCGGCATCATCCGCCGTTTCGGTCAGCACATAGCCTTTCGAGCCCATCGCCTCCGCCATGCGCTCGCTGTCATAGACATTCATCTGACAGCCATAGGTCTTGATGAACAGCTTTTTGGCAGCTTCGCCTTCCGGCAGGCGCAGAGCAGCAGGGTCGTGCAGAATGGGCGGGTTCGTCATGCGGATGGTCTCCTCGGAAGGCGACTTTTACACCGCCCCTGCCCCGGGAGCAACGCCGCTGCTTTCCCGCTTGCGCCCGGGCGCGCCCTCTGTGACGCTCACGCCTGGCTGATCCGGGAGGCAGGGAAGATGCGCTACGATACACTTGCCGCTCTGATTGCCTCCGGCGCGCTGCGCAAAAGCTCGGGCCCGGCGGCGCTGATCATGGCCGAGGATGATGTCGCGCTGGAGGCGACACTGCAACATCATCTGCAGGCGGGCTTTGATCAGCTGCTGCTCTTTGCGCCTGCGGAGCTGGAGCTCGATCCGGCGCTGGAGGCAGCGATCGAGCGCATCGATTGCGATGTTTTCGCCGAGGATGCCCTGGTCGGGGTGGTGAACCGGCTGATTGACCCGCTGGCCGGGCGTTGGATCTGCTACGGCTATAATGCCGAATTTCTGTTCTTCCCCTTTTGCGAAAGCCGCAGCCTGCGCGATCTGATCAGCTTTCAGAGCGAAGAGCGGCGCGAGGCGATCCTCAGCTATGTGATTGACCTCTATGCCCCTGATCTGACGCGCTGGCCCAATGCCGTCTCGCTGGAAAATGCGCATCTCGACCGCTCGGGCTATTATGCGCTGTCGAGGCAGGCCAGCGATGGTCAGGGGGTGAAAGAGCGGCAGATGGATTTCTTTGGCGGGCTGCGCTGGCGGTTTGAGGAGCATATCCCCTGGGACAGGCGCAAGATTGACCGCATCGCGCTGTTCCGGGCCCGCCAGGGCCTGCGGCTGCGGCCCGATTTCACCCTCACCGATGAGGAGATGAACACCTATTCCTGCCCCTGGCATCACAATATCACCACCACGATCTGCTCTTTCCGTACCGCCAAGGCATTGCGCACCAATCCCGGCAGCCGCAGCGATATCTCAGGCTTCCTCTGGCACCGCTCAGAACCCTTCCGCTGGCACAGCCAGCAGCTGATGGATCTGGGGCTGATGGAGCCGGGCCAGTGGTTCTGACCCGGATCTGACCGGCCCGGCTTTTACCCGAAGATCTGCCGCAAAAAGCCGGTAAAACGATGCGCAGCGGCAAAATTATGCCAGAAACTGTCATAGGTCCGGCGGATCTCCCCGAGCGGCGGCACCGCGCCCGGCGCATGGGCGCCGACAGCCATCAAAACCGGCTCGCGACCCGGGGCATCAGCGCTGGCCGCTCAGGGTCACGGAGGCTGGGTCCGTTATCGTCACCATCAGGGTCTGCAGGCCCTTAAGCGACAGCAGCAAAGCCGGATCGCAGGCATCGAGATCGACCAGATCCAGCCGCTCCAGCCCGCCCCCCTGCTCCAGCAGCAATGCCAGCCGGGCAATTGCCGGGCGGGCGGGTGCCGGGCCTGCGGGTGGCGAAAATGGCCCGCGCGTCACTTCAGCTTTCAGCGGACGACGGGTCATCACGTTGAAATCCAAAATCGGCCCCTCTGTCAGTTCCGCGGCGCTCGGCACATCGCCGGGAAAGGCCAGAGCCAGGCTGTCAGCGGTCAGGACATGGCTTTGCCCGGCAATATCCAGCCGCATCGGGCCGCCTTCGAGCACCGCCAAAACCCGGTCGACATCCGGGAACAGCGAGAACGGACCGTCCGAGGCGACGATGGCGGTCGAAATTCGCCAGTCGAAACCGGCGAAATCCGCGCCGGCGGGCGAAACGGCGATTTCCGCCGTTTGCCCACCGCCGTTTTTCCAGGGGCGGAAGATCCGCCCGGCGGCTTTGTAATGTCCGTTCACCGCATGATGCCGGGCAGACGCAGGCCATGCAGCGTGGCGCAGTCTTTCGCCAGCTCATAACCGGCATCGGCGTGACGCATCACCCCCGAGGCCGGGTCATTCCACAGCACCCGCTCCAGTCGTCTGGCGGCCTCATCGGTGCCATCGGCCACGATCACCACACCGGCATGCTGCGAGAAGCCCATGCCGACGCCGCCGCCATGGTGGATCGACACCCAGGTGGCGCCGCTTGCGGTATTGGTCAAAGCGTTCAGCAGCGGCCAGTCCGAGACCGCATCCGAGCCGTCCATCATCCCCTCGGTCTCCCGGTTGGGGCTGGCGACCGAACCCGAATCCAGATGGTCACGGCCGATGACGATCGGGGCTTTCAGCTCGCCGTTCTTAACCATCTCATTGAACATCAGACCGGCACGGTGACGATCACCCAGACCGATCCAGCAGATACGCGCGGGCAGGCCCTGGAAGGCGATCCGCTCAGCGGCCATATCCAGCCAGCGGTGCAGGCCTTTGTTTTCCGGGAACAGCTTTTTCATCGCCGCATCGGTCCTGGCGATATCCTCGGGATCGCCCGAGAGCGCCACCCAGCGGAACGGGCCAATACCCTGGCAGAACAGCGGGCGGATACAGGCGGGCACGAAACCCGGGAAAGCAAAGGCGCGCCCGAAGCCTTCTTCCAGCGCCATCTGGCGGATATTATTGCCGTAATCCACCGTCGGCACGCCAGCGTCATGGAAGCCGACCATCGCTTCGACATGGGCACGCATCGAGGCACGCGCGGCCTTGTCGACGCCTGCCGGATCGCTGGACTGTTTGGCGCGCCATTCGCCGACGCTCCAACCGGCCGGGCAATAGCCATGCACCGGATCATGGGCCGAGGTCTGGTCGGTCACGATATCGGGGCCACCATTGGGCAGCTTTTCGCCCGCCAGCTGACGGCGCAGGATCTCGGGGAAGATCTCGGCGGCATTGCCCAGCAGGCCAACCGATTTAGCCTCGCCCCTGGCGTTCCATTCCGCGATCAGCGCCAGTGCTTCATCAAGGGTTCTGGCCTTGGCATCCAGGTATCTGGTGCGGATACGGAAGTCGATCCGGGTCTCGTCGACCTCGACCGCGAGGCAGGATGCGCCCGCGAAAACCGCGGCCAGGGGCTGTGCACCACCCATGCCGCCAAGGCCGCCGGTCAGCACCCATTTCCCGGTCAGATCGCCATTGAAATGCTGGCGGCCCATCTCGGCAAAGGTCTCATAGGTTCCCTGAACAATGCCCTGCGCGCCGATGTAGATCCAGGACCCTGCGGTCATCTGGCCGTACATCATCAGGCCCTTCTTATCCAGTTCGTTGAAATGCTCCCAGTTTGCCCAGCGGGGAACAAGGTTGGAATTCGCGATCAGAACCCGCGGCGCATCCTTATGGGTGCGGATGATCGACACGGGTTTGCCGGACTGAACCAGCAGGGTTTCGTCTGCTTCCAGATCGCGCAGCGCGTCGCAGATCAGGTCGAAATCCTTCCAGGTCCGGGCGGCGCGGCCGATGCCGCCATAAACCACCAGCTCATGCGGGTTTTCGGCCACATCGGGATGCAGATTGTTCATCAGCATCCGCAGCGCCGCCTCAGACTGCCAGTTTTTCGCCGTGATCCCGGTGCCGGTCGCCGGATAAATGTCGCGGGTATTGTGACGGGGATTTGTCATGATGTCAGTCTCTTCTTAAGCGAGCAAAATGCCGGAAATGATATTGCGCTGGATCTCGGAGGAGCCTTCGTAGATCCGCATGATCCGCAGATCGCGGGCATGACGTTCCAGAGGGAAATCCCGGGTGTAGCCGTAGCCGCCATGGATCTGGATGGCGCTGTCGGCGATCCGGCCCGCCGCCTCGGAGGCGAAGAGCTTGGCGCGGCTGGCGGCAGCGGTAAAGCGCTGGCCGGCATGGCGCTGGCGGGCCGCTTCATGGCCCAGAAGCTCGGCGGCGGCCAGATCGGTCTCCATATCGGCCAGCATCCAGCGGATGCCCTGGCGCATGGCCAGTGCCTCGCCGCCGATGATGCGGGATCTGGACCAGTCGCGTGCGGCGCTGAGCGCGGCGCGGGCAATGCCGACGCACATCGCGGCCACTTCGACCCGGCCATTATCCAGCACTTTCATCGCGGTGCGGAAGCCCGAGCCCTCGGGCCCGACGCGGTTGCTGTCCGGGACGTAGCAATCAATGTCCAGCTCCCAGACATGGCCACCGCGCAGACCCATGGTCTGCTCCACCCGGCCCGGCACCAGGCCTGCGGTGCCCTTCTCCAGCACAAAGGCCGAGATGCCGCGAGCGCCGGCGGCCGGATCCGTCACGGCATAGACCACGATGAAATCCGCAACCCCACCGTTGGAGATGAAGCATTTGCGGCCGCGGATGCGCCAGCCCTCGCCTTCGCGTTCCGCTTTGGTGCGCATATCGCCCGGATCCGAGCCGGCATTCGGCTCGGTCAGGCCAAAGGCGCCCAGCAGCCGGCCTTCGGCAGCGGCGGGCAAAAGGCGGGCGCGCAGCGCGTCATCGCCACCGATCAGCAGCGAATCCGTCGCGAGATAATGGGCCGTCAGCGCCGAGACTGTCGAGGCGCAGGCCCCCGCGATGGTCGCCACGCCCTCGAACAGGGCATGGGCCGAAATATCGGCACCGCCCCAGGCCTCGGGCAGGTTGGCGCCCATGATCCCGGTCGCGGCGAGAGCGGCGATCTGTTTGTGAACAAATTCCCCCGTCTCATCGGTTTCCGCCGCGAATGGGGCGATCTCTTCGCTGGCGAAGCGGGTCAGCATATCGATGAAGCCGCGCTCGCTCTCTTCAAGCAAGTGGGAATAATCAGGCAAATTCAGTCTCCTGCACGATTCCGGCGGCAATCAGGCCGGTAATTTGATCGGGGGTCAGGCCAAGTGCGGTCAGCACAGGGCGGGTGTCGCCTCCCAAAGCGGGAGCGCCGGCGACGGATAGAGGCTTCTCACCGTCAAACCGGATTGGCTGGCCGGCCACCCTGCTGCTGCCCAGCCGGTGGTGCGGCAGATCGGCCACCAGGCCGCGGGCCCGTGCATGCGGGCTGTCGAGCGCCTGGGCCAGCGTCTGGATCGGCGCGGTCGGAATGCCCGCCTGACGCAGTTCTGCAATCAATGCATCGGTCGGCAGGCTGGTGGTCCAGGCTTCGATCAGGGCGCGCAGCGCAGGCTCATTGCTGGTCCGCGTCTCATCGCTGGTGAAGCGCGGATCGCGGGCCAGCTCTGGCTGTCCCATCAGCGCGCAAAGGCCGGCAAACTGGCGCGGGCCCAGCACCGCGATGATCACCTGACCATCGGCGCTGCGGAAGGCGCCAAAGGGCGTCGAAAGCGGATGACGGTTGCCGGTGCGTTTCACCGGCTGGCCGGCATAATGCTGCAGCGCGTGGCTGGTGGGCAGCATGGCGACAAGGCAGTCCATCATGGCGATATCGACATGGCTGCCGCCATGCGTCCCGCGCCCGAGCAGGGCGGCAAGGATACCGATCGCGGCGTAAAGCCCGGCGGCGACATCGCCGATCGCCTCGCCGGTGCGCAGGGGCGTACCGCCCTCTTCGCCGGTGGCGTCCATCCAGCCAGACATGGCCTGAACCACCACATCATAGGCGGGCAGATCCGCGGCGGGGCCTTCCTGCCCGAAGCCCGAGATCGAGGCCACAACCAGCTGCGGATTGACCGCCTGCAGGGCGGCAGCGCCGATGCCCAGCCGGTCGGCGACGCCGGGGCGGAAATTCTCGACCACCACATCCGCGGTGGCGGCCATTTTCAGGGCCAGCGCCCGCCCCTCATCGGCCTTCAGATCGACGACCAGCGATTGCTTGCCGCGATTGTTCAGCGCGAACAGCGCGGATTCGCCCGATACGAAAGGGCCGACATGGCGATAATCATCGCCCTGCGGCGGTTCCAGCTTGATCACCTCGGCCCCGAGATCGGCCAGGATCGCGGTGCAGAACGGCCCGGCCAGCACCCTGGTCAGATCAAGAATGCGGATGCCTGCTAACGGTTTCATCAAAGGGTTTCCTCAGTCAGTTTGGGCGCAAGCGCGGCCAGCGCCAGCAAAAGATCAGCCAGCGTCGCGCGAAGCGATGCGGCGCGGTGCGGATCGTAGCTAAAGGGCGGGAGCTCGGTTTCCAGATGGCTCGACTGCGCCAGCTCCATCTGGATCGCATGCACCCCTGCCTGCGGCTTTCCATAGTGGCGCGTGGTCCAGCCGCCCTTAAACCGCCCGTTCAGCACCGTGCTGCGGCCGCTGGCCTCGCAGATCCGCAGCGCCGCGGCTTCCAGCCTCGGATCACAGCTCTGGCCACCGGCGGTGCCGATGCTGAAATCGGGCAGCACCCCCTCGAACAGGAAGGGAATGACCGAGCGGATCGAATGGCAGTCAAACAGGATCGCCACCCCATTCCTGGCCCGGACCCGATCCAGCTCGGCCTGCAAAGCCGCGTGATAGGGGGCGTGATAGCTGGCCAGACGCGCGGCGATCTCGGCACCATCCGGCGGAACGCTCCAGATCGGCTCGCCGTCAAAATCTGTCAGCGGCACCAGGCCGGTGGTATTCTGGCCAGGATAGAGGCTTTCATCCTCGGGGCCGCGATTGGCGTCGATGACATAGCGATGGAAGGTGGCCCGGACCGTGGTGGCGCCAGGCAAAAGCCCCTCATAGAGCCGCTCGATATGCCAGTCGGTATCTGCCAGAACCCGGCCGCGTGCATTCAGCCTGGCCCCTATGCTCTCGGGCAGCCAGGTCCCGGTATGCGGCAGGCCCAGAATGACCGGGCTGTCGCCGCGCTGTACCTCAACCGGCCTCACAGGCGCAGCTCCGCGAACAGCGCCGCCGGCACGGCAGCGGCCAGAGCATCGCTGCTGACCAGCTCCGCCGCCAGGGCCAGATCGGTTGCCATATAGCGGTCCTGTTGCAGCGGCGCGATGTCCTGGCGCAATCTGGAGAGCGCCTTCGCCAGCGGGGCAGAGGTGAGCAGCGGCGCACGCGCCTCGATGCCCGCAGCCGCGCAGAGCAGTTCGATCCCGAGGATCTGGGCGAGATTGGCATTCATCCGCCGCAGCCGCCGCGCCCCATGGGCGGCCATGCTGACATGATCCTCCTGATTGGCGCTGGTGGGGGTGGAATCGGTGGAGCAAGGGTTGGCCAGATGCTTATTCTCGCTCATCAGCGCCGCCGAGGTGACTTCGGCGATCATCAGCCCGCTGTTCAGGCCCGGATCCGGGCTCAGGAAGGGCGGCAGGCCAAAACTCATCGCCGGATCCACCATCATGGCGCTGCGACGCTGCGAGATGGCACCGATTTCGGCCAGCGCCAGAGCGATCTGATCGGCTGCCAGCGCCACCGGCTCGGCGTGGAAATTGCCGCCGGAGACGATCAGATCCTCGCTGGTCAGCACCAGCGGATTGTCGGTCGCGGCATTCGCCTCGATCTCCAGCGTGGCCGCCGCCTGGAACAATACATCGATGCAGGCGCCGGTCACCTGCGGCTGGCAGCGGATACAATAGGGATCCTGCACCCGGCTGTCGCCATCGCGATGGCTTTCGCGGATGGCCGAGCCCGCCATCAGGCCGCGGATGATGCCCGCCGCCATGATCTGGCCGCGATGGCCGCGCAGTCTGTGGATTTCGTCGATAAAGGGCGCGGTCGAGCCCATGATCGCATCGGTCGACATCGAGGAGGCAACCAGCGCCGCCCTCGCGGCACGAAAACCCTCGAACAGCCCGACCAGCGCGAAGGCGGTCGAGACCTGGGTGCCATTGATCAGCGCCAGCCCCTCTTTCGCCGCCAGGGTCATCGGCGACAGACCCGCCGCCGCCAGCGCCTCGGCCCCCGACATTTCAGCGCCTTTATAAAGCGCCCTGCCCGCGCCCAGCATCACCGCCGCCATATGGGCCAGCGGTGCCAGATCGCCCGAGGCCCCGACCGATCCCTGCGACGGAATCACCGGCAGGACGTCATGCGCCAGCATATCCTCGAGCAATGTCACCAGCTCGGGACGCACGCCCGACACCCCCCGCCCGAGGCTGAGCAGTTTCAGCACCATGATCAGCCGCACGGTCTGCGGCTCCACCGCCTCCCCCACGCCGCAGCAATGCGACAAGATCAGATTGCGTTGCAAAATGGCGGTATCGGCAGGCGCGATCCGGACCGAGGCGAGTTTGCCAAAGCCGGTATTCACGCCATAGACCGGTGCACCCCCTGCGGCGGCGGCAGCGATCCGCGCTGCAGAGGCGGCGATACCGGCGCGGGCCGAAGCATGCAGGCTGACGCGGAGACCCTCGCGCCAGACCCGCTCCAGCTCGGCCAGGGTCGCAGTGCCGGGGGTCAGAACAAGATCTGTCAGAGCGGGCATGGCTTACCTCCGAAAATGCGGGAATGAAGCGGGTTGAAACCGATGCGGTATGCCAGCTCGGCCGGATGGCTGATGTCCCAGACCGCCAGATCAGCGATCTGACCGGCGGCGATGCGGCCGCGGTCGGCCAGACCCAGAGCCCGGGCAGCATTGACGGTGAACCCGGCCAGGCATTCGGTCGGGGTCATGCGAAACAGCGTGGCGCCCATGTTCATGGTGATCAGCGCCGAGGTGACGGGCGAGGTGCCGGGATTGCTGTCCGTGGCCAGCGCCATCGGAACCCCGGCCGCGCGCAGGGCGGCGATGGGCGGCAGTTTCGTCTCGCGCAGCGTATAAAACGCGCCGGGCAGCAGCACCGCAACGGTGCCGGAGGCCGCCATGGCGGCAATGCCCGCCTCGTTCAGCCATTCCAGATGGTCGGCCGAAATCGCCCCGTGCCGCGCGGCCAGCGCCGCCCCCTCCAGATCGGACAGCTGCTCGGCATGCAGCTTCACCGGCAGGCCGAGCGCGCTCGCATGGCTGAAAATCCGGTCCATCTCGGCGGCAGTAAAGGCGATGCCTTCGCAAAAGCCATCCACCGCATCAATCAGCCCCGCCGCCTGTGCGGCCTCCATCCCGGCAATCACCACGCGCTCGATATAGCCATCCCGGTCATCGGCATATTCGGGCGGCAGCGCATGGGCGGCCAGCCAGGTGGTCACCACGCGCAGCGGGCGCTCCTGGCCGATGCGGCGGGCGACACGCAGCATTTTCAGCTCGGTTTCCAGATCCAGCCCATAGCCGGATTTGATTTCGATCGTGGTGACACCTTCGGCGATCAGATGGTCGGCGCGGCGCAATGCGGAGGCAAGAAGCTCGGCCTCGCTTGCCGCGCGCGTGGCGCGGACCGAGGACAGGATCCCGCCCCCGGCCCGGGCGATTTCCTCATATCCGGCACCGTTCAGACGCATGTCGAATTCGCGCGCGCGGTCGCCGCCATAGACCAGATGGCTATGGCAGTCGATCAGACCGGCCGTCACCAGCCGCCCGCCCAGGGACTGTTTCTTCAGATGCTGATGGGCGGCGGGCAGATCGGCCGCCGGCCCGGCCCAGAGGATGCGATCCTCAGAGATTGCAATCACAGCGCCAGCGATCAGGCCGCTGTCGGTGCCATTTTCAGGAGAGACGAGGGTGAGATCGACGAGGAGCATGGTTTGCCTTGTTATATCCAGATCAAACGCTATTATGAGCAGACATAATATGTCAAGCGAGTCGTCACATGACAGAGTGCATCTCATCGAAACCGACCGTTATCTGGGCAAAACAGGCGCTTTTAGCTAAGGGCTGGGCAAAGGATGTCGCGCTTGGGATCGGCGCGGATGGCCGCATCCTCTCGATCGCGAAAGGCCCGGCGCCGGCGGGTGCGATTTTGCGTGACGTGCTGGTCCATGCCCCCGCCAATACCCATTCCCATGCCTTTCAGCGCGCTATGGCGGGGCTGAGCGAACGACGCGGCGCCGGGCAGAACGACAGTTTCTGGACCTGGCGCCAGCTGATGTACCGCTTCCTGGACCGGATCACCCCCGATCAGGTCCAGGCCATCGCCGCCTTTGTGCAGATGGAAATGCTCGAGGCCGGATTCGGCGCGAATGTCGAATTCCATTATCTGCACCACAGCCCGGGCGGTCAGACCTATGACGATCTTGCTGAGCTTTCGGCCCGGATCGCTGCCGCGGCGGAACAGACCGGCATCGGCCTGACGCTCTTGCCGGTCCATTATGCCCAGGGCGGCTGCGACGGCCGCGCCTTAAGCGGCGGCCAGCTGCGCTTTGGCAATGACGCCGATCAGTTCGCCCGCCTGCATGAGGGAGCAGGCCGGGCGCTGGCCAGCCTGCCGGCAGACACCCGCCTCGGCGTGGCACCGCATTCGCTGCGGGCGGTCGCGGCGCGGGATCTGGCGGCCACCATTGCCCTGGCGGGCGACGGGCCGGTCCATATGCATCTGGCCGAACAACAGGCCGAAGTGGATGAGGTTCTGGCCGCCACCGGCGCGCGCCCCGTCGAATGGGCGCTGGCCAATCTGGATGTGTCGCCGCAATGGTGCCTGATCCACTGCACCCGGATGCTGCCCGAAGAAACCATCGCCCTGGCGCGCAGCGGCGCTGTCGCGGGGCTTTGCCCCCTGACCGAAGCCAGCCTCGGCGACGGCATTTTCGACGCAATCCGCTGGGCCGGGGCCGGTGGCGCCCTCTCCATCGGCTCGGACAGCAATATCCGCATCTCGCTGGCCGAAGAGCTGCGCCAGCTGGACACCAGCCAGCGCCTGCGCGACCACAGCCGCGCCGCTCTTGCAACGCCGGAGCATTCGACCGGGCGCCGCCTGATCGATGCCATCTCGCGCGGAGGGGCGCAGGCTGCAGGTCGGGGCGCGGGCACGATCGCGGTCGGAGAATGGGCGGATCTGCTGACCTTCGACATGGATCACCCGGATCTGACCGGCCTGCAGGGCGATTTCATCCCCGACAGTTTTGCCTTTGCCGGTGACAGCAGCATGGTGCGCGATGTCTGGTCGGCTGGCCGCCATCTGGTGCAGGAGGGCCGCCATATCCGCCGCGAGGCGATCCGCAGCGCCTATATCGCCGCGGTCAGAACTCTGCGGGCCGAAGCCTGAGCCGAGACCAGAGCCAGCAAAAGCCGCCAGGGACGACCCGCTGTCAGTAGCGGGTCGTCATCCGATGATCAGGCCGGTAGATCAGGCTGACATAGGTGACAACCTGGCCTTGCCATGTGGTCTGCCGCTCGACACGAAACAGCGCGTCACCGGCATGGCAGTTCAGCAGCATCGCCTGTTCAGGATCGGCGGATGTGGCCGAGAAACTGATCTCCACATCCGAATAGGGGACCTGCTGCACCAGCCAGTCATTCGGGCCGACGGTCGAAAAATCGAAGTCGCGACCCTGCGGCGTCGCGGCAAGATTGATCCAGCGATCCTCAAGCTGATAGGGCCGGCCATCGCCGAAATGCATACAGACCAGATGCAGCACTTCGGTGCCCGGCTTCAGATTCAGCCGCGCCCGCAGCCAGTCGGGGGCGGACATCGCTTCGGAGCGGATCAGGGCATAGCGGTAGCTGGCGCCCCGCTCTTCGATCTCTTTGCGGATCAGCGGAATTTCGAACCGGACCTGGCGCACTGGGGCCATACGCACCCGCGTTCCGGCCTTGCGCTTGCGCTCGACATAGCCCTCATCGACCAGCTCGCGCATTGCGCGGTTCACCGTCGCGCGCGCCGCCCCATATTCCAGCGCCAGATCCTGCTCATTGGGAACCGCACTGCCCGGCGGCCAGGTGCCGTTCAGGATACGCTCAAGAATGTCGGCTTTGATATCACGATACGTCATCCGACCCACGCTATCCGAGCCGCCCGCCCGATTGGAAGGCATAGGAGTGATTCCTTTCACACAGCGCGACAGAAAGGCGCGATTTTTCTGGACTGATACGCAAATTTTGTCATTATGGATATCCTTATCAAGGTTAAAGTCTATACAAATGACATCCAAAGTATCACCAATCCCCGGGCTTGTCCTCAGAAGGCTCGCCATCGGGACGCTAACGCTCATCGTCGTCTCTGCGGTGATCTTCTGGGCGGTCGAGCTGCTGCCCGGCGATCTGGCGACAGAGGTTCTGGGACAGGCTGCCACGCCCGAGACAATTGCGGCGTTCAAAACGCAGTTTGGCCTGAATGATCCGGCGCTGACACGATACTTTGGCTGGCTGAGCGCCGCCGTACAGGGTGATTTTGGCCTGTCACTGGCAACCCGCCGCCCGGTTGCCGATCTGATCGGAGACCGGGCATTTAATACATTCTTCCTCGCAGGCTATGCGGCGCTGATCGCGGTGCCGGTAGCGATAGTGCTGGGGCTGATCGCCGCGCTGCACCGCGCTTCGCTGCTGGATCGCTGGATCTCCAGCGCGACGCTGGCCGTGATCTCTTTCCCCGAATTCTTTGTCGCCTATATCCTGATTCTGGTCTTCGCGGTCCAGCTGGGCTGGTTCCCGAGCCTGGCCAGCGTGACCCCGACCATGCCGCTGGGCGAGCGGTTATATGTCAGCTTCCTGCCGGCGCTGACCATGGTGATGATCGTGACCGCGCATATGATGCGCATGACCCGGGCCGCGATCGTGAACCTTCTCGCCCTGCCATATATCGAGATGGCCGAGCTGAAGGGGATGAAGCGCTGGTGGGTCATCGCCATCCATGCGCTGCCGAATGCCGTGGCTCCCATCGTCACCGTTATCGCCCTGAACCTGGCCTATCTGATTGTCGGCGTGGTGCTGGTCGAGGTGGTCTTCGTCTATCCTGGCCTTGGCCAGCTCCTGGTGGACAGCGTCGCCAAACGGGACATGCCGGTGGTGCAGGCGGCCTGCCTGATCTTTGCGGCGACCTATATCCTTCTGAATCTGTTGGCGGATGTGATCGCCATCCTGTCCAACCCGCGCCTAATGCACCCGAGGTAATCTTGTGACTCAATGGCTTTTCCACCTGCGCCACGCGCCGCTCTCGGCCCGGATCGGGCTGGGCCTGATTGTAATATATGCAGTGCTGGCCCTGTTCGCGCCACTGATCGCGCCCTATGGCGAGGCCGAGGTGATCGGTCCGGCCTATCAGCCCTGGGTCGCGCCCTATTACCTCGGCACTGATGCGCTGGGGCGCGATGTGATGTCGCGACTGATCTATGGCGCGCGCAATACGGTGGGGATCGCGCTGATCACCACCTGCCTTGCCTTTCTGATCGGGGCGGTTCTCGGGCTGATGGCGGCAACCCTGGGCGGCTGGGTCGATACCGCGCTGTCACGGCTGGTCGATGTGCTGATGGCGATTCCCTCGCTGATCTTCGCATTGCTGATTCTGACCATCACCGGCGCCTCGGCCCTGGCGCTGATCTGCGTGATCGCAGTGCTCGACAGCACCCGGGTCTTCCGGCTGTCGCGCGCCGTGGCCCAGGGCATCCTGACCATGGATTACATCGAAGTGGCGCGGATGCGCGGCGAGGGTCTGGGCTGGATCCTGCGGCGCGAGATCCTGCCCAATGCCTCGGCCCCGCTGATCGCTGAATTCGGATTGCGCTTTTGCTTCGTCTTCCTGTTCATCTCGGCGCTCAGCTTTCTCGGCCTGGGCCTGCAGCCCCCTACCGCAGACTGGGGTTCGATGGTGCGCGAAAGCGCGCGGCTGATCTCATTTGCCAATTTCTCGAGCTGGCAGACGGCGACTTTCGGGCTGGCGCCGCTGCTGCCCGCCGCCGCCATAGCCATCCTGACGGTGGCGGTGAACCTTGTGGTTGACTGGGTGCTGCACCTGTCCAGCGGATTGAAGGACTGAGCTATGACAAAACTTCTGGAAATTCGTGATCTGTGGCTCGAGGGCCGCTCGGGCGATGACTGGCACCAGATCGTCAAAGGGGTCAGCCTTGAGCTGGCACGGGGCGAAGTCCTTGGTCTCATTGGTGAAAGCGGGGCGGGAAAATCAACGCTGGGCCTGACCGCCATGGGGCATGTGCGCCCTGGCTGCCGTATCACCAGCGGCTCGGTCACCTTCGATGGCCAAGAGCTGGTAGGCGCCAGAGCCGAAGAGCTGCGCAAATTGCGCGGCCGGCGGATCGCTTATGTCGCGCAATCCTCGGCCGCCTCTTTCAACCCGGCCTGGCGGCTGATGCGCCAGCATTGCGAGGCCCCGGTGCGCCATGGTGTCATGACGCGTGCCGAGGCCGAAGCCGAGGCGGTACGGCTCTATACCGAGATGCGGCTGCCCAATCCCGACGAGATCGGCTTTCGCTTCCCGCATCAGGTCTCGGGCGGGCAGCTGCAACGCGCGATGACGGCGATGGCCATGGCCTGCAAACCCGATCTGATCATCTTCGACGAACCCACCACAGCCCTGGACGTGACGACCCAGATCGAGGTGCTGAGCGCGATCCGTGACATCGTGCGCACCCATAATGCGGCGGCGATCTATATCACCCATGACCTGGCCGTGGTGGCGCAGATGGCCGATCGGGTGAAGGTGCTGCTGAAGGGCGAAGAGGTCGAGGACGCACCGGTGCGCGACATGCTTACCAATCCGCGCGAGGACTATACCCGCTCGCTCTGGGCGGTGCGCGATTTCCAGCCCTCGCCGCGCGATCCCGCGCCCGATGGCCCGCCGCTGTTGCAGATTGACGCGGTCGATGCCGCCTATGGCACGCAGAAAGTGCTGGAAAAGGTATCCCTTTCGGTTCCACGCGGCCGTACGGTGGCCGTCGTCGGCGAGAGCGGCTCGGGTAAATCTACCACCGCGCGGGTGATCATGGGGCTGTTGCCGCCATCCTCGGGCAAGGTCACTTTCGATGGCGCGCCCCTGCCCGCCAGCCTGGGTGCCCGCCCGCGCCGGCTGTTGCAGCGGATGCAGATGATCCATCAGATGGCCGATACCGCGCTGAACCCGCGCCACCGGATCCGCGAAATTCTGGGCCGGCCGCTGGAGTTCTACCTTGGCCTGCGCGGTAAGGCGAAAGAGGCGCGCATTCGCGAATTGCTGACCGAGATCGAGCTGGCCCCCGATACTTTCATCGACCGGCTGCCCGGCGAGTTGTCGGGCGGACAGAAGCAGCGTCTCTGCATCGCGCGCGCGCTTGCGGCCGAACCGGAGCTGATCATCTGTGACGAAGTGACCAGCGCCCTCGACCAGCTGGTGGCCGAGGGCATCCTGCGCCTTCTGGACCGTATCCAGCGCGAGCGCGGCATCAGCTATCTGTTCATCACCCATGATCTTGCCACGGTGCAGGCGATTGCCGATCACGTCGTGGTCATGCAGCACGGAAGGGTGATCGAACAGGGCGACAAGGCACGGATCTTTTCGCCGCAGCACGAGGCCTATACCGAGCTGCTGCTGTCCTCCGTGCCGCAGATGGATCCCGACTGGCTGGACAGGCTTCTGGCCAGCCGTCAGGCTGCCAGCTGAGGGCTGAGGGCCTTGCCCTCGCGGTATAAGGAAAAAGGAAAAGGGCGGCCCGGTCCGGGCCGCCCTTTCTGTTATGAACCTGTTGGGAGCTTACAGGTCCAGAACCACACGTCCGTTGGGACGTGAACAGCATATCAGGGCCTGGCCCGGGCCCGGCGGGTCCAGCGGCTCGCTGAAATAGTCCAGCTGTCCCGCTTTCACCGTGCAGCGGCACGAATTGCAGATACCCGAGCGACAGACAAAGGCCGGGTCCAGCCCCGCGCTTTCGGCCAGCTCGAGGATAGATTTCACACCGCTGTTCCAGGCCAGGGTCACGCCGGAGCGGGCAAAGACAACCTCATTGCCGCTCTCGGCCATGGCATCCGGCCCAGCCGCTGCGGCCGCATTGCGCGCGGCGGGCTCAGCGGCTTTGCGCACATCAGGATTGGTGAGGTAGTCGAGCCGGTCGAGCGATTTCGGCGCCCTGACCGGAATACGCGGCGTCGCGCTCCCGGGCGGTGCAAGCTCTCCCGCGGCCAGTTTCGGCAAAGCCCCCCCGGGGCCAAAGAACTCATATCCGATCCGTTCGGGCGCAATGCCAAGGCTGGTCAGCAGCCGCCACATCGCCACCATGAACGGCACCGGACCGCAGAGATATACCTGATAATCATCCAGCGGCAGCAGCGATTGCAGCAGCGAGGCATTCACAACGCCCGTCACATCCGGATGATCCCCGGGCGCAGGGTTGCGCAACACATTGCAGGCGGTGATCCGCCCCGAGGAGGCCGCAACCAGCCGCTCGACCTCGGCCCTGAGCGGCTGAACCGCGCTGCTCTCGACAGCATGGACCAGCCAGGCTTTGCGGCTGCCCTGCGCCAGCCGGTGCAGCATCGACATCATCGGCGTCACCCCGACGCCGCCGGCCAGCAGCAGCACCGGCAGGGTGCTGCCCTCATCGAGGAAGAAAGCGCCGCGCGGTGCCGCCACCTCGATCTCATCACCTGCGGCCAGATGGTCATGCAGCCAGCCCGAGCCGATACCATCCGGATTGCCGTTCAGCCCTGTCTCACGTTTGACCGAGATACGGTGGCAATCTGTGGCATCGACCGCATTCGACAGCGAATAGGTGCGCAGCACCGGCCCCTCGGGGCCAGGGATACGCAGGGTGAGATATTGCCCCGGACGCGCGGGCCAGAGTGCGCCACCATCCGCCGGCACGAGGTGAAACGAGGTGATGACGCTGCTTTCCGGGTGTTTGCGCGCCACCCGGAATTTGCGGAATGCATCGGCCATAGCTCAGCCCTGCATTTTGGCGTCGACCGCCTGCTCTTCGGCGATCATTGCCTCAAGCTGGCGGCGGAAACGCAACTGACCAGCGTCGATCGACAGGTCGATATGCGGCGAGGTTTTCTCACGCAGACCGATCTGCACCGCGTTCAGCACAACGCGATCCTCTTCGAATGCAGTGCGCACATCCGCGCTCATCATCGCCGAAAGCGCGGCATCATCGGGGCGGATATTGCGCAGCTGGAACCAGTAATAGCGGGTCTCGGTCTCGGTCGTGGGGGTCATGAAATTATAGCTGTCCATGACGAAGGTCTTCTCGTCCAGCGTCCCTTCCGGCCCGCCGGTGCCTGCCGGGGTGAAGATCGCACGGATCAGCGCGGTGCAGGGATAACGCACCTCATAATGTTGCAACCGGTCGCAATTGCCCTCGAATTCCACGATCTTGGCGTAGAACGGGGCCGGCGGGGCATCCATCATCCAGCGGTGCACGATCACGCCATCATCGGTGCGCGTCACCTTCAGCGGCGTGTCTTTGGTGGCCGGAGCGGCAAAGCTGGTCTCATGCACCCAGGCGACATGGGTCGGATCGAGGAGGTTGTCGGTCATCAGCAGGTAGTTGCACTGCAGCTCCATCGCCGCACCGCGGTTGATGCCCCAGTCCGGGCTGTCGTAATTGGGGATGTCGATAATGTCCTCAACATCGGCAATCGCGGCATTGCCCATCCAGATCCAGACCAGACCGTATTTCTCATGCACCGGATAGGGCCGGACCTTCGCGGCCGAGGGGATGCGCCCGCCGCCGGGGGCCCAGACGCATTGCCCGGCGCAGTCGAAAGTCAGGCCATGGTAGCCGCATTCAACATTATCGCCCTTGATGCGCCCCTTTGACAGCGGCAGCTTGCGGTGGGGACAGGCATCCTCCAGCGCGATGACCTCGCCCTGGGAGTTGCGATAGACGCAGATCTTTTCGCCAAGGACAAGGATCTGCCGCAGGCTATTGTCGATTTCGCTGCTCCAGGCTGCGACGTACCAGGCGTTTTTCAGAAACATGGCTACATCCCTATGTGGCGGTGTTTCCCCGGATTATGCGCAGACAAATGTCAGCTGACCAGTGGAGAACCACTGAGTGATTGTTTAGCTTTGCTTCTGTTTCCCCTCACGCTTTGCTTTAGATTCAGCGAGGACCCAATTTAGAAAATCGCGCGCTGGCTTATGCGTCATCGTGGTCAGGCCCCAGCAGATATAATAGGCCTCCGGCATCGGCAGCACCTGATCGGACAGCCGTACCAGCCGGCCCGATTCCAGGTCTGGCCCTGCGAAGGCGGCCTGCGCCAGCACCACCCCCTGGCCCGAAACCGCAGCCTCCAGCGCCAGGCTCGACAGCGAATAGACAGCCGCCGTCTTCAGCGGTCCCGCAAGCGGGGTCTTCTGCGCCACGAACCAGTCTGACCAGCGGGGCGCGACCGATTCATCCATACCCCAGTCGATGTCGATCAGCGGCAGCCGCGCCAGGCCTTCATTGGTCTGAGCCTCAGGATGCGCCGCTTTAAACGCGGGCGAGCAGGCCGGAAAACACATATCGGTGAACAGCACCCGCGAATGCGGATAGCGCGCGGCGGCCTGGCCATAGGTCAGCCGCAGGGTCAGATCCATCCATTGTGGCTCGGTTTCTCCATGCGTCGCCACGATGCGCAGCGTGGTTTCGGGCGCACCGGCCTGAAAGCGGTACATGATGGGGTTGAGCCATTTCTGTATCAATGTCGGCAGACCGTTGATTGTCAGATCCTCTGAGACGCGCTGCGCGGTGACGAACTCCTGGGCGCGCGTCATCCGGTCAAAGCCCTGACTGATCAGCTCATGATAGACCCGCGCAACCGGCGTCAATGTCACCCGCCGCCCCTCACGGGAAAGCAGCGACAGGCCGACATGCTCCTCCAGCAGCCGCAGTTGCTGGCTGACCGCACCAGGCGTGACGCCGAGGCTTCGCGCCGCGGCATGGACGGTGCCGTTTCTGCCGAATGCGTCAAATGCCTGAAGCGCACGCAGCGGAGGAAGAACAGTGCTCATTTTCAGATCCCCAGGCTGACGCCTGTTTAGCTCAGCTAAACAAGTATGCAGCCGTATTGATTTGCGGGTGAGCTAAGCAGGTCTTAGCATTATTAAGAATATACATATTGAGGCGCCTGCGGCGCAAGACTGCCACCCATCCACCGAGACAGGTCCTCCCCAGAAGAGGGCCAACAACAGGGAGAAAGAAAAATGGCTCTGATCACCAACCGCCGTTCCATCCTGATGGGTGCAGGGGCGATCACCGCCGCCGCAGCCCTGGGTCTGAACGCGCGCCCTGCCCTCGCGCAGAACAGCCCAAAAGCGGGCGGGACCTTCCGCCTGGCGATCTCGGATTTCAGCACCGCCGATACGCTGGATCCGCAGGTCAATGAATACCGGTTCATGATGCATCTGCAGTATCAGCTGCGCAACTGCCTGATCGAGGTCGGACCAGGTGGCGTGCTGATCCCCGAGCTTGCCACCGAATGGGCTCCGAATGCCGATCTGTCGGAATGGACCTTCAAGATCCGCTCGGGGGTGGAATTCAGCAACGGCAAGCCGCTGACCGCAGAAGATGTGGTCTGGTCGCTGAACCTGCATCGCGGTGCCGACACCATCTCCGAGGCCAAGTCGCTGATGGTGGCGATCAGGGATATTACCGTCAGCGCGCCGCTTGAGGTCCGGGTCACGCTCGAAGCCCCGAATGCCGGTTTCCCGGCCATTCTGTCGATGATCAATATGCTGATCGTGCCCGCAGAGGATCGCGCCTTCGACAAAGGCGTCGGCACGGGGGGCTACATTCTGGAAACCTATGAGCCGGGCCTGCGCAGCGTCGTGCGCCGGAACCCGAACTACTGGAAAGAAGGCCGGGCGCATTTCGACTCGATCGAATTGCACTGCATTGCCGATATCAATGCCCGCACCACCGCTTTGCAGACCGGACAGATCGACGCCATGGGCTTTGTCGATACGACGACCGCGCAGCTGCTTGAGGCGATGCCGGGGATGAAGCTGATCCAGACCCAGGGCAAGATGCATCAGGGCTTTTGCATGAATGTCACCGATCCTTTGTTCAGGGATCGCGATGTGCGGCTGGCGATGAAGCTGGCCATCGACCGCGACGAGGTGCTGGCAAAAGTCCAGAACGGTTACGGCTCCATCGCCAATGATCAGCCGCTCTCGAAAGCCTATCCGGCGCATTATTCGGGGCTCGAGCAGCATAGCTATGACCCCGAAAAGGCCAGGGCGCTGCTGGAAAAGGCAGGGGTTGCCGGGCTGACGGTGCCGCTGCATGTCTCGGAACTGCCCTTTACCGGTGCCACAAATATGGCGCAGCTTTATGCCGAACAGGCCGCCCGCGCCGGCATCAGCATCGAGGTGAAGCGCGAGCCCGATGACGGCTACTGGTCGAGCATCTGGGGGCAGCGCCCGCTGTTTGCGACGCGCTGGTCGGGCCGGGTGAATGAGGATGCCATGCTGACCCTCGCCTATTCGCGCGAGAGCATCGGAAGCTGGAACGAAAGCAGCTGGGACAATGAGGCCTTCAACAAGGCCCTGGTCGCCGCGCGTGGCGAAGCCGATGATACCCGCCGCAAGGAACTCTATTGGGAATGCCAGCGCCTGATCTCAGAGGATGCCGGTCTGATCGCGCCAATCTGGGCTGATTTCCTCGATGCGACCAGCGACAGGATCGGGCATGGCGAGATCGCCAATGACTGGGATCTGGACGGAGCCCGCTGCGGCGAACGCTGGTGGTTCACCGCCTGACCTCGCGTTGCTCCGGGCCGGCCCGATCCGGATCCGGAGCCACTTCAGTACCGGCGGCCCCGGATCCGCCGGTGACCAACCTAATGGCGCGGGCTACAAGTGAGGCGGACATGATCCGTGCCGCGAATGTGGCTGGAAGCGGCTGGCATCACAACCATGACCCGGCTGGGCCAGCTCGATCCACGCCATGCCAGCCCTCGCTACGCTGCCCTGGCGCCCCGCACGGCCCGCGATTACGACAAGGTCCTGAAATGGGTCACCGAGAAGCTCGGGAAGCTGGAGGTGGAGCGCATGCAACGCCGCGACATCATCCAGGCTCGGGACGCCAATGTGGCTAAGGTCAGGTTCGCAAACTACATCGTGTAGGTGCTTCGGATCCTCTTCGAGCACGCGATCGACAAGGGCTGGCGCCCCGATAATCCGGCCAAAGGTGTCTCCCTTCTCAAAGCAGACACCGAACCGCGCGAGGCATGGCCCGAAAATATGATCGAGGCCTTTCGGATGAATGCTTCAGGTCGGACGCTACTACTCTTTGAATTGGCGCTCGGGACCGGCCAGAGAATCGGGGACGTGCTGAAGATGCGCTGGAGCGACATCGATGGCGACGGCATCAATGTGGTGCAGGGGAAGACCGGTGCGCGCCTTTGGGTGCCCTTCACCCCTCACCTGAAAGGCGTGCTGGCTGAGACCACAAAGCTCGGCGCCACGATCTCCGCCTGGGGGATTGGCAAGCCTACCAGCTACCGCGGTGCAGCCGATCTGATCATGGCTGTGCGCCGGGCCATCGGGGCGGAAAAATATGACATCCACGCCTGCGCATCCAGCCCAGCGGGTTTTATGCTTGGTTGCAACGCCCGATGAGCAAGCGCGCCCAAGAGGATGCGCGTCAAACAGACCTTCTGCACAAGGCATGGACCGAAAGCGGCAAGGTCTACGG
>NZ_JACDXX010000022.1 GCF_020539525.1 Pseudogemmobacter faecipullorum | reverse complement strand
GGCGATGACGCATCAATATACTTTCGATTATCATGATGGCGATGTCTATTGGTGCACCGCCGATGTCGGCTGGGTCACCGGTCACAGCTATATCGTCTATGGCCCGCTGGCGAATGGCGGCACCACTCTGATGTTTGAGGGCGTGCCGACCTGGCCCGATGCCGGGCGGTTCTGGCAGGTCTGCGCCAAACATAAGGTTAATCAGTTCTATACCGCGCCGACCGCGATCCGCTCGCTGATGGGGCTGGGCGCAGAATGGGTTGAGAAACACGATCTGAGCAGCCTGAAGCTGCTTGGTACGGTTGGTGAACCTATCAACCCCGAAGCCTGGTCCTGGTACCATAAAAATGTTGGAAAAGGGCAACTGCCGATCGTCGACACTTTCTGGCAGACCGAGACCGGCGGCCATATGCTGACGCCTTTGCCAGGCGCGGTCGCCACCAAGCCGGGCTCGGCCACTGTGCCGTTCTTTGGCGTGCAGCCGGTGGTGCTCGATGCACAGACGGCCGAGCTGCAGGAAGCGGTCGAGGCCGAGGGCGTGCTGTGTATCAAAGACAGCTGGCCCGGCCAGATGCGCACGCTCTGGGGCGATCACGCCCGCTTTGAGGAGGCCTATTTCAGCCAGTATAAGGGCTATTATTTCACCGGCGACGGCTGCCGCCGCGACGCTGACGGCTATTACTGGATCACCGGCCGGGTCGATGATGTGATCAATGTCTCGGGCCACCGCATGGGCACGGCCGAGGTGGAATCGGCGCTGGTGGCGCATGAGAAAGTCGCCGAAGCGGCGGTGGTCGGCTATCCGCATGAGGTGAAGGGTCAGGGCATCTATGCCTATGTGACGCTGATGAACGGGGTGGAGCCCTCGGAGGCGCTGAAGCGCGAGCTTGAGGCTTTCGTGCGCCAGGAGATCGGCCCGATCGCCAAACCCGATCTGATCCAGTTCGCCCCCGGCCTGCCGAAAACCCGCTCGGGCAAGATCATGCGCCGCATCCTGCGCAAGATCGCCGAGAATGATTTCGCCGCGCTTGGCGATACCTCAACCCTGGCGGACCCCTCAGTCGTCGAAGACCTGATCGAAAACCGCGCCAACCGGGGCTGAGACCGGCTCAGCGCGCGAGGCAGAGGGCCGCGCCCCGGCTGGGGGCGGCCCTTTTCTTTCCGGCGCGCCTTTCCGGCAGGGCAGGGGGATTTCCTGGCCAAAAGAGGCAAGGACAGAGCCCGCAGCTTTTGGCATTCTGGCCCGGGTCCTGCCGCTGTCTGCTGGCTGCGCCCTGACAGGGAGAGAGAAAAATGAGCGCATTTCTGATCGCCGTTGTGAAAGTCATCGATCCGGCCTGGGTGCCGGATTATGCCGCCCGCGTGCATGAGATCGCCGCGAAACATGGTGGCCGCTATCTGTCGCGCAGCGGCAATATCGAGACTTTGGAAGGGGATAAAACCGATGAGACGCTGATCGCGCTGATAGAGTTCCCCGATCGCGCTGCCGCCCATGCCTTTGCCAGTGACCCGGAATATGCGCCCTATGGCGCGGCGCGCAAGGCGGGGTCGCAAAGCCATTTCCGGGTGATTGATGACAGTGACCTCGCCGGGGCGATTCCCTATCTGCCAAAGCCCTGAAAGGCAGCAGTGGGCGTCGCTGAGGCGCGCCGGAGGCCCGGGGCCAGAGGGGGCAGGGCGGGGCAGTCAGCAGGAGTGCAAAAGCAAAGGGCCCCGCACGCGGGGCCCTTTTTCAGATCACTGGTCGAGGAAGCTGCGCAGCTTGCGCGAGCGCGAGGGGTGCTTGAGCTTGCGCAAAGCCTTGGCTTCGATCTGACGGATCCGTTCGCGGGTCACGCTGAACTGCTGGCCGACCTCTTCCAGGGTGTGGTCGGTGTTCATGCCGATGCCGAAGCGCATCCGCAGCACACGTTCCTCACGCGGGGTCAGCGAGGCGAGGACGCGGGTCGTCGTCTCTTTCAGATTCTCCTGGATCGCGGAATCGAGCGGCAGGACCGCATTCTTATCCTCGATGAAGTCGCCGAGCTGGCTGTCTTCCTCATCCCCGATCGGGGTTTCGAGCGAGATCGGCTCCTTGGCGATTTTCATCACCTTACGAACCTTCTCGAGCGGCATCTGCAGCTTTTCGGCCAGCTCTTCCGGGGTCGGTTCGCGGCCGATCTCATGCAGCATCTGCCGGCCGGTGCGCACCAGCTTATTGATGGTTTCGATCATATGCACCGGGATACGGATGGTGCGGGCCTGATCGGCGATCGAGCGGGTGATGGCCTGACGGATCCACCAGGTGGCATAGGTCGAGAATTTATAGCCGCGGCGATATTCAAACTTATCGACGGCTTTCATCAGACCGATATTGCCCTCCTGGATAAGATCGAGGAACTGCAGACCACGGTTGGTGTATTTCTTGGCGATCGAGATCACGAGGCGCAGGTTGGCCTCGACCATTTCTTTCTTGGCCTGACGGGCTTCTTTCTCGCCCTTCTGCACCTGGTTCACGATGCGGCGGAATTCTGAGATATCGACACCGATATACTGGCCGACCTGGGCCATTTCGGCGCGCAGCTCCTCGACCTTGTCGCGGTTCTTCTCCATCAGGCTCTGCCAGCCCCGCGCCGCTTTCGCAGCCATACGGTCAACCCAGGAGGGGTCAAGCTCATAGCCCTGGTATTCGGCAATGAATTCCTGACGGTTGATCCGCGCGATATCGGCCAGCTTCACCATGCCCGAATTGATCGACATGATGCGCTTGTTGATGCCATAGAGCTGATCGATCAGCGCCTCGATCCGGCTGTTGTTGAGATGCAGCTCGTTGACCAGCAGCACCATCTCGCCGCGCAGCTTCTGATAGGCGGCTTCCTCGGTGGTGGTGAAGCGGCTGGAGGAAGAGATCGTCGCTTCCATCCGGGTCTGCTGCATTTCCGACAGCTGGTCGTAATTCTCGGCGATGCGCTCGAGGATCTCGAGCACTTTCGGGCGCAAAGTGGCCTCCATCGCGGCGAGCGACATATTCGAGGCGTCGTCATCCTCGTCATCATCACGCTCGCCGAGGATCGGATTGCCATCGGCATCAAGCTCGGGCTCATTGGGCGAGCGCCGTGCCGCCGGGGCGCCACCGGGGGCAACCACGCCCAGCTCATCCAGCGGCGCGCCTTCCAGCTCTTCATCGCCTTCGAGATTGCGGCCGAAGGTGGCCTCAAGGTCGATCACATCGCGCAGCAGAATGTCTTCCGACAGCAGTTCGTCGCGCCAGATGGTGATGGCCTGGAAGGTCAGCGGGCTTTCGCACAGGCCGGCGATCATCGTATTGCGGCCAGCCTCAATACGCTTGGCGATGGCGATCTCGCCCTCGCGCGACAAAAGCTCAACCGAGCCCATTTCGCGCAGATACATCCTGACCGGATCATCGGTGCGGTCGAGGGTCTCGGTGGTGGTGCCGGAGACCGCGAGTTCGCGCGAGCCCGAGCCGCCGCCGGTTTCCACCAGCTCGCCCGCGCCGGTCGAATCCTCGGCTTCCTCGCCCTCTTCATCCTCAATCACATTGATGCCCATTTCCGAGAGCATCGACATGACATCTTCGATCTGATCACCCGATACCTGATCGGGCGGCATGACGGCATTAAGCTGTTCCATCGTGATGTAACCACGCTCACGCGCGTCAGTGATCATCTTTTTGACGGCGGCCTGGCTCATATCGAGCGAGATGTCGGCCTCTTCGCCTTCTGGCTTAACGTCGTCATTTTCCTTGGGGGCCATGGATGCTCCTGCGGGGATGTGGGCGAATCACGTGGTGATAACGAATCAATAACGCGAATCACAGGGGGGGAAAGAGCGAATCGCCCAATTACTCAGGTCGGGGCTTGCCGCCCCGGCTAAAATCAATGGAATCGAACAGTTTTCTCTGTCTGTTCAGCTCCTCACGGTCCAGTTCAACCCCATTGGGGGCGATCACTGATTCTGCTTTCTGCTCCTGGGGACCTTTCTTTGCATCATGTCGGGCCTGGGCTGCTCGGGACAGGCGCCAGGTCAGCCCTTCATCAGCCAGATGTTCCAGATCCTCAACCGCTTCCGAGAGTTCAATCCGGTGCGCGCGGTCAGCCTGAAGCCAGGCGAGCGCTTCTTCCACACAGGCGGCGGCGAATTCCTCATCAGCGCGCGGTTGCAGGGCCGGCGTAACCCGGAGATGGGGGTTGGCGCGCAGCCGGTCAAGGGCATCGGGGCTGTCTGCGGCGATCAGCGCCGCCGGATCGGCCTCATGGTAATGGGTCAGCAAGAGGTTGCGCAGCCGTTCATGATCGCCGTGGTGAAACTCAATCCGCTCCAGCCCCAGCTCAAATTTTGCCACCAGCGCCGGGAAGCGCAGCAAAGTGGCAAGGATCAGCGCCTCGCGCAGCCCGTCGCCCACCGCATTCACCTCCTCGGCCTGGCCGAGCGCCGAGTTTTTCAGCGAGGCCGAGGGCGGCGCAGAGGGGTCGCCATATTTAAGCGCCAAAGCGCTGCGGCCGCTGAAGCCGCCGCCGGTACGCCGTCCGGGGGTGAAACTGCCGCCATCGGCGCGGCGCTGCGGTTTGCGGCCGGTGCGAAACAGCTCCCAGCGCAGCTCTTTGATATCCTCGCCGTAATGGCTGCGGATCGAGGGGTCGGTGATGCGCTTCAGATGCGCGCGCAGCGCCTTGTCGAGGGCCGCCTTGCGCTCGGGGCTGTCAAAGACCTTGCCCTCGGTCTCACGGGTCCAGAGCAGGCGCACCATGGGCTGGGCGCCGTCCAGCACCTCCTGCATGGCCGCGGCGCCTTTCGCTCTGATCAGATCATCGGGATCCTCGCCCTCGGGCATCAGGGCAAAGCGCAGCGCCTTGCCGGCCTCAAGCAGCGGCAGCGCGAGATCGATCACCCGCAAAGCGGCGCGCAGACCGGCCTTGTCGCCGTCGAGCGCCACCACCGGCTCATCGGCGATGCGCCACAAAAGCCGCAGCTGATCCTCGGTCACCGCCGTGCCAAGCGGTGCCACCGCGCCGGTGAAGCCCGCTTCTGAAAGCGCGATCACATCCATATAGCCCTCGGCCAGGATCACGCTCGCGCCTTTGCCCGAAGCCTCGCGGGCCCGGGCGAGATTGTAGAGATTGCGGCCCTTATCAAACAGCTCGGTCTCGGGGCCGTTCAGATATTTGGCCCGTGCATCGGCGGCCATGGCACGCCCGCCCAGCGACATCGCGCGGCCCCGGCCATCGCGGATCGGGAAGATGATACGGTCGCGGAAACGGTCATAGGGCGCGCCGCCATCCTCGGGCTTTGCACAAAGGCCCGAAGCGATGATCAGCTCGGGGGCAATGCCTTTCTGGCTCAGCGCCTGAAACAGCGCCTGGCGATTGTCAGGCGCGAAACCGATCTCCCAGCGGGCCTGGGCCTCTTCCGGGAGGCCGCGCCGGGCCAGATAGGCGCGCGCTGCGGCGGCGGGCGCGGTTTTCAGCTGCAGCCGGAACCATTTAAAGCCCTCTTCCATCACCTCAGCCAGCTGGCTGCGCCGGTCGGCCTTCTCGGCGGCACGGGCATCGCGCTCGGGCATCTGCATGCCGGCCTCCTGGGCCAGCAAAGCCACCGCCTCCATAAAGCCGATATTCTCGCTTTCCTTCAGAAAGGTCAGCACATCGCCTTTGGCCTGGCAGCCGAAGCAATAGTAAAAGCCCTTGCGGTCATCGACATGGAAGCTGGCGGATTTTTCCTGATGGAAGGGGCAGGGCGACCACCAGTCGCCCTTGGCCATATTGGACTTGCGCAGATCCCAGGTGACTTTCCGGCCAATAATGGCGGAAAGCGAGACGCGGGTGCGCAGCTCATCAAGAAAACCAGGCGGCAGGGACATGGGGCCAGTATGAGCGCTCTGCCGGCAGTGTCGAGTCGCATTCCGCAGCTGCAGGCCCGGGGCGCGGGCCTGCCCGCCCGAAGCCTGGCAGGCCCGACCCGAATATCTGCGTGGGGCAAGGGAGAGCCCGCGCGCTTTTGTCCCTTGCCCTTCATCCAAAATCCCGGCGGCGGCGGGGGCTGGCCCCCCGCGCCTTAGAGCCCCAGCCGGTCGCGGCTGCGATACCAGAGCATGGCTGCAACCAGCAAAGGCCAGCGCAGGGAATCACCGCCCGGGAAATCGCGGGCGGGCAGATCGGCCAGCAGATCAAAGCCCTCGGGCTCGCCCCGGATCGCATCGGCGACCAGCTTGCCCGCCATGGTCGAAAGCGCCACGCCATGGCCCGAACAGGCCGAGGCCGAGATGACATTCTGACCGGGGCGCAGGAAGCCCGGCATACGGTTCACCGTGATCGCCAGCGTGCCGCCCCAGGCGTAATCGATGCGGATATCTTTCAGCTGCGGATAGATCTCAAGCATCGGCTTGCGCACCAGCGCCGCAATTTCGGGGAAGCGGTAGCCATAGCTTTCCGCCCCGCCGAACAGCAGCCGGTTATCCTCGGAAAGCCGCCAGTAATTGACGATGAATTTGGTATCATGCGCGGCGATCGGCTCGGCCAGAACCTCGCGCGCGCGCGCACCTAAGGGTTCGGTGGCGATGATGAAATTATTGATCGGCATCACCCGGGCCGAGACCCTGCGGTTCAGTCTGCCGGTATAACCATTGGTCGCCAGCACCAGCTGTTTGCAGCGGATCCGCGCATGCTCCGTCTCGACCAGCGGCTCGGCCCCCGGCGTCATCGCCAGCACCTCGCTTTGTTCGAAGATCTGCGCCCCGGCCGCGCTGGCGGCTTTGGCCAGGCCGATGGCGAAGTTCAGCGGATGGATATGCCCGGCGCCGCGGTCAATATCGCCGCCTTTGAAGACCTGCGAGCCGATCAGACCACGGATCCCGGCCTGATCGAGCGGGGTGATCTGCTCATAGCCATAGTCGCGCGCCAGTTTTTCGGCATTCTGGCGGGCGTGATCCACCTCAGCGGCATGCCAGCAGCCATGCGCAATGCCAGGCTGCCAGCTGACGCCCGGCATCTGATGCTGATCAATGCGCTGGCGCACCATGGCCTTGGCGGCCTCGGCCATGTCCCAAAGCGCGCGGGCGGTCTCGCGCCCGGCGGTTTTTTCGATCCAGTCCTGATCCTGGCGCTGGCCCGAGCCGACCTGGCCGCCATTGCGGCCCGAGGCGCCAAAACCGATGCGATGCGCCTCAAGCAGCACCACCGACATCCCGGCCTCGGCCAGATGCAGCGCGGTCGAGAGGCCGGTATAGCCGCCACCGATCACACAGATATCGGCGCTTATCTCGCCCTCGGCCCGGGGGAAGGGGGCGAGGGCGACGCGCGTGGCCGCGTACCAGCTGGAGGGATATTCCCCCAGCCGGTCATTTGCATGCAGAAGGTTCACAGCCATCAGACGTTCAGGAGCAGATGCTCACGCTCCCAGGGGCTGATGACCTGCAGGAACTCTTTGTATTCGTTACGCTTTACCGAATCATAGCAGCGAATGAAATCGACCCCCATGATCTCTTTCAGCGCTTCATCCTCATCAAGCAGATCCAGCGCCTCGCCGAGGCTCACCGGGATCTCATCAGAATCGATATAGGCCGAGCCGCTGAATTCCGGGCGTGCCGGCTTTTTCTCGATCAGGCCGAGCAAGCCGCAGGCCAGGGTGGCGGCAATGCCCAGATAGGGGTTGCAGTCCATGCCCGGCAGGCGGTTCTCAATCCGGCGCGCCGCCGGGGCCGAGATCGGCACCCGCAGCCCGGTGGTGCGGTTGTCGCGGCCCCATTCGAGGTTAATCGGCGCGGCAAAATCCGGCACATAGCGGCGGTAGCTGTTCACATAGGGGGCGATCAGCGCGATGGCTGCCCCCATATGGTTCTGCATTCCGGCGATATAGTGGTTAAAGGCCTCGGTCTCGACGCCCTTCGGTCCCGCGAAGATATTCTTGCCGGTTTTGCTGTCGACAATCGAGGTGTGGATATGCATGGCAGAGCCAGGCTCATCGGCGATCGGCTTGGCCATGAAAGTGGCAAAGCAGTCATGGCGCAAAGCCGCCTCGCGGATCAGGCGCTTGAAGAAGAACACCTCATCGGCAAGCCGCAGCGGATCGCCATGCGCGAGGTTCAGCTCGATCTGACCTGCGCCGCCCTCCTGCAAAATGCCGTCAATCTCCAGCCCCTGGGCCTCGGCGAAATCATAGATATCGTCGATCACCCTGCCATATTCATCAATGGCCGAGAGTGAATAGGCCTGTTTGCCGGCGGCGCGGCGTCCGGTGCGGCCCATCGGCGGGATCACCGGCTGATTGGGGTCGAGATTGCGCGCGGTCAGGAAGAATTCCATCTCGGGCGCCACCACCGGGGTCAGGCCACGCTCGGCATAGAGGCCAATGATACGGCGCAGCACATTGCGCGGCGCAAAGGGCACATAATTGCCCTCCTGGTCCTTGGCATCATGGATCACCTGCAGGGTGATATCGGCGGTCCAGGGGGCGGCGGTCGCGGTCGACCAGTCCGGCTCAAGGATCATATCGGGCTCGGTGAAAGCATCGAACGGGCTGTCGGCCCATTCGCCGGTAATGGTTTGCAGGAAGATCGAATTCGGCAGGAAGTAATTGGTTTGTTTGGCGAATTTCGCGGCGGGCATGGCTTTGCCCCGGGCCACACCGGCAATGTCGCCGATCACGCATTCAACCTCATCAACGCGGCGGTTGCCGATATATTCCTTTGCCGCTTCCGGCAGTTTGTCAGTCCAACGGGACATGGGTCACACTTTGTTTGGGGCTGGCCCCCGCGCCGCCTGTCTCAGGCGCGGAGCTTCTCGGCCCTGGTTTGGTGATCGTGAAAGAAACGGGCGATGCGCCCGGCCATAGTTGTGGTGCCGAGCGGGGTGTCGAGCCGGTCGGTGGCTGCCTCGAGAATTTCCTGGGGCACAAGGCCGGGGCCGCGGAATTTGATCAGCCCCTCCATGAATTCGCGTCTGAATTCGGGATGCGGCTGCACGGTGAACATCCGGTCATCATAGAGCAGGGCGGCATTACCGCAGAACCCGGTCGAGGCCACAACCTCGGCCATTTCGGGCTTTTGCACCACCTGATCCTGATGCCAGGCGTTCAGCACCACTTTCTCGCCCTGGAAGTCATATTCGGTCGGGCCAACCGACCAGCCGCCCTGATATTTCTCAACCTTGCCGCCCATGGCCTGGGCGATGATCTGATGGCCAAAGCAGATGCCGACCACCGGCACATGCCCGGCATAGGCGTCGCGGATGAACTGTTCGAGCGGCGCGATGAAGGGGTGATCCTCATAGGCGCCAAAGCGCGAGCCGGTGATCAGCCAGCCATCGCATTCGGTGACGCTGGAGGGAAACTCCATATCCATCACGCAGTAGCGCCGGAACTCGAGGCCGCGATCCGCCAGCAGACGTTCGAAGAAATCGGGGTAATCACCCAGATCCGCCTTCAGGGCGTCGGGCGAAGCTCCGGTCTGCAGGATGCCGATCAGCATGGAAGAATCTACCTCAGTCTGTTTCGCCGCGACGGCGGCAAAGGATGCGCAGTGCTAAAGTGTTCCCGGCCCCGCCCCGGGTCAAGGGGGGGCCGGGGAAGGGCGGTTATACCGTGTCGAGATAGATGATCAGCTGCTCTTCCGGCGACAGCTGGTTGATGTAATGCAGCTCCTGACGCTTGGTCTGGACAAAGTTGCGCATCAGCTCACGCGGCAGGAAGCGCGCCACGCGCGGCGAATTCTCAAATGCGGCAATCGCGCTTTCCCAGGTGGTCGGGATCTGCGGCAGCTCGAGCGCATAGGAATTGCCGGTCACCGGGGCCGGCGGCTCCTCCTGATCCTCGATCCCCGAAAGCGCGGCGCCAAGGATGGCGGCCAGCATCAGATAGGGGTTCACATCACCACCGGCGACGCGGTGCTCGATCCGGCGCGCCGCCGGATTACCGGCCGGGATGCGCAGGGCGGCAGTGCGGTTCTCATAGCCCCAGCAGATCGAGGTCGGGGCATGGGCATCGGGCACCAGGCGCTCATAGCTGTTGAGATGCGGCGCAAACAGCAAAGTGGAATCATGCATCGCATCGAGGCAGCCTGCCACGGCATGGCGCAAGGTCGCCGTGCCCTTCGGCCCGCCCGAGTCAAAGATATTATCGCCCTTTTCATCGAGCACCGAGAAATGGGTATGCAGACCCGAACCCGAATAATCGGCATAGGGCTTGGCCATGAAAGAGGCGGCAAAGCCATGCCGGCGGGCCAGCCCCTTGACCAGCATCTTAAAGAGCCAGGCATCATCGGCAGCGCGAAGCGCGTCGTCGCAATGCATCAGATTGACCTCAAACTGGCCGAGCCCGGTCTCTGAGGTGGTGGTATCCGCCGGGATATCCATCGCCTCGCAGGCATCATAGAGATCGGTGAAGAAAGTGTCGAAAGCATCCAGCGCCCGGATCGACAGCGTCTCGGCCGCTTTGCGGCGCTTGCCCGAACGCGGGCTGGCGGGAACCTGCATGGTCTTGCCGCTGTCGTCGATCAGGAAAAATTCCAGCTCGATGGCGCAGACCGGGGTCAGGCCACGCGCCTTATAGCGCTCGACCACGGCGCGCAGAGCATGGCGCGGATCGCCCTCATAGGGCTGGCCGTTTTCGCGAAACATCCAGATCGGCAGCAAAGCCGAGGGCGATTCCAGCCAGGGCATCGGCATGAAGCCCCGTTCAGTCGGACGCAGAGTGCCGTCCTGGTCGCCTTCCTCAAACACCAGCGGGCTGTCGTCGATATCCTCGCCCCAGATGTCGAGATTGAGCACCGAGAACGGGAAACGCGTGCCGTCCTTGACCACTTTATCGGCAAAGCGCGCCGGAACGCGCTTACCCCTTGCCTGACCATTGAGGTCAGCCGCGGCGACCCGGATGGTGCGCACTTCGGGGTGTTTTCTGAGCCAGTCCTTCATCATCATGATATAATGCAGCAAACGTTGACGCGTCCCCGCGCGCTCGCTGTGATGGCCTTGCCCGGTCCTTTCCGGGCCGGCCCACATGATGCGCAAGGTACGGACCACGTTTCTGGTCCTTCCCTTGTTTGATCGCCTCTCCCGCCGGGCTTGGCGCCCCCGGTTCATTCTCGATCCCGGCGTGTTCCGGGCGGGTCCGGGCGGGTGCCCGGATAATTTGATCAAATATAGCCTACTATCGGATCAGCTGCGGACGCAAGCGGATTTTACGCTTCTGATGCGAGGGCAGATGCCGGTTGAGCCGGGTGTTCATCAGGCCAAAGAGCCAGATCAGCAGCAGGGTCAGCAGAATGAAATAACCGCCGACAATCGGATAGGGGATGAAGGGGTTAAAGGTCTGTCCGGCGAAATAGCTGGCATAATAAAGCGCATCGCCGCGCTGCTGGAACACCGGGAAGCCCGAGAAGAACACCAGCGTGGTGGCATGGAACAGGAAGATCGCCTCATTGGTATAGGAGGGCCAGGCCAGGCGCAGCATGGTCGGCCATTCAATGCGGCGAAAACGCTGGCGTCCGGTGATGCCATAGGCCTCGGCCGCCTCGAGATCGCCCTTCGGCACCGCCATCAGCGCGCCATAGAAGATCTCGGCGCTATAGGCTGAGGTGTTGAAAAACAGCGTGAGGGCCGCACCCGCCCAGGCATTGGCCATCCAGGCGGTCTGCAGGGTGAACAGGCCAAAGACATCGACCGAGCCGCGCAGCACCGAGGTGATGAAGAAATAGATCAGGAAGAACTGGATGAACAGCGGCGAGCCACGGAAGGTAAAGATGAACCATTCCGCCGGTTTGCGCAGCACAGCCCGGGGAGAGGCCTTGGCCAGGGCCAGGGCAATGGCAAAGCCAAAGCCAAGGGTCAGGGCCAGCAGGCCGAAATAGAGGTTCCAGATCATCCCCGAGCCGATCAGCACCAGCTGATCGCACAGGGTGATATTCGTGGTCGGCAAAGCCGCCTCGCCAAAGCCGAGCGAGCGGAAGGCATAGGCCTGAAGCGTTTCAAAACAGGTCATGCTGCGGCCTTCCGAAGGGTTTCGCCGGCCCGGGTGGCCTGGCCATGCGAGAAGCGACGCGCCAGCCGCGCCAGGAAAATCTCGGAAACCCGGGTCAGCAGCAGGTAGAAGAGGAGAAGTCCAAGGAAATAGTAAAGCCGCCAGTCAGCATGGGGATAGTCAAACCGCGCCGATTTTGACGCGCCGAGCTCGCGCGCCCAATAGACCACATCCTGAATGCCTAGCAGGAACAATAAAGGCGTCGCCTTGATCAGGATCAGCCAGAGATTGGACAGGCCTGGCAAAGCATAGGTCCACATCTGCGGCACCAGGATACGGCGAAAGCTTTGACGCGGCGACATGCCATAGGCCTCGGCGGTCTCGATCTGGGCGCGCGGCACCGCATCCATGGCGCCCTTCAGCACATTGGCGGCAAAGGCCCCGAAAACAATGGCAAAAGTCAGCACAGCCAGGGCGAAAGCATAGCTCTGATGCAGCAGATGCGAGGCGCTGTTGGGCGGCACTTTGGCGGCGGGGCAGACTTTGAACTCGCTGCCCTGGCGGATCGGCTCAGACCAGTCGGGGCAGATCACCTGATGGGTCAGCCATTCGATGCCCTGATCGAGTGCAATCACGAAGAACAGGAAAAAGACGATATCGGGAACGCCCCTCACCATCGAGGTATAGACCGAGCCGAACCAGCGCACCGGCCGGTGCAGCGAGCGCGCAGCCATCGCACCGCCAAAGCCAAAGGCCAGGGCAGCGGGGGCGGCAATCGCCAGCAGGGCCAGCACGGTCAGGAAAGAAAAATAGAATTCCATATGTTTGCCGGTCGTAAGGTAGCACGACAGCCAGGTCAGCCCTTCGAGCGTCTTGGGCGTGGCGCAGAATTCAAACATGCGGAAAGCCTGTGGCGGGGGCGCGGGGCAGCTGCCTGGGAAAATGGGCAGGCGGGTGCGCTTTGAGGATGGAAAGCAGGTGAAAAGACGGGGCCGTCAGCTGTCGCTGACGGCCCCGCAGTAAGCCGGTTCAGCTCAGAAGTGGATGCCTTCTTCGCCGAACCATTCGGTGATCAGGGTGTTGAGCGAGCCATCGGCCTTCATTTCCTGAATCGCCTTGTCGAATTTCGCTTTCAGCTCGGTGTCGGATTTGCGCAGGCCGATGCCGATACCGCCGCCCAGCAGCACATCCTCGCCGACGATCTCCAGCCCGTCGCCGACCACCGAAAGCACATAGTCCTTATCGGCCATCACCGCCTGGGCCTGACCATTGCGCACCGCAGCCACGCTCTCATCGGGGGTGGCGAATTCCAAGAGCTGCGCGCCCGAAGCGGCGACATAGGCGGCCTGGATGGTGCCGACCTGGGCCGAGACCACGCCTTCGGTCAGCGGGGTGTCAGGCGACATTGCGGCATAGGCCGAAGGCGTCGGCTGGGTGTAGTTTTCCGAGAAATTGATCAGCTCAAGGCGCTCGGGCGTGATCGACATGCCGGCCATGATCGCGTCGTAATTGCTCGACTGCAGGTTCGGGATGATCGAATCCCAGTCGTTTTTCACGAAAACGCAATCCAGCCCGGCGCGCTTGCACAGCTCGGTGCCGAGAATGATCTCGAACCCGGCCAGCTCGCCCGCGTCATTGATAAAGTTGAAGGGCTCATAAGCGCCTTCCGTGCCGATGCGGATGGTCTCGGCCGCGGCCGCGCCAAGGCTGAGGGCGGTAAGCGCGGTGGCAAGCAGCAGTTTCTTCATTCTAATCTCCCTGTAGAATCTGGTTTCGGTTTACGTCTGGTTCAGAACCAGCGCGCATTCAGTCCGGCGAGCGTTCCGTCCGCCGTTATATCAGTGATCGCCTGATCAAGCGCCGCCTTCAATGCGTGATCGCCCTTGCAAAAGGCAATGCCGGTCCCCTCATCGGGGATCAGGGCGCTGGCAACATAATCCAGCCCGGAGCTTTCAATCCCGGGGTTCAGATCCAGGCGTCCGGCAAAGGGGCCAAGCGCCAGATCGGTCGCGCCGGAGCGCACCGCCTCAAGCACCGCAGCCTCACTGGCGAGGCTGCGGTAATCAAGCCGCTCCCCGCGCAGCCAGGCCTCATGGATCGTGCCACGCTCGACCGCGATACTGGCCTCTGCGGGGGCAGGGGCACCGGGATAGCCGATGAACCATTCCTGCTCGTCACTCCAGGTATAGGGTATGGTGAAATCCACCATCACGCGGCGCTCGGGCGTGATGGCGAGGCCCCCGAGCACCACATCAAACCGCCCCTCGCTGACCCCGGGGATCAGCGCGCTGAAAGGGGCGGACTGCCATTCGCAGTCGCGGGCGGTGCGGGTGCAGATCTCTGCCATCAGCTCAACCTCAAAGCCGCTGAGCTGGCCCTGATCATCGCGCATCACATAGGGCGGGAAGCTTTCTTCCGTGCCGATCACCAGCCTGGTGCTGGCGGGCTCGCCCGCCGCCGCCAGCCAGAGCCTGGCCAGCCCGGAGGCAATCTGTGAGGCGCAGGCCATCGGTTCAGGCCGTGCTTGCCGAAAGGAAGCCGCGCAGCCGCTCAGATTTCGGCTGACCGAACAAAGCGGCGGGCGGACCTTCTTCCTCAATGCGGCCCTGATGCAGGAAAATGACGTGATCCGAGCAGTCAGCCGCCAGTTTCATATCATGGGTCACCAGCACCATGGTGCGCCCCTCCTCGGCGAGTGAGCGGATCACCCGGATCACCTCCTGCTCAAGCTCGGGATCGAGCGCCGAGGTCGGCTCATCAAACAGCAGGGCACGCGGCTCCATGCAAAGCGCGCGGGCAATGGCGGCGCGCTGCTGCTGGCCGCCCGAGAGCTGGGCGGGCCAGGCATCGGCTTTATCGGCGATACCGACTTTGGCCAGATATTCGCGGGCCTTTGCCTCAACCTCTTTCGGATCGCGGCGCATCACCGTAACCGGCGCTTCCATGACGTTTTGCAAAATGGTCAGATGCGACCAGAGGTTAAACTGCTGGAACACCATCGACAGATTGGTGCGGATCCGGGTCACCTGGGCGCGGTCAGAGGGGTGACGGCGCAGGCCTTCGCCCTTCCAGCGCACGGCTTCGCCCTCAAACTGGATCTCGCCCGCCTGGCTGTCTTCCAGCAGGTTGCAGCAGCGCAGCAAGGTCGATTTACCCGAGCCGGAGGATCCGATCAGCGAAATCACATGGCCGCGCGGGGCAGTCAGATCGACCCCTTTCAGAACCTCAAGCGGGCCATAGCTTTTATGCAGGCCGCGGACCCTGATGACGGGCGTTTCCGCTGGATGCGTTTCCCCCATTTTATCCCCTGTCACTGGTAGTCGGTCAGGCCGCCGGATGCCGGAAACCCACCGCTGATTTCTTCTCAGTAGGGCGCAGTTTGCACCCTTTTGCAATCTCGTTTCGCCGTGATCGCCCCCTCTGGCGCGGCAGTCTGACCGGCTCAGCCGTCAGATTGTGCGGGAGAGGGCGGGTTCGGGATGGCCCAATAATCTGCCTCGCCGAGAGAGACCAGAGCCTTAAGATGCAGCTGCGCGCTTTCCGCAGCGTTTAGTGCCGAAATTGCTGAACTCAGGGCCGCAAACAGGGGCAAAGGGTCGCGGCCCCTGGCGGTGATAAAGGGCAAAGCGGGGGTGGGCGGGGTGCAGGCGATCACCCGCAGGCCCCGGGCATCGCCCGATCCGTCTTCGCCCATCATCGCCCAGGTGACGGCATCCAGCGCCGCCAGATCGGCTTTGCCCGCGCGCAAAGCCGCCGCCGAGGCGCGGTGCCCGCCGCTGCGGTAAACCGGATTCAGCCGGACCTGGTTTTCGCGGGCAAACTGCCAGGGCGCGGCCCAGCCTGACTGTGAGAGATCCTCATTCCAGGCAAAGCGGGCGTGGCTGAATTCGGCAAAGCTTTCGCGCGGATCATCCTGCCGCGCCACCAGCACCGAATGGTAATGCCCGGGCGGGGTATCGGCGAGGCCGTGATCGGCGGCACCGATCAGCGTGACCCGGCCGCGCAGCAGGGTGCGCAACGGATAGCCGCAGGTTTGCGACAGCAAAAGCGCCGGATCCTGCCAGGCCGGAAGCCAGGCCCCGGGCCCGCGCGTCAGCGCGGCGGGGGCGGCAATGGCATGATCGGCAAGCGCTTCGCGGATCAGCGCCCAGAGCCGGTCGAGGGCTGCCGCATTGGCCGGACTGTCATACATGCCCAGCGATGCGATCAGCCCGGCCATATCAGAGGCTGCGCTCAGCGCGCTGACGCGCCCCGGCGCTCTGGACATCGGTGATTCCGAGCAGGCTGGCGACCATGCGCAGCAGCTGATCCTCCTCGGCATCGCGCGAGCCATCGGCCAGCGCCACCGACCAGAGCGCCTGCATCAGCCCGGCGCGCTCTTCCGGTTCGGTCGCTTCTTTCAGCGCCCGGGTGAAGCGCACGGTATCGGGGGCCTCGGCCTCAAATGTCTCGGCCCCGGCGCGCAGCTTTGCGGCCTCAAAGGCATCCAGCCCATAGGTGGCCGAAAGCACCCGGTCGATACGCTCGACCTCTTCCACCGCATAAAGCCCGTCGGTGCGGGCAATGCGGACCAGCAGCGCGGCCAGGGCCAGCTGCGCATCGGGGACAGTGAGTTTCTCAGGGGCGGGGGCCAGCAGGCGGCGCAGGAGTGCTTCGATCATTGCGGCAGAATAACGCCGGAGAAAGCCCTGCGCCAGCGCGCTCTCACGGCGGGGGCTGTCCTTTGCCCGCTCCAGGGCGGGGGGGGCGCTTCAGGGGCGGCGGATCCGCCCCTCGCTGACCGGCACGGCCGCACCGGCAATGCGGATCTCGCGCAGCGCGCCGCCGCTTACCCTGATGGTCAGACGCAGATCGGACTGGCGGCCCATTTCCACGCCCTGCTGCAGCGAGAAGACCTGCTCTCCCTCGCTGAGGCGCTGGTTCTGCAACAGCCAGGCTGCCAGGATCGCGCTGGCCGAGCCGGTGGCGGGATCTTCGGGGATACCAGCGCCGGGGCTGAACATCCGGGCGCGGAAGGCGGCCGGGCCGGTCGGGGTGAAGAGATAGGCGGAATCGACCCCGGCGGTCTGCATGATCCCGGACCAGGCGGGCTCAGAGGGGCGGGCCCGGCCGAGGGCCCCGAGGTCTTTTACCGGCACATAAAGAAAGCGCGGGCCGCCCTCAAACACCCCGGCCGGCGCATCGGAGAGATCCCCGGGCGCGAGGCCGAGCGCGGTGGCAATGCGGCTGCGCTCCGGCAGCTCTCCGGCCGCAAAAGGCAGGACCGGGGCAATGAATTCGGCGCTGACCCGGCCTGCGCGACGGATGACCCGGACCGGCACCAGGCCCGCCTCTTCCTCAAGCGTGATGTCTTTATCGAAATCGCCGCTTTCATTCTGCGAAGCCAGATGAATGGCGCAGCCAATGGTCGGATGGCCGGCAAAGGGGATCTCGGCGGTCGGGAAAAAGATCCGCACCCTGGCACTATGCGCCGGATCACGCGGCTTCTGGATGAAAATGGTTTCCGAGAGGTTGAATTCGGCGGCAATGGTCTGCATCTGCGCCGGGCTCAGCCCATCCGCGCCTGAAACCACCGCCAGCGGATTGCCGCGAAACGGGGTCTCGGTAAAGACGTCAAGCGTATGGAACTGCAGAAACTCTGTCATCACGGCCATTCTTTTCCCCCTTCAGAGCCTGGCAAAGAGCTCATCGAGCCGGGCGCATTCATCCTCGATTCCCCAGGGCGGATTGACGATGAACATGCCGCTGCCCACCATCCGGTGGCCCTCACGGGCCGGCGGGAAGGTGACCTCATGGCAGAGCGCGCCCTCATGCTGGGATTTCAGCGTGCGGATCATCTGCAGATGGGCGCCGCTTTTCAGGATCGGATACCAGAGCATCAGAATGCCGACATTCCATTTGCGCGCCACCTGGGCAAAGACTTTGGGGATGCGCTCGTAATCCTCTTTCACCTCATAGGAGGGATCGACCAGCATCAGCCCGCGCCGTGGTGTCGGCGGCGTAATGGCCAGCGCCATATCCAGCCCGTCCTCGCGGCGGATATGCGCGCCCCAATCGCCAAGCGCCTCTTTCAGCGCGGCATTTTCCTGGGGATGCAGCTCGGCCAGATGCAGGCTATCGGTCTCGCGCAGGCCCAGAGCGGCAATCAGTGGCGAGCCGGGATAGCAGTCAGCGCCGAACATGGCGCGGGTCTCGTCCAGCCGTTCGCGGTAGGGATGGCCTTCCGGGAAGGCCTGATCCAGCCGCCCGATGCCCTGTTCGGCCTCGCCGGTTTTCAGCGCCTCGGGCCCCGAGAGCCGGTACAATCCGCGCCCGGCATGGGTTTCGATATAGCTGAGCGGTTTGTCTTTTTGCGTCAGATAATCGAGCACCGTGGCCAGAATGGCGTGTTTCTGGACATCGGCAAGATTACCGGCATGGAAGGCGTGTTGATATGAAAGCATAAGCTGTCCTCGCAGGCGGCGCGCCCCGGGTCAAGCGGGCCGAGTACGGGCCGGGGCCGCTGCGGCGGATTGTGCCTTTTCGCCGGGAGATTTGCCGCGCTGGCACAGGCCGCGCTGGCTCCGCCCGGGGCGGGCACAGGCCGGGCAGGCAAAGGCGGGGCGGGGCGCCCGCATTTTCATCTGTCCTGAAATATCCCCGCCGGAGGCTTCCGGCGCGGCTCGCGCCGGACCTGCAGACCGCGGCGGGGATCAGTCCTCCGGGGATCAGTCGCCCCGGGATAAGTCAGGCCGGGATCAGTATTTCTGCGGCACATAGAGCTCGGGCGGCAGCACCGCGCGCTCATAATCAGGATTGAACACCCGCTCGGGCAGCTGGATTTCCTCGACGGGGATATCCTCATAGTCAAACAGCGAGAGCAGGTGGTCGATGCAATTGAGCCGCGCCCGCTTTTTATCGGTGCCCTCGACAATATACCAGGGGGCCTCATCGATATTGCTGCGTGCCAGCATCTCTTCCTTGGCCTTGGTATAATCCTCCCAGCGCACCCGGCTCTGCAGATCCATCGGCGAGAGCTTCCATTGCTTCATCGGATCATGGATGCGCATCAGAAAGCGCATCTGCTGTTCCTCATCGGTGATCGAGAACCAGTATTTCACCACTTTGATGCCCGAGCGTACCAGCATCCGCTCAAATTCCGGCACATCCTGGAAGAACTGCTCAACCTGATCCTCGCTGGCAAATCCCATCACCCTCTCGACCCCGGCGCGGTTGTACCAGGAGCGGTCGAAGAGCACGATCTCGCCGCCGGCCGGCAGATGCGGCACATAGCGCTGGAAATACCACTGGGTCTTTTCCCGGTCGGAAGGCGCCGGCAGGGCGACGGTGCGCACCACGCGCGGATTGAGGCGCTGGGTGATGCGTTTGATTGCGCCGCCTTTCCCGGCAGAATCGCGGCCCTCGAAAATCACCACCACCTTTTCCTTATGGTGCTGCACCCAGGATTGCAGCCGGATCAGCTCGGCCTGGAGCTGGATCAGCGCGCGCAGATAATCGCGCCGCTCCATGCTGGGGCCATGATGCTTTTTATAGATCCGCGCGATCTCCAGCGACAGTTCAGCATCTTCCAGTTCAAGCTCATAATCCTCGTCAAAACTGTCGGAGAGTTCGGCTTCAAGCCAGTCCATCGGGGTCTGTTCGCTCATCGCATCCGTCACGGGGTTAGCAGGTACTGGCCCTGTTCTGCCGGTGAATCGTTTCGATTATGTAACAGCTGCCAGCGCCCGGCGGCTTTGTGCCTAATGCGGCGTCGCCGACGAGAAGAGGTTAATCACCAGCACGCCCGAGAGGATCAGCCCGATGCCGATCACCGCTGGCAGGTCGAGCGCCTGTTTCAGCCAGATCCAGCCAATGCCCGAGATCAGCACAATGCCAAAGCCCGACCAGATCGCATAGGCAATGCCCACCGGCAGGGTCTTCAGGGCATGCGACAGGAAGTAAAACGCCCCGGCATAGCAGAGCAGCATGCCAAGGGTCGGCAGCAGCCGCGTAAACTGTTTGGTCTGCGGCAGCAGCGAGGTGCCGAGCACCTCCATTGAGACCGCGAGGATCAGGGTGCCATAGGTCATGAGGTTCGTGGCCATCAGAAAACCTTGTCTGAGGAAGGGGGCGGAAGACGGGTCAGGGGCAGCATAGCGGCCAGCAGCGCCTCAGCGGGCTGGCGCAGATCGGGGGCGACCTGCCACAGATCGGCCAGCCAGAGCCCGTCGGCGCTGTGGCGCAGGATCTCGAGCTGCAGGCCGTGATCGGTGGCGCGGTGGCGGCTCAGCGCCGCCCGCAGCCAGTCTGACCAGCGCTGGCGCGCCGGGGCGCTGAGCAGCAGCACCGCATTCAGCGCTGCGCTGTCAGCGGGTGCTGGCGCCAGCGTGGCGCGGATATAGGCGCGGGTGAAGCGGCCACAGGCCGCTGGTGGCTCCTCGGCCAGCGCGGCTTCAATCGCCTGGTTGAAAGCATCGAGCAGCTCGTCGAAAAGCACAGAGATCAGCGCATCTTTATCGGCAAAATGATGAAACAGCCCGCCCTTGGTCACCCCGGCCCGGCGCGCAACCGCCTGCACCGTCACCGCGCCGATCCCGCCCTCAAGCGCCAGGGCTGCGGCTGCCTCGAGCAGATTGCGCCGCACCAGTTCGGGCTGGCGGCGACGCGGGGCAGGGGTGGTGGGGCGGTTTGGGGGCTGATCCATTTCTGAATTACATACCGAATGGTATGTTAATGGCAAGAGGGTTTCGCGCCCGCGAACCGCCTGATCGCAGCAGAGGCCCGCCGCGCGATATCCGCGCCCGGGGGACGCCCCCCGCCTGCACTTCAGACTGCACTTCAGACTGTGCCGCCGCTTGCGCCCGCCCGCCGCCGCGCCTATATTGCTTTTTGTCCGGGGCCTGCTCCGGACTATGGCGATAAACGCACCTGTAATAGACGGCTCGGACCCGGGGGCGGTACCCGGCGGCTCCACCATTTCTCCCGGCATTGCGGGCGTGTGGGGCCGAAACAGGATCGACGGACGTTCAAAGAGGCCAGCTTTTGCTCGGTGAGGTACCACCGTTATCGGTCCATGATCACAGTTGCCAATGACAACCGTGCTCCGGTGGCGATGGCTGCGTAAGCAGCTCTCAATACCAAACCTAAGCCCTTACGCTTAGCCGCGTAAGGCGGGGTTCGCAGGTACCTGGCAACAGAAACCTGCACTTCCTCCCCCAAATCTCCCATAACTCCCCAAAAATACTGAGATTATTCTGCTCAGCGCTCCACCGGCGCACAGGGGGCGGCCATAGTGTCTGCCATGATAAAAAAGCAGAGCGCGGGGCCGGTCTGTTCCTGGTTTTTGCGCGATTTTGTTGTTTTCGTAACGAAAATGTATAAAATTCTACATCGAATACTGGCGACAGGCGGGTGGTTTGGCAGTATTGGCGATTTATCCATTTGCCGCGGACGGGATGCCGAAGGAGTTTTTATGTCAGTCGCTTACCTTGTGACCCATTCCGGCGGCTTTCATGCCGATGAGCTGTTATCCTCGGTCATCCTGACCCGGCTCTATCCCGGGGCGCAGATCCTGCGCAGCCGCGATCCGAAGGTCATCACCCCGGCAGCTGATCGCCTGATCTATGATGTGGGCCGCGATTATGATGCTGCGCGCGGCATTTTCGACCATCATCAGAAAGACGCGCCTTTGCGTGAGGATGGTCAGCCCTATAGCTCTTTCGGGCTGATCTGGCGGCATTTCGGCCATGATTATCTGCGGGCCTCGGGCGTGCCAGAGGCTGAGATTGCCGCGATTCATGCCAGCTTTGACCGTCGCTTCGTGCTGCCGGTCGATCTGACCGATAATGGCGCGACCGATCCGGGCGAGACCGGCGGCCCGCTGGCGGATCTGACCCTGCCGGTGCTGCTCGAAAGCCTGAAGCCGGTGTTCGATGACCGATCAGAAGGGGCTGAGGACCGGGCGTTCCACACGGCGCTGGGCATTGCCCGGGCCTTTGTTGAGGCGGCGATCCGGCGCAAGGCGGCGCGGGCGCGGGCCGATGGTGTGGTGATGGCGGCGATTGCGGCGGCGGGAAGTTCAGCGGTGCTGGAACTGCCCCAGGGCATGCCCTTCCGTTCGGCCGTTGTGAAGGCGAAAGCCGATCATCTGCTGTTCGTGGTTCACCCGCGCGACAAAGACTGGACGCTGACTGGCATCCGCCTCAGCGATGAGGGGTTTGAGCAGCGCGCCGATCTGCCCGCCGCCTGGGCCGGGCTGACCGATCACGAGCTCGAGGCGGCCTCGGGCGTGAAAGGCGCGAAATTCTGCCATAACGGCAGGTTCATTGCCGTGGCCGCCAGCCGCGAGGCGATTCTGGCCATGGCCGGGCTGGCAGTGGCTGAGGCGCAGGCGGCGGCAGTGGCAGAGGCGATCTGACGCCGGGGCCTCAGCCGCATTTTGAATAGCCGCAGCTATTGCAGGTCAGGCAGCCCTCGGCCTGGCGCAGATCAAAGCCGCCACAGGCCGGGCAGGCCTTGCCAGGCCGGGCCCCGTGCGGCGGGGTGAAAGGCGGCCTCGCCTCCCCCGGGACGGGGCCCGGCCGCTCAGCGGTGATAAAGCCGGTGGCGATCATATGCTGTTCGATCACCCCGCCAATGGCGGCCAGAATCGAGGGGATATAGCTGCCCTCAATCCAGGCCCCGCCGCGCGGATCAAACACGGCCTTCAGTTCGCCCACCACGAAAGAGACATCGCCGCCGCGCCGGAACACCGCCGAGATCATCCGGGTCAGCGCCACGGTCCAGGCGAAATTTTCCATATTTTTTGAATTGATGAACAGCTCAAACGGCCGCCGTTGCCCGGCCTCGGCAATGTCATTGATGGTGATGTAAAGCGCATGTTCGGAGCCGGGCCAGCGGATCTTATAGGTCTCGCCCGAGAGGGTGGCGGGGCGGGGCAGCGGTGTGTCATGGCTGGCCGGGAGCGCGGCAGGGGCAGGGCTGGCCTCAGCCGCGGGACTGGCCGCGAGCACCGCGCCGGTCACCGCATTGGGGCGATAGGTGGTGCAGCCCTTGCAGCCCTGCTCCCAGGCCGAGCGATAGACATCGCGGAAGGCATCAAAACTGATATCTTCAGGAACATTGATGGTTTTCGAGATCGAACTGTCGATATGGCGCTGTGCCGCCGCCTGCATCCGGATGTGATCTTCCGGCCCGAGGTCCTGGGCGGTGACGAAATAATCGGGCAGTGCGGCGGCGCCGAATCTTGCCCGCCACAGCGCCAGGGCCGGATCCTGCACCAGCTGCTCTGCGCGGCTGCCGTCTTTCAGCAGGATTTTGCGGCGAAATTCCCAGGCGAAAACCGGTTCGATCCCGGATGAGACATTGCCGGCATAAAGCGAGATTGTTCCGGTCGGCGCGATTGAGGTCAGAAGCGCATTGCGGATCCCGTCCTGCGCCACCGCAGCGCGGATCTGCGCCTCCATGCGCTGCATATTGCCCGAGGCCAGATAGGCCTCGGGCTGAAACAGCGGGAAGGGGCCGCGCTCGCGCGCCAGCCCGACCGAGGCGAGGCAGGCGGCGCGGCTGATCTGGCCGAGCCAGTCCTCGCATTGCTGCGCCGCCGCCGCGCTGCCATAGCGCAGGCGGCACAGGATCAGCGCATCGGCCAGGCCGGTGACACCGAGGCCGATGCGCCGTTTGGCCCGGGCCTCTTCCTGCTGCTGCGGCAAAGGAAAGCGCGAGACATCAATGACATTATCCATCATCCGCACCGCCGTGGCGGTAAGGCCTGCCAGCTCCTCCGGGTCGATCCGGGCCTGATCGCTGAAGGCCTCGCGCACCAGTGCAGCGAGGTTGATCGAGCCCAGCAGGCAGGCGCCATAGGGCGGCAGCGGCTGCTCGCCACAGGGATTGGTGGCGCTGATCGTTTCGGCATAATGCAGATTGTTCATCTGATTGACCCGGTCGATGAAGATCACCCCCGGCTCGGCAAAATCATAGGTCGCGCGCATGATCTGATCCCAGAGCGCGCGGGCCGGCAGGCTGCGGTAGCTCTCGCCGCCAAAGCGCAGCTCCCAGGGAGCATCGGCTTCGACCGCCGCCATGAAAGCATCACTGACCAGCACCGAAAGGTTGAAATTGCGCAGCCGCGCCGGATCGGCTTTGGCGGCAATAAAGGCCTCAATATCAGGGTGATCGCAGCGCAGGCAGGCCATCATCGCGCCGCGCCGCGCGCCGGCTGACATGATGGTGCGGCACATCGCATCCCAGACATCCATGAAGGACAAAGGCCCCGAAGCATCGGCCGCGACCGAGGCCACAAGCGCGCCTCTGGGCCGGATGGTCGAGAAGTCATAGCCGATGCCACCACCCTGCTGCATGGTCAGCGCCGCCTCTTTCAGCGCCTGAAATATGCCCTCGAGACTGTCGGGAATGGTGCCCATGACAAAGCAGTTAAACAGCGTCACGCCGCGCCCGGTGCCCGCGCCCGCAAGGATGCGTCCGGCTGGCAGGAAGCGAAACCCCTCCAGCGCGGCGGTAAATTCGGCCTCGCGTGCTGCGGGATCGGCCTCGGGCGCGGCGAGCGCGCGCGCCACCCTGGCCCAGCTGTCGCGAACACCGGCTTCCAGCGGCGTGCCATCCGCCGATTTCAGCCGGTATTTCATATCCCAGATCTGCTCTGAGATGGCATTGGGGAAGGCTGAACTGGCATCACGCATCCGGAGACCCTTTCTCAGGCCGGTCGCAGCAGGGGCAGTCAGACAGCAGTCAGAGCGGCAGGGCCGGGGCGCTGCGGGAGAGGCAGAATAGGATCGGCGGCAGTGACGGTCAATCCGGCCAGGCCGCTTGCGGCGGCAGAGCGGCGGGATATGATTGCCCCATGGGATTCGTGAACCTTCTGAAGCTGTGTGTCGGTGCCGAGAGCGTCGAGGATCTGGAACTCTGGCAAAAGCAGAATGCCGGAGCCTGGCCTGCGGGACAGGCGGTGCATGTCACCCGGATGTGGCCCAAACGCGAGCAGGAGCTGCTGGCCGGCGGCTCGCTTTACTGGGTGATCAGGGGGGTGGTGCTGTGCCGCCAGCGCCTGACCGGGCTGGAGCGGGTTGAGACCGGCGATGGCATCAGCCGCTGCGCTTTGCTGCTTGATCCCGAGATCATCCGCACCGAGGGCGCGGCGCGGCGCCCGTTTCAGGGCTGGCGCTATCTGACAGCGGAAGAGGCGCCGCGCGATCTGCCAAAGGGGCGCAGCTCCCGCGAGGAGGCCCTGCCGCCCGAGATGGCGCGGGCCCTGGCCGAGATCGGTCTGCACTGAGAAACCGCTCAGCCCCTGGAAAAAGACTCTGAGCTGAGCTGTGCCGGCAGGGCGGATTCTGAGCGGACTTTTGCTGCGCGCCGGGCTTTCCCCGGCGCAGTGTGGCTGCCCCTGGGGGGCAGCTCGCTTCGGGTCTCTTCGGGCGGGATCAGCCCTTGAGGCGCGAGAAACGGCCCTCAATCGTGGCACCGCTTTCGATGACCAGCTTTTCATAGCTGACATCGGCCGTGACCTGGGCCGAGGCGCGCAGGGTGAAGCTGGCACTTTCCACGCGACCCTCGAGCTGGCCGGTAACTTCGACGCTTTTGGCCGTGACCGAGCCCGAGACCCGGCCCTGGGGACCGATGGTCAGGCTGTCGGCGGTGATATTGCCGTCAATTTCGCCCAGAACCTCAAGCGCGCCGGTCGAGGTGATCTCGCCGGTGATCTTCAGATCAGTGCCAAGCACCGAGCGGCTTGCATTGGTGCCGCCGCTGCGCGGTTGCGGCTCGGTTACAGGATCGCCGGTTTTCGAAAACATAAAGGGATCTTTCTGAAGTCATCCTGGCGGCGATAGAGCGGGATCTGCGTGGCGGGGTCAAGGGTGGCAGCAGGATTGCAGCCCCGATCAGCGGGAGGCAGCCGGGCAGGGGGCAGGTATCTGGGCTGCTGCAGCAGCGTTTTGGGGGAGAGAAGATCTCTCCGGTGCCGCGAGGCTGCAGCAGGCCATTCCGGGCCAGGTGATGCGCAGAGCAGCCGGTTGCGCGATGCAGGCTGCTCGGCCAGCCTTGCTGCGCGCGCCTGCCGGTGGTTCGGGCCAGGGTCTTAGGGCGAGGGACGGGGCTGGCGCCAGGGATGACAGGCTGCTGTGCCGCAAGGCGCAGCCAGGGGGCAGTTGCGGGGCCGCGGAAAGGGAGCCGCGGAACCTGCTCAGGTTGCGCGCCTGATCTGAAAGATGGCCCCGCACCTTGCAGGTCCGGCAGCAGGTATGACCTTTGCAACCGGCCGAGCGCGGTTGCAACGCGACAGGAAGATTTACCGCGCATCCCTCATTTGCTCCGACGGACCAGGGCGCCATCTGTTGCCCATGCCCATGCCCCGGCTCGTCGGCAGGATCGGGAAGCGTGCTTGCTTCTGCTCAGGGCGGCGCGCAGGCACCAGTCACAGGAGCCAGTCACAGGAACTGAAGGGGCAGATGTGGTTGCGAGGTCGGCGACTGTTTCTGAAGCCGGGGCTTGCCGGTGCTGCAGGCAAGGTGGCGTTCTGTGCTGCTGGGGCAGGGCGGGTCTCGCCCCGCCCTGTCTCAGCGCTGACTTCCCCCGGTGTTCAGCCAGGCGCTGCGGCGTGGCATCCGGACCCGGGCGGTCCCGGTGGGGCAGGCTGCCGGCACAGCGGCGAGCGGATCTCCACTTTCGGGCCGCAGCCGGCCCATTTGCGCCCCGGGCCTGAGCGGGGTTTTCAGATCTGAAAGGGCCGCGCGGAACCAACAGGGCTCTCCTTTAGCTTTTTTGATGTGAAAAGAACATGCTGAGTGAAGATCGGTCTTGAAGCCCCCCGCTGCCTGAGTATAGACAACGCCGCACGGACAGTTGGCCGAGTGGTCGAAGGCGCACGCCTGGAAAGTGTGTAGGCGGGGAACCGTCTCGAGGGTTCGAATCCCTCACTGTCCGCCATTCACACATATGTGATTGTTGTTAACCCATTGAATTAAAATGGTTTAGCCTTCTTTGGCGCCGATAGTGCCTCAAATCTGCTATACATTTTGCGTTACATTTTGTGTTACACTTGCCCTTGAACATCCGGGGCAAGGCTATGGCAATTCAGACGCGAAACGGTTCCGTGAAAGGAACCCTCTATCTCTATAAGCGGGTTCCCAAGCGTTACGCCTCAGTAGAGCCGCGCCAGTTCGTCTGGATCAGTCTGCACACAGATTCCCCTTCGGTTGCCAAAACCAAAGAGGCCGCTACATGGGAACAGATGCTGGCGGCATGGGAAGCAAAGCTTGCTGGTGACAGCGCGGATGCTGATCAGCGCTTTGCCGCCGCCCGTGATCTGGCAGAGGCTAGGGGCTTCCGATACATGCGGGCCGATCAAGTCGCCAAGCTCCCAGTTGAAGAATTGCGCGACAGGTTTGCCGCGGTTCCCGGCTTCAAGGATCGGCCCGACAGCCCCGACTTGCTGGAAGCCTCAGCGCTGCTTGGTGGCGCGAAAGAGCCGCCCCTTACCGTCACGAAGGCGCTGGACCTCTATTGGACGCTGGCCAAGGATAAGATCCTAGGTAAGTCAGAGGATCAGATCCGGCGCTGGAAAAATCCGAGAATCAAAGCTGTTAAGAACTTTGTCGCAGTAGTAGGTGACAAGGCAATGAAGGATATTACCGGCGACGATATGCTGGATTTCCGTAACTGGTGGATGGAACGGCTGGAAGAGGAAGACCTTACCCCGAACAGCGCGAACAAAGACCTGATCCACCTTGGCGACACTCTGAAAACCGTGAACCGGATGAAGCGCCTCGGGCTGGTGCTGCCGCTCACCGATCTGGCGTTCAAAGAAGGTGATGCAAAGGTTCGCCCGCCGTTCTCGGCCAAATGGATCACAGAGAAGTTGGCCGCGCCGGGTGCGCTGGACGGGCTGAACCCCGAAGCCAGGGCGATTTTGCTGGTGATGGTGAACACTGGCTGCCGCCCCTCGGAACTCGCGGCGCTATCTGCCAACACCATCCGGCTGGCACACAACGTGCCGCATATATCGATCGAGCCGGAAGGACGGCAGGTGAAGAGCAAGTATGCCAAGCGCACCATTCCCTTGCTTGGCATATCGCTGGATGCCTTGCGGGCGTTTCCCGAGGGGTTCCCGCGATATCGGGAAAGCAGCGCCAGCCTTTCGGCCACTATCAACAAGTTCTTGCGTGAGAACGGTTTGATGGAAAGCCCGGACCACACGCTTTACTCACTGCGCCATGCTTTTGAAGATCGGATGCTTGCTGCCGGGATTGATGATCGGATCAGGCGCGATCTGTTCGGCCATCGGCTGAACCGTGAACGCTATGGGGATGGTGCCACGCTGGAACACAAACAGCAGCTTCTTCAAGCTGCCGCTCTGTAACGTGCTGAAATGGCGCGGGCGCGGCTAACGGCATCGTCTTTGGCCTCATAGGCCGCAAGTTCCTGCTCGATGCGCTCGAACACCGGCAGATAGACGGGATCGGCCACAACAAGCGCGGCAGCCATGCGGTGCATTTTTTGTAGTTCGGCAAGGGTGACATGGGCAGACATAGGGCAGCCTCGGGCGCAATTATTCTATGCTGGTCACGGCATCACCTGTTCATTGAGGGGGTTGGGCGGGATGGGCGAAAGGTCCGCCCATCCCATCAGCATAAGTAAGGTTACTCAGCACCGCGCCGCTCGGAGTAGAGCCGCCGTGCCGTGTCGGGGTTCTGGCAATGCCGCCGCGCACTCACCGACTAATCGCAGCGCATTCATGGGTTCTGAGACCATCAGGTGCGCCAACCTGCTACATACCTTTACGGCAGTCCGGGCAGTGTGTCGCATCAGGGCCAAAGAAAAACGGGCGCGTGGTGAGCCCGTTTTGGTAGTGGTCAGTCTGCGTTACGCGGCCTTGGCCATCCCTACCACATTCTCAAAATCCCCCCGGCAGGCCTCAGGCAGCACGCCCGCACAGGCCAGCGCCTCGGCCAGCTTGTCGTTCAGGTCTGCGCCGCTGCTGGTAGCCGCAGCCATGAACGCGCCGGACAGATCAGCCAGCAGGCGGTGGTAGGTTTCGGTCGAGAGAAAGGTCGGCATGTCGTGGCATTCCAAGTTTGCTTCAATGACAGGAATCTAGGCCGAACGCCAAACAGACCGCAAGCACATTTTGTTAATTTATAAATATTTTCAATTAGTTAGGTAGCTAGATAGCTAGATAGCTAGATAGCTAGATAGCTGCGACCTACTTTCACTCGGCTGCCTCGGCCGCACCGAGCGAAGCCAAGTATTGATCCACCTCTTTCGGTGCAGCCTCTGCCTCTGCGATGTATAGCAGTTCATCATCGGTCAGCAGGCGCGCGGCTCCAGCGCGAAGTTCCTCATGCGCCCTTTTCTCGGCGCGCAACTTTCGCTGCGACTTGGCATTCTGTGGGCGCCGATGCAGACGCTTCTCATCAGCATTCATGCCAGACAGATCCGCATTCTTGCGCGGCGGACGCTTCAGCCGCTGCCTCGTGGCGTCTTTCCAAAGGCTGTATGCCGATTTGAATACTTCCCGGCCTTGCCGGTTGTAATACATCACGACTTTCTGCCGCAGCTTCCAGACGTCGGCAAATTCAGCCAAGGTCAAACCGGACGGCTCACCATACTTTTGATAATCGCGATGGAATTTAACGCTATCGGCTCCGTCATTGGAAACCGCTTTGCTATGCGCCTTAGACTGCGCGTCCACCTGGGCCTTGCTCTCAAGATCAGCCAAGATTGCGCGCAGGCGTGCCTTGCTCTCAGGAGTCGCCTTCTTGCTAGACCCCGGCTTCGTGCCAGACATTTCAACCATGAGCGCGGCATGCAGCGCTTGTGTATCCGTCGGATTGGACATAGATTCAGCCTTGGATTTGGACTTCCGAAAGGGTCAGCGTTGGCGCGCTGGCCCTTTCTCTATTCTGCGGCGCGCTCGATTTGGTCCGCAAGATCAGCGGCGACGCCAAAAGCGAGCGGATACTCTTGGCCGGTGATCGGTGAAATCAGTTTCACACCCTGCGCCATGCGCTTCACCTTGATGCCGGTCAGCGCGGCCATGCCCTCAATGAGCCGGTGCTTTCGCTCAATATCGGCTGGGGTCAGTTTTTCTGCAGCATCGCGCAGGACATCGGCCAAGGCTGGCACTTCTTGAACCGGAACCTCGCCGGAGAACCCCGGCAGCACCACTGCCACGCCGTCGGGAGTCTTTTTGGTGTCAGCAAAGGGCAGATCGGCAGGGATCACGCCCGCCGCGACTTTGGACCGGATGAAATCAGTGATCACATCAACAACAGTTTTCCCCTCGTTTTCGGCGATCAGTTGCAGTTGCTTGCCGCGTTCATCCGGCAGCTTGAGATTAAAGGACATTTACGACACCATTTGATAGATTGCTCACCGCCCATATATAGGCACTGGTGTTCCTATGTTCAAGTAGCATCCCGACACTTAATCACTCGCGTCAGATTTCCTGTCCGAGTTTTGGCGCAAGCTTTGTAATCCCGAGGCGGGTTTGAGGATGGGAGCGTCAGATTTCCTGTCCATGTCTCCGTATATGTATAGTTACTCTTTTATTAAGTATCTTATTCTTTACGGAAGCGTGGACAGGAAATCTGACACACCCTCTCCCGGTCGTATCGCGGGCTGCGCCCGCTCTCCTTCCCTCGGGATGATAAGCCCCGCGCCCCGGCTCCATACCTACAGGCCCGCAGAGACTCAGAGAGGGGTCGCACAGGCGCGTGACCCCTCTTTTCGCTCACACCCGCACCCGGCACCACAGGGGCGCTCCTGCGCCCTCTCCGTGAGTCTCAGCGCAACATGCCGCCCGGTCGCATTTGCTTGACGATCTCGTTCTGCACCAGCGCCCGGAACATGGCCTCGGATTGCTTTGCGACCTGTGCCGCCAGATCGGCATTTGCTTCGGGCGTTCCACCGCTGGCATTCACCGTCACCGGGGCGCTGATCGTGATCTGCGGTGCGGATGCCCTCGCAGAGTCCACAGAACGCGCGCTGGCAGCCTGTGCGATCTTTCCGGCGTCACCGACCAGCCCGCCGCTTGCATAGCCCTTGCGGGCGCTCTGGTGGAGTCTGTCGAGGTTCGCAGCCCCGAGGCGCTGCACCGTCTCTTTCGAGAACACATACTCCCCCTTGTGGACCACGCCCGCCGGTTCGTATTTCCCGCCCGGCCCGGTGAATCCGCCATCGGCAAAGCCCAGCAGCCCGCCGACGAACTCACCGATGCCACCACCGGCCCCGCCCGTGAACATGTTCACGAACATCTTGTTCAATTGCGCCTTAGCGATTTCCATCAGCAGACCGGCCAGTGCTTCCTCGGCAGAGGCAGCCCCGGTCAGGACGCTGGTAAACACGTCCGACAGCGCATCAGCACCTTTCTTGCCGCGATCCTCCACCGCCTGCAGATCATCGGCTGCCTTCTGGGCTGCATTGCCAGCCGCCACATGGGCCTGTGCCAGCCGGTCAATCTCGGCGGTCAGGGCGGGCGTGATTTGCTTCCCGGCCTGTTGCGCCGCGTTCAGCAGCTCGGCGCGGGTGCGGGCCAGTTCAATCGCATCAGCATATCCGGTCCCGGCTTCCCGGGCCGCGACAAGCGCCACCGCCTCGGCCTCCAGAGCGATCCGCTTCTGGTTCAGCCCCTGGACAACGCGGGCGAATTCATCACTTGCGGTAGCACCGCCACCGCCCTTGCTTTTGCTGCTTTCCTGCAGCGCGTCCGGAACACCATCGCCATCCATATCTGCTTCCCAGCCATCCGGGCGGGCATTGGGGCGCGGGCTGGCGGCAACATAGGTGGCCGGGTTCGGCGGCATCAGGCTGTCGACAGTGCCGACAATTGGCGTGGCGGGGTCAGTGGGCGATGCTGCGCCGGGCAGTGAGCCGCGCAGCGTCCTTGCCAGACCGATCAGGCCAGTCATGACACCGCCCATGCGCTGCATTTCAGCAATGGCGCGGGTGAAGGATACGCCGTCTACGTCCTGCAGAGCCGTGAAAGCGGTCTCTGCATCACGCTGCACCGCCTGAATCTTCTCTGCGAACTCATCGGCGGTGATTGCGCCCTGTGCATAGTCCCGCGCCACCTCGCGCAGCCCCTCCGCATAGCTGCGGATAATAGCCGCCTGATCTGCCATGCCCATGGCGTCGAGCTGATCGGCAAGCGCGCTCATCTGGCTGGCGGTCCCAATCGCCTCATGTCCCAGAGAGTCGTATTGCGCCCGCAGCGCCTCCACATCATGCGAGACAGCTTCAAGCGCGTCACGGTCCTGCGCCAGAGCGTCATAGACGCCATCACCCAGCACAGCCCGCCCTGCGGCCTCATCCGGGAACAGCTCATCCATCCTGGCCCGCAGGTCCACCAGCTCGGCTCCGGTGGCGACAAGCCCGATAATTGTAGCCTTTGCCCAGTTGGACGCGGTTGCCGTCATGGCAAGCCATTTAGCGTCAACCTCGGCGGCCTTGCGGATCAGTTCCTCATCCAGCACCGCGCCGGTCTCATGGGCGCGCTGGATGGTCTGGCGCAGGGCTGCCTCACCCTGGCCCAGAAGGGCAGAGAACTGTTCGCCACCGGCCCCGCCAAAGATTTCTTCAAGAAGGAAGGACTGGCTGGCCTGATCCAGTTGAGACAACCGCTCGAGGATTTCCACCATCAGGTTTGAGGGGTCTTTCAGCTTCCCTTTCAGTTCCTCGGCGGAATAGCCCAGCTTCTTGAAGGCTTCCGCACCGGCCCCAGTCCCATCAAGGAAGAACTCGCCCGCCCGGATATGCAGCTCTTTGAAACCATCTGTCAGGGCGTCGATACCGATGCGGTTCTGCTCGGCGACGAACTTCCACTCCTGAAACGCTTCAAGGCCGATCCCGGCGCGCTTCGCCTCATTGGACAGCTCTGCCATCTCTTTGGTGAGGTTGCGCACAGCGCCGACAGCACCGGCCACGCCGATGCCTGCACCCATACCCAGCATCCCCGCCACCTGCGGCAAGCTGATATTCCTGAAGGCATTGCCGATACGCCCGCCCAGCCCCTCATAGGTTCTGGCGATGTTGTCGGCGGATTGCTTCGCTTTGGCCTCCATCTGCCGCGCAGCGCGGGCCTGGATGGAATTGGCGCGGGCAAAGTCGCGCTGAAGATTGCGCGTCTGCGCCTCCAGCTTGATGATCAAGCCCATCATATCGGCGTCGGACATACTCAGTTACCTTTTAAATCGTGGTCAGGCCCAGAACATCCGGGTCATCATAGCGGGATTTCTTGTTGTGGGCGGTCACGGCGCGCGACACTGCCATGGCCGATGCAACGGCGGCATCAATGCGGCCATTGCTGCGCTGCTTGTGCATCCGCACCAAGCCGGATTGCGGGTTCTGGCTCACGGCCACATTGTCAAAATGCTGGCGCAGCACAGGGTCGCCGTCATGCCGGATCATCTCGCCATTCACCACGCGCACCAGATTTCCGGTGGCTTCGGACATGATCACCGCACTTTGCGGATGGGTGAACACCGGCAGGCCATCATCGGACAGGTTCTGCGACAAGACGCGGGCCAGCGCGGGGTCCACCGCGATCTCTTGCACGTCATAGGTGCCGCAAAGTTCGCGGATATGGTCTTCAACTTGGCGCTGGTCGATCACGCCACCGGGGCAAAGCTGGATCAGGTCACGGTCAGCCCATTGCTGGTAAGGCGCGCGGTCGCGGTGCGCGCGGCTTTCCAGATCGGCACCCGGCACAAAGCAGGTATTGCGCAAGGTGATCTGCCCATCCGGGTGCCGGAAGGCAATCGCTACGGCAGTCAAGTCGCCGGTCTGCGACAGGTCCACGCCGATATAGGCCGGAAGTGCTTCAAGGTCGGCAGGATCATCATCGAGCTTGCGGGCGTCATAGGTCGGCAGATCAAACAGCGGGTCACGGCTGTTGGCCTGCCAGATGTTCAGGTTGAATTGCCGGAAGCTGGCAAGCTCGGACGGGTTGCCCTCGGCCTCTTTCGCCAGCGCCCGCAGGCCCGAGAGTGAGGGGAAGCCAAAGGGCAAGCCGGGGTTCACCTTGCACCAAACCTGTTCATCCCGCCAATCGTCATCCGGTTCCGCCATGAACAGCACAGGCAGATACTCGGGGTTGACGATCTCGCCCTTTGCCACCTGCACCGCGTAATTGAACTGATCAGCCGCCAGCCCCTCAGCACCGCGCCCCGCCGTGGTGGCGATGACCATCAGCGTGTCGTCGGTCTTAGCCTGACCTGATTTGATCGCTTCCCAGAGGTCGCGGCCTTTCCAGGCGTGGATCTCATCAATCAGGGTGAAGCTCGGGGTCAGGCCATGCGCTGCGCCGCCATCCGAGGCCAGCGCGGTCAGCGTGGTGCCGTTCCGCAGATAGGTGATCTGTTTCTTGCTGTTGAAGGCATCGCGGATTTTGACCGCATCCAGCAGGCGGCGATCTTCGCGGATGATATTGGCGGCCTCACGGAAACCGATGGACGCCTGTTCGCGGTCACAGGCGGCAAAGAGCACCTGCCCGGCAGCGCGGGATTCCGGGCCGAACAAGTGCAGCAACGCCAAGGCAGCGGCCAAACTGGTCTTGCGGTTGCCCCGAGGCAGCAACAGCATAACGGTCTTCACGATCCGGCTGCCGTCAGGGTTGCGAGGCCCATAGATCATGCGCACAATCCGCTCCTGCCAAGGGTAGAGCTGAAAGCCGCGACCCTTCGCCTTGCTGTTCGGATGCCGCAGAAGCCTCAGAAACTGAACCGCCCGCTCTCCATGCTCGAGAGGGTCAGGGATGGGCGAATTATCAAATACCCACGCCGGGAAGGTGCTACCTGCCATCATGCCACCGCCAGCGGGTTGTCGGTGTCATCCTCGGCTTCAGGGGCAGCCCCCATCCGCGCCCGGCTAGTCGGGGTCAGGCCATATTCAGCGGCAAGCTGGCGGGCTGTTTGCGCATAGCGGATTTGCAACCCTGCCAGCTTCAGGTCAGGCACCGGGTTCAACGCAAGAATATCCGCGATCTGGCGAACCGCGCCCGCCGCCACGCAATAGTTCTCGATGCCTGCCAGATCGGCCCGCGTGATCATCTGCCGGGCGATCAGTTGCGGCATGATGCGCCGCCACTCGGCCTTGGCGTGGCTGGTCAGCCAAGCCGGTGCAGGCGGTGCTTTGGTCAGGGCCTCGGCATCGACAGCGGGTGCGGGCTTCACGCCGCGCAGGTGCTTGCTCATGCTGCCACCGCCCGAAGCTCGATGCCTTTGCGCCGCCCGATTTCGGCAATGGCGACGATGTTCCAGACCTTCCCGCCATGCAGGATGCGATCAGACACGGCCACGCCGGGCAGCCAGCGCAGCAGGAACACCGCGTTATTGCTCATGCCTTCGCCGAAGGTGGTCAGGAACTCGGACAGGCCCGACTGGCGCAGCTCGGCCTTGCCGCTGGCATAGGTGGTCCAGGTCTGCACCGCCTGCCGGTTCGGTCCGAGGCTTTCAGAAAGGCGTTGCAGCTCGATCCGATGTTGCAGTTTTCCGGCCCGCATCATTCAGCCCTCCACCGCAGCACCGCCCGCAGAGCGATGGTGCCATGGGTGTAACTGCGCTCGGGTGCAGGGTCGCGCATCCACACCAGTTCCGGGCGCTGCCAGTCATCAATGGCAAAGCCATCGGACCGGGGCGCATCCATCAGGGCCAGCATCGCGGCACCCGCAACGGCCTGCGCAACCGTGCTGCCATCCTCCACGGCCCAGAGGTGCAGCATCATGCGGACCTCGGCCACGACATGGCCGCCCGAGGCATGGCCCAGAAAGGCCACCCGTGCGGGTGCCAGCACAATTGCAGGCAGATTGTCGGGGCGAATGGCACCGGCCCGGATATTCACCGGGTCCACATGCCCGGTGATCTTCGGATCGGCTGCAAGCAGATCACCGATCAGGGTTTGAAGCGACAGACTCGGATCGGTCATTGCTGCGCCACCTTTTTGGCCTCGGCGCGGATCACACGGCGCAGGCGGTTCTTCACGCGGGTCATATTCAGCCGCCACGCGGGCAGCAGGAACGGCTCAGCGGGCATGGTGCCGGTGCTGGTGCCGTCTTTGTGGTGGCGTTCCTCGGTGCCGAACTCCACCAGATGGCCATGCCGGGCCTCGGGGCTGCCTGCCGTGACGAATGCCTGCCCATCCTCGGCGGTGCGCTTGCCACCATCGGCAGCATAGGCGGGCGTGGTTTCACCGGGGCCGGTGGCATCAATCGAATCCGCAAGGCTGCCCGTGCGCCGTGAAGCCTCTGCCAAGGCGCGGGCATCGGCTGCGATTTCCTCGGCAGATTTCTTCAAGGCAGGGTTCAGGGCGGCAGCCACAGCAGCCGGAAGCGCCGCCAGCTTGCGTTTAAGCGCATCGGCCCCTTGGACATAGCGGGCCATTACGGGGCCACCGTGTCGGGCTGGTAGCCGGTTACGCGCTCTTTCAGCGGCGACAGCAGGTCATGGACGCCGAAGGGGAGTTGATAGGGACTGGCAAAGGTCACGCCCTCGCGGCTCTCATACTGGTGCGCCACCAGCAGGAGGGCTGCCTGCACCATCAGCGCGTTGTCAGCGGTGAAGGGTTGCCCGGTATAGGCCGCGACCCAGAGCGCCGCCACGTTGGCATAGTGGCTCAGCAGATCTGGGTCGCGGTCGTCGTCAAGATTCAGGTGCGCCCGGATGAGGGGCAAGGGAACGGACATGGAACACTCACAACAGCACTAACTGTTATAATGTAACATTACCCGCGCAGCGTGTGAATCCTGAAAAAGTTATATTCCGGCGTATCTTGCGCGCAGCACCACACGCCGGTTCCCTGAATAGAGTGGAAATTGAGAGATACCCCCCCCCCCGCATATCATTTCTTACCCGCACCTCGACAGCACGAATAGCATTTGACTCTCCCGACAGGTTTACGACTATCTTACCCAAAACTGGGTGAATTTGAAAATGACATCAAAGACTAAAATTGATAAAGCCGGACGATACCTTAGCGATTCAAATCGTGACTATGATGAGGAAATGCTTGAACTCGAGGGGGTTTTCGATGAATATCGAAAGAAGCACTTGGATCCCCTGACGAAACTAACTCTTGAGCTTCAAGGATGGCTGCAAGAGAGGGGTGGCGACTACTATATAGCTCAAAGGCTTAAAAGAAAGCCTCAGATATTACGAAAACTTAACAGATTTAGCGTTAGACTTACTCAACTGCAGGATATCGGCGGATGCAGGATCATTGTTGATGACAACAATGATGTTAATAAACTTTTTGACTTCATATCCGGTAAACTTAATGACAGCAATTTCGCAAAGGTAGCGCGAGTAACCGACTACAGGGAAGCGGGAAGAGATGATACCGGCTATCGCGCCCTGCATATAATATTAGAAGTGTCCGGCAAAATGTTGGAACTCCAGATACGTAGTAAAATCCAGCACTACTGGTCGGAAAGTATCGAAAGAACATCTGTAATTTATGGATTTCGCCTCAAAGAAAAAGAAGGAGATCCGCTTGTCATAGATTACTTCAAGGAGTTTTCAAACTGTCTTCACGAAGTGGAAGTTAGCCGCCAAATACCGACAAAGATGGAATTAACCCTCCAGGAGAAGAGGGAAATGGCGGAGGCGATAATAAACTCTGCATCACGTAAAGGGCAGATCTCTGGCTTCATAAATGAGAATGTCATATTGTCCATGAGTCAGATGGAAAAAAGTAAGGCCGGCCATTTTAATAACTGGATCTTGGTTTTTGACTGGACAGACGGAAACTTCGTTACTTGGGAAATGGTCAGCAGGGATTCGGATGCAGCAACCGAGGCTTACCTTAGATATGAATCTGAGTTTCCTGAGGATGAGAACAAAGAGGTGGTAATGATTGGGACATCGAACGTCTCAAATATCCAGCATACGCATAGTCACTACTTTGGAATTGACCATCACAATACCGCTCTTGAAGGGATGGAAAAGTCCATTATAGGTCTTTCGAAGAGAAGCAAGGTAGATGTAGGTGCGAGACGAATACTGATGACCATGAAGAACCGAACATTTTGGGGGCCTAAGAAGGTAATGGTTGCGACCCTGAAAAATCACTTCTGTGGCAATATCGCAAGCTTCGACTACTCGCTGGATGAGCTGAGAGCATTGGATGTCGTTATCGGCACCGATCCGATTTCTCTGGACGTAAGAAAACGAACTGTCATTGACGACTTGATTTAACGCGGATCTGCATATCCCTTCATATACGCGCCCCGCAGATCGTCGGGGCGGAGCACCTCATCCACCGACCTGCCCTTATCCACCCCATTGCAGATGGTGAACCAGTTCACGCCGGTGCACTCAACCTATTGCCGGTAAGTCCGTGCTTCTCCCTCATGTGTGATGGTCTTGGAGTTCATCTGGCCTCGGCGCTTATGCGATTCATCGGGCGCAACCGTCAGCGCATCCGATACCGTCCAGCCAGTGCGCAATCTCGCATGTATCGCACCGGCTGAAATGCCTGTGCGCTCTGACCACTCCCTGACGGTCAGCGCTTCCCCATCGTATTCCAACCGCCTGTTTCGTGTTCGGGTCGGTTGGATTCTGGCCGGTGGCAGCTTTGGCCGAGGCGGCAGCGGGTGGGCATCGGCCAGACGCTTCTGCATCCGATCAAGCAGCGCATCCATATCAATGCCAGCAAGGCTGCACACCTCGGCCAGATCATCGCTAGGGGTCGTCAGGTAGGCTCGAGCTTCATGGGCCTGTTGGATGCGCCGGGACTCGCCTGCGCTTGTCGTGGGGGCGTTCAGGGCGTCATTGATCGCACACAGAAGCACTTCCTGCCAAAGCTCACGCTCCGACATTGGCCCGCCCATTTCGCACACCGCTGAAAAATATACACATACTCACCCCTTCGGCCTCATAGGCGCGTAGATTGCAATGGGTGATAAACTTTCATATCTAAGGGTCAGCCTTAGGAGAGATAATTGAAGAAACTTGCCCTCATCCCGCTTTTACTTATTGCAGCCTGTTCGCAGCCCACCGGGATGACGGGTAAGATGTCTGATGGCGCGCCAGTCGTGATTCAGCGCGTCGTGCATCCAGGCTTCCTTGAGGATTTCACGCTGATCTCCCCGGAGGGCTGGAGCTGCAAGACGACCCTCGACTGGAACAAGCACCTGAACACGCCCTACACCACCACAGCGCGCCTGCCGCTCGCCTGCGATAACGGCCAGACCGGCTACGCTCTGATCACCGTGCCGCACCTGCGCCGCGGCTATGTGCAAGCAGGCCAAAGCTCGATCACCTTCACGCTCAAGAATGGGCGCAGCGGCATCGTTCACTACTGACAAGACTTGCTTCTTTTTGATTGCTTGGAGTTTGGGCATTCGCTGGCTCAGTGAGACTGTTCACGTTCCGACATTGGCCCGCTCTTGCCGCTGCTTCTCGGAATCATGGCAGCGCTTGCACAGCGCCTGCAGGTTGTTCCAGTTCATCACCAGTGCGCGGTCGCCGTGGTGGCGCTTGATATGGTCCACCACTTCGGCCTCACCGCCGCAGAAAGCACAGGTCAGGTGCAGGCGCAGGAACTCGGCCCGCAGTGCCTCCCATTCGCGCGTATAGCCGCGCTGGCGGCTGTTTGGTCGCTGGGCATCATGGCGACGGCCTCGGGCGCGGATACGGTCACGCTGGCAGGCACAGAGGCTGCCAGCGGCCACAATGGCACCGCAGGAACAAAGGCGCGGTGGTGCAGGCATTAACGCTCTTCGCGGCTGAAAAGCGGAAGCAGAGGGTTGGAGCCACTGCTGGTGTCATTGGATTTCTTCTCGTCTGTCGCGTTGCCAACGAACGAACCGAACAGCGTATTGATGTTCAAGGGTTGCTTTTGCTTGCCCTTCGGACCCACCTTGGTGGTCAGAATGCCGTTGATCATGGTGCCGCCGCAGATGACTTCGCCGTATACGATCGGAATGATCCCGCCTTCGCGGGTGGTGTTGACAGGACCGGATGAGGTGAAGTTCTGATCTTCGCTCTCAACCTTTTGTTGCGGCGCAAGCAGCGAGGCCACGCCGGTCAGCAAAAGGCCCGTGCCTAATGAGCCTGCAACCGAAGCCATTGACATAGTGCCGCCTGCAAACAGCGGCGCAGCCAGGGCAGCGCCACCGAAAGCAGAAAGGCCAATCAGAGCGATACCCGCGATGATCTTGCCGATACCGCCGCGCTTGGAACCTTTCAGCACCGGGACGATGTGCAGGTCTTGCTTGCCGAGTTTGAAACCGGGCAGATCATCTTCGCCAAGCTCCATGCCGTTCTTCTGGGTCTTACCCACGACAACGCGATAGAATCCTTCGCGGATGAAGTTGGCGAAGTTCGAGAAATTTGCCCGCAAGGCCTGAATGGCCTCGGGGACGGTCTCAACCGCGAAGTCGTGGCGATGACCAAAGGATTTTCCAAGGTTGCCGTAAAGGTGAATAGTGCGCATTTCACATAGCTCTCAGGCGGGCCAGTCCGGCCCGGTCAAATTCGGGATCGAACCCCTGTTCATCAATCTGGCGCAGGCGTTCTTTGGAATATACTTCTGCGCCTCCGGCTTTGTCTGATGGGATGCCAGCTTGGCGCAGTTCACGCTCGGCGCGGGCCTCTAGCGCGGTGACGATCTCGGCCACACTGGCGTTCCAGACTTCCGAGGGGGGCCAGCGCAGCCAGCTTGTTGCCTGACTGAACAGTTCGGTGAAGAACCGGGCCAGGGTCATGCGCTCGGCTTGTCGGGCTGGTGAAGGGCTTGCCTCGCCCTCGGCTGGCGCAAGGATGGACGCCAGAAGGGCGAGGCAGGCCGCCTGTGCTGGACCAAGAAACTGCACAAGCGGAAGGCCTGCAGCATAGGCCAGAAGCTTTTCCGCTTCCTGCCGATCGGTCGCACCAGCACGAATGACCGAATGCAGCGCGGTGATCTTCTGGCGGGCGATCCCATCCCAGAGGGATGCGATACCGCCCGGCAGAGCTTCAAGGGCGACCGCCACCTGCAAGGATGCCCGCAGCGTCACGGCATGAACGCCGATTTGCAGTAGGACTTCCGTTACAGGTCGCAGCGCCTTCGCCATGGCTTACGCGGCCATCTTCAGCTTGCGGAAGACATCGGTGCGCACGACCCCTGCCCCAACGCGGCGCCGCGCATGGAAGCGCGCAAGGCCGGTGATACGCTGCGTCAGCAGGTCAGGCATCACATCTAGCGCCACGCGGTCATAGATGCGATAGCCCGCTTTGAAGTCGCCGAAGATAATCGGCGCGGCAGCGGCCACCACATTCGGCATATCCAGAGCTTCCACGACCGGACGCCCGAGGATGGTTTCCGGCTGGCCCGCCTGATAGCTCGGCTGCCAGAGGTAGTTGCCGTTGCCGTCTTTCAGCTTGCGCACGGTCGCCAGCGTGGTGCCGTTCATCACCCAGGAGCCGCGGTTCCGGTAGGTGGCGGGCATCGCATAGAACAGGTTGATCAGCGCATCAGCCGAGAGGTTGGTGGCGTGGCCGTTGGCAACCTCGGCAATGCCCGCAGCGGTCATGAAGCCGGCCGGCTCGGTCGCAGCGGTGCCGTTCACAAAGGCCGTGGCCTCTTTCGCGCCAAAGTCTTCGGCCAGCGCAAGGCGAACCTCTGCCTCCACGTTGCCCGAGTCCTCCAGCATCCGCAGCGACAGGTCCACATAGGTCGCCAGTTCCTTCACCGTGATCTCAGACTGGTCAAAGGTCGGTTCCGAGGCGGTGCGGGCCGTGGTCTCTCCCACCCAGACGGCATTGGTGATGCCGGTGCGTTTGGGCAGCAGGATGGTATGGCTGGCGGTGGTCCTTACATCGGCAATCGCGCGGATCGGGCTGAACTCGACCAGATTGCGGATGAACTCGCCCGAGGTTTCTTCCGGGGCCAGAACATAGGCCGGAGCATCGGCGGCAACCGTCAGGGCCTTTTGGTCGATCTGGCCCGATTGCAGGAAGCTGACGAAAGCCTTCTTGTCGGCATCGCCCTGCACAATGGCAGGTGCGCCCAGACGCTGGCCTTTGGCTTCCAGCTTGTCGAGACGCGACAGAACCGCGTTCAGGGCCTTTTGGTCGATTTCCGGCGCATTGGCCGGGGTTTGGGTTTCTTGGTTTTCCAAGAGGGTATCCTTTTCACTCGATACAGATTTAACAGAGGTGATCTGCGCACCCGGATGGGCCGGGACCGCAACAATGCTGATTTCATGCAGTTCAAGGGCGCTGATCGTGCGGCCCTTGGCGTGGCGCTTTGCGTCTTTGGTGACGAAACCGATGGACAAGCCCGAGACCGCGCCCGCCTTGACCATGGCGCGAACCTCGCGGGCGCGTTCAACTTCATCCACCAACAGGCGGCCTTTGACGGTCAGGCCGGTATCGGTTTCTGCGAATTCATCCCAGACGCCGATCACCTGCGCCTGATCATGGGCAAAAAGCATGGGCAGCGTGGCCGGGCCGGTGAACGCGCCTTTCTCGATCACATCGCCCACGCGGTCAGGCGAGCCGAAGGGCCATGCGGTGCCGCTGATCTCGCCAGCGTCCGAGACCGACAGCGCGGCCTTGATCTCGATGCGGTCGCTCATGCGGCCACCGGCAGGGCTTCATCGGCCTTGGCACCCCAGCGGGCCGCCATGATCTCAAAGGCGAGGCTCAGCACCTCGGCCAGCGGGCGGTTGACGCCATAGGCATCGCAGAGGCGCTTGGCTTGCTCGGGGTTCATGCCGCCGCCGATCAGGCCAAGGCGGATGATCTCGCGCAGATATTCGGCGGGATAGGCCAGATTGAGCATTTGGAAATAGAGCGCACCGACACCAAGGCCGGTGATCTGTTCCAGCTCGGCCAGCATGGGGTCGGTCAGGGTGAAGGTATATTCGGCATCACCAAAGAAAGCGCGGTGGCTGATCTGGTCATTCATCTTGGGAATCCTTGGGGGCGTCCGGTGCGGGGGCTGCGCCGGGCGTGGTGGTGAAGGGGTTGGAAAGCTCATTGCCCTCGGGCAGCGCGGTCAGGTTCAGACCGGCGCGCACCTCATTGGCGGTCATGGCGCCCATGGCGCGGTATTGGCTGTAAGCCGTGGCGCGGGCCGCGAACTCCACCGACAGCAGATCGTCGGGCGTGGCTTCGATATAGAAGGCACCGCGTTCCTCGGGTGCCAGAAGCACCCGCGTATAGGCGGCCTGCCAGCGCGCGATCCAAGGCCGCAGGGTGCCGGTCAGGAAGTCGCGGTGCGATTGTTCAAAGTTGGACCAAGTGCCACGCGACAGTTCATAGAGCAGCGCAGGCGGCACATTGAAGGCGCGGGCGATCTCGCGCACCTGTTCGCGCCGGACCTCGGAAAACTCGGCATCGGCCAGCTTCACCGCAATCTCTTTGAAGGTCATGCCCTCATCAAGAATGGCGGTAGAGCCAGACTGTTCGCCGCCATGCGATTGAAACCAGCTGGTCGCCAGTTTCTTCATGGTCTCGGCTTCCAGCTTGTTGGGATGAAGGATCACGCCCGAGGGTCGCCCGCCATTTTTGAAGAAGCCGGACAGATGACCCTCGGCAGCAAGCGCCAGCGCGATAGCCTCGCGGGCCAGCACGACAGGCGAGACGCCCCGCAGGCCTTGGATATGCAAAACATCATGGTGCGCCAGAACTGCATTGCCGCCGTTCTTCAGCTGCACCCGGTAAGACGGTTCGCCAAAGTCGTCATATTCGATAGAGACCGCGCCGGGGTCCATGCGGTGAAGTTCGACCGGACGGCCTTCCACGCGGACCACTTGCGCAAAGCCGTGGCCGGTCAGCAGCGCATCGGCGGTCAGAAGTTCGCGCAATTCCTCGGCGCTGGTCCAGTCATTGGCCCAGTCATGCACCAGCGAATAGGACGGGTGATCCTTCGCCGCGTCCTTGCTCTCGGCATAGGTCTTGAACGGCAGAGTGGCGACGGATTCCGCAATCAGCGACACGGCCCGGCGCACAGCAGGAACGCGCATGGCACTGGCGGCGGTGACAGTTACACCCGAAGCGGAAGGGGCGATGCCGAACAGCGGCAAGGCTGCCGGATCGGTCAGGCGAATTGACTTCTGTTCGGAAACGCCTCGCCCGGCAATGCGGGCGAGGCTGGACATGATACCCATGCGAAACTCGTAAGAATACTACCGGAACAGAATCCCATAGGTTGATTCAAGGCGCAAGAGGAATTGTTATACATTTTGCTATACATTTAGCTATACGAGTTTTCCTTAAGTATCTGATAACAAATGATTTTATGTGATTGTATTCTGGATTTGTCGGACTCACTGTCCGCCATTTTATCAAAATATCCTATATTTGTCAGCCGCTTACAGAGCGGTTTGTCAAGCCGTGTTGTTAGGTTTGACAGTTCATAATCATCCTTATTTCCTCCCGAGCGCAAGCATTGCCTGCGCTGCGAGGTCTCTTCGGCCTGCCGCGACCGTGTAATGGGTCACTTCGGCAAGCGACTTATGACCTGAGATAGCCATAATCTGGTGTGGTGTGCAGCCTGCTTCAGCAAGCCTGCGGCAAGTTGCTTTGCGCAGTCCATGCGTAAGCCTGCGGTGAGGGCCGTCTGCTCTGATTGAGCAAATGGTCTTAAGGCATTGCCTTATGGCATGCGCTTCAGTTGTTTCACCAATCGAGATTTTCGCCGCCGATGAGGTTGGCCGTCGTCGGC
>NZ_JACDXX010000021.1 GCF_020539525.1 Pseudogemmobacter faecipullorum | reverse complement strand
TAGAGCACGCAACCATGTCTGACTATGTCCCCGAATGGGAAATTGCCCATCACTGCACGCTGCCCTATCAATGTTAAAGAACAAAGGGGACCTTGATGACCGATATCAACCTCGACGCGCTTTCGCTAAGCGAACTGAAACAACTGGAAAAGTCAGTCGCCAAGGCGATCACCTCCTTTGAAGATCGCCGCAAAGCCGAGGCCCGCGCCAGGGTCGATGAGTTGGCCCGCGAACTCGGTTATTCGTTCGAGGAACTTGCCGATGCGGCAACCGCGCGCAAACGCTCTCCCTTGGTAGCGAAATATCGTCATCCAGAAAACCCGGAACTGACCTGGTCCGGCCGGGGGCGCAAACCCGGCTGGATCGGTGACGCGCTGGCCTCCGGAAAGTCGCTGGAAGATTTCGCGATCTGATCAACAGGGCGGGGAACGACAGGCCCTCGCTCGCATTGCGAGAGGAGGAAGCCATGCCCACCGACCTTGAGCGCAAGATTGCCTCTGTCATGTCCAAGGCCATGGCGCTGATCTGTGTTCGCAATACCTGTCTTGAAACCCTGCATGCGGGTCCCGGCGTCGTCAGCCATACCGGGGACTATTCCGATGTGATCGTGACCGATGCCAACGGCCGGGAGTTCCAATGGTCGGAGGTCTCCAGGATCAGCGATGACGAGATGGGCGAATTGATGCGCGAAATCGTCAATCGGCTCTACTCATTCCAGCTCCGGGTCGGTGAACAAGAGTTCCGCGACTACCTGGACCTACAACTCACCTCGACCCAAAGCTGGGATGAACCCAGGCACGACTGGAACCTTGCAGGTCGAAAGCTGCGCGAGGCGATGGGCCTGATGCGCCAGTTGCCCCCGCGACCGAAGACCCTGGCGCCTGACCAGAGCGCTCTGGAACCGAGCAACGCAACATCTTGCTCCTAACCGCCTGAAACCGATATACTGCCCTTGGGGACGCCACGCGTCGTCCCCGGGGCGTGGAAACCCCTGAACCTGTCGGTATTGGCGTCGGCCGAAACGGCGCCGATTCCTTGACCATGCGGTCGGGGAGCCTGTGACGTATGTCCAGGCGCTCCGGTGCTAAAGGTCATAGGGACCGGACAGGTTCGGTTTTCCAACTCCCCGATCATGGGTCAGGAAGCGATTGCGGGGGCGTACCGCAGCATTCGCTTCTGCCCGGTAAAGGGTAAACCGAGTTGGACGGTGATCTGGATGATTTCGACAGACGCCTCGGCGAGAGGCTGAAGACGCTGCGGAAAAAGCGCGGCCTGTCACTGGCAGATGTCGCCTCCGAAATCGGCATCAGCTATCAACAGCTGCAAAAGCACGAAGCTGGCCGAAACAGCCTCTCAACGCACCGATTGCTGAAGATCGCCAAAGTTCTTGAAGTAGGCCCGCAAGCGATCCTCAACATGGCGGCCTCACAGGCGGATGCAGGGGAACTGTCAAAATTTTCGACCTTGCAGCGCCTCGGCGAGCGTCATCGGCTCCTGAAGGCCTACTTTGCGCTGCCAGAAGAAATCAGGCTCGTATTTTTGGGCCTCATCGAGAATTCAAGACGCCACAACAATCAGGAAAGCTGACACTGGCGGGCGGGCCTCAGCGGCTCATGCTCTACTTGAAAAGCGATGGTCGGCGAAACAAGGCAACACTTCAACATGACGCCCACAGTCTTGACCTTCACGAACGAAATGGGCGGAAAGCCGTCATTCAGGAAGTGGGTCCACCCGGGTGGTCAGCGAACAAAGCTGCCACTCGGTTTCAATGTCGACCACCTTAAAGCATTGAGACTGCATTTCCGCCATTCACTCAGCCCGCACGCCGGCGCCGCAGTTCTGACAGGCGGGGATCGGCCTGGGTTTCGCGCGCCTCGGCGAGGGCTTCAAGAACCTCCTCGGTGTTGTAAGGCCAGAGCATCGCATCCTCGGCGAGGATCGCCCAGAGAAGGTTGAGCATGACGGCAGGATAGATCGTCACCAGATTGTTTTCAGCCCCTGAGTGGACTTGCAGTCCACGCAGCACTCCCCCCCGCACAGGCACCAATCGCGGCAGGATCACTTCCACAATCTGCGGAAACAAGTCGCCGCTCGCCAAAGCAAGATGTACGAGGCGGGCGGACATTTCCGGCGTCCGCATCGCCCGGTGCCTCGGCCAGACATCCGTGAGGAATGGCACCAGGCGTGCGCGCCACTTGGCTTCCGGCTCCGTCGACCAACGCTCCAGATGCCACAGAATCTGCCCGCGCAGGTCATCATCACTCTCGACGAGAATCTCGCGAAACTCGGCACTTGTAACGAGTTGCTCGGGCGGATCGGCGTCGAGACTCCCGCCCCAGCCGCTCAGCAGGAAGCCACTGATGACACTGGCTTCGGCGCGACGCCGCTTGGGCGACATCGCACGCGAAAGAAGCCCCGGCTTCAGGCGCTCGTATAGCGTCCGGCTCGGCACTCGCGCCGCCCAAAGGATGCCATCCCATAGGGCGTCGCCGTCGTCGCCCTCGTCATTCACCACGGTCAGCAGGTTTGCCGTGGTCCAATCGGGCGCGATGGCGAACAGCCAGTTGATTTGAAACCCCAGCATCACGAGCGAGTGGCGGCGCATGTCGCTTGGCAGCGCAAGCAGTTGCTCCTGACGACGCGTCCAATCTTCGGGGAAACCCTGGCCAAGTTCGCGACCCTTGGTCGACGGATCCTGCATGAGCAGGCTGGAGAGCTTGCCGGCCGGCGCGTTCAACGCGTCGTTCGCCCAACTACTGTCGACGCGGTGCTTGCGGTCGTCATTGCGCAAAGGAAGTGCGGCCATCAAGGGGGCCCACAAGCGCTCCAGCACAGTTGCGAGTTCGACGAAAAGGCGCTCGCCTAGGCCATGCAGCCATTCGGTCACCGGATAGGCGACGGTGCTGAGTTCGGCCGGTTGTAAGGACGCGAGGCGACCGCCGATTGTCCGTGCGAGCCGCGCGGGATCGGACTTGCGCTTCTCGGCATGGAGGAAGGCAGACCAGAAGGAGAGCGGGACGTCGCCCTTGCGCGCGGCATCGGTGAGGGCTGCGAGCGCGCGGGCGGGTTTCTCCTCTGCGAGGCCAATGAATGGTCGGCGCCCGACATTGTCGAAGAAGTCAGATTCGCCTGCTTGCCGGGCACGGTCTAGGATCTCACCAATCGGCACATGGTCAAGCACGCGCGGGTTGGCATCAGTGTCGATGCTGCGGACGACCGGCGCATTCGAGTTCGCCGCCTCCTCGCCAGAGCGCTCGGACCACGTTTCCGCTATCGGACGAAGCGCTGCCATTTCCGCCTCGACGTCGAACGAGAAAACCAGTCCCTGGCGGGACAGCCAATGCAGGCGATCGAGCCGACGATGAGCCTCGACGCGCGCCTTGCCAGCGGGGGTGCTCTCCGCCCAAGGGAAAGCCGTAGTGAGGATGCGTTGCTCGAATCGAGCTCGATCTTCGGCCGAGAAGTCGGGCCAACGGTCGCGGATCGCATAAAGAAGGTCGCGCTGATGCTCCGAGCCCCAGAATAAATTGTCGGGGAAACCGAGCAGGATGTTCGCCGCTTCCGCTGCCGGGACGATCCTATTGCTCGCAGCCCAAATGCGCAGGCGGCCAAAAATATAGTGGTCGTCTCCGGGCCATTGGGCAATCTCGCTAAGTGCACGCTCGGGCGCAAAGTCAACCAACCGTTCCATCAGTTGGAGGAACAGCGCGATCGGGCCTGTGATGCCATAGCTATCATGGGCGATCGGAGGTCCGCCGTCGTCTGGCCGTGTCGTCTGCATATAGACATAGTCGTGGCCAGATATTTCGGCCTCAAGGGAACGTGCCAGGTCGAGGTTCTCGCGAAAGCGCGTGACCGCATAAGCGAGCCGTTCGTCGGGGATCGGCAACAGCTCGTAGGGATGCGGATAGTCGACATCATATGAGACCAACGGACTCGGACGGCTACTGTCGGTCCAGGAAAGCGGATGCGGCACGTCGAACTTGCGGTCGACCCGCAGCCGGGGCCGGAACAGCGCCGCATAGTCGCGCACGCGCGCTTCCGACCAGCCTTCGCGTGCGACCCGCGAGACAAGCTCGAAATAGCCCTGATTGGGTTCCACCCGGCTATCGGACCAACTTTCGAACAGGAAGCGCCAGCCGCGCCGAATGTCATCCGGCCAGCGGCTCGGGTCCTGACGGAGCCAGGCTTCGATCATCGCGACGATGCGCGGATGGAGGGGGCCACGTGCCGCCGCCCACCACAGGGCAACAGGCTGATGAGCGACGCGGTGGAACCAGATGCCGAGGTGGTCGAGGCGCGTGTTGAGCGGACCGGTTAGGTTGGCTTGGCCGCCGCAGAAGGCGCCGAAGCCGGCTTCCTGCCCATCCTCCTGATCGAAGCGGGTCGGCACGAACGCACTCCACGAGCCTTCGGGCACATGGCGCTTTTGAAGGGCATCGTCCTCGTCGATCGGCTGCGGCGGTGTGTCAAAGTCGAGCGACAGACTCTCATAGGGATCGATCCGCTCGCTGGATTCGCCATAGGGATCGATGGGAGCCGGCTTATCGAAGCGCTGGCGCGGATCGAGCGCCAGCAACCATGATGCCGGAAGTGGCGTGTCGGCGGTGCTGATGCGCCGGGCGCCCTCTCGGGTCGAAAGCACATGGGCGATTTGGCCGCGCACATGCGGATCGAGTGCAGCGGGTCCCGTAGACGCGGATTCGAGTAGACTGGCGTACCAACCATCGACGTCGCGCGCACGCTCGGCCCAAGCCGCAAGACTATCCCATAGCGGATCATAGCCCTGACTATTGTCGAACGGGATCGCTCGCACGCCGCGATGCTCCCAAAGCGCGGCATCGTCGGTATTGCTTCCTGGCTGGAATGCGAACAGCCGGCTGCGATTGCCGGCGTGGAGATTGAGCGCTTCCAGCAAATACTGAATAGGCGGATCGTCGGCACCGTAGCCGACGAAGACAATCTGAAAGCGCGTAAGCAGCGACTGCATAAAATGGGTCGCCCAGCCGTCGGACAGATAGGCGCGACCGAAGTCGGCGCTGGAGACAATGAACTCTTCATCGCCCGGGCCTGAATATTCGGCATTCACGCGTCCGTGGAGATGCACAATCCCGCTAAAGCCAGCACCGCGAGGATTGGGCAGGTCCGGTGGCCCGGAGCAGTCTATGGTGGGGGCTGCCGCCTCGAACAGCAGGTCGAAATTGGTGGTGACCAAGCGGACCGTGCCGTCGCGGCCCCGGGACAGGTCGATCAGGGTCCGGTGCGCGCTGAGGTCTGGATCGCCCGGGGGCTTGATGGCGCGCGCGACGGCATTCCGGACATCTCGCTGCTCGAACTCGCGTTCGAGCAGGCTGAAGATGCGATCAGTGGCAATGAGTCCGCCCACGCCGTCGATCGGATCGAGTTCCTTGATCCGGCGGAATAGCTTACGGGCGAGGCTTTCCTCGCCGGCTCCGAGGAGATCGATGACATCGCCGCCCAGCTTGAGAAAGTCGGGTAGACCAGCGCGGTGGCGGGACACGCCTGCGCCGCAGAAGAAGATGACATCGCCCGCGTCGCGCGCGATCAGAAGATCATCTGGGATAGAGGGACCGTTGGCGAAGAAGCGCATAGAGCAATGTCTAACCCGGATCGGTCAGTGTTGTCGAATGACTGCTACGGGGAACCCTACCATGTGGTATCCAGTAGGCGCGAGCGTCAGCTTTGGGCCGAAAAGGGCAATGCCTCGCACGCTCTGGCTCAGGACATTTCACTGAACATGGCCAGCACACGATGCGCGACTTCAATGAAAATCCCGGCTCGAGAACAGCTTCTTCGCCTGCTCCCTCGGGTGCCGCGCCCTCCCCGCCGTCCTGGTCGGCCTGACGGTCTCCCCTGCCCTCTCCGTCTCGGCCCCGATCCGCAGCTGGTGCCCGATGGTGGAAAGCCGTGCTGACAGATCCTCGATGCGTTCAGCGATCAGATGGGTGACCTGACCGTCGCGCTCGATCCGGCCGGTCACCCGCAATAGCCGCCCGGCGACCACAGCGGCGCGGAACGCCTCATAGACCTTTTTCCAGACCACGACATTCGCAGTGCCAGTTTCGTCCTCAAGGGTGAGGAAGACCACACCAGAGGCCGTGCCGGGACGCTGCCGGGTGATGACCAGGCCTGTGAGTTGAATCCGGCCCTTCGCCTGAAGGACTGACGCCGCTGGCAGGCATTCCGGCAGGTTAGGGCGCAGGATCTCTATAGGATGGGCGCGGAGCGACAGGCGCAGAGCCAGATAGTCTTCTATGATCTCCTGGCCGAGCGTCATACGGGGGAGCTCGACCAGCGGTTCATGCCCCCCTTCGCCATCCAGTCCGAACAGCGGCAGCGGTTTCCGCGCCTTCAGGGCCTTGGCCTGCCAGAGCGCATCTCGCCGGGAGAGGCCAAGGCCGGCAAAGCCATCCGCCTCGGCCAGCCGATCCAGTGCGTCTGGTCGCAGCCCTGCGCGGCGCCAGACGCTTTCGACATCTGGATAGCCGTTGCCGCGCGCGGCCTTGATCCAGATCGCATCCTCCTCGCGCATTCCTTTTACCTGGCGAAAGCCGAGCCGCAGAGCGTGAGAGCCATCAGCCCGGGGTTCAATGGTGCAATCCCAGACCGAGTCATTGACCGAAACCGGCCGAACCTCGACGCCGTGATCCCGCGCATCGCGCACCAGTTGGGCAGGCGCATAGAAGCCCATCGGCTGCGCATTCAGCAGCGCGCAGGTGAAGATCGCCTGATGGTGGCGTTTCAGCCAGGCCGAGACATAGACCAGCCGGGCGAAGCTGGCGGCATGGCTTTCCGGGAAGCCATAGCTGCCGAAACCCTCAATCTGGGCAAAGCAGCGCGCCGCGAACTCCGCGTCATAGCCGCGCTCCAGCATGCCACCGACAAAGCGATCCCGGAAACCGCCGATGGTGCCCATGCGCTTGAAAGTTGCGAGCGATCGGCGCAGCCGGTCGGCCTCGGCGGGCGTGAAGCCTGCCGCGACCACGGCGATCTGCATCGCCTGCTCCTGGAAGAGCGGCACGCCATAGGTGCGGCCCAGCACCTCCATCATGGCGGGACCCAGATCCTCGACCTTCTCCCTACCCTGCCGACGATTGATGAACGGATGGACCATGCCACCCTGGATCGGCCCGGGGCGAACGATGGCCACCTCGCAAACCAGATCGTAGAATCTCCGAGGCTTCATCCGGGGCAGGAAGTTGAGCTGCGCCCGGCTTTCGACCTGAAACACCCCGATCGCATCTGCCTTGCAGAGCATGTCATAGACCCGGCCGTCCTCGGGCGGGATGTTTGCCAGCGTCAGCTGCTCGTCCCTGTGATCCTCTATCAGGCCAAAGGCCTTGCGGATTGCTGTCAGCATGCCAAGCGCGAGGATATCCACCTTCAACAGGCCAAGCGCGTCGATATCGTCCTTATCCCATTCGATAACAGTGCGGTCCTCCATCGCGGCGTTCTCGATGGGGCAGAGCTCGTCGAGCCGTCCTTGGGTGATGACAAAGCCGCCGACATGCTGCGACAAATGCCGAGGGAAGCCGATGATCTCGCCGATCAGCTTCACGGCCAGGGCCACACGGTTGTCCTCGGGGCTGAGGCCTGCCTCGCGCAAGCGGTCCTCGCCGGGTGCCGAGGAGGACCAGCCCCAGATCTGCCCCGCGAGCCGGGCGATCACGTCCTGCGAAAGCCCCATGACTTTGCCTACCTCACGGATCGCGGCGCGGGAGCGGAAATGGATCACCACAGCGGTCAGGCCGGCGCGCTCGCGGGTATAGCGCTCATAGATCCACTGGATCACCTCTTCGCGGCGCTCGTGTTCGAAATCCACGTCGATATCCGGCGGCTCGCCGCGTTCTTTCGAAATGAAGCGCTCGAAGATCAGGGTGATGCTCTCGGGCGGAACCTCGGTGATGCCCAAGAGGTAGCAGACGACGGAGTTCGCGGCCGATCCCCGGCCCTGACAGAGGATGCCTTTCGAGCGCGCGAAACTGACGATGTCGTAGACGGTCAGGAAATAGGGGGCGTATTCGACCTCGGCGATCAGGTGCAGCTCCTTCTCGACACGAGAGACGATTTTTGGCGGCGGCCCGCCCGGATAGCGCCAATGCAGCCCTTCGCGTGCCAGTCGCTCAAGCCGGGACTGAGCAGGCTCCCCGTCCCGGGCCTCGTCGGGGTATTGGTATCGCAACTGGTCCATGCGGAAGGCACAGCGATCAGCGATCTCGACGGTCCGGCGCAGGGCAGCCGGATAACGGTGAAAGATACGGGCGAGTTCCTCGCCGGATTTGAGGCGGTGCTCGCCATTGGCAAGCCTCCGGTCGCCAATGCTGTCGATGGTGCAGCCCTCGCGGATGCAGGTCAGGACATCTGCGAGCGGCCGCCGGTTCGAGCGGTGCATCAGAACATCGCCTACAGCGACTTTGGGCAGGCCGGTCGCCTGCGAAATCTCGGCCAAACGATCAAGCCGCTCCTGATCCTGCCCGTCATAGCGGGGTGCAGCACCAAGGAAGCACTGGCCGGCAAAGCGAGCGGCGATCCTACGCAGATCCCGCTCGAAGCCGGTCGCTTCCAGCGGATCGGGCGGCAGAGCGATCAGCACCATCCCCCTACCCCATTCCTCGAGATCGGCGAGGCCGATATGGCAGCTGCCCTTTTCGGCGCGCCGCTTGCCGAGTGACAAGAGCCGCGTCAGCCGTGACCAGGCCGCCAGATCGGTGGGCAGCGCCACCCATTCCACCTTGCTGTCGGTCAGCATGAGCCGCGCTCCTGGGATCAGCCGGGGCAAAGGCGATCCCTGCCCCGCTTCCTCCGCAACCCGCGACAGTTCCTTCAGCGCCGAAAACGCCCGTACCACACCGGCGACCGAGTTCCGGTCGGTGATGGCTATGGCCGTGAGGCCAAGCTCGGCCGCCCGCTTTACCAGCTCCTCGGGATGCGAAGCACCGCGCAAAAAGGTGAAGTTCGAGGTCACGCAAAGCTCGGCGTGAGGAATCACAGGAATACCCCCTGCGCATACCAGTCCCGAGCTCCCGACTGTGGGGTGCGAAAGAGCCAAAGCCGGGGCCCCTCATTGGTTTCGATCCGCCAATAGTCGCGGACGCCAGAACGCCAGGCGGGGTCGTCAAACCACCATTCGGGGGTGATCCGCTCCGGGCCATGTGCCCGCAGGGTGGTGAAACCCATCCGCCGCCAGCTGAACCGGGCGGGCGGACTACCAGAGACCTGAGCTAGGACTTCCGCCGGAAAGAGAGTGATGGGACGGCGGGGGCGCCGCTTTGCCGGAAACGCTTCTGTTGCCGCATAGGCGGCCGGGACGGTCAGGAAGCTGCGTTCTGGAATGCGGCTGCTTGCCGGAAGGAAACGCTGCACCGCATCGAAGCCCAGCCGATTGCCGATCCGCGAGATCAAGTCAGAAAGCTCATCTTCGGCCCGCGCCTGCGCGTTGCCGATCTGCTCGGGAGCCAGCGATTCGGTCACCGTGGCGGTGAGGCGCAGCCCGTCGATCCCGAAGCCGGAATCCACCTCATCCACCCCCTTGAGGAACAGGGCCGAGATCCGGACCGGGTCGCGCATTGCGCGAGCTATACCGACGTTAACCACGGCAGCCGAACGATCTACGCGCATGAGTTCCAGCCGGACAGCCCGGGCCCCCATCTGGGCCGATGCCAGCTTGTCGCAAAGCCGGATCAACAGCCGGTCGAGCACCCCCATGACATCGGCTGTGAGCCCGATCGGCTCGGGCAGGGTCATCCGCACCCCGAAATGCAGGGCATCCGCCTCGGCAGCGACGGGTTCAGCCTGGGTCCCGAGCGCCTGATCCAGACGGCGAAGAAGTTCCGCGCCGAACCGGCGCGCCAGTGGTGCCCGGGGCACAGCGGTCAGGTCGGCGATCTTGTGCAGTCCGAGGCGGGTCAGACCGTCGGCGACCGGAGCTTCAATCCGCAGCGCGCTCACCGGCATCGGGCCGAGCTGAGAGAGCAACCCGCCTTCCGGGATCACGCCTCCTCCACGGCGGGCAAGTGCCCAGGCACCGCCCCGGGTCTCGGCAATGGCGCTTTTCGAGGAGACCCCTGCCCTCCGAAGGCGGATGTCAAGTCCGGCAATGTGAACGAGTGAGTAAAAAAGTAGAAGTAAAACAGTAACTTGCGGGCTTCGATTTTTGGGGTTAACACTCGCTCGAAAACCGCGTAAGCACTGCGTAAGCAGTAGGCACCCATAGCTCAGCTGGATAGAGCGCCACCCTCCGAAGGTGGAGGCCTCAGGTTCGAATCCTGATGGGTGCGCCATTCTCCCCTAATCGTTGATTGCTGGTTCTTCGAAACGGGCAGAGAATCTCCCGTGCTGCGGCGGATGGCGAGAATGTCAGCGGGAAATTCACCAGCGAACGATAATCCCTTTCTCGCAAGCTAGTCTCTACGGTGAAGGTGACATCGGCCAAGGTGCCTAGGTCAAGCACCTGCTCCATAGTTTTATCGGGGCGGAGCCGCAGACTTCCTGAGCGAACAGGACCAATCGACTAGCTGTGTGCGAACATGCTCGGGACGAAAGCCAAGTCCGATGAGGCGGCCGGTCAGCCGGGGCAACAGTGGCGACCGGGCAATCAGGCGCATGAAGAGAGGAGGCTTCGGACTTCGTGCGCTGTCTGCCTCACCCGCACGCTTTCGGCTGCGCATCATCAGTTGTAGTTTTTGGGTCGCTCTGGTTGGAAAGGCGCGTCGGCGCTGCACGGCCTCCAGCAAGCGCGTTTTCATTCGTCCTTCGCGCAAGGCTTCAGCCAGTAGGTTGGCCGTCGCTATAGCGTCCTGAATAGCGAGGTTCACACCAACGCCGCCAATCAGCGACATGGCGTGTGCGGCATCCCCGATAAACAACAGGCCGGGTTTCCACCACGTCTTCAGGCGGTCGATCCGAACGCTCAGCAGATGCACGTCATCCCAAGAGCGGATCTCCTTGAAGCGGTCCGCAGGCAAAGGTGCGACCTCAGCGATCCTTGCGCAAAGCGCACCAATTCCGCCGTCCTTCAGCGCGTCGACGGTCCCCTTGGTGATGACGTAGCCGCACTGCCAGTAGTCGCCTCGGTCGATCAGAACCAGCCCCTGTCGCGGGCCGGCATGGCTCATCGCTTGCTGGGGATCGCCGGCCTTTTTCGAGACCTTCATCCATAGAATATCTGTGGCCGTGCCAAAGCTCTGAAACTCAAGTCCCGCAGCCTTGCGGGTGGCGGAATTGCGTCCGTCGGCACCGATTACGAGATCGGCATCAAGAACCAGATTGCGGTCGCTCTGGCGAGCATTCACGCCGACAACTCGACCTGCTTCCCAACGGAGCGACGTTATCTCGGTCGACATCAGCAAGCGGAAGCGCGGAAATCCCGCTGCCTTCCGTGCCAGAAAATTCAGGAAATCCCATTGGGGCATGAACGCGATGAACTTGGCGCGCGTCGGCAGTTTGGAGAAGTCTGCGATCGTGACCTTGCGTCCTTCGATCTCAGCGTGGAGCTGATAGGCTTTCTGATGGGGAAGCGTGAGAAGTTCGTCGAGATAGCCAAGCTCGTGCATTGCTTCGAGTGTCGAAGGATGGATGGTATCTCCACGAAAATCGCGCAGGAAGTCCTGGTGCTTCTCGATGACCGTTACGTCGACCCCGGATCGGGCCAGAAGGAGTCCGAGCATCAGGCCGGCCGGTCCCGCCCCCACGACGACGCAGCTCTGGCTCCTTTCCAGATTGGAATAAAGGTATCTCAACTCCATACCTCCTGTCGTTTCGAGGCTAGTGGAGGGGCTTATCCGCATGATCTGTCGCCGTGCTGCAGCAATAGGGCGCGTCGTCCCCATCGCTCTCGCCTTCGGCGACCCGCTTGATCACCTTTTCAAGGTCTTCCAGTTGAGCGATCTTCTCCTCGACGGAAGCGAGCTGCTGTTTTGCGATACGGAGTGCCTCGGGCGAACGCGAGGCCGAGACGTCGGCTAGATGAAGCAGATCCCTGATCGCATCGATGTCAAACCCGAGATCCCGCGCCCGGCGAATGAACAGTAATCGTTTGACCGCATCATGATCGTAGCGTCTCTGATTGCCCTTGTTTCGCAAGCCCTCGGGCAAGAGACCGATCTGCTCGTAATAGCGGATCGTTGGAATCTTGACCCCCGTGATCTGGGAGAGTTTGCCGATGCCCAGGTCCATGGCTGTTGTCCTTTCTGAAGGGTGGTGCCAGTTCATGAATGGGTTTTCCGAGCGCGATGTTCGCCGTTGCTACGATTGGTTCCGGCCGGGCAAAGCCGCCCGTCAAGTTTGACGGACGGCTTCTTCGACGGGAGGGATCAGTAGCTCTCGGCTGGTATCAGGGGGCGTGAAGACGTGCCGTCGTCACGTTCGTCGTCGTTCGACTTCGCCCCCTTGAAGCGCAAGAGCCGGAGCGCATTCAGCGTCACGATCGCGGTGGCGCCGGTATCGGCGAGGACTGCGATCCAGAGGCCGGTGATCCCTAGGACGCTGGTAACGAGAAACAGGCCCTTCAGCGCCAAAGCGAAGACGACGTTCTGATGGATGTTGGCCATTGTCGCACGGGACAGCGCCACAAGATGGGCAACATCCGTCACTCGGCTCTTCAGCAGGGCGGCGTCCGCCGTCTCGATTGCCACGTCGGTTCCGCCGCCCATGGCGATCCCGACATCGGCGGTTGCGAGCGCAGGGGCATCGTTGATTCCATCACCGACCATAGCCACCTTGGTCGTTCGTTTCATCTCGTTCACGAGATCGAGCTTGTCCTGCGGCAGAAGCTCGGCGCTCCATTCGATACCAAGACCCTTGGCGATCGCCTGAGCGGTGCGCCGATTGTCGCCGGTCAGCATCACGGAACGAACGCCCATCGCTTTGAGCCGGGCAATCCCCTCGGGCGCGTCTCGCCGCGGTTCGTCGCGCAAGGCGATCAGGCCGATTGCTTCCCGCGTCCCCTCATCAAAGAGGACGGCAACGGTGTTGCCGCGATCTTCGAGCCCTTCGATTGCGCTCTGCTCGTGCTTACCGATCACTACCACGTTCGCGGCATGGCTCGGGGAGCCGACGGCAAGGCGGCGCCCGACGACCGTGGCATGGACTGCCTTCCCGGCCGTCGCAGAGGCGTCCTGCGCCGGAGGGACCGCTATGCCGGAAGCCTCTGCTCGGTTGATGATCGCCTTGGCAAGCGGATGGCTGGAACCCGTCTCGACCGCTGCCGCCAATGCGATGACGTCCTTCTCCTCGTTCTTGCCGAAGGCCACCGTTTCGGTGACGCGCGGCTTGCCCTCAGTAAGCGTCCCTGTCTTGTCGAAGGCGATAGCATTCACCTTGCCGATGGTTTCGAGGGCGTTGCCGCCCTTGATCAGCAGGCCGCGGCGGGTGCCGACGGCAAGGCCCGAGGCGATCGCCGCAGGCGTCGAGAGAACGAGCGCGCAGGGACATGCGATCAGCAAGAGCGCGAGGCCGCGATAGATCCAGGTGTCCCAATCGCCGCCCATCGCCAGTGGCGGCACGATGACGATCAGCGCAGCGATCAGCATCACGGCCGGGGTATAGTAGCGGCTGAAATTCTCGATGAAACGTGCGGTAGGAGCCTTGGCGGACTGAGCCTGCTCGACGAGCTGGATGATGCGCGAGATCGTGTTGTCGGCAGCGGCCTTTTCGACGCGAACCTTGAGAACGCCATCGACATTGATGGACCCAGCATAAATGCTCTCGCCCTTGGCTTTGGCGCGCGGGACCGATTCTCCGGTGATGGGCGATTCGTCGAGGCTGGAAGTGCCTTGGACGATCTGTCCGTCGGCCGGCACTCGGTCGCCGGGCCGCACAAGAACAAGGTCGTTCACGCGCAAGGAAGTCGCCGGGACGCTGCGCTGAGCGCCGCTGGGATCAAGCAGAATTGCGGTCTTTGGCACCAGCGACGCAAGGGCCTTTATGCCAGCGCGAGCGCGTCCGGCTGCAACGCTTTCAAGCAACTCGCCGACCGCGAACAGGAACACCACCGCAGCCGCCTCTTCGGCCTCGCCGATCACCAAGGCGCCGATCGCGGCCACGCTCATCAGTGTCTCAATCGAGAATGGCGACCCTGACGTCGCGAGAGCAAACGCCTTGCGGGCGAACGGCAGGACGCCTGCGACGACGGCGAGTGCAAAGATCCACTCTGCATAGAGGGGGATAAACTGGGCGATGAGGTAGGCCGAGCCCATCAGCAGACCGAGGCCGATGACGTGCTTGCCCTTGCGAGTCTGCCACCAGCGTTGATTGCGCATGGCTGGCGCGGGCGCAACGTCCACGGCGACGTCGGACGAAGACGAAAGTTCGCGTGTGTTGGATACCCCGAAGCCGAGGCTCTTGATGGTCCTTTCGATGTCGGCAACCTTGGTGCCCGAGCCGGGAACCAAGTTGAGTTCAAGCATTTCGGTCGTGAAGTTCACGCGAATGTCGGAAACATCGGGCATTCTTGCAAGTGCGACTTCGATCTTGCCGACGCAACTCGCGCAATCCATGCCCTCGACCCGCATCGAGACATTGGGCGGAGATGTCGGATCTGTGCGCGAGACCGGCGTTTGCGCGAGCTGACCATGATCGTGGCCACCGCAGTCGCTGTGATCATGATGATGCGCATGGTGGTGATCGTGCCCATGATCATGCTCACCGGAGCAGCCGCTGTGGTCATGCCCGCTGTGCGCTTCGGAATGCCGGGCGGGCGTCGATGGAATGACGGCGGGCGGTAGCTCGGTCACATCGAAGCCGAGCGCGCGGATCTTCCTGGCGATGTCGTTCGACGTCGTTGTGCTGGCCGTATCGCGGGAAAGCTGCAGCGTCTCGGTGGCAAAATTGACGGTAACGTCAGTGATGCCTCCCAGACGGTTCAGTGCAGTCTCGATCTTGCCGACGCAACTTGCGCAATCCATGCCCTCGACGCGAAAGCCCAAGCGCTCACCGCCGCTAGGTGCTGAAAGTCCCGTTGTCATTCCGATCTCCTTTCTCACCACGCGGTGGGCGCGTGCGCAGGCCCCGCATGGCCACGAAAGGAGTCAATACCACGATTGAACAACTATTCAAGCGTATGTTGATAGTATCGGCTTTCGCGGTTTCAGATCACTCCTCGGCGTGATCCTCGGAGATGTGCGTCGCCATGTCGTGGAGAACCTGACGGACATGCTCGTCGGCGATCTCGTAAAAGATCTGCTTGGCCTGGCGCTCGCCCTTGACGAGACGGGCACCGCGCAGCAGGCGCAGATGATGGCTGACCAGGGATAGGGACAGGTCGATTTTCTCCGCGATCTCGCCGACCGAAATCGGACCGGGCATGCAGCTCAGGAGGATTTTCAGCCGTGAAGGATCGCCGAGAAGCCGGAAGGTTTCCGCCAGGATCGTCACCTCGTTCTGCGAGAGCGAGGAATGGTCGAGGTGGCTGCGTGTCTCTGTTGCGCTCGGGGTTGCGGCCTCGGCCTGCTTTTCGACCCGTAGTTTCGGTTTACCGGCAGTCATCAGCGATTTTCACCTGTGTCTTGAGGCGGTTCACGCCCGTTTGATGGCAACGTGTCGGCCACGTCGATTTGTCTCGTCCAATCTACCGGAAGGCTGCGCGATCTCAATGCGCAACAGGCCCGATACTTCCCGATCAGCGAGTCGGAGCGATCGTAGCCGGCACCACGTCAGTCTTCATCTGCTGATGTCGTCCTGCGCTTCGGAAATTTCGACCCCGGAGCAAGAACAGCCTTGACTTTACAAGCGCTGGAAGCCGCACGCTGACGGCAATCCACTCTTCCGGGAGGCCGTTTGACGGTCTGCCGGAAGCCAATCCACGTCTAAAGCAAGAAGGGCAAGGACATGCCAGAAGCCAACACGCCACACATCCTCATCTATACGACGCCGACCTGCCCGGACTGCCATGCACTCAAGCGTTGGCTGGCCCAGCAGGGTCTCGCCTATGAGGAGCGTGACCTGACCGACCCCAAGATCGCCGAGGAGGCAAAGGCACGCACGGGTGTCAGGGTCGCTCCTATTACAATCGTAGGGTCGGAAGTTTTCTACGGAACCTTCCCAAGCCAGAAGCCGGGACTCGTCAAGGCTCTAGGTTTGACCGGGAGTGCATGATGACGACCAGGTTCGTTGATATTCGGCAGGCACGGGTCAGTCTGGAGGTCCAGGAGGGACAAACCATCCTCGACGCAGCACTTGCCGCAGGCATACCTTATCCCCACGGCTGCCGTTCCGGCCGCTGCGGCTCGTGCAAGTCACGTCTGATCGAGGGCGAGGTGGAACTGCTCCAGCATTCTCGCTTCGCCCTCAGCGAGGAAGAGAAGGCCGACGGCCTGATCCTGGCATGCCGCGCGGTGCCGCAGACCGATGCGGCTGTCGCCTGGCTTGGCAGCGATGACGATGATGCGGTTGAGGCTCCTCGACGGGTGGAGGCCATCGTGTCCGGCCTCGATGACCTTACCCACGACATCAAACTGGTGCGAATCTCGCCTGTGGATGGCTCCCCGTTGCTCTTCACGGCCGGACAGTATGCCCAGGTCGGATTCGATGGTGTGCCCGCGCGCAGCTACTCCATGGCCAATCGTCACGGCGACGACAGCCTCGAATTTCACATTCGCAAGGTTCCGGGCGGCGTCACCTCGCAGCACGTCCATGAGGCACTGAAGGCCGGTGACAAGCTGACGCTCGAATTTCCACTAGGCTCCTCCTATCTGCGCCAGCATCATTCCGGCCCGATCCTGTGCATCGCCGGCGGTTCCGGTCTGGCGCCGATCAAGTCGATCGTGGAAACAGCCCTTGCGCACGGCATGAAGCAGCCGATCCATGTCTACTTCGGCGCACGCGGCGCGCGTGATCTCTATCTCGTCGAGCATTTCGAGACCCTGGCGGACCGCCACAACAATCTCAGCTTTACGGCTGTCTTGTCCGATACACAGGTAGCCCCCCATCGGCACGGGTTCGTGACCGACGCGGTGGCCGAGGATCTCGCGGACTTCGACGGGTGGAAAGCCTATGTCGCAGGCCCGCCCCCGATGGTTGATGCGGCGATGGCAATGGCATTTGCGCGCGGGCTGCGACCCGAGGACATGCACGCCGACGTTTTCTTCACGCCCGAAGGGCAGGAAGGCTAGTCGCCTCGTTCAATGAAATCAGGCGAGAGCCTGCGCTGCGAGGAATCGCGGCGCAGGCTTTTTTCATTCATTTCAGGCGGATATGCTGAGCTCGGTCATCATGCCGGTCTGGAGATGCGGCATATGATGGCAGTGCAGCATCCAGCGCGCCGCCTCTCCGGCGTCGAGCGCGACGGTCACCATGGCCATCGGAGGAACATAAACGGTGTCGCGCCGTGCCCCATCGAAGCGCTTGCCGTTGATGTCCACGACCTGGAAGACATGGCCGTGCAGATGCATCGGATGCCCCATCATCGACATATTGTGAAACATGATCTCGACCCGCTCGCCCGTCTTTGCAAGGAGGGGCTTGTGATCTCCCCAGACCTTGCCGTCGATGGTCCAGACATAGGGCTGCATCGAGCCGCCCAGCATAACCATGTGGCTGCGCTGTGGCGCACGCGAGGGAAGGCCGTCCGAGGCGCGCAGCTTCAGCTCTTGCGACAGGTCGATGTCGAACGCAGGCGCATCCGCTTCGCCAAGCGCCGGGATCTTCTCAATGGTCGCGCCGGGCGTGGCGAGGATCAACCCCGTGCGCTCCTTCGACCCCTCGCGCGACGCAAGCACGGGCCACGCCCCTTCACCGGCAAGCTCCAGATCCAGATCGAGGCGTTGGCCCATGGCGATACCGAAACGACTGCCTTCGAGGCCCGCGATGGCATGGCCGTCGACTGCCACGAGTCTCGCAGACAGCCCACCCGTATCGATCCAGAAAACAGTGGCCGAGGCGCCGTTGATCACCCGCAGCTTTACCCGTCCGCCCTTCTCGACCATGATGATCTCCGGGTCGGACAAGGTGCGGTCGTTGGTCAGGTAGGCGTCCCAATTGTAGTCATTCAGATCCATGGCCATGCCCTGCATCGAGGACATATCCATCTGCATGCCTGAATGGTCCATCGAGGCGCCGGGGGCGGCGTGGCCTCCCATGGCGCTCATATCGTGGCCGCCGCCGTGCCCGCCGGTGATCTCCTGCATGACCTCTTCGGGCGCCTTGAACGAGAAGTCATGGAGAAACATCACGACTTCCTGGCGGTCGGCCGCCACGTCTTCGGCGCTGCGCACGATCAGCGGCGCGGCGAGCAGGTTCATCTCCTGGAGCGGGATGTGCGCGTGCATCCAGTATGTGCCGGGGAGCGGCTCGTAGTCATAGGAGCGCGTTTCGTCGGGTTGCAGCATCGGCTGTGGCAGATCCGGGACGCCATCCTGCTCGTTGGGCGGGATCTGGCCATGCCAATGGATGAGGGTCGGAACATCCAGGCGATTGGTAAGACTGGCGCGAAAGCGTTGGCCTGGATTGAGAACCAATCCCTGTCCACTCGGGCCTTCCAAGCCGAAGACTGTGGCGGCGCGTCCATTGACGTCCAGCACCCGTGTCGCGGCGCTGAGCGATATGGCGTTTTGCGCCATGGCAAAGCGCGGTAGAGCTGCTGTGGACAACGTGGCAGCGCTTGCGGCAAGAAAGCCGCGTCGTGAAATAAGTGTCATTTTCGGTCTCCTGGGAGAACTATGCTCCCTCTGAGTTCAGATCGGCGTGCGCTTATGCAGCCACTGGTTTTCAGCGAGACTGGGATTGGGAGGGCGTTCATTCCGTTCGGGGCTGAGACCGGCGAGGTTCGTCGTCTCCGGTAGTGCCCAACGCGCCGAGGTAGGCTGAATCGCATTTCCGGGCTGGTCAGACACGAACCAAGAGCCCATGCCAGAGCATACGAAGTAGCAGAAGCCATCGCTTCCGGAACAGATTCGATCTTCCTGACATGCCTCGGGAGAGGAGTATGCGGTGCGATGCGGCGCTTCGTGTTTTGAGGCGATCGTTTGGGAGACGGTGGCCATGCGGGCGCCGTGCGCCGGCACAGCCAACGCCACCGTGACGAAGGAGAAGATCATCAGCACTGCGATGAACAGACGACGCATCGGCGTCAAAACTCCTTGTCAGACAACATTCCGCGCATCCTTGGCTGGATGAATCTTATATGTCGCAACCGCCGCCGCGCATCATTGCTGACGCACCGCGGCGGTTCCTACATATCAAAATCACTGGCCGCGCGCGGCGAGCCATTCCCGCATCATAGCGATCTCACCTTCTTGGGCCGAGATCACCTCCTCGGCGAGTTTGCGGACCTCGGGGTCAGTGCCGTATTGCAGCACGATCCGCGCCATGTCGATCGCGCCCTGGTGGTGCGGGATCATGCCGCGCATGAAGTCGATGTCGGCGTCGCCGGTGAAGTCGACTGTCATGTCGGCGTGCATACGGTTATTGGCTTCGATGTAAGCCTGCGTGGATGGGTTGTCGGAGGCCGGCATCGAATGCCCCGGCATGTCGTGGCCTTGCATGGTGGTATCCGTGTTCAGTTGGCTTTGTGCGATGGCGAGGCCGGCGCTGATGGCGAGTGCGCCGCCAATGAAAATCGGGGTCAGCTTGTGCATGATCTTGCTCCTGTTCACTTCACGGTCGCCGGATAGCCAGCCTCTTCGAGAACCTGCCGAAGGGCTGCCGGGGTTGCGGTCGTCTCGACCTTGACCATCCGCTGGGCGGGGTTGGTATCGATCTTGGCGGTCGGATCGACCGACTGGATCGCCTTGGTGACGGACTTGGCGCAACCGCCGCAGGTCATGCCTTCGATCTTGAGTTCCATGAGCTTTCTCCTTTGGGTTCGGTTCTCATGGTCCTCAAGTTGGGGTTTCCAACGATGGTAAGGTCAAGAGGAAACGAAAAGGAATTTTTACCCTTGACCTTCCCATCGTTGGAAGGAGCATATCAGTGTCCGAACTCGAATTCTGACTTAGAAAGGAGGCGGCAATGGATGCCCCTGTTCGAGCTGCGGACAAGATGAATGCAGCAATTTCCCTGCCTATCGAGGGCATGACCTGCGCATCCTGCGTCGGCCGTGTCGAGAGAGCCCTGAAGGCCGTCCCCGGCGTCGCCAACGCGGTCGTCAATCTGGCGACCGAGAAGGCCAGCATCACGACGAACGACACGGTTGATCGCATAGCGCTCGTCAAGGCGGTCGAAAATGCTGGCTATGAAGTGCCGGCCAGCTTCAGTGCGCCGAAAGCTGCCCTCCTTGAAGTGCCGATCGAAGGCATGACCTGCGCTTCTTGTGTGGGGCGGGTGGAAAAGGCCCTCAAGGCCATCCCCGGCGTTGCCAATGCCGTGGTCAACCTCGCTACCGAGAAAGCCAGCATCACGACGAGCGGCCCGGTGGACCGAGCGGTCGTCGTGAAGGCCGTGGAGGACGCAGGCTACGCGGTTTCGGCAAGTTTCACCGCGCCGGCGGCGGCTTCGCTTGAGGTCGCGATCGAGGGCATGACCTGCGCCTCCTGCGTGGGACGTGTCGAAAAGGCGCTCAAGGCCGTGCCGGGCGTCACCAACGCCGTCGTCAACCTCGCCACCGAGAAGGCCACCGTCCAGGGAACCGCCGATGCTGCGGCCATCGTCGCGGCAATCGCGAACGCGGGCTACGAGGCCAAGGTGATCGCGGCGGCGACCGGGGCGGGCCAGGCCGAGGTCGATGACCGCGCCGAGAAGAAGGAAGCCGAACGCCGTGAGCTGACCCGCGATTTCACCATCGCGGCGGTTCTGACCGCGCCGGTCTTCATCCTGGAGATGGGGTCGCACCTCATTCCGGGCGCGCACGACATGATCGCCGCGACCATCGGCATGCAGAACAGTTGGTATCTTCAGTTCGTGCTGACGACGCTGGTGCTGTTCGTGCCCGGCATCCGCTTCTACGACAAGGGCCTCCCGGCGCTCTGGCGGCTGGCTCCCGACATGAACTCGCTGGTCGCCGTCGGCTCGCTGGCCGCCTACCTCTATTCGCTGGTGGCGACCTTCGCGCCGGGCTTCCTGCCCGCTGGGACGGTGAACGTCTATTATGAAGCCGCCGCGGTTATCGTCACCCTGATCCTGCTCGGCCGGTTGCTCGAGGCCCGCGCCAAGGGGCGCACTTCGGAAGCGATCAAGCGGCTGGTCGGACTTCAGGCCAAGACCGCGCGTGTCCGCCGCGACGGCAAGACGGTCGATCTGCCGATCGATTCGGTGCTGTCCGGCGACATCGTGGAGGTCCGCCCCGGCGACCGTATCCCGGTCGATGGTGAAGTCATCGAGGGCGAAAGCTATGTCGACGAGTCGATGATCACCGGCGAACCGATCCCGGTGTCCAAGACGAGCGGCAGCGAGGTCGTGGCCGGAACCGTGAACCAGAAGGGCGCCTTCGCGATCCGGGCCACGGCGGTCGGCGGCAACACGGTGCTGTCGCAGATCATCCGCATGGTCGAGGAAGCACAAGGGTCGAAGCTGCCGATCCAGGCGCTGGTCGACAAGGTGACGATGTATTTCGTGCCGGCGGTCTTCGCCGTCGCCGCCCTCACCTTCGCTGCATGGCTCTATTTCGGCCCGTCGCCTGCGTTGACCTTCGCGCTGGTCAATGCCGTCGCCGTGCTGATCATCGCCTGCCCCTGCGCCATGGGTCTGGCAACGCCGACCTCGATCATGGTCGGCACCGGCCGGGGCGCGGAGCTGGGCGTGCTGTTCCGCAAGGGTGAAGCGTTGCAACTGCTGAAGGATGCCAAGGTGGTGGCCGTCGACAAGACCGGCACGCTGACCGAAGGCAAGCCGGCGCTGACCGACCTCGAACTGGCCGCCGGCTTCGACCGGACGACGGTGCTGGGCCTGGTCGCAGCCGTCGAAGCCAAGTCGGAACACCCGATTGCCCGCGCCATCGTGGATGCGGCCGAGGCGGAAGGCATTGCACTGCCCGCCGTGTCGGACTTCGAGTCGGTGACCGGCTTCGGCGTGAAGGCCGTGGTCGACGGCAAGCGCATCGAGATCGGCGCGGATCGCTACATGGTCGAGCTTGGCCATGACGTGGCGGGCTTCGCCCAGGTTGCCGAACGTCTGGGCAACGAGGGCAAGTCGCCGCTCTATGCGGCGATCGACGGCAAGCTGGCGACGATCATCGCCGTGGCCGACCCGATCAAGGAGACGACGCCGGCGGCGATCAAGGCGCTGCACGACCTCGGCCTGAAGGTCGCGATGATCACCGGCGACAACAAGCGCACGGCCAAGGCCATCGCGGCTCGCCTGGGCATCGACGAGGTGGTGGCGGAGGTGCTGCCGGACGGCAAGGTCGACTCGATCCGCCGGCTCAAGGCCGAGCATGGCAAGGTCGCCTTCGTCGGCGACGGCATCAACGACGCTCCGGCGCTGGCCGAGGCGGATGTGGGTCTCGCCATCGGCACGGGCACGGACATCGCCATCGAGGCGGCGGACGTGGTGCTGATGTCGGGCAGCCTGACCGGGGTGCCGAACGCCATCGCGCTGTCCAAGGCGACGATCGGCAATATCCGGCAGAACCTGTTCTGGGCCTTCGCCTACAACACGGCCCTGATCCCGGTCGCCGCGGGTGCGCTCTATCCGGCCTACGGCATCCTCTTGTCGCCGGTCTTTGCCGCCGGCGCCATGGCCCTGTCGAGCGTCTTCGTCCTCGGCAATGCGCTCCGGCTCAAGACCTTCAAGGTCCAGGGCTGATGAAACCAGACAGCCGATCCTATATTTAGGGTCGGCTGTCCTTACATATGGGAGATTGTTCATGAACATCGGACAGGCAGCAAAGGCATCGGGCGTTTCGGCCAAGATGATCCGCTACTACGAGCAGACAGGTCTCATCCCGGCTGCTGATCGGAAGGACTCCGGCTACCGCGATTATTCGGCTACCGATGTCCACATGCTGCGCTTCATCCGCCGCGCGCGCGACCTCGGTTTTTCGGTGGCCGAGATCGGCGACCTGCTCAACCTCTGGCGCGACGAGACGCGACAGAGCGCAGAAGTGAAGCGCTTGGCGCAGGGCCATATCGACGCGCTGGAGAGGAAGATCGCGGATATGCAGGACATGGCCCACACGCTCACCATGCTGGTGAACGCCTGCCAAGGGGATCATCGGCCGCATTGCCCGATCCTACAGCGCCTTGAGACCGATCAGGACGATGAAGATCTTTCGATCCGGCCTCGGTCCGGCGCGGTCAATCGCTCGCTGCAATAACCGCATGCCCAAGCAGCCTTTCGGCTGCGAGGGCGCAGAGCGAGGACCTGACCCGGTGCGTCCCCGCCAAAATGGCGGGGACATTGCGTTTCAGGCTTGCGGTTTGCGTGCCGCTTGCCAGAGCAACGGCACGAGGATCAAGGCGACCGGCGGAAACAATAGCCAGTTGATTGCCGCCCAGCCCGAGTTGTGCAGGACGCTGCCTGCCAGAAACGAGACGGCGGCGGTCGTGCCGAAGACCATGAAGTCGTTTGCGCCCTGCGCCTTGGCGCGCTCGCCCGGCGTATGGCAGTCTGTGACCATCGCCGTCGCTCCGATGAAGCTGAAATTCCAGCCGATGCCCATGATGGCCAGAGACCCCCAGAAATTGATTAGCTCAAGCCCGGCCAGCGCGACGATGGCCGAGACGGCGATGAGCAGCATCCCCGCCGCCGTCACACGCTCCTTGCCGAAGCGTGTCATGAGGCGGCCGGTGACGAAGCTCGGCGCGAACATCGCCAGTAGATGCCACTGGATTCCGAGTGCTGCGCTGTCGACCGAATGGCCGGTATTGACCATCGCGATCGGTGCGGCCGTCATGACGAAAGCCATGAGGCCGTAGGAGACGACGCCGGCCGCGACGGCAAGCATGTAGCGGGGCATCATCAGGATCTGGATCAGGGAACGGCCGGAGCTTTCCGACGCGGATTGCGAAGCGGATTGCGGCGTGCGCAGCATCAACAGAATCGGGATCGACAACAACGGAAGCGCCGCCTGGCTGAGGAAGCTGCCGACATAGGGGGTGCCGGGGAAGGAATCGCGTGTCCAGATGACGAGCTGCGGACCGATTACAGCCGCGATCAGCCCACCGACCATCACCCAGGAGATTGCTCGTGCCTTCAAAGCGCCTTCGGCAGCATCGGCGGCAGCGAAGCGATAGCTTTGGACGTAGGAACCGTAGAGACCGGCGGTAAAGCAGCCGACGCAGAACAGTAGGAACGACGATACGAAGATGCCAAACGCCGCGATGAGTCCCGCTGCGAGGCCGAACAACGCGCCGAACAGATAACCGCCACGGCGCCCCCAGGCGCGCATGACGAAGGCGGCGGGCAGCGTGCCGATTGCGAGGCCGAGACCGAAGAGACTGACCGGCAGCGTCACCCATGCGGGGTTGTCGGCAAGCTGCTGGCCGACCAGGCCGCCGAGCGACATGACGATCGGCGCGCTCGATCCTCCGAGCGCCTGCGCGGCAGTAAGGACGGTGATGTTGCGCCGGACAGTTACCGTATCGTCCATTGGACCTCCCACGATTATTTGCTTCGACGTTGACATGCCGGCAAAACTCTTGGGTTTTGCGGGAACCAAACTTTTGCTCTAACGTATATATACCCATACCGGGTAGGGGTAGCTGGATGTGCAACAAAAATTCCAAGCAGATCATCGCGTCGCTCAACCGGATCGCCGGGCAGGTTCGCGGTGTCGGCCAGATGGTCGAGGACGAGCGATACTGCATCGACATTCTCAACCAGATCCACGCGGTTAAAGCCGCGCTCTCCAAGGTGGAGAACCAGGTGTTGCGATCGCATGCCGCCTGCTGCGTCGAGGAGGCGATCGCATCGGGCGATGCAGACCATCAGCGCGCCAAGTTCAATGAACTGGTGGAGGTGTTCGCGAAAGCGAAACTTTAGATCGAAGGGATCAGACTATGGCGACCCATGCAGCCAAACGCGCCGAACTTCATAGAATGGTGATGGAAAACCATACCTGCCCCTACGGGTTGAAAGCGCTCGATCTGCTCAAGCGGGAAGGCTACGAGGTCGACGATCACCATCTGACGACCCGCGCGGAGACGGACGCCTTCAAGGCAAAGCATGATGTTCAATCGACGCCGCAGACCTTCATAGGCGGCAAGCGGATCGGCGGTTACGATGATCTCGTCCGGTTCTTCGGCGGCAAGGTCGAGGACAAGGATGCCGTTACCTACAAGCCGGTGATCGCGCTGTTCGCGATGGCTGCCCTAATGGCTTTGGCCGCGAGTTGGGCGGCGTTCGGGAACCTCGCGACGGTCCAAGCCGCCGAATGGCTCATCGCCATCGCGATGTGCCTTCTTGCCCTTCAGAAACTGAAGGACGTGGAAGGCTTCGCGACCATGTTCCTGAACTACGACCTTCTGGCGCAGCGATGGGTCCGATATGCCTACATCTATCCCTTCGCGGAGGCGCTCGCCGGCGTCCTGATGATCTCCGGTGCCCTGATGTGGGTGTCGATCCCCGTCGCGCTGTTCATCGGCGGCATCGGCGCGGTCTCGGTGTTCAAGGCGGTCTATATCGACAGGCGCGAGCTGAAATGCGCCTGCGTCGGTGGCGACAGCAACGTGCCGCTCGGCTTCGTGTCGCTCACCGAGAACCTCATGATGATCGGCATGGCGGTCTGGATGATCTTCAAGCCGATGGGCATTGGACACTGACAACCGCGAAAGGACGATCAAATGGCGAGCGACCACATGGCTCATGGCGGGCATTCGGGGAATAGCCACGGCTCCCATGGCCGTCCCTATCTGATGTTCTGGATCAACATGATCCTCGGCCTCATCGTGATGTATGTCGTGATGTTTTCGATGATCGACGGCTGGGGCGACTTCCGGAACAATCTGAACATGCTTTACATGGCGATAACCATGTGGGCGCCGATGGGCATCTTCATGCTGGCGACGATGCCGGGCATGTTTCCGAACCGCAGCGTGAATATTGTCCTCTATGTGCTTTTTGTCGTCCTTACCCTGGGATCATTTTGGGCGACTCGATCCCAAGCCATGATCGATGACCGCCAGTTTATCGACTCGATGATTCCGCATCACTCGGGAGCCATCTTGATGTGCAGAGAGGCCAACCTGTCGGACGCCGAGCTTCTGGCGTTGTGTGAAGAGATTGAGGTCGCCCAGCGTCGCGAGATCGAGCAAATGCAGGCGATTGCTGGCCGGCTGAACGATTAGTCGGGGCTTGGTTCGCATGCGGTGGCAACCTGCATGCGGGGAGATAAGGGAAGCGGAGGCTTACTATGGTTCACGACCATAACCATCATCAAGGCGCCGCCCATGCCCATAACAAGGGGCACGGTGGCGGATCGGGCCATCACACCGCGACTGCGGAGGCAAGCGATACTGTGAAGGACCCCGTTTGTGGGATGTCCGTGGACCCCACAACGGCTAAGCACCGAGCCCAATACCAGGGCGCGACGTATTATTTCTGCTCCGAGAACTGCCAGACCAAGTTCATGGCCGATCCGGGCAAATATGTTGGACCATCGGAACCGACCCAGGCAGCGGTAGTGCCGGAGGGCACGATCTTTACCTGTCCGATGCACCCCCAGATCCGTCAGGTCGGTCCAGGATCATGCCCGATCTGCGGGATGGCGCTGGAACCCGAAATGCCGACGGCCGAAACCGGACCCAGTGCGGAACTGGTCAACATGACTCGACGGTTCTGGGTGGGTGCCGCCCTTTCTGTTCCGGTGGTCTTCCTTGGGATGGGCAGCGAACTTTTCGGCCTGCATCGTTACATTCCTGGCCAGATCAACAACTGGCTGCAACTCATACTGGCGACGCCGGTGGTGCTGTGGGCAGGCTGGCCGTTCTTTCAGCGCGGCTGGGCGTCCGTGGTGAACCGATCGCTCAATATGTTCACGCTCATCGCGATGGGCGTAGGCGTTGCCTGGATTTACTCCGTGGTGGCAACGCTCGCCCCCGACCTGTTCCCGGAAACGGCGCGGATGATGGGAGACACCGTTGCGGTTTACTTCGAGGCGGCCGCGGTGATCACGGTGCTGGCGCTGCTCGGCCAAGTGCTGGAGCTACGCGCGCGCGAACAGACCTCGGGCGCGATACGCGCGCTTCTTGACCTGGCTCCGAAGACAGCCCGACGTATCCGGCCAGATGGCACCGACGAGGAGGTGGCGGTCGAGCATATTGCCGTCGGCGACAAGCTTCGTGTTCGCATGGGCGAGAAAGTTCCGGTGGACGGGACGGTGCTGGAGGGGCGTTCGGCCGTCGATGAATCGATGATTACCGGCGAATCGATGCCGGTCACGAAAGAGCCGGGTGCAAAGCTCATCGCAGGGACCATCAATCAATCTGGCGCTCTGGTCATGGATGCGGCTCGCATTGGTCGCGATACCATGCTTTCGCAGATCGTCCAGATGGTGGCGCAGGCGCAGCGGTCCCGCGCCCCGATCCAGCGCTTAGCAGACCAGGTGTCCGGCTGGTTCGTTCCACTGGTCATCGTTATCGCCTTGATCGCTTTTGTGGCCTGGACCCTTTTTGGCCCGGAACCCCGGTTGAGTTACGGCCTGATTGCGGCTGTTTCTGTTCTCATCATCGCCTGCCCATGCGCCCTTGGCCTTGCAACGCCGATGTCGATCATGGTTGGCGTCGGCAAAGGCGCCAATCTCGGATTGCTGATCAAGAACGCCGAGGCGCTCGAAAGGCTGGAGAAGATCGATACCCTCGTGGTCGACAAGACCGGCACGCTTACGGAGGGGAAACCGGCCGTCACGGCCATCGTTCCGGTCGATGGGCGGAGCGAGACGGAACTTCTTCAAGCCGCGGCGAGCCTTGAACGTGCGAGCGAACATCCGATTGCACAGGCTATTGTCCGTGCCGCGGTGGAGAAGCAGCTCGCACTGTCGGAACCCTCGGACGTCGACTCTCCTGTCGGTCGGGGAGTCTTGGGAACCGTCGCCGGTCAGCGCGTGCTGATCGGTAGCGCCAAGTTTTTGGAGCTGGAAGGCGTTCAGCCGGGCGCAGCGGCGATCGAGGCGGACGTCATTCGCTCACGCGGGGCCACCGCCGTCTTGGTCGCCATCGACGGCCGGCCCGTCGGCGCCATCGGCGTGGCCGATCCCATACGATCCACTACGCCGGCAGCGCTGGAAGCCCTCCGAAAGGACGGCATCCGCGTGGTCATGATGACTGGTGACAATAAGCTCACGGCTCAGGCGGTGGCAAAAGAGCTGGGCATCGCCGATGTGGAGGCCGAGGTGCTTCCAGAACGCAAGAGCGAGGTTGTTACACGTCTTCGCAAGGAAGGCCGTATCGTCGCCATGGCGGGCGATGGGGTGAATGACGCCCCAGCGCTTGCGGCTGCCGATGTCGGCATAGCGATGGGCGGAGGAACGGATGTCGCCATGGAATCCGCGGGAGTCACGCTGCTAGGCGGTGACCTATTGGGGATCGTGAAGGCGCGTCGCCTGTCGGGAGCGACAATGCGCAATATCCGGCAGAACCTGTTCTTCGCATTCTTCTACAACTCGGCAGGCGTGCCGGTGGCGGCCGGGTTACTGTATCCCGTGATGGGGCTGCTGTTGTCACCGGCGCTTGCCGCACTGGCCATGGCGCTCTCTTCGGTCAGCGTCATTGCCAACGCTTTGCGATTGAGAACTACCAAGATCGACATTTAGTGTCACAGGCCAGCGAAGGGCTGCTCAAGAACGAGGACCGATGATGTCGCGTTTTGGGTCGCCTTCCCTTTCCTCACGCGCATGCGAGAGCATGTCGAGCAGAACGTCACCGACATGCCTGTCGGTGACCTCGTAGAACATTTGCTTCGAGTGGCGAACACGGGTCACCAGGCGCGCGCCACGAAGAAGACGCAGGTGATGGCTGACGAGCGACTGCGAAAGCTCCAGCGCCTCGGAAATATCGGTCACGGATTTCGGACCGTCTTCGCAGTGCAGGAGAATCTTCAGCCTGCTGGGATCACCCAGCAGGCGGAAGGTTTCAGCGAGAAAGTTCAACTCTTGGGACGAAGGGGCTTCTGCGATATTCATGTCGAACCTTCCCGATCAACTGAGTGAACCATCAGGCGCGACCGATCAGTGCGAATGACCCGCATGGGATAGCGCCGCGGTGTTCGGCTCCTCCAAGGTGCAACTGGCTACTCCGTCCCAGTCGATGCCGATCGTCGGGTGTTCGATTTTGAACTTCGTTTTCAGTTCGGCCTCGACCTGTTTCATGACGCTGCGAACATCGACGCCTTCCATCGGCTGCACCTGAAGCGTCGCCAGCACACGACCGGAGGTCAGCGACCAGACATGGATATGGTTGACGCTCTGGATACCAGGAACAGTCTTGAGAAGATGCTCGGAGATCTTGTCGGCGCCGGCGTTGTCAGGTGCGCCTTCGAGCAGGATATGCAGAGTGTTCTTGAGCAGGCTCCATGCACTGCGCAGGATCAGCAGAGACACGAATACCGACAGGATGGGGTCGATAGGAGTCCAACCCGTATACCAGATGACGACAGCGGCGACGATCGCACCCACCGAGCCGAGCAGGTCGCCCATGACGTGCAGGACAGCGCCCTTGACGTTGACGTGTTCGGAATCTCCGCGCGTCAGATACCAAAGCACGAAGAGGTTCACGAGCATGCCGATGATGGCTACGACGAACATCGAACCAGCGAGGACCGGCTGGGGCTCCTGGAACCGTTCGATAGCCTCATAGACGATAAAGCCGACGATGCCGAACAACGTAAGAGCGTTGACCAGGCCGGCGATCACCTCGAAGCGGGCATAGCCGAAGGTGCGCTGGCCGTCCGCGGCCCGCCGACCGAGGCGGAAGGCGACATAGGCGAGGCCGAGCGCGATTGCGTCGGTCAGCATGTGGCCGGCATCGGCAAGCAGCGCGAGCGAGCCCGAGATCACGCCGCCGACGGCCTCCACGATCATGAAGGTGAAGATGATGAAAAAGGAAATGAGGATTTTGCGCTCGTTGTCCTTCGTGACTGTCGGGACATGCGAGTGGTCATGATCGTGATCGTGACCATGATCGTGGCCGCCGCCGTGGTTATGGTCGTGCTTGGAGTGGTCGTGACCGTCATGGTCGCTGTGGGAGTGTGATGAGTTTGCCATTGCTCGTTTCCGGTTGCATCAAGTCAACACTTGAATAGTTGTTCAAGTGTATGCTTGTCAACCAGCCGTGCGAATTTTTTTGCCATCTGCCCGAAGCCTCTAGGACCGACGGGTCGTGACGGCGCACAGGGCAATGCCGACGCCTTCGACGTTGAAGATCTGGCTGATCCTAGAAATCAAAATGGGCAGCCCGAGGACTGCCCATTTTGACACTGCAATGAACCGGGGGACACCTACGGGAGCAGCTTGACGCTCATGATCAGTGGGCAGGAGGTAGCATCAGGCGGCTGCCGGGGCGCCTTCGGCCGGATAGCCCGCCTCGGTGAGAACGGCACGCAGGTCCGCCTCGGTCGCGGATGATTCAACACGGACCTCACGCTTGGGCGGATCAGTCTCGATCTTCGCGGCGGCATCGACGATTTGCAGCGCCTTGGTTACCGACTTGGCGCAACCGCCGCATGTCATGTTGGGAACGGTGAAGAGATACATGGAGGGCTCCTTGATTTGAGTCCTCTGGAAAATGGGGCTTTCCACCGTTGGAAGGTCAAGGGGCAAAATTCAGAAAACTTTCTGCTTGACCTTGCCACCGTTGTAAGCCGCAAGCATCCGTCATGCCACGACCGCAATCCTCAAGCGCCACGGGCTCGTTTTGAGACTTCGGCATCTTGACCTGGCGGTGGCATCGCCTCTCTCGATTATCTTCCTCTTTCATACAAATATTGAACAGTTGTTTATGTGTTCAAATGTTGTATGATCTGGCTATGACCCGCTACGCGCGATACGTCTCGTCATCGCGTGAATGCTCGACAATCGGAGAGGGACAGTTGGCTTGCCTATGGTCCGAGAGCATATGTCAACGGCGGAGCAAAAATCGGCCATGGCGGCGGAGTAAAACCAGGCCAGTTGGTGAGGATGTGCGCCATGGCGCGCGCGCTTCCCAGATAGCTGGCGCGTGGCATGGTGCACTGGCCGGTCAGAGCCAATGATGCGCAGTTTTTTGGATGGCGATCAGGGCCGTTTACGGGCAGAACTGTTTGCGAGGCGGTAGCTCTCGCCGTTCATCTCAAGGATGCTGACGTGGTGGGTCAGCCGGTCGAGAAGCGCACCGGTCAGGCGCTCCGAGCCGAATGTCTCGGTCCATTCATCGAAGGGCAGATTGCTTGTGATGAGGGTCGATCCGCGCTCATAGCGCTGCGAGATCAGTTCGAACAGCAACTCGGCACCTGTTTTCGACAGGGGCACGAAGCCGAGTTCGTCGATGATGAGAAGCTTGTAACCGGCCATCTGCTTCTGGAAGCGCAGCAGGCGGCGCTCATCGCGGGCCTCCATCATCTCGCTGACCAGCGCTGCGGCGGTGGTGAAGCCAACCGAGAGGCCCTTCTGACAAGCGGCCAGCCCGATGCCGAGGGCGACATGGGTCTTGCCGGTGCCGGACGGGCCGAGGGCAATGACATTCTCGCGCCGTTCGATCCATTCGCACCGGGCCAGATCCAGCACCTGCATCTTGTTCAGCTTCGGAATGGCCGCAAAGTCGAAGCTGTCCAGGCTTTTGACGGCCGGGAATTTCGCGGCTTTGATGCGCCGCTCGACCATTCGCCGTTCCCGGTCGATCAGCTCGAGTTCGACAAGCCGTGCCAGGTATCTGACATGGTCCAGCCCTTCCACCGCGCATTGGCGGGCCAGCTTCTGATGCTCGCGCAGGAAGGTCGGCAGCTTCAGCGCCTTGAGATGATGGGCGAGCAGAATTTCCGGGGCATCACTCATGCCGCGTCCTCCGCATCGCCCGACAGCAGCCGCATGTAAGACCCGGCTCGGGTCTTCTCGACCGTTGCCTTCGGCAGGTAGGGATAGCAGTCGAGGTCAAGTCGCGGCGGACGATGCTCCACCCGGCACAGCAGCAGATGCTTCACCGCATCGAAGCTGAGCGCCCCCATCCGAAGAGCCTGGAGCACTGCCGCCCGCACGTCCGCCAGATCGAAGGCCTCCAACAGCCGCAGGACCTGAACATATTCGCGCCGACCCTGTCGGTTCATCCGCACCTCCATCAGGCGGCGCAAGGTGGCGAACTCCTCCGGCAGGTCCCAGCCCTGTAACGGGGCGGCTTGATCCAACGCATTGATCTTCTGCTCGATCAGCGGGAGATAATGGATCGGGTTGAAGACCAGTTCGTCGCGATCCCAGCATCGGGGATGGCGGGCGATCACCTCGCCCCGGCAGCCAATCACCACCTCATGGATATAGCCCCGGATCCAGACATCCTGGTGGCCGTATGCAACCGGCACCGAGTAGTCGTTGGTCTTGTAACGCACCAGAGATTGCGACGAGACCCGGCCGTTGTCCTGATCGCAGGCATCGAACGGCGCCACCGGGAGGGCGCGCATCGCAGCAAGGTCACGCTGCAATCTCTCACCGATCGTCTCGCTTTCGCCGCGCAGGACTGCGCGCTGACGCTTGCGGCACTGCTCCTCCAGCCACAGATTGAACGCGTCCCAAGTGGCGAACTCCGGTAGCGGCACCATGAAGTTACGCCGAGAGTAGCCCACCAGGCCTTCGACATTCCCCTTGTCGTTGCCCTTGCCTGGCCGGCCATAGCGATCTCGGATCAGGTAGTGCGACAGGAACCCGCTGAACAGCGAGGCGCGCTTTCTGGTTCCATCCGGCAGGATCTTCGCCACCAGGCACCGGTCGTTGTCGTAGAGCACAGACTGGGGAACCGCGCCGAAGAACGCGAAGGCATGGATATGGCCATCCACCCAGGCCTCGGCCACCGCTGCAGGATAAGCCCGGACGTAGCAGCCATCACTGTGCGGGAGGTCCAGCACGAAGAAGTGTGCCTTCTGCTCGACCCCGCCGATCCGAACCAGGGCTTCGCCGAAGTCGGCCTGAGCGTGGCCCGGCGCATGCGACAGCGGCACGAATACTTCCTGGCCACGTCGCTCACGTTCCCGGATGTAATCCTTGATGATCGTATAGCCGCCGGTGAAGCCACACTCATCGCGAAGCCGGTCGAATACCCGCTTCGCCGTATGCCGTTGCTTGCGCGGCATCGTCCTGTCCGCTTCCAGCCAGCCCTCGATGATAGGGATAAACGGATCGAGCTTCGGGCGCCGGACCTTGACCGTTCGTCGGTAGCCCGGCGGAACAGAAAACGACATCATCTTCCGAACCGTGTCCCGCGACACGTTAAACAACCGTGCCGCTTCCCGCTGGCTCATGCCCTCCGCACAAGCCTGACGAACTCTCAGATATAGCTCCACGCTGTAAATCCCCACGCCCTCCCTGCTGCTGCAGAAAGGGAAAACTGGACGACTTTTAAGCCGCCCGCAGCCGCATCATGCCGCCGCTACCGTGGTCGAATTTCGCACCGCCGTTCTCAGACGCCTCCAACCAATAAATCTTCCGATGTGTCGGAATATATATTGGAGGCGCCCCAATTTCAAGGCTGACCCACGATCCGCCAGCCGTTTCCGCCATCCTCAAGCCGCCAGAGGCTGCGCCACGTCGGCGGTTCTGTCGTCGTTGCCTGCTGCCTTCTGAAGGAAGCGCGCGAGCGACGTCTTCCGGGAGTCCCGATCCAGCGCGTAGGCGGTCTGCTTGAACTCGATGCCATCGAGCAGGCCCTGAATGTAGCCAGCAATCGTGTCGGCCGCCATGATGAGGGCCGTGTCGACGGTGTGGATGTAATTGCTCGTGACAGACCCCTTGGCGTGACCGACGAGAGCGGCGATGGTGATCTCCGTGAACCCGAGATCATTCGCTATGCTCGCGAAGCTATGGCGAAGAACGTGGGGAGTGACATCGGCAAGCGGGGAGTCCGTGAAGATCTTCTTCCAGTGATTGGGGAAGCTGCCGAACGCTCTGTCCTCATCACGGCCGGGAAACACATAAGTGCCGATACGCGACTTGGCGCGCTCTTCCAGATACTCCACGACAGGCAGCCCGATGGGCCGAATGGAATAGCCTTCCTTGCTGTCTTCAAGGCGCAGGCAACTGGCTTGGGCGTCAACTTCGCTCCAGCTTAGCCCGATCATTTCCGATCGGCGGCAACCCGTCATGGTGATCTGGCGGATGATCTCGACGGTCATGGCATAATTCTCGTTCTGCGCTGCTTTGCGCAGCAAGACACCAAGTAGGCGATACTCCGCCTCGGACAGCCGACGCTTGCGGACGTTATCCTTCGGTTTCTTGATGCCATGCGCCGGGTTCCGCTCGATGATCCCAGCATCGACGGCATAGGTAAGAATACCGCCGAGAAGGCTGACGGTTCGAGCGGCAGTCCCAGGACCGCCGCGGACAATGGCCCTGCCTCTAAGCTTATCGGTCTTGACCGAAATCCGAGTTTTACCCGCCATGACGTCTTTGAGGAGCTTGTTGACGTCGGATTTGGTCAAGTCACGCACCCGCCGACTGCCCAAGAGCGGGATGATGTGCCGGTTGATCCGCCCGGTATCGGTCACAATCGTGCTGTGCTTCTTTGGACGGCCGCCTTTCCCCATGATGAGACCGGCGTTCATGTCATTCAGATAAAGAGTGCAGAGTTCCTTGACCGACATGGACTTGCGATCGAGCTGCTTTTCCTCGGCCGGGTCTTCGCCCCGAAGTTCATCAGCAAAATTGATAAGTGTTTGATTTCATTTATGGCGAGTAGCCAAAAATGTTACAACGAGGACGCTGTCAGGCGGGTTTTGGCAAGTTGAGTGTGTCGAAGAGGTGCAGTTGCTCCGGTGTGGTTTTGCTTGTTCCATGGAAGCTGCGGCTTCCGGCATATGCCGTGTGTTTCTGAATGCGCGACAGGATGTCGAGCGCGACTTGGGGGCTTGCGTGGTGGCCCTTGGCCTTCAGGCGCATGCGAATGACGCGATAAAGGGTGAGGGCGAGAAAGCAGATCAACGCATGGGCGCGAATGCGGTCGGGCAGCCTGTGATGAACCGGCGCAATCTCGATGTCGGATTTCAGCACCCGAAAGCCACGCTCGATATCGGCCAGCGCCTTATAGCGGGCGACGGCGTCGGCTGGTGTGATTTCGGGGACATTGGTCAGCAGGACGAGCTTGCCATCAAACAGGGCCGCACGGGCGATGGCGTCTTCATCCATGTCCCAGCTGAAGCGATCCGCCGTTAGATCCGCCTTGATGAAGCGCGTCAGTTCCGCATCTGCAACGGCACGGACAAAGCGGCTATAGGCCCCCCGGTCTGAGGCGCGTCGCCCTTTCTCGCCTTTGCCCTCATCCTGTCGGTCAAGCTTCGCGACCATGGCATTCCCCATGGCGTCGAGTTCTTCAATCCTGGCACGACGAGCCTCGCCCTGTTCTTTTGCGCGCGCGGCATCATGTGCGACAATCAGGCGCTGCCCTTCAAAGCTGGCCTCGCGCAGCCCGTCGCCCTCGCTGAAGTCAAAACCCCTAAAGGTTTCCACCAGGTCGCTGTAGCGGCGCGCAGGCACGGCGAGGATGAACTCGAGCTTGCGTCCGTCCTGATCGGCCATCTCTGTCAGATGATGGATGTTGTCGAGGCTCAGCAGGCCGCGATCTGCGACCAGAATGATACGCTGGATGGGGAAGCGCTTCAGAACTGTGGAGAGCATGCCCTGCAGGGTCTTGGCTTCGGACACATTTCCCGGATGCACGGTGTGCATGAGTGGCAGGCCTTCGGCGGTCTGCACCACGCCCAGCACGAATTGCCGCGCGATGCCGCCTGTTTCCTTGTTCAAGCCAAAGGCACGGACATCATCTTCCAGCCGGGCCTCGCCGTGAATGCGCACGGTCGTCAGGTCGTAGAAGACCATCGTCAGATCATGATCGACAAGCGGCCGGATCTGGCGGGCCAAAGCCTCCTCGACGCCCTCTGCGTTGTCCATCAACGCGTCCATAGCGCGGAGCAAATGCTGATGGGTGACAGTCTCGGGCATGGCGGGCATAGCCACAGTTTCCAGCCAGCGCAGGCAGCCCAGTTTGCTTGCGGCATCACAAAGTCGGTTGAACACCATGGCTCGCACGAGGGCCTCTGCATCAATGCTGCGCTTTCCCGAGCGCAGCGCCCGGTTGAGAGCGTGGTCGAACCCAAGATCTTTCCACAACTCATGCAGGGCAAAGACCGTGCCATAGGTGCGGGCGGGATCGTGTGTGATCTCATGCGCTGTGTTCTCAAGCCGCCCAACGGCTCTGTTCAACCCATTGATCAGCGGATCGAGCTTCTCGGGCGACAGCCTGTCCAAGCGGCCGAGGTTGGCAACAACCTTGATCCTAACCTTACCTTCCGCGTCACGATGCCCCTCCACCAGCTGGAGATAGCTGCGACCGCCTGATTTTGAGATGCGCGTATACATTGGGCGAACAATAAGTCGAAATATGACATTCATGCAAGCGACATAATGCTGATACGTGTTACAACATAGCCCCGCCGGAATGGGATCCGCTGGTGCAGTAACTCATTGAAAAATAAAGGCGCGGAAAAGCGCGGATGCCGAACTTCCGCGATTTGCTGTCGAACTTCGGTTCGCCGCGCGCGATCCTGCCAAGTTGGACCTTGGCCTCCTGGCGGGCCAGTTCTGGCGTCCAGATACCATGCAGGCCGATGGTGTAGCGCCGCGACCGTCCTCCCTGGCGATACTGGATCACATAGCTGCGCTTGCCTGATGTGAAGACACGAAGCCCGAAACCGGGTAGCTCATCGTCCCAGATCACGTAATCACTGCGACGGCTTTCCGCCGCATCGACGACGCGTTTTGTAAGTTTAGCCATGGACTTCCTCCGTCACATGCCCGAAAACCCGCGTAAGCACCACGTAAGCAGCAGGGCGAAAACCGTGGTGAACAGAAGGATAGGCTTGTCGGCGAAGGAAATCAAATTCCTTTTTATTTACAGTAACATAGCGCATCATGGCGTGCCCCTTTCGGTAATCGACGGAGCTAGTCGTAATCCCTCTCGAGCCGCGCCTCGAGATCGGCCAGAAGCTCGACTTCACCGCCAAAGAGATGCGGCACGCCCGAAACATCGACGATCAGGCCGTCCGATCCATCTTTCGCCGCATGTGGTCCGTAACGGCTGGCCCATCTGCGCAGACCTTCAAGCGCCCTGCCCTCGCGGATCAGATCAGCGGGCCGCGTGGAGAGGACCGGACAGACGGCGCGCGCATCGGCCAAGGGCATGCCGCGATGGAGGCCGGCTGCGCTCGCGATGCCGTTGAGGCAATGAAGATGATCCGCGTTCGACGCCCGGAGCGTCAACGCGAAAGGCCCCTCAACGGGGCGGACCCTCAGGCTGATGTCGCTCGCCAGCCTGGGGAACCAGATGGACAGCAGCCGTCGTGCCATTCCAACTCACATCATAGATTCCAATTGTTCCTCTTCTGTTCTTATTAAGGATCCAGCGATGACGAGTCGAGTCCAGAGGCGACGGCAGCGGATTACATTTCCAGCGGGTCTCGGCGGCATTGCTTCCCCTGCCCTCCTGGATCAGCATCAGGCCTGTGGTATCTCCGGCTTCGGCCGCCAGCTGGAGCCGCCTGCCCGCGGTCAGCGAGATGGGCTTCTCTGGAGCGGCAATGACCAGAGACACTGGCCGCGCCCGTAGCGCTTCCTCGACCGTCCAGAGCAGATCGGTCTCGCTCCTCGCCTCAATGAAATGCAGCCGCTCGGCAACACCGTCTGGCAGCGATCCTGGCATCGGCCGATCGCGATCATGCGCCAGCACGATCCAGAAGACCGGCCCCGCCAGTCTCGTAGCCTGGAATAGTGCAAAGCCGTTTCGCCCTCGTCCTTCGACTTCGTGGACGCGGCCCTTCAGAAGCTGAAGCAGATCATCACTTCCGGCCTGCAGCCGGTCACGCAGGGTACGCACGCGTCCCCTCCCCGACTACTTCGAGAAGACCATTGGCCAGCGGCCGTTGAAGCTTCAAAGCCTCGCTCGTGTCCGCGGTCAGCCAGCAGCGCCATTCATCCGAGCGTGTGAGGATCACCGGCATGGCTTTGGGATGTATGGGGCGAACTGCATCATTTGGTCCACAGGTCAGAAACCCGAAGAACTCAGCGGTCACCTCGCCCTCCTTCAGTTTCCTGACCGAGGTCCATTCGGTGCGGATGCCGGCGAAGAAAGCGAGCGGGCGATCATGGCCAAGGGCAAACCAGACCGGGTGATTGCGAAGCGCACTGGGTCGAGCGTCGAGTTCGGAAAAGCTGGTGAATGGAACGAGACAGCGATGTTCCACGCCAAGCCATCTGCGCCAATGGGGTGAGCTGACATTGCGGATATTTGTGACGCCGGGGTCTGTGCGCTTGCCGGCCAGATAGACGGGTGGCGTCGGCATCCCCCATCGGGCCGTGGTCAAAGTCCAATCCCGTCCTTCACCGCGGGGAATGATCGGCGCGGCATAGTCGGGAAAGATGCCGGATGCAGGCGCGAGATTGCCTGCGGTATCGATCAGATCCTCACCGTCTTCGAGCACGCCCCGAAAGACCTGACGCATCGCGTCCTGGCTTTTGGTCTGAGCGTAAAGATTGCACATCACTCCACCTCGCAGCGTTTCCGCATGAGAACAATCAACGAACCTATCCGATTCCTCACAAACGGTCTATCCTGCTGTTCCAGGGCCATCCGATCACGGTCAGGGATCACGCCCGCAGGACGGATCTCACATAGGCATCAGGGTTGAGGATGGTTCCGATCTGCTTTGCCATGCCGTTTTCAAGCCTGAGAAGTTCCCAAAGCCCGAGCCTGCTCGCCGCGCTGGCGAGGATGTCCTGGCTTATTCTCAGCATGCTTCCGAATTCGAAAGCGATACGTGTTGCTTCTTGGGCGCTGGTTGGTTCTTCATAGAAGGCGCTGACCTCGGTCAGGGCTGTCCAACCTGGAAGGTCATCGACTTCTCGCTTTCTTTTTTTTGTATCTGAGTCTTGTTCTATGTGGCGGACATTCTGTCCGTCAGAGGCGGGCTTTTGTTCGGTTGGCGGCAGGCTGCAAGTTTCTGCGGTGAGGGTCTGAAAGGTTTGGAGTATCGCTTTGTCTGGGGCGCGGTCCATGGTGGTCTCGGCGCAGGATGCAGCATCAGCGGCATCCGCGTTGGAAGGCAGGGGTTGCTCAATCTCTTCGATTTGGCAATGGACGACTGCTTGTGGGGCTGCATGTGACGAGAGGACAGCGGTCAGTTGCGAGAGAGCTGCCCGAGCCTCCAGGAGTGTCAGTGAGGTACGCCGCACGAGGTTGCGTAGTCCGTCGATGAAGGTGGCGACAGTGTCGCTCAAGTGGAGTTCGGCGCAGGCCGCGCGAAGTCTGAGGATCTGGGCCCGCAGCCCGCGCAACTCGTCTGTTTCCTCGCGGCGTCGCAGGGCAAGGGCGAGCAACTCGTCGGACTGCGCGAAGAGGGGGGACAGGTCCAGCCCGAAGGCGCCGATCGGTTTGCCGTGCTGCATCACAGGGAAGCGCTTGCCATTTGCGCTGTCACGGCGGCGGATCAGCCCGGCGACTTGCAGCGCCTCAAGATGCCGACGCAGTTGACGGTCGGTGAGACCCTTCGCGCGGAAGCACAGGGTTTCGTTGCTGGCATAAACCGTGAGTAGGGTGGTCGGGGAGACTGGCATTTCTCGGCCATCTGCGCTCTTGCAGGGAAGACAGCTCAACAGAGCGTCCAAGACAATGACCGCGCCTTGCCGGATGCCGAGATCGCGGCTGCATGTGTTGACCGCGGCCATGATGTCACGACGAGAGATAGGTCGGAATGCTGGCTGCAGGGTGATCGAGCCCATGCCGGGGAGCGAGTGCTCCGCGGATTTGGCACAGTTCGCCTGCGCCCCGGCCGCAATGGCCGTGGATGTGATGTGCTTCATAATGATCAGCAGACAAAACTATCCCGTTCGCTCGGAAGCGTTGCTCTTGATTCGTGATTCGGGGGCTGCTAGATTCAGGGTGTCTAATCGAGAATGCGCTTCGGCGCGGCAGCCTCCGGAGCTTCACAGCTTCGGGGGTTTTGTTTTGTAAGCCTTTCCTCCTTTCTGCTCTGCCTCGTTTGGTTATTCGTCGTCCTGCGGAGAACTTGATCTGAACTCCGCGTAGGATTGTTTGATGAAATCCTGAAGCCGGGTGTCCAGCCAGGAAGCGAACTCGGCAGTTGCTCCGCTTCGCTTTACGGTTAGCGTCACCGAGCTGCGTCCAGAACGGATCGTGACGCCGTCGACTGGGGTGCTCTCGGCGATGTCGTCATGTCGTGCACCGCGCTTTGTCGCCTCGCGAATGAGATGGTCCAAGCGCTCGTCGGAGGTCAGGCGTTCATTTGCGGTCCTCAGGATTCGATCAGCCGTCTTCTCGGTCAGCTTCCCAGCGATGAAGAGTTCTGCCAGCGCAGTCCATTTTGGTCGTCCGGACCTCTGTGCGGCACCAATGAGCGAACCGACGTCTGCAGGTACGGCCTGGGTGACTTTTGTTAGGTGGGAAAGACCTGCGGAGGACAGGTTAAGCACCGCCTTCGCTGTTGTTGGTTGATGGCCGGCATCGAGGATCGCTTGGGCGAACCGGGCCCGCTCATAGAAGGATAGGTTCCTTCGGGCAGCGTTCTCGAGGCCCTTAGCTATGAGCGCTGTAGCGTCATCCAGATCTTGGACGTTGGCTCTGACTTTAATGCCCAGATCACGACACGCGGCGAGCCGGCGTCGTCCGTAAATGACCTCGTAGCGACCTTCTGCCTTCGCCCGACGGATCAGTATTGGCACCTGCTGTCCCTGATCCCGGATGCTGTTCGTAAGGCTCTCGAGGCCGTCATCCGCTTCATCATCGTTTACAGCTGTAAACGGTGTAAGCCGGTCAACAGGTCCCCAGTCGTCGATCAAATTAGGTTCAATCTCGCGAATTGCGGCGAGAGATCCCTGCAGGGCGCCGAGTGCAGGCGCGGTGATCTTGGTCGACCGCTCGGATGGCGAGGTGGTGGAGCGCGCGATCGTACTGGCGATGCCTGTCATCCCGCTGAGTGATTTGCGAGCCATTACTTACGCCCCCAGGTTTGCCGGACCATCGTCTCGATCTCGCGGCCGATAGCGTCCATCGAGCCCCGAGCCCTGTCATATGTTGCCCTGGTCATATCTGAGCGAACTACCTCATAGAGAGACTGTTTGAGCATGGTCGCGTCACTGATTGCCGTGCTCTTGAGAGCGGTGGCTGACATGACGCGATCCTGAAACAGGGCCCGCATGAACGAGGTGATCTGCTGAGATGGGATGTCCGTGGGTTCATCGCGGGTGATGAGAAGCTTAAAGTGATCGTAGTTGAGCTCCGCGCCGGCATCTTCGATGACGCCCATGTAAGCACCTGCCAGTTCAAGGAACTGCGCAGTGGACGAAACGTCCAACATCGATGGGGTCATCGGGACAATTATCGAGGTCGCGGCGGCCATACCGGAAATCGTCAGGAAGCCAAGTTGCGGAGGGCTATCCATCAGGACCAGGTCGTAGTCAGCCTCGACCTGGGCGAGTGCATCGCGGATCCGGAAGTAAAACGGCCTTTCGGGGTTGGAATGAACCGCGGATTCCGTCTCGAACTCTGACAGGACAAGCCGGGAAGGGGCGATCGCGAGCCCGGGGAAATAGGTTTGCACGATCACGTCGGCCATCGGCGAAGGGTTTTCATATTTGATCGCATCATAAATCGTGAGCCCATCGAACTCGATCTCGGGGCTGATACCACACATGGACGTCAGCGAGCCTTGGGGGTCGAGGTCAACGACCAGTACCCGGTAGCCTTGCAATGCGAGGTAGTGGGCAAGGTGGATCGTCGTCGTGCTTTTGCTCGACCCTCCCTTGAAGTTCATCAGCTGCCAGACTTGAAGCTTTTCGCCCTCCATCCGGCGTGGCAAGTAGTGACCCTTCTTCCGGGAGGTTCGCTCAAGAATCTCGCGCGCCTGCAGTATCTCCTGACCGGAGTAGTAGCGGCGTCCTCCACGGTTGGTTGCTGGTTCTGGCAGAACGCCGTCTGCATGAACTTTCCGCATGAACTGCCCGGAAACATCCAGCAGTTCCGCAACCTCTGGGGCCGAGAACTCGCGAAGTGTCTTGGTGTTGTCTGGAGCGAATGCAGCAAGGAGATGCTCCCTGATCGCGGCGTTCAGTCGCTCAGAGATGTCAGTAGCGAGTGCTGACGGGCGATCCGCGGATAGCGGTGTCACGGGAATCATCTGGTTGCCTCAAATCCGAAAATGTGGCCTTTTTCACGCCACTTGATGACAATGGCGGTGATTCACGGACTTATGTCAAGAGTTTCCTGCATATAGTGTCTATGCTGGCGCGCAGAGACTAGATGCATGGCGAGGCTGCCCGAACATTTTACAGTTGTAAACGGTCGCCGCAGATTGCTGAGCTTCTAGGCATGGCTGCCGTCCTGCTGGGGTATGTCAGGAAAGCAAACAAGAGTAAGCGAATCTCCTGAAACCCGCCGCCTTGGACGTGGCCTCTCGACGTTTCTGGCCGCTGCCGAGGCCCCGCTTACCGTACCTGAAGGCTCCGGTGCTCCTTTGGGGCAAGTTGTCTCGGTCTCGAAGGTTTCTGCCAACCCAGATCAGCCCAGAAAGAAATTCGACAGCGAGTCACTGGCTCAACTAGCGGAATCAATCCGGCAGAAGGGAGTGATTCAGCCACTGGTAGGAAGACAGCTACATCAAACTGGTGGCTACCAGATTGATGCAGGAGAGCGCCGTTGGCGTGCGGCCCAGTTAGCCGTCCTTTCGGTGGTGCCGGTGGTCGTCAGAGACTTCGACGATGATGAAGTGCTTCAAGTGGCGCTGATAGAAAACATTCAACGGGCAAAATTGAGTCCTCTAGAAGAGGCCGAGGCGTATCGACTGCTGATCTACCGATTTGGGCATACTCAAGAGCAGCTCGCAGATGCGATATCCAAGAGCAGGAGCCATATCGCCAATCTTCTCCGCTTGCTGTCGCTGTCTGAGCCAGTGCTAGAGATGTTGCGTGACAAGCGGCTGCCGAGGGGGCAGGCATGTGCGCTGATAACGTCGAAGCTGCCCATTGAGCTCGCACAGTAGGTAGTGGAACAAGGTCTCTCGGTTGGCGAGGTTGAGCTTCTCGTCAAGCGCGAGGATCTGCGTCCAGTCGTGAAGCAAAACGTCGGCGGGCAAGTTCAAAATATCAGCCCTGAGCTGCTGCATCGTGTATCGATTGCCATGGGTATGCCTGTCGGCATCTCCCTGACGCGCGGTGGACGGAGAGGAGAACTTGTCGCAAGCTTTGACAGCACCGCTGATGTCGAGCGACTCTGCGAATTGCTCGAGCGTGCAGGGTCTCTGGAGCCGTAGTCGCATCCCGGACGTTTAGTTATAGACCTGCTGCTTTGGTCAGGTTCACCCTGAACCTATCGCGGCGGCGCTGATACCTGCGGGTCATCTCGGCGCTGGCGTGGCCGAGCTGCTTCTGGACATGACGCTCGTCGACCTCGGCTGAGGAGGCGAGACCAGCGCGAAGGCTGTGGCCGGAGAAGAGGGCAGGGCGGTCCTTCTCGGGCAGATCACCCCGCAGTCCCGCTGTTTGAGCGGCCCGCTTGACCAGCCTTGCGACCTCGCGGTCATTAAGGCGGAACGCGCCGGGTTCCTTTCCGCCGCCGGTGACACGACGGAACAGTGGTCCCTGGCTGATACGCGCGAACTTCAGCCAGTCCTCCAGCGCCTTGACCGGGCAGGTTGCGGGTGACGACCCGCGACCGATCTCGACCTCGCGCCAGCCGGTTTTGCCGCGCAGAGTGACGAGCAACCCGCCGGGCAGAACCTCGATCCAGCCGCGCCCGTCCTCGGTCTGATCCCGGCCCGCGTCCAGCCCGGTGATCTCGGACCGTCGCAATCCCCCGGCAAAGCCGATCAGCAACATGGCCCGGTCCCGCAGGCCCCGCAGGGTGCCCCGATCGCAGGTTTCCAGCATGGCCAAAAGATCCTCGGGCAGGATCGCCTCCTTCTGGCGCGGCGGGGCGGCATGGCTGTTGCGGATGCCGGCAAGGACCGTCGCGATATGACGGTCGCGCCGGTCAAGGTTCAGGCCCCGTTGGGTATAGGCCCAGACCAGCGCCGAAAGGCGGCGCTCGATGGTCGAGACCGCGTTCTTGCGCCCGCCAACCGATTTCGCGCCGGAAGCGCAGGCGGTGATATAGAGGCCGACGACCTGCGGGTTTGGCGTCAGCGCGTCCAACCCCTCGCGCCGGCCCCATCCGGCGAAATGCTTCCAGTCGGCAGCATAGGCCTTGCGGGTGTTGGCCGAACTTGCGGCCGCAGCATAGCCGCGCGCCCGCTCAGTGAGATCTCGCAGGGCAGGGGGCTGGTGGTCGAGCTGGGCAGGGGAGGGGGCGCCCCTCTTCGCGTCTTCCAGATCGGATGCCTCATCTGTCATGGCCATCTCCTTGGGCGGCACGCGCCAGCGTGTGCGCGCTGAGGCGCGATGCCGCCGGAAAAGCGCAGACAAAAGCCCGCGTTCTGCGCGGCGGCCTTGGGGCGTCTCGGGTGGGCTTTAGGGCCATTTTCGGGGTTCTCGATCGCATCTCTCTATAGAAGAGCATTTAGTCCGATAATGCAATCTTATTGGACATTATAGGGAGAAGACAGGTGCGGCGGATAAGTTAAACTATACTGGTATAAAGCGCCGCTCCTTGCTAGCGTTACCGCATGTACCGTGCCGTGAAACCTCCTCCGCCTGCCCTAATCCCACCGGCCGTGCCGCGATGGATACGGCAGGCCGTGGGTCGTGATGACCCTGAAATTGCAATGCTTTCTGCCGGGGCAGCGCTCGCCACTTTGGATCCGTTCGTGCGTTCTGACGATCTCGTTGGGATGCTCTGGCGCAAGCGGTTGGCGCTTACTGCTGCAGCGGCGATCTCAGGGTTTGAGGGTCGCCGGGAAGGGGAAGCCGAACTACGCGATGTCCTGGCTTTTTGTAAATCTGGGGATGACCCTGGCCCGGCCGGGCGAATGCTGATCGGCTGGCGTGCTTTGGGCGAGGCGCGTGCCCTGCGCTCGGCGGAATGGCCGGCGCGGCTGCCCGGCTTCTTTGATCTGTCGCCCGAGCCGGTATCAGTGCTCTTGCAGGACCTTGGGGCGCGGTTTGTTGGTCGCGCCCATCCGTTGCGCTTTGCGGCTCAGGCGGCCAGGGACGTTCTTGCCCTGGGCCCGGCCTATCGCGGTCTCGCCCTCTGGCTGGCGGATGCGGCTTTGGCCCGGGCGCTTGGACAGGATCGTCCTGTGCCACTGCTCGCGCCCCATCTGCCGCGTTCGGCTTTTCGGCTGGAGGGAGACGCATGGCTTGCCGCTTGCGCGCGCGCCTGGGGCAGGGGAGCGGTTGCGGCTATTGATCTCCACGTCGATCTAGCCCGCCGTGCCGATGCCCTGCGCGCTGCAAACCTGCGGCGGCCGGGAAAGGACACGGCCGCGATCATCACCGCCCTTCAGTCCGAGGATGCGCTGGCGGCACAGGCGGGGAAGGAGGCCAGTGATCGTGCGGCGCGGCGCTTGCTCGGCAGGCTGACATCGCTCGGGCTGGTGCGCGAGCTGACCGGCCGCCCGACGTTCCGGCTGTATGGGTTATGACCATGGCCCCTAAATCATCTGAGCCGCTGGACGCGGAACTCGCCGATCTGCCACAGGCTTTGCGCTGGCGGGAGTGGATGGCGCGGGTCGAGGCCGTGCTGTTCGCCTCCTCCGAGCCTGTGGGCCGGGAGGTGCTGGCGCGTGTGGTGGGCCGGGAC
>NZ_JACDXX010000020.1 GCF_020539525.1 Pseudogemmobacter faecipullorum | reverse complement strand
TCATGGGTTTCGCTGGCGCGGTCCTTCGGCTCTTCATCATCTTCAACTCCAACTGGGATAAAGATGAGCCGCAAAGCCTCCGCTACGCAATCACGCCAAACTGTTCCAAGGGTGCTGATGGCGGACAATGACGAGCGGCTGACCGGCAGCGCCGATCCGATTGGCCCGCTGGGCGATCTCGATCCGGGCGAGAGTCTGATCTGGACCAGCGATGCCAATACGCTTGGCCTGCCGATGGCGGTGACGCCTGATCAGGCCGAGCTGGATGCTGGTGTGCTGCCGAACGCGGCCCGCACCACCGGCGATTTCGGTGGCGAGGAAGTAGAGGCCGAGGATGAGGTCACTGTCGGCCTCGTGCCGCAGGCGGTGCTGCGTCTGGAGAAATCCGGCACGCTCGACGCCGGGGGTGACGAAATCAGCTACAGCTTCGCGGTCTATAATGACGGCCAGGTGACGCTGAAAGATGTGGTGATCCGCGATCCGCTGCTGGGGACCAGCTGGTCGCACAGCTTCGGCGCCGATGTCACCCTGGCCCCGGGGGCGGATCCGCTGATCTATACCCTGACCCCGGCCGAAGCCTATGTGCTGCTGGCTGCCGACCGTGAACGCGGCTGGGTCTATAATAAGGCCAATGCCAATGCGGTGCCCGATACGGATAATCCGCTGATCGAGCCGCCGCTGCCGGCCGAGGCCGAGGCGATCACTGCCGTGCCGGGCACGCCGCTGCTGCAGCTGACCAAAGTGGCCGATGATCGTGATCTGACCACGCCGCCCGAGATCGGCCAGCGCATCTATTACACGCTGACGGTTGAGAATATCGGCCTGGTGACGGTGCAGGAGATTGACGTAACCGATGCCCTGCCGGGCTTCAGCTTCGACGGGTCGGGCACGCTCGACAGTCTGGCTCCGGGGGCGAGCCATGACTTCACCGGCAGCTATCCGCTGCGCCAGGAGGATCTCGATGCCGGCAAGGTGATCAATACCGCCCGAGTGGAGGGGGCCTGGGTCCCTGAGGACCTGCCGAAGGATCCGCCGCCGTTCGACACCGATCCGCCGGGCCGTACCCCGGTGGAAGAAGGCTCGCGCGATCCGGTGTCCGGCGATTCCGAGACCAAAGTCGATCTGGTCATGGTCGGAGAGTTCACCGCCACCAAGACCGCCGATCTTGAGCGCGTCTCGCTGGGCGATACGGTGAGCTACACGCTCAGCTTTACCAGCCAGTCGACGGGCCTCGTACGCGCACTCGATATCATCGACATGCTGCCCAAGGGTCTGATCTATACGCCGGATTCGGCTGTGGTGACGATTGCCGGGGGCACGCCCCTGGCGATGGAGCCGGTGGTCTCGGGCCGTCGTCTGACCTGGAGCATTGCCGATATCCCGCGCCTTGCGGTGGTGAAGGTCAGCTTCAAGGTCAGGGTCAGTGCGCTTGCGCCTTATGGCAAGCTGACCAACCAGACCTGGAGTGAAACCCCTGAGGGGGAGCGCAATTCCAACACCGCCACCGCCACGGTTCTGCGCGAGCCGGACCATGTGTTCGAATGTTCGGATGTGACCGGCAAGGTGTTTGATGACCGCAATCACAATGGCCGTCAGGATCCGCTGGATCGCTCGGCGCTGACCAATGATGACGTCTATACCGGCAAATTCGGCAAATATGAGGATATGCCGAAAGAGCCGCAGGGCGAACGCGGTCTGCCTGGCGTGCGTCTGGTCACCCCGACCGGCACGGTGATCACCACCGATCAGCATGGCCGGTATTCGGTGCCCTGTGCCGAATTGCCGAAAGACCTTGGCACTAACTTCACCCTGAAGCTCGACACCCGGTCTTTGCCGAGTGGCTACCGCGTCACCACTGAAAACCCGCGCACTTTGCGGCTGACAGCTGGTAAGGCGGCCGAGATGAACTTCGGGGCGACCCTGTCGAAACTGGTGCGGCTTGATCTGTCGTCGGTGGCCTTCCAGGGCGCGGGGGCCGAGCCTTCGGCCGCACTGGACCGGGCGCTGCGCGACTTTGCGGCAGCACCGGGAGAGGGGCCTCTGGTCTTGCATCTGGGCTATCACCTGCGAGAGGGCGAAAGCCGTGATCTGGCGCGTAAGCGACTGGATAATGTCGAGAAAATCCTGGTGAAAAGCTGGAGCGGCCGTCGTGCCAATCTGCTGATCGAGCGCAGCTACACGCTGACCGGCAAGTGAGAGTGAAGATGAAGATGACTAAATTTGCCGGGTCGCGTCCGGGGGGCTTTGGATTTGCCGGCCGGGTCACTGCCAGTTCCGCTCTGGCACTCTGGGCCGCCCTTTCGGGGGCGGCCGCCGAGCCGGTCCGCCAGACCACCGGTGCCAATAGTGAACGCGCGCCGGATGTGCTGCCGCCCTCGGGTTTCCTGCTCAGCCTTGATGGCCGTCCGCAGGGTGCAGATGCCGGGTATACCGATGAAGAGCGCCGGGCCGATCTGCGGCTCGACCGCAATGATGTCACCGTCAGTTTCGACGGTCTGGGCGCACAGCCCCGGCTTGACGCCTTTGTCACCTCGCCAAAGGCGATGCGCTCGGGCGCGGCGGTGCAGTTTGAAAGCCGGATGAACTATCCCGCCTTCGTCACCCGCGGCGAGATCCGGCTTTATGCCGGCGAGGGTGAGCGCCTGGTGCAGACCGCGGCTCTGGCCCCGAATGGCCAGGTCAATCTCACCCTGCCGGCGGGCGCAAAGGGGCTGAGCTACAGCTACCGGGTCTATGATGCCAATGGCCGTTATGATGAAACGGCGCTGATGCCGCTTTCGGCCGAGGCCGGGCGGCCGCTGGCGCGGCAAAGCACCGAAGACGGCGGCACCGATGCCACCGCCAGCCGGGCGATCCCGGTCAGGGGCGGGGCGGTCACGGTCCATGTGCGCAATCTGATGGCGGGCAGCAGGGTCTCGGCTCTGGGCACCACCGTCTCGGCCAGCCGCGACGGCTCGGCGGTGATCAACCGCATCCTGCCGGTGGGCAATCATGAGGTGGCAGTCTCGGCGCGCGGCACCACGATCATCCGCCCGGTCGAGATCCCGGCCAGCGACTGGTTCGTGACCGGCGTTGCCGATCTCACGCTCGGGCGGCGCAGCGGCGGCTTTGAGGATCTGGGGCAGGGCCGCGACATCCGCTATGGCCGTCTGCAGGGCTATGCCAATGGTCATACCGCCAGCGGCTGGGAGATCACCGCCTCGGCCGATACCCAGGAAGATGACCTCGAAAACCTGCTGCGCAATATCACGAAACGTGATCCGCGCGCGGTGCTGTCGCGGCTCGATCCCAATCTCTACTACCCGACCTATGGCGATGACAGCGAGCTGCGTGATGATACGCCGACCTCAAGCGGCCTTTACCTGAAGGCCGAGCGCGAGGGCAGCCATGCCATGCTGGGCGATTTCCGCTCTTCGGTGACCTCGACCGAGCTGCTGCGCAATGAGCGCCAGCTCTACGGCATCCAGGGCGTCTATCGCAGCCCGGAGCAGACCTCGCGCGGCGAGGCCCGTTTTGCCGCCGAGCTCTATGCCGCCCAGCCCGAAGAAATGGCGCGCCGTGATCAGTTCCGCGCCACCGGGGGCTCGTCCTATTTCCTGTCGCAGCGCGATCTCTCGGTCGGCTCGGAAGTGGTGCAGATCGAGATCCGCGATCCCGATACCGGTCGCATGATCAGCCGCCAGACCCTGAGCCATGGCCGTGATTATGAGATCAATTACGCCCAGGGCCTGGTGATGCTGCGCCGCCCGCTGTCGAGCTTCGTGCAGGATGCGGGCTTTGTGGCCGGGCCGGATCATGACGGTCAGTATCTGATCGTTCAGTATGAATATGTGCCGCTGTTCGAGGATCTGGACGGCTATTCCACCGGCGGCCGGGCCGAGGCCTGGCTGGGCGATACTGTGCGGCTTGGCGTGACCGGCAGCTCGGACAGCACCGGCACCGCCGATCAGACGGCGGCCGGGGCAGATCTGCGGCTGGCGCTTGGCGAGAACAGCTATCTGCAGCTCGAACATGCGCAGAGCGAAGGCCCGGGCTATGGCTCAACCTTCTCTTCGGATGGCGGCATGAACGTGACCGAGCGTCCGGCCACCGGCGGCGAGGGGGCAGCGACCCGGCTCGATGCTCAGCTTGATGCGACCGAGATCGGCCTTGGTTTCGAAGGCGCTTTGCGCATGTCCTATGAGGCCCGCGAGGCCGGCTTCTCGACGATGGATCGCCAGACCGATCGCGATGAGACCATGGGCGAGATCGCGCTGAGGCCAGGCTTTCAGACCGGGCCAGCCTGCGGCTGGGCTACAGCCGCTATGAAGAGGATCTGGCCGATCAGAAGACCGAAGGCTCGGCCGAGCTGGATTACCGTCTGAGCGATAACACGGAAATTTCGCTGGGCTATTACCATCTGGATCGGCTCGACAGCGACCGCCCGGATCGCAGCGGCTCGCGCGATGATCTGGGGCTGCGGCTGCGCTATAAGCTCTCGGAGCAGCTGGTGGTCTATGGCTATGGCATCGGCAGCGTCTCGCAGAGCGGCGATATTGCCCGCGGCGACCGTGTCGGCCTTGGCGCTGAATGGCAGATCAGCGAGCGCTGGTCGGCCAGCGGTGAGATTTCAGACGGGGCAGCCGGTGAGGCAGGCCGGGCGCAGCTGAATTATCAGACTGCCGGCGGCGCGGCCTGGATCGGCTATGAGCTGGAAGCAGACCGCGACACCGACAGCAGCGACCGGCTGAGCGGCGAGGATGGCGGTAAGGTCGTGCTCGGCGGGCGCAGCAAGATCTCGGATCAGCTGAACCTGATGACCGAGACCAGCTATGATATGTTTGGCGACAAGCGCAGCCTCAGCACCGCCTATGGTGTGGAATATCTGCAGCACAGCCAGCTGACCCATGACTTCCGTTATGAATATGGCCGGGTGCATGACAAAGGCGCGGGCGATATCGAACGGCGCGCTTTCTCGCTGGGCACGCGCTATGACAATAAGGCAGGCCTCGCGGTCAAGGGCCGCATCGAGCTGCGCCAGGACGAAGAGGAGGGCGGCAGCGCGACCGGGGTCGAGAATTCGGTGCTGCTGACCGGCGGGCTGCGCTATGATCTGGACGACAGCCGTCGCCTGATCGCCAGCGCCGATCTGCTGCGCTCGGATGGCAGTTCCGAGGACAGCCGCGATTATACTGATATCGTGCTGGGCTATGCCATGCGTCCGGTCGAGCATGATCGCTGGACCGTGCTGGTGAAATATCAGTACTATTACGACCTCTATGGGCAGATGCAGGGCGGCACCGATCTGCGCGGCCCGCGTCAGCGCAGCCATGTGTTCAGCCTCGACGGCTCTTATAAAGTGGCCCAGAACTGGACGCTCGGCGCGAAGATCGGCGGCCGCAGCTCTGAAAGCCAGGGCAGCGATGGCAGCTGGTCGGATAATGATGCCTATATCGGGGTGCTCAATGCGCGCTATCACCTGCCGCATCGCTGGGATCTGCTGATTGAGGGGCGCTATCTTGGCACCCAGCAGGCCGAGCTGGACCAGTCCGGTCTGCTGGTGGCGGGCTATAAGCATATCGGCGAGCATTATATGCTGGGGGCGGGCTATAATTTCAGCCGCTTCTCCGATGATCTGACCGATCTGGTCCAGGACGATAAGGGCTTCTTCATCAACCTGGTCGCCACCTACTGATAAGGCTGGTCCTGCCGGTGTGAACAGCACGGCAAGGGCCGGCCGCCAAAGATCTGGCCTTGCCTGGCCATTGATTCCGCCTGAGCCGCAGCTGTGGCTCAGGCGGATTTTTTCTGGCCGCTGACAGGGCCTTTGGTTCTGGCCTGGGCAGAGAGCGCGCCCCGGATCCGGGTGGCGGGGTGCAGGCGCCGGCGGTGTCTTTCACTCCGGGATGGGATCACCCCGCCCCGAGCGGGTGGTTCCGGCTGCGGAGCCGGGCAATGCCAGGCGCTTGCCCGGGCGATGATTCTGTCCGGGCGGCGCGGGCAGAGGTGCTGCAGGGCCGGGAGTGGTTCGGGTAAGCTGAGGGAAGCGTTGAGAAAACAGCCCTATGCGGCGATGGGCTGCCTGGCCCGGCTGCTATCTTTTGCTCGGCATTCCGCCAGGGCAGGGCCCGGGGTGAACTTTTGGCGCGAGGGATGTTTTTTCCGGCGAAAGCCGCTTGACGCCCCCGGCGAGAGACCCTAATCAGGCCGCACGACAGGGGTATAGCTCAGCTGGTAGAGCGACGGTCTCCAAAACCGTAGGTCGCGGGTTCGAGCCCTGCTGCCCCTGCCAATCTTCTCAATAGCTTAGACAACGTTGCAGCTGACCAGTTAGGGGCAGTTGGGCAATTAGTTGGGAGCTATGTTCGCGATTTATGCGCTTCCAGCTTGCGAATTGCACTGTCCGCCATCCGTGAATCCCGGCTCAGATAGTGCGCGTCCAGTATGGCGCCCACGTCCCGCAGGCTGTGCCCGGTGATGGTTCCGATCTCTGCCTCGGAGCACCCAGCTATGGCCAGTCTGGTCACGGCGGTCCCCCGTAGATCGTGAAATGTCAGGCCGGTCACCTGTGAGGCAGCTACGGCCTTTCGCCACGAGGCGCTGAATCCCATACTGGTCCAGCTGGTGCCGGTGATTGTGGTCAGGATGGTGACGGCTGCTTTTGGCGTGGCGTCCAGTAGCACCTTCAGAGGCGCGCCGACCGGTATCACCACGCGGCGGCCGGTCTTGTTTTGTCGCAGTCTGATGTGGGTTCCGTCATAAGCGCTCCACGTGAGCCCCAGCAGGTCTCCCTGCCTTTGGCCGGTCCAGACTGCCAGCATGTAAGCCAGCCACAGGCGCGGCGGAGCTGATGCTTTGAAAGCTGCCTCATCGGCATCTGTCCACACATTTTCTGCGCGCCCGCTTCGATAGACCTTCCCGGGCTTCTCACAGGGGTTCGCTAGCGTGAGGCCGCGATCATAGGCCCATGCGAGGATCGACGCGAACGTGGCAAAGGTGTAGTCGGCCTGCCGCCGCGATTTCACGGCCATCTGGTCGCGCCAGGCAAGAAAGTCAGCGCGGGTGCGGCGGTCGGTCAATGCGGGCAAAGGGAAATCCCCGAACTCGCGCTCGATCAGGCGAATATGTTTGACGTAATCTTTCCTCGTGCGCTCAGCGAGGTCAGTCCATTTCGTCGTTTCCTGATACTGGTTCAGCAAACTCTGGATTGTGCCAGCGGGGGCCTGCGCCTTCTGCCGGTGGGCCTCCTGGTATGACGCGATGAACTCTGCGCTGCCCGGCTCACCAGTGAGCCGGGGGCCGCCCTTCCACGCATAGAAATAAGTCACGCGCTCACCGCTGGCGAGCCGTTTAGTCAGACGGTTAATGCCCTTGAGCATGACGCGCATCGCGCTTGGATCTCCACTGGTCATAGGGTGTTGCGGGAGCCTCTACGGGCTCGGGCAGATATCTGGTGGTGATTCCATCTTGCACAATTTCCACCACCGCGCGCGGGTCTTCAGCTCGACCGGCCTTGATGCGTCGCCGAATAGCCGCCTCAGTAAGGTCTGGGCGCTTTCCCATCTTCACCCTCCCTCCATCTCATAATCGTCGGTCCGCTCGAGCCGCTTCCGGCATGGCCCAATCCATCCCTTTTCCGGAGGCAGATTGTGGCCGTGCTTCCAGACCATCCAGCAATAGGCCGTGGCTGTGCTGCCCTTGGCCGATAGCTTGCCTTTGTGCATCACCACCCGCTCGGAAAATTGCAGCTCGATGGATGGCGGCGTCTTACTGAACAGGTCGGTGTATCTGCCCACGCCTTCTGAGAAGGCAGACCGGACAATGACGGCGCAACCTACGCGGCTGGTCAGCAGGGCGCGCTGGATGAACCTCTCGGCCAACTTGAACGGCGGATTCGCGAAGGTCCAATCGACCGCCTCCGGCACCTCCATGCCCACATAGTCGAAGGTCGGATAGCCAGCCCCGTAATCGTGGATATCTGACGCATCTACCGCGCCGAAGAACTCGGCCAGCGGGCGGACCATGTGGCCACGGTTCGCACAGGGTTCTCTTACGGTCTGATCCGGGCCGATCCAGCCGCGCGCAGCTAAAAGCTCCAGCAGCGCTCGCGTTGCCCAGGGGGGCGTCGGGAAATCGTCCAGGCTGTCGTGCGGCTCTGAACGCTGCTGCATGACGGCCGCGCTTCGGTTTTGCCCGGTCATTCCCCCAGCGCCTCCCGCGCGATCTGCTGGCACTCTGAAACGATGATGGTGCGGGAAATACGGGTCAGCGCGGCGCGCAGCTCCAGCACCTCGGCGGCGAGGGCCCGCGATGCCTTTTCCAGCTTCAATGTCGCAGCGCTGCTGACCACGGCCCCCTTGCCGTCGCAGAATTTGCAATCTTCCGTCTCGCTGCCGCAGGTGCATTCTGCATCCGCGTAGCCGCACATTTCATGGCCACGCCCGTCGCAGAAGACGCAGGGATCGGTCGCATCGACCAGCGCCCGCAGCGCCTCGGCATCCATGCGGCCCGTCATGCCGTCACCAGCGCGGCCGGGCCGTCGCCTTCGCGCGCGATTTGCAGCTCCAGCTCGGCCACGCGCTGCAGCAGATCCGCCTCGTCATAATCCCTGTTCTCATATGGGGAATGCCAGCCCCTTACCGTCTCGTTGAGCATCTGCAGCTCGTCCGAGCGCTTCACTGCATGGGCGACGCAGAAGCTCACGTCAGCGTAGAAAGTGCAAACCTGCTCACCCTCATAGATCGGGGCGCGGCAGGTCTCGCAGGTGGCGACGGCTTCTTTGGTTTCGGTGGTCATGCTGCCTCCTATGTGATGCTGGCGGGCGCGAGGTCGAGCGGGCACCAAGGCTGCACCGTATCGCCCGCCTCGCGATCCGGGAACCTCTTGAAATCCATGGCGGCACACTCGTAAGCGCCGCCGCTGTAATAGCTGCCGTGCGGGCATTCCCGGCAGTTGCGGATAATCTTCATCACCATGCGTGGTCGATCCATCATCACTCCCCCCTCCCTTGCGCATAGGCCATGGTCAGGATGCCGACGAAATACGCGGCGGCGGGGGCGAGGCAGTCTGCCGTGGTGAGCGGGATCATGGGGTGGCCTCCGTGCGGGCGGCGAAGAGGTCGTTCAGTGCGGAGGCTATTGCCTCGCTCATCGCGATCTGCAGATCCTTCTCGCGCAGCGCGTCGGTCTGGCACATGAAGGCGACTTGACCGGCAAAGCGGGTCCCATCCTCATGGATATGGACAGCGCTGCCGACGACACTGGAATAGGCACCTACTTTTGCAGTGAGTTTCATCCGTCTCTCCCATATCTCAGCCGCTCCCGGCTCTCTGTGGTGGTTTCCCGCATTGTCACGGGCGCTGTTCCGGCGGGCGTGATCTCGTAATCCTTGAGGCCCAGATCCATTGCGCGGGCGTCACCGTCTGCGATGCTGGCGCAGGGCCAGTGGTGGCCGGTTTTGAGGCAGTGGAGGGTCATGCGGCTTCCTTGATGCCGATCACGGTCACCTCGTTGCCACTCATGATCACACCAAATCCGCATCCCTCGTTGAGGAAGCCGCCCATGTTGCTGGCTATCGGACTAAGCTCACGCACGAGATACTGGATCAGCTGCATTGTCGTGACACCCTCGGCATGAATATGATCAAGCTTGAATGCGCCGCTGACTTCGCTGTCGGATTTGGCGGAAAGGTCAATCTTGACCAGAAGCTCTTTCATCGTCTCTCTCCATCTGGCTCTCTGGATGCCGCCCCGCGTGGGGGCGGTCACCAGAACGCCCCGGATCAGGCGGCGATCAGCGCCTTGGCCGTGACAACGGTTTTTGCCGGGACCTGGACTGCCTCCCCGGTTTTGGGGTTGCGCGCTGTACGCGCGGCGCGGTGCTTCTGGGTCAGCTTCACGACGCCCGGCAGGGTGAACGGGCGGCCCGCATCGGTCTCGCTTTTCGCCAGTGAGGCCAGCCGGTCGAGGACGGCATTCGTCTGCGCTTTGTTGATGCCGACGTCATCGATGATGGCTTTGACGATATCGGCTTTGGTGAGCTTGCTCATGGTTTCCTCGTGGTTTCAGTTGGGGAAGGGTGCCGGGAGCCGCCCGGCGCGGGGTCTCAGAAGGTGCCGATCAGATCAGGCGCATAGCCCGCGATCTCGTTTTTCAGGTTCTCGTAAATGCCCGGGGCTTGTGCCTTCATCGCTGCAATCTCCGGGGCAAATCCGGCCAGCAGCTCCTCCGGCTTCGCGCCGTCGAGCAGGTCGCCAGCGATGCGATCGACAATGCTCTGGAACGGAGAGGCATCATCCGCCACGGGCTCGGGGTCAGCAGCGCGCTCCGCAGCAGGCCTGTCCGCCATCTCGGTATAAGGCGTTTCGTCAGTGCGCTTGCGCTGCTGTGCCGGGGCCTTCGCGCGGGCCTGCTCGACAGGTCTCTGGGTCGCGCGCTCATCTGAGAGCTGCTGCTGTACCGCTTCGGGCTCTGCCTCACCCTCGATGGTCTCGCCGTCCTCTTCGACTGTTACGCCCTGCGTCGGGTCCATGGCGAAGGCCCGGTAATCGGCGCGCGCATCATCGACCTGCATTGCGTCCATGAACTCGACCGACAGGGGCAGGTACTTTGCCAGCGCGCGAATAGCGGTCTTCTTCGCCATTTCATCCTCGTGCTTGCCCCAGGGACTGTCGGCGGTCTTTCCGAAGCGCTTGGCGGTCTGCCAGCCCTGCGAGGCGTCACGGATGGAGATAATATGCGCCCATGGCAGGACCACATAAGCGTGCCCGCCATCGGTAAATTTCGCGATGGCATAGGCGTGCAGCTTCTCACCCTTAAGCATGCCCGGCCGGTGGCGCAGGCGCGCTTCGGTGCCCTCCTCGTATTCCCAGAGTTCATCGTCGGAATAGTGGATATTCGCCGAGAGGCTGCTGATGTGACCGGAGCGGCGCGCCAGATCGATCAGACCCTTATAGCCGACGACGACCTGAACCTCGGTGACGCCCTTCTTCCGGTTCTCGAAAGGGATCATGTAGGCGTGGCCGAGGATGGTATTCGGCTCCAGCCCGAGGCTGGCGCATTGCATCAGCGCGCCAAGGAAGCTCATCGGCTCGCACTGGCCGAGCTTCGGTGTGGTGCGGATCGCATTTGCGACCACGCGCATCATGCGCTCGGGGTTCATGTGGCGCGCAGCTACAGCGGCGAGCTGGTCGCGCGCCTGCTGGTTCATCAGCAGGCCCTTGACGCTATCCACCTGCCGCAGAGGTGTGGCCTGAAGTTTGAGGGCGGGCGCGCTCATGCTGCGGTCTCCGTTACATTCAGTCTAAATCCGTTGGGAGCGACCTTCTCTCCCTTCTGGGCGCGCACCTCGGCGGTCGCGAGGCGTTCGATCAGGGCGATCACTTCCGGGTGGTCGCGGAAATGGGCGAGGGCGGGTCCGCGCTGAACAACAGTGCAGCTGTACGTCTTCCGCAGGCTCATCGTGCGGCCTGCGCCGGTGGCGGATTGCGCCGAAACCTGAACCGGCGCGGCGGCCGCCTTTGCTTCCTTCGCGGCCGCCTTTGCTGCCTCTTCGGCATCGATCATGCCGGAGATATCGTTGCGAACCTCGGCTTCGGCGCGGGCGCGCTCTGCAGCCTCAGCCTCCTCGCGCGCTTTGCGCTCTCGCTCGCGGCGCTCAGCCTCGGCGCGGGCCTCCTGCTTCTTTAGGAACGCGGCCTGCAGCTTCTTCACTGCGTCGGCGGTGCGATCGATCTTGTCGAGGAAGGGCGTAAAGAAGGCTTGCACCGCCTTGCCTGCGTCGTCGTGCGGCTTCTTCTGGGCAACGCGTTCAGCCTCGATGGCCTTGAAGACAGTGCGCGCGCCGGTCACGAAATCGGCGGCCTTCTGGCTTTGCTCGGTCGTTTCGATCTCTTTCAGATCGAGCCAGGCGCCGCCGGCGTCGAGGAAGTCCCGCAGCTTCGCCTGCAGATCCTCAGGCAGGCTCGGCCCGGGCGGGTGATTGTGGCCAAGGCCAGCGATAGGGCTCATATCGTTCATGCTAAGCGCTCCTCAGAAACCAATCGGATAGTCGGGGCGCTGCGCGACGCCTTCGATTGCGGGGGTGGTGGAAACAGCGATGGCGGTGCGTACGAAGTCATCGACCTGCACCTGAGCGGCGGCCACGATTTCCGGGCCGGCCAACTGGAGGATGCGGAAGCAGGTCTCAGAAGAGAGCGCCACCTGCATCGTGTTATCGTTGTAGCTGACGCTCAGTTTCGCCTCGTAGGGGTTGCTCTCACTGGGCTGGGAATAGGGGTGCTTCAGGCTGATATTGAGCGATTGCAGTCTCATGGTCTGATTGCCCTTTCGGTCAGATCGAGGCGGGCCATCGTGGCCGCCATTGCGGGGATCGCCTCGCGGCGCTCTGTCAGCGCCAAAAACTCAGCGCGGGTGATGGGGGTGAGGTGCGACCAGATCGAGGCCGGCTCCCGGCGGACGCCATCAACCTCGCAAGCCATGCGCTCCGGGCCGGTCAGTTCGCCGGTTTCCGGATCAATCTCACGCTGAATGCTGATTTCGACCGGCACCCACGGCCCGCCGCGGATGAGGCGGGTTTTATACCAGCCGCATTCAGGCAGGCCGTCTTGACGGGGAAGATCAGGGTTGATCAGCGCCGAACGGTGCCAAGCGTAAAGCTGCGCGGAGGTCGAGGGGCGGCGGATCATGCTATCGCCCGCCAGGCGACGGAGATCATGAGCGCGAGGTCGCCGCCGAGCAGGTACGAGAGCCAGAAGGCGGCCCGGATCTGGGTGTCGGTCAGGGGAGGGCGGGCGATCACGGCCAGGCCTCATCGCTGAATTCCGGGTGCAGGGCCTCCACCACGATATTCATCGGATCGAGGCAGATCAGGCCGGTGAGCGTTGCGGCGCAGCAGGTGATGATCGCCACGTGCAGCGGGCCGATGGCGGCCTTGCGGACAGGGTGGCGTCCTGCAGCGCGGGAGAATTCGCGGGGATCGATCACGCTCACAGCCCGGCCCTCCGGTCACGAATGGCGTGGGCCTTGTCGTCCTGCGCAGCCTCGTTCATCGCGGCGAGGTCGTCGGCGGTCAGCAGGCTCGGCCAGTCAGTGTCATTCGCGCCAAGCATCTGCGAATGGCAGTCGCTGCAGATCAGGTCATTTGTCGGGCGCAGCCGCAGCTCTCCAGCCTCAAAGGCCGGGCGGCAGCAGTAGGAGCATTCGTCGCACATGGCGGGTTCTCCAGAATTCAGAAAAAGCGACCCCGGCCCGCAAATGCGGGAGCCATCGGCGAACCGGGGCCAGTGAGGCAGGGGACAGGCGGCCCCGCTGCGGTTAATCGGTCAGGTCGTAGACGGTCTTTCCGTCGATCATCTGGGGGAAGATGAGGCGGCCGTTGTGCCAGCGGCCCCACTTTGCGCACCAGGCGTCTTTCTCCGCGTCACCCAGCGCCAGATCGGCACGGCGTCCGAGGAGGTCTCGGGTGGTCACTCCCGGCGCCCCAGGGACAGGAGCGTTCAGGTCGGCGATGGGAAAGAGAGACCCATCAGCCATGTTTCTGCGAGATACGAGCGGCACAAACCGGCGCAGGGGGCAGAGGCAGGCTCACCCTAAGAGAGGCGAGCCAGTCCTGCAATTCCTCAACATTCAGGCCGACCGAGGGCGGCTGAGAGGCGAAAGCGGCCAGACCGGCCGGGGTAACAATCACTACGGGCATTTTACACTCCATCTCGTGGATCCGGCAGGCCCTTATGTCGCTGCCGTTGAGATGAATATCGAAAAACGATAGCGATTAGTCAAGGAGTAAATATCGATTTCAGATAGTTTTTCTGATGAAGCTTGCTGTAGTCGATAGCCGGGTGCCGCCGGCGCCTCGCCAGCACCCAGCTGGCGGACAGCAAAAAGCCCGCCGGAGCGGGCTTCTATATTATGTTTCAGTGATCAGTGTGCTCTGGCAGTTATCGCTGTGTCTGATTTCCCGATCAGCCCGAGGACGCGGCCAGCCCACTCATCACTCGCCCCATCGAGTACGGCCATCGGAAGCCCTCGATTGGTCGCGGTGTTGAGCCTCCTGTCCGTCACTCGGCCCTTCCGGCGGTCAACCACGGCAATGATGGGTGAATCGCCGTCACCCATGGCTTGGTAGTCTACCAAGGCGTCCATAAGTCGCAGATCTCCACCTGCCGCAAAAACCCTCGCGACCGTGATGCCAGTCTGCGCCTGGCGGATCACTATGTCGGGGCCGCTAGAATCGGTTGGCTTGCCATCATCCGAAATTGTGAGCCCGGGGGGCAGTTTTGTGCTGAGTTCGCGCCGAACATCATCCGCGAAGGTGGCGGCAACGTTTTCCCTGCTGAGGAGCGTCAAATCGCGCGTCCTGATTAGGGCTGAAATGAAGTGAAGGGCAGCGGCCCCTATCTCGCTCTCAAGAACTGGCTCCGACCGGATTGTCAGATCGTCATCATACCGAACACCCTCGTCGGTCAGCATTCCTCGCAGGAGGCCCTCCCGAACGGGAGATTTGAGATCAAGCCCGCTTGCGATTGCGGTTGGCAAGGTCATGCCATCATCCTCAAGGGAAAACGTGCCGTCTTCGTTATCTATCAGGTAGAAGGACAGTAAATCACCGTCAGGCATGACAAAGCCGGTGCTGATGGCATAGCCAATCGGCACTGGGGTAACTTCCAGGGCGCCACACATCGCGCCCTTAAGTGCAGCACTCACGCCACTGATCGCGCTCACAGCGCCATCTCCTCTTGGTCAACAATCGGGTCGGTTCTGAAGAATGCCCCAGCAGCCTTGCAGAACAGGGCCTTGGTCCATCCAGCTCTACGCCGCCGATACCGCCTATGGTCTGGCAGAGTATAGGGCATTTTTATGGAATCCGCACCACATAGGTCAGAAATTTGATCACAGTGAGCGTGGATGTGCACACCGCCTCCATTCTTACCTGGCTGATCCTCAAATCGCATGATGGCTACAGGCGGGCCGGAATCCGGGACTTTGATGAGGCATGCTTTCCATCTTCCATAGGCTGGTGATGCCTCGATCAGGAGCTTAAACTTCCTGCCATCGTCGCAGGATAAAATGAAACACCTCCACTCCCATCGAGGGGAAGCCGGGCGCGTGTTCGGAAAGGCGCTATAGCGTGGGGGTAAATCGTCAGCCTTCCATCCTGTGTCGCGAACCACCTGCTTTTTGATCGCTAAATCATCCCTGACGTGGCTGAAGCCAATCTTCATCCCTCTCCCCTCAACCTCTCCACGGCCCGACGCATTATCTCCGTCTCGGCCTCGCGCCCATCGCGTGACCGCGAAAGCTGCGCGATCAGATCCAGCACCACATCCTCGCGGCCCTCCGGCGTCGTCACCAGGCCGCCGACAAGATCGGCGATGAGGCGCGCTCCGGCGTCTAGGGCGGCCTCGGCGGTGATTTTGTCGCCCTTGGTCATGCGTCCACCCGCTCAACCATCTCCGGCGGCAAGCTGAGCTTAACTCGCGCCGCCCATTTCAGCCGGACGCCGTGCATGTTCTCGGCCTCAGGGTTTATCGAAATCAGGCTGAACGTGCCTTCCTGGCTGCCCGTCTTGACCACCTTTACCCAGGCTTTCCCAGCTTCATCCTCGCAAACGCAGATGTGGCCGATAGCCTCGACCGGAACGCCAATGGTTTCGCGGCTGTAAAACAGAACTGTGCCCGGCGTGAAGATCGGCGCCATGCTGTCGCCCTCGACCTCAACGGCCACGATCCCGCGCGGTGAAAGCTGAGGAGGGCAGGCTACGCGATACAGGCCTTCGCCCTTCTCATAGGCATCAACCAGATCGACATGAGCGCCAGCGCCGACATGGCCAGCGACCGCGATCATTGGGGAGGGGTCTTCCGGCAGGCGGTAGCCAAATGTGCGGCGTATTGCGTCCACCTCGGATGCCTTGAACTGCCGCCTACCGGCGATGACGTTCGTAAACATTTGTTCTGTTATGCCGATGGTTGCCGCAAGGTCGCGTTGCGACATGTTGCGGGCCTCCATTTGTGTCCTGAGCCAGTCCATATCCATCCGCAAAAGGTATGTCGAATTTCGATAGTTAGTAATTTCGAATATCGATAGAAGAGGCTTGACTAAAAACTATTGAAAATCGATAGTGCGGCATGATCACATTTCATGTCTCCCCAGTCGCCGCGCGCGTAATCGAGAAGTGTGGCGGCGTTGCTGCTGTATCGAAGATTACTGGTCGTGCGGCGCCAAGTATCCACAAATGGCGCCACCCAAAACAGAAGGGCGGCACCGGCGGGCTAGTTCCCACTGATGCCCAAGCGCGCCTCATGGCGGCTGCGCAACGTGGTGAAATTGATCTGTCACCGGACGATTTCTTTGACTTGTCCCCCGCTCAACAAACGGTCCCTGGCGAAAAGATACGGGCCACCCCATGACCGACCGCGCCCGGCTCCTTGCACACCTCGGGGCCGAGCGCCTGACTTGGCTCACTGCCAAGCACCGCGCGCTTCTGCGCGGCAATTCACAAGCGTTCAAACAGGCCGTCGAGGAGCTGCAGCGGATCAACCGCGCGATCCTTGCTTGCGGGCCGGAAGATAAGGGGCAGCGCTGATGCGTGACCATTCACCGGAAGAGACCATCTCGATCCGCGGTGCTTCCGCAAAGAGCATCGCGGCCCACCTGCTTGGCATCGGGAAGCAAGGCGGGGATTACCCGCATGATGCTGATGACTTCGGGCGCTGCGAGGCGTTTCTCGCCGACTACCCGCAGTTGCGCGGCGACCTGTCACGGATGGCTGAGGTCAATGCCTACTGGGCAGGCCTCACACCCCGCTGGGATGAGATCGCAGCATCGCAGGATAAAACCGCTCTCATCAGGTCAATCATCCGGCCGATTGAGGATGCCGATCCATCACATATCCGGATGAGTGATTTTGCCTCAATCCGCATCGGTGGCGCGGCCGACTTCAAGGGCGAAACCCCCATGAAAAACACCGAGGCCGATCTGGCTGTGCGGGACAGGGCGTTCAGCGTCACTGCCGACGAACTGCGCCAGTTCATCGAGCGCATCGAGCAGATGGAAGCCGAGAAGCGCGACATTGCTTGCCAGATCAAAGAGATCTTCGCGGAGATCAAAGGCCGGGGCTTTGACGCCAAGGCGGTCCGTAAGATCGTCGTCATGCGCCGGCAGGATCCGGAAGTGCGGGCTGAGGCCGAGGCCATCCTTGAAACCTACATGAACGCGCTGGGGATGGAGTGACCATGCCAGTGAACCTGCGAAAATCCCGCGCAAAGCCGCGCGACATTGAGGGCCCGATCCATCGGAGCATCCTCGATTATCTGCGCCTCGCGCTGCCTGATGCTCTGATCCATCACAGCCCGAATGCGATTGGCCTCTCCGGATACAAGCTGTCGCGGCAGATCGCCGAGAACCGCGAGAATGGCACGGTTAAAGGCTTCCCCGATCTGATCGTGCTGCCCTGGGCAAACATCGGGCCGATGCTCTTTGAGGTCAAAGCCCCCGGCAATTACCCGGACAAGGATCAGCGCGAGCTGCACGAGCGGCTCACCACGCTGGGCTATCGGGTCGCCGTGGTGCGCTCGCCTGAAGATGTGGCTGCCAAGCTGGACGAATGGGGGATCTGGCAGCAGCCGGGCGCCCGGAAGGTGGTGCTGCCATGATCGAGCACCTGATCGCTTATCAGCAGGACCGAAAGGGATCACGCCCTCACCGTGGAAAAGAGGTCACGCGGGCAGAGTTCGCACGCCTCTGGCACGATATGAGCCTTAAGATGGATGATCTGGCCGCTGCCCTCGGCATATCAGCGAAGGCTGTCCAGATGCGCGCCAAGGCCAGAGGCTTGCCATCTCGCAGCGTCCTGCGAGGCGCCGCACGCGATCATTTTGACAGCGAATTCCCGGCGCTCTGGGTCTTTGGCGTGACGGCTGAGGAAATTGCCCTGCACTACGGCGTGACGGTGGCCGCGGTCCACATGAAGGCTCACCGAATGGGCATGAGCGCTGCAGGGCGTGGCATCAGCAGGCATCGCCCTGGCCGCACGATTGCCGATTATCGCGAGTTCCAGCTGGCGGCTGCGATGGCCCGCACGGCCGCCGCTGAAAGCCGCGCCGCCGCTGAGCATTGGAGGCAGATCGCATAATGTCAGACCGCACGGCCCCCTGGTTCAAGTTCTATCCGGCTGACTTCATGAACGGCGTGCGAGGCATGTCCGCGCAGGAAGTGGGTCTGTATCAAATGCTCCTCTGCCTGATCTATGAGGAAAACGGGCCGGTCGAGTTCAACGTTCTGCGTCTCGCGACCTATTGCGGGATGCGCGAGGCCACCTTCACCAAAACGGTCGAAAAACTGATCGCTCTGGGCAAGCTGAACCTCGCTGAAGGCATGCTCTCGAATGATCGTGCCGAAATCGAAATTTCAAGTCGTGCGAACGATCTGAAAAATGCATCCAAGGCCGGAAAAGCAAGCGCCAAAAAAAGGCAACAAAATCAACAGGCGGATGCAACGCCCGTTCAACAGGCGTTCAACCATACAGATACAGATACAGATACAGATAAGAAAGAGGGTGGTGGTGGTAGCGCGTGCGAGCGCGAGGCTGTTCCTGATCCCAAATTTCCCCAGCAAGACCCGGCCGACCGGGAGCAGATCCTCGCCGCCATGGGCGTCGGTCCGGACGGCGTCGTCGGTCCCTCAAAATTCATCGGTGGCCAAGGTGACATGGCCGAGGCGCGCCGCTGGCTGGAGCTGCCCGGCCTGACGCTGCCAGCGGTCCTCGATGAGTTGCGCCGCATCACCGCCGGTAAGCCAGACGGGCCGGCCAGCAGCTTCAAATATTTCACGCCAGCCATGCAGCGCCTCTCCGGCCAGCTGACCGCCGCCCCGCTCCAACCGACCGCCGGGCAGGGGCCTCGCGCCTCTCCGACCCGATCCGTCCAGCCCGATATCGCCGCGATCATGTCTCAACTCGAAGCCGAAGGACGCGCCTGATGAGCCTCCACGAAGCCGACCTGAAATCCCGCCTGACCCGCTTCCTGAGCCGCAAGCAGATGCCGCGCCGGTTTGAGGATAAGCCCGCCGCCCAGGCCGACGAGATCGGCGCTCTGCTGGCGGTCCTGATCCGCAACGCGCCCCGCCACATGGAGGCATTAACCGCGTGGTGGCCCCACTTCGAGGCCCGCCTCGGTGAGATTTGCGGCTCGATGTGGCCGACCGAGAAGGAAATCCGGGACGCGGCGAAGATCGCGACACAGGAAGCGCCAAACCCCACCGGCCCGGCATTTTCGGGAGCCGACATGCGGGAGGTCGCGATCACCGCCCGCAAGATGGCCGCGAATGAGCCGGTCGGCGAGGACTGGCTCTGGGGTCGCGGCGCGGTCGAGCTGATCGCCGAGCGCCTGGTCAGCCGGGAGACGATGGAGCGATACCGCAAGGGCGCCTTCTGGAACCGGGTTGGCAGCAACCACCCGACTGATGAGGCCCGCCAGTCCGCGCTCAACGCCGCCCACCGCTGGGAGGCCGAGGCGAAAGAGCGTCACGAGGCCGCCCGGCAGGTCTGGGGCCAGCGGAATGACGAGCGTCAGCACCGTGATGCCTCGATCCCCGACAAGAGCGCGCCGTACAGCGCTGATGCCTTCGCTGCGGAGTGACCCCATGGCTGAGCCCGCGCGCCACACCACGGTCGAAGCCGCCTGCCTGGGCAAGCACCCATTCGGCAGCCCGAAGACCGCCCAGAAGGTCGCCAGCAAGCGGAAGGGCAACACGACGTTTCGCTGCCCGCACTGCGGCTTCTGGCACCTGACCCACACCATCAAGCGCCCGAAAGCGTGGCGCAGACCGACAGGGGAGATCTGATGCAAATGACACCGATTATCCGCGAAGTCCGCCAGATCGAATGTGAGTTCTCGGCCGATCTGATCCGCGACATGATCATTGCGGAGGCCCGCCGCTGTGCCGAGCTGGGCGAGGATGTGCCGGTCACACTGACGGCCACGCTCATTCCGGCGGTAACGGTTCGGGCGGTTGTCGCTGGACCGATTTCCTTTGAGCCTGGCGCCACCCATAAAGCCTTTCCAGCGCAGGGGAATGAGCCGATTTCCTCGGGGGTGAGCACCGGTTCGAGCAATATGCAAAAAATGCATGCTGCCCCGGAGGCCGCGCCGCGCCCGGCGAACAGCAAGCCCGCGCTTCCGCAGGTCTGGACCCGCGATGAAGACGATCTGGTTGTGGCCAGCGCCATCGAAATGATCGGCGCCACCGTCAAGGATCAGGCCGCTGCCGCCTCGCTGCTCCTGACTGGCCGCACCGTCGAGGCGGTCCGGTATCGCATGCAGACGACCCTCAAGGCCCGGATCGCAGCCGAGGTGGAGGCGCTTGCGGCTGCTCGCGCCAAGAAGGCCGCCCACGGCGCGCCTGACACTGCCCGCACCCCTGATGTGGAAAAAGCGCCAGGGGCCATTTCTGCGCAAGCTGCGGGGCAGGACGGGGTATCCGGGAGTGACATTGCCGCTCACCTGAGGGCGCTGCCGTATCCGGCCGGGTGGGGTGTCGAACTCGAGGTCGACATGCTGGAGCGCGCGCTCGACGGCCAGACCGTGATGCAGATCGCCGATATCAATGGCTGGTCGCCCCAGTTCATCAAGATGCGCTTCGAGCTGCTGGTCGGGCGCAAGGGCACGATGCCCGCCCGGTTCTCCCGGCAGGAGGTGCTTGAGGCGCTGAGGCCCCGCGCCACGGATACCGTTGCCATCACTCGCGAGGGGGAGGCATGAGCGAGCAACTCTCCATGCTGGACCTCTGGGAGCCGAAGCCGGAACCCGTGGTCTATGTGCCTCGCCCACGCCGCACGGTGCTGACCCGCGCCTATGGGGAAGCCGCGTACTCGATGGAGATCTACGAGGACAGCCCTGATCCGGTTGAGATCGAAATCCGGGGCATCCCCTGCTTGATCGTCAGCGCGTTCGGCGCATCGACCTATACCGTTCAGCCGCCCGGCTCGCTGTTCTGGTCCTGCACTGGATTTCGCAGCATGGCCACCGGTGGCGCTTCGGTCGATGAGGTGATCCAGCTGGTCGAGGAGCACATCGATGCCCCAGCGGCGAAATCTGGCCTCGGCGGCAAGCTGGAACGCTGGTGGCCCAGCTATGTGACGCAGTGGCAGCAATCGCTGGCGTATCACGGCTTTGCAGACCGCTCCCGGGAGCACTGGGGCTGGTGCGCCCGAGAGGTTGGTCAGGCTGCGATCTGGGCCGATTACGACGCGCGGCAGGCCGAAGCGCTGGCCCGCATGATTTCCGAAGGAATTGACCCAAACGATGTCGGCCCGCCCTCGGGTTTCAAGGGCAAGTGGCCGCGCTTTAGCATGGATGAGCACAAATGACTGACAAAATGAATTTGAACGCTGCAAATGCTCGCCCGTCGCCCCCCAGTATTACGGGCGAGCCAGGAGCAGCGGCTATCGCAAGGGCCACTGGCGGAGTTGGGGACAGGGCCAGCAGCCCCGCACGCGATAACTCGTTACTCCCTGAGCGTGTGACGCTGCTCTCATCTGGTGATTCGCGCAACCCCGGTAAATATGATGGTCAACCCCACCTTTTGGATGGCGGCATTCTAGGCCGAGATTGCCACATCTCGGGCGCGATAGCGGCAGCACCGGCGGGCGGCCTGATCAGCCGGGAGGCGGCGATTGCTGAAATACTGGGATCATCCGAGATCGATAGCGGCGACAAGTATCATGCCGCCCACTTGCTCCGCGCCCTCCCTGCCGCCCCGGAAGCGGGGGAGGTGGAGAAAGGCAACCTGGTCGCTGAACTCAAGGAGATGACGCGCCGCCGCGACGAATGGCGCAAGAAGGCGGCTGGTTACGATGAACTGGTCGCTGCAGTCCGAAGGGGCGTAGAGAAGGCAGGGGAGCGCAACCTGTCGCGGGTGTTTATGCGTGGCGCTCTGATTGAAGCGACTTCTCGCGCCGAACGCGCCGAGGCCCGCCTTGCCGAGTTGGAGGCCGAGCGCGACACGGCGATCGAGAACGAAAAATCCAGATATGTCCGGGTGTCGCAAAAATATAGAATGGCGCTGGAAGAGCGTGACGCAGCACTGGCACAGGTGGCCGGGGCGTATGAGGCGGCTGCAAGGGAGGCTGCTGCGCTGGGTGATGGTCATGATGGTGCCGGTATGGCAGAAGCAATCCGCACCCTCACCCCCGCCGATGCAACCGCCGCCTTTGAGCGCGCCGTAGAGGCCCGGGTGCAGGCCGCACTGGCCGCGCAGGGGGAGCCGGTGGTGGGCGATACCCCGATAGGTGGCCGAGTTCGCTTTGCGGCGCCTGCAGGCGCTACCCGCGATGAAATGCGGGCCTGGCTGCGCGACACGCCAGAAGGGCAGTCCCTGTGGGCGAATGGCGATTGCATTCTGGTCTGGGCGAATGAGGGGGATCTCTTCAGCGCGAATTACTGCGCCCCGACTTTTGCCGTAGATGTGCAGGCGGAGTTGACCGAGTTGACGATGCGCCAGAAGCTGGCGGCCCTGTCTCTTCGCTTCTATCAGGGCATGATGTGGGAGCCAAAGCCCGGCGACTATTACACGACAAGCCGCGCAGATCTTGAGCTTTATCAAGTGGTATCCGTCGAGGGCGGCAAAGTGCGGACCCGCTACTGCAACGGTAAAACGCAGACCATTTCTGAATGGCCCGAGGCTGAGTTTACGAGTGGAGGATTTGGGCCGAAGCGCGTCCATGTGCCGGATTTCGTGTTGCGGGCAGATCCCGCCCCCGCCAGCGCCGGGGTGACGGTGAAGCCGCTGATTGACGCTGTGCAATCCCACCTTCGCTGGATGGATGCGTTCCTGTGCAAAGAGGATGAAGTGCGCAGCTCGACGCCTCGCAAGGTGTTCCAGAACTCGCAGGACGCCGCCGAGGAACTGCGCGCCGCCCTCGCCGCCCTCTCACAGCCCGCACAGGCAGGGGAGGGCTGAGGGATGGGATCCGAGCTGACCCTGGCACAACGGCTCCGCGTGGCAGCCGCCCTGAACGGCGAGGCAAGGCTCACCCTCGACCGCGCAAGCGCTCTCTGGCTGGTCCGCATGATGGAGCGAGAGGAAGCAGTTATCCGCGCGCAGGATGCCGTGATGAGCCTTCGTGCGGACCACGCCGCCAGAGAAGAAAGGCGGGACAAGATCTTAAGGCGGACAATGGTGGACCTGCTCAGCCTGTCAGCCTCCGCGCTGGCACTCGCATGGGCCATCGCTGGCTGGCTGTGAATATCAACAAGAAGACCAACGAGGGACAGATGAGCAAAACAGACCGGGCGAAAAAGCGGGCGGCGGAAAAGGCGAGCAGGGTGACGGCGGCTCCGGTGGTGGCCCTGGCTGCCACGCCTCGCCCTGCCAAGCGCGGCAAGGCCCGCATGCGCGAAATTCGGGTCGAGCAGGATCCGCAAAAGGCGATGCTGAAGGCGCGGGCGCGGCGCTGGGGTAAGCCTGAAGGCCAATGGCGCGAGATGCGCGATCCGTGGTGGGGATGCGAAGCCGGCGGCGCGATGGCTTCAGTCATTCCCTCGCATAAGGACCGGCAGGAATACTGGGAGGCGATCCAGCATGTCCGCGCGGCAATCATCGCCTTTGACCGGGCAATCGGAGCGCCGAACCGGCACGCTCAGTGCCTGCGCCTTCTGCTGCCACTGGAGGAACTGAGCGCGGACAGCACCACACCCCCGGCTGACCGACGTAGTGACGAGGAGAAGCAGGATCAGGCCGTTCTCGGAATGCAGGTTATCGAGGAGCGGATCGGGCGATCCGGCCCGGGCCCCATGGCAGAGGTGATGCGCGTAGTGGTCGATGACCATCGCGCCCGCGACCCCGCCGCGATGGTGCTGGCCCTGGGTCATGTGGTCGATCTGCGCCGCGGACGCTAAGGCTTGACATTCGGGGTGAACAATTTAGTATCATGCTGAACGCAGAAGAGCGCCCGTAGGAGAAATCCTGCCGGGCGTTTTCGTTTCAGTCCTCTGCAAACTCATTGAGTTCGCCCAAAATTTTTACGGCACGATCTGCCAACGACGCAGCCTTTGTCGGGCTCAATCCCTCGACCTCGGCTGCCACCGCAATCGCTTGCTTCAGATCACTATCTGAGAATGATCTTTCATTTGCACCAATTGCTGGCATGTTTCTCTCCCTCTCCAATCCCGCCACCCTGCGCCACCGCAGGTAGAGGCGTCAAAGGGTTTCGAAGTAACCCGTGGCTGGAAATTTCATCGAGGTGGTAGTTTGTTGTTTCAACTTACGGCTTGATGAGTTACGAGTACCTTGCATTTACGCTTTTCGGCCCTGGTCCTTTCCGGCACAGTCTTCGATCACCGCTTGTGCCGAGCCGTCGCATCTTGTGGGCGGTACTCTCCAAAAAGGATTAACACGATGGCCAATGGCACCGTGAAATGGTTTAACGCAACCAAGGGTTTCGGTTTTATCGCTCCTGAAGGCGGTCGTAACGACGTTTTCGTTCACATTACCGCACTTGAGCGCGCAGGCATCCGCAGTCTGGACGACGGTCAGGCTGTGACCTTCAATATCGAGTCTGGTCGCGACGGTCGCGAGTCTGCCATCGACCTCAAACTCGCATAATTCGAATTCGGTCTGCACAAATAATGCAGATCACGCTTCACGAACCACGGTCCATCCTAAGCGGCACGCTGTACTGCCGATATAGCCGAGCCTGCATCCTCAAAATGGATGTGCACCGTCGGGCCGGATCGCAACTGCGGTTAGGAAGCGGAAGGTCGGATAACAGACAAGCGCCCGGAGCTTTACAGCCTCCGGGCGTTTCGAATTTATAGGTCACTGTTCATGGTGAAAACCGCAGATGTGACAGCAGGTCTCATAGGACCTTACCTCGTACCGGACTTCGAAGATGATCCAGCCGATGAGCTGATCGAGACCGTATTTTTTAGGCTCGGGTTTGAGGCGTTGGTCTTTGGAACAACCTTTTTGGGCTTTTTCGTATCGCGCCCGCGTTTTTCCATGCCTTTTGCCATAATGCACACCTTTCAGATCTGCAGGCCAAGATCGGCCAATCTTGCAGGGTAGACGTATGTAGCCGAATAGATAGGGCTAATACCTGATCCCGGCTCAATGTGGAGCAGGTACCGCCGGGTTTAAAAGGCCTCACCTGCATATTATCCCTCTGCGCTCAGTTCCCCGCCCTTGGGTCAATGGGTGCCTCCCTGTTGGACTGGCTAGAGTGAGAGCCCCGGCATATTTTCGGAGTAACCGCGATGGCTGACCGCGATCCGGCCACCGGCCATTTCCTCCCCGGCAACCGCATCTGGGAAGCCCGCGCCAGCTCCGGCCCGAAGCCGAAGTTTGAGACCGCGGAAGCGCTCTGGGATGCTGCCTGCGAATATTTCGAGTGGGTGCATGAGAACCCGCTCTACAAAGACCAGCTGGTGACCTTCCAGGGCTCGGCCACCCATGAGCCGGTCGCGGCCATGCGGGCTATGACGATCCGGGGCCTGTGCTTATTTCTCGGCGTGTCTCACGAGGCGTGGCGGCGCTGGCAGGTTGAGGATGATGAGATCCACAAGCCGCATCTGGCCGAGGTCATGAGGCAGATCGAGGACACGATCTACCAGTGGAAATTTGAGGGGGCGGCGGCAGATCTGCTGAATGGCTCGATCATCGCGCGCGATCTGGGGCTGGCTGACAAGAAGGAGCTGACCGGCGCTGGCGGCGGCCCGATGGAGGTCATGACCCTTGCTGACTTCTATGCAGGCCAATCGACCGACACTTAACCCGGCATTACAGTCCTTTTGGCTGACGCCTGCTCGCAATCGCGTCCTGTATGGCGGTCGCTCGTCGTCAAAATCATGGGATGCCGCAGGCTTTGCGGTGTTTCTCGCCACGAAGTGCAAGATCCGCGTTCTCTGCGCCCGACAGTTCCAGAACAAGATCGCCGAGAGCGTCTATACGCTGCTGAAAATCCAGATCGATCGGTTCGGTCTGCGCGATCAGTTCACGATCACCGATAACTCGATCCGCCATAACCGCACCGGCAGCGAGTTCCTGTTCTACGGCCTCTGGCGCCACATTGACGAAATCAAATCGCTCGAGGGCATCGACATTTGCTGGATCGAGGAGGCGCACAACCTCACCGAGGAGCAGTGGGAGATCCTTGAACCGACCCTGCGCAAAGAGGGGTCGCAGTTCTGGATCCTGTTCAACCCGCGCCTGGTAACGGATTTCGTCTGGCGCAGGTTCATCGCAAACACGCCGCCGCGCACGGTTAAGCGGCATATCAACTTCAACGAGAACCCCTTCCTCTCGCAGACCATCCTCGACGTGATCGAGGCCAAGCGCGCTGAGGATGAGGAGGATTTCGCCCATATCTACCTCGGCCAGCCGCGCGAGGATGATGACGCTGTGGTCATCAAGCGCTCGTGGGTGATGGCCGCGATCAACGCTTGCGGCAAGCTTGGCCTGAGCAAGGGGCCGGGCCGCCGGGTCGGCTTCGACGTCGCTGACAGTGGCGACGACAAGAACGCGCTCACCCTGATGGAGGGGATCGAGGCCAGCAGGATCGAGGAATGGAAGGGCGGCGAGGACGAGCTGCTGAAATCGGCCGGCAGGGTTCACGCCGTGGCGCGAGAAGCTCGGGCCGTGATCGATTACGATAGCATCGGGGTTGGCGCTTTCGCTGGGTCGCATTTCCAGGCGCTGAATGGCCAGTTCAAGACCACCATCGAATACCACCGCTTCAACGCCTCTGACGGTGTGATCAGCCCGGGTGAGCGGATCGACCCGCAAGACAAGGGATCACCCACCAACGGCGATTATTACGCCAACCTGAAAGCCCAGACATGGTGGCTGGTGGCTAAGCGCTTCCGCAACACCTTCAACGCGGTGACCAAGGGCATGAGTTATCCGGTCGAGGATCTGATCTCGATCAGCCCGGATTGCGACCACCTCGACCGCTTGATTGATGAGCTTTCGACCCCGCGCCGCGACTTCGACAATGCCGGGCGGGTCAAGGTTGAGAGCAAGAAAGACCTCGGCAAGCGCGATATCGCCTCGCCGAACCTCGCGGACAGCTTTGTCATGGCGAATGCGCCTCGGCGGAAGCAACCGAAGACCAGCACCGGCACGATCAAGGGCTTCTACTAGGTGCCCGCGAAGGAGATCCGAATATGGCGCGAGCAGCCCTTCCTTCGCCCGATGTGCTACACGCGATCCTGCGCTATGATGCCACTACCGGGCGCCTATACTGGAAGCATCGCCCCCGTGAGTTCTTTCCCTCCGATAGCGGATACCGGACATGGAACGCCACATTTGCGGGACGCGAGGCGCTTAAGACCGCCGATAAGGATGGGTATTTGCGTGGGGCGCTGTTTTCGCGCCCAGTGAGTGCCCACTGGGTAATCTGGGCGATGCATAATGGCCGGTGGCCCGCCCAAGAAATTGACCACATCAACGGCAACCCCCAGGACAATCGGATAGAAAACCTGCGTGAGGCAACGCGTTCGCAAAACTCCCTTAATACCCGCGCAAGGGTTGGGTCGAAGGGTGTCTGCTGGAACAAGGCCCGCCGCAAATGGCAGGTGAGTATTTCTATCAACGGCAAGAATACCTACTTGGGCCTGTTTGACTGCAAAGAGGCGGCCCGAGCTGCCTACGCGAATGCTGCACGAATGCACCATGGCGCCTTCTTCAATGTGAAAGATGCACCGGAGGCGACATGCCAGGCGTAGACAGCAAGCACCCGCAATACACCGCCGCGCGGCAGGCCGACTGGCGGCTGATGCGCGATGCCATGGACGGCGAGAGCGCGGTCAAGGCGCGTGGCGAGACGTACCTGCCGAAACCGTCTGGCTATGCCGCTCTGAGCGACGGCGGGACCGCTGCCTATGACGCATACCGCAAGCGCGCTGAGTTCCCCGAGTTGGTCGCTCCGGCCGTCTCCGGCATGGCTGGGGTTGCTCACGCCAAAGAGATCAGCATCGAGCTGCCGACTGCACTGGAGTACCTCTGGGAGGACGCCAACGGCGACGGAATGCCGCTGGAGGAGTTTCATCGCCAGATCACGCGCGAGCTGCTGGTCTCCGGTCGCCATGCCGTGCTGGCAGATGCTCCGGCCGCCGGTGGCGAGCCGTACCTTGCCAGCTATGTCGGCGAGAGCCTGATCAACTGGGATCGGGATTTCTACGTCCTGGACGAAAGCGGCCCGGTTCGCGATGGGTTCGAGTGGGTCAATGAGACCCGCTTCCGCGTCCTGCGCCTTGATGATGGCCGCTATGTGCAAGAGGTCTACGGCAAAGACGCGAAGGCCATGGAAGGATGGGCGAGCCCGTCTGGCGCCGGTGGCGTTTCGCTCGATTTCATCCCGTTTGCCGTCGCCTCGGCGGTCGATCTGCGGCCCGATATTCGCACCCCGCCGCTGATCGGCGTGGCCCGCGCTGCGCTCTCGATCTACCAGCTCGACGCTGATTATCGGCACCAGCTGTACTGGTCCGGGCAGGAAACGCTGGTGGTGATCAACGGCGAGCCCCCAGAGGCTGTCGGTGCCGGGGCCTGCATCGCTCTCCAGGGCGGCGAAGATGCCACGCCTGATGTGAAATATGTCGGCCCGACCTGTGCCGGGATCGATGCCCACCTGAAAGCGATCGAGGACAAGCGCAGGGCAGCCGCCCATGCCGGCGCAAAGCTGCTGGAGCAAAGCGAGAAGGCGCAGGAGAGCGGCGAGGCCCGCAAGCTGCGCTTTCAGAGCGAGACCGCCACCCTGCAGAGCATCGTCCGCTCGGGCTGCGCGCTACTGGAGGCTGGCCTACGGTTCATTGCCCGCATGAAGGGCCTCGATCCGGCCAGCGTCACTGTGCCGGTGCCTGAGAGCCTGATGGACAGCACCCTGAGCCCGGCTGATGCCCAGGCGCTGATGGCGCTCTGGCTGGAGGGCGCGATCAGCTACGAGACCTATTACGAGAACCTGCAGCGCGGCGGCATCGCATCGCCCGAGCGCAAGGCAGAGGAGGAATTCGCCCTGGCCGAGAAGGAGCGCGAACGGCGCGAGCTTGGCGATGAAGGCGGAGACGACACCGGGGCCGATGGCCTCAAGCCCGGCGGCGAGGCCGCTTAACTCCACCCGAAAGGATCGAGCCGATGGCTCTTAAGACCGTTGTCGAAACTCTCGACGGCCTCGATGAGGCTGTGAAAGCCCTCTATGTCGAAAAGGACGGGAAGCACATTCTCGACCTCGACGGCATCGATACCCACCCGGAAGTCGCAAACCTGAAATCCGCCTATGAGCGGGTGAAGGCTGAAAAGGTCTCGCTCAAAACTGAGGCGGACAAAGCCAAGAATGATCTGGCCGAAGCGATGAAGGGCAAGCCCGATGAGGCAGCTCTGGTCGCTGAGCGCAATCGCTATGAGGCGACCATTGCCGAGCTGAATGGCAAGCTGAGCGATGCTCAGGGCAAGCTCTCTGGTGTGACGATTGATCAGGCACTGACTGCTGCGCTTGCTAAGGCTGGCGTGACAGATCCTGGCCTGCAGGCAGGCGCACTGGCGATCCACCGGGACAAGATCAAAATCGGCGATGATGGCGCCCTTTCCTTCGATACCCCAATGGGGCCGAAGGACGTGCCGGGCTTCATCACCGGCTGGGCAGGTGCTGAGGGTAAGTCGTTCGTCACTCCCCCTGCGGGCGGCGGATCGAAGGGCAGCGAGAGCCAGAACGGAGGCAAAGCAGCAGGCGATATGGGCGGCGACAAAGCAGCGCGCGTGGCAGCCCTGAAAGCCAAATTCCCCGATCTCACATAAGGAGCTTTGAGCCATGTCTCAGGCGCAAATGGTTGTGTTCAACCAGTATTTCATGCCCGCGATCATCGAGACGCTGGGCCAGGATATCCAGAAGTTCAACGCGGCTTCGGGCGGCACCATCGTGCTGTCGCCCGCTGGCTTCGATGGTGACTTCTTCCAGGAGAGCTTCTGGAAGGCCATCCACACTGCTCAGCGTCGTGTCGATCGCTATGCCGCCCAGGCTGCGGTCACTCCGACCGATCTGCAGCAGGGTTCCATCGCGTCGGTCAAGGTGGCCGGAGGCTTCGGCCCGATCCGCTTTGAGCCGGGTCAGATGACGTGGCTGCAAAAGCCGACTGCTGAGGGCATCGAGGTCGCATCGCGCAACTATGCCGAGGCACTGCTGCAGGATCAGATCAACACCGCGATTGCGGCGCTGGTGGCGGCCATCGGCAACAACTCGGCCATGGTCAACGATGTGTCGGCTACTGGCGTGCTGACCTATCGCGCTCTGAACGGCGCACATGCCAAGTTTGGCGACCGCTCGGCCGATATCGTCGCGAACGTCATGACCGGCGCGGCCTATCACTCGCTGATCGACCAGAACCTCGCCAACGGCCAGCATCTGTTCCAGGCTGGCGGCGTGACCGTGGTCGATATCCTCAACAAGCGGGTGGTCATCACTGATGCGCCGGCGCTGTCGGTCGCGGCAGTGCCGGGCGAGACGCCCGTACCCGCCAAGTCCCGCGCTCTCGGCCTCGTATCAGGCGCTGCCACGGTTTCTGATGCTGGTGACGTGATCACCAATATCGAGACCAAAAACGGCCAGACCCGCATCGAGACCACGATGCAGTCGGACTACACCTTCGGGCTGGGCCTGAAGGGTTACACCTGGGATGTCACCAATGGCGGCAAATCCCCGACCGACGCGGAACTCGCCACCGGCGGGAACTGGGACAAGGTGGCCACCGACAATAAGCACACCGCCGGTGTGCTGGCAGTCGGCCAAGCCTGATTTCTGCAGGAGGGGTGGGCGACTGCCCCTCTCACTGAAATCAGGAGGCTCCCCATGGACAGCGAAGAAGTCACCACCCAGAAGGTCATCTATGCGACCCATCCCCTGCGGCCCGAGCTGAAGCGTGAGGCCAATGCGAACGGCTGCAAAATCATCGATGCCGCCTTCGCCCCCAAGGGCGAGCGCATCATGGACGGGCAAACCGGCCTGCCCGTGGGTGAACCCACCCCGGATGCAGCCCTGACCGAGGCGCAGATCCGCCGGCTGAACAAAGCCGCGCTGATCGCCTTCCTCGCTACCAAAGTGGTCGATGCCCCGGCGGAAGCCACCAATGCAGACCTGATCGAGCTGGCCCTGCCGTTTGCGGTCCAGTCGGAGTGATCCCATGCTGAGTTTCACCGCCCCCGCCGTGACGCCCGCCGAGGCGCTGGCATACCTCACGGCAGGCGGTGCGACCGGCTGGCCATCGACGGAGACTGACCAAAAGACGGCCATCATTCGCGGCCAGCGCTATATCGCCGCTCGGTTCAACCAGCGCTGGTTGACCGAGTGGGCGAATGATGAGGCTCCCGAGGCTGTAAAATACGCGATCTGCGAGGCCGCTCTGGCCGAGGCGGTGAAACCCGGCTCGCTCTCGCCGGTCAGCACGCCCTCCACCGACAAGGTGCTGGTGCAGGCTGGCAAGCTGGCGTGGGAGCGCGTGAAGGGCGCAGGCGGTCCGGACGGCTATGTGCCGCGCCTGTCGATTGTCGAGGGGCTGCTGGCCGGGCTGGTGCGCAGCTCCACCGGCGGCGTGCATTTTCTGGCGAGGGCGTGACCATAATGGTGACGCCACCAAAATGGTGGGGAGATGAATGAGCAAGGTGATATCGCTCTTTAGCGCGGAGCCTCAGCTCTGGATCTGCGCATGCGGCTGCTCGACGTTCCGCCTCCTGTCAGACGGCACTGCCGTATGTGCGGCCTGTGACAAAGATCACGAGGGCATCGGCTCCGGCTGGCTGGATCGCTCGCAGGACAAAGTCACGGCTCACAAGCCTGATGAGACCTTCGAAGATGTGCAGGGCAATGGCTCGGTTGAATTCGCCCGGCAGCGGGTCGCGCAGCGCGCGAAAGAGCCCTCTGTGGCGCTGATAGTCGTGGCGCGTGATTGTGGCGGTATTTCCGCATGGTCCGCGGCAGAGACAGACGAGCAGATCGCATGGGCCGAGAGCAAGCTGCAGCAGGCAGCCGCCCTTATTGTGAGAAAAAGCGGGTGCGTCGATGAGTGAAGACTGGGGCCAGATCGCCGAAGAGGTCACCGCCGCGCTGGCTGAGGTCGGTTTCACCGCAACCCTGATCCGGCCAGGCGCGCCCACTGGGCCGAGCTATGACCCGCAGCCGGGCACGCCGACCACCCACACTGTCACGCTGATGCAGGACACCATCAGCCTCGGCCTGATCGACGGCACCGCGATCCGCGCCAGCGACAAGCTGGTGATGATGGCAGCTGACGGCACGGTGCCGACCACGGCCGACAAGATCACGCTGGGCGGCAAGGCCATGACCATCGTGCGGGTCGAGCCCTTCGCCCCCGGTGGCGTGGATCTGTTCTATGAAGTGCTGCTGAGGGCCTGACATGAACCTTCCTGACCACCTTGTGAGCGGTAAAGTGCCGCCCTGCCGCGTCTTTCTGGACGGTAGCGAGATTGCAAATGTGACTGAGGCCCATACCGGAGAGGGGTGGGTAATCTGCATGAAGCTCGGTGAGGACGGGGAGCCGCTTATACGCGGCGATGAATTCGAGACGGAGCGCCTCTGTGGCACGGTAACTGTCGAGTTGATCTGATGGTAACCCGCCTGCCGCGCGACATTCAAGATCAGCTCGATATCCTGGAGCCGCGCATCCGCGCAGCCTTCATCGCCTCTATCGAGAACGTCACCAGTGCGATCCGCATTGACGAGCTGATCGCGATGATCCGCGCGGGAGATATCGAAGGAGCCGTCGAGGCGCTGCGGCTTGAGCAGGGCTTCTTCGGGCCACTCGCGGACGCCCAACGCGAAACGTTCATGTCGGGCGGTGCGCTGGCTGCTACCAGCATTCCGGTGCGCGATCCGCTTACCGGTCGTCGCATCATTCTCGGCTTTGATGGCCGCCACGACCGCGCCGAGGAATGGCTGCGGGTGGCATCGTCGGACCTCATCACCGAAGTGATCGAGGACCAAAAGGAAATGGCCCGCGTGGTCCTGCGGCAGGCGCTCGAGATCGGCCAGCACCCGCGCGACACGGCCCGCGAAATCGTCGGTTTCGTCAATGCGGTGACCGGCAAGCGCGAGGGCGGCATTCTCGGCCTCGATGTGGCGCGGCGTGACGTGCATCTGGCCGTTATGGAGGGGATGAAGACCGCGAAGGGCGTGCGCGGCCTGGTCGTGGTCCCGCGCGGCGGTGGTGAGCCCTATGTGCGCTATACCAGCGTGAACCGGGCAACCGCGAACCGCATTCTGGCCGCTTATCATCGCGGTACCGCTGTAGCCCCGGCAGATATCGAGATCAGCCGCAAGCAGCTGTGGAATAAGCTCCTGAAGGACCGCGGCGACACGATTGGCCGGACCGAGAGCCTGAACGGGCTTCGCGCAGGGCGACACGAGGGCTTCATGCAGCTGGTCGAGCGGGGCAAGGTCCGTGACGATCAGATCGAAATCACATGGTCCGCCACCATGGATAGCCGGACCCGCGACAGCCACCGAGGCCTGAACGGCAAAAAGGTGCGGATCGGCGAGTTCTTTGAGCCGGCCCCCGGCGTGCGCCTGCAGTACCCGGGCGATCTGCGCCATAGCAGCGACCGGAAGGCGCTGGCGGCTGAGGTTATCCAGTGCCGCTGCTATGCCTCGTACAGAGTGAAAAACGACCTGCTGCGGGATGAGCCATGAAATCCTTTGCCGCACAGATGGCTGACCTAGCCGACAAAACTCTGGCACAGATCGAGGCGGTGACCGGTGCCGCCTCTCAGGAGCTTCTGGAGATCGCGCAAACCCCGGTCGCGCAGGGTGGCCGGATGCCGGTTGATGATGGCTTCCTGAGGGGCAGCCTTGCCACCGGCCTTAATGGAACGCTTGGGAAGCCCGACGTGAACAGCTACGAGCTTACCATCGCTGGCTTTGAGCTGGGCGACACCATCGAGGCGGTCTGGACGGCTGAATATGCCCGGGCCCGCCATTACAAGCCTGAGGACTTCGGCCAGGGCGGCGGCATGTGGCGCGATGCTGCTGCGGCTCAGTGGCAGGATCTGATCAACAAGCACGCTGCGAGGCTGAAATGACCGAACGCGCTCTTGAGACTGCCCTGCGCGCGCGTGCGTCGGCCCAAACCACAGGCCTGCCGGTGCGCTGGCCGGGCGACGATGCGCCGGTGGGAGACCACATCGAGTTTCGCCCCGTCCGCTATGGCCGGAGCGATCCCACCATCGCGGGCGGCAAGATCGAAAGCCGGGGCGCGCTGAACCTGCAGATCGTCATGCAGCGCGGTACCGGGGTTGCTGCTCGAGCGAATGGCCATGCCGACACTCTGGCCGCTCTGTTCCCATTCCCGGAGCGCATAAGCTTCCCGGGCGGGTGCATCCTGATCACCAAACCCGCAGACATTCGCGAGGGCTTCCTCAACCGTGACACGCATTGGTGCGTGCCGGTGATCGTGGATTACCTCGCCTCCTACTGAACCCCCGCAGCATCCGGCCCCGCCGGTTTCAACCGCCCCTCAGGGGGCTTTTCGCACATGGAGAAAATCATGGCGCTTTCCAAAGTGGCGGGCAGCAAGCTCTTTATCGGCGGCCGCGTTCCTTACAAATCCATCATCACGGCGTCTGACTTTTCGAGCCAGCAGTCGTGGCTTGAGGTCGATGGCTGGCAGCAGACCGGCGATCTCGGCGCAGAGCAGGAGACGATGACCCAGACGCTGATCAATCGTAACGTCACCATCTACGACAAAGGCGTGATCTCATTCCCGATCATGCAAAACGTCTTTGTTCCGATGCTGGATGATGCGGGCCAGATCGCGTTCCGCGCTGCCCAGAAGTCCTGCAAGCCCTTCGCCTTCAAGATCGAATGGGGTGCCGATTGCGCCGAGGAAGGCGTGGTTACGATCAGCAGCGCAACCCCCGGTGTTGTCACCTGGAACAACCACGGCCTGGTCGCCGGCACCCCTGTGGTGTTCGCAACCACCGGCGCCCTGCCCACCGGCCTGACGGCCGGCACGACCTATTATGTGGTCTCCTCGGGCCTCACGGCCAATGCCTTCAGTGTGGCGGCTACCCCGGGCGGCACGGCGATTGCCACCACCGCTGCTGGCTCCGGCACTCACACCGCCACGGCCAGCCCGGTGAACGAAACCGATATGTTCTTCGGCTTCGCAATGCGCGGCACGAAAACCGGCGGCGATGCCTCGGCCTCGCGGCTCCTGAACCTGCCGATCCAGCCCATCGCTGAAGCTGTCACCGTCTAAGAATTCGCCGCCTGTTCCCTCGGCGGCGGATACGGGGCTGGCGCGTCGGGGTTTCCGCGCCGGCCCCACCCATGAACCCCCTGAGACCCGGAGAAATGACATGGATATTCAGAGCCTCAAGAAAGACGTTGCCGCCTCGACCGAAGGTCAGTGGGTTGGTGATATCCCCGAGATGGGCCAGCTGCGCCTGCGCGTTCGTGGCGAGAACAGCCCGAAGGTTGCAGCGCTGCGCGCCCGCAAGCTGCGCGCCGTTCCGAAGGATAAACGCGGCCGCGACGGCATGCCGATCTATGAGGAGGTGCTGCGCGTCACCACCGAAGTGCTGCACGAGGTTGTGCTGCTCGACTGGGATGGCCTGACCAATGGCGGCAAGCCGGTGAAATATGATCCCGAACTGGCAAAGCAGTGGATCACCGATCCCGATTTTCAGGACTTCGCGGATGCCGTGGCCTGGGCGTCGAAGATCGTGGCGAACGGGCAGGCTGATCAGGTCGAGGAAGCCGCGGGAAACTAACCGCGGCGCTGCGGTGGGCGCTTGAGGAAGAAGCGCAGGCCGAGATCCGGCGCAAGCGGTTTGAAGAGCGGGGAAAGCCTATCCCCGCTCACCTCTGGCCGCCGGAGATCCTGCCCGGCTATGAGGATTGGTTTGCGGCCTTCTTTGAGTTGAGCACAGATCGCCCAACCAGTGACCATGGCTCAGGCCCCATCCCGGCAGGCTCGATCGCTCGCCACTGCATCGGCTGGCCAGAGGATGAGCAGGAAGCCTTCCGCACCTGCGTCCGGGCCATGGACGCAGCCTGGCTTAAATCTCAGCGCAACGAGCCGGATCTGCCGGAGAGCGACAACCCCGCCCGCGATGCGTTCCGGGTAGGCATGGGCAAAGGACCGACGAAATGACCGATATCGCTGTTCTCGGCCTGCGCATCAAAAGCGAAGAGGCACTCAAGGCCGCCAATGATCTCGGCGTCCTGACTGTTGCGGCCGAGAAGACCGAGAAGGCGACGGACCGGCTGGCCCCCGCGAGCAAGAAAGCTGGCGACGGCATCAAGAAGGTGGGCGACGAAAGCCGCTCCACCGAAGGGGCGTTGCACTCGCTGGCCAGCCGCGTAGGCACTGTGGCTGGGGCACTGGTGGCTATGGCGACGGCGGCCTTGTCTGTCGGGGCTTATGTGAAGCTCGCAGACAGCTGGTCGGACCTGCGCAGCCAGCTCGGCGCGGCTATCGGTGACATGGGCTCAGCCAGCGGCATGATGCAGCGCATGGTCGATATCGCGAATGCCTCCTATTCGCCGCTCGATCAGACCGTTCAGGTCTATGCCCGCAACGTCTCGGTGCTGCGCGATCTGGGCAAGACAGCTGACCAGGCTGCAGATTTCACCGAGAGCCTCAACCACATGCTGGTCATCACGGCCACGAAGGGGGAGCGCGCGGCCTCGGTGCAGAACGCGCTTTCCAAGGCGATGGCGGTCGGGAAGCTGCAAGCTGATGGGCTGGAGACTGTTCTTGCCAATTCTACGAGCGTTTCTGAGGCCTTGGCAAACGAACTTGGCACCACTGTATCCGGCCTGCGCGATATGGCATCACAAGGCAAAATAACCGGGCAAGTCATTGCAGATGCAATCATTAAGCCGCTGGAGGATGTTCGGTCGGTTGCCGGGGAAATGGACACTACGGTGTCTGATGGCTTCATGAAGATCGGCAATGCGATGCAAGCGCTGGTCGGCAATTTCGATCAGGCGACCGGGGCGTCGAAGTGGTTTGCGACACAGCTCGATGATTTGTCGAAATGGATCACCCTGCTTTCGCAGACTGATTTCGCAGGCTGGATGGAGGCCGCTGCCGGTGCCGCCACGGTCCTCGGGCAGGCGATCCTCATCCTCGCCGCGACCCGAATTCCTGTCGCCATCGCGGCGCTGGTGACGTTCAATTACACCAGCGCCGCGACCACTGCTGCCATGGCAATTCAGGCCACAGGCGCGCGGGCTCTCGGTGCCGCAATGGCCTTGGCTGGCGGGCCGATTGGTCTTCTGGTCGCGGGCGCTGCGGCTCTGGGCGTGGCCCTCTACAACACACGCAGTCAGATCGACGCGGTGCGCGACAGTCTGAACACGATGCACGACGCGCAGATCGACCTCGATGCAGCGATGGAGACCTTCTATCGCGAGCGCACCCAGCAGGCCCTGACCTCGTGGCAGACCATGGCTGAGGCTCAGGTCGGCATGGTGCAGGCCTCCCTTGAGGCAGCCAAGCAAGAGCTGGCAAACGCCGAATTCTACACCAACTTCTTCGGGATCAGCCTTTGGGAGACCGACCGGATGGCCGAGGCCTCGGCGGCTATCGCTCAGCTTGAGGCAGGGCTGGACCGGGCAAAGGCTTCGCAGGAGGCTGCAGCAGTGGCCGCGAAGGATTTCGCTGCCAACACGGTCGTGGCCGCGAATGGCGTGGTCATGCTCACCGCTGAACAGGAGAAGGCTGTCCTGCAGGCTCAGGCGATGGAGCAAAGCTATCGCGACCGGGCCGCCCTCGCGCAGACCGAAGCCCAGTACGGCCGCGACAGCGCTCAATACATGGCTGAGCAGCTCAGCCAGGAGCGCGCGATCCAGCACGCGAAGATCAACTCGCTGGATATCAGCAACCAGCAGAAAACCGCCCTGCGCGCCCAGTATGACGAGATGATGCGCATCGAGGCTCGCACGCAAGGCTGGAAGGTGGAGCTCGGAAAGCTGCCCCCGCCGCTGCAATCCGCCTATGACTGGCTGGTGAAAATCCGCGACGCCCAGCCGGGCGAGGGCTGGCTCTCAACGGCAATAGGCAAGGCTGCCGCGCTGGCGACCGAGCTTTGGGATGCGGTCCGCGCCAAGGGCGCACTGAGCGCGACGGCGGTCGATGATGCTGAAAACCCGGTTGTGCCCGGCTTGTCGCGCGGTATCCGCCCGCAGCAGCCTGGCGTGGACAGCTATGGCGACTGGCTCGGGGCAGGGTCGAGCGGCGGCGGGGGTGGCGGGGCCTCTGACCAGTTTGGCGGCAACCTTCAGAGCCTCATTGAAAGCCTGGAGACCGAGCAGGCGACAGTCGATGCCTGGTACGAAAGCAGCAAAACGATCCTATTTGATCGCCGAGCCGAGGAAATCCTCGGTATCGAAGCGCACAATGCCGCCAAGGTCGCTCTGGAGGAGGAATACCAGCGCCGCTTGCGTGAGATTACCGATGCCGAGCGCCACACCCGTTTCACCGAAATGTCTGACATGTTCTCTGGGTTGGCATCTATCGCCGCTGCAGGCGGAAACAAGATGCTGAAGACCCAGGCTGTCCTGTCGTCAGCCGCAACAATGATCGCAGGCTATGAGGCCGCCATGAAGGCTGCTGCGGAAGCGAAGACCATTCCTGGGCGGATCGCAGCCTATGTCAAATTCGTCGGAATGGCTGCTGGTGCTGCAGCCCAGATCAGCAAGATCGGCGGGGCAGGTGGCGGTAGCGCCGGAGGGGGCGGGGCCACCGCTGCCCCGGCCGCTGCCGCAGCGCCGGAAACCCCACTGCGGGTCAGCGCCGATGCCTTTGACACGAACCAGCTCTATACCGGCGAGGCCGTGCAGAAGTGGTTCGATGCCATCCAGAAAGAGGCTGGAAACCGTGGTATTCAGTGGGTACCGGTGTGAGAACTAGGGCTTGGCACCGTCAGGAACACTGATCTCCCCTTTGTAGCAGGCAACGGTCATCTTGTCCCGGAACTCGGCGACGGAACGGTCTTTCTGCGCCTGCGTTTGGAAGCGCGGAGTATCATAGGCGGCTATAATAATCTCAGAGAAATGCTCCCCAAGATTGCCCATTATATCGGTCATAGGCACACCAACCTGATGACTTTTCATAACAAGTTCAGCGACCAAGCTTATCGTGTCGCAATCTCCTTTGGAATTCGCTGAGGCAGCTGGCGGCAGCGCCAATGCAGCAACCAAAGCAAATGCAGCAAAAATTCTCATGAAATATCCCTCTGATTGAATGGCGGTGAGCCCATGATCCACATTGAGCCATCTGCCACAGCAGTCAACGCCAGCGCGATCTCATATCGCAATGTTCTTGCGGAAGGCACGCTGCTCTGGACAAACCAGACCGCAGACGGCTTCGCGGCAAATGCCCTGGGCCCGCAGACCTATGACGCATGGGTGCCATCTGCGCTTCCCGCCGCCATCAGCTCGCTGCTGCCCGAGCCTGTCGAATGCGACTGCGCGGCTATCATCGCCCACACGCTGGGCAGCGCTGGAGCCACGATCATGATCCAGGCCAGCGCCACCGGCAGCTCATGGGTCACGCTATCGACCCTCACGCCTGAGGATGATCGCGATATCTTCGTGCTGTTCTCTGCAGAACAGGCCTATCCGCGCTGGCGCATCCTGATCACCGGCACCACGCCGCCATCCATTGGCATCGCGTGGATCGGGCCGCGCATGCTGATACCGGGCGGTGTGCAGGCGGGCTATGTGCCGCTGAATATGGCGCTCGATGTTGAGCTGTCGCCCTCGATCACGGTCAAAGGCCAGTATGTCGGGGCTTATACCAAGCGGACCGGCGGCGGCACCTCGATCCCGCTGGCCACCCAGGACCGCGAATGGCTGCGCTATGACGCGCCGGAATTCATCGCCCATTACAACGCGGGCAAGCCTTTCCTCTGGATGAGCTGTCCCGATGAGTTGCCCGAGGATGCCCACTATTGCTGGCGCGATGGCAACACGCTGGCTGCGAGCTTTGGCGCCGGGGCCCGCCGCGGCGATCTGACCATGCAGGTGTCGGCCTATGTCTCGTGAGCCCTTTATCTGGATCGAGATCGATGTGGACGGATGCTCGCGCAGTTTCGGCGTGGGGTCCTGCACGGCAACACTGGCCGGGACCGTGGATCGCAAGTGCTTCCGCACCTATGAGACCTGCAAGCTGCGCTCGGCGTTCCAGCACCTGAAGACCTTCCGCACCCTGCGCTACTGTCAGCCCCGGTCAAACACCCCGAAGGGCGCGACATGGTTCCCGGTGATGCAGGGGCAGCCGAGCGAGCAATCCGCCACGGTCAATATCGCTGGCTCTGACAGTGACCTGTCAGCCTTTGGCCGGCGCGCGACCGTATCGGTGACCCTGACCGACTTTCCGGATCACGACCGCTTCATGGACCCCTATCAGGCAGAGCGCGTTTCTGGCGCGGCTCAACTCAGTGGCATCGGATACGACCCGCGCGCCCGGGGCACTCATTTCGGCAAGCTGAAGGCCCGCTGGCCCTATTACGCTGGACGCCCCCTGCGCGTGAAGCATGGCTATCTGGTCGATGGCGTTCCGACCGGCGTCACGACCCGAGATTACATCATCACCAATATCGATGGGCCGGACGACAGCGGCAAGGTGACGATCAGCGGCAGCGATGTGCTCGACCTCGCCGACGATAAGCGCACCCGGGTGCCTAAGGCGTCCAGCGGCAAGCTTCTGGCAGACATTGAGGCAAACACCACGGTCCTGACCCTCACCCCCGAGGGCATCGGCGATCTGGAATATGAGACGGCAGGCCGGGCCCGGATCGGCTCTGAGCTGGTCGATTACACCCGGAGCGGTGATGTTTTCACCCTGACCGCGCGCGGCGTGAACCGCACCACGGCTGCCGCCCACAAGGCGCTCTCCACCTTCCAGCGCGTCAAGCGCTATGTCGGCGCGCGCGCTGATGATGTGATTGCCGATCTGCTGACTGAGGCGGGAGTGGCGGCGTCGTATCTCCCCTTGCCTGCCTGGAAAGCAGAGGTTGATCGCTGGCTCAGTGGCACCCGCATCACGCGCGACATCACCGAGCCGACCGGCATCAAGGCGCTCATGTCCTCAATCGTGCCGCTCGGCTTCAGTCTCTGGTGGGAGGCTGCGGACAAGCAGATCCGACTCAAGGCTAACCGCCCCGTGGATGGAGATCAGATCTGGGATCTGAGCGACCGCAACACCAACCTGTCAGTGTCGATCGATGAGGACGACAAGCAGCGCGCCGCCGCTGTGCTGTTCTGGACTGTTCAGAAAGACCCTACGAAATCGGCCACCAGCTCGGAGAACTATGCCCGCACATGGGCCGCTGGCGACCCTTCAGCGCTGGAGAACTGGCGCTATGGCTCTGGCGCGATCAAGAATTTCCTCTGCCCCTGGCTGGAAAACGGGGCTGACGCTGTTGTCCGGGTCGCCGCACACCGGTTGCTGCGCCGATTTGAAAAGACCCCGAAGAAAGTCACTGTGGAGCTGGATGCGGCGAAGTTTGCGGGAATTCGCCTCACGGATGTGATCCGGGTCACCAGCCATGGCCTGCAGGATGATACCGGTCAGACCCCGGCCGCGCTCTACCAGGTGATCAGTCGCAGCGAGCCGAAGCCGGGCGAGCGTATCAAAATCGTTGCTCAGTCCTATCAGTTCGATGGCCGGTTCGGATTTGCCACAGCTAACGACAGCCCGGGCTATTTGGGCGCCACCCAGGCTCAGCGCGACCCGGGCATGTTCGCCGCTGACCCGACCACGAAACTCATGCCGAACGGCGACCCACCTTATGAGGCAATCTGATGAGCTTTCCACCTACTGACTGGGGCGGCTGGACCCCTGAGGAATATGAGGTTGGCGCAGCTGCCACCTCGGGCCACTTTGAGCGCTGGTTCCGCAACGTGGTTGCGCTCGCCCAAGGCGCCCCCAATGCCCCCAGGATCACCGGAGAAGCCTTAGCCACAGACAATGAGGGGCTGGAGGTTCTGGCAGTCGTCGCCAGCGATGCTCATGAGATTGCCTATGGGGCGCGGCCCGTCGCGGGAGTCTCTTCGACCTCATCAACCAGCTTTGTCATGGCTAAACGCTGGACGATCAAAACCTTCTCTGGATCGGTCCGGCTTAAATTTCAACATGCAGGCAGCACATCATCTGGCACCGCCACGGTGTATTCGCGCGTTATGATCAATGGCGCGGAAGTTGCAGCATGGACCGTCAGTACTGGAGGAGCAGGGGCGAATCGTTCGGTGGACCTGGACATTGATCCTGATGACGTAATTGAGCTGCAGACACGGGTTTCAGGATCCGCTGCCACAGGCTCGACGAGCGATATCATTCTTTCGGCATCCAACGCTTACACCCCGGTCAGCGCATACAGGAGGGCTGCCCTGTGAACTATTGGGCGAACGACGAGCGCACCGCCGTCATTGAGGTGATCGGCCCCCATGTCCGGGTCTTGCGGCGCGGTGCGGTTTTTGACGCGGCTGTGGCTGCTGGCCCTCTGCCGCGAGTGGCTGATCTTTCAGAGATCCTGCCGGGCCAGCAGGTGGAACCGCAGCCGGTCCCGGCGGTCATCTCCCCATATCAGGCGCACATGGCGCTGCTCGATGCCGGCCTGCTCGCAGATGCTGAGCTTGCCGTTGCCGCATTCGGCCCCGCCGCGGTCATCGCCTGGGACAAGGCCACCGAATGGCGGCGCGACAGCCCGACCATCGCGGCCATTGCCGAGGCCCTCGATCTGACCTCCGATCAAGTGGACGACCTCTTTCGGGCCGCCGCGCTGATCACAGCCTGATCCCCCCGACATTTCACCGATCCCGCCCGCCTCGTGCGGGCCTTTTGCATTTGGAGCGACCGCATGGCTCTGACGAAATCGATCATCACCGGGCGCGTGGTGCTGCCGACCGATGCGCCGGCCAAAGCAGCCGAGGTGACATTCACGCTCTCCGGCTTTGATACGGAAGGCGCTGACGTGGTGCTGCCAGCAACAGAGCGAGCGCCCCTCAAGCAGGATGGGTCTCTGCCGGACGACTTCGGCCTGTGGCCCAATATCGAGGGCCTGCGCGGAACGAGCTATAGGGCCACAGCGCGATGGACCGAGGTGTGCCGCAGCCAGGGCACTATCCCTCGGGATGCGGTGCTGGGTGACTTCGTAATCGGTGATCAGCCGAGCTACGCCTTGCCGGATCTGTTGCTGATCAAGCCGCCGCCCGGCCTCGCCGCAACTGTGGTGCTGACACAGGCGCAGTATGACGCTCTGACGCCGCCTGATCCTGCAAACCTCTATCTGGTGGTGCAGGCATGATCCCGCCCCATGTATCCGCCGCTCTCATCGGCGCGCAGCCTCTGTCCCGGATTTATCGCGGCGAGGCGCTCCTATGGGACTGGTCGCCGGCCAGGCTGTTTGCCGGCGGGCAGCCGGGTCACTGGTCGGGCGGATACGCCCCCACTTTCACAGGCAACCCTTGATCGACGGAGAACGCTATGTCCGATCCCTTCCGCTCGCATGCCGTTGGCCGCACTGCGCCCGGCATGCGCCACCGCACGATCACGCCCAGCGATACGATTGACCTGGCCGTGTCCGGCGAGCGTCCGCGCGTGATTATGTGCCAGGCTGCCGGTAGCGTCGCACTGGTCGATGATGCTGGTACGGTGATCAGCTACACCATGGCCGCCGGTCAGATCCTGCCGTTCTCGCCGCGGCGGATCAATGCGACCGGCACCACGGCAATCGTCGTGGGGTGGTGGTGATGCTGGGGCTCATGCTTTCCCTGACTTCTGCGGGGCTGATTGGCGCCGCATGGAGCCCTGCCGCGCTTTTTTCGATGGGGCAGGCCGGGCACTGGTCGGGCGGATACGGAGTTTCATCATGACCCACATGTTTCAAGACGCGGCTGGCACTATCCCTGCAACCCTGCCGGGTCAGCCGGTCGGACTGATCAGGCGGGCGGCTGGGACTGTTGACGCCAGCCAGGCCACGGCCCTGTCGCGGCCGACGCTGGTGAGGTGGCCGAAGGGCGGGCGGCGGAACGTGGCTATAAACACAACCTTAAGCGCGGTATCTTCGGGGGTGGCTACCCCCGTGGCGGAAGACCCCGGGTGGTTTAGCGTTTCCCTGCCTTCACATGGGGCACGCGTCGCAACGATTAGTGCGTCCATTACGCCCGGAACTACGGTTACTGGGTCGGCGCTCATAGATACCAATACACCTTTTGATGTAAACATAGAGTTTTCTGTAGGAGTATTTGGGTCATACAGAGCCTCGGTCCGAGTATATGTCCCCGTTCCCGGGCAAGCCCCCATTATCACATCCCCGAGTACGTCTGCCGCCTATTTCTCTATGCCTTCCTACAGAGTTACGCACGTTTCCGGGAGCATTTGGCGCATAGAGTTGACCACGACTTTGACCTTTACCGAGGCCTTGAGCACTGTGGTACAGTTCTGGCGTCAAGGAGTTTCCCCCGGGCAAATATTGGCTGGTTTTTTACAGCTTGAAATTGGGGGGATGGCCACGCGTGGGCAGTTAGTCACGTCTGCAAACGATGTGACCGAACCGGGCGTTCCGGACGTTTGGCACCTGTTCAACGATGGCGGCGACAGCCTCCCGGTCACGCTTCCCACCGGAACATACGGTCGCGCTTTTGTCGATCATCTCGGCGCGGTGACGGTGGATACAGTGGTCAACCCTGTCAACGCGCTGATGACCACCCGTCAAGCCGACATGATCCTGCGTCAGGGCGCGTTTTCGGCGGCAGAAATTGCCAGCATTACCGCTTATTGGGAGGCGCGTTATAAATGATCAGGATCACCATTGCCTGCCCGGTGGCGCATCTGGCGGATGCCTCCCAATTCGCCCGCGCTACTGGATATGGCCCTGCAGATGAGCAGACTTTCCACGATGGGGCGCTGATGCAAGGCGGTGATGGCGCGCTCTACCGCGTTGCGTCTGGGATGGTCGCTGATGGCTATGCGGAGGCTGCCCTCGCTCCCCTGCATGAGCCGGAATGGGGCGCTGACATGGAAGCGGCCACCCGAGCACAGGCGCTGGTCGCGGTCTGGCAGCCGACCGAGTTGGAGGCAGAGCCCTACGCCATGCCAGATCGCATCGCGGTTGTGATCGGTGGCGATGTGACCGCGGCGCTGGTCGTTCTTGGGGTCAGCCTTCCCGCCTGACGACTGGCTCACCGCACCATCTCAGCCCGCCTCGCGCGGGCTTTTTCATGCGCAGGAGGCGCTATGGCTCTCAAATATGACGGCACGATCAACGCGGGCCATTTCCTCACAGCCGGGGCGATGTTTGTCTCAGCCCTCTGCGCGGTGATCTGGATCCAGGCCGATCTGCGCAAGCTCGCGGCGGACCAGCAGCGGATCGAGGCTTTCTTCGCCACCGAGGTCGCAGCTATCCGGTCTGATGCCGCCGGGCGTGAGGGCCGCCTGCGCACCGCCGAGCTGACCATCGCGGGGCAGGCGTCCGATCTGCGGTCCATTTCTGCAACCCTATCCCGGATCGAGCGGCTGCTGGAGACGAAGTAAAAACGCCCCGGGCTCGCTCTACCCGGGGCGCACTCGTTAAAATGTACGGATGAAAAAAGCAGGGCGTCCCTCGCCCGCGGCCAGCAGATTTACCCCGCCGGTTGAGCCCGGCCAATCCCCCGAAACCCGTTAGGCAATCGTGCCTATGACCCCGCCAGCGTGCGGGGCTTTTTCATATGGAGAACCGCCATGAAAGCACTCGCCATTCTCGCAGCCCTGATCGCTCTCTCGGCCTGCGACCAGCTCACCCCTGAGCAGATCAACCGCGCCGCCGATCTGGCGACCATCGCCGCCGACGCCGCCCGGCAGGCTGCTGCGGGGGTTGCGCAATGAGCCGCGAGAGCATGAGTCTGGTACAGACCGGCCTGAAGGGGCTGGGGCATGACCCTGGCCCCGCTGACGGCCTCTGGGGGCCGAAGACTGCCAGCGCGCTTCAGAGCCTGCTGGCGGCAGCTGGCAAGCCTGTCACTGCACCGGTGAAGCCAGCGCAGACCAGACCCGGCGCGATGATCCATCAGGGCAGCGCCGGGCATCCTGTCCGCGAGATCATCGTCCATTGCAGCGCCACCCGGCCTGAGTGGATGAAAGACCGCAGCCTCGCCGAAAAGCGGGCCGAGATCCGCCGCTGGCACGTCGAGGGAAATGGCTGGAAAAACATCGGATATCACTGGCTCATCGACCGCGACGGCTCAGTCACGGCCGGGCGGGGCGAGCATGAGATCGGCTCGCATGTCTCTGGCCATAACGCCGGAACCATCGGCATCTGCCTGATCGGCGGTCACGGCTCGGCTGAGGGCGACCTGTTCGCCCGGCACTTCACCAAAGCGCAGGATCTGGCGCTGCGCCAGCTGATCGCGGCCATCAGTGGCCGGACCGGCATCACCAAAATCTCGGGGCATAACCAGTACGCTGCGAAGGCGTGCCCCGGCTTCAATGTCCCGAAATGGCTCAAGGAGGCCTGATCATGGCGAACAATGGAACGAACCTCCACATGGGCGATGTGCTGCCCGCTCTGCCGTTCTGGGCCGCGCGCTCGTTCTGGCTGACCTTGCTCGCAATCGTCGCCATGGTCGGGCCGCAGCTCGGCCTGCCGGTGGCTTGGGCGGGTGAGCCTGAGACCATCGAGGGCATCATGCAGATCGTCGGAGCGGTCTCGGTCGTGCTGGCGTGGCGTGAGCGTCTGGCGCCGAATTACCGGCTGCGGTTCTGGGGTTGGTGGCAGTAGGCCCCCGGCACATCACCCGCCCCTGGCTTCGGCTGGGGGCGTTCTTTTTACGTTTCAGCCGGGGGCAATCGGGCATAGAGCGGTGCCATGAAAAAGACTGCCACATACAATCCCGACACACAGACCTTCACGCTGACCGGCAGCCAATGGTCGAACACCTATCCGGTTGCTGAGTTTGAGCACTGGCTCGCCTTTTATCGGCGCATGAGGGATGAGCACCCGAAGGCTGGCAGCAATTATGACGGCTGGATCGAGGCACTGGAGCGGCTGCAGGCCGAGATGGGGCGCTAAAACCAGTTGGGGAAATAGCCATAACCCATTGATGCGGCTTTAGTGATTTATGATCCGTTTGGAGGATTAACTTAATAAAAACAATGGCGGACAGGGGTCTCCAAAACCGTAGGTCGCGGGTTCGAGCCCTGCTGCCCCTGCCATTTCTCACTTCATTGCCGGATCTGACCAGTGCACGCAAATGCGGGCTGCGTCACCGGATGCCTTGCTTCGGCCGATGCCGCAGGGCAGGGTGTGCGGGGTTGTGTTTCCGGGGGTAAACCCGTATCTGGCTTCGGTCAGCACCCGACCAGAACAACGGACAGGCAAAATGGCCGCGATTAATCCTCTTCAGTTCATTCAGCAGGTTCGTGGCGAAGTCGCGAAGATCCACTGGCCCAAGCGCCGCGAAGTGGTTCTGACGACGGTCATGGTGTTCATCCTGGCAGCGCTGTTTGCGACCTTCTTCAGCCTTGTGGATTATGCGATCCGCACCGGGCTGAATCTGGTCATCGGCGCGTAACTGCCCCTCTCCCCGGCCTGAGGTTGCAGGTCTGTCCCGGGTGGGGCAGGGCGCCGGAGGAGGGGGCCTGACCGGCCTTGCGGCTCGGTTTAGGCTTGATCCGCAGCGGCCTAGCCGGTAATCCCCGCGGAGAGCAGCAGGACCGGCGCGCATCGATTCGGGGTGCGCGCTGTTTTTTGTTCCGGAAAACACTCCGGAAAAGGTGCATAAAGGGCGGCTTGCCGTCCCCAGGCAGAAAGTGGAATCGAGACCATGGCAAAACGCTGGTATTCTGTGAGCGTCCTCTCGAATTTCGAGAAAAAGGTGGCTGAGCAGATCCGCACGGCTGTGGAAGAGGCCAGTCTGCAGGAAGAAATCGACGAAGTTCTGGTCCCCACCGAAGAGGTGATCGAGATTCGTCGTGGCAAGAAAGTGACCTCTGAGCGTCGCTTCATGCCGGGCTATGTGCTGGTGCATATGGAAATGACCTCGCGCGGCTATCACCTGATCTCGTCGATCAACCGGGTGACCGGCTTCCTCGGCCCGCAGGGCAAGCCGATGCCGATGCGCGATGCCGAAGTGAACAATATGCTGAACCGCACCGCCGAGAAGGGCGAGGTCGCGCCGCGCAACCTGATCCGCTTCGAGATTGGTGAGAAGGTTAAAGTTACCGACGGCCCGTTCGAGGGCTTTGACGGTATGGTCGAAGAAGTTGATGAGCTCGCAAGCCGCCTGAAGGTTTCGGTCTCGATCTTCGGGCGCGCAACGCCCGTGGAACTGGAATTCACCCAGGTTGTCAAAGGCGGGCTCTGAGCCCGCCCTCGCTGATCTGCGTGCATCGCGCGGGAGGCAAGCGCCCCGGGCACTGACCCGAAGGTGACAAGCCGGACCGCTAAACCGCGTCTTCATGAGGAAGGCGCCGTGAAAAAGGAGAAGGCCAGATGGCCAAGAAGATCATGGGCAGCCTCAAGCTGCAGGTGAAAGCACAACAGGCGAACCCGTCGCCGCCGGTTGGTCCGGCGCTGGGTCAGCGCGGTCTGAACATCATGATGTTCGTGAAGGAATTCAACGCGAAGTCGGCTGACTTCCCGGCTGGAACCCCGATCCCGACCGTCATCACCTATTATGCGGACAAGTCCTTCAGCCTCGAGCTGAAAACCCCGCCGGCTTCGTTCCTGGTGAAAGAAGCTGCTGGCCTGAAGCCGGTTGGCAAGCGTAACCGCGCCAAGGGTTCGGACAAGCCGGGTCGCACCGTTGCCGGTTCGATCACCGCGGCTCAGCTGCGCAAGATTGCTGAAACCAAGATGAAAGATCTGAACGCCAATTCCGTGGAAGCGGCGATGCAGATCATCCTTGGCTCGGCTAAATCCTGCGGCATCGAAGTGAAGGGCTGAACATCATGGCAAAGCTCGCAAAACGTGTGAAGAAAGCTCAGGAAGCTTTCGCCGGCAAGGATCTGCTTGCTGTTGAAGCCGCTGTGGCGCTGATCAAATCGGCAGCTTCGGCCAAGTTCGACGAAACCCTCGAAATCGCGATGAACCTGGGCGTTGACCCGCGTCACGCTGACCAGATGGTTCGTGGTGTTGTCCAGCTGCCGAACGGCACCGGCAAAACCGTGCGCGTTGCTGTCTTCGCCCGTGGCGCCAAGGCTGATGAAGCCAAGGCGGCTGGTGCAGAGATCGTTGGCGCAGAAGACCTGCTGGAAAAAATCCAGGGCGGCATGCTCGATTTCGAACGCTGCATTGCAACCCCGGACATGATGCCGCTGGTCGGCCGTCTGGGTAAGGTCCTCGGCCCGCGCAACCTGATGCCGAACCCGAAAGTCGGCACGGTGACCATGGATGTTGCGACCGCAGTGTCGAACGCCAAGGGCGGTGAAGTGCAGTTCAAAGTCGAAAAAGCCGGCGTGATCCATGCTGGTATCGGCAAGGTCTCCTTCTCGGAAGAGAAGCTGGCTGAGAACGTCCGCGCTTTCGTTGACGCAGTGACCAAGGCCCGCCCGGCTGGCGCCAAAGGCACCTATGTCAAAAAAGTCTCGCTGGCTTCGACCATGGGTCCGGGCGTCTCGCTCGACCTCGCTTCGGCAGCAACTGCCTGAGCCTGAGCTGCGGTTCTGAAATCTGCCACCGGCCCTGAAAGGGGCCGGTGGTTTTCTTTTGGGCCGCATGACGAAGGCGCGGCCAGAGGGGGCAGGGGGCGCGGTTCAGGGGCTGGTTTCCGGCTAAAGGCCTGTCGCAGCATAAATCTGCTGTGATCGGGCGGAACCGCTCTTGGCAATTGCTGCGCCGCGGCCTATAGCACGCCTCTGTACAGAGCGCTGCGATTCTCGCGGAGTTCCGTGCATCGTCCGAGACGGTGGGTGCCTCTGGCTTAATTTCCTGCCTGAGATGGGAACTGAGACGAATTCCGGGGTTTTCCTCGGGCGATTTTCTCGGGAACCTTATCGGACCCGACCTTCCGGTCAGGGCTTATCCCCGGACCGGGAGAATGATGAGCCGGGGGAAACCCCAAATCTTGGAGTGAAACTGTGGATAGAGCCCAGAAAGAGAAAATGGTCGAGGAACTCGGCCAGATCTTCGAAAGCTCTGGCGTCGTAGTGGTTGCCCATTACGAAGGCATGACGGTTAAACAGATGCAGGACCTTCGCGCGCGTATGCGTGGCGTTAACGGGTCCGTTCGCGTTGCCAAGAACACGCTCGCCAAAATCGCCCTTGAAGGAAAGTCCTCTGCTAAGATGGCTGACCTGCTGACGGGCATGACTGTGCTGACCTTCTCGGAAGATCCCGTGGCTGCGGCCAAGATCTCCGACGCCTATGCCAAGGAAAACGATAAATACGTTATCCTCGGCGGCGCAATGGGCGGCACTGTGCTGGACCAGGCTGGTGTGAAGACCGTTGCCGCTATGCCGTCGCGCGAAGAGCTGCTTGCTCAGATCGCGTCGATGATTGGCGCTCCGGCTTCGAACATCGCTGGTGCAATTGGCGCGCCTGCTTCGAACATCGCTGGCATCCTGTCGACCATCGAGGACAAAGCAGCAGCCTGATCAGGCTGTACGCTCTGCCCAATGTCTTTCGTAGGGTTGATCCAATCGTCGTTGGACCCCATCTTAACTGAACGGAATGTGAAAAATGGCTGATCTTAAAGCTCTCGCCGAACAAATCGTTGGCCTGACCCTCCTGCAGGCTCAGGAACTGAAAACCATCCTGAAGGATGAGTATGGCATCGAGCCGGCTGCTGGCGGCGCTGTTGTCATGGCTGGCCCGGCTGCTGCAGCTGAGGCAGTTGAAGAGAAAACCGAATTCGACGTCGTTCTCGTCGAAGCCGGCGCTAACAAAATCAACGTGATCAAAGAAGTTCGCGGCATCACCGGTCTCGGCCTGGTCGAAGCTAAGAACCTCGTTGAAGCTGGCGGCAAAGTCAAAGAAGGCGCCACCAAAGCTGACGCTGAAGAAATCAAGAAGAAGCTTGAAGCTGCTGGCGCGAAAGTCGAGCTCAAGTAATTCCGGTGCGGGTCTTCCCGCAGCGCTGAAAATCAGGCAGGGGGCGGATTTTTCCGCCTCCTGCCATTCGCGTCCTGAAAGATGATTTTGTGAAATCCTCTTTCCGGGTGCGATGACAGGCTCGGGAGCCACCTGACGGGACAGGTGGCAGGTATGGAGCCTTCCCTCCCCTCTCGCCAGTTGGCGTGTGCCCGGCCCCGACGGGACGCGCGCCGGCGAAACGATGAAAGGTGACCACGAGCATGGCGCAAGCTTACGTTGGCCAGAAGCGAGTCCGCCGTTATTACGGTAAGATTCGTGAAGTTCTCGAGATGCCGAACCTGATTGAGGTTCAGAAATCTTCCTACGACCTGTTCCTGCAATCGGGCGACAGTGACAAGCCGCTGGATGGCGAAGGCATCCAGGGCACGTTCCAGTCGGTTTTCCCGATCAAGGATTTCAACGAGACGGCAGTTCTCGAATTCGTGCGCTATGAGCTGGAAAAGCCGAAGTACGATGTCGATGAATGCATGCAACGCGATCTGACCTATGCTGCGCCGCTGAAGGTCACGCTGCGTCTGATCGTTTTCGATATTGATGAGACCACCGGCAACCGCTCGGTCAAAGATATCAAAGAACAAGACGTCTATATGGGCGATATGCCCCTGATGACCCCGAACGGTACCTTCATCGTGAACGGCACCGAGCGGGTGATCGTGTCGCAGATGCACCGCTCCCCGGGCGTGTTCTTCGATCATGATAAGGGCAAGACCCATTCCTCGGGCAAACTGCTGTTCGCCTGCCGGATCATCCCCTATCGCGGCTCCTGGCTCGATTTCGAATTCGACGCGAAAGACATCGTCTTCGCGCGTATCGACCGCCGCCGTAAGCTGCCGGTCACCACTTTGCTCTATGCTCTGGGTCTGACCCAGGATCAGATCATGTCGTCCTATTACGACACGGTCACGTTCAAATATCTGCGCAACAAGGGCTGGGTCACCAAGTTCTTCCCCGAGCGTGTGCGCGGCACCCGTCCGACCTGGGATCTGGTCGATGCGGCCACCGGCGAGGTCATCCTCAAAGCCGGCGAGAAAGCCACGCCGCGCATGGTGCGCAAGTGGATCGACGAAGCACAGATCACCGAACTGCTGGTGCCCTTCGATCACATCGTCGGCCGCTATGTCGCCAATGATATGGTTGACGAAGAGAATGGCGCGATCTGGGCCGAGGCCGGCGAAGAGCTGACCTGGGAGCTGGACCGTGACGGCGAGGTGAAGGGCGGCAGCCTGAAAACCATCCTCGACCAGGGCATTCTCGAAATCCCGGTTCTCGACATCGATAATATCAATGTCGGCCCCTACATGCGTAACACCATGGCGGCGGATAAAAACTGGAGCCGCGACACCGCGCTGATGGATATCTATCGCGTGATGCGTCCGGGCGAGCCGCCGACTGTCGAGGCCGCCTCGACGCTGTTCGACACCCTGTTCTTCGATAAAGAGCGCTATGATCTCTCGGCTGTTGGCCGGGTGAAAATGAACATGCGTCTCGACCTCGACAAGCCCGACACCCAGCGCACGCTGGACCGCGACGATATCATCAAGTGCATCAAAGCGCTGGTGGAACTGCGCGACGGCAAGGGCGAGATCGACGATATCGACCACCTCGGCAACCGCCGGGTGCGCTCGGTCGGCGAGCTGATGGAAAATCAGTACCGCGTCGGCCTGCTGCGCATGGAGCGCGCGATCAAAGAGCGTATGTCCTCGGTCGAGATCGATACGATCATGCCGCAGGATCTGATCAATGCCAAACCGGCAGCCGCGGCTGTCCGCGAATTCTTCGGCTCGTCGCAGCTGTCGCAGTTCATGGACCAGACCAACCCGCTGTCGGAAGTCACGCATAAGCGTCGTCTCTCGGCGCTCGGGCCGGGCGGTCTGACCCGTGAGCGTGCCGGCTTTGAGGTGCGCGACGTTCACCCGACCCATTACGGCCGGATGTGCCCGATTGAAACGCCGGAAGGTCAGAACATTGGTCTGATCAACTCGCTGGCCACTTTCGCCCGCGTGAACAAATACGGCTTCATCGAGACCCCGTATCGCAAGGTCGTTGACGGCGCCGTCACCGATGACGTGGTCTATATGTCCGCGACCGAGGAAATGCGTCATACGGTTGCTCAGGCAAACGCGACGCAGAACGAAGCCGGCCAGTTCCAGGATGAGCTGATCTCCTCGCGTAAAGCGGGCGAATTCATGCTGAACCCGCCGGATGCGATCGATCTGATCGACGTTTCGCCGAAGCAGCTGGTTTCGGTGGCGGCATCGCTGATCCCGTTCCTCGAGAATGACGACGCTAACCGCGCTCTGATGGGCTCGAACATGCAGCGTCAGGCCGTGCCGCTGCTGCAGTCGGACGCACCTTTCGTCGGCACCGGCATCGAGGCCGTTGTGGCCCGCGATTCGGGTGCGGCGATCATGGCGCGCCGCGCCGGGATCATCGACCAGGTCGATGCACAGCGTATCGTTGTGCGGGCAACCGAACTGCTGGAGCCGGGCGAGCCGGGCGTCGACATCTACCGTCTGCGCAAGTTCAAGCGCTCGAACCAGTCGTCCTGCATCAACCAGCGTCCGCTGGTGAAAGTGGGCGATACCGTGATCCGCGGCGAAGTCGTGGCTGACGGTCCCTGCACCGATATGGGCGAACTGGCTCTGGGTCGTAACGTGGTCGTCGGCTTCATGCCGTGGAACGGCTATAACTACGAAGACTCGATCCTGATCTCTGAGCGTATCCTTAAGGATGACGTCTTCACCTCGATCCATATCGAGGAATATGAAGTCGCCGCCCGCGATACCAAGCTGGGGCCGGAAGAGATCACCCGCGACATTCCGAACGTCGGTGAAGAAGCACTGCGCAACCTCGACGAGGCTGGCATTGTCTACATCGGCGCCGAAGTGCAGCCGGGCGATATCCTTGTCGGTAAGATCACCCCCAAGGGTGAAAGCCCGATGACCCCGGAAGAGAAGCTGCTTCGCGCCATCTTCGGCGAGAAAGCTTCGGACGTGCGCGATACCTCGCTGCGTCTGCCGCCGGGGGCTTATGGTACCATCGTTGAGGTGCGCGTCTTCAACCGTCACGGCGTCGATAAAGACGAGCGGGCGCTGCAGATCGAGCGCGAGGAAGTCGAACGTCTGGCGCGGGACCGCGACGACGAGATGATCATCCTTGAGCGCAACATCTATAAGCGTCTGAAGGCTCTCATCAGCGGCCGTGAGGCGGTCAAAGGTCCGAAAGGCGTCCGCGCCGGCTCGACCATTGATGAGGAACTGCTCGGCACGCTGTCGCGTGGTCAGTGGTGGCAGCTGGCGGTTGCCGAGGAATCGGTCGCCAAGGACATCGAGGCACTGCACGATCAGTATGAAGTGCAGAAGCGCGCCCTGAATGCCCGTTTCGACGACAAGGTCGAGAAGGTGCGTCGCGGCGACGATCTGCCTCCGGGCGTGATGAAGATGGTCAAGGTCTTCGTGGCGGTGAAGCGTAAGCTGCAGCCGGGCGATAAGATGGCAGGCCGTCACGGCAACAAGGGTGTTATCTCGAAGGTTGTTCCGGTTGAGGACATGCCCTTCCTGGCTGACGGTACCCCGGTTGACCTCGTGCTGAACCCGCTCGGCGTGCCGTCGCGGATGAACGTTGGTCAGATCCTCGAGACCCATATGGGCTGGGCTGCGCGCGGCCTTGGTCTGAAGATCGACGAGGCGCTGCAGGACTATCGTCGTCATGGCGACCTGACCCCGGTCAGGGAAGCGATGCGTCTGGCTTACGGCGATGAGACCTATGACGAGGCCTTCGGCGATGCGTCGGATGAGCGTCTGCTGGAATCGGCAGCGACCGTTACCCGCGGTGTTCCGATTGCCACCCCGGTCTTCGACGGCGCGAAAGAAGCCGATGTGAATGACAGTCTGCGTCGCGCAGGCTTCGACACTTCGGGTCAGTCTGACGTCTTCGACGGCCGTACCGGCGAGAAGTTCCAGCGGAAGGTCACCGTGGGCGTGAAATACATGCTCAAGCTGCACCACCTGGTGGACGACAAGCTGCACGCCCGTTCGACCGGTCCCTACTCGCTCGTCACTCAGCAGCCGCTGGGTGGTAAGGCGCAGTTCGGTGGTCAGCGTCTCGGGGAGATGGAGGTCTGGGCTCTCGAGGCTTATGGCGCCGCCTATACCCTGCAGGAGATGCTCACCGTTAAGTCGGATGACGTGGCAGGCCGGACCAAGGTCTATGAATCGATCGTCAAGGGCGAGGATAATTTCGAAGCAGGCGTTCCGGAGAGCTTCAACGTTCTCGTCAAGGAAGTCCGCGGCCTCGGCCTGAATATGGAACTCCTGGATGCGGAAGAGGAGTGAGCGGCAGCGAAACCGCTCGGGAGAGGCGTTCGCGCCTCTCCGCCCTCTGACCGCAACCTCCTGATTTGGGAAGCAAGATGAACCAGGAACTGACGAATAATCCGTTCAACCCGATCGCTCCGGTGAAGACTTTCGACGAGATCAAGGTCTCGCTCGCAAGCCCCGAGCGCATCCTGTCGTGGTCCTATGGCGAGATCAAAAAGCCTGAGACCATCAACTACCGGACCTTCAAGCCCGAGCGCGACGGTCTGTTCTGCGCCCGGATCTTCGGGCCGATCAAAGACTATGAATGCCTTTGCGGCAAATATAAGCGGATGAAATATCGCGGCGTTGTCTGCGAGAAATGCGGCGTCGAAGTCACGCTGCAGAAAGTCCGCCGTGAGCGCATGGGCCATATCGAACTGGCCGCTCCGGTCGCACATATCTGGTTCCTGAAGTCGCTTCCCTCCCGGATCGGCCTGATGGTCGATATGACTTTGCGGGATCTGGAGCGCATTCTCTATTTCGAAAACTATGTGGTTATCGAGCCGGGTCTGACCGATCTGACCTATGGTCAGCTGATGACCGAGGATGAATATCTCGACGCTCAGGACCAGTATGGCGCTGACGCTTTCACCGCCAATATCGGCGCTGAGGCGATCCGTGAGATGCTGGCTGCGATCGATCTCGAGCAGACCGCCGAGCAGCTTCGCGAAGAGCTGAAAGAAGCCACCGGCGAGCTGAAGCCGAAGAAGATCATCAAGCGTCTGAAGATCGTTGAGTCCTTCCTCGAGTCGGGTAACCGTCCGGAATGGATGATCCTCACCGTTCTGCCGGTGATCCCGCCGGAACTGCGTCCGCTGGTTCCGCTCGATGGCGGTCGTTTTGCGACCTCTGACCTCAACGACCTCTATCGTCGGGTGATCAACCGCAACAACCGTCTGAAGCGCCTGATCGAACTGCGTGCGCCCGATATCATCGTGCGCAACGAAAAGCGGATGCTGCAGGAAGCTGTGGATGCGCTCTTCGACAACGGCCGTCGTGGCCGCGTCATCACCGGGACCAATAAGCGCCCGCTGAAGTCGCTGTCGGATATGCTGAAGGGTAAGCAGGGCCGCTTCCGTCAGAACCTTCTGGGTAAACGCGTCGACTTCTCGGGTCGTTCGGTCATCGTGACCGGCCCGGAGCTGAAGCTGCACCAGTGCGGTCTGCCGAAGAAGATGGCGCTCGAGCTGTTCAAGCCCTTCATCTACTCGCGTCTGGAAGCCAAGGGTCTGTCCTCGACCGTGAAGCAGGCCAAGAAGCTGGTGGAGAAAGAGCGTCCGGAAGTCTGGGATATCCTCGATGAGGTGATCCGCGAACATCCGGTGCTCCTGAACCGCGCGCCGACGCTGCACCGTCTGGGCATCCAGGCCTTTGAGCCGATCCTGATCGAAGGCAAGGCGATCCAGCTGCACCCGCTGGTCTGCTCGGCGTTCAACGCTGACTTCGACGGCGACCAGATGGCCGTTCACGTGCCGCTGTCGCTCGAAGCCCAGCTGGAAGCCCGCGTCCTGATGATGTCGACGAACAACGTTCTGTCGCCCGCCAACGGCGCACCGATCATCGTTCCGTCGCAGGATATGGTCCTTGGCCTTTATTATGTGACCATGCAGCGTCACGGCATGAAGGGCGAGGGGTCGGTCTACCGCGATATCGACGAGGTTGAACATGCTCTCGCCGCCGGCGAGCTGCATCTGCATGCCAAAATCACCGCCCGCCTCAAGCAGGTCGATGAGGAAGGCAATATCGTCTGGAAGCGCTACGAGACCACCCCGGGCCGTCTGCGTCTTGGCAACCTGCTGCCGCAGAATGCCAAAGCGCCGTTCGAACTGGTGAACCGTCTTCTGCGTAAGAAAGACGTGCAGACCGTCATCGACACCGTCTACCGCTACTGCGGTCAGAAGGAATCGGTGATCTTCTGTGACCAGATCATGGGGCTTGGCTTCCGCGAAGCATTCCGTGCCGGTATCTCGTTCGGTAAAGACGACATGGTCATCGCCGACAACAAATGGGAAATCGTCAATTCGACGAAAGCCCAGGTTGCCGATTTTGAGCAGCAGTATCTCGACGGCCTGATCACTCAGGGCGAGAAGTACAACAAAGTTGTCGACGCCTGGTCGAAGTGCAACGACAAGGTCACCGAGTCGATGATGTCGACGATCTCGGAAGTCAAATATACCGAAGATGGCGCTGAGAAAGAGCCGAACTCGGTCTATATGATGGCTCACTCCGGGGCGCGTGGCTCGGTCACTCAGATGAAACAGCTCGGCGGGATGCGCGGCCTTATGGCCAAGCCGAACGGCGAGATCATCGAGACGCCGATCATCTCGAACTTCAAGGAAGGTCTGACCGTTCTTGAATATTTCAACTCGACCCACGGCGCCCGTAAGGGTCTGTCGGATACCGCACTGAAGACCGCAAACTCGGGTTACCTGACCCGTCGTCTGGTTGACGTGGCGCAGGATTGCATCATTCGCGTGCATGATTGTGGCACCGAGAATGCGATCACCGCTTCGGCTGCGATCAAAGAGGGCACCGAAACCGCACCGCTCGCCGAGCGCGTGCTGGGTCGTGTGGCGGCTGAGGATATCCTCGATCCGGCCACCGAAGCAGTCATCGTCGCCAAAGGCGAGCTGATCGACGAGCGCAAGGCTGACCTGGTCGGCAAAGCGAACGTGCCTTCGGTCCGGATCCGCAGCCCGCTGACCTGTGAGGCCGAGGAAGGCGTCTGCGCCCAGTGCTATGGTCGCGACCTCGCCCGCGGTACCCAGGTCAATATCGGCGAAGCTGTCGGCATCATCGCCGCACAGTCGATCGGTGAGCCGGGCACGCAGCTGACGATGCGGACCTTCCACATCGGCGGCGTTGCTCAGGGTGGCCAGCAGTCGTTCCTCGAAGCCTCGCAAGAGGGCCGGATTGAGTTCCGCAACACCAACATCTTGCATAATGTGGCAGGTGAGCAGGTGGTGATCGGCCGGAACATGACCATCGCGATCATCGATGAGCATGGTGCCGAGCGGGCCTCGCACAAACTGACCTATGGCGCAAAACTGCACGTCCAGGACGGCGAGCAGGTCAAGCGTGGCCATAAGCTGTTTGAATGGGACCCCTTCAACCTGCTGATCGTGGCTGAAAAGGCCGGTGTGGCGCGGTTCAAGGACCTGATCAACGGTATCTCGATCCGTGAAGATACCGATGATGCGACCGGCATGACGCAGAAAGTGGTCTCTGACTGGCGTTCGGCCCCGCGTGGCTCGGATCTCAAGCCCGAGATCATTCTGGTGAATCCGGAAACCGGCGAGCCGGTGCGTGGCGACAATGGCAATCCGATCTTCTACCCGATGTCGGTGGACGCCGTTCTGTCGCTGGAAGATGGTCAGGAGCTGCGCCCGGGCGATATCGTTGCCCGTATTCCGCGCGAAGGCACCAAGACGAAGGACATCACCGGGGGTCTTCCCCGCGTGGCGGAACTCTTCGAGGCGCGTCGCCCGAAAGATCACGCAATCATCGCAGAGGCCGATGGTTATGTGCGCTTCGGCAAGGACTATAAAAACAAGCGCCGCATCACCGTCGAGCCGGTGGATGAAACGCTTCAGGCTGCGGAATATATGGTGCCGAAGGGCAAGCATATTCCGGTGCAGGAAGGCGATTTCGTCCAGAAGGGCGACTATATCATGGACGGTAACCCCGCTCCTCACGACATCCTGCGCATCATGGGTGTCGAGGCGCTGGCGAACTACATGATCGATGAGGTCCAGGACGTTTACCGTCTGCAGGGCGTGAAGATTAACGATAAACACATCGAGGTTATCGTTCGTCAGATGCTGCAGAAGCTGGAAGTGCTGGATTCGGGCGATACCACTTTGCTGAAAGGCGAGCAGGTCGAGCGTCAGGAACTTGAGGAAGAAAACCTCAAGGCCCGTGGCCGCGGTCTGCGCGAAGCGAAAGCAGAGCCGGTCCTGCTCGGGATCACCAAGGCCTCGCTGCAGACCCGCTCGTTCATCTCGGCGGCTTCCTTCCAGGAAACCACCCGGGTGCTGACCGAGGCTTCGGTTCAGGGCAAGCGCGACAAGCTGGTGGGCCTGAAAGAAAACGTCATCGTCGGCCGTCTGATTCCGGCCGGTACCGGTGGCGCGACCCGTCGCGTCAAGGCGATTGCGACCGAGCGTGACCAGAGCGTGATCGCGGCCCGCCGCGATGAGGCCGAGGTTGCCGTGACGCTGGCCGCTCCGGCGCCGGTGAGCGAGCCGAACCTGGCCAGCCCGGTCAGCGACGACACCGACAGCCGCGCCTGATCTGATCCCTGCCTCCCTTCTTTGGGGGGGCAGGACCGGGTTCCGCAGTGACTGCCTTAAAACCCGCCGGTTTGCTCCGGCGGGTTTTTCTTTTAGCGCGCCCTCGTCATGCGTGATCTTCCTCTTTGCCGCGCCCCGGCATAGGGAGGGGGGAGCCATGGCCGAGGTCGGCCCTGGGACAGTTGGAATTTCAGAATGTTCCGGACCCTGCGTCAGCGTTCGATCGGCTTTATGCTGGTGGCGATGTTCTCTTTCGCGCTGAGCGATACGTTTATGAAAATGGCGCTGGAAAGCCTGCCTCTGCCCCAGGCTTTGGTGATGCGCGGAATTCCGGCCTGTCTGTTTATGCTCAGCATTGCCGCGATTGATGGCAGTTTCCGCTATCGGTTGCAGCCTGCGCATGGCCGGTTGCTGGCTTTGCGCAGCCTGATGGAGGTGATGGCGACCCTCAGCTTCCTGACCGCGATGCAGCATATGCCGATTGGCAATCTGACCGCGGTGCTGCAATCGGTGCCGCTGGTCGCCACCTTTGCTGCGGCGCTCATTCTGAGGGAGACAGTGGGCTGGCGGCGTGCCCTGGCCGTCTCTGTCGGCTTTATCGGTGTGCTGATCGTGATCCGGCCCGGGCCTTCGGGATTTGATCACTATACCCTGATCGGCCTGGTCTCGGTGGTCTTCGTCGTGGCCCGTGATCTGGTGACCCGCCGGCTGCCGCGCGATATTCCGGCGCCGCTGGTGGCGCTCGGCGCGGCCGGGATGGTGACAACGCTTGCGGGCATCTGGTCGCTGACGATCGTCTGGCAGCCGGTCCCGCTGCAGGCGGTGGCTGGCATCGCGGTCAGTGCGGTCTTCATGTCACTGGCCTTTCTCAGCCTCGTCAATGCGCTGAAGGCGGGGGATGTGTCGGCGACGGCGCCGCTGCGCTATGCGCAGCTGCTCTGGGCGCTGTTGTTCGGCTGGCTGCTGTTTGGTGATTTTCCGGATCTGATCACGCTCGGCGGCGCGGCGCTGATCGTCGCCTCCGGTATCTTCACCTTGCTGCGCGAGGCGCGGCTCAGCCGCTGAGGCAGCGTGCCCCCCGGGGCGGCCTCCCCGGAGAGCGGCGACGCTGGGGCGGGGGGCTCAGGCGCGGGGGCCGAGCCGGACACGAGAGGCAGGGCTAAAGCCCTTATTTTCCTGGCCTCCGGCAGGGACTGCGCCGGGCCGCGCCCGGGTCCGGGCAGGCCGCGCAGGTTGACACTTCCGCCAATTCCTCCTATAGCCCGCTCCATCTCATGGGAGAGGTCCGTCCTCACCCCGGGATCAGAGAACCTTCATTGGCACGGTCCGGGTCATAAGCCCCTGATCCTCTGGATTTGTCGCGATATTTCTCCGGGAATATCGGCGGCAATTTGGTGTTTTGCGATTCGCGCAATCCACTCGAGAAGCAGCGCTCCCCAGGCATAGGGAGCGAGTATCGAAACGAGGAACGTTAATGCCGACGATTCAGCAGCTGATCCGGAAACCCCGGGAAGCGAAGCCGAGCAAATCCAAGTCGCAGCACCTGGAATCCTGCCCGCAGAAGCGTGGGGTTTGCACCCGCGTTTACACCACCACTCCGAAGAAGCCGAACTCGGCTATGCGTAAAGTTGCGAAGGTTCGCCTGACCAACGGCTTCGAAGTGATCTCCTACATCCCCGGCGAGAAGCACAACCTGCAAGAGCACTCGGTTGTTCTGATCCGCGGCGGCCGTGTAAAAGACCTTCCGGGTGTCCGTTACCACATCCTGCGCGGTGTGCTGGATACCCAGGGCGTTAAAGACCGTCGCCAGCGTCGTTCGAAATACGGCGCTAAGCGTCCGAAGTGATCCTGGGAGGGTAAAGAGACATGTCACGTCGTCACGCCGCAGAGAAGCGCGAAATTCTCCCGGACGCCAAATATGGCGACCGCGTTCTGACCAAGTTCATGAACAACCTGATGCTGGATGGCAAGAAATCCACCGCAGAAGGCATTGTTTACGGTGCACTGACCCGCGTTGAGAGCAAGCTGAAGCGCGCTCCGATCGAGGCCTTCCACGAAGCGCTCGACAACGTTAAGCCTTCCGTCGAAGTGCGCTCGCGCCGCGTCGGTGGTGCTACCTACCAGGTTCCGGTTGAAGTCCGCACCGAGCGCCGCGAAGCCCTCGCCATCCGCTGGCTGATCACCGCTGCGCGCAAGCGCAACGAGAACACCATGGAAGAGCGTCTGGCTGCTGAGCTGTCCGATGCCGTCAATGGCCGCGGTACCGCAGTGAAGAAGCGCGAAGACACCCACAAGATGGCAGACGCGAACAAAGCGTTCAGCCACTACCGCTGGTAAGGGGGCCCGATGGCACGCGAATTCCCGCTCAAAATGTATCGTAACTTCGGCATCATGGCTCACATTGATGCTGGCAAGACGACCACGACTGAGCGCATCCTGTTCTACACGGGTAAGAACCACAAAATGGGTGAGACGCATGACGGTGCGTCCACTATGGACTTCATGGAGCAGGAAGCCGAGCGCGGCATTACCATCTCCTCGGCTGCAACCTCGACCACCTGGGAGCGTCACGTCGACGCTGAATATACCCCGGATGCCTCGAAGAAGCACCGCTTCAACATCATCGACACCCCCGGCCACGTTGACTTCACCATTGAGGTTGAGCGTTCGCTGGCGGTTCTCGATGGTGCGATCTGCCTTCTCGACGGCAATGCCGGCGTTGAACCGCAGACCGAAACCGTCTGGCGTCAGGCTGACCGCTATAAAGTTCCGCGCATCGTGTTCGTCAATAAGATGGACAAGATCGGCGCAGACTTCTTCAACTGCGTTCGCATGATCAAAGACCGCACCGGCGGGACTCCCTGCCCGGTGGCTCTGCCGATCGGCGCTGAGGATCACCTCGAAGGCGCAATCGATCTCGTCACCATGGAAGAATGGGTCTGGAACGGCGAAGACGTCGGTGCTTCCTGGACCCGTCAGCCGATCCGTGACGAGCTGCAGGGCCTGGCCGCTGAATGGCGTGGCAAAATGATCGAGCTTGCCGTTGAGCAGGACGATGCTGCCATGGAAGCCTATCTGGAAGGCAATGAGCCTTCGCAGGACGAGCTGCGCCGGCTGATCCGTAAGGGTACGCTGTCGATGGCCTTCTTCCCGGTTCTTGCTGGCTCGGCCTTCAAGAACAAGGGCGTGCAGATGGTCCTCAACGCTGTTGTGGATTACCTGCCGGCACCGACCGACGTTCCGGCCTATGTCGGCTTCGCTCCGGGCGATGAGACCGAGACCCGCAACATCGAGCGTAATGCGCGCGATGAGGATCCCTTCTCGGCGCTCGCGTTCAAGATCATGAACGACCCCTTCGTCGGCTCGCTGACCTTCACGCGCATTTATTCGGGCGTGCTGAAAAAAGGCGACACGATGCTCAATGCCACCAAAGGCAAAAAAGAGCGCGTGGGCCGGATGATGGTCATGCATGCGATCCAGCGTGAAGAGATCGAAGAGGCATTCGCAGGCGACATCATCGCGCTGGCCGGTCTGAAAGAGACCACCACCGGTGACACCCTCTGCGACGTGGCGAAGCCGGTGGTTCTCGAAACCATGACCTTCCCGCAGCCGGTGATCGAGATCGCTGTTGAGCCGAAAACCAAGGCTGACCAGGAGAAGATGGGCATGGCCCTGGCTCGCCTGGCTGCTGAGGACCCTTCCTTCCGCGTCGAGACCAATTTCGAATCCGGTCAGACCATCATGAAGGGCATGGGCGAACTTCACCTCGATATCCTCGTCGACCGTATGCGTCGCGAATTCAAGGTCGAGGCGAATATCGGTGCTCCGCAGGTGGCTTACCGCGAGACCATCTCGACGGAAGCCGAGATCGACTACACGCATAAGAAACAGACCGGTGGTACCGGCCAGTTTGCACGCGTGAAGCTGGTGATCACCCCGACCGAGCCGGGCGAAGGCTATTCGTTCGAGTCGAAGATCATCGGTGGTGCGGTTCCGAAGGAATACATCCCCGGCGTCGAAAAAGGCATCAAGTCCGTTATGGACTCGGGCCCGCTGGCAGGCTTCCCGGTTATCGACTTCAAAGTCGCTCTGATCGACGGTGCTTTCCACGACGTCGACTCCTCGGTGCTCGCCTTCGAGATCGCGACCCGCGCCGGTATGCGTGAAGGCCTGCGTAAAGCAGGTGCGAAACTGCTTGAGCCGATCATGAAAGTCGAAGTGGTGACCCCGGAAGAATATACCGGCGGCATCATCGGCGACCTGACCTCGCGTCGGGGCATGGTTCAGGGTCAGGACACCCGCGGCAATGCCAATGTGATCAACGCTATGGTCCCGCTGGCAAACATGTTCGGCTACATCAACACTCTGCGCTCGATGTCCTCGGGTCGTGCCGTGTTCTCGATGGAATTCGACCATTACGACGCAGTGCCTGAGAATCTCTCGCAAGAGATCCAGAAGAAGTACGCCTGATCTGGCGGTGGGCGGGAACGCCCACCTTCCCCCACCGCTGCCGCGCGAGGCGCGGCGAATGATTTGAAGGAGTTGCCAAATGGCAAAGGCAAAGTTTGAACGGAACAAACCGCACGTCAACATCGGCACCATCGGCCACGTTGACCACGGCAAAACCACGCTGACCGCTGCGATCACCAAATATTTTGGTGACTTCAAAGGCTACG
>NZ_JACDXX010000019.1 GCF_020539525.1 Pseudogemmobacter faecipullorum | reverse complement strand
GCGCATCGTTATAGGCTGGCCAGTTCCTAGTCCTGTAGGTCGGGGAGGTGGGTCTGCTCATGCACCCCAGCTACCATATTGGATTCACGAGATGAATCCCTCACGGGATTTGCGCAACAGAGCCTTTGCGGCCACATTCAGACGCTGCTGGGCTTGCGAGTTGAATGCCTGCTCCGCGCCATTGGCAATCTTGCTGCTGTATTCAATGATCCCATCATCGTTAAGCCGCACGGGATACACGCCCGTCTGGCTCCCGAGGTGGCGGGTGAGGATCTTCTTCAAACCCTCACGGGCTTGCGCGACCACTTTGAAGCCAGGCGCACGAAGAGAAAGGATTTCGCCAAGAAACAGCAGCTCTTCGGGCTGGGAGAGCTTGCTCTTGCCCTTCCACGCCGTCGGCTCTCTGTATTTGTCGGCAATCTTGGGGTCGATGTAGCCGACAGGGCGAGCCAAATCTTCCATCCCATCCCGACGCACCAGCATGAAGTGCGAGAGAGCATCCATCTGCGCCGATGGTGCGCGATAGCCCTCTTCAACCTCCCCCTTCTTTTTGCCTTTCGAGGCCAGGGCAATCTTATAGCGCTCTTCACGCTCACGGCGATCTTCGGTGGAATCATAACCGAGGGTAATCCCGTCTTTGAACTCCGCTTTCAGCGTGTTGATCTCAGACCAGATTGAGGCAATGAAAGCCTCCACGTCTTTGACGATTTTCTTGTAACCGTCTGACTCCATTTCGACGTGGAATGCCTGCATTCGCCAGAAGCAGACATAGAGGATCAGGGCGGCATCCCAGCGAAGCGCATCAACCGCCTCGTCAATCTCTGACTTCTGAACAAGGCGCATTTCAGGAATGCGCAGAAACGGGTTCATCGGCCCAAACTGGCGATCGACAAAGTAATCTTTGATATTCTTCTGATCGAGCTGCAACTTGGGTTCTGCGCCGCTTTCTGCATCCACGACGATTGCTTTGATCGCACCAATGGACACCAGAAAATCAAGTGCAGTCATCGGCTGACGGCCAATGCCGTAAATCGAAGACAGGTCGAACATTTTATAGTCGGTAAAGAAGCGAACATCAGGCCGCGTCTCGGCATATTTATCCATCACGTCAGTAAAACTGCGCCCGAATTTCAGCTCTGCTTTACTCGTGATCTGGACATGCTTCTTAATGTGGTCCTTCTCAATTCTGCCCAGTGCCAAGAAGCACAAAAGCAGAATGAGAGCAGTGAAAACCAGTCCATAAATCAGACTGTTCCAATAGATCATATTGAACGCTGGAACAGTGCCGGTTCTCAAAGAAGAAATCGTGAAGTATTCGGAATATGGCAGCAGTTTATTCAGGAAGGGCAGCTCGATGCTGCGCAGTATCCCGTAAACGAGCGCGACTTGCGGACGCGCTGTGAACCAAACGGCGGTTGCAGCCAGAGCCACGGCCCCGACACCAAACGCGATCAGGGCTACAGGCCCGAGCGGTTCGTTCTTACTCGCCATATTCCCTCCTTGCGATCAGCTCTCCGAGCCTTTCGTCTTTGCAGTGGCCTTGCCGGTGCGCTTTTTGGCTTCCGACCCTGCCTGTTCGCTTTCGATCAGGTCATCAGACTTCTTGGTTCTCTCAGCGCGGCGGGGCTGCGCTACGAGGTATTTTTTGAGAAAGGCCACGAAATCGCCTACCTCCATATCGACAGCACGGTTGAAGCCGTAATGGATCATGCCCTTCTGCGCGAAGCCGACGTAGCTCTCTGGAATGCCGCCTTGGGCATATGCCCACTGCCAAATGCGGTGTGGTGAAACCAGCATCGGCAGATGGGAGGACACGAGAGCATCCAAAGTCCCGAGATCGAGACCTTCATGCTTTCCGCTCACGACTTCACTCAGCAGGCTCAAAAGGAACTGATTGCGCTTGGAGAACGGAGGACGCCCTTGCAGGGAGCCTTTGCGCAGCAGGGCTTCTGCTTCAACACCGCGAGGCAGCTTAATGCCTTGGCGCGTGTTCTTTTTGGTGGTGGTCAGCTCGATAAGGCGAGCTTTCGAGGTGGCCGGAATACCCATGCCTGGGCGACACCAAAGCCACGCTGACTGGCGTGATACAGAAAAGACAGTTTGAATCCCTTGCGACACTCCATCAGGAAAATTTACTGCGCAGACATAACGCAGCGTCAGCCCAGGATCGCCCGCAAATTCTTCGGGCAATTCATAGTCATCAGGGTTTTGTTTTTGAGCCTCCACCAGAAGAACATCCAACGGGTCCAGCTTACCGGACACGTCGATGTTAAAGTCTGCTTGGCTCACGGATTTTTCTATATTTTTCATACCGCTTCTGGCTCCCGATCTAGCGCCGGATCAAAATTCCTGTCTACACTCTATAGCATAGGTTGTAGAGGGCTTAACCCGCTGCACCCAACAAAGCATTCGGAGCGACAGCAGCGATAATAGCCGGAATCGTCAAAAGTCCACCGACCAAAAGGATAAGGACGCCACGCAAAGCGGTTCTGCGCGAGTTGTCTCCATCCGCATTATGTTGCCAGAGATAGAACAATCCGAAAGCGACGACCAAAATGCCTGCGGCCCCGCTGATATACATAGTGATATTAGCTGCGCTCGTAGACAGCTCTATCGCACCGGCCTCAGTCAGCCGCGAGTTTCTGGCCTCATCGCGCCCATCCATTATCACCTGCAAAGGTGATGCCGGTGATCCTTCCTGCGCGTAGCTGGCCGTAGCCAGAAAACTGACGGACAGGGAAGCCAAGTATTGTGCTGCTCTTCTAATCAAACCTGCCTCCGTCTAGCAGTGCCGGTGAAGCCCCGCAGGGCTTCACCGAGGGTTTCGACAGATTAGCTGCCAGCGCCCACGAGGATCTGCGGTGCGATAGCGGTGACGATCGCGGGAATGGTCATCAGACCGCCAATGACGATCATGGCAATGCCCTGACCAGCCGAGCCACGGGCCTGATCGCCTTCTTTCTGGTGCTTCCAGAGCTGGTAGATGCCGACGATCACCAGAGCGATACCGATAGCACCCGCGCCGTAGAGCAGGACGTTGGTGAAGTTGGTGGCCGCTTGCTGCGCCCCTTCACCCGTGAAGCTCGAACCTGCTACAGCTTCCAGACCGCTTTGGTTTGCCTGAAGCGCTCCGCGCACGTTGGCCGCTCCCTCCTGTGCAAGTGCTTGGGTGACAGTCAGCGGAGCCACGGTCGCTGCGATCATCAGTTTTGCCGGAAGGTCACGAGCTTCCGAAACGAATTTAGTCAGGGCCTTGAACATTACCTCACTCCTTTTTTCAACGAGGCGACACACGAGAAAGAGCCAATCCGTCACGGATTATGCTCGTTGTAGAGGGTGCGAGCGATTTCCGTAGCCACGTCCTGCGAACTAGGAATGCTTGGTGCGACCCGATCCCAGTAGCGCTTGGCCGAACCGTTCGGGAAGCGACTGGCTAGGATTTCGAGAGCGCTTGAGAAATCTCCGCAGATTTCGGTCAGCGCCTTTTTGAGCGCCCGATCTTCCATCGTGGTCGTCAGCGCCCAGATGCGGACGGGACCAAGACGGTTGCGGGCCAAAAGCCAAGACTGCCTTCCTTGGAAAGAGCGGCGGATCAGGATGGTCGCACCCTGCCCAGGCACGGGGCCGGTGCAGTGTTCCATCGCCTGCTCCACCACAGCATCATCGGCTTTGAAAATCTTTTGCAGGTTCTCCTGCTCTGTGCGGGTCGCCACCTTCAAAATGAAGAGGTTTGCCGCAAATTCGGTGTATTTGGCAAAGTCATCGAGCCGCTGGCTGACCAGCAGCACTTCCAGACCCCACTTCCGGCCCTGCCGCACATCCTGGTCGATCTGGTTTGCCATGATCGGAGAGCTGCCGGTGATATGGAACTCGTCAAAGCAGAACCGCTTGCGGGTCTGGCTGACCTCTGCCACCCGCTGCCGCCAGTATTTGCGGTAGATTTCGCCCATTTCCCCCGTCGGCACGGCCATATGGCCCACTTCGTCAACGTCACCCGAGATTTTCTTCATGAACAGCTCGCGGGCCATCATGAAGAACAGCAGATTGTTACGGAAATCCGCACCCGAAGAGGGTGACATGATGATGACGTTTTTCAGGTCCAGCGACACAACACGGGCAGAACCAATATCCAGCTCCGTCGGGCCGGAGAACGCAGGGAAAGCGTTGATGATCGAGGTGATCTGGGTGCGGACAGCACGGCAGAGGTCTGTGCCATGAGCCCGTTCAAACTCAGGCTGCGAGAGAGCCGTCAGGCAATCGTTCAGCACTGGCATTGCATAGCGCTGTGCGCGGATTGCCAGATCAACCTGCCCCAGTTTCATGAGCTGATCGGTCACGGCATACCACGAGAGGTTTTCGTGGGTTCGGATGCCGAAGCGGTCAATCGCTTCGTCAATCTCGCGGTCCATATCGGTCTGGTAGATTTTCTGACCCGACGAAATGCCAATGTCCGAGTAGCGATCATAGAGCGCTGTAACCAGCGTCTCGATCAGCGCCATCATCCCTTCGCGGCCTTCCAGCTCCGAGCAGGCTGCGAGCAGGAAGTTGGTCACAAACGCCTTTTCGCGTTGCAGCGGCAGTCTGCGGCCAAGGCCAATATCAAAGGGGTTGATCCGATAGCCACGGGCCTGCTCTTCGTTGCGCAGCTTGACGAAAGCCACCTCATGCCGCCGATCGAGCGGCAGTGCCGCCTGGATCGTCTCGATGAAGCCGTAGGAGCTTTCACCCACGTCCAGAATGCCAATGTAGGGGATCAGCGAAGACGGGTAATAGGCAGCAAAATCCATGTTGAGCGAGTTGAGCAGCATGGATTTGCCGGAGCCAGGCGATGCGAAAATCAGGCCAAACCAGCTATCCTGCATAGGCGAGTGCGCCTTGAAAGGCATCGGCTGGCCGTCAAGCGTGGTGTAGATCGTCTCGCCTTCGCGCTCGATCGGGGACTCGATGTGGAAGGGCATGGCATAGCCCATTTCATGCGCCGGAGCGATCGCAGGATTGCCGGTGCGGGCAACTGCCACCATTCCAGGGCAAGTCTCGACCAGAAGCCGCATCGGGTCCGAGGTAGAGTCCTTGATCGTAGGGCTTTGCCAAGAGTTGAAGGCACGGGTCAGACGTGAGCGCCGCTCTGCCAGCAAAGAGGCGTCTTCGTGCGGCTCGGTCCAAGTCGTCGCATAAATGCGCGTGTAGACATAGGTGCGGCTGTCATTGCGCATTTCATCCAGAATACCGTCAGAGGCATGTTTGATCTGGCGGTTGGTGTTGGAAAACAGCGAGCCGATGGTAGCGAGGGTGTGTTTGATCCCGTTGACCTTTGCCCCGCCCTCCATGTGGAAAGCCACGCGGAAAGGCATGGGATCAGTCATATTCGTGGAGCCGTTGATATTGCGCAGCAGGGCGTGGAAACTCACCATGCGCTGCGGGAAAGCCGACATTTGCAGCACCGCATAGTTGCGACCGCCGACGGTCACAGTGCGCAGATCATTTGACGACGAGGCCGCAGAGGTGAGCATCTGGCGATCAATCGGCTCATTGAAGAGCGTCGAAACATCAGAGCTGACCTTCTTTTTCGCAGTCGGATAGGAAGCAAAACCGGCCGGTTTCGGAGACCAGTTTTCCGGTGTCTCGTGGTAGAGAATAGAACGGCGCACTTCCGTCAAATCCTCCCGCCCGCCGTCCTTCACGCCCAAAACCCGCGCATCAAACTGGTTTGCAGCCAGTGTCGCCAAAACCTGCTTCACAAAGCCTTTGTGGTTGGCTTGCAGGCTTTCATAAGGTCCGTTGGGGTCTTGGATCGCACGGCTCGTTATGAGCTTGCCGGTCGTGGACATGCGGATGCGCTTATCTTCACGGTAGGCCGAAGGTTCAGCCGCATCCCGATAGGTCCAGACTGCGATCAGGATGACTTCACGGGCCACGCTGGAATAAAGGACGCCCTCAGTCTCATTCACCGCAGCCTGAATGGACAGGCCCTTACGGCGGGCTGCGTCTTCCAGAGGCGCGATCAGACGTTCAACGTCCTCTGCGATATTATAGCTGCGCTCAAACGTGACTGTAATCGCCCGCCCCTTGGCGCGAAGCGAAGAGGAAATGTCGCGCAGCACACGCGAGCAGCGCTCGATGCCCTCATTGGAGGACATGATGGTGGACACGCCCTCAAGCCGGATGATCGTGCAGGTAGAGCCATCATGCGCGTAGAAGCACGGATCATCCGCGTTGGGGCCTTCATTCTCCGACATGCCCGCAATGTCGCAGTAGTGATAAATCTTCCGCGCCATTATTCGGCCTCCTTCTTTTTGAAGGCGTCCCAGACATTCAATGCGCTTTGTTGAGCGATCTGTTCTGCGTCATAAAACATGGGATAGTTTTCGAGAGCGGTGCGCTTGATGGCTCCAAGTTCACGGGTGTCATCATCACCGGAGACGAAATTCAGAAGCGTCTGCGAAACCTCGTGATAGGTCAGCAATGACATACCGACTGCGCCTTCACCCGAGGTCAGCACCCCCTCTTCAAACTGGATGTGCTTGGCAATGTGAATGAGCGCAAAGAGATCGGCTTCCAGCTCGTCGTCATGCTCTTCAAGCGTCAGCTCGACTTTCTCTGGATCTTCCTCAGACCGCACAATGCGCAGGCCGAGCGGCAGGAGACCTGTTGCCATCGGGTTAAGGTCTTCGGCTGCAAGACGCTTAAATTCAGGGATTTTCATGTCGTTGCTCATGCAAACAGTCCCGAGAAAAATCCGACGATGACGCCAAAGATGGTGAAGAGAGAGCCGACAACCGCAGCCGCGACGTGCTTCCAGCGGTCCTGATCGTCAGGCTCAGACACAAGCTGGAACATGGACCATGCCACCAGCCCGATCCCGAGGGCCGAGGCCACATAGACCAAAACCCGCGAGGCCGTTTGGATCAGGTCCACGCCGGTCATAAAGACCGTATCGACCGTTTGAGCCGAGGCGACGGCAGGGGCGAGGCTTGCCCCTAAAGTCGCGGCTATTTTCCCGATCCAGCACCGCATCATTGGCCGACCCCTGCGCGAATTGCCGAAGGGACACCGCCCGCGTTACCGCTGCCTGCCGCGCCGGTTTGCCCCCAGGAGTCGATGGTCCAGCCATCGTTGGGGCGCTGCTCAGGCATCGCCGGAGGCTGACCGACAGCTCCTGCCACGCTGCCCTGCGGATCAGGACGGCCCACGAGGGCATCAATGCCAACATCGGTGGATTGGCCTGTGCGCGGGTTGTAAGCGCTCTGGCCGCGCATGGTCTCAGGGTCGTAGACAAGCGTATCCACGAAAACGAGACCGAAGATATGACCGCCTGGGGCCGAGATCGTCGGTGGGCGCTGCCCGTTGCGCTCGATCTCCCGCGAGATATTCCGCCCGACTGGGCCGAGGGCGCCAGCCAGCAATTCGCCATCGGTGAGATCATTGCGATTACGGGGGATAGTCACCTGTCCGTTGCCGGTGTTCAGGATAACTGTATCTCCGCTACCGTCGGTCAGACGATATTCCATGATCCGGCCTGCCCCTTCAAAGAGACCAGCCAAGAAGAGAGAGCCGAAGTTTTGAAGCCGGTGCTTGTCGATCTTCGCTGCCACGCCGGTTCTGGCTGCATCAGCAGAGACAGCAATGCCTGACATTGGGATTTCACGGCCATCAGTCAGAATGATGCGATTGAAAGAGATCGAGGCGTTCTCGCGGGTGAAGCCAACACCGCCTTCGATCCGAGCATTGTGCAGCGGGCCATAGGCCCCCGAGTCCAGAATATCGGTCACGATCGCATAGACCGGAAGGCCGCGCACATCGTCTGAATTGAAGCCGTAAAGGAGACGGGCGTAGACCATATCCCCTGCACGGGCGAGAACAGTGCGGCCTTGTTGGGCCTGCCCGACACGGCGATCATGATATGCCTGTGTCCCATAAGCCTGCCCCAGCTCGTTGATGCCAACCAGTTCGGGGCGAGCTGCACTGCGCTCATTGGGATGGGGCGAGCCAAAGAGATCGGTCGTGCCGATGCGGTAATCCTGAAACACCGATGGGCGAACAGGCGGCTCCATGACCGGCTCTGCGAGACCGCCAGCATGGGCCGTTCCGACCAGACCCATGAAGATGAAATCGAGCGCATCAAGCAGCAGATTGGAATGCTCTTCCTTAACGCGGATGGTCGTCACTTCGCGCTGCGGCACTTGCAGGTCAATGCGCAGGCGGTTGCCGTATTCACCGTAGTAGTTCCAGTGATCTGCCACGGGAGCAGGCGCAGGCTCAGGCTCGACTTCGGCCACAACCGGCTCGGGTTCAGGCTCCGGCTCCGGTTCAACCTCTGCAACAACCGGCTCGGGTTCAGGCTCCGGCTCAATACGATCTTCAAAGATCGCACGGGTCAGCTCGTCGCCATCGGTAGAGGATCTGATTTCGGTAACGACAGGAGGGGCAATGTAGGCGGTTGCCATGTTCTGCCCACTGGCCTGCATCGCCTCTTCGGCCATACGCCCATGCAGCTCCGAGCGGCGCGAGGCTTCTTCCTGCACCACCGGAACCATTGGATTATTCCGCGCATTCGGAGCAATACGATCTGCGGCGACGACTGCGGGAACAACACCGGCAGTCTCGTTCTTATCGGGCCGCGAGGTCAGTGAGGCCGTAACCGCGATCCCAACGACAAGCACAATACCTGCCAGTGACGCGATGATGGTGCGAAATCCGAACATTTCAGCGTCTCCCTCACTCGATATTCATGACAAATTCGCGCCCGCGCAGATCGACTGCGAGGATGCGCCCGACGGGCGGGCCATATTTGAAGACACGGAAAGAGCCGTCAGAGGACGAACCACCGGCATCGTAAGCTGGATTCACGATCTCGAATGAGCCGCGCAGATAGAGCGCCCCATCAAAGAACCAGCCTTCGGCAATGCCGCCGCCGCCGCTGATCGAGGCCCGACGTGCGCCCTGGGGCGGGGAGCCAGCAAGGAAGTCATCAAGGTAGCGGTCAGGGTTGTATGCCGCCTGCCCTGCGCCGCCACGCGAGCCAGGGGCTGCGGCGGTTGCAACGGTCATAGGCCGCTCCTGCGGCGAAACCCCAGGCACGGTCACGGTCACAGTTCCGTCGGGCTGGCTTTGTCGCGGCAGAGCTGGCACGGTCATCAGCGAGATAGCACCGGCACGGCCTTTGAGCTTTACGCCAATGGTCCCGCGATGATTGTTGCAGGCGGTCATGTAGAAGGTGGACGAACCTTTGAGGTCGATCCGCTGCAAGCCGGTCTCGATTTCACCGCAGGCCCCGTTAATGGCGATGACGCCAGAAGGGAACACGACTTCTTCGATCGGCCACGGGGTCTGCGAGCTGTCCATGAAACTTACATCCGTCGTCACCCCAGGCCCTACAATAATCGGGGTCACAGACCTGTCGGTGCGGGTGTCGATGGGATCAATGCGAATGGCGCGGGCCGACGGATTGATCCAGTTGTTTGCCAGTTCTCCTGCGCGGGTCGTCCCATAGGGAGACGGCACATCAGACTGCACCGATACCGTCACGGCTGCATCGACAACAGGATTTGGCGAGCTGGAACCGGAGCGAATATCGAACATCATGGGCCGCGTCTCACCTTGCAGCAGAACCTGCATGGTGGTTGTGGTCCAGAATTGACAGGGCATCAGCGTCAGCACGTTGCCCATGCCCTCAAGGCGGGCGGCGCTGCCGCCGTCGCATCCGTCGTTGTTCACCCGCAGCGCCCGTTTGTCGAAGCTCGCGCTCTCGACCGGCCATGCTTCGCCCTGATGATCGAAGAAGGAGAGCGAGGTCACGGTATCGGACCACAGGTTCAGGGTCTGGGGCATATAGGGCTCGGCCTTGCCGCCGCCGATCAGGTCGATACGGCGCGACATAGATTGCCGTGCGGTGTCGTTGGTATAGCCGGTCACAGCCCGCGCCCGCTCTTCTTCAAGCTGGCGCTGACGCAGAGCTTCGATCTCTTCGGGGCTGGCAAATTCTGCCGCAGCGCGGTCGTTGATCTCGCGGCGCAGCGCTTCGATCTGCTCGGGTGTCGGCGGCGGAACATTGGCCTGCTGCTGCTGTTGTGCGAATGCCGGAGCTGCGGACAGCGCGGCCAGCAGCGCAACAGTTGCGGCGCGGAGGGCGGGTTTCTTTGCCAAGGGTATACCTCCTTATTGCTGCGCTGCGGGCGGGGCCGATGCGTCTTGAGACGCTTCACGGCCTGCCAGCGACTGCGAGGATGACATGGATGCGACCAGCAGACCGTCGGGGTTATCGGCGGTAAACTCGGCGCGGCGGATAGTGAGAACGATAGTGCGGCTCTCAGGCCGGTAGTTCATCGAGCGGTCGCTGTTCATGCCCCCCGTGTAGGCAAGGGTCATGGGAACAGCGACTTCCCAAGTGTAGAAATTGCCGTCAGTGCCTTGGCTGCGGATGCTCGCAGGACCGGACGGCACGGCTTTCAGAACGAAAGAGTTGTTCACCACCGAAGGCAGGATATTGCTGTCCCGCAGGCCCCGCGTGGCGTCGGCCCGCGCTTCGGGCGTGAAGCGCGTAAGGGTCACACCGTCCAGCGTCTTGCGCCAGTTGATGTAATCGAAAGTGTGCATATCGGCTGCGGTCTGCACTGCGAAGTTCATCACGGCTGCATCCGTCACATCACCGCGTTCATTCAGAGGGGCGAAGGTGCAAACTGCGGCAGCGTTCTGGGTGTAGATAAACTTCTGCTGCGGGAACCGACTGTTCATCGCATAGATCAGGAGAACGCACAGTGCGATCGCCGCGACCAGCAGAATGCCAAGCAGGATGACCTGATTGCGCAGCGATGCGATCTCGCGCTGGCCGACCATCTGCTCAAGATCAATCTCTCTGGGTGTCTTGCTCATTACTCTGCTCTCAGTCGCTCGATCATCGTGCGGTTCGGAATGCCCTGGGCCTTAAATTCGGAGACGGCTACGCCACGGAAGTTCCGCGCCGTCGGCGGCTGCTCCACCAGCTTGACCGTCGCCACGATTGCCTGCGTCAGCTTCGGGTCGTGCTGCACCCCTTCAACCGTGCGAGCGCCCGTGCCGTAGAAGACCTCAAACGGGACTTGGACGGTCCAGCTCCGCACCGGCCCGACCGAGCTTTCGGAGACGATAACGGGCGGCTCCATCAGGCGGGCAGAGGCGGAAAGATAGTTGCGCTGGACGCCTGCAAGCAGCCTGCCCCGCTCAAAGGAATACATGAACGTGCGGCCCGCTTCCGGTATCATGAAGCGCCCTACTGCGCCTTGCAGCACTTCATCCCAGTTCAGATAATCAAAGGTGTTCAGCTCGATCACGGCTTCTGCCGCGAATTTCGCCAGCGCCACCCGAGAGTAGATGGCCTGATCGAGAACACGAGGCTCGCAGGCCATAGCAAACTCTGTCGGAGCGCCCGTGGCCTGTGCGGAAGCAGCGGGCGTGACCCAGTTGAATTTCACCGGATCAACGCCATAGGTCAGCGCCCAACCGAGCATCAGTGCCGACGGGATTGCGACCGCATTGCCGATCAGGAGAGTTGTGCGCAAGGCCCCCAGCATGTTCGATCACTCCAACATGAGAGGGTTGATAAGGCATCCAAAGCGCGAGCCGTCGGCCACATAAACTTTGGTGTCCATCGTATTGATAACGGCCCATGCGATACCCGCATTCACGAGCAACAGCAGCATGATCGCAGAGATCATCATGGTCTTGATGAAGTTGAGCTGATTGATCTGTGCCATCATCCCCATTGGGCCGATGACGGGATCACGAAAATCGTCACCCCAAGCGGTGATCTTCGCTTTCTTCTGTTTGTTCCGACCGAAGGGAAGCGAAACCATGATTATCCGCGCCCTTGCAGTGAGAGGATTTCGCCAACGGTTGTGGCCTCATAGCCGCGCAGCATCTTGGCTGTGCCGTCAGGCAGACCCACGATGATTGCAGGCACACCGACCAGATGCGTCTGGCGACCAAAGAGATAGCGCATCAGCGTCATGTTCTCGTTGGAGACAAATTCGATTTCGGGAGAGATCGTCCCTTCCATCGTGGGGCGGTCGCCGCCGCCCACCACGGCCCGCAGGCGCTCGGCCATAGCAGGATCTTCTTTCACGTTGACGGATTCAGTATTGCCATCCGCTCCCGCGATCAGCTCCACGTTACCTTCACCCATGATATGCGTGATAAGAGGAATACCCCCGTCGCCAAGGGCGAGAGTGGGAAGCCATTTGCTGTCCACCTTCCCATCCATATCCACATAGAGCTGGTGGCAGTAAGGGCATTGGGCGTCGAAGAAGACGTAAACCGGCAGGTTGCCCATGCCGCGCACCCCATCCGCATCGACGCCAGCGGCGCGATCGAGCAGTTGCAGGATGCTTGCGGCGATCTCCTTGTCGGCCAGCATGGCGTTGATCGCCAGATCATTGCCTTCCGCGATTGCTGCGCTTTGCGCCTGGGCCTGTGCAAACTGCTGATCGGTATTTCCGACAACCGCCGGAGCCTGCGGCAATGCAAGCTGCGCCACGGCTTCGGCGGGAAGCTGGGCGCGATCCATCGGGACCGGCTGCATGTTGGCGTCAAAAGCGAAATAGGTTCCGGTCAGGGTGTCCAGTGCGTAAGCGGCGTTCCCGACGGTCACGACGCGGACAGAGTTTGCCGGATCGGTTGCCAATGCAGTTGCAGCAGGCAAAGCAGCTTGAGGGGCTGCGGGAACTGGCGCTGCAACTGGTGCAGTCGTGGGCAGTGCAGCCAGAGCGGCGACCGCAGGAGCCGGATCACCAACGGTAATGCGGATCGGCCCGAAAACTGAATTGAACAGCATCGCGCTCGAAAGCAGCAAGGCTGTGGACCCAAGAACGACCGCAAGCGTAGCACGACGGCGGGCAGCAGGATCATGGGCATGAAGCGGCTGGGGCTGCTGATAGGCAGCGGTATGAGCCGTAGTGCTGGGTTGTTCGGTCTGCATTCTGTCTCGCTACCCTGTAAACAACAAATTAGCATTAGACAGTAGATTAACCGAATTTCAGTCTTAGACAAGCTATTCGCTGACGTTAGGACATAAAAAAAACCCCTGCTGTTGCAGGGGCTGTTCTTGTCCAGATTTATGCCGGTTCACATGGATGGCGAAGGCATCGGTCGGGCGCTCGGGCGCTGCTCCGGCGATTGCTTGCGCATCACATATTCGACCTCTTCCTGGGAGAGCGTGTTTTCCAGCGCCAAAACCTGCTGCATGTTTGGCGGGATGTTATGATCCAGCATCTTCTCGTCAATCAGCGATTTGCGGTCGGCCTTGGGAATATCGACCTTTGCGGTGTAGAGGAACTGCCGCAACTGATCCCCAACTTCGTGCCGCGCATTTCTGATTTTCGCAGAGAACTCCTGAACGCTCTCGATGATTTCTTCCTTGCGATCACGGAATGCGTCCAGATCACCCTTTTGCAAAAGCTCACGCGCCTGGGCCACCGGCCCTTCCATGATCTTCTTGGCTTCGCGGTTCAGCTCGGCCTTCTTCGAGGTCCAGAGGTTCTGCGACATATCATTGAGCTGATACAACACCTGCTGCGTGTTGTTCACACGGGGGTTGTTCAGGTCAGCTTTCTCGACGTGCTGCAACAGCTCGGAGAACTCGCGGGAATCCAATGTTGCCAGACGATCCTTGAGCGCTTGCTGACCACCATCGGTAGCGATCCCGTATTGATTCAGCAGCTCGCGGAACTCGGCATCATGCACCGCACGGGTAGCAAAAATATCGTGCCTGATCTCACGAGGGTTCATCGGAATAACGCTTTCCTTAGTCTGTTCCCCTGTTTGGGGCGGTTATAGTCAGAAGACAGTGTAAAACACATTTAGGCTCTTGTCATTGGCTCGAAAGCATAGGGCGTAACAATGATATGTTTTTTACGCGACGTGAATGCGACCTTTTCGCCGTTTTGCTATTATTTGCAAGCCTTTGACCATGTTCAGCGCTTTTTTCTCCCAGCGACTGACCAGACCGTTGAGGTAGCGGTTTGGATCTTGAACAGGGTTCCGCTTCCTCTGCATGGCATCTTCCAGAATGGAAAGAACCATGATTGCCGCATGTGGCGGTAACGTCAGGGCAAGGTTGTTGATTGCCCGTTCATCAATTCCCAATTCACGGCCTCTAAACTGTAGCACCTGCCCTATGTTCCCAGTTTCTTCAAACATCTGGACGTAAAGCAGCGTCTCTGGTGTCAGAACCAGCTCAAGGTCTGGAACCTCATTGCTTGTTGCAGGTCTGATACTGGCGCGACGCTCAAGGTTAGCGGCCAGCTTACTAAGAATTTCTTTTTCTTTCTCTGTATATTGTCGGTCAGAAATGAAGGACCGATCATTCATTTTTTTCTGCAAAATCTTCTGAATCCAGAGGCTTACTGCGCGAAGGTGGATCAGATGGGCGGAAATCTTCTGATGCGAGCATGAAGAGGGTCGCTGGGGCCAGCGACTGATCGCTTCCGCCAGACGCTTTGAGGCTGGATCAGGCAGACAGCCGGAGACAAAGAGGGTGGTGATTTCACAGCGAAGGCGGGCCACTTCCTGACGTTGCAGATGGCGCTTCTCTGCTTCGGCTTTCGCCTCTGCCATGCGCTGCTCGATCCTGTCGGTAAGCTCGTGGTAGCGCTCAACCAAGGGTCGCAGGCTGATGCCATAGCCAAGCTGCCCGTCGCGGCGACCATTAAGGGATGTGTTGCGCTCGATGATGTTCTCTTGGAACAGCTCTCGCTCGATGCGATAGAGCTTGGAGGTTGACCACCCAAGCCGTTCAGCGATGACCTTGGCAGGAAGGTGGAACAGTCCGCTTCCGTCAATGAGGCGGCTGGCGGGGACACAGTGGACAGCCTGACGCAGATACGTCTGCATGTCCTTGGTGATCCCGATGTAATCGCCCTTGTAAAAGAGCTGATAGAGCTTCGATTTTACGCCATCGGCCCGCGCTTTTCCGCGTGGGATTTCTGCACCCTCAGAGCCTACCTCGTAGGCCCCTGTAATTTGTTGAAAAGCCATAGCTTTCTCCGCGTTTTGACAGCGAGGAAAAGCGAAAAAAAGATGCAGAAATTGTGCCGCTCAGGAGCGTTATGGCTTGCAGAGGCAAGCAAGAATGGCTATCTTGGAGTTAATCGAAAGTCCTGGTCGTCGCCAAACAAACAGGGACTTCGGATAACGGCTTGATAACCACACAGTTTCGCACCGGCTCGCTTTCCCGCGCAGCCGGTGTAAACTTTTCGGCCACAAGGAAAACTGGTGTGATATTCGCTACCTGTTTTTCGTCCTCGTGATCCTCCGTGTTTGAGACTTCCTACAGTAATGCCACCAAACTCTTGGTTGGGCAATCGCAATCTGTGCCACGTCTGTCCCGCACATGCTTCACTAACCATGCTATGCAACTGCATATTTCGTTGCATATACAAAATGATATGCAAAAGCATATGGTGTAACACACTTTTTGTTTGTTTACACGCCATAGGTCAAGCACAGTTTGATTTTTACAAAGAAATCAGGCCCTCAGACGATCACGAACCTCTGCCCCAGACGCTCAGTTTGCGCCTTCTTCGGGGCTTCGGCGGCAAGGCCAGCTTCCCCGAGCAGATACTTCGACCCGATAGAAACACCGTTGCCCCCTCGCATGAAAAAATATGAGGCGGCGGTCAGGTGGGCGGTCAGTTCGGTCAGATCACGAGCAGAAAGCTCGGTGATTCCCAAACTCCCATCCGGCGCAATAGTCGTCCCCCATGCGCGAATGTCCACCAATTCGTAGCCGAAGAGGCTGTTTTCCCGCTCCCGCAGGTAGACGGTCATCCGACTATCCCCCGTCGCGCTCACACCGCGATCAAGAAGGACGGCCAGCGCTGCGATCGCAGGCAGGACAAAAGCGCGGCTGAACCAGATGCTGTTCACATCAATCTCACCGCTAATCTTGGCGACACGATCGGTGAGGGTCATCAGGGCGGTGTAGCCTGGGCGCTCTTCGGCGTTCACGGAACCATAGGTCTCCATGAAATCCGTGGGCGAAGCTGCTTGCAGGATCGAAACCCGCAGCCGCTCAAACTGGCTCTCGTCATCGGTCAGAGCCAGATCGGTGAAAGCGTATGAAAGCGCGGCTTCCAATCTGTTCAGCAGCGAGCGCTGCTCCTGAAACGAGCTGTCATCAGCCAGAAGAGCATCAAGCACGGTCATTCAGTCCGTCTCCCATTGCAGCCGTTGAATGTAGCGTGTCCTCAATGCGTGAAGCCACGAGCTAATGGTCTGGTGCTTCGTGAAAGCCGCGACGTAGATCACGACTGCCACAAACACAAAAACCACAAAGAAGTAGAACAGGCCCTTCTCGCTTGAGAGGCCGTAGAGGATCGCGGGCGGGATCAGCGTGGCCCAGGGATCGAGACCGAAGACCGAGGGTGTGACCGCTGAAAAGCGCCACTCGACCGGCGTATACTCAAAAAGCTCTTCGTCCTTTAGCTGCATGGCCTTTTACCCTCTCGCTCTTTGCGCCTCTAGGCGGTGATCTCTCACTGCTACTGCGGTCCCCCAGCGGCGTGTGCCAGCTCCGGTATCAATATGGGTGAAGCTGCTATAGCCGCCTACTCCCCCGACTTGGGGAAGTGCATCGGCAATCGTGAGCAATGTGCGGTGCGGCACATTGCGGCCAAAGAAATCGGCCGCACAGCCCACACAATGCAAAGACCGCTGCGCTGCTCCCTCGATGCGGGCGTTGCGCTCGACGGTGCGATAACCAGAGTTGAGATAGAGCAGGACTTCTTCGCCGCGCTGGCGGGAAATCTCGACCTGTAGACGCGAGAGGTGGACCAGCAGGCGGGGGTCCATCCAGACCGCCTGCCCGCCGTCTTTTATGTCGCGCCAGAAGTAGCTGTAGCTCGCCCATGCCTGACGGTGGACACGGTTATCGCGTGACACAAACGGGTGGTTAAGGATTTCGCCGGTTTCTGGTCGCTGAATCCAGAGACGATCGGGACCAACAGTGCCGGTCGGCGTTGCGCGGACCACGGCAGGAGCCGCGAGGGTCGCAGCAGAGACCAGACCCCCGAGGATCAGGGAGCGGCGGGACAAGACATTACTCATTCGGAGGCTCCTTCTGTTCGTAGCCATAGCGTTTCAAGGCAAGGTTTGCGGTTTCGAGGCTGATGCGCCCCGCTTCCAGTGCGATTTCGATGCTGCGCTTCATGGACCGAGCGCGGTCCCCTGACTCCATCCACTCGCGCAAAAGCAGATGGTGGTTTGAATAGCCCGCCTTAATCAGCTCTTCGCTGCGCTGGGGCGTGATAACCACCCAGTCGCGCAAGCAGACCCGTCCAGGCTTGTCAGCCCGAGGCACGAGATACTGCGACATGAGCAAGCGGACATTCGAGCAGATTTCAGAGAACATCTGCTGCTGCTGGGAGGGGTCAAACTGCATGACCATCCTGCGAATGATCGCAGAGCTGTCATTGGCGTGGACTGTTCCAAATACAGGGTGGCCGGTAACGCTCGCATCCGCTGCGGCCTGAATGGTTGCGGGATCGCGCAGTTCCCCCACTACAATCAGGGAGGGCTTGCGGCGCATGGCGTTCACAATCCCTTCGCGGAATGAGGGAACGTGCAGCCCGACTTCGGACTGCGCTACTACGCAGGAGGTCGATGGCACATCGGAGAAGAGGTATTCGATCGGCTCTTCATAGGTTACGATGTTGCCCTTGATCGGGGTTTTTCCCTTCAAGATATGATCGAGGCAGGCTGCAAAGGTCGTCGTCTTTCCCGAGCCGGTTTCGCCTGCGATCAGGAAGGCCCCCTGCTGGATTGCAAATTCGTGGATCAGCTCTTCGGGAAAATCCACTTCATCCAGCGTCGGCGGAACGGCTTGGATATGCCGCATCACGAGCTGCTTGGCTTCGCCGCCGCGTCCGTTGATCGCTGTCGCGCAGAGACGGAAGCGCAAGCGGGGATGCGAGCCAAACTCGTCCTTGCGCGACATATCCCTGACCTCAAAGGCGTGGTTGTAGTCGCGGCCCGTCGCAAGCGAGGTTTTGATATTGTGGTTGCCGGTTAGGAGATAGGCAATGTCGTCGATCTGACTTTGCTGGAAGACATAGCTCGTGAGTGCATGGGGTTCGCCGTAGATCAGGCCGATGGCTGGCTCATTGGTTTGAAGGATAATATCAGAGGCATTCTGGGCGACGGCATGGGTAAAAAACTGCTCAAGTTCGGTCAGCGAGCCGATATGGCCGCGAAAGAGCTTCGTGTTTTCGCCGTTCTTGTCGTTGGTCGGTCGGAAAGCCATTGTGTCCTCACTTTTTTAACAGTGGGCCTCTTTTGAGGCCCACCCATGCAGCGTCTCAGCCGCGAGCGCGGAAGCGGCTGGCGACAGTGATGCGGATGCTGGTTTCGCCCTCGAAAGCGCGTTGGCCGTCTTCGGTCACACGCCAGCGACGGTTGGACACGTCCACGGTCGGCAGGGACACGGCCCCTTGCTGCGCGAGCTGGTGATAGAGCGTCATGCCGTTGTAATCGCGGTTCAGCGTGGCAAGCGCGGTCGTGAATGCGGCCCGCGCTTCGCGCACCCCTGTCACCCAGGAGTCCTTCACGGTGGAGCGCCACAGGGCATATTCGTCTGCGCCTTCAAGCTGAATGTCATCGGGCGGGCTGACAGAGCGGATGGGGAGCAGCAGATAATCCATCCACGTCGGAGCAATCGTGGTCAGCCGCGCTTCTCGGGTGATCTCGTATGAGCCGACGGTCAGATAGAGATAGTTGGGACCGGACAGTTCACGCACATTGTTGACGCGGGTGATGACTGGCGGGACGACATAGCCGTTTTGCAGCAGCAGACGTTGGAAGGGATAGTGGGCATTGAGGGCGTTGCGATACCGCGCAGCCATGAGGATCTTGTTGATCCGTTCGGATTCATAGGCGAAGCCGCCGCGAATGCCGACGCCGCGAGCCGCTGCCTCGATCACCCGCTTACGGGCGCCCGTGACGCGGAACGTGCCTTGGTCCCGATAGAAGCTGGAATCGGGGTTAGCGAGGTCGTTGAGGCTGATCGCCCGTCCGTTCTCGCGGTCTGTCACGCGCACATCCACGAGCTGATCTGCTGGGATTTGCACGGGAGCGTTCATAATATCCGACAGATCGAGCGGCGAACCGATCGTCTGCGCGGAGGCTGCAAGCGGGGCGGCAAGGAAAGCCGCCACGATGGCAAGCGGTTTCAGAAACTTGGCAAGCATCATTGCTCTTCTCCTTCGGTGGCGGTTGAGGTGCTGTAGCGCTCGGCTTTCATTGCCTTGGCGGTTTTGTGGGCCTGATAGCCAAGCATCAGCAGTTCGTGGACGCGGGCTGCGCGTTTGCTGGGGTCCGCAAGATGTCGGGCAAGCTCGGCCTCGAATTTCACGCGCTTGTCGAAACGCATGTTGAGGCGGATGATTTCGCGCTGGCCTTGCGGGATATTTGCTCTGTTCTTGGAGTTCATTCGTCAAAGCGCTCCCTGAAATGGCGTGTTCAAAAGGACCGCAATCGCGCGTTTGCAGTCTTCGATCTCGGTCTTTTCGGTGTCTTCGGAAGGGACGGTTTGTTCAGCCGTGAACTTCCATCTTGCGGCTTCATAAGCCGTGGTGATCTCGGCTTCGCCATAGGTTCCTTCGACTTCGGCAGGGACATTCGCGGTAAACCAGTCATAGGCCGACTTCATCGCCTGGGCCTCTGCCATCAATGCCTCTGCATCAGGCGAGCTTGGCGCTTCCAGCACGGCTTTGAAGTTTTCGGGAGTCATGAAGGCCCAAGCCTCCGGCAGAAGGTGCATCGGAGCGTCAACCAGATCACCGCTGCGCAGCCGCAGAGCAAAGGCGGTCTCGTCCGATCCATTGGTCTCTTCGCGGCAGGCTTTGACCATCGCGGAGAGTGCGATCGTCACCAGCTCGGAATTGTAGAAGGGGTGATCGTCCCCCAATGCAGGGATTTGCTCTGCGAGCTGATTGCTCCACCGCGACAGGATCGCTTCGACTTCCTCCGGCTTGAGAAGCGGTGAGAGGCTGGAACGCGAAAGTGTCGCTGCATCGGCCAGGAGGCGCTTGAAGTTGATCCCCTCAAGCATAGTCAGCTTGAATTTGGTCCCTTCCGGCAAACGCACCTTACCGCGTCCACGCCCTGCGGTGACGGCTTTGGTTTTTCTGACGATCTCGCCAAAGGTCATCACGGCAGCAAACTGAAGCATCAGCTCGTCGGCATCGGTCAGTGGGGCTTCGACGTTCTCGGATAGGTCATCCTCGGTCAGCTCTTCGGCCAGTCTGCCCTCCTTGACCAGCCAAACGGCCTTAGCGATCTGCTCGAACCAAAGAGCAAGATCGGCCTCGGACAGTCCGATCTTGCTCTTCAAGTGCTTCGTCACCACGCCAGAGAAGATCGCGGTGAAGCGGTGCAGGTCAGGATTTGCAAGCTCTGGCGTAGGAACAGCCAGCACTTTCCCGAGCGCGGAGCTGTCAAAACCACCGGCATCGCTCTGCACACCCATCGCCTTCGCAACATCGCCCAGGGCCATCTTGTGTGTTTCGTCAGGTTCTTCGGTATCTTCTTTGCTATCCTGCGAGAGCTTTGAATCAGCCTGCGGCAGCGGATTTTGTTCTGGCGCTGCGTTTTCGGATTTATTTGCTTCTGCGATGGCGTCGGCTTTTACCTCTGCCCCACCTTCATCAGCACTCGATTGCGAAGTATCAGATCCACCGGCTCCGGTGTTTTCATCCTCCGCAGGCTCGGTTTCATTTGCTTCGTCGCTTGCGTTTTCAGCCGCGTAGAGCGCATACGCAAGGCATTCGATCGAGTCATCGAGGTTCTTATCCCACAGGTCTGCATATGCGTCCTCGCTGTAATTTGCAGGATCGGCATTAGCGTCCGTGATATTGAAGTGGCCGATCAGGTAACTCAGACCGGCATCGGTGAGCTTCTGTTCTTCGTTAGCGGCAATGAAAAGATGCGCCCAAAGGTTCGAGTCGTCTGTGAGCGGCGGATCGAACACATCGAGACAGAGCTTATACGCAAATTTGTTCAGGAGCGTATTAGCAACAGCGCTGGTGAGTGCGTGTAAAGCATTCCGCAGTTCATCTGAAAGCTCGGCAGGCTCCACCGGCATTCCGTCGTCATCTTCATCAGCAGCCTGAACCGCAGCTTCAACGGTTTCAGTGGGCTGTTCATTCGTTAATACTTCGCTGCCGTTTTCTGGTGCTTCGCTCTCGGATTTCACTTCTTCGATACCGGATTTTTCCGGTTCGTTGTCTGCGGCCTGACCAATCCAAGGCTGGCCGTATTTCAAGCAGAAAGCTGCCGCATTGACCGAGACATTAGCTGCTTCGCTGGGCATTTCAACGAACGGTGCAGGATAGTTGTTCGTTTGCGAAAAGGTCTCCGCATTGAGCATTTCGCCGTTATCGGCATAGGCACACAGGAGAGGTATATCGCCACTCAAAGGGCCGATACGGCTCTCAAGTGCTACCCGCTCTTCATTATCGAGGTATCCAGTTATCGACTCACCATGACCCAGAGAAACATTAGAAACTTCCAGAACCATTAAAGGCTCAAGCTGGGACTTCTCTGCTTCTTTGGCCGATGGTGTATAGCGCCAAATGGTCACAAACCATTGGTTAAGCTCCGAGGCTTCACCAGTAAGATGACCCTGTTCTGCGGTTGCGAAGATAGGAGCCAAGCGTTGCGGTTCAAGCTGTTCCAGCGCAAACACAACAGCCCGCGTCCGAGGCAGTATGGTGTATTCGATACCGTAGTCTTTAAGAGGCGGGATAACACCATCAACAGCGTTGCCGTCCTCCATCCTATAAATATCGAAGACGCGGCTTTTCTCTACATCGTAAGTTCCGAAGCGCGGGAAACACTCTTGAACCAGCCAATCCAGCTTTACACCATAACCGCTCTGTTTGGTTGTAAGCCCCCCTGCTTCATAGAAGAGAGCAGCGATTACGTCAGGCACAACAACGCAGCTATGGGTGGTGTAGGTTGGATCAATGACATTTGCCATAAATCTGATCGCCGCACCCACAAGACGGCTGGATGCGAGATCGAAAAGACCCAGATCATCAGCGTCAACTGGTATGGCCTGATCTCTTAAAGTGAACCATTCGGAAAACAGATCGGGGTAGTCGCGGATCAGATCACGTTGAGAGTTCGCTTCCGCGCTTCCATCGCTATTCGGAACAGAAACTATGTTGAAAGCGGAGGTGAAGCGAGAAACACTAGGATCGCCAAGAAAGAGGTGAGTTACACCAGTAAGCTCGTGGTCATAACCACGGTTACATTCGGTAATGTGCAGCTTGAAAACCTGCTTATCACCGGAGAGAGCTTCACCAATGATAGGGCTTTGCAATCTGACTGGTAGCTTGAAAACAAGCGCCTTAACTTCACTCTCTTCCATCTTACTCCACCTGAATACAGACGCCTTTCATCTGGATAGTCAGGGGGCAAGTGACCACCTTTGCTGGACCAAAGAGCGGATTGTCGGGAACGAATACTACTTTACCAGAACCGCCCATACCTCTGTGAACAGAGACGTTATAAGCGCTGATTGGCTGTCCTCGATAATCCGCTGGCTCCGAGACGATTTCCAGAGTGAGCGACGTGATAGCAAGGGTGGCAAACCCCAGTGCGCCGATAAGCGCGAGGCGTTTGCCCTTGGGCAGTTCGCAGAGCCGCTTCACCAGATTTCTGAGAACGGCAGTATCCATTCTCACATCCCAGGATTGGGGTTGGCTTGCTCGGGGCGACCACCACCAAACACGCCGTATTCCTTCAAAGCGGTCTCAACAAAAACCTGCGTGGAAACCATGCCATCAGGACCGGCAGTGGTCGTTGAGCAGGCTGCGAGAGAGCCGCAAAGAGTGAGAGCCAGGGCGATCTTGCGGACCATTTTAAGCCTCTAATCATGTCTAACAACAAAATAGAGTTAGACATGAGATTGCCCCTATGTCAACGAAAACGTGGCTCTAAATTCTGAGCCAAGTTTTGCTGTTTGAAACACATCACACCCTAGTTTAACGAACACTAAACGTGGCTCAAAATTTGCTAGTGCATATGCACTTTGATATGCACTATGCTATGTATAGCGATAGACATTGCGATAGAGATTGGGGACTGACATGCCCGCAGCCGTAACCGCCGAGCGATACACCTATATCTTCGATCTGCTATGCGCCGAGCTGGGTCCGCTGACAGGCAAGATGCGAGCCAGAGCGCTCGGTGCTGAGGTTGCCACCAGGCGGCTGACAAAGGCTTCCCGCCGCCTCTATGCAGCAGCGGTGCGCTTCTGTTTGGAAGGCAATGGCGAAGAGCTTGCAGTATTCAACAAGGCACTAGAGGCGGCTCCAAAAGATGAAGCGCCAAAAGTGAGAAAGCAGTCCCTGCTTATCCCAGATGGTCTTTTTGAGACCATGCTGGAAATCTTGGATGACAACTCGGATCGGTGGTCCCGTGCGCAGCCACTCAAAGCACTTATCATGGGCGTCAGGCATTTTGGCCTGCGGCCCGTTGAATGGGAGAACGCTGAGTGGGCTAATGATGAACGCAGCACTCTTCTCGTCAAGAATGCGAAGTATGCCGATACAGTAATCAGTCGTGGTCCGAATGCAGGTGCAGTTTGGCGTAGGGGAAACGGCGAATACAGAGAGCTTGAAATTGCAGAAGAGCATGGTGAAGTCATGCGGCAGATCGCAGATAATGCGATGGCAGCTATCCAAGAGTTCCCCTACTCGGATGAAATAAACTCCGCCACTTTCAGAAGAACCCACAAGTGGGCTTTGCAAGTTGCCGTCGCAGAGTTTGACTACCCCTCAAAGATCATTGAGAATGTGACGGTCTATTCCTATCGACATGCCTTCTCTTCCGATGCAAAAGCGTGTTTCGATATTACTGATGGTGAAGTGGCGGCGCTTATGGGCCACATCAGCACAAGCACTGCTGTTACCAGTTATGCCCGTAAAACTGCACGGTCAGGTGGATTGAAGATCCAACCATCGGCAAACTCTATAGAGCGTGTGAAAGTTCGTGATGTAGTCTTGCTTGAGGATTATAGAAAAGAAAAAGAGGCGGCAAAAGCCACCTCAAAAGAAACCACCAAAAAGCCCCAAAACCCTAGCCCGAGTATGTGACTTTCAGATCATAGCATTCCAGACCAGCCCCCAAATAGCAGGGGCTGGAATGCCGGTGAATTTACTTCTCCGATTTCTTAATCTGATCGTAGAGATCGAGCAGCAAAACAAGCCCGTCCCATTTAGCTTTGAAGTTATGCTCTTCAAGCAGATCATTGAACCGCTCGGCCACTTCTTTAGGCGCACGGATGAAGATGTTTTCGACCTCGGGCTTTACCCTTGTTCTGGGCCGAATTGCAGCAACCGAAGGCGCAGGTTTAGCCTCTTCCTCTGGGGTAGCTTCTGCAATTTGTTCCTGCGCCTTCTCTTCTGCGGGCTTTGATAAAGACCCACTGAATACCTGACGAGCATTGGCATCGAGTTGAACGCGCTTTTCACCACGCGGAATTTCAACTTTAGCTGCCGGAGGTGGTGGCGGGGCTTTCGGGGTCTCGCCAATCATTTCGCCGGATAGAGCCTCTGTCAAACCAGTGCTTATCTTCTTGCTCATAGTTTACCCCCCTGCCCTATCAAGCTGCCGCCAGTATCGAGAACAGCTCGTCACAAAGTTCTGAGCTGCGTTGAATACCGCGATCGAGCTGTGCGATTTTTTTGGTTACTTCTTCCTTCTGCCGGTTTTTGGCATTTGCGAGAGCTTCAAGTTCTTTTACGAAGTCTGCGCGTATCTCTTGGAGTGTCTGACGCTTTCCCCAAATGTCTTTGAAGACAGGGCCGCCATAGAGTGTATTCTTGAAGCGCGGCAGGTTGTTGGAGTCGATCTCTTCAATCGTGATCTTCTCCCAGCTTTCTTTGACCGCACCACTCGCCGTCTGGTTCACGAGAAGCCGATACGGCATCTTGCGCCCCATGATCTTCGATTGGCTATTGATGAATTTCATCAACTCAATCAGCGCGCTCGCATCAAGCGGTGAAGGGGTGATAGGGATTACTGTCAAACCAGCGATTGAAGCCGCTTTCGTCAGCAGCATGTTCTGGGAGCCTTCGCAGTCCAGAATGGTGAAGTCGTAATTTTCTCTGCTCGCGTCTACTGCGTCAAAGAACCCATCCTCACCTCCGATCTCTTTCAGACCTTGGGTGTCCCAGGGGAGAGCGTTATCTTCGGAGTTCTCACGAGCTTCTTTCAACTTCATGAAGGCTCGGTTCGGGTCCAGATCGAGAATTTGAACCGTCAGGCCGCGATTGGTGATTTCGTTTGCCAACAGGAAGGCTGTCGTCGTTTTTCCGACGCCGCCTTTGATATTGGCCGTGCTGATAATATGACCCAGTGCCATTCTTCTACCTCGTCTGGGCGGTGGTAGCGCCCGTGGTTATGCTCGGGGTTGAGCCTAAGCTGACGGCTCGCGCTAGGTCAATCGCTAGGTATTGTGCAAGCGATATGCAAAGCGCAAGCGCTAGACCTATCAATATCACTATCGCTAGGCATATTGCAAGAGCTATGTATAGCGCTATGCCTATCAATATGCCTATGCCTATCGCAATGCCTATACCTATGCCTAGTGCTAGTGCAAGCGCTATGCAAAGCGCTATCGCAATACATATGCAAATACATAGCGCTAGGCCTATGCAAAGCGCTATCGCAAGCGCTATGCAAAAAGCATATGCAAAAGCCATATGCAAAAGAGCTAGAGCAGTTGCACCAATCCCGCGCTGCATACTTGCAGGGAGCTGTGGTTCACACGGGGTATCAGCATGTAAACAACAAAATGATTTTTACCCGATTGACCAAACACAATATAGAGGTTTACACTTTCCGTGCCTCGGGGCGTCCAGTGCGCCCCCCGTAGGAATTTGTCAGGGCCTCGGGCCAACAGGAGAAGTCCAATGTCGAAGTTCTCTTTCAAGCGTGATGATGAAGGCTCCGAAGGTCGTCGCATCGTCAATCACGGCGAAGTCCCCCTCAAGATCACTGCGATAAATGCGGCCACCAATTCAGTGACCGGCGTTGACCTGCGCAAAGACGATGGGTCTGAGGTGACGATCTCGATGGTTAGTGTCGGAGAGTATGCCGACTTTTATACCAACCGTAACCGCTTCACGAATGCCCAGGCTCGCACAGAAGAGGCCAGCAAGCAGCTCGCCAAACAACCCACGGCCAAGGGCCTCGGGCGCAATGGTGTTGAGATCGGTGACGTGGTGCAGATGCAGTCGGTCAAAGAGCTGACAGATGGCAAGATTGTCGCCCGCTGGATGAACGCTCTGACGACTGACGGGCAGGCCAACGACGCCTACAAGCGGATGCAAATTCAGATCAGCATTCCCAAAGACAACGCCTCGACCGAAGGGAAATATGAGCGCCGCGCTGCTCGCGCATTCGACATTGAAGCAACTGTGCCAGCCACTCGTGAAGCGCTTGAGAGCATGACCGATGGCCGTGTGCGCCGCGATGATGGCCGCGCCCTTGAAGGGGCTATGCGCAACTCTGTTCTCGTGGCGATCAGTGACGGGGTTGATACCAAGTCCGTCGCGGTGGACATGGGCTGGGACCGTCAGAAGAACCAACCGGCCACGGGCGTTGAAGCGCTCTTTAACCGCGACCTCGACAATTTCAACTATCGTCCGATGGCGGCACTTGCTGGCCGTGTAGGTGTGCCGTTTGAGAACCTGAAATTCCTCGATGGCAATGCTCGCAATGGCATTCAGGATCACGATGCCGCCCGTGCTGCCGCGCAGGAATACTACGATGCTGGCAAGCGTGGTGACGTGGGGGTGACAATCACCCCAGGCTTCGTTGGGGATCTGATGGTCCACATCAAGCAGAACATCATGGCCCGTGAACAATCCGCTGCAAAGAGCAGCCGCGCCGTCTCGCTGTCTGAGCGGGGCTTCTTTACGGCAGACGTGGCAATCATGTCCTCGCCCGAGCGCGTCTCCAACGACGGGGAAGTGCGCGGCCCGCAGTCGGCCTTCAAGCAAATTCTTCCGGCTGAGTTCCTGCACCCGACCGCAGACGAAAAGTTCGTTCGTCGCAAAGCCTCCGACCTCGGCCATGACGCGATCACTGCCGCTATGGACAAAGATCGCAACGCGGTCTTCGCGCCCAACCCGACCTACAAGCCTTCCGAACCCGCTCCCAAGCCGGAAGAGCCGGAGAAAGCCCGCTCTAATGAGCTTTCACCGGATTACTGAGCAGCCAAGGAAACGCGGCGGGAGCGGCGAACACAACGCCGCTCCTTTGGTATTGAGGACGGATAAATGAGCGTAGTTCACATTCCACGCGCCGAAGGGCGTATCAGTGGCTTTCCCGTTCCCCCGAACCGCTTTGACGGCCAGAGTATCGGTCTGGCGGTTTCGATAGATGAACGGATTTCTGATTTTTCTTCGGTGGTCAGCACATTGCGGCGGGCAGCGAATGCGCAAGGGACGCCCATTGTGGGTGAGCTGCGCATGGCGTCGGGTGAGCGCGTCTTCGGTATGAGGATGCCAGCCGATCCCGCCCAGCTTTTCATCCAGATCGGTCTTCGACCTGACGACGTGCGCCGGAGCATGAACGCTGTCGATCTGCGCGACAGGGGGGAAGTCTTTTCCCGCTTCGAGGCAGGCGCAAGGCACTACGATGAAGCTGGTGAAGGGCTGTTCGCCCCACGCGAGCTGACATGGAATGTCCGTGGTCGCATCATCACGCAGCGTATGTTTGGCCGCACCATCGAGACCCCTGACGGTCCCTTGGCCGACTTCGGGCGTAACGAGGATGGGCGCAGAAACGATGCCGGTGAGCGAGCGCCGCTCTTTGGCAAAGCGTCCACCCCGCAGGATTGGTCCATCATCGCCCGCTCTGTGATTGCCCGCATTGACCGCGATCGGATCGAGCGGATTTCAGGCCGCGATATGCTCAACCTCTATGATGCCGCACTGGGGGAGACTGGTGCGATCTCGAAAGATGCTTTCCGTGAGCTGATCGAAGAGGAAATGGCTGGCTCCATCGCAGCTCGTAACGCGCAGGGCCGTCCGACCGCGCACCGTTTTTCTACTGCGCTGCCTGCCCATGAGGATCGTGGCGGCACTCGCCTAGTGCTGGCACAGTTCTCGACCCCTCCGGCTATCGGCCAGATTGCTGCCGAGTATTTGAAGCCGAATGGCAAAGTCGTCTTGGAGCCGTCTATCGGTAACGGGGTGCTGTCTGCTCCGACCGCGCAGTATGGTGGCCTTGTCATGGGCCTTGAGCTGGATGAAGCCCGCGCTGCCCGCGCAACCCGTGCGCTCAATCGTGGCGAGTCCATGAGCATTGTGAAGGTGGGCGATGCTTTCGAGCCGCAAAGCTATCCCAGCTCGCCTGCACACCCCGAAGGTCTGTATGACGCTGCCCTTATCAATCCGCCCTATAAACGGCTGGCAAACGAGGAAGACGATACAACCAAGCGTCAGGTCTATCTGCGCTCGCTCGATGTAAACCTGACGACCAATTATGCTGAGTTGCTGGTGGCCGCGCAGGCGGTAGACCGCATTCGCCCAGGCGGTGCTGCGGTCTTGGTGATGCCTGCGAATATGCTCGACCCCACAATGGTCATGCCAAAGCAGCGCCAGACCCACAACATGCTCAACATGGCCTTTGAGCGTGTCGAAGCCGTAGCGCTTGATGCTTCCCTCTATCGCGCAATGGGGGCCAATTTCCCGACGGTGGTATACTTCTGCGAGGGCAAGCGTGAGCAGGGCAATGTGCCGGAAATGGGCCAACTGCCTGCAATGCTGCCCGCAAGCTACCCCATCGCAGCGAGCTACAGCGATTTCTTCCAAGCTGCTGACCAGATAATCGCCCGCAGCCAAGTCGAAGTGCTTTCGGAGGCGGAAGCTGAGAACAATCGGGTGGCCTTCGCTGCCGCTCGTGCCGGTGCGCCGGTTATTCAGATCACACAGCCTGAACCTGCGCCCGCAGCGGGGCAGGGGGCTGGCGAGCCTGTCGCCAGGCCCGATCCGCAGCCTGAGCCGCCAATCGCAACGCCCGAGCCTCCGGTGGGCGGCGCTGGGCCGTCTTCGGGGGTATCAGGCCCCTCTGGCAGTGGCGGGGCCGGCTCCCCCTCTGGGGGCGCTTCTGGGCCTGCCGGTGGCTCTGGTGGGGCAGGGGGTGGTCGTCCGACTGCTCCCGTGCAGCCTGACCCGATCGTGCCGCCAAAAACTGAGCCCGATCCTGAGCCTGAACCTGATCCTGTGGCGCCCGCGCCTGTAGAGCCGGAGCCTTTCAGCGCACCTCCAAAAGAGGATGAGCTGGCGCTTCCGGCAAATTATCATGTCCTCGATAATTTCGATGATGACGCGCTGACTGTCAGCTACACGCCCTTCACGCCGAAGAGCGCTGGGAGTGTTGTGATCGAGCGGGCGCTGGAAGGCGCGACCTATGCCGCTCTGCGCCATGTGGTCAGCCATAAGGGCGATCTGGGCCGCTATGTGGCCTCCAAGCTCAACTATGACCCTGAATACCTGCTGTCGGATCAAGGGCCTCTCAATGGTGCGCAGATCGACGCTCTGGCGCTGTCGTTCTTCAACCGTGAGCAAAAGCGGGCCACGATTGTTGGCGATCTGATGGGGGTGGGTAAAGGCCGGACGATGGCCGCTCACGCCTATAACGGTTTGCTTGAAGGACGTGCGGTCCTGATGATGTCAAACAAGCCGCACCTCTTCCGCGATCTTGCGGTGCGCGATCTCAAGGCAATCTCGGGGCGCGATTTCAAAGACCTTCTGGAAAGCAAGGTGGCTCGACCGTTCATCATGAACAGCACGGAAGAGGCTGCGCTGACCGAGAAGGACGGCAAAACCGTCGTTTTCCAAACGATGGCCGCAGAGCGCAATATGGCGAAAGAGAAGGGCGAGGTTAGCCAGGACTATAACCTCGTCATGAGCAGCTATTCCCAGTTCCAGACGGCAGCAGGGGTTTGGAAGGCTGACGCGATCACGGAATGGATCAAAGAGGCGGCGCGGCGCAATCCTGAGAACCCGCCTGTTCTGCTGCTCGATGAAGTCCATGAGGCGGCAGGGCCTGACAGCCGCACCGGCATCATCATGCGCCGGATGCTGGATGAAGCCGAAAAGGTTGGCGCGGAAATCGTCTTTTCCTCTGCGACTTCGATGAAATCGGGCAAAAACATCGGCATCTACCGTCAGGCTCTGCCGGAAACGGGTCTGTCGATCGAACAGCTCACGGGCATCATCGAGCAAAACCCCTTCGCCATGCAGGAAGTCCTGTCTACAGAAATGGCGCGATCGGGGGCGCTTATCCAACGCAAGCTCTCAAGCGCTGGGGTGCGCCGCGACATGCGGTTGCTTGCAGATGTTGACCCTGAAAAGCTCGATGAAGCGCGGGTGATGACCGACGATCTTGCGGAGTTCCTGCGCGAAGCGATTTCGATGGGGCAGGACATTAAAGAAGCCGCGATCCGTCAGGCCAAATCCCAGTTTGGCGGGCTGTTGAGCGGTTCTTCGATCGAGAACAAGATGACGGTCGATACTGTCTCGCCCGCGGCCTCCTTCGATGCGATCTCGCGCTACTATCTGATCTCGATGAAAGCCCGCTTTGCAGAGGATCTTCTGAGAGAGATCACGGCGGCAGGCGAGAAAGCAACCGTCCTGCAAGAGTTCACTGGCGACAGCGTGACTGAGTTCCTGCTGGAAACGAATGGCTACAACCCGCGATCTGCGCTTCCAAAAGAAGGCGTTGTGGTGAACGAGCATCCCAATATCGGGCATGTGGTCAAGCGGATGGCCGAGCGGATGCTTGAGGTCAAAGGCACGGATGCAATGGGCAATGCCATTGGGTTTAAGGTGCAGGGCTTCGACGGCTGGCTTGCAGACTTCACGGAGCGAGTGAACGGCTCCGGCTTTGAGAAGTGGCGCGTCAACAGCTTCGACGCGGTGCGCGAGGCTTGCGAGAACCTTGGAATGACTTTTGAGGACATTTCAGGGCGCAAGTTTGAGATCATGACCGAGGGCGATAAGGTCATTGTCCGCAATCGGGAAATCCCGACCAAGATGGCAGTGGCTGACCGCTTCAACAACGGAAAGACCGATGTGCTGATGCTGACTTCGGCAGCAGCAACCGGCATGTCGCTGCAAAACTCTCCGACAGAGGGTGTGGACCTTCGCACCCGTGCGATGCTCTTCCTGTCCTTCCTCAAGAACATTGCCTCTCATACACAGGCAGAGGGACGTATCGACAGGACGGGCCAGCTCACGCCTCCGCACTATGTCATCCCCAACACCGGCTTTGTGGCCGATGACCGTCTGGCAAGCCTGTTCAACCGTGGAAGCCGTAACCTTTCTTCGATGACCTCCGGCTCGCGTGAGAACGATCGGACGATTGAAGAGGCCGTGGACCTGCTCAACCCCGTTGGCGATATGGCAGTTCGTGCTGTCCTGAGACAGAACCCCGATCTGGCGGAAACCCTTGGGATACCCGTTGGCAAGAGCGGGGAGATCGACGCAGGCGATCTGGGCCGCAAGTTACTTGGGCGAGCCTTCATTCTGGGGGCCACTGAGAGCCAGGACGTGCTGGCCGATGTGGACCTGATGGCGAAGACCATCTTGCAGGATTTGGAAGCCCAAGGGGAGAACCCGCTGAAAATCGGCCGCTATGACTGGAAGGCTGAGATCGAGACGATCGAAGTCCTGCATGATGGCGATGAAAACAGTCTGAGCCTCGCAGACCAGCCCCTGAGCTTGGTGGAAATTCGCCGTCAGGAGCAAAGGGAAGTTATGGCTGCAAGGGGGGTGATTGAGCGGATCACCGAGACGGCGCAAAAGGCGGAAACCTCTTTCCAGACCATTGAAGAGCAGTTCCGCATCAGCGCAGCTATGAAGCCCCGCAAGATGCACTACCAAGCCGACGCATGGGACTTCGATCATAAGCTCTTTGACGGGCTTGCTGGCCGACAAAGCATGGAAGGCAAGCTCGTGAACGACGCTGCCTTTGAAATGGAGACGCCCGCCGTTGTTCTGAACGCCCTCCAGCGGGCCTTTGCCAATGAGCGGCTGATGCTTGTCCGTATGCAGGGTAAGCCCAACAACTACGAGCCAAACTCGGACGAATTTAAGGAGCTGATCGAGAAGGCGGCTGATGGGCTGCGCAAGAAGTATCAGCCTCGTGACGAACACGGGCGGGTAGACCAGCACACTTTGGAAGGCAAGCGACTGCTGGCGGATGAAGAGGGCAAGCAGATCATCGACTTCCTCAATCAGCGCGGGGCCGATGGGAAACCGCGTAAGGAAGTGGAGAGCCTTGAGAGGGCTGTCCGTATGACCATGCGCCGAACCGAGCAGGTTCACCGGCTCATGGAGTTCTCAAAGGTTGTAGAGCCTGGACGGCTTATTTCGATCAACACCAAGGCTCTCGATTCAATGGTGGCTGGGCGACTGGGTGAGCTGTATCGCCAAGCTGAGTTCTCCGAAGAGGACCGCATGGGCCAATGGATACCTGCGGTGGTGATCTCGGCCAAGATCGACAGCGACAGCCCTACGACCCTCTCGAAGAACAACATGAGGATATTTGTTCCAGGCGAAGCTGGGGCATTCCAAGTGTCGTTCTCGGAGCTGCGGTCAAACCTCGCATTCCGTGGGGGAGAGCAGGAGAACGCTGTTGAGACCTTCCGAGCCTTCGCAGATGACGCCTATCGGCAACTTGTGAGCGGATCGGAAAGCGCGGCCACCGTGATGAAGGAGTGGCTTGGAGAAAACGTCCATCGCTTCTCCGGCATCATTAAGGAATACAGCCAAGCAGCTCGCTATGCCAATGACGCCGAGGATGAAGCCCAACTGACGCGGATAGTGGACAAGGAAGGCCGTCAGGGCGCTGGGGCCAAGCTGTTCACCGACATTTCGGAGTGCCTGCCCAGAGGCTTTGTCACCAGAAAGCGCTTTGGCTTGATGGGCAACCTCTTCACCGCAATGTCGGCTGTCACGGCCTCAAACAGCAGAGAGAAGAACCTTGGCGAGAAAGCTGTCATTACTGACAGGGATGGCAACAACGTCAACGTGATCCTGCTCAACGAGTCTGGGCAGAAGAATGCGGTTGAACGGGTCAAGCAGAAGGAAAAATCACGATCACACCCACGTCCTGACCTTCGCGGCTCCCGTGAGGCGATCATGGCAGAGATCGAGCTTAACTTGCTTGTTCTGAGCCGTGGTTATCAGAACATCTTTTCTCGGACGCGAGAGCTGCGGGCTGATGAACAGCAGACCCTAAATTCAGCGCTGGGCAAGATGTTCCCCGATACCTTCGGAACACCTGCGGGTCAGGCATACCTGAACCGCAATGGGGGCGATGTTTTGCATAGACTGATGGCGAAACTGAAATCCGATGTGACCTATCCGGCCTCGACTTTGCTTGGCGGCGATCTGTGGCGCTCTATCTCTGATGAACAGTCGCGCAAAGTGAAAGAGAGCAAGGGCAGGATGCAGTTTGAGGCTCCGGCTTCCTATACTGTGATGAACAGGGGCGGTGACGGGCCAGAAGGCATGGTATCCGTCACCTCGACGCTCTCTGCTCTGACCATCGCCCGAGGTCTGTCTACGCTGGATGACCGGCAGGCGGTGCTGATGTATGGGGATGACGGCCTGCGGCTGGTTATGCGCAAGACGCACCCGCTTGCCCAGTCGGGGGAGTTCTCCGATCTCGTGCAGAATGCGAATGAGACCATCTATCTCGATGGCTCAAGCGCAAAAATGACCCGAGGCACTATGGCTTTCACCGCAACCAAGGACAACGAGCAAGCTCTGGCCCGTGTCGCTGAGTTCGTTGCCAAAGCCTCCGCTGGGTCTGAGAGCGTCCCTCTCGGTGGTGGGTTCAGCCGAAACATTCATGCAGCGGCTGTAGCGGTCGCGGATGAATTTAAGAAAGAGCAGGAGAAGGCGCTTAGAGCTGAGAAGCAGCGCGAGGCTGACCCGCAACCATCAACACGAGACATGGATGCGGCCCCTGACCAACCCCCGCCCCGAGTATCTATGGGATTAGGGAGCTGAAAAATAAAGGTGATGGCGGGGCTTTGTGCCTCGCCATTTTCGTTGCGGAAGTGCGATTTGGATGTAATATAGAAATTGTTGTTTACACTTCCGAGGTGGTGAATGTCGGACCCGAAGATCACTGAATATGCAGAAAAATTGCGGGCGCTGGGCGACGCAATGTCTGCATCTGCGCCTTCGGGTCGGCGCACAGCGTTTTCCCTTGTCGATCCCTCCACGGGTGAAATCGCCGGTCCAAGGGAGCCGCATTTCACAATTTTCTACAATGACAGCCCAAAATGGGTGTTAGCCCTGGGTATCGGAAATCCGCTGCTTATGAGCGTTGTCGCGGAGATCGAGGACGCTTTGGACCCCCTGAGTGAGAAGGTGAAATCATGAAATCGTATCTCAAGACCACAATGACCGCCTTTGCGTTTGTCGCGTCGGCCAGCACTGCGATGGCTCAAGCGGCAGACGGATGCCTTGTAGAGCAAGCCGCGAAAGCTGCGCTCGATCGTGAAATTCAGCTTATCAAAGCCACCGCAACCGATGTTGAGGCCACTTTCAATGGTCCCGATGGATGTATCGACGGCTCGATCTTCAACGACTTCGACCTCTCGATGGCTATTCCCGACCTCGCGGGGATGCTCACGAGCATTTCGACCAACTTCATTCAGGACGCAATCCAGAACGCGAAGAACAAGGTCTGCAAGCAGATCAACGATCAGATCCAAGACGTGGTGGGCAATGCGTCGGGTGCGGTCAGCACGTTCAACTCGGGCCTTTCCGATGAACTGCGTGGCGTTCTCGACAACGGCTGGGATATTTCGCTGTGATTGCGCGGGCGGCAATCGCCTGTGTGGCTCTGAGCGTCGTCGGGGCCTCTTCGGTCAGCGCACAGACGTATGAGACGGCGGCTGCTGCCCGTGCAGTCGCTTTTGAGCGGCTTGTTTCGGCTGTTCGTATCGAGACCCGCCAAGAGTCCTATGGGGCGCAGCAAGTCACCTCTGCCGAGGCTGCAAGCTATAAGGCAATGGCAACCAGCTTTGGCGAAGTAGACCGCGCTTTGCAGGTGCGTGAGGCCATGCGGACCTATGAATCCATGCAGACAGCCATTGGTGGCGCTTGCGCAGATGTGGAAGCCAACAAGCTCGCAGGGCGAGCAGGGCAAAACAACGCGGACATTATGGCCGCAATCACCGAGCAAGAGCGGAATTGGGTGCAGGACGGTGGCTCCCGCGTGAGCATCATGGCTGGAACGCAGTCTGCCCGCGAGAGCTTCCTTTGCTCCGCTGATGAAGCTGCGGCGGGTCTTTGTGTCGAGGGCGCTCACTTGAATTTCGGCGCTATTGCAGCAGGCGATACAGACGCTTCCCCCTTCCTGCTTCGTAGCAATGGCGGCGCTCGCAGCTATGGCAACATCGAGGCGCAGGTTGGCATGATCTACATGGATACCCTGTTGCCGCTTCCGAGCATCGCACCGTCCGGTGCGGATAGCGAGCTGGCTGACCGGATCAATCGTGCCGAAGCCATGCGCCAAATGGCGATTATCTCACTGGGCCGCGCATCCGTGGGCGGCATTATCGTGCGTGGTTTGGAAGGAGGCGTTGAATGAAACGCTTTTTGAAGACGGGTTTTTGCGCTCTGGCACTGATGCTTTCGACCACCGCAGCTCATGCGATTACCTGTGCAGGGGTTGAGGCTCGCGTCAATTCGCGCACCTCTTCTTTGCAGGCGAGTGTTCTGGCAACCATCCAGACGCGACAGGCTGCTCTTGTTGCGCAGGAGCTTCTTGAGCGCCAGCGTCTGCTCTCTGCCGTTAAAGTCCTGACGATGCAGATGGCTCAAAGCTCGCAGCAGGAGATTGTCTCCAATCTCGCTGTTTCAAAAGCAATGGGCCAGACCATCGTAGAGCAGTCGATCGCGGATCAGACCCGTGAAGCGATCAGAGACTATGGCAACACCGGCTTTAACGCCTGCGGTCTCGTTGAGGCCGGATACCGTGTCGATGAAGCCCTGAACACCGCCGACACCGCGAGGGGCGCGATCACCACCGAGATTGCAGAGCGTCATGCTATTCGCACTCGTGAGGACTATGACCGTGAATCGCAGCGCTGGTTTGAAGAGGCGCAGTCGGGTGATGCGCCCTCTGCCGCAGCTCTGTTCTCTGGTGATGCCGATGAAGCCCGCCGCTATATCAGCATGGTCATGGGGCCACCACGCGCACCACGCGCAGATGAAGGTGTTGGCGGCAGCATCGACCGCGCCATTGCTCTTCGTGACATAGCCCGCCAATCCGTCACGGCTTATGTCTTGGCCGAGATCGCCTCTTCGCAGCGCGTGGAAGTCGCACTGCGGGACATGACCCGTGAATGGCTTGGTGAGGACGGGGGCGAGGCTTGGTTTGCAACCCAGGCTGCATCGCCCGCAAGGGCAGTCCTTCTTGATACGGCTCGGATCGAAGCGGCCAACGTCGCTATGAAAGCAAACAGCGTCCGCCGCGTGATGCTTGAGGAAATGGCGCTTTCTACTTTCGCCCTCGCCTATGCCGATCGTCTGACGGAAGGAGGCAACTGATATGACCAGACTTCGCAGTATTGCTTTCGGTCTCGGAATTGCAGCTTTTCTGCCGTCAGCGGTTCTTGCTGGTGGCGCGACTTGCTCGGTCAACGATGGGATTTGGCAAGCAGGTCACTCTGGAACCCAGTCAGCACTGAACGCTGCCGTGAACACAATGGCGGCAACGGTTGCAACGCAATCGCAGATGACCAATGAACAGCTTATTTCCGCCGTGCGGCTCGCAACGCGCCAGCGCTCTGCGGCCAGTGCGCGTGAGGCGGCTTTTGGTAAATCCTCTGCTCAAGGGGTCGCGCAAGTTTATGCGGCCCAGCAGGCGGCAGAACGGATCGCTGAGGCCCATCGGACTTATGGCCCACAGGGCCAAGCTGTCGGCTCATGTGATATTATCGAACGGTTGCAGCAAACTGACGTGGCCCTGACGACACTTGGCTCACGCGCTTCCGAGATCATGAACAGCGGTGCGCTCTACTCTGCCCCTGGCTCTACTGTTGAGACAGGTGAAGCGATCGCAGCCGCGCTGCGCTACGACACGCCGGAGGCGGTATCTGCCGAAGCATTCCTTTCCCCAGACACCCCTGATGCAATCAAAGATGCTTTCATGAACAACGTGATCGGCTTCCCGCCGGTCAAACCGCAGAGCATCACCGGCCCAGGCGATCGCTTGACGATGATGACTGCGAGACGCGCAGAAGCTGTCCGATCCCCTGCGATTGTCTCGCTGGCCGCTGTCCGTGCAGCACGGGAAGAAGGTGGTCACTTTGATGATGCCTCTGGAATGTCGGCAGATGAAGCCTTGTCATGGTTGATTTCTCGCTATGGCGGTGGGGATGAATACGAGGAATGGTCAGCCGCTCTCGTAACCAAATCCGAGGTGGGCCTTGCCAAAGAGATCGCTCGCTTGCGGGCAATCGCTCTTGGCCTCGAAAACAGCCTTTCAGGGTCTAACGACCGGCGCGAGGCTGTCATTGCAGCGCTTCTTGGCGCAGAGGCGGTGCGCTGATGGCAAGAGGGGACAGCATCTTTCGGATCTTCGATGAAGTCGCTCGGTTGGAGCGGGCCGATGATTATGGAAACCACACCGCTGAAATCAATGATGTGAGCCTGATCTGGCCCGAAGCACTGGCCGAGCTGCTTTATGTCCCGAAGGATGCCCCCCTCGCACAGAACATGGCTGTCTTGGCTCACAGGCTGAGTGCATTGCAGCCGGAAATCTTCGTAGAGCTGCCAGAGCTGATCGAAAACGCTGAGAGCGCCACAATCGTTCACCAAGAGGGCCTGGACGATAACTTGGTCGAGGAAGAGCAGGAATGAACAAGCAGGCAATCAACCACGGCCATGACGAAATTCAAAAGCTCTCCCGTATGGGGGTGCGTCGTCTTACCCAGCCGACCATCGAAACTCTGCTGCTCGATCGACTTCTGTTTCCGCGTCGTGGGCCGGATCACAAAATCACCGGAGACGGCAATTTCATCATCGTCGTGAAAACCACTGTTGCTCCCAAGGGGGGCGAAGGGGCCATTAAGATCAAGTGGCTCTATGTGGAATGGGAAACTGGGAAAGACACTATCCTTATAGCCTCCGGCAACTGGGAACATCACCCAGGCGGAACCGGAAAAATTGATCTCTCCGCAGTCGGCGTTGTGAATTGCAATCGTGATGCGATCAAATTCGATACCGCAGCCCGCGTGACCGTGGCCTCCGGCAATACCGTCGTGAAGCTGAAAAGCCTCAACGAGCGCGAGTTCTACTCACTTATCAGCGAATTTAACGGGCAGGGCCGCGACGGATTTTCCGTGCAAACCGGCAAACTCCCGAGAGCAAAGGCCGCGTCAGTGGCGCAGCCTGCGTAAACGGAAAGGATTAAGCTATGGCGACCCCCAAATGGTTCGATCTCTCAAGCCTCGATGCGAAAGTAGAGCGTGTCAGCTTGGGGCGCGGCGTCTTCAATCTGCGCCTTGAAGTGACACCCGATCGGCTTGAAGGCATGACAGATGCAGACTTGCTCGACGCAGGCTGGGTTGAGGAAGACTACCTGCCGAATGGCCGAAGACTGCTTGTAAATCATCGGACCATGACGGACACGCGGTCCATTGCAGACGCCCTGAGCCAGTTTTTCTCCCGCGATGAAATTGTGGCTTCCCGAGCGCCCCAAGACATGATGCGTCAGAATGAGCGCATGGATGGCCTTGAAGAGCGCAGGATCATCGAAGAGGTATCCCTAGCAGATCAGGTCACGATGGTTGAGCCGGAAAGCCGTGACCGGATCATGAAAGCGGTGATGGCTGCTGCGGCAGATCAGCGAAAGAAGCTCAATTCCGAAAAGGGAAACCTGCTCGATGGTCGTGGAATGGAGGTCTTTCACGCACTCGTGGATCACGCAGAAAAAGCCGTATCAGGCCCTTCGACCGATCTGGTGAAGGGCCATGCAGCTATGCTCGGTGCGCGTTTCATGCAGCTTTATGCGACGAAAGGCGTGGATCACTCGGGCATGATGGAGACCGCGCTGGCCCAGAAGTATCTGGCAGCAAAGGACGCCAACGATGTAGCGGGTCAGAGCGAGGCTATTGCGGCGCTTCACGACAGCGTTCAATCAGGCCGTGGCCTCAATTCCCTCTCACAGATCAACGTCATACTGGGCGAGGATTTTGCCAAATCTGAACCGCGTGAACGTGTGGCCCTTGCTGCGATCAGATATAACGGTGTGCCGATCGCACCGTTTGGTGGTCAGAATGTTCGCCTTGATGAACGCACGACGCTTGAAAGCATCCTGCGTGATCTGCCCTTCAAGACGATCCGAGACAACTCCATGCCGACCCGTGAGCTGGCAAATTATGCAAAGGCTCTGAGCCAGGCCACGAATTATGTAGCCGAGCGCTTGGGGTTGGAGCCGGATGCCCTGCTCCCAGAGCAGGAGAAGCTGCCGCTTCGCTTCAACATGGGTGCAGTTCTCTACGGTGGGAATGCTTCGGGTGTTATGCGGCATATGGACCGCAGCGGGGTGGCTGGCACGATTGGCGAAGACGGCCAAATGCGGCGTGGTGCGCTGACCATCGCGGTTTCTCTGAAAACCCCAGGCTCATTCGTTCACGAGCTGGCACACGCCATCGACTTCGGGAATGCGCTCTCCAAGCAGACGCGGGAGCAAATTTTGGAGCAATCGGGGCTTTTGAACCGTATCCAAAGCGAGATCGGTGCGCAGTATCGTGCAGATGACGAATACGGCCAGTATCTTCGCTCGCCTCACGAGATTTTCGCCCGCGTCTTTGAAGCGTCTATGGTCAACCATGCTTTGAGCAAGGGGGACCGCGAGCTGCAAGGTCTGGGCGGGCAATATGCGGTCAAACCCACAGATCACTTCGCGGCGCGAGGGGATCTTGAGGCGACAGAAGAGTTCCTGCGCCTCGTGACCCAAGAGCTGAATGCTCGCCGCTCGATGGCCTACGAGAAATCTAAAGGCGTAGAGCGCGAGCCTGCACCGGAAGCTACGCAACCGGCTAATTCGACCATTTCACCTTCGATCTGAGAAAGAGCCGCCAATGGAAGAGTTCACGGAGCTTGGTGATCTGTTCGATCCCGCAGTGGGTCAAGGTGGGGGCGGCTTGGCCGTCGCCCAGCTTGAGCGCATTTTCGGTTCGATCATCCGTCTCGTCCAAGGCGGTGAAGTTACAAACGACGGCGATAGCTGGCTTGTTGCCGCAATCGCCCTGTTTAATACCGCTGGACTCTTCCTTGTAATCGGGGTCGGGCTTTACACCCTTCTGACTGTGGCTCTCGATACAGCGAATGATGGCAAAACCTTCGGTCAACGCACCGACACGCGCTACACCATCATGCGGTCGGCTATGGGGGCGATTTTCTTCATTCCGGTTGCTAAAGGCTTCACCATTGCGCAGATCGCTCTGCTCTGGCTGATCGTTCAAGGGTCTGCCCTTGGTGACAAAGCCTGGTCCCTGATCGCGGAACGTAGCATTGAGGGGCAAAACTTTGTTCAAACGTCCAGAATTTACGGGACAGTCGATGCAGCAGTTTCGGGCCAGTTCGCTGATGCCCTTAACGCATTGGTTATAGGCAACATCTGTGCAAACGGACTCAACTCGATCAACCGTCAGGTCAGCGGCGCTGCTGACGATGTAATTGAGTTCGACAACACGCCTGAAACCGTCACCCGCAACGAATTTGCTGTAGATCATCGGGGGGACAACCCGATCCGCAAGATCGTTTTGACCCATCGCTGGCAGGATACCTCGGACAGCTATCGCGGCTCGGACAATATCTGCGGATCGGTTCGATTTGAGCAGACCATCACCTTTGATGAATCCGGCCATGACCTCTTTGATGGGCTGCGTGGCGTAGCTGCTGGCCGTCTGGTTGCCAACTATACCACGGCAATGAACCAGCTTGCTGATGATGCCGCAGCTATCGCCAACCGGATCAGAATGCGTGACAGCGAAAACGCTATCCGCCAGCAATCTGTCGCTGCGGTGCGCCGCGCCCATGCCACCTATATCACAAGCATGGAAGAAGACCTGTTCTCTGGGACGGGGGCTGATGATCTGCAAGAGGCAGTGCGGGAAGTGCAGATCAATGCCATTAACCGCGTGACCGAAGATGGCTGGGTTCTGGCTCCGTCTTGGCAGCGAGGCATTAGTTTGGCCGTTGCGGAGTATCGTTCAACTCTTGGGTCTCTGTCTCTGGACATTAAAGCAGAGAATAACGCAGCCCGTTACATCTCGAATAATGCTTTGGATTCTTCGTTCTTTGGTGGACGTGACGCCAATCCGATTGCCACGTCTGTAATGGCGGAAATGAGCGAGAACCAGACACGCTGGGCGACCACGGCCAATGCAGTTGCATCGGAAGTTCGCCGTAACGGCGCTGGTGCGACAGGCCAGCAGGGTGGTGTAGATGAAGTCGATGGCATCATAACCAACCTGTTTGGGATGCTCATTGATCTCTTTGCTGTGCGTGATGACGGCGGCTATTCCGATCCAATGATCGACGTGACCGAATATGGTCATGGCCTTCTCTATGCGGGCGGTGCGCTTTCAGCAGCAGCCGCAGTAGCCGATTGGGCTCCGCTTGCCGGTGCAGTCACTGGTGGGGTTGCAGGGTTTGCGATCGGTCAGTTCGTTTCCGATATGAGTGATGTGGTCCTCAAACCGCTAGGATGGGGGCTTTTGGTAGCGGGTTTCATTACCGCCACTCTCATTCCTCTCCTGCCCTTGATCTACTTCTTCTCGGCAGTGATCTCTTGGCTGATCCTCGTTGTCGAAGCGATGTTTGCCCTACCGCTTGCGGTGATGACGCTGTTTACCCCAGCTCGTGAGGGGACACTGATCGGTTCTTGGAACCGCATTCTTCTGACGATTTTTGGCGTGTTCTTGCGGCCGATTTTTACGGTCATCGGCTTCTTCTTCGGGATGCTGTTGATCGCAGTTGCTCTCGATCTGGCCTACGTCCTGTTCCGAGACATGATCGTGATGATGCAGGCTCAAGGTTCGATCCTGCGGATATTGGGGCTGCTGGGCCTTGTCATGGCCTTCCTCATTGTCAGCTTCTACACGGTCCTCATTGGCAGCGGCATGATTACACAGATCGGTGATGGCGCGATGGCTGCTATTGGCGTGGCGTTCTCCAACAGCCAAGGCGCGATGGATGTTGGTAGTCGGGCAGATTCGGCACTGAACGTAGGTCGGGCTATTCGCCCGATCCCTCTGGGACGCCTCGGCGGTGGGGGAGCAGGTGGCGCACCCTCGCGTCTGCCTAATGCTCCCGCTGGCGGTGGTGGCGGCGGCGGTGGTGCAGGAGCTGGTGCGATTATCCCAGGGGCGGGTCCGCGTGGTAATATGGCAGCTCACGGCATGAGAGCGCCAGGGGCAGTGGCTTCTGCCGCTCGTGGCGCAGCAGCATCGGCGGCTACTAAGGGGAGCGCTAGCACATGGGGGGGGCGCGTAGCGCAGCGTGCTGGGCAAGTTAAAAGTGAGGTGAAAGACCACTTCACAGAGCAACCAGGCAAGCCCTCGCGTGGTGATAAGGGAGGGGCAAACTGATGGCGAATACAGGTAGACAGTATTCCGGTGTCAGGCGTGGTCAGGAAGTAAGCCGTGCCGCCCGCCGTGAAGACACGCGGAAGTTCGGCCAAAAGCTCTACCAATGGAGTTCGACCGAGAAAGGAACCGTGGGGATCTTCGGACTGATTGCTGGGGCCTCCCTTTTGCTCTCATGGGCGCCCTTCATTCCAGAGGCTCTGTTTCTGACTGCTCTGGCTTTGTTCTTTAAGTATTATGCTCTCAAAAAGCGCAAATGGTCCTTGCCTATGCGCGTTCCAGCATATCTCTCGAAGCGCATGAAAAGGCCGGTTGTGGATGCGACCACAAACAGCACCGGCAAAGCCAATCTTATGCTCGGAATGGACCTAGAATCTGCCGAAGAAGTCTGGCTGGATACGGAAGACGTGAACAAACACGCCCTGATTATCGGGACCACAGGTTCGGGTAAGACAGAAGCGATTATGGGTCATTATGCTGGCTTTTTGGCTTTGGGGTCTGGTGGTCTGATTGTTGACGGTAAAGCCTCGGTTAATACATTCGACTCCGCATATAAAATTTCACGCTATCTTGGACGTGATGCAGACCTCTTCGTGATGGATTACCTGACTGGCGGAAAAGACATTATCGGGCCGCAGCAACACAGACGTTCACACACCTATAACCCTCTGGGCTTTGGTGGTTCCGCACAGAAATCTGAGGTAATGGTTTCTTTGCTCGATGGCGAAGATGATATGTGGAAGGGTCGTGCGATCCAGTTCCTTGAGGGTGTAATACCTCCTATGTCGTTTCTTGCAGAACAGGGATTTGTTCTGCTGAACCCATCTTTGATCGCCAGCTATCTCAACCTCAATGTGATCGAAAACTTTGTCCTCTTCGGACTGATCCAAGACCTGAATGGAAAACTGGTTTGGCTACCAGAAGAATACCCATCCATCTGGAATGCGCTTCAATCTCGAATGAGCGCACTCAAGCTCTATCTCGATGGTCTGCCCAGCTTTAACCTCACGCGCTTCAATGAGCCGATCTACGTCTCCGGCATGAACATTGATGAATATGAGGCGCTGAAACCTCGCATCATTGCCAAGCGCGATAAGTCTCTTGAAACACCAGGCGACAAGCAGCAGCGCGGAGAAACCGAAAAGCAGCACGGCTTCATCACCATGCAGCTAACCCGCTCCATTTCGTCTCTGAAAGATAGCTACGGTTTCATCTATAACGCAGAAGTTGGCGAGATCAGCTATTACGATGTGGTCCTGAACCGCCGATCTTTGATGGTGCTTCTGCCTTCCCTCGAACGGTCTCCGTCCAACCTCTCAATGCTGGGTAAGATGACCGTCCTTTCGGTCAAGTCCGTTCTCGGTGCGCTTCTGAACACAGCGCCAGAAGGATCAAGAAGGCAAATTATTGAAGGCAACCCCTCCAACTCTTCGATCCCCTATCTCTGCGTCCTTGATGAAGTGGGGTATTATGTGGTTCCAGGAACAAGCGTCATTCCCGCGCAGGCTCGCTCTATGGGTGTGGCGGTCTATTTCGGGACACAGGATATTCCGTCTCTCTCCAAGGGCAGTGAAGCAGAAGGTAAGGCGATCCTCGATAACACTGCATTGAAAATGATTGGTCGCGTAACGAGTGATGCTGAATCGGAGACGAGCAGGACGGCTATTCAGCTTGCCGGAAAAGTCAGCACCCAAGTTGCTTCCAGTATGGAGTTCAAACGGGATTCACTTGGCATTCATAACTCTTTGAAGCTGACAGAAGGCAGTTCTTTGGATGAAGAGTTCCGCATCAGCTATAACGATCTTACCAGACAGGAGAATGGTGAGTTCCACGTCCTGATCGGGACAAAAGAATTCGATCAAACTGGTAAGGAATCTGGTGGGCAGCGTCTGGCTCGTATCCTTTCGTTCTACACCGGCAATGTGCCTAATGTGGATACATGGCGCAGAAACCCATACGTCACTGTTAAAAGTCCCTCGGTTGCTGAAATCAATCTGCTCCGAGAAACTGAACGTGCAGAGCGGCGTTTCCGTAGTCGTCTGGCCGATTTGCTTGAAGGGCCAAGCGAGGGTCTGCTTATTCAGCTCCGAACCGCGCAGGAGACGATTTTTGGAGAGTTTTATGCGTGGCGAAAGGCTCAAATTCAGTCTGGCTCATGGGCCAAGTTGAAGGTGGAAGAGAAGCATAAGGCGATGGCTGATTGGATCAGGTCGCGGAATGATCGCATCCATGCACAGATCGAATGGGCAAAGACGCAAGAGCAGGCAGCAAAGGTCATCGCCCAAGCTAAAGCTGCCGCTGAAATGATAGGAGATAATACGGTTGCCTCCGGCTTGCTTGCCGAAGTGTCCGCTCGTTGGTCAAATACCTCAACCGCTATATCACTGGAAAAAATTGCCAAGACCTACCCTGATCTTGACGCAGATGCTCTTGCGAAGGGATCACCCTTGGTGGGGCAATACCTCGCAGGTGCGTTCGATCGTCATGGTGAAGGGGATCTTCGCAAAAAGCAAAACCTTGATACCATCAGAAGCATGAGCCGATCTTTCGCAGAAACGACCGACGCATAAAAAAAGTAACGAATGCCCCTTTTTTTCTCGATTTGTGACCCCATATGTGATAGGAAGGCAGACCAATGAACCAGAAGGAGGATGCTGACATGAACGCTGCTGCTACGCTGCACCCGTCGTCTGACGGCCTGTTTGGCCGCGTCCTCGGTTGGTTTAATGATCGTTCTGCTAAAGCTGCGCTCCGCAAGGACGCCGCAAAGTGGGTGCAAAGCCTTGGTGAAGCAAAGGTTAAGGCGCTTGTTGAGGATGTGCCTTTGCCAGAGGATATTTTCTCTGGCGTCCATACCTACACCAAAGAAGAAAATGATGCCGCGCAGGAAATCTATCTGGCCTATGCGGATAAACACTACGCAAATGAGAGTGCAGAACGTCGAAAAGAGCTTGCCGCCTGGATGCTTTATTGGCGGCTTCGTCAGTGGTCGTCTGAAACCAACCACGAGCGTTTGGGCGCTGTGATAGCTAAAGACGCTGCTCGGCGTGAAGCCTATAGGGCAGACTACGATGCTCGCCTCAATGCTGCCGCTGCTGCTGATGCAACCACTCCGGCCAACCGGAAGGCATATGCAGAGCAAGCCTATCGCAACACCGGCAAGTATCTCACCAATACGGGCCGCGAGCTGACGCAGGACGAGCGTTACCAGCTTGGCCTGCCAAGTGTCCGTGAGCAGAAGTCCGGCCTCTTGGACGCTCGCTGATACTTCGCTCTGCAAAGAGAAACCCCCGCTCCAAAGGCGGGGGTTTTTTCAGTTTTTCATTTCGTCCCTGAGCCAATCTTTGATTGGTGGACGATCCTCGAACATCCTGCTGTTCTTCGCCTGCCAATATCGGTATCGGTAGAAGAGAGCCGTGGCGATCAGAAGGAAGGCGACAACCGCGCCCCCAAGGAAGGTGAAGAGTGAGCCGTTGAAGAATGAGATCACTCCGAAGACGCCAAAAATCAATGCGCCAAAGAGGTAGAACTGGGTTTCTGCTGATTCGAGAGTGGGCATGGATTTTGTGCTGGCATCCATGATCTCTGTCACATCTTCGACATTATCGCAGTTGGTGCAGGCCAAAACACGCTGCGGCTCGCCGGTCACAACGCCATTGTCATTGGTCGGGATAATGGTTTCCAACTGCATACGAGACGAGCATCTGGAACAAGTGCGGCGGGCCTGTTTGATCCCGCTGCGCAGGACGCCATTCTTGCCAAACAGAACGCCGCTGCCCTCGATCGTCCTGATAGGCGAGCGCCAAGGTGCAGTCGGCGTGAAGGCTGAACGGAAGATTTTGCTCGCAGTGCTGCGGCTTTCTTCTTTGGCTTTGCGCTGTTCGGCTTTGGCCCTTTTACGGTCAGCACGAGATTGACCAGTTTTGCGCTCCGTTTCCTGCTCGCCTGCGATCTGGGGATCTTCGCTCATTTTACACCTCCCTTATGCTGCCAGAGCTGAAAGCCCGAGGCGTTCAAGAAACTCTTTGGCGTGGTCGGCATGAGTGACGCCTTCGGTCGTCAATTCAGCGAAGCCGTCATCTTCGCTTTGAGGCTCACCTTCATTGTCCCGCCAAGCAGCTCGGAGGCCACGGTGGTCAAGTGTCGCCACGAAGTATGCTGCCTCGCCTTCTTCGGTTGGTCGCAGACCATAGCACAGCCAAGCCCAGCGGCCTTTGTCGCCGGTCTCCACCTGTATCTGGGCAAAGATCGGAGCCAGCCAGGGGTCGGCACTGAGCGGGCCTGCGGGTATGGCGCTGGTGTCCAGCGGCTCGATGTGTTCGCCGTCAGGCAGATCGAAGAGGGAGAACAAAAACTTGGGGGCATTTGCTTCGTGCAATGCCTCGCGGATCATCGGGTGAACCGCAGCATGGGGCGGGGATGCGCCCACAACAGACGTGATATTGATGGGGTCGGGCATCTGTAGTTTTCTCGCCATTTTGTTTGAAAAACCCTTCGGACCATGTAAACATAAGAATTGTAGTTTTACAAACTCCGAGTGCGGAACCTCCATGAAACTTGGCGCTTCATTTACCCGCTGTCTCTTTGGTCTCCTGATTTCAGGGGGGGTAGCCACACCGCTATTTGCGGATGACGTGGTTGAAGAAGTGCAGCTCGACATGCGCGAGCCGTCGGAGAGGATCATTTCTCGCGGTGAGCAGTCTGCGGTTCTGGTATGGAACCCAGAGCTGAAAAACTGGATCGAGCTTTTTGTTGGGGCCTCTCCAATCACAATAGGCTCTCCCAAGACGGGCGGTTTTGCTGACCTTCGCAGTGGCCAGTTTATCTGGGTCTGGGAAGGAGGACGCTATGTCCCGCGCCTGCCAGCAAACCCACCGCTCGATTACAGCGATGTTGATGCGGAAACCCTTGAAGCCGTCCGCGCCTTTGCCGGTGCGGCTGTTCCTCCATCTACCGGCGCTGTGGCCTACGATGACAAGGATGGGAGCAAGGTGCAGTTTGTCGTTCTCGATCAGAACGGGGAAACCTGCATGATGAATGGATTGGTATGTCGTGGTGTCGTGGTGCGTGATGGCGAAATAGCCGGAGAAGTCGCCGCGACCGTCGGCTACGGCTTCCGCATTTCAGAGGTTACGAACCAGCGAGGCCACCGCCTCATTGAGCAAGGCAGCGAAGCGGCAATCCGGTTCATTGATCCTGATACTGGTGAGCTTGTTCATTCACTGGAAGCTGCGGAAGTGAAGATTTCGCCGTTCCAGCCTGATCCCCCGCAGTGAGAGGTATGCAGATGAACCGGAATTGGATCTTCCCAGCCGCAATTATCGCCTCCTGCTCGGCAGTCCAGGCACAGGATATTGGCATTCCAAACGGCTTCGACCTTGGCAGATACGCGGTCATCGTCACGGGAGCTGAAAGCTCCGGTCGTTATCACGTCCAGAACCCAAGCACTTTCGCCTCCGGTGCATATCAGGTGATGCCTGCAAAAATGGTCGATCTCGGATATGTCACAGGGCGAGGTCGGGCTGCTGATGGATCGTGGTCGAACTATACATGGACGGCTGCTGCCCAGCGCCACGGGGTCAACTCGATGGCAGACTTCCTGTCAAACAATGCCTTCCAAGACAGGGTTTTCAGAGAGCTGACGCTTCTGGAATGGTCGCGCATCGGCCATGCCGCCAAAAGCTCGGTCAACAGCACTGTTGATGGGTTCACGGTCAGGGAAGGGGGGCTGTTGAATGCGGCACACTTCCTCGGAGCAGGTGGGCTTACAACCTTTGTTTCGTCCGGTTTTACTGCCGCCAATCTTGGCAATCTTTCTACGCTGCTGTCCCAAAACAGCATGTCCAGCGTGGCCCAGCTCGACGCCTATGTGAAGCGCCGTATCAGGGACGGAGCTGGCGCACATAGGGATGGCGAAGGGGCAGGAGCCGTCGGCGCAGATGGTCAGGTTTCGGTGTCGGGCGCAGCACTGGGACTAAACTGCTTCCAGAATGCGATTGTGACAGGAACTCCCGCAGTCAGCTCGCCCTTTGGTGTCGATCGGAGCAACCGTAGCGGAGCCAGCACGGGCTATCACGTCGGCCTTGATATTGTGAACACCCCACGCGGCGGGCCTATGCAGGCCGGTCTGGCGGGGCAGGTCATCAATGCTGATGTGGGATCGGTGCGCGGGGTGACAGTGCAGACCGCAGACGGCCTGATGCGCTATGCCTATCTGCACAACAGCTCTGTGAAGGTAAAAGCTGGCGAGACAGTCGCGGCAGGCGACATTCTCTCAACTATGGGCGATAGCGGCTCGCCTGGGGCGATCCACCTTCACTTGATGGTGGCACTTCGGGCAGACGTGGTTGCTGCCGCTGGTGGGGAGCTGGGCCGCGTCTGGGCGCTCGGCAATGGCTTTGGCTCCAAGGGCGCTCCCCTGTCGTCTGGGGCAATCCCAAACAACGACTCCACCTATCTCGTTGTGAACCCTGAGACGTTCCTGAACGCTCGCATTCCCTTCCAATCCGGCCTCCTGCCTGGATACGCCTCGCAGGGTCTATCACGGCCTGACGGGCAGACCCTTGAGCCTACCTGCGGCCCGACGCTTGATGCGCTGTCCAACGCAGGCATTGCTGCGTCCAGTAATGGCGGCATGACCGCAGATGGTGTGATCGGATACGGCACACAGGCTGGCAGCTCGTCGCAGGCGATGATGGCTCTGGCGACCGAGGAAGCTCGGGATGCTTTCATGGAATACGCCTACAGCAGCTACTACGAGCTGCAACGGCGCGACAAAGACATTTCTGCTGGCTCGATGCGGGCGAGCGGATGGGCAGGCATGTTGTCGGCCTACACCTATAACAACAGCTATTGAGGTCAGATTATGAAGGCAGTTTCGCTTGCTCTGGGGCTTTTGGCATTTGGTTCGGCTGCATCGGCAGACGGTATCAATCTGTCGGCAGTCGAAAATGATCTGAACAAGGCGCTTGCGTCCAGCGGCCCTATCGTCTGGATGATCTACGGTCCTGTCGATCGGCCCAAGATGGATGCTGCTATCGAGCTGCTGAAACCCGTCCGCGATAGGCTGACTGTCGGCGTTTACGGTGATTTTCAAGGCCCGCTCGCAGAGCGCTGGCAGGAGGATCTGACGGCGGCAGGCTTTAAGGTCTGCACCGGCTGGGGCGAAGGTGTTGGCCTGAACAACGGGCCGCGCACCGGCACGGGCAACATGGTCGAGGAAATGCAGTATGCGGCCATGCAGGTATCTGACAGCGACGTGCTGTTCTTCTCCGCAAACGAAAAGGCTGCTCCGGCGCTCTCGGCGGCTTGGGAAAATGAGGAAGTCGTCAGCGGTGCTGCTGGCAATAACTTCGTGATCGCTGGGCTGGCTTCTGAACAACGCGATCCGGCACGGGTGACGGATGATGCGCAAGTGGGGGCGATGGCTGCTTTCACCTATCAGCAGGGCGGTCAGGGGTGCTTCTGGAAATGAAACGTATTGCTCTCCTGGTCGGCCTTTTGCTGAGTTTTGGGACCGCTGTTGGTGCGCAGACCCAAGCGCCGACGGGCGAGCGCGAGGTGCGTGACTATGTTCCGCCGCCAGAGGTCGATTTCATGCAAGGCATGGACCCTCTGGCGAACCTTGAGCTGGAAAACCTCAACCGCCGTGTCTTGCAGGTCGAGAGTGAGAATGAGCGGTTGAGGGCGCTGATTTATGAGCTTGAGCAGCGGCTTCTTCGTCTTGAGCAGGGCAAATAGGGGGACTGAGCGATGAACCTTGATTCAATCCTTCTGAGGCTCGGTGATGCGGCGCTGCCGTCCTTCATTCAGCTCATTATGGCGCTGATGGCCTTTGTCGGGATGCTCGTGATTTTTTCGAGCATGTCGAACCTCTACATGGTGCTGCAAGAGGACTTCCGGCGTCCTTCACGCGACAACCGGCCCCTGTCTTTGATGGTGCGCTGCATCATCGGGGGCCTGATGACCATTCCGGCAGTGGTGCTTTGGCGGGCTGCGGATGCGGCGCTTGGGGGTGGGGCCTCAACGGAAGCTGCGGTGCTGGCCTATATCAACGGAGCGGTAGAGACAGGCTACTGCGACCGCTTTGTGCGGGTGGTGAACCTGCTGTTCATGGCTGTTGGGATCATCGGCGTCTTCAATGCCTTTCTGAACTTTGATGACAAGGCCAAGGGCTTCAACCCCAACGGGGTCAGGAGCGGTGTGGTCTATCTGCTCGGTGGCTTGGCTTGCTTCTACATCGTGGACGTGGTGCGGATCGTCGCAAACACTCTGGGGGTAGATGCGGGTGTCCCGCAGCTCTGTGCAGCCCTCGGATCGCCGTCATGATACGGGGCGCAGCTCTGGCATTACTGATCGCTCTGGCCGGTGCAGCTCACGCACAGGGGCAGGGCGGGGTCGTGGGGGATTTCAGCGCAGCTCTGCGCAGCATCAGCCCGCAAGACCCACCGATGCGCCGCCTCGATCTCGTGGCGCAGGCAGTGCGAGAGAACATGGCAGGGGCTGAGATCGTGACCCGCATCGTTGCCAGCCATCAGACCCTGTTTTCCGAAGAGCAGCTTGCAGCTCTGTCCCGCGCTTTGATCTTCAAATTCGCGGCCGAAATTCTATCGGCGTCGGGGGGGTATGCCCTCGATCTCAATGGTAATGGGAATGCGCAGACGAGAAATGGGCAGGCGCTTGTGCCTGTTGTCGTGACCGGCCCAGGCATTCAGGGCCGTTTTGGCGCGGAGCTGGTCGTGGCCCAGGACACGGCAGGCCAATACCGAATTTCAGACATAAGACTGGACGGGCGCTCGATGCTCGCTGTCCAGATCGAAGAGTTTAATGCCCTTGTGCAAGCCACCAACCGCGATCCAGCTTTGATCGTGGAGGCTGTGCAAGGCGTCGTTGATGGAGCTTTGGCAGGCTTGGAGCCTGCCCCCGCTCCCTGAGCAAAGGAGAGCTGTAAATGGCCTCGATCGTCATTGCTGAGAAGCCCAGCCAAGCACAGACCTATCGCACAAACATCGGAAACCGATATGGCGAAATCCTGTCGGCGCGAGGCCATCTTTTCGAGCTGATGCCGCCTGACAAGCTGCGGCCTGAGCGCTGGAAAGAGTGGTCGATCGGGCTGCTGCGCGAGGGAGACGAGTTCTACCCTTCCATCTTTCGGGATGCGGATGCGGAGAAGCGCTACAGAGAGATCAGAGAGCGGGCCAAGAAGGCGGATACTATCTACATCGCCACAGACCCTGACCGCGAGGGTGAGGGGATTGGTGGCGATATTATCCAGCAGCTCAAGCGTGACATAAATTGGGATGGGCGACTTCTGCGCGTTCTGCCACTGGGCGAAGACAAGAAGTCGATCGAAGAGGCATTTGCGAAGGCGCAGCCCGCAGAAAACCTGCGGCTGCTCTACCAGAGCTACAAGGCCCGCTCCAATGCCGACCACATCTACAACCTTTCTCTGACCCGCTCGGCCAGTGAGGCTCTGACCCCTAAAGGGGTGCGGATGGTGGTTTCGATTGGCCGCGTTCTGACCCCTGCATTTGGGATTGTCTGTCGCCGTGAGCTGGCGATCCGCAATCACGTCCCACGCGATTACTTCCATCCGTGGGTGCAGGTTCAGGGCGCAGCCGGCCAAACCAAGCTGACCCATAATCCAGGCGAAAAAGGCCGGATGTTCGATGCTGCCGAAGCCCAGAAAATTGCCGATCTCGCAAAGGACTATAAGGGTCCGATCACGGTCAGGAAGGATCGGGGAAAGCAGCAAAAGCCCCCAGTGCTGTTCTCGCTTTCCAAGCTACAGGTCGAAGCCAGCCGACGGTTCAAATGGCCGGTGGAAAAGACGACTGATGTGATGCAGGCGCTTTATGAGACCCATAAAGTCGCCACCTACCCGCGCTCGATGGAAGTCAGTCTGCCGGAGGCTGAGATTGAGAATGCGCCAGCGATGTTCAAAGGCATTCTCGGCCTGCCGTTTATGGCGCCCGTGAGCTACGCCCAGGCAGGGCCTGTGATCCGGCGTGAGAAGGGTGCTTTTTCGGATAAAGACCTCAAAGGCGCGGCGCACTCTGCGATCGTGCCTAACGTCAACACCATCAAGGACTGGCCCGCGATCTGGCAAAGGATGAACAGCGACGAGCAAACCCTGTTCGAGCTGATCGCCCGCCGCTATCTGGCCGCAGTCAGTCCCAACAGGGTCTATGACGCTACCAAGCTGTCGATCGTGCTGGGCGGAAAAGATTTCAGCACCAGTGGCACGGTTGAGGTCAGCCCAGGCTGGCACGAGGCGATGGGCCGTGCTGCGAAAGAAGCCGCAGGCGATGAAGAGGCGGCAGAAGATGATGCAGGCGCACTGCCCCCCTTCAATGACCAAGATCCAGTGCAGTCTACTGGCACGGGCCTTCAAAAGCTGACGACAAAGCCACCGCCGCGCCTCACCGATGCGAGCATCCTGATCGAAATGATCGAGGCATGGCGTCAGGTGGAAGACCCCCAGCTCCGCGCCATCCTCAAAGAGACAGAAGGGATCGGGACCGAAGCCACGCGCAAGGATGTTGTCGTGAACATGAAGGATCGCGGCTTCATCAGTCTGGGCAAGGGATCGGTGGTGACTGTCACCGAGGGCGGTATGGCGCTCTATAATACCCTGCTGAAATACGCCCCAAAACTACTCGATGTGGGCATGACAGCAGAGCTGGAACACATGCTCAACTCGATCAAGTCGGGCGAGGCCAAGGCCGCAGAGACGGTCAACAAGATTTGCCAGTTGGCACAGGATGCGATCGACGGACTGATCCGCGCCCAGCAAGACGGTGTGATCCTGCAAGGGCTGACCGTCAAGAAGGGCGGGGGCAAGCCAACACCGGCAATGGTCATGGCCGCGAAGTCAAAGGCGAAGCGGGAAGGCAAGAAGTCACCGCCCTCCGGTGTGCTGACTGACTTCGACAAGTGCCGCGCTTATCTGGGCGAACTGAAACCCCGTGGGGAGGGTGAGACCGGCCCACGGCCTGCCTCTGCTGCCCAGATGAACTTCGCTACCAAGATCGCAGCGGAAAAAGGGCTCGCCCTGCCTGATGGGATCGAAAAGGACAGCCGCAAGGTCTCCGAGTGGATCGAGCAGAACAAAGGCGGCAGTGGAGCTGGTGCTGGCGCGGCCAGCTCCGGCCCACGGCCTGCCTCTGCGGCACAGATGAACTTCGCCAATAAGATTGCGGCAGAGAAAGGGCTGAAACTGCCTGACGGGATCGAGAAGGACAGTCGCAAGGTGTCGGAGTGGATCGAGAAGAATAAATCCGCTGGTCCTGCCGCAAATGGCGCGGCCAAGACCTATACAGATGGAGCGCCCAGCTCAAAATCTATCGGATTTGCTGAGAGCATTGCGGCGCGAAAGGGGTTGGAAATCCCTGATTATGCAAGGAAAGATCGTGTGGCTCTGTCCAAGTGGATCGACACGAATAAATAGATGCAACATCCATGCAACATGGATTTGAGTGGTAAAAAATAAGGGCGTAATGGGCAAAAAAGAGTTTGACCGCTGCGCCTTTTCCATTATATAACTTGTTGCATAGCGATTTTGTAGCGCGGAGTGTTGCAATGACCAACGACATGATCGAGACAGGACATGAAGACGACGCACCGCGCCCGCGTGTGCGCAGCCGCACCTTTGATCTGACTGCCGAGATCGAGGCATTCGTTGCCGATGTGATCCCGCGTGTCATCCCTGCATTCAAGCCGCGCTGCAATGAGCAGATCGAGAATGCTTGGAACAGGATGAAGGAAGGGTTCTCCGACAAGACCGACAGCACCAAGAAGCTCTATGTCTCTAAGTTTCGCAAGGCACTGACTGACGCAATCACGGCACATGAGCAGGATGAAGGCCGTCGTGTTCAGGTGCTTGATCGTGTCAGAAGCATCGTCAAAAACGACCCAGGCGTTTTGGAGAAAATCAACGCTGCTTATGAGCGCAAGCAGTTTGAAAACGCCAATAGCCTCATTCTGGTTGGCAACTACCGCGAGATCGTTGCGATTGCCCAGAAGTGGCTGAAAGGAAGCAGTGAAGAGAAACGCGCCATCGCACTAATGCTGCTGACTGGTCGGCGCTTTATCGAAGTGCTGAAAGTGGGTGAGTTTTCTGTTCACGCTGTAAAAGTCCAGAATGGAGCCATCGTTCAAAAGTGGCTGATCGACTTCAAAGGGCAGACTAAAACTCGCGGAGCCGAAGGGACAAAATTTGAAGAGCTTTTCGGTATTCCTACTCTCGCACCCGCTAAAGATGTGGTTGAGGCCATCGAGAAATTCAGGAAGTCAGACCTTGGGCAGAGCATTGCCGAAGCTGATTTCGACTATGTAAATTCCTATCACAACCCCCGCTTCAACACCATTTTGCGTGAGTCCGAGATTGGTAAGGCTTGGCCGATCGACACCGACTTTTCGTTGAAATCTCTGCGGGCGCTGTATGCCGAAATCTGCTTCAAGCATCACGCACCCTCCAACATCCATAAGGATGCCTATTATGCTCAAATTCTGGGGCATAGCGAAGGCAACATGAAAACGGCCCTGTCGTATGTGCGCTACTATCTCGAAGAGAAGGACGCAGATAAGGCAGAGATCGAGCGCAAGCGCATCCTTCAAGCGGCGTTGGACGAAGAGGCTCAATTCCGCGCTGAGAAGGAAGCGGGCCAGCACCAGTTTACCAAGGCGCAGCGCGTCTCGGACAAACAGGCTGCGGCGGCAAAGGCGAGCCGTGCTGCGCCGAGCAAGGGCGATGTGGCCCCAGAGGTCATCAAAGAGCGGCTGCGGCTTGCAGGCGTCTCTGTGAACTCTCTGGCCGAGAAGACCGGCAAGAACCGATCGACTGTCTGGCGCAACCTCGTCGCCAAAGGGTCGGTTGATGTTCACACCGCCATTGCAGAGGCTCTTGGGGTGAACGTGGCCGAGTTGTGGCCCAGCAAATACAAGGGATGATCTATGGTTTCTCGCGCCTTTCTGCTCTCCGTGTTGCTTGCCCTTGCCGGTGCTGCGGCTCCGGCGTCTGCCCAGACCCTGACCGGCGTGGTCTCTGTTCTCGACGGAGACACGCTGGAAATGCACGGCCAGCGCATTCGCCTCTTCGGCATTGATGCCCCCGAGGGTCGCCAGACATGCGTTATGGGCGGTCAGGACTGGCGCTGCGGGCGCACCGCAGCACTGGCCCTCTCTGACCTGATAGGCCGCTCTACGGTCGCCTGCGAGCAGCGCGACATAGACCGCTACAAGCGCATCGTGGCCGTCTGTCGCCTGGGAGGCGTGGATCTTGGGGCGTGGATGGTGCGCAATGGCTGGGCTGTCGCCTATACGCAGTATTCTCGGGACTATGTGGGCCTCGAAAAACAGGCCGAGCGCGAGCAGCAGGGAATCTGGGCAAGCCAGTTTGAGCGTCCCGCGAGCTGGCGCAGATCAAACTGATTGGGGGGGAGCCATGTCTACGGAGCGTTTCACACAGATTCTGAAAGGCCGCGAAGACTGGCAGAACTGCCTTAGCACTCTCTTAAACCCTGCCAGTGTGGCGAGCCTGTTTGGCCCCACAACGCGCCCCATGCTGGTAAGAACTGATGCTCTGCGATTTGAGCGCAAATGCCGCATCGAGGAAGAAGTCTTCATGCGGCGCGATATGCGCAGCCGAGATAGCCGGAGCCTGTCTGCGCATGGCAGCAGCGAAGAGGCAGCGGTAACTTTCGAGGATGAATACCTCGATGTTATCGGGACTGGTTATTCCCATGAGGTTGCAGAGAAGCACTTGGTCACTCTGATGCTGAGGGCTGTCTTGTGCCATCTGCGCACAGTTTCAGACCAATCACAGGATATGGGAATATCGCGTCCTGTCCTGGTTCATTTCCGTGATCTTGCGACACAACAGGTTACTCACTCTGATAACAGGTTCTGGCGGTTGGCCCGTTGGCCTCTCGGAAAATCCGGTCACGAGCTGATCGAACAAGCAGTCCTGCGCCACTGCGCGAAGCCCGAAGCCGGTGAGTATCATCTGGCCGATCTTCTGATTTCCCTCTGGAACAGATTTCCGTTCAGATCAGAGCCGAGCGGCACTGATCTCGTGCTGCATCACTATGGGGCTGCGCCCAGAAGCCACGCCGCGCTCAATTCGGTTGAGCTGTTGGAGGTTGATGCGATCTGCGCCGCCGAAGAGCTGCATCAGCGCGAAGCAGAAGTCCAGAGCAAACGGATCAGCGAGCGAGAGAGAGAGGTGCTGAAAGCTGTGCGAGAGGCTATGGTTCGCATGGAGCAGAACAGAGCTGATAAGGTCAGTGAAATGCGCCACGGGACATTCACGCCCAATTCGATCGACTGGGCAGATATGACCCCTTTGCTGATGCGCAGGCTCCTGTTGGAGCATCCTAAGACGGTAATCGGCGCGATCTGCGGGGTAAGCGAAGCCGCAGTGCGAAAATACTGCGCCAAGCACGAAATTCGCCAGCCGCCACGCGGTTACTGGCTGAAAAGGTAGACCGCATACCCTGCCGTGAGCCTGCGGAGCTTTCCCCTGGAAGCGGCTCGATGCGGAGCTATCCGTCAAAAATAGTGTAAAAAACAACTTGTCTTGTTACGCTGTCGAGGGCAGTATTTTGCCCAGGCGGCATGGGCCGCAGTCTTTTTGAGGATCTGAATATGGCTCGTGCAGCAAAGGACTCCGGCATGAACTCACCGACTTCCCCCCTTCTGACTTACGCTCGCGGGCGCTTCATCCGCGATCCGCATATCTCCGATCGCAAAGATAACAGTGGCAACAAGGCGATCCTTTCGGCCATCCGCATCATCCGCAACTACACCGACAACCACGGTGACAACCGCAGTCAGGAATTGACGATGGATGTGCGGATTTATCGGCCCGATGTGGCTAACCCGATGGCGCAGACCCCGCCGAAGGCAGGCGACATGATCGAGCTGTGGGGCAGCATGACAAACGAGGTCGAAGAATACACAGATCGGCAAACGGGCGAGCCGAGAACAACCCGAAAGTGGGTGATGACGGTTTCCGAGTATGACGCAGAGCATACCGCAAAACTGGTCTGATAGGGCAGAGATACTGGCAGATAGGCCGTCCGAGAAATTGGACGGCCTTTTCGTTATGGTAAACTTGAGGAGATCAGAGAATGTCTGAGAGGATATTTGAAAGCGCTCAGTTATATGTGCAATTTTCAAAGAACAGAGACGGATCGCCGCGTGACAGTATTTACACATCGAAAGCTAATGACGGCAGAGTGACCATTCCAGAAGGTCCGAGCGGAAAGGATAGTCAGGGAAGAACAACACTTTTGGTAGTGAATAAGTGCGATGGTAGTGACTCGACCATATTTTTTGAGCCACAGAATATCCCACATTTCCCAAGTAAGGCGCTGATTTCGCTGTCCTGACCATTATATTTCCTATATAAAACATGGTGTTGAAGGCTGCGAGGGGCGCGTCTCATGGATCACCCAGAGGGTGCGGGCTTGCAACGGGCAGATCGGGTGGATTTCGACCCTCGCGTGCGGCTGGAATTTCGCGGCACGCAGCTCAGTTCCGACGGCGGCCTTCTGGTGATGCGCGAGCTTGATGACGCGCTCGGGTTTTCCGATTTGGCGTCAGCGGCGCTGCGCGATACTCGCTCTGGCAAGAACACGGTCCATCGGCTCGACGGCCTGTTCCGGCAATCAGTCTTTGGGCGGCTGGCCGGATACGAGGATGTCAACGACGCCAACCGTCTCGCCTGCGATCCGGTCATGCGCCAAGTTGTCGGCGGCAGAGCGGTCGATGCACAAGCGGCCTCGGCATCGCAGATGGGACGGTTCGAGACCGAGACGCTGGCTCTGGCCGGGAACCGTGCCGCGCTGGCCGACCTGAACGGGCAATGGATCGACCGGTTCCATGACCGTAACGGGCTGAAGTACATCGTTCTGGACATGGACAGCTCGGTCAGCCCGACCCATGGCGACCAGGAAGGGTCCGCCTGGAATGGCCATTTCGACTGTAGCTGCTATCACCCCAACTTTCTGTTCAACCAGTTCGGGATGCTGGAACGCTGCGCCCTGCGCCATGGCAACGTCCACAGCGCCGATGGCTGGCGTGATGTTCTCGACCCCGTCATTGCGCGCTACGCGGAGCGCGACCTTGGTGGCAGGTTCTTCCGGGCCGATGCTGCCTACGCGATCCCGGCGATCTATGAGCGATTGGAAGAAGCGCGGTTCTTCTACGCCATCCGGCTGCCCGCAAACGCGGTCCTCAAGGACAAGATCGCGCATCGGCTAACGCGCCCTGTCGGGCGGCCGTCACTGACCAAGGTCAAGCGGTTCTTCGAGGAATTCGAGTATCAGGCGGCGTCCTGGGACAAGGAACGCCGGGTGATCGCCAAGATCGAATGGCATCCGGGCGAACTGTTCCCGCGTGTCGGCTTCATCGTCACCAACCTGCCGATGGAGCCGGACTGGGTGGTGCGGTTCTACAACCAGCGCGGCACCGCCGAGCAGCACATCAAAGAGGGCAAATACGCCTTTCGCTGGACGCGGCTGTCGTGCCGGAAGTTCCGCGACAATGAGGTGCGGCTGCAACTGCACGCCCTGGCGTACAACCTGGCCACCTTCTTGCGCTGCATCGAGCTGCCCGAGGCCATGGCCGACTGGTCGTTGACCAGCCTGCAACTGAAGCTGATCAAGATCGGGGCACGTGTGGTCCGTCACGCCCGCACCATCACCTTCCAGCTGGCCGAGGTCGCTGTCACCGGCACGATGGTACGCGCCATCCTCGCCGCTATCCGCCGATTGCGAGCGCCACCGCTATGCGCATAATCGCGATCCACGCTCAAACTGAACGAAAGCGGCTGGACAGATCTGTCCGCTGCGCTGAAAAACGCCGCCCCTGGGCAAGGAAACAGCGGCTTCGCGGTCTGATCCGTCCAGATCCAGCAGTCTGCGCGACCGCAGGTGCCGCTTGTGGCAGAAAATCCTTGTCTAGCGCTCGAATACAGGCGACCTTCACCTCAAACGACACGCCACTTGGGGAATGCAGGTAGACATCATGAGTAACGCAGTACCCGCCGAGATTTCGGTACAGCTATCACTGGCTCTCAACGCCATCGAGCGTCATCTGGAATCAACGTTGCTGGCCGTGCATTTGTACGGCTCTGCACTGGACGGTGGCCTGAAGCCATACAGTGATATTGATTTGCTGGTTACTGTGGCTGCACAGCTCGATGAGACTGTCCGACAAGCCCTGGTCGTAGATCTCTTGGAAATTTCTGCCTCCCCTGGCCAAAGTGAGGCTCTCCGCGCCTTGGAAGTTACCATCGTCGTGCATGGTGATGTTGTCCCTTGGCGTTATCCGGCCAGACGGGAACTGCAATTCGGGGAGTGGCAGCGTAAGGACATTCTTGCGGGCATCTTCGAGCCCGCCACAACCGATGTTGATCTGGCTATTCTGCTAACTAAAGTAAGGCAGCATAGCCTTGCATTGGCAGGTTCGGCCGCAGAGGATTTCTTTAACCCAGTTCCGGAAGGCGATCTATTCAAGGCATTGAGCGACACTCTGAAACTATGGAATTCGCAGCCGGATTGGGAAGGAGATGAGCGGAATGTAGTGCTTACCTTGTCTCGCATTTGGTACAGCGCAGCAACCGGCAAGATCGCACCGAAGGATATCGTTGCCAACTGGGCAATTGAGCGTCTGCCAGATCAACATAAGCCCGTACTGCTTGAAGCCCGGCAGGCTTATCTTGGACAAGGAGAAGATTGCTTGGCCTCACGCGCGGATCAGTTGGCGGCGTTCGTTCACTTCGTGAAACATGAAGCCACTAAATTGCTTGGTGCCATGCCAGTGATGTCTAACAATTCATTCAAGCCGAACCCGCTTCGCGGGTCGGCTTAATTCAGGTGTTGAACGACAGCTTTCCCAAAAGCTCTACGGCTGCTCTGGGTCGACACCGGTAATCGGATCGTTGCCGCACTGAACAGCGCCCCGTTCCAGGTCGCCTCCATTTATGCGGCTGAACCGAGGGAGAGCAGCTTTACGCCGTCTGGCCGCAGTTCGCCCTTGGGCGACACGTGCCGGTAGAGCGTCTGCCGGGTAATCCCGAATGAACAATCTTGCCGTTGAGCCGGTAGTCGCCCTGCAAAAATCTTGTCTATGTGGTGCTCTTTTGCGAGGTAGTGAAAATGAACAAAAAAATTACACTGACTGCCCAAACCCTCCGCCGTGCCGATCTCGAAGGGATCAGCAAGTCAGGCGACATAGCACTACTCGAAGACTGCGACCTGAGCGAGATGAACCTATCAGAAATTGATCTTTCAGGGTGGCATTTTGCGCGTTGCAGACTGGCTCGCACTTCTTTTAACGGTGCAAGGATTGATGAAACCAGCTTCACTGCCTGTCGAGCCGCAGGGGCAAGCTTTACTGGCTCCGACCTGCAGGAGGCAGTTATAGAAGGCGGAGACTTCAGCAACACGAATTTCAGGGGCGCCACCCTCACCCATACTAAAATTACCAACTGCAAAATGACTGGTTCCGACTTTACCGAGGCGAAGACATTGGGGCTTTCCATCGAAAGCGTGCTGCTGGTCCTTGCTGTTCTGCCGAGGCTTTCTTTTCGTAAAATGACCCTAAAGGAAGTTGATTTCAGCGAGGCCGACTTAAGAGGCTGCGATTTTAGGGACACTGTTTTTGAGGATTGCTCCCTTCGTGATGCCCACCTTCCAGAATGCAGGTTTGAGGGTGCCGATCTACGCAATGCTGATTTAGGTGGCATCAAGCTTACCAATGCCCAATTTTACAAGGGGGCGCTAATTTCAAAACGCCAAGCAGCTGACCTTCTGGGCCAGCTCGGCCTGAAAGTTCTTTAGCATGGCAACGATGACCTTGGAGGAGGCCGCCACACGGCGTCAGGTTACGGGCGAGCGGTTTCGCGCAGACGGCCTTGACGGATTTTCAATTTTTGAAACAGATTTTACGGAATGTTCATTCGTAGATTGCATGTTCGACGGCGGTAAAGTTGGCATGTCAAAGTTCCGAAACTGCCATTTCACGGATTGCTCGTTCCGAGACACAACGCTCCTTTCCTGCCAGTTCAACGAAGGGGGCGATGATGAGTATTGTGTTTGGAAGGCGTGTGATTTCTCGGATGCCTTTCTTTCAGAATGCGATCTTTCGAAAAATAGATTTATCAAATGCCGAGGCTTCATGCTGCTGCTGAAAGACTGCAACCTTTCAGAGACTGAAGTCGATCTAGAAGTTCACCGAAGCACCAATGCCCGCCATATCATCGGCGGTATATCGTGCTATCGGACGCGTTTTCTTGAAGCCAACTTTACGGGACAGGACCTAGAGGGTAGCACTTTCGAATTTTGTGATGTTCGTGGTGCCAATTTCAACAAATGTAATCTTACCTCCGTCAAGTTCGTTGGATCAAACTTAAACGGGGCCTCGATAAGGAATGCGTCGCTTGTCTGCACAAATTTAGCTCATTCCGAGATCGAAGAACTAGACCTTACTCAGGCCGATGCACTCTCTGACTTGATGATCAGTGCTGAACAGCGTGATTACGTGCTAAAATGTTTTCGGGTTACGGTCTTAAATCCATGACCCGAAACGGTCATAATACACGACGAACCATCGTCTTCAGACACCTCCCAAAATGGACCGTTTGTTGAAGCTATTCTTATCGGTCGATCCCATGCCCTCGGTCGCGATGCGCTTCCCGCTCAATCTCTTGCTGGCGCTCTAGCTCTTTCACCCGTTCCTGTTCTCGCGCCGCCTCCTGTGCGGTGTGCCGTTCCTCGGCCTCACGGCCCTCGCGCAACGCGGCGGCGCGATCCGCTAGAGCATCACGATCAACGCCCTCCGCTGCTTCGCGCAGACGTGCTGCAAAATCCTGCGGGGCTTCCCGTTCTTGCTCCGACGTGGCGGCTTCCTGAACCTTCTCTCGGCCCTGATAGGCTTCCCATGATGCCTTCAACCGTGCGGCAAAGTCAGGTTCTTGGTCCCGGCCGTCACGCCCTCCGGCAAGCGCCAGCTCGGACTGCCCTGATCCCAGACGATCCATGACGTGCTCTGCCGCACGGTCCAGCCAATCGCGGACCTGTCCGGTCAGCTCCTGCACCACCTGCCTGACCTCGGCGGCAAGGTCCTTGACCTCGTGCCAGACACGGACGGCGGCAACCTCGATGCCGCGCTCCTTGAGCTGCCAAGCACCAAGGGAAAGCTGGGCCAAATCTGTTTGATTTGTGCCATGAGGTGTTTGTCGCTTTGTTTGCGTCGACTTTGCTTCTCTGGGTTTTCCTGTTCAGCTTTGACGCGATAGTAGCTAGATGGGGCAATTGGCAGTATTCTACAAATCGGCTCGACCCCATATTTTTCTTTTTCATCATCAATGAATTTGACCATCACTTGTGTGGGCGGCCGAGCTCCGCCTGGGCGAAAAAAGCGGCTGCCTTTCGAATAATTTCGTTCGCTTGTTTGAGTTCTCTGATTTCTCGCTCAAGCTCAGCGATACGAGCCGCTTGGCTTTCAGTGCTAACGGTCACAGGATTTTGCTTAGCTAGGTGCTTTTGATGCCATGAGCGTAGGGTTTCGGGTGTGCAGCCAAATTTGGGGGCGATGGCTTGGATAGCCGCCCATAATGAGGGATAATCTTTTTGTGATTCAATCAGTAATTCGACGGCTCTTTTCTTAACTTCTGTTGGGTATTGTTTGCTTTTCATAAGGGTATTGTCTCAGAGTTTTAGGTCTCCGACAATCCCGGGACGGTTCAAATCTTTATTAAAAAATATTTCATCTTATTTAACAAGAAACCATATTTATATAACAACATAAAATACACTAAGTTATTTTATTGAACATATATCGTACTTTATCTATCCGACTATTTGGACGACGGGGCTGGCAAACAGGTTCACCGGTAGTAACATGGTACCCTTTTAACTCTGTTAAACAAACACTACGTCCATTTGTAAAGAAAGTTAAATCACTACGATATTCTTGAATACACCGAGCAGGGATTTCTCCACTAAGAATGACCTCATTATTTTTCAATTGAGTGTCTACGATGTTCGCACAATATTTAGGAGCATCGTTGTATGCTCGTGAAAGATATTCCTGTGGCGCATAAATTTTAAAACTAAGATATGGCTCTAACAATTCTGTTCCAGCTTTTTTTAAGACTTGTTCCAATACAATAGGAGCAAGCATCCGAAAATCTGCTGGGGTACTAACAGGGCTATAGTATAAGCCATACTTAAAACAGATTTTACAATCCGTCACATTCCAACCATATAATCCTTGTTCGCAACCATAGCGTATCCCTTCCATAACTGCATTTTGAAATGATTGATTTAAGTATCCAAGAGAAACCGAGCTCTCATACTGCATTCCACTTCCCAACGGAAGCGGTGATACAGATAAACCAATGGAAGCCCAGAAAGGATTTGGCGGCACTTCGATGTGAATGGTATATTCTGCATTTTTTAACGGTCTCTCCATATAAATGACTGTAGGCTCTTTTAGTTCTATCTCCACATGATACTTTTCTTGCAACAGTGCACTAATCACTTCCATTTGTACTTTCCCTAAGAAAGAAAGTATAATTTCATGTGTCGTAGAATCCACGTAATATCGTAGAAGCGGATCACTATCTGAGATTTCCAAAAGGGCATCAAGCAACATTTCTCTCTGTTCAGGTTTACTCGGTTCAACAGTTGTTTGTAGTAGAGGGTGCGGATTTTCAATCTTTTTTCTCTGTGGCAATAGTTTTGTATCTCCAAGAACACTATTTAACTTCAAAAACTCATTTTGCAAAATAACAATTTCTCCAGAATAAGCTCTATCAATCTTACATAATTCACCATTTATTGAAGTATACATTTCTGTAACTTTTATTTTTTCTTTTTCTGATACTCTAACCGAATCTCGTAAATGTAGTACTCCACTATAAAGGCGTATATATGCAAGACGTTGTCTTTTTTTTGTATATTCAATTTTGAAAACATTTCCGCAAAGTTCAGACGGACCTCGATGTGTTGATGAATAAAATTTATTCGTAATCACTTCTATAAGGTTATCAATCCCTATATTGTTTTTTGCACTTCCGTGATAAACAGGGAACAGGGAACAATTATGAAATCTTATGCTTTCCTCTTGTTCGAGCTCCAATGCTTCTAATGATTTACCGGACATATATTTCTCTAAAAGGTCATCGTTTCCCTCTATTACCGTATCCCATTGTTCAGATTCGGTAAAGTTCGTCACACACATATTAGGATACAGTTCTACCTTATGTTTGATTACAATTTCGGCAGAAAGTTTCTCTTTAATATCCTGATAAACCGTTGATAAATCAATTCCATTTTGGTCAATCTTATTGATAAAAAAGATTGTGGGAATCCCCATTTTCCTAAGTGCATGAAATAATATACGAGTTTGTGCTTGTACGCCATCTTTTGCAGAAATCAGTAGAATTGCCCCATCTAAAACTGATAATGAACGATATACTTCTGCTAAGAAATCCATATGTCCTGGCGTGTCTATGATGTTCACCTTCGTATTTTCCCACTGAAAAGAGGTTATTCCTGTCTGAATTGTAATTCCTCTCTGACGTTCTAAAAGCGTATTATCCGTCCTCGTTGTACCTTTGTCCACGCTTCCTAATTCTGTAATCGCTCCACTGTTATATAATAAGCTTTCTGTTAAGGTAGTTTTTCCTGCATCAACATGAGCTAAAACTCCAATATTAATAATTTTCATGTGATTTTCCTCCATTCAAAAACCCAAAAGGGCATAAAAATCCCAGTGAACCGTCCTGGTTTTATCGGAGACAGGTTTGCTTGAGTCAGGCAGCATAGCCTGACGGAATTAATGAACAATAGTAGATATTTTCCGCATCAACAGGCGATACATATCCATTGGTAGAATGCAATCGTTCATGGTTGTACCAGTGTACCCAATCAAGGGTTGCTAGCGCAACATCATTTACGCCATCCCATTCCTGTTTCAAATAATCAATCACCTCCGCTTTATATAGCCCATTCACACTTTCAGCTAGGGCATTATCATAAGAGTCACCTGTCGTGCCGACTGATGCGGCAAGCCCCGATTGTTTAAGCCGTTCACCGTACTTAATCGATAGATACTGACTACCTTTATCAGAATGATGAATTACTCCGCTTGGTCTGCCTCTAGCGTCTAATGCTTGATTTAGGGCATCTAGAACTAGCTGAGTGTCCATATGATTCGATACTTTCCAACCCACAATAACTCGCTTGAATACGTCGATGACAAAGGCGGTATAGACCCAGCCTGTTTTGGTCTTGATATAGGTAAAGTCAGCCACCCACAGCTTGTTTGGGCTATCTGCAGTAAAGTTGCGTTTGACCAAATCATCGGGACTTTGTTGTCCTGGTCGCTGTTTGGTGGTGATTTTGCCTTTGCCTCGCCATACGCCTTGAATACCTAGCTGTTTCATAAGGCGTTCAACGGTACAGCGACCAAGCTTTGGCATGCCATCTTGCTTAAGCTTGTGCCAGACTTTACGAATGCCGTAACGACAGCCACTGTCTTGCCAAATCTGTTTGATTTGTGCCATGAGGTGTTTGTCGCTTTGTTTGCGTCGACTTTGCTTCTCTGGGTTTTCCTGTTCAGCTTTGACGCGATAGTAGCTAGATGGGGCAATTGGCAGTATTCTACAAATCGGCTCGACCCCATATTTTTCTTTTTCATCATCAATGAATTTGACCATCACTTGTGTGGGCGGCCGAGCTCCGCCTGGGCGAAAAAAGCGGCTGCCTTTCGAATAATTTCGTTCGCTTGTTTGAGTTCTCTGATTTCTCGCTCAAGCTCAGCGATACGAGCCGCTTGGCTTTCAGTGCTAACGGTCACAGGATTTTGCTTAGCTAGGTGCTTTTGATGCCATGAGCGTAGGGTTTCGGGTGTGCAGCCAAATTTGGGGGCGATGGCTTGGATAGCCGCCCATAATGAGGGATAATCTTTTTGTGATTCAATCAGTAATTCGACGGCTCTTTTCTTAACTTCTGTTGGGTATTGTTTGCTTTTCATAAGGGTATTGTCTCAGAGTTTTAGGTCTCCGACAATCCCGGGACGGTTCACTACGTCGGACAGTCCGCACCCAAGCGCGACGTTCTAAAGAAAGAGGCGTTGCGCCAAGCCGGTATCGAGCTGGTGGAGATCCAAGCATCTGCATCGCAGACCGAGATCGAGACACTGTTGAAGGGAGCGATCGAGCGCAATTTCAGGCCAGCACCTGCGCCATTTGTTAAAGAAGTCCCATCATCCGCCGAAAGAGTAACTGAGATAGCCGAAAATTATGGACAGGATGGGCAAAAAAAGACAGTGTGATAGACAGAGCGCTGTGATAAACGCAGGCAGATTTCACATTGGCTGGGACCGCTATGCTCCTTAAAGACCCCTTCCCCACGACCCCTGTGCGGCCAGAGCCGCCACTCAAAATGTTCATGGAAACATTTGGCTGGGACCGCGACGAAGCCGCGATCCTGTTGGGCGTAGACCGGCGCACATTGAGCCGCTGGGTGAAGGCCGAAGAGAGCGGCGAGGATAAGGTTTCACCTGCGTCCAGGCTGCTGCTGAACCTTTACTTTGATCGCGCTGAATCTGTGTTGGTCAAGCAGATGCTCTGGCTCAAAGGCGTGAAAGACAAAGCCGAAGAGCTTGCACCTGTCGTTGGTGAAGAGAACTGGGGACTTAGGGCTGCGGAGAAAATCAACAATGTCCGGTTCGGACCTTGGGTGTCGGTGAGCGATCTTCCTGAGCTTCCTGTTGGTATCAAGTTTATCCGATCTCGGATGGTGGCGATTGATCGCCTTATTGAACGTGGGCTGGTCTCGGGTGGTGAGCTGAAACGAGCAAAGGTCATATATCAACGCTACTCAGCGATCTCGGAAGATTATCGCACCAAGTTTCCGAAGGGTGGCAAAGACGCCAACGAGTAATTTTGTAAAAGGTGGGGGTGTATGGAGATTTATTCTATCCGTGAACCTGATCTTGATAAGCTGGTCGAGATCATGGCGAAAATGGAAGAACTGGGTGGGCCGGTTATTAAGGTGGTCGGCATTGGAAGCCGGTATCTGGCCCTAGAAGGATCACATAGACTTCCCGCCGCTCGCGCTTTTGGTTTCAGGCCGGTCCCGATTATACTGCCAAGAGAACAACTGATAGATGTGAGCGAGTATGACTGGTTCAAGGAAGAAGACTGGCCTGAAAAAATCTTGCCTGCCGGTATAGTAGCGGAGAGATTGTTCGACAGACAAAAGGCAGTGCTTTATCGCTTTTAGGGTGGTGGAAACATGCTGGGGGCATCTTGAAAACTTACACACTAGACTGGAACTGTGTGATCGAACTTGAAGAGCAAAGACCGCAGGCGGCAAGCGTTCAGAGTCTGGTAGATGCTCACAGAAGGCAGGAGATAGAAGTGGCTTTGCTCGCCGCTTCGGCTTCTGAGAATACGAAATCAAAACTCTTTCCAGGCAATGCCAAATTATTCTTTGAAAGGGTCAAAGCACTGGGGCTGGATGACCTGCCCCTTGTGCCAATGCCTGCAATCGTAGGGTTGAGTTACTTCGGAAACGCATTTTGGGTTTCAGATGCCGAAGAGTTTGACCGGCTAAAGTCGGCTCTCTGGGCTATCATGGCTCCAAATGTCGCAATCAAGCCAATAGATCACCTGCCGGAAGGGCAAAAGCTGACTGATGATGCCATACAGTCAGAGGCCCTGTCGAAGTGGCGCAATGTCTGGTGCGATGTGATCTCTGCATATTCTCACATTCATGCAAAGCGTGATGTTTTCGTTACCAGTAACACCAAAGACTTTCAGAAATATCGGGATCAGCTCGCAGCGCTCGGAATGCCCCTAATAATGACCCCTACCGAGGCCGCAAAAAGCTATTGAGCTTTAACAGCTACACCGATAGCCGACCTAATAAGACGCAAAGCATCCCTCGCCTCTTGCTCGCGCAGGGCGGGGTTTTGGTTTGAGAGGGCTTTCCAGAAGCGCGAAGCTAGAAGATCCCCTTTAGGCTTCACTCTCACGACTTCCAGCGCATCGCGCACTGCGTCAGTCCTATAGTCCTCATACCTGCAACCTCGCACGGCGCGTTCAAGGGTCTCGATTGCGCCTTGGGCAGTCTCGCGGGGGATGATCTGTTCAGCCCAGTCACCGCCGAAGGCCACGTTTGCCAGTTGCGACTTGCGATCCATCTGCACACCTCATAAACGAAAAGAACAATTAGCGAACAAATACCAGTGAAACGGCCAGACTGCTATGGGAGAATTTCGGACACTTTACCTCGATATGGACTCGTTTTTTGCCTCGGTGGAGCAGCACGAGAACCCAGCCCTTCGCGGCAGACCCGTCGCCATCACGGCAGTTGACGGGACCAATGGGGCCTGCGTTGCTGCGAGCTATGAGGCGAAAGCCTTTGGCGTGAAAACGGGAACGCTTGTGCGCGATGCCAAGAGGCTCTGTCCCGAGATCGTTTTCCTGCCCAGTCGTCACCGGCTCTATGTCCAATACAACCTGCGCATCGCTGCGATCCTCGACCAGATGGCAGAGCTTGAGCGCATCCGCAGTGTTGACGAGTTTCAGCTTCGGCTCGGCGGGGCCGCGTCGGAGCTGGATGGTGCGGTGGCTCTGGTGAAGGCAATGAAGCAGAGGATCGCAACTGAAATCGGCCAATCCATCCGTCTATCTGCTGGAATTGGGCCAAATTCCTTGCTGGCAAAGATCGCCGGAAAATTGGAAAAGCCAGATGGCTGTCAGTGGCTGAGTCCACGCAACATGCCCCAGCGGCTTTCTCACCTTAAACTCGATGATCTGCCTGGGATCAGCAAAGGTGTGAAGGCCAAGCTCTACAAGGCCCGCGTCTGGGACATTGAAGCGCTTTACCGGCTCGATCCCCGCCACGCACGGCTGATCTGGGGGTCGATAGAAGGGGAGCGGTTTGTTCGTGCCTTACAGGGAGCGGATATTCCCCTCGTGACGACGGAAAGGCATGGCTACGGCAACAGTAAGGTTCTGGCGCCCGACAGCAGGCCAATCAGCCAGGCTTATCTGGTAGGGCGCTGGCTGGTCGAAAAGTCAGCATCCCGCCTGCGCAGGGATGGACGTGTCGCAAAATCATTTTCGCTATCGGTGAGTTTTCTGCCCGAGGGCGGGGCTAGTCTGCGTCTTCGGTGCGAGGCATCGCAGGACACTGCTTACTTCCTCAAGCTGCACCGGCAGCTTTGGGAGGCTATTTGGCGGCGGCACAGGCCCAGGCAGGCGATTTCGGTTTCTGTGCAGCTCGGGGATGTGAGTTTGCTGGCCGATCGCGCCGGTGATCTCTTCGCCCCGCTTCGGCCTGCGGAGAAGACCACGGGGGAAAAGGTCTCGGAGCTGGTGGATGCTGTAAACGCCCGCTTTGGCAAAGACACGCTGCGATGGGGAGAAAATCGGCCGCATCATGGCTTCTTTGAGCGAGGGTAGCGACTAAAAAGGTTGTAAAGAATAAAATGCAAATTTACGCTTATTCCTGACCAAACAGCAACTTTCAGGGTGAAAACTGATGGCAACCGGACTGAGCAAGACCCAACTGATCGTGCAGCTCGCAGAGACGGCAGAGGTGGACAAAAACACGGTCTCGAAAATCCTCAATGCGCTGACGGAAGTTGTGCATGACGAAATCGGTAATGGTGGCAGCGTCACCTTGCCTGGGATCGTGAAAGTGGCCTGCCGCGAGCGCGGCGAGCGCATGGTCCGTAACCCTGCGACGGGTGAATCTCTGCTCCGGCCAGCAGATCGGCGTGTGACAGCAACGGTCCTAAAGGGCCTCAAATCGGTCGTATGATCTGAGGAAAAGACGATGGCGGTAACTCTCTACACGAAACCGGATTGTGTGCAGTGCGTGGCGACGAAAAGGGCGCTGGATGCGAAGAAGATCCAATATGACACCGTGGACCTGACCCAAGACGAAGAGGCGATGGCGAAGGTTCAGGCACTCGGATACCGGCAGGCTCCTGTGGTGATTGCCGATGATGACCACTGGGCAGGCTTCATGCCGAACAAGATCAACGATCTGGTGGCAGATCAGGCCCAGTAAATTTTCTTCCTGTGGTGATGACTGCCGGAGCGTGACTGCTCCGGCTTTTTTTGTCAGATGGTGACGGTAATCTCAGGCCAAAGCCTCGTGCCGCCGTCCGCAAATAGTCGGGAGCGATCGGCTCCTGAAATCTGGACGCGGTAGACAGGCGCACCCGTTTTCCTGTGCAGCCACTGATACCCAGCCAGCTCGGGGCCAGGGGCTATCTGACCCGTCGGGAAGATCATCACACTCTCCCCACGCTGTAGCGCCGCACAGAGGCCCCGCAGGGCGAGGGAATGTGTTTGGGATAGGGGAATGACCCTACCCAAGCCCATGCGGCTCAGAGCGGCCAATCCGCGCCGCGTCCAAGGGTTCTGGATGGCATAGGCCGGTGTGACGGCATAGGTCATGGGGATCGGGGAGGATAAGGCCAAAAGTGGGCCATCCAGCATCGAGCCGTGGTTGCAGATGACGATGCACGGTCCTTCGCACAGTCTAGCGGCCTGTTCGGTCCAGATCGCTCGGGTCCGAAATGCGGCAAGGATCGCCCGACGCCAGATCGGCAAGGAAACATGCTTTTTTGAAGGTCCGGTAGCGGTGTTCATATTCGGCCCGTTGTCGGTTTCTAAAACCCGTGATCGGTTATTTGTAGTAAATAACAATTTGATTGTTTACGCTATGGTCATCGCACTCATTTGTGGAGACCACCCATGCTTGACGCAGAAGCCCAAATCCTGAAGTCGCCTCCCGAGAGCCTGCGCAAACTGGCGCGGGTCTCGGTCAATCAGGGGCAGATCGAGCTGCATATCCTGCTGGCCTGCCTGCTAGGTCGCAACTTCCCTGACGAGAGCTTTGCTCAACTGAGACAGATCATGGCTCGCGCCCCGAAGAGCCTGCTGCGTCAGGTGGCCGACGATCTTGAGCTGCCGTTTGAGCATCTGGCTGTGGTCTGCATGGAACAGTTCGGCATCGCTCTAACAGCCGACGCATGAATAGGGGGTAGGAGCTATGGCACGTCTTCCCGAAGCCGGTCATCAGATCGCATCTCAAGAGCCGCCTGTCGATTATGACGAAGAGGCGGAGCTTGAGAGATACTATGCTGAAGAAAGCCTGCGCATGGCGCAGGAGGCCGCGTCCCAACCCCCTATTGTCTGGGAAGGACGCTGGGAGAGACCGAGGCCGGAGGAAGAGCGCCTAGCCGTCGTTGTCAAAGTGGGTGAGAGGTATCATCCAGGCTTTATCAGCAGCGATGTGCGAACATCAGCAGAGAGCCTTCACTGGTCCGCATTCTCGTTCAGCAATTTAGAGGATGCGCGGCAAAAGTTCTATCTGGGCGGTAATGAGTTTGAACATGCCTACATTGCGGAAATGACGGGCGGTTTCGATGCAGTGCCTCCCTCTGTGATCTACAGAGGCATCCCAGAGATAAACGAACCTCCGAAGCTCAATTCCCCTGAGAGGGCCGAAAACCGCATGATTGCGGCCCATTACATGAGCAAAATGAAAGAGCTGATGGGCGATGACCCCGAAAAGAACCTGCGCGAGCGCTTCCCAGAGCTGCCCGACGTGTTCGTTCGGGATCTTGTGGCGCAGACAGTTCAAATCATCGAGCGGGTTGAACCCGAGTTGGCGAAGTATAAGCACCTCGACAGCGAGAATGAGCGCAAGCTGGTCTGGTCCAGTCCCGAGACAAAGCAAATGGGTTACGCTTTCCTTGACGAAGAGACCCAGATTGTCATGCAGATCGGGGATCGCTTTCACCCTGGGGTGAAAACGGTGGATTCCAGGACAAGAGAGAACGAGCTGACAGTCTCCAGCTTCTCTTTTGCCAGCCTGGAGGAAGCGATAGATAACCCTTACACGGGTCGCCACTCGCTTGAGTATGACTACATCTACAGGAATACGCAGCGCTTCATGGCGGAAATCCCAGAGCATGTGATTTCTGACAGCACCACCCCCTACAGTTATCCGACCTACGAGCTTTATAGGCCCGAGGATGCTGATAACCGCATGGAAGCCAAGAAATATCTGGATGGGCTTGGGCAGATCATGGGGGACAGCAAGGAGGACTTTCAGCAGCGCTTCCCAGAGCTGCCCGCCGATTTCGTGGACGAGTTCTACGAAACCAGGCAGGCGCTGATTCAGCAGATCGGTGCGGAGCTTGTGGCCTATCAAACGATCAGAACAGATGCTGAAAAGGCGATGGCGCTGGCTGACGAATTGCTGGGCTATGAGGCTATGCGCAAAGCCTATCTTGATCCGGTAACGAGCTATGCTCTTCAAAACGATGGCGCAGGATATAACAGAGAGGTGACGGTTTTCGTGCCGCACGGCATGTTGGATGAAGTCGCCAAATCCAGCCATACCAGTCGCTATATGACGTTGGATGATGCGGTGACGAGCTATGAGCGCAGTTTCCGAAACAGGAATGAGCCGATCCCGTGGGGATTTAATGACACTGGGGATGCCGAGAAGGAAGGATACTTTCACGCCTACCTGATTCAGCGCGACGGCGAAAAGGGCGATGGCCTGTCTGTCCATTTCCGTGAGTTGGAAAGGGGGATGGTAAAGCCGGAGACCTATGTTGAGCAGAGCAGGACAGCGGATGGCGAAGACGTGTCATTGCCGATCCTGACCGGCAAGGGGATGGTCCAGCATGTCACCCGCAATGTCAGCTCGATGGCGCTGGACACTGACTATAAGGCAGCAGCCTTTATGGCGATCCACACAGGACTTGCGGACGCTGATTATGAGCCTATGCAGCAGCGGGACATTGCCTCTGGCCGTGACCCTGAAATCTACACGGCAGCGGGCAAAGCTCTGTTTGTGCCGCAGCAGGCTGGCGACAGGGCAGACATAACCCGTCTGCTAGATCGAGCCTATGGCTTGGATCAGAACGAGGCAGAGAAGGTTCTGGCCTCGGTGGAGCGCTACCAGTCCTCGAACATGGAAAAGCCGCAGACCAGAGGCTACGGCTTTTCCTATAGTCCATCCCGTTGAATGGTTCTGGGCAGGATCAGGCGAAGCTCTCGCCTGTTTCCTCGCCCCAGAAGGCACGAGGCGCGAGCCGCTGGCCTGACCCATTAAACTCGGTCCCGCAGCGGTCGCAGGCATTTGCCCAGCCATCTTCGCAGTGGACAGCGCAGCCACACGAGCAGCGGATCACCGGATAGCTGAAAGCAGGATTGCGGGCCTTTGGCTCATATCGAATGATCGCGGTCATGGCTGCGGTCCTTTCAAGCGTTCAGGCGCTCGCAGAGCGCGTCAATTTCATCGTTGTCCAGCGCCAGCATAGTTTCGCAGTCGGTGGCGATCACGCTCTCTTCGATGTGAGCGCGGTTGTCAGTGCGCTGCCAAAGGCGCAAAGCGGCAAGGATGGTGGCGAGTTCACGGTAGCTCAGTTCAGGGCGCGACATTCAAGTTCCTCCGGCTGATTTGATCTATGCAACAGGGTATATAACAGACTAATTGACGTGACAATAAAAAAAGCCCATAATGGGCAAAATAAATTGGAGGCAACACCATGCTCAAACCGCCAAAGGTTCCCTGCGGCTCTTGCCCTTACCGAAAAGACGTTGAGCCTGGAATTTGGGCTGCGGAAGAGTATGCCAAGCTGCCTCTTTACGACGGTGAGACGTGGGAGCAGTCACCAGCTTTATTCATGTGCCACCAGCGGGACGGTTGCTTGTGCGGTGGCTGGCTTATGACCCATGATCGGGAAGAGCTGCTGGCGCTCCG
>NZ_JACDXX010000018.1 GCF_020539525.1 Pseudogemmobacter faecipullorum | reverse complement strand
TGTCGTCCGAATGGTTCAATCGGCCTGATGATGAGCGCTATCTCTCGCTCGATGACCTCTGGGCCTCGGTCAAGGCGCGCTCGGAGCGCAGCACGTCACGGATCGTCGAGACGGCAAAGATCCATGTTGAGGCCAGTCGCGACAATTCCGAACGGCTGCAGCTGATCCTGCCGAAGGCGGATGCACCGCTGGCACCGACCCATTGGGCCTTTGGTCAACTCGCCAGCCTGGTTGGAGCGCCGGCGTCGTATCTGCGCCAACTGCCGGCACCTCTGGCCGGGATCAATCTGCAGTATGGCCTCTCGGGTCACCGCGCCGAGCAGATCAAGACCTTCGAGACCGAAGACGGCAGGACCGAGCTGCGCGCGGTGACCGGCCCGGATTATGGCCGGATCTATGACCATGAGCTGGTCGAGGCTGTGCAACGCATCGCGGGCAATGGCACTGGGGATACCCGCTGGAAGGTGCCGGGTACTCTGGACTGGTCGACCGGGGTCTATAACCCGGACGTGGACATCACCCGCGACACGACCACGCTCTATGCCTCGGATCGCGATGTGTTCATCTTCCTTGTGGACGATCACAACCCGATCGAGGCGGGCAAGCTGCCCGATGGATCGCCGGATCTCTACTTCCGCGGCTTCTACTGTTGGAACTCGGAGGTCGGGGCCAAGACCCTTGGGATTGCCAGCTTCTACCTGCGTGCTGTGTGCCAGAACCGGAACATTTGGGGTCAGGAAGAATTCCAGGAGATCACCATCCGCCACTCGAAATACGCCGCCTCCCGCTTCGCGCATGAGGCTGCACCGGCGCTGACCCGCTTTGCCAATTCCTCGCCCTCGGGGTTCATCAACGGGATCAAGGCGGCCCGTCAGCAGATTGTGGCCCGGACCGACGAGGACCGGGAAACCTTCCTGCGCAAGCGCGGCTTCTCGAAGCTCGAGGCGGGCAAGATCATCGACAAGGTCCTGGTCGAGGAGGGGCACCCGGCCGAGAGCATCTTCGACTTTGTTCAGGGGATCACGCGTCTCGCGCGGGACAAGACCCAACAGGACACCCGGCTTGAGCTGGAGGGCAAGGCCAAGAAGCTGCTGGAGCGCGCGGGCTGACACCAGTCGCGCACCCATTCGTCCCATCATCACGCGGCAGCCCGGCTGCTGGTCCTCGGTTGCCGCGTCCCTTCCCATTCCCGGCCCAAGCGCTCGCGGCGTCATAGATGCGGGCAGTGGGCTACCCATTCCGGGAGACCCCTGATGCAAACCTTTGACGAAAAAGTGGATACCGCTAACTATGCCGCCTTCATGGCGCTCGGCCTTCCGGTTGCCACGAATATGGAGCTGGCGATCCGGCTCAACGACTTCATCACCCAAGAATTCCAATTCGTCGTGTCAGATGATGACGACAACGGGGGCGCAACGCTTGCCGGCGGGGCCGGAGGGCGGGCCGATGACTGAGCAGGAGCAAACCGTCATCCTTGAGGCGCGTGAGATTCTTGCGCGCTATTTCAACCAAAACCCGCTGCTGACCTCCTGGCAGGCTGTGCTGGACTATTGTGCCATCGCGGTACGGGGTGAGGTCGAGTGCTTTCATGTTCTCTACCTTGACCGAAAGAACCGGCTGATTTCCGATGTTCGGGTCTCGGTCGGCACCGTCGATCATGTGCCGGTCTATCCGCGCGAGGTTCTGAAATGTGCGCTTCTGATGAACGCATCGGCGCTGATCCTGGTCCACAATCACCCCAGTGGTGATCCCGAACCGTCTGATGCCGACCTGAAGATGACGAAGGAGATCCAGAAGGGCTGCAAAACGCTGGGTCTTACCCTGCATGACCACATCATCGTCGGGGCAGGGCGTGAGATCAGTCTGCGTGCTCGCGGTGATCTCTGAGCGACAGGTCGCCAAATACTCATCGGACACGGGTCTGGCTTGCCATCCTTCACTTGAAACGCCAGTCAGATACACCGTTAAGAATTGTAGCTGAATGACGGAGAAGAGCCGGATGGTGGTTCCAAGTACAAAAGCCGAGCTACTGGAGGCGATTGCGACGACATTTGATCGCCTCACCATCGATCTCGCGAGGGGTTCAACTGACCGTGCAAGGGAGGCATCACTCGCGGGGCACGCGGCGGGGACAATGATGAGCCCAGCCGATTTGGTAGCTTATCTGATCGGGTGGAACGATTTGGTGCTCAAGTGGCTGGATCGTGACGACCGGGGCGAGCCGGTCGATTTTCCCGAGGCCGGGTTCAAATGGAATGAACTCGGTCTGCTGGCCCAGAAGTTCTACCGGGATCATGAGGCTTTGGATTGGGTCAGTCTGTTGGCACGCCTGACCGAGGCCAAGACCCGGCTGGTAAACACGATTTCCGCACGGTCCGACGCCGAACTCTACGGCGGGCCCTGGTATGGGAAATGGACGAAGGGCCGGATGATCCAGTTCAATACGTCTTCTCCCTACGCCAATGCGCGAGTCCGGATTCGGAAGTGGCTCAAGGAGAAGGGCTGAGAGCGATATAGCTCTCTGCTGCAAGGGGAAACCTGTCCATGCAGCAGAGGCGCCTGGTCTGCCTGTGGCCTCACGCCTTCAGCGCGTCTTTCACGGCCTTGGCAGGCGTAAAGGCCAGCTTCTTTGAGGCAGCAATGGTCACGGTTGCGCCGGTGGCCGGGTTGCGGCCTTCGCGTTCGGCGGTTTCCTTGACCTTGAACTTGCCGAAGCCCGGGATAGAGGTTTCTTCACCGGCAATGGCGGCGTCGGTCACGGCTTTGAAGACCGCCTCGACAGCGGATTTGGCCTGAGCCTTGGTCAGGCCATTCTCTTCCGCGACTTTGGCGGCGATATCGTTGATCGTGGTCATAGGGGTCGCTCCTGTTAGATCCCGATGACCATGTCAGCTTTGGTGCGCGACCGGAATCGTCAATTTTTGGTCGCGCGGCCGTTCAAGCCGTTTCCTGCTTCTTTACTGCTGGCGGGGCTTCGGCGTGCACTGCCGCAGACGGTGCGTATTCACGCATGCAGCCTATGGTCTGCTGGCATGCCTCATCTGAGGCTTGCAGCGGGGTGCTCGCCAGTTGCCGGAGTGCGCCGATAGCCGCCTCCTTCGATATCGGCTTTCCTGCCCCGAGGGCGATTGTTCCGATCGGCTCGTTCGTCTGCATGAACATTTCCAACCAGGGGCCGACATAGTCCGTGCCATTGCCGAGCGGTGAAGCCGCCGTTGGCTCCAGTTCATAGACCATCACGCATTCATCGCTCTTACCGTCTACGGTCGCCTGATAGCTGCCGAATGGGCGGCGCTCCAACATCCAGGACAGCGCGATCATCGGTGCGTTTTCCAGCGCCGCCGCCAGATCTTCGGCTCTGTCGATCTGCTGCGGCAGCAGATTGGTGTCGAGGCACCGCCATTGGCTGGTGGTGCCGGAATAATATGCAAGCAGATAGCGCATTGTCAGCATGCCCATATGTTCTTGTTGTCGCTGGCATCTTCGCCCGACCAGGAAGTAGGGAGCGCGTCTTCTGCTCGCAAGGATTTGCGGTGGGCCTTGGGCGGGATGCCGCCCAGGGGTATGTCGTCTTGCCTGCACGTACGGCATTAACGCCGTGACAGCAGCCTGCCGAGCCAGCTGCTTTTGCCGTTGGCATTGCGCAGCTTCGACCGGGGCGACCTGGCAAGAACTTCGCGCCCCGCATCGGTCAGTTGGTAACGCTTTGCGCTTATGACCCTGAAGAGCCCGCGATCCGTCAGGCGCTCGGCGATCTGCTCTGTCTCCGGATCCGCGTCAGAACCGATCAGGGACAGGATATTTTCTGGCAGACCCTCAGCGTCGCGCAGAAGATCGAGCCATGAAGATGGCAGTTCATCGTCCGACAACGCACGGCTCCGGGGATGGTGGCGTGTCGGGCATCAGGTCATCTCGCAGCGCAGGCATATCAACTCGCCCTCAGCGGACGACCAGCACCGGCACCGGGCTGTGGGCCAGCACTTCGGCGGTCTGGCTGCCGAGCAACAGACGACCAAGGCCACGCCGGCCGTGCGAGGACATGCAGATCAGGCTACAATCCCGCGCTTTCGCCGTCTCGACAATCGCCTCGGCAGGTTGTGCATTGGGGATATGCAGAACCTCGGCGACTACACCGATCTTGTCCGCAGCTTCCTTCGCAGTTCTCAGGATGCCATCGGCCAGTTCCTTCTGGCTTTCCTCGAACCCGCCGCTGACCTCGATGGGTGCAACCCATGCCCCGCCCGCGGCGGCCGCATAGATCGGGAAGGCTTCCGTCACGGTGACGATGGTCACCTTCGCGCCGAGGGTCTTGGCCAGCGTCAAGCCGTGGTCGAGGCCCTTGGTGGCGGTTTCCGATCCATCGGTGGAAATCAGGATGTGATGATACATGATCATTCCTTTTTGGCTGGCAGGGAAGATCTGGCGCATGGCGGGATCGTGTTATTGTTGCACAGGCTTGCCCCCTGGCCAAGGAAATCCGTTCCAGATCAATGCCCGAGATGGCCTGGGCCTTTGGCCGTTCGACCGTTTCCTTGCCGCCGGTCAGGAGAGGGAGAGGGGGGAGGGGTTTTCCATGACGGGTTGGTAGCCGGAGAGAGGGTCTCCCCGGCGCCCGTCCTCGGAGTATCTGACATGGCCACTGCCGTTCAGAAGATCACCCTGTCGTCCTCGCGCGACATCCCCTTCAACAAGCTGGTGCTGAGCCAGTCCAACGTCCGGCGCGTCAAGGCCGGCGTTTCGGTCGATGAACTGGCCGAGTCCATCGCGCGCCGCGGGCTGATCCAGTCGCTGCATGTCCGCCCGGTTCTGGGCGAGGATGGTACCGAGACCGGCATGTTCGAGGTGCCCGCCGGCGGTCGCCGCTTCCGGGCGCTGGAGGTGCTGGTGAAGCAGAAGCGCCTCGCCAAAACCGCCCCGGTCCCCTGTATCGTGTCCGACGCAACCGACGACGTGCTGATCGACGAGGTGTCGCTGGCCGAGAATATCGAGCGCGCACCGCTGCATCCGGTCGACCAGTTCCGCGCCTTCCAGGCCATGCGCGAGAAGGGCATGACCGAGGAGGCCATTGCGGCCGCCTTCTTCGTTGATGCCAAGGTGGTGAAACAGCGCTTGCGGCTGGTCTCGGTCGCGCCCGCGCTGCTCGAGATCTATGCCGAGGACGGAATGACGCTGGAGCAGCTGATGGCCTTCACCATCTCTTCGGACCATGAGCGCCAGGTTCAGGTCTGGGAGGCGGTGAAGGACAGCTGGTCGAAGGAACCCTACAACATCCGCCGCCTGCTGACCGAGACCACGGTGCGGGCCTCCGACAAGCGCGTCACCTTTGTCGGCATCGAGGCCTATGAGGCGGCGGGCGGCTATGTGCTGCGCGACCTCTTCCAGCAGGACGATGGCGGCTGGCTGCAGGATCCGGTGCTGCTCGACCGGCTGGTGAACGAGAAGCTGAAGGCCGAGGCCGAGATCATCGCCGCCGAGGGCTGGAAATGGATCGAGGTCGCGGTCAGCTTCCCCTACAGCCACGTCTATGGCATGCGGCAGTTGATCGGCACCACGGTCGATCTGACCGAGGATGAGCGCGCCACCCGCGAGGCGCTGCGAGACGAATACGACCGGCTTGAGGCCGAGTATGCGCAAGCGGAAGAATACCCCGATGAGGTCGATGCCCGGCTGGGCGAGATCGAGAAGACCCTCGGCGCCTTCGAGATGCGGTCGATGATCTACGAACCTGCGCAGATGGCGCGGGCAGGGGTCTTTGTCAGCCTCGATGTCGACGGCACGCTGCTGATCGAGCGTGGTTATGTCCGGGCCGAGGATGAAGCACCGCTGGAACCTGAGCCCGAGATCGTCGATCCCGAGACCGGCGAGGTTCTGCAGCGCGCCGAGCAAGAAACCAGCCATCAGCGTGCTGTGATCACGCTTGGGGGCGAGCCGGCGACTTCGCCCGAAGAGGAGGAAGACGAAGGAGAGGCGATCAAGCCGCTGCCGGAACGCCTGGTGATCGAACTGACCGCGCACCGGACCCTCGCGCTGCGCGATGCTGTCGCCAACAACCCGCGCATCGCGATGACGGCGCTGCTGCACCGCTTGGTGCTCGACTGCTTTGGCATCCGCAGTGCGGGCAATGCGCTGCAGGCCCGTATCAACGAAGTGCATCTGTCGGTGCAGGCTCCGGATCTTGGCGACTCGATCCCGGCGCAGGCCATCGACGAGCGGCATGCGGCATGGCGAGCGGATATCCCGCTCGATGACGGCGATGACCGGCTCTGGGACTGGCTGCACGCTCTCGACGAGGCCAGCCGACAGGCTCTGCTGGCACATTGCCTGAGCTTCGGGGTCAACGCGCTCTATGAGCGTCCGAACCCCTACAGCGGCAATGGCATCAGCCAGCATGGCCTGGATCGCCGCATGCAGGAGGCAGATCGTCTCGCGCGCATGACGGGTCTCGACCTGGTCGAGACGGGCTGGAAGCCGACGGTCGCCAATTACTTCGGCCGCGTGACCAAGGCGCGTATCCTGGATGCCGTGCGGGAAGGTGTTGGCGAGCAGGCGGTGGAACTGATCGTCCATCTGAAGAAGGGCGAGATGGCGACCGAAGCCGAACGGCTGCTGGCAGGCAGTGGCTGGCTGCCGGAGCCTCTGCGGATGGACGATCAGGATGCCATCGCAGATGCGGCCGATGCGGGCAGCGCAGAAGCGGAAACCTTGCCTGACTTCCTCACGGGCGACGGCGAGGACGATGAGCCCACCGATGACGAGGAGCACGCGCCGACGCAAAGCATCGCTGCCGAATGATCTGCACGCAGGGCGGCTCCGGTCGCTCTGCACTTCTCAATCCAGCCTGCCCGGTCCTCGTGACCGGGCTTTTCTTTTGGAGCACGTCCCCATGTCGCGTTCGATCAATATCGACACCATCTTCGCCGAAGATCGCAGTAACCCTCCTACCGAGCGGTGCTTGCCCTGGGAGGAGACCCGCGATGGCCTTGCTGTCGTAGTGGAACCGAAGCCTCACTGGGCGGACGATTTGCGGGTATTCCGGCTCGATCAGCGGGAGTACTGCCACTATGCAGACTGGCTGGCTGACGGTTTTCGTGCCCGATTTTATGGTCACATAGACACTTGTGGCGCGGACCTGCTGTTGCAAGCCCGAACGATGCTTGCGTGCGAAATCGCCGAGGGGCTGTGGGATGAGGTGGCTTGAAACGGTCACCCCGGCCGTTTGACCGGGCCGTTTTGGTTGGCATTTTCCCCAGGGTCGTCATGAGCGCACAGGGATCAGTCTTTCCCTCTTTCCGGCCTCTTCGACCGTGGGTTCTGCGGATCAGTGGCCCGCTCTGATCGCGCTTTCTGCCCTGTCCCTCTTCCCTGTCGAGCACTTGGGCGGCAGGTGCCGATCAGGTGGCCCGCCCAGTATCCGGTCTGATGCGGTGCGGTGCCCGTGGCTGCAGGTCAGGGGGAAGGGCGCGCACTGACATGTTCGTGGCCTGGGTGATCATCGCCGGTGGTTGCCTGTCGGGTCTTCCTGCCGGTTCCTTCAGGATCGCCGCTGTCTCCTGTCTCTCTGGAGGTGACGGGACCGCTCGCATGCGTCCTCTGTGATGGGCTGATCTGGCCGAAGATCAGCGCGGAAGCCGCGCTTCGACGTCTCGGCGCAACAGCGTCGTTGAACTTTCTTCCCCTGCCGGCGGTGCCGTCATTCCTCGCGGAAGACAAGAAAGCCCTGCCTGTGCTGTCAGGGTCCCGGACGGGACTGCGCCGGCCGTCGTCCCCGGCCTCTAGATCGCCATCGAGGCCGCAATGGAGCGGGCCCGAACACGAGAGAATGGAGACAGACAATGGCGACCATCGGCACCTTCAAGAAGACCGGCAACGAATACACCGGCGAAATCGTCACCCTGAGCGTGCAGGCCAAGGGCGTGCGCATCGTCCCCGACCTGCGGGCCACGGGCGAGAACGCACCCTCGCACCGGATCCTGGTGGGCCGTGCGGAAATCGGCGCCGCCTGGTCGAAGCGCTCGAACGAGGGGCGGGACTATCTGGGCCTGAAGCTGGACGATCCGAGCTTTGCGCACCCGATCTACGCCAACCTCTTCGACGACGAAGACGGCGAGGGCTCGAGCCTGATCTGGTCGCGCCCCAACAGCCGCCGGGGGGAATAATTCCCCCGCCCAGGGCCCCGGTCGAAAGGCCGGGGCCTTCATGCATCCTCTCAGACTGCCGCGTCTGCGATCAGAGCGCTTCGCGCGGCCTCATATGCATCCACCAGCGCTGGCTGCCCCTGCAACCCCTCAAGTGCGAAGCTGTTGAGAAACTGGCGCCCGGCGAACAGCCTGCGGTCCACCGGGGTAAGCGCAGCCTCATCGCAGGCCGCTTGCCAGCCCGCTGCAATGGCTTCGATCTTGCGCTCGATTAGGGCCACGGCGTCGCTTTCCTTCAGGTGGAAGTCCGGGGCCGCGGCAAGACAGGTGGCAAGCGTGCTGGCACGCGCCTCACCCTTGACCAACATCGCTTGCGAGGCTTCGCTGCCCGTGCGCCCCTGTGGGCAGATGTCATAGGCCGGGGTCAGTGTCAGCTGTCGGCCATCCCAGAAGGCCGCATGGTTGCGGGCGTGATCGTCGGTATTGCCGCAAAGGATGTTGAACGCGATCCGCCCGTAAAGCTCGTGCAGTGTTGCCCTGGGTTCCGAGAAACGATGGCGGATCAATTCCGCCAGATCCTCATAAGAGGCGTAGCGGGCCATCATTTCGTCAAGCCCCAGCATGGTCAGGGCCGAGACCATCGCATGCCGGGTCCAGCCAGTGTCCGTATGTGTGCGGTCAAAGCGTTCGACCAGCAGCACGTCCTTGTGCGCGGCCCGGGTCATCTCGACCGTCGCGACGTTCAGTCCGGCGGCGCGGGCCAGCCGCATGGCGATGAACTCGGCCTTGACCACGCTATAGGTGTCGTTGCCGGCGGAAAACTTGGCAATGAATTTGCGGCCGCCGTCATTGATCATGGCCTTGGGGCGCGCGCCGCCAATGGATGTGCCGTGGTTGAGGGCCTGATCCAGCGCAGGCGGCAGCGGCACACCCTTCTCGATCAGGTTTGCTGCTTCCTGCAATTCGGCCAGCGAGGCCTCTGTCGCCAGGCGCGGGACATATTCTGTGGCCGAGGCCTGGAAATCGAGCGCGCCAATACGGTCGGATCCCGATTGCAGCAGAAAGGTGAGCTCGCTCAGGTCCGGGACATCGGGCGCATCGGGTTTCTTGCCGGTCAGCCGATTGATGATAACGCGGCGTCCCCAGGCGTCCGGCGATCCGTCCCGGATGCAGCTGGCCATGCCCAAGCCGGGTGCGGGTTCGATTGTTCCCTCGCGCAGGGGTAGCTCGGGTTCGTAAAGCGGAACCGCGCGGATATTGCGCCGATAGCTGGCACCATAGGTATAGGTCAGCCGGGTGCCGTCCTGGTCAAGCCGCCCCGCCACGACAGGCTCTGTTGCGCCTGGCAACCAGACCCAGACAAACGCGCCTTTGGGCGTGGTGTCAGAAGTCATCATCAACCTCGCGGGCTTTGTGCCTTACGCTTTTGGGCAGCAAGGCGAGTTTTTCTGCGAGATGCGCGTTGTGCATCTGCAAGCTGCCCGCGTCCTGCCCAAAAAGTGGCACCCCGGCGAGAGCGGCGACCTCGAACACGATGCCAACCTCAGGCCCGGCCGCGCCCTTCTCGATATTGGACAGGGTGGTGCGGCTGATGCCTGCGCGGTCGGCCAGGTCCTGTGCGGTCAGGCCACGCTCGAGCCGGCCGATGCGGATCATCCTGCCCAGCAGGACGAGCGCTTCGCGGGTTACACGGGAATAGCTTCGTTCGCGCTTCATGACCTATGCCGTGCTCATTATGTTGAACGCAGGATCAGCTCGCGTCCATAATTATGTGCATGATGTATGGGCGCGCGCGCGCTGTCAACCGAAGGCCATAAAAATGGACGAAAGGAATCAATATGTTCAGAATTCTGGACTAAATATCATGAATCAGGCTGCATCGCAGGCAAGTGGAAGGGGCGCGGCATGGTCCGCGGCCGACAGGCGGGCAACCTTATCCAAGCGCGGCTCCCGCGCCGGACCCTGAAGGTTTTGGGTCGGCAATCGAGAGCAGGGTTGCCCGCATCCACGCGGGCGCCTGCGTTGCGCTCCTGGCGAGAACCTTTTTGTCACTGACCGAGAGGTGACGGCTGGCCGCGTGCATCACGTCAGAGGCCCGTGCAGCACCTACATGGCGCAGGGCCTGAACGACCGTTCCGGCCGGGCTGCCGGGGGCAATCAGATGCTTGGGCGAGGTATGGCGAAGATCGATCACCCGCTTCCCCAGAACAACACGGCGCGAAGGCCCATCCGTCAGCCAACGGCTCTGCGCCGCGACCTGCGTCGAGAGTCCGAGCGCATTGGCAGCCTGTGGGCCGTCAATCTGCAGGTTTGATCCTGTTTCGCGAGCAAGGGCTTTGGCCACATCGTCGGGGGAAGGACTAAGGGCACCGAACTTTGGATGGGTTTTGGGGAAGTCATAAAGGCCGCGGGCGAGACGCCGGAGGTCTCCGGCCCTGGTCAGCCGAGACAGCGCCTGGTCCACCGCGCCACGGGCCGCCACGTCCAGAAAGTCGCTGGGCGTAAAGACGCTGCCGCGTCCACTTGCGCGGACATGCTTCATGATCCTATCGGGAACAGAGGCAGATACAGTCTTCATATGTCAGAAATTAGGCTATGTTTTTCTTCCAATCAAGTGTGCGACGTAACGCGCCCTGAATCTTGTTCAGACTGAGATTGTCGCGGTTGCGGACGGGGGTGGCGAGCGGGTGTGCTCGGCTAGGTGCAAAGGGGCCGGGCTCGGCACTTGCGCCCAGTGCCAGGGGGCTATCAGGCATCCGTTGGAAGCCACCCTATTCATCGTCGGCGCGGCGCAAATCTGTGATCTGGCCTGAAAAACGTCGACACCCTTGATCAGCGAAGCGCGAGGGCCTGCGGCAGCGGAGGCATCCCGTCATGGGATCAGGCCCCTGTCAGAGCCAATGCCCCATCCCCGCTTCCATTCGCAAACCTTGGTCCGATCCGTCTCTTTGAAATCAACCCGTAAAGGGTCGGCTTTACGCTTTGCGTGCCGCCCTCGGGGATTCGGGCAAAAGGCCCGAACGCCCGAGGGTGATTGCAGATCCGGTCAGACACTTCGGGCGCCTGTCGAGCGGGGGATGGTCCCTCGTCTCCAAAGACAGGAGCCAGTCCCATGTCCAGGAAAGATGCCACCGCATACGCTGCCAGCCTCGCCGCTACGCTGATGGTCTCGATCGTCGTGTTTCAGGCCGGCGATGGCAGCCATGCCGCCATGCCCGCCGATGAATATGATGGCGATGAGACGCTCATCGCCCTCGAGATCGACCCCTGGCAGTGAGGCGCGCAAGCGCCTCACCCCTTCGGGCGGCCTGCGCGGAGGGCCGCACCGTCCACCGGGGTCGCGCGATCACCCGCCTTGTGGCGCGCGCCGCGCGGCGGAGCCGGGATGAACCCCGGCGCGGGAGAGGCCGAGGAGGGATCCAGGAAGGGTGAGCCTTCCGGTCCCAGAGAGAGCGCTGGTCGGCTTCGCCTGTCCTTTGCTCTCAGGAGACATCCCATGACCCACGATATCGCAGCCACCCCGGAAGTCAGCCTGGCGGCCGCCATGGCGCAGTTTGATGCCTCGCGCCTGGCGCATCAGACGCTCAGCATGACCGCAATGGCGCAGAACAAGGAGACCCTGTTCGCGGCCATGCGCGCAGCCGGGATCACCGAGATCATCGTCACCTTCGACGGCGCTGGCGACAGCGGGCAGGTCGAAAACATCGACGCCCGCCATGGTGATGCTGTGGTGCCGATGCCAGACACGGCAATCACGCTAGCGCAGGTCAGCTGGGGCATCAGCGAGATTTCGACCAGCAGCATGTCGCTCTCGGAGGCCGTCGAGACCCTGGCCTATGACCTCCTCTCGGACAGCCATGGTGGCTGGGAGAACTGCGACGGCGCGTTCGGCGCGTTCCATTTCGACGCCGAGGCCGAGACGATCCTGCTCGACTACAACGAGCGGTTCACCTCGTCCGAGCAATTCAGCCACAGCTTCTGAGGGCGGGGAACATGGCACATCCCTATCATCATGCCCTGTCCTCGGTGAAGAAATGGGGCGGCACAGTGGACGACTACATCGACCTGCATTCCTGGTTCGATGCCTCGAAACTTATCCTTGCGGACTTCCGGCATCGCGCTTTGCGCCACCATGCCGAGGGCATCTTCCTCATGGAAACCGTGTTCGGCAAGACGCTGACCCTCTCCTCCGGCCGGGTGATCCCGACCCGTTGGGTGGGCGAGCAACATGTCCGCGAGGATCTCGGCCATATCCCGAGCTTCGCAGACTGGGCGCGAGCGATCCGTCCAGAGCCGTGGATGGGGCGCACGCCGAAGGTCGAGGCCGAGGTTGAGCCGTTGCCTGCAGACCCGACGGCGCCTCCCGATCCATTCTATCCCCTTCTCAACCTGACAACTGATGCCGCAGGGTTCACAGTCCTGCGTGCCGCTGCCCGCGCCTTCCATCCCACCATCCGCAAGGATCCCGGTCTCAGGCTCGCCCGGCGGCGGTTCTATCGCCAGATGCTGGCCGCCCATGCCGCTGCAGTGCCGCAAGGTTCTCCCACATCCCCGGGCAGCTGACCCTTTCCTTCAGCCCAATTCCGACCAGACCCGGCCTCGCGCCGGGCTTTCCATTTTTGACAAGGAGCCTGTCATGGCCGACTACTTCACCCACTTTTCCTGCCTGCTTGATGCGGGATCGCCCGAGAATGCCGCCAAGGCGCTTGCGCTGTTCCACCGCCTGTGCGCTGAAGAGGCGGATGCCGCTGAGCCTGCATTCAACGGCTTTGATCTCATCCAGCAGGACGGACCGGGCGGCTCGCAGCTTTGGATCCATGATGATGATCAGGGCGATGTCGAGGGCATCATCAACTTCGTGCTGCGCCTAGCCGAAGAGCTGAACCTTTCCGGCCTCTGGGGCTTCGACTTCGCTCACACCTGCTCTCGCCCCAGGGTCGAGGCTTTCGGTGGCGGGGCGCATGTCATCGATCTCGGGGCCCGCAAGAGCCTCGGCTGGATCAGTACGCATGAATGGCTGACCGCCGCTCTGAATGGCGAGGACATCGACGCCGTGGAGACGGTCGCAGGATGAACACCACGGTTCCGATCATACCCGCCTCTCCCTCCCGGTTTCTGCCCGTCGTCGAGTTTGGTCGCAGCGCTGATGACCTGCTGGTCGCGCGCGTTGGCGACACCGCCTTTGCGATGGTGCCGACCTGGGCGGGACGGCATTTCCTGGCGACGGGCTGGCGGCTTTCTCGCCCGCTCGACACTTGGCGGCGCGATGACTTCTATGGTCATTCCGGTGATGTGGCTGACGAGGCCGCTTTCCGGGCGCTAGTTGCGGAGAACGCAGAACACCAGCGTGAGCGTGCTGCACTCGGGCGACGTGAGGTTGGCTCGCGGGTCCATACACCATGGGGCGCGTCGCAGGGCGCGACGATCTATGGTGAAGGTGTGCTCTGCCACACCACGGCCGGGCATGGGGGGTTCGAGCTTGCACCAGAGCAGAACGACCGCGTGCATCTGCTGCTGCGATCCTCCTCCGGCTTCTACGAGGAGGACGCCGAATGGGCAGCGGTTGCGCAGGCCCTGCCGGGTCTCTTCACTGGCTATGAACGCCGTCTGGCCGATGAGACGCTGCGCAATCACTGGCCCGACGCCTGGGAGGCCATACATGGCCGCTCCCTTCAGCCGGGCGAATCCCGAGCGCGGGATCGCCAGATCTTCGAGCACCAGCACGCCGCCCACTGGATCGTGATCTCGGCGGTCAGTTCCAATCGCCTTCCCGGCTTCGTGGAAACCATGGCTACGCCGGGCGGGCAGCGTGGCCCGGGCGTCGAGCGCCGCCGCTTCCTCGTCCCGTCGTCCGAGTATGAACCCGGTCTGTTCGGGTTCATGATCGATCCCACGCGGCATCGAGATCTGACCAATGGCGATGACTGACTGTCGGTTCCGTTGATCTCGGCCGCGCGCGCCTTGTGCGCGGCCGGGAGGAAGAGGTGGGGCGCGGTAAAGCGACGGGTCATGAGGTGGGAGAGAGGCTTCCGCTGCCCGTCGTGGAGACACCGCGATGACCTATTCTGGTTCAACTGAAGGGTTTCGATCCGCCGGGCGGGTGCTGATCAGCCAGGCCCTTGCGCAGCTTCAATTGGCGCAGCGCTATCCTCTGACCGCCAGCTGTTCCGGCGAGGCGCGCTATCTCGATCCCGCGCTCGAGCAGTGGGCCTTCGAGCGCAGCGTCGATCTCGGCACCTGTGACAGCCTTGTGGATGCGATGATGCTGGTGTCAACGCGCCTTGGAAGCGGCGACATTGCCTGTGGCGATGATCCCGCGCTCGGCTTCACGCCGCAGCTGATCGCGGTGGTTGATGCCGCTCAGGGGCTCGTGATGGCTGGCGAGGTTTCGAATGGTGGCGTGACTTGGGTTCAGCCCGTCGCAAGCGATGCTGAAGCGCGGGCGGTGGTCACCCTGGCCTGCAGGCAACGCACGGAGGCGCAGCATCTCGCCGATTTTGGCAAGCATGCCGAAGCCAACCGTCTGCGCAGGCAGGCGGCCGCGACCGAGGGGCGCCTGGTCGATCCGTTCTGGCGCGATGCTGCACAGCTGGCGCTTCTCCAGCGGAGGGCCGCGTGATGCCTTCGATCATCGAGATCACGGTCTATCGCTTTTACGAGCGGCCGGAGGCCGCCGACAATAAAGCCGCCAGCCTCGCGGGCAGATTTTCTGCTTCGTATGTTCGTAACCTCGCCTCCATCGAGTTCGATTAGATCGCGTAAAGGGCGGGAAGCGGTCGCTCGCTGCGTTGGCAGCTATACCATTCTAAACCATAGGAAACTGACACAGGTGGTCGCGAGATGATTGGATCATTTGTTCTGGATCTTATTTGTGACTGACCCGCTTTCGCGTCATCCAGCTTAGGTCGGCCGAGTTGCCGTTTAAGAATTCTTCGAACTGCCGTAGTTCCCACCTCTCAATTATTGACGAGTTGATGTGGTCAATCAGATCCCCAACCTGAACATTTCTCGGCTTGCTTTTTGAAATTGAAATCCGATGCATCAGTTCAACTTGCACCTGACGCCACCACGGTCCTTCGGAATCCAAAAGTTCAGGGCGGTACTCATATCGGTCCTTCATGCTACCGACGACGAGCCGCTCGTCGTTGCGCGATAGACTGAACCAAGTATCGACAAAGGTCGGCACATCAATGGTCGCTAGTATCGGTATAGCCAAGTAGCGTTGCTCAGATGCGTGGTTGATGACGGTGAGGTTTCCGAAGAAACGTATCCAGTCATCAGCAAGGTATTCTATAAGTTGCTTGCCGGCATCTTTCGCCAGCCAAGCTTGGTGCCATGCGGCCATCTTCTGGAGGAGGTAATGCAACACCTCTTTAAATTCAGCATCCTCACGTCCGATGAAGCCAAGTCCATCATAAGCCTCCAGATGGCGACTAAAACCATCCCTCACACTGCGACAACGCTCATCCGTTAAGTTTGGAATGAACTGACCGTCAATGTAAGCTTTCATCTGTGCAACTATATCAGGAGCGGACTGCGCTATCAGCTGATGACTTGCCAACATAAGAGATATACTAACCACATGGAGGAACTCTCCGACTTCGACATAGTTACCGTCTCTGAGATTCGATTGCATGTCTTCGACATCAGACCAGAACTCATGCTCTGAATTGTCAGAAAAATCCCAGCTATGTAGGTGCCACAACCTCCTCCAAGATGGCCACGAAGCGACACCAGCGACCTCATCTGACTGGGCTAGTTCCGCATTCAATCGATCTGCATCGACGACCCCGGAAGATAGAATCGAAATCCATTGCTGGACAGTTATGACTGTCCTGATCCCGTTGTGCTGTTCGTATTTGATAAAAACACGTTTTTTGGGGGTGGGTTCCTTGTCTTTGTCGAGTGAGAACTCATATACATACCGAACCTCATCTTTGCCTATGTCATTCCTGCCCAACAGGTCCGAGGGTGTCAGATTGGCTGTCTCATCAGACAGGTCGAGCTTGAACTCAATGAAAAATATGAAGAACTGAGTGATAAGATTTTGAATCAATTTGTCGTTCTGACGGTACTCCTCGTTTATTCTTTCAAGAATTGAAGCCAACTGCCAAACGAACTGCCGTAAGGCTCTAAGGTTGTGAAATCCCGACATCTCGTAAAGCTTGAGGATATCACTTTGGTAGCGCAACAGAAGTTCACCGACTCCAGACTGTTCGATCTCTGCCACGAATGAAGCCAATGCGCTGTCGGGGTCGCTTTCCAAAAGGAAGGAATTCCCGACGACCTTCTCCTTGAAGGCCGTAAAGTTGCCATCATGCAAATCGTCGGTGTTCGCGCATAGAATTACGCGGGCATCACCATGCTCTACAAATCGGTTTACGACTCCCAATAACTCTGACATTGGGATCTGGCAGCGTTCCAAGTCATCAAGAACCAACAACGCACGATCCATGTTCTTAGCTGATTTTTCGAGTTGTGAAGTAGCTGCATCTACGACCTTGTTTAGGTTTGCCGTACCTCCCAATATACCACCTGAACCTAGGGTGAGTGCCCCACTGAAGATTGACCCTGCTAGCCCCGCCCCTTTGTGGAGCGTCTTGGTGACTGTACTTGCGCTTGCGTAGAAAAGACTGGTTTCAAGAGATCGGATGTCGGCGATGCCAAAAACCGAAAGGTAGATCGGTTTGCGGTCTGTGAAGGTATCATCTTCCAGAAGACTCGTTACGAAGTGCGTCTTTCCGCAGCCCCAACGGCCTTCGATTAGCACTGCGAAATGGGGCTTTGATTTGGTGTTTGCCCAGTTCTTGATAAATTTCTTTACCTCGGCCCTGTCGACGCTCATCCTGAATTGCTCGCCATTAGATTAAGTGACCTACTTATGGCAGACGCTGGCGACCAAGTCGATCACCGTCAACGTGATGCCGACCTGTCACGCCTTATCAATATCGTTGGCGCGACGAATGACTGGTTCGGTAATGCTACGTTGCAGCGAAGCCTGCCCTGATGAATGGCCGGAATGGGCCGCCTCTTACGTCGCGCGTTCGTTAAGAAATGCCATGTTGCGGGGTACTTCAGCGGCGGTGAAGCGCCCGGTGCTATAAGATGGTCCAACTGAAGCATTGAGCGGATTATGGCGTCTCCCGGCATAGCCGGGACCGGGCTCAGGTCCTCGCGGACGGAAGCCAGCATCGCCGTCTTCCCCCTTTCGGGCATAGATCCCTGACGCAGGGCCCGCTTAAGGTGGGGCGCGCCGAGGCTACGGGTCTGTCCGGTTCAACGTGAGAGGTCGAGAGGGGGCCGGAACGGGCAGGTTCCGGGTGGTTGAGAGAGAGCGCTGTCCGGTGCCGTCCCGCGTCTGCTCTCCCGAGGATCTCCCCGATGAACGACCTGTCCCCCGCGACCGCGGCGCAAGCGCCGGTCGCGCCCTCTCCTATTCTACCCGCCCCCTGCATTCTCGCTGCGGCTGAGGCGCTTCTTCCGCATCTCGAATGCGGCCAGCGCATCGACAGCACGATGCTGCGCGGTGCCATGGAAACCGCATTCGGCGCATCTGATGCCTCCGGCCTCTGGGGTTGGAAAGACGCCTACGAGGCCTGCGAAGTCGCCACGATTCTGTTCCTGCGCAAATTCGGCCGCGCGTTGTTCCGCAAGGCGGCGGCGCCCGAGGCGCGCCTCGCGGCGCTGACGAAGATCGCGGGCCTGCTGCCGAGCCATACAAGGCGCTCTGAGGAGAGCCAGGCTATGCAGCAGTTCAGCACGCCTCTTCCGCTCGGGATTGCGGCGGTTAGCGCTGCGGCGATCACGCCTGCGGATGTCGTGCTCGAGCCTTCGGCCGGCACCGGGCTGATGGCAATCCTTGCCGACATCGCTGGCGGCAGCCTCGCGCTCAACGAACTGGCCGAGACCCGCGCGGATCTATTGACTTCCCTCTTTCCGGCCCTGCCTGTCACCCGGTTCGACGCCGCGCAGATCCACGACCATCTCGACGCCGGGGTCGTGCCCTCGGTGGTGTTGATGAACCCGCCGTTCTCGGCGCTGGCCAATGTCACCACCCGCGTGGCCGACGCCGCTTTTCGCCATATCGCTTCCGCTCTGGCGCGGCTCGCCCCTGGTGGGCGGCTCGTCACCATCACCGGTGCCGGGTTTGGCCCCGAAGTACCGGCCTGGCGCGATGCCTTCATCCGCCTGCAAGAGCATGGCCGCGTGGTCTTCACCGCCGCAGTTGATGGCGCGGTCTATGCAAAGCACGGCACCACTTTCGACACGCGGCTGACGGTGATCGACAAGATTCCGGCCGAGGATCCTTCCTCCTTCCCGGCTTCTTCTGGCATCGCCCATGACGTCGCGACCCTGCTCGGTTGGATCACAGCCCAGGTGCCGCCGCGCTGCGTGGTCGATCTGCCCCGGCCACCGGCACCGACAGCACCGGCCGCCGGCCGCACGGTGCGCTCCTATCTTGCTCGGGTCGGTGCAGCCCAGCCCGCTCGGCTTACGTTGAGCAGCCCCAACGCCGTCGAACTTGCCTATGAGGCGCTGGACTGGACACCGCCCGAGGCCGCGCGGCTCTCGGACGCGATCTATGAAGAATATGCGCTGCAGGCGATCCGGGTTCCCGGTGCGGCCCCGCATCCGACCAAACTCGTGCAATCCACTGCCATGGCGTCGGTCGCGCCGCCCCGTCCCTCCTATCGGCCACTTCTGCCCGCCGACATTTGCGCCCGTCTCTCAGACGCGCAACTCGAGACGGTGATCTATGCCGGCGAGGCGCATAGCGACCACCTCGCGGGTAGCTGGACGCTGGACGAGACCCTGGACACAGTCAGCGCCGCCGCACCGGATGCGGCTGGCGCTGTCCGCTTCCGGCGTGGTTTCATGCTTGGGGATGGTACGGGTGCCGGCAAGGGCCGGCAATCGGCGGGGATCATTCTCGACAACTGGCTGCGCGGGCGCCGCAAGGCGCTCTGGATCTCCAAGTCCGACAAGCTGATCGAGGATGCGCAGCGCGACTGGTCGGCGCTCGGGCAGGAGAAGCTGCTGATCACGCCGCTTTCCCGCTTCGCGCAAGGCAAGGCGATCACTCTGTCGGAAGGCATCCTCTTCACCACCTATGCCACGCTGCGCTCGGATGATCGGGGCGAGAAGGTCTCGCGTGTCCGACAGATCGTGGACTGGCTGGGGTCGGATTTCGACGGAGTGATCATCTTCGATGAGAGCCACGCGATGCAGAACGCCGCCGGCGGCAAAGGTGAACGCGGCGATGTCGCGGCATCGCAGCAGGGGAGGGCGGGCCTGCGCCTGCAGCACGCATTGCCTGACGCACGCGTGGTCTATGTCTCAGCCACCGGGGCGACGACGGTGCACAACCTCGCTTACGCGCAGCGCCTTGGCCTTTGGGGCGGAGAAGATTTCCCATTTGCCACCCGGGCCGAGTTCGTCGAGGCGATCGAGGCCGGCGGCGTGGCAGCGATGGAAGTCCTGGCGCGCGATCTGCGCTCGCTCGGCCTCTATACCGCGCGGTCGCTCTCCTACGATGGGGTCGAGTACGAGCTGATCGAACATCAGCTGACGGGGGAGCAGCGCCGGATCTACGATTCCTATGCAGGGGCCTTTGCGGTCATCCACAACAATCTCGACGCAGCGATGGAAGCCGCCAACATCACCGGCTCGGACGGCACATTGAACCGTCAGGCCAAATCGGCAGCGCGCTCGGCCTTCGAGAGCACCAAGCAGCGCTTCTTCGGCCATCTGCTCACCTCGATGAAGACGCCGACCCTGCTGCGCTCGATCACCGAGGATCTGGAAGCGGGTCATGCGGCCGTCATCCAGATCGTCTCGACTGGCGAGGCGCTGATGGAGCGGCGGCTGGCAGAGATCCCGACCGAGGAGTGGAATGATCTGAACACGGACCTGTCTCCGCGCGAATATGTCATGAGCTACCTGCAGCATTCCTTCCCGGTGCAGCTCTATGAGCCGTTCAGCGATGGCGAGGGCAATGTCAGCTCGCGGCCGGTGTTCCGCGATGGTGAGCCCGTCGAGAGCCGCGAGGCGGTCTCCCGGCGGGACGCCATGATCGAGCATCTGGCGGGCCTGCCGCCGGTGCCGGGGGCGCTCGATCAGATCATCCAGCATTTTGGCACCGACATGGTGGCTGAGGTAACGGGACGCTCGCGCCGGATTATCCGCAAGGGCGAAGGCCCGGCGGCGCGGCTGGCGGTCGAGAGCCGCGCGCCCTCGGCCAATCTCGCCGAGACCCAGGCCTTCATGGATGACGGCAAGCGCATCCTCGTTTTCTCGGACGCAGGCGGCACGGGCCGTAGCTATCACGCCGAACTCTCGGCGCGGAACCAGCGTCTGCGGGTGCATTATCTGCTGGAGCCGGGCTGGAAGGCGGACACCGCCATCCAGGGCCTTGGGCGCACCAATCGCACGAACCAAGCGCAGCCGCCTCTCTTCCGGCCGATTGCCACGGATGTGAAGGCCGAGAAGCGTTTCCTCAGCACAATCGCGCGCCGCCTCGATACGCTCGGAGCGATCACACGCGGTCAGCGCCAGACCGGCGGGCAGGGGCTGTTCCGACCCGAGGACAATCTGGAAAGCCCCTACGCCCGCGCAGCCCTGCGCCAGCTTTATCTCTTGCTGGTACGCGGCAAGGTCGAGGGCTGCTCGCTGGAACGGTTTGAATCCGCCACCGGCCTGAAGCTGATGGACAGCAATGGCATCAAGGACGAACTGCCGCCGATCACCACCTTCCTCAATCGGCTGCTGGCGCTGACCATCGAATTACAGGGCATCCTCTTCACTGCTTTCGAGCAGCTGCTGGAGGCGAAGGTCGAGGGCGCGATGGCGGCCGGCATTTATGATCTGGGCCTCGAGACGCTGAAGGCCGAAAGCTTCACCGTAACCGACCGGCAGGTAATCTACTCCCATCCCGGCACCGGAGCTGAGACCCGGCTGCTGACCATCACCGAGCGACGGCGGAACACGCCCCTGCTGCTCGATGCCGCGCTCAACGAGTTGGACGATCCACGGGCCGTGCTGCTGGTCAACAGCCGCTCGGGGCGTGCGGCCGTGCAGGTGCCGACGACCTCGATCATGCTTGACGATGGCGAGATCGAGCGCCGTGTGCGCTTGATCCGGCCGATGGAAGCCTTCAGCATGTCCGTCAGGATGATGAGTGACACGCTTTGGGTTGAGACTGACAGAAAGACCTTCGCGGCCGCCTGGCGCGCGGAGGTTGCCGATGTGCCGGAATTCTCGGATGCCACGCTGCATGTGGTCTCGGGATTGCTTTTGCCGGTCTGGAAGCGCCTGCCGCAGGATGAGACCCGCGTCTATCGCCTGCAGACCGATGACGGCGAGCGGATCATCGGCCGCCGAGTATCGCCCGCCTGGGCCACGAACGCCACCACGAGCGGCTCGGCCAGCCTGACGCCGGAGCAGGCCTATGCGGCATTGCTCGACGGACGGACCGTCCTCGATCTTGCCGAGGGCCTGCAACTGCGCCGGTCACGCATAATGGGCGCGAACCGGATCGAACTGACCGGCTTTTCGGAAGCGATGCGGGAGCGGCTTCGGGCCTGGGGGCTCTTCAGCGAGATCATCTCCTGGAAACTGCGCTTCTTCGTGCCGGTGGGTGCGAATGGCACCGATATCCTCGCCAAGCTGCTGGCGGTCTATCCGATCAGCTGCATCACCGAGCGTGAGGCGGCACGATGACCTATCCCGCCAGCGCTTTCCGCAGCGCCTCAGTGACGAAGGCGCTCTTATTGCCGACATCGTTCAACTTCGCGGCGATATCGGCGTCGATCATCAGGTTCATGCGAACCTTCTTGTCGCCCGGCAGCAATGCCGGGCGACCACGCCGGGCTGTGGCGAAGAAGCTGTCACCGAGATCGCCGACCTCGCCATCGCTGTCGATCAGGGGTCTATCCTTGTTCATAGCGCTTCCTTTCCCTTGCGTTGGCTTTGCGCAGGCTGATCACCCGCAGCGCGTTGCCGCGGATACACCAGGCGACCACGCAAAGCCGGTCCTGGATCGGGACGAGGCTGACGAAACGGCGCTCGCCATATTCCTCGCGCAGATCCTCGGCGGTCAGGGCATCATCCCAACGCGCTGCGGCAACATCGGCAAAGTCGAGGCCCCGCTCCTGCAGGGTACGCGCGCGTTTGTCTTCGTCCCAGTTCAGATCCATGCGCTCAAGATAGGGCAACTTGCCTCGCGGTGCAATAAAGGTGTGTATGATTATTCTTGGCAGGAGGCGGCGTAATGGCTCGCATCGTTGCCGCCGATCTGTCGCAGCGTCTCGGCCAGCAGGCCGAGGCGGTGTGCCGGCACTACCTTTCAAATGGCCGCAAACAAGGCAACTATTGGCAGGTCGGCGATGTGCGCAATGAACCGGGGCGGTCGATGTTCGTCCGCCTCACCGGGCCAGCCTCGGGCAAGGGGGCAGCGGGCAAGTGGACTGACGGTCAGAGCGGGGAGCATGGCGATCTGCTCGATGTGATCCGCGAAACCCTTGGCCTCAGCGACTTCGCCGATGTGGCCGAGGAGGCCCGGCGGTTCCTCAGCCTGCCGCAGCTGGAACCGGCACCGGAGCCGAAGAGGCTCAGATCGGCACCGGCACCCTCCGGTTCACCTGACGCTGCAGAACGGCTCTGGCGCATGTCGAGGTCCATCCGGGGCACGCTGGCCGGCACCTATCTGCGCAAACGCGGCCTGACGGATCTGCGCGACACGGACAGCCTCCGCTTCCACCCTGACTGCTATTACCGTCCGGGGGGCGAGGGTCCAACCGAGACCTGGCCCGCGCTGATCGCCAGGATCACCGACCTCGAAGGCAAGCTCACCGGCGTCCACCGCACTTGGCTCACCCGCGATGGCAGCGGGAAAGCGCCTCTCGATCCTCCGCGCAAGGCGATGGGGGACCTGCTCGGCAACGCGGTCAGGTTCGGTCAGGCGCAGGATGTCATGGCGGCAGGGGAGGGCATCGAGACCGTGCTCTCGCTGCGCCAGATCTTACCAAAGATGCCGATGGTCGCGGCTCTCTCGGCGGGACATCTCGCAGCCATCCTGTTCCCGGCAACTCTGCGCAGGCTCTACATCATCCGCGACAATGATCCCGCCGGCGACAGTGCGCGGGACAGCCTGGTCGCCCGGGCACACGAGGCCGGGATCGAACCCATCACGCTCTCGCCCATGCTGGGAGATTTCAACGACGATCTCATGGGACCGGGGCGGGAGGCACTTCGGGCGCAGGTCCGGGGGCAACTCGCCCCCGAGGACGTCAGCCGCTTCATGACCCTTCGCTGATCCGCCGGAACTGGGGGAGGGTGATCGGGCGGGCGCGCTTCTGCCCGGGCAGACAGGGGAAGCAACCCCCTTCGGCAAGAGGACCGCGCCGAGGCCTTCTCAGAGGGCGAGCGGCCCACAAGCGCTCCGGCCCGGCAATGGCGGCGCCCGACTGATTTCCGTCGGCGGGGCAAGCCCCGCCTTTACATCGCGAAGCAAATCAGCCGGGCTTTGCCATCAAGGCCCGCGGGTGCGCGGGCTGCCCGGCCGGATCGCCCGTGGGCTTGTCGTCGCCAGAAGGCCGCGACGGTCGCGGTCCAAGCTGAAGGATGCATCCCATGTATGCCCAGGATCAATTCGAGCTCGATCACACCCTCTCCCCGACCGGCCATATCATCGAAGACATGCAGCTCTATGGCTACCGTCCCGCCGAGGGCGAGGCAGATCCCCGGCCCACCCCCGAAGACCAGGCCATCCAGACCGCGGTTTCCGACATCTTCGACGCCCTCATCTCCACCATGGCCGATACCAGCCTCGATTTCGACCTCGACGAAATCCTTTGGTCGACCGTCAACACTTTCCACCGCGCCGCAGAGCGGATCGAGCGCAAACTGGATGACAACGAGCAGGCGCAGAAACGCCTTCAGCGCGAGCAGGATGGCAGCGAAGTTAAATCCGTCCAGCTCGAGAGCCTGATCGGCATCGGCGGCAATCTGATCGAACGCCGCGAGAGCCTGGAACTCTTCCGCGAAACCGCCGCTGACATCTTCCTGCGCGTGACCGGCACACACTGGGCCCCGCGTTCGGGATCACGCACCAACCATCGCCATCTGACAGCCGCGATGATCGACAGCCGCGATTTCCTCGCCGCCAAAAAGATCGCGGAAACCGAGATGCTGGTGCCGCCGGGGCCGAAGGTTGCCTTCTCGGGTGGGGATACCACCGATCACCGCACGATTTGGGACCGTCTCGATCAGATCCACGCAAAGCATCCGGACATGGTCTTGATGCATGGTGGCAGCCCGAAGGGCGCCGAGCGCATCGCCGCCACCTGGGCCAGCAACCGCAAGGTGCCGCAGGTCGCCTTCAAGCCGGACTGGATCAAACACGCCAAGGCCGCGCCCTTCAAGCGCAATGACCAGATGCTCGACTGCCTGCCGATCGGCGTCATCATCTTCCCCGGCACCGGCATCCAGGAGAACCTCGCCGACAAGGCCCGCAAGATGGGCATCCCGGTTTACCGTATGGCGAAGGGTGGCGCGTAAGCGCCACCCCAACCTGTCCACAATCTCAACACGGTGCGCCAGATTTTTGAAAATTCCGCCGGAAACAGCGGCGACCGTGAACCGGGTCTGTGGAAACCATAAACCTTGTCCAGGTCTCGCTATACCCGCTAGGCAGCAAGTATTTCGCATCCATTTCGCTATAGAAAGATCAATTGCCGCTCTTCTCCCGCAAGCTGTCTCCATGCGCCGGCAATCAGATCCTCGGGCAAGTGTAATTGCCCCAATCTTTCGCGATGTAGCGCCTCAACATGGTTCCCGCAGGCTGCAAACATGCGGCGCACCTGATGGTATCGTCCCTCGGTAATCGTCAGATATGCTTCAGTCGGTGAGACGACCTTCAGCACTGCGGGGTCCAGCGGTTTCGTCTCACCCTTCAGCATCAGGGTACCAGAGGCGAACAGCTCCACCTCATCCCCATTCAGGGGGCGGGAAAGGGTCGCGCGATAGGTCTTGCTGACCTTCCGTTTCGGGCTTGTGACGCGGTGCAGGAACTCGCCGTCGTCGGTCAGCAGCAACAGGCCAGATGTTTCCTTGTCGAGCCTGCCGACCGTCGAAATCGCCGGATCCCGCCGCCGCCAGCGGGTCGGGAGCAGATCGTAAACCAGTGGCCCGGCATCGCTGTGCGAGCATGTCACCCCGGCGGGCTTGTTCAGGAGGATCACCAGTCCTGCAACGGGATCAAGCTGTTCCCCGCCCACGGTCATGCGCCTGGGCAGCTCCGCCGTGACCGTAATACGCCGCGTCACGTCATTGACCTTCTCGCCGTCCAATATGATGCGGCCCGCTTGCGCCAGCCCGCCGATCTCGCGGCGCGATCCATAGCCCATCGAGGACAGCAACTTGTCGATACGGGCGTTTACCGCTTTCGACATGACGCAGCCCTCCGATCTGGTTTGATGGTGCGTGGGATGCGGTTCGTCATGCCGTGCCCTCAACCAATGGCTTCAGGTTTATGCCCTTCTCACGCAGGGCGGCGTCGATCCGGCTGAATACCTCGTTGCGGCAGGCCATCTCGCGGTCATGCTGGGGAACCCAGTATTTCACGCGATAGGTGATGCCCTGAGGCGCGAACATCGCCACCTGTACTTCAGGCGATTTGCCGGTGGCGATGGTCTCCGCGCTGACAAGCGCTTCCGTTATCAGTGTCCGTGCCTCTGCGACTGGAAACGTGGCCGGGAGTGTCAGTTCGGCATGGTCGCGATACTCCGGCCGAGGGGCGCTGTAGTTTGTGATCCTCTGGCGGGAAATCTGGCTGTTGGGCAGGATCACATGGGTGCTGTCGCGGGTAATCAGCCTTGTGCTGCGCCAGCCGATCTCCTGAACCCGCCCCTGCGCCAGCCCATCGATCGCAACCCAGTCGCCGATGCGGAACGGTGCCTCGAGCCCAAGCGCGAGGCCCGAGAATGTGTCGGCGACCACATTGCGAATGGCAAATCCCAGCACCGCCAGCAGAAGGCCGGAGCCGGTCAGGATCCCCGACAGATCCTGGCGGAAGAACAGCGACAGGCTGGCCAGCGTGGCGGCGGCAAAGAGGGCGAGGCGAAGCAGGTCCAGCGCGACTTTCGGCACGGGGCGTCGGCCCTTCCGTCGTCGTGTCAGGCGCGCGGACGAAATGGCATGCAGAAGATGCGCGCCAAGGAACAATACGCCCGAAAGCGCGGTGTTGCGCAACGGCTCCCACCATGCCGCGCCACCCTCGACCATGGCAGGCAGGGCTTCGCCGAAAAGCGCGAACAACAGCAGTGCCAGCAATGCTCCGATCTGATGTTTAGGGATGTCGGGCCAGATCATTCGCCGTCTCGGTGCATCGGCCGCCTGCGCATCTCTGGTTTGGGGCGCGTTCGCGTCTGATCCAGAGGCATGCGCGAAAACGGATTCAGGCAGATCGGGCAGCGGTGTGCTGCGGCGCGTGGGACTTCCTCGCCGCAGGCATGGCACTGGGCGGGCAAGAGATTGCGATACATGGGACTATCCTTTTGGCGGGACATTGAAACAGGGCATCCTCCCCGGTCCCTGTCGCCCGCCGAAAGGCAGGGGCTAACAGGGCCGGGGCGGAACATGCGCCTGTTCGGCGCGCAGGATCGTTGGCATGGGACGTGACCTGTTCATGGAGAAACCTTCATCAGGCGGCACCGCGTGGCAGAGCCTGAGTGTGATATGGATCTTTATAAAAATATTTCAATAGGTTGGCTTCTGTCGTGTCCGCGACGTTCGGCCCTCTTGCCGGAGGGGCTTTTCGGGGCGGAAGATCGAGAGCCAGCAACAACAGCGGATTTCTCCGGCCGCGTTGCCTGTTTCACCGTGATCGGTTTGTCGTAAAAGACGGCAGGATGATTTTTCTCGACAGGGGGCTCAGCATGACGATTGCACTTTGGCATAGCGATGAAGACCTTGATCGCCTCGATGCGGTGCTTTCGGCACTGCCCGAAGACAACGATCCGATGATCCTTGCCGAATTCGATGGCTTTTGTGCGGGTCTCATCACTTGTCCGGAAGTGATTTCGCCGTCTGTCTGGCTTGCCAAGGTCTGGGGGACTGGCGGCCCGCCGGAGTTCGGCAGCGCCGAAGAGCTTCAGGCGGCTCTCGATCTCATCATGGCGCATTACAACCGCGTTGCCGGAATGCTGATGATCCCGGGGGAGTATTTCCCTGTCCTCGACGAGGATCAGCGCAACGGGGACATCATCTGGGAGTTCTGGATGATGGGTTTCGTCGCGGCGATGCAACTGCGGCCTGACGCCTGGGATCTGATTGAGGACAGCAAGGACCGGCGGGCGAAGAAGGCGCTGGATCTCGCAGGCAAACTCTCGCGTATCTCGACCGGGTTCGCCGAAGGGAAAGGCTGGAAGGCTACGAAATTGTCGCGCGAGGCCCATGATCTGATCCCCGATATGGTCGAGGATCTGAACGCCTTCGCCAAGGCGCATACGGCTAAATCCATGCCCGGTCTGCCGCTGGCCGCCAATCTGACTGCTGCGCCCTCAGCTGCATCGAAGCCCGGTCGCAATGATGCGTGCAGCTGCGGTTCAGGGCGCAAGTACAAGAAATGCTGCGGCGCTGTTCACTGATCTCAGCCTTGCGGGAACAGGATCGCGTCAACGTCCATCGCGCCGTTCACGACATGAAGCACTGTCACCTGATCCCCGCGGATCTGGTAGAAGATCAGGTAGCGGCCATGAACGCGGCGCCGGATGCTTTGCGTCTCATAGCGTGGGACAATCGGCCAGGCCTCGGGGAACTCGGCGAGTTCCATGCAGCTTCGGCCGAGTTCACGCACGAAGCTGATAGCGCGTGCGGGATTGTCGCGTGCGATGTAGTCGCCGATGACTTCCAGATCCGCTTCGGCCTCTGCGGTGATCTCGACGATCATTTCGCGGGTTTGCCCATCGCCTGATACTTGGCCTCAAGCCGCGCGAAGACGTCGCCGGCCGGTTTGAACCGCCCGGCATCAGCATCTGCAAGCCCCCTGGCCAGGGCCTGGTCCAGGACAGCAAGGCGGGCTTCTCGCTCCTGGATCAGGCGGATGCCTTCGCGCAGGACCTCGCTCTTGGAATTGTAGCGGCCGGTTTCGACCAGCTTTGTCACAAAGCTCTCCAGCTGTGTTCCCAGATCGGCACTGATCATCGCGGCCTCCGCTATTGCTGGTTTCACAATGCCACGCTTGATAATTGTTATCAATCCTCGTGGCGATCATGGCGCTGCCTTCTTGCCTTTCGTCGGGATTGTTGTCGGATTTTCCCGTCGTCATGGGCGCACAGGGATCAGTCTTTCCCTCATTCCGGCCTCTTTGATCGTTGGGTTCTGCGGATCAGTGGCACGCTCTGATCTCGCTTCGTGCCCTGTCCCTCTTCCCGGTCGAGCACTTGGGCGGCAGGTGCCGATCCGGTGGCCCGCCCAGTATCCGGTCTGATGCGGTGCGGTGCCCGTGGCCCGCAGGTCGGCGGGGAGGGGCGCAAGCCCGCCTGTTTACAGCTGGGGTGACCATCGCCGGTGGTTGCCTTTGGCGCCTTCCTGCCGTTTCCTTCAGAATCGCCGCTGTCTCCTGTCTCTCTGGGGTGACGGGACCGCTCGCATGCGTCCTCTGTGATGGGCTGATCTGGCCGAAGACCAGCGCGCGGGAGCGCGCTTCGACGTCTCGGCGCAACAGCGTCGTTGAACTTTCTTCCCCTGCCGGCGGTGCCGTCATTCCTCGCGGAAGACAAGAAAGCCCTGCCTGTGCTGTCAGGGTCCCGGACGGGACTGCGCCGGCCGTCGTCCCCGGCCTCTAGATCGCCATCGAGGCCGCAATGGAGCGGGCCCGAACACGAGAGAATGGAGACAGACAATGGCGACCATCGGCACCTTCAAGAAGACCGGCAACGAATACACCGGCGAAATCGTTACCCTGAGCGTCCAGGCCAAGGGCGTGCGCATCGTCCCCGACCTGCGGGCCACCGGCGAGAATGCGCCCTCGCACCGGATCCTGGTAGGCCGCGCGGAGATCGGCGCCGCCTGGTCGAAGCGCTCGAACGAGGGGCGGGACTATCTGGGCCTGAAGCTGGACGATCCGAGCTTTGCGCACCCGATCTATGCCAACCTCTTCGACGACGAGGACGGCGAGGGCTCGAGCCTGATCTGGTCGCGCCCCAACAGCCGCCGAGGGGAGTAATCCCCCCAACCAGGGCCCCGGTCGAAAGGCCGGGGCCTTTCATCTTGCCAGCGAGCAATGGCCCTCAGCGCAACTCTTCTGTCACGAAGCTGCGCTCGGCCTTGCCGAACCAGGCCGTCTGCGTCTCGCCCGTGTTCCATTCATAAACCAGGCCAATGACCCTGCCATCGTCCTTGTGGCGAAGCCGGGCGATTGGCCGGGCCTCGATGCGGTTGGTGCGGCATGAGCCGCCGCGATGGTCACTGGTCTGCACGTTCATAATACTTGTCTCGACTGTCACAGAACTTCGCTGGCTGGCGATCGGAACCCTTTTCGCAAGGTCGCTTCACGGTTGATTTGTGCGCGCTTTCATCACAACCTGACACAACGGTGGGGGAGCGGCCATGCCGTTACCCTTTTTGGTATCGCTGTTTGAGGACTGCACATTTTCTCGTGCGGGAGGGGTAATGGTTTGGACTATTGTTCCGGAAATGGCCCATTTGGATGCCCGGCTGCGGGCAATTGCACCGATGGGCTATTCACTCGTCATCCATGTGCGCAGTTTGACGCCAGAGCATTATGTCTCCACCTATCCGGAGCGTTGGGTCGAGATTTACACTGAGCGGCAATATGCGATGTTTGATCCGGTCAATCTCTGGGCCAGGACGCATTCAGGTCGCATCAGATGGAGTGAAGTGCCGGTCGAAAAGCTCTCGCCTGCTGGAACTCTGATCATGGATCACGCGCGCGAGTATGGCCTCAACTATGGTTGCGGCGTTTCTCGCAGTCGCATTGAAGAATATGGCACGCTCAGCTGCCTGTTTTGCGCCCGCGAGGATCGGGAACTGACCGACGGTGAGCTGGACGAGGTTGAGGGCATATTCAAACAGCTGCTCGCCTCTATCGAGGCGGCAAGACCGCTTTCAGAGATGGAGCGTGCTATCCTTTCTGATCTGGCGAACGGTTTGCCCTATAAGGAAGTCGCGCATCGGCAGGGCGTCAGCACCGAGACCATAAAGAAGCGCCTGGAGCGGATAAGGGACCTGCTCGGGGCGCGGAACTCGGTACAGGCAGTGGCAATCGCTACCAAGCGCGGTCTGATCCTGAACCAGCCAGCGTCAGGGCCTGAATAGCCCGTGCCAGCGTGGGTCAGCGGACATCGTCGGAGTCGTCACTGAGCGATGCGAGGAGAGTATCGATTTCCGCCCAGACCAGCGGCTCCAGCTGACCCCGCACCAATGACCACCGGCTGTCGACCCCCAGAGGGTCCTGATCAGCAAGCAGCCGATCAAAGATGGCGGCGGGCACTGCGACGCTGGTCCTGACGGTCCAGCTTGCCTGACTTGCCCGCCTGTCACTGGAAGGGATGGCATATGTTGCTGAGAGCCCCCACTTCTTGACCGCCTTCCGCAGGGCGGCCCGGATCACCTGTCGGGGGGCAATGCCGCAGGCAACCAGCCCTTGTTCCTGGCGCTTCAACGCGTTCACGCGCACGTCGACTTGGATCGAGGCTTTCGAGTCGTCTCTTGAGGCTTGATCCTCCGATGCGATGCTGGCGCTCGGCTGCGCCGGCGCACGGGCCTCGGCCGCGCCGGCTGGTTCGTCTCTGTCTCGCGTCTGTGCCGGGTCGGTCCTGTTTTGTTGGGACAGACTGAACGAATAGGCCTGATCCGGCCGTGTCACGAGGGGGATGCGTTTGCGGACCATGTCACTCTCAGCCGCTGATGATGGTGTTCAAGATGTCGGTGGCTTCTTCCAGCGCCTCGACGAGCGGGCGGGCATGGGGCTTCATCAGCGGGTTGGGATCATTCTGCCGCGCAAGAGCGATGGCATGAAGCAGACCAAGCCGATCCATCTCCTTGAAGGCGTTTCTGTGCATCATCACGGTCTCGATGACCGGGAAGCAGTTGACCGCCTGTGCGATCAGTTCCGCATCGGCCTTGGTCGGTTTCGCGGGGACCATGTTCAGAACCACATGATGCTGGGGCAGGGCGCTCGGGTCGTCCACACGGGTCCGCAGATGGGCAAACCAGTCTGCTGTCTGGATGCCGACCTTGAAGTCGGTCGTGGAGAGCATCACCGGGGTCACGATGTGATCGGCCAGCACAGCGACGCTGTCCGACCAGTCCGCTCCGACACCAGCGGTGTCGATGAAGATCAGATCCGCCAGATCCTCGGCATAGACCCGGTCGATCTCCTGCTCGATGGCGGCAATGCTGAGCGCCCTGGTGCGAGACAGCAGGGGTGAACTGTACCCGGCACCCTCGGCCCGTTCATACCAGGCACCGAGTGCATCGGTCCCGTCGGTGTCCATGAGGGTGACCCGGCGACCGGCGGCGATAGCGGCGCTGATCAGGGCGCGGCTCAGCGTGGTTTTGCCCGACCCGCCTTTGCGGGCCATCGCGGCGATTACGCGCAAGGAGTCATTTGGCATGGCACACCTGCAATAATGGTTATTCGTAAACATAAGAGCTTTCTTGTCGTAGGGCGCTGACCGGGATGCGTCAAGCGGGACGCAAGGCGCAGATCGCAGGAAGCGGCACGCATTGTGCGGCTTCCAGAGGACGTGGCGCAGGCAACGTGATGCAGATCCCATTCCCCTTCCGGCACTTCCCACTCCGCAGGATGCAGGACGCAAAGAGCGCGATGCAGGTGCCAGAAGACATGCTCCAGAGCGCAGATAACGGGAGGCATTTCGCATGGGACGGGATGCAAATCGCAAGGCGCGTGATGCATTCCGCAGACAACAGGAAACCGCCCCTTTGGGTCGGTTTTTCATAATGAGTACAAGCCCGTAGGCCCGACTCCGCTTGTGCTGGGAATCGGCGGGCTTGTACGATCTTGGCAAGAAATAGGAGCGTTAACTTTAATATGGCCAGGTCCCGCCGATTGACCGCCGAAGAGCGTCTCAGCATTGCGCGTGAGCGGGCTGAGGGTGTGTCGGCGGCCGAACTGGCGGATCGCCATGGCATCAGTCTGATGTCGGTCTACAACGCTGTGAGTTATGCTCAGGGCCGCCGGGTCTCGAACGGCAGTCGGCCTCAGGTCGTCGGATTGAGGCTCAGTGCGGCGGAGCTGCGCCGGTTTGATGCTGCGCTCTCGGCGCGAGGGATCGCGCATCGTTCCGATGCGCTGCGCGCTCTGGTCCTCTCCGCCAGTGACCTGCTAACGCCTGATCAGCAGATGACAGAGGAACTGCGCGGCCTTGGCGCGGCGCTGAACCGGGTCGGCAACAACATCAACCAGATCGCCCGGCGCCTGAACGAAGGGCGGGTCAGGGGCGAGCAGGCGGTTCTGACAGGACGGGAGAAGGCCGAGATCCGCGCTTTGGCCGGGCTGGTCTTCACCATCGCCGACCAGGTCCAGGAGATGAGCCGCAACCGGCGGGCCGCCCTCAAACTGGAGGTGGATAAGGCGCTGGCGCCCCTGATCCGGGAGGCTCGTGATGGCGCGCGCTGATGCCGTGAGGGCGGTCAACCCGGCGCTTTTTGATCGTGGCTGGAGCAAGGTTTTGGGTTCGGCTTCCGGGGGTCTTGGCAAACGGGCGCAGATGGTACGGGCGGCCCGCGGTCATTCCCCAGCAATCTTCAAGGCGATCCGGCAAGGCGGGTGTCATACCGGGGCGCAGCTGCGCGCCCAGCTGTCCTACCTCACCACCAAATCGAGCTTTATCCTCGATTCCCGTGGCACCCATGACGGCAAGAAGCTGCTCTCGCCCAGCGAGATCGAGCGCGTGGCGCGGCGCTTCGAGAACCAGTGGAGCGAGCGGCATGCGCCGAAGCTGGGGCATACCGCCCATCTGCTGATGGCCTTCCCCATCGGTACCCGCTCCTCTGAAGCGCAGGAGATCACCCGCGAGATCTGCGAGCGCTTCTTCGAGGGGGACGGCGCGCAGTTCGATTACATCGCGGCGATCCACGAAGATCGCGCTCATCCGCATGCCCATATCGTGCTGAACCGCCGCAGCAAGGACGGCGAGATGTTCTTCCTCAGGCAAGATCATCACTTCAACTATGACGCTTTCCGCGAAGCCATGGTCGAGGCGGCCGAGCGCCACGGGCTGCGCCTTGAAGCCACGCGGCGGTTGGACCGAGGGGTGGTGACCCGTGCCGCCAGAGACGTCGAGATCCGCAAAGCCATGGAAGAGGGCAGGGCGCCGGTCGAGCGCCAGCGCACCGGGGCCGACTTTGACCACGCCATTGCCGAGGTGGCGCGCAATGCCGCGATCTATCGCGGTCTCGCTGCCGAGGCCTCGCGTTCGAACTTCCACGATGTTGCGGAAGCCCTGTCCCGGGCCGGGGATGTGCTTGCCCGGGGTGATCGTATCCAGTCTGACGGAGTGTTGTATATGAGTGATGAAGTTCATGATTTCGACCAACTGATCGATCGGTTCTCGCAGAACATCCGCCAGATCGAAGGGCTGATCGAGCGGGCCTCTGCCACCGAGCGCCCGCTGATCGAGCGTAAACTGACTGATGTGCTGCGCGAGGTCTCGCATCTGCAGCCGTTGGGCGATCGCTCCGACACATTGCATGAGCCAGCATCCCGCGATGGGATCTATGCTGCGCCGAACCTGGTCGAGGCCCACAGAGACCAGCTCGAGGACCCAGGTCTCAAAGCCCGTGTCACCGAAGCCATACAGGGGACAGGGATCGATAGCGATGCGGTTCTGGCCCGGATGCGTGAGGGTGCGGGCAATGCGGCGCTGGAGCAGCAATGGCTTGCGCAGGATCTGCGGTCCATCGCGAAGGAAGAGCAGCTTGATCTGCGTGACACCGCGCAGCGTGATCAGGCGATGGACCGTCTTGAGGCGGTTCATGGCAAGCTGGGAGATGTGCTGACCGAGGCCCGCGTCCTGCGGGTTGTGGAGGATGTGGAGAGGGAAGGGCCGGAAAGGGAAGAGGGGGCGCGGCTGTCGGAGACCTCCGCCCACAAGGTTTCGGCTGATAACGAAACCCTGCGCAGTGAGCCAGATATTTTCAGCCCGGCGGAACGGGAGGAGTTCCGGGCGCTGGTCAAACAGTTCCAGCGGACGGACTTCAGTTATCCCTATTCCGATGATCCGCGTGTCCGGCGCGATGGCGAAAAGCAGGTGGCCGAGGCGAAAGAGGCCTTCGATCGCTTTGCCGAGCGCTCGCCCCAGCATGCCGAAATTGCGACCATGGCCTGGGAAAAGGCCACCGATGTCATCCAGCCCCCGGCGAGTGGCGTTCGGGCGGCACATCGAACCCTCCATGCCGGAGACATGGATCTCGCCCAGCGTGATCCGTCGATCCGCCTCGGCCCGATCACGGAGGAGCTACGTGAGATGGCGCGCTTGCGGGCCGAGACCCCCCAGGAGCAGATCCGCGATGCCGTCAGCCGGGAGATCAACCAGCTCCATGCCGCAGGCGCCTCCCGCGAGCGGATCATCGAGAGGCTGGCCGAGGTTGAGGACGACACCCGTCAGGCCCACGCGGAACGCCGCAATCTGGATGCGACAGCGCCCCAACTGGCCTCCGCCTTGCGACAGGCCGCCGACGGCAAGGTCGATCTGGCCTCGGATGCGGCGCGACACCGCTTCGTCGAGCAGGTCAATGATCGCCTGACGCCAGCCGAAATCAATGATCTGCATCGCGGCGACGCCAAAGTGCTGGACCGGCTCACCCCAAATGCGCTGGAACAGCTGCAGCTGGCGCGGGCCTATCTCGAGGCCATGGAAGTTCATGCCAATGATCCGGCAATGGACCGGGTGCTCGAGCGGATCGTGGAAGAGCGCCACGGCGAGGATCTGCGGCATTCCCTCTCCCATGGTGAGAAGGGGATCACCCATGGATAAGGGTCGCATGCTGTTGGGCGCAGTGGTTCTGACCCTCCTCGGGCTTGCCATCGGCTATGTACTGGCGACGATCTATTTTGCCGTCCAATTTGGATACTCGACGAGCAACTTTGATCTCACCCTGCTGGCGCGGAACTGGCTGGGGCTGAGAACCTCGGCCCCGCAGGATTTCCTCTGGGTGAACGGCATCATCCTCGGGACGGGCCTCGCGGCCCTCCTCCTTACCGCGACCATGCTCGGCGATGCGCTGACCCGCTTCGGCACCACGCATTGGCAAAGTCGGGCCGAGATGACGCGCAACGGCTTCTTCGCCGGGCCAGGTGCCGGGTTCTTGCTCGGCAAGATGGGCTCCCCGAAATCGAAGAGGCCATTTATTGTCTCGCGGACGTTCCCGCATGCGCTGGTCGTGGCCCCGACCGGCAGGGGCAAGGGTGTTGGCTTCGTGATCCCGAACCTCCTGACCTATCGAGGCTCGGCCGTGGTGCTCGACGTCAAGGGCGAGAACTTCCGCGAAACCTCGCGTTTCAGAGCCTCCACCGGAGACAAGGTGTTCCGCTTCGCGCCCACCGATTGGGAGCGACCGACGCATCGCTACAACCCGCTGGCACGCATCGCTGCCCTGAAGAACCCTGATCGCCAGCAGATGGAGTTGAAGCTGACCGCCAAGCTCTTCCTGCAGACCGACAACGAAAAGCTCAGCGGCCTGCTCGCTGGCGGGATCGATCTTTTTGTAGCAGCGGGGCTGCTGGCCTTCGAGCGTGGCAACCCAACCATCGGTGAGATCTACCGCATCACGGCGTCGGGTGGGAACAAGCAGTTGGAGTTCCTGAAGCGGGCAGAGGAGGTGAAGAACCCTTCGGCCAAGCTGATCTTTGAACGCATGGCCTCGACCAACAACGACACCCTGACCTCCTACCTCTCGCTCCTGATGACCTCTGGCCTCGATACCTGGGACAACCGGGCGATTGACGCGGCAACTGCGACCTCTGACTTCTCCTTCCGGGAGATCCGCCGCCAGCCGCATGCGATCTATCTGGTGGTGGAATCAGAAATGGTCGGGCCACTGGCGCCCCTGATCCGGCTGTTCTTCTCGGATCTGATTGCATCGCTGCAGGCTGCGGAACCCCGGGAGGATGAGCCCTGGCCGGTGATGATCATGCTCGATGAATTCGACCGCCTGGGGAAGATGCCGATCGTGGCCGAGAGCATCAAGACGCTGCGCTCCTATGGCGGCAATCTCGCCATCGTCACCCAGACCATCCCGGCATTGGACGAGATCTATGGCGAGAACACCCGCCGCTCGCTGCAGGGTGGAGCAGGGGTGAAGCTTTATTTGACCCCATCCGACCAGAAGACAATCGAAGAGCTGAGCCAGGCGGTCGGCAAGACGACCAAACGGGTGGTCACCCGGTCTCGCTCGGTGGGACGTAACCCTTTCGAGGGGCGGAGCGTGACCGAGCGCACCGAGGAAACACCGCTCCTCAATGAGGATGAGGCGCGGCGGTTGGATCTGGACGAGGTGATCCTCGTCGTCGATGCCCAGATGCCTATTCGAGCAAGACGGATCAAATATTATGAGGATCCCGATCTGAAGGCACTGCATGCCGGGCAGTCGGGGAGCCATCCCTATCCTGATGCCGAGAAACTGCGCTACGAGGCGCGCCTGAAGGAGACCGAGGAAACCGTCGAACGTCTGTCGCGCGAATTGGGCGTGGTTGCCGGCGTTCCGAGTAAGAAGGCCCGGAAACGCATGGTCGAGCCGGCGCCCGCTGCACCGATCCTGCGTGCACCGTTACGCCGTGCGGCTGCCTCTGCCCCGCCCGAGCCAATCCGGGTCGATCTCACGGCGTTTGGCAGCAATGGCGAGGGACGACAGGCCGTCGAGGCCGCCGTGCTGAAAACGGCGTCAATTCTCGCGCAGCATGCGCCCAAAGCGTGAGGGGCAGAGGCACCATGTGTCCCGCGCCGCGCGCCAGATCCCGGGTCACCCCGGTAGCTGGCACTGCTCCAGCGTCTCGTCATCGCCGTCGGAGTTCATGGCATCGGCGATCAGATGCTCGACCGTCTCGTTGAAATAGCTGGTGAGTTCCCGGTGCAGCGTCCGGAACTCTTCGGCAACCAGGCGCTCGAACTCGGCTTGCCGCACCCGGACCATGACCGTGGTGCGGCGCTGGCGTGGATAGCGGTAGGGCTTGACCCCGTGTTTGCGGCACAGCGCCACGAAAATCCGCACCGACCAGATGTCGGGGAAAGTGTATTGCAACTCGGTCTCCGGCGCGCTGGCCGGGGATGACGCCAGTTTCGCCTGCAGACGATCCCGCGCGGCGCCCGCTGCCGCGCGCTCACCCGCCGTCGCGCCGCGCGCGAACAGCGCTTGAATAGTTGGGGTGGTTGCCGTCCGCCCCCTATCCGCAGGCGCCAGCTGTGTCATGCTAGTCCTGCGACACATTCAGTGGAGGACGGTCTATGAAGGATACGATTATAGGCGTGGACTTGGCGAAGCGCGTTTTTCAAGTGCATGGGGCAACTCGTTCGGGCGATGTGCTCTATCGTAAAAAGTTAAGCCGTGAGCAGTTCCGCTCTTTCCTCATTGGCTTACCCCCGTGCCTCGTTGTTTTTGAGGCCTGTGGCAGTGCCAGTTACTGGGCACGGGAGGCCAAATCTTTTGGCCACCAGGCTAAACTCATTGCACCACAATATGTCCGTCCTTTTGTGAAGCGACAGAAAAATGATGCGGCTGACGCGGAGGCGATTGCCATTGCAGCCCGTCAGCCGGAAATGCGTTTCGTCTCCCCAAAATCCGAGGACCAGCAGGCCCGCGCCGCAGTATTTCGAGGGCGCGAGCGGCTGGTCCGCCAGCGCACGGAATTGATGAACGCCCTGCGTGCCAACTTCTATGAATATGGCGTCGTTTTTCCGATCGGCATGAACCAGACGCAGAAAATGGCATCTTGGCTGACCGAACATGGTGACGATCTGCCTAAAATCATGGTTGATGAGTGCACTGATATCCTGGCGTTAATCGGAGAGCTGAGCAGCCGTATCGCGGCAAAAACAAAATTGCTGTCCACATTGGCGGCAGATAGTGACACCGCTCGCCGCTTGCAAACAATGCCGGGCGTGGGGCCCATGACTGCACTGGCGGTTGAAGCCTTTGCTCCTAACCTAAACGAGTTTCGCTCTGGGCGGGACTTTGCCGCTTGGTTGGGATTGGTGCCAAGACAGCATTCGTCGGGTGGCAAAGAGCGTTTGGGGCGAGTTTCGAAGGCTGGCCAAACCGATATACGCCGGTTGCTCATCATTGGCGCGATGTCTCGAGTTATAGGAAGAGGCGCTCGGAACATAGCGGCGCCTAGCTGGCTGGGTAGGCTAATGCACCGCAAGCCGAAGATGTTGGCCGCCATCGCATTGGCAAACAAGATGGCGCGTCAGCTTTGGCCCATGCTGACCAAAAACAAAGATTATCAGGATCCAGATGCATTAGCGGCGGTATGACCGCATCACTAATGTAGCTGGCAAGACGGAGTGAGAAGACGCTGACTATATGGGAAATGATCGAACAGATCAGGATTGGGAAAACCAGTTAGGGGCTACGAGCCCAGCAGCTCGCTGAATAGATTTGGACCCGATCACGCTGATCTCCATATCGGCCCGCGGCCTTCGAGAAAGCCGCAAAGAGAGGCCTGACAGAAGACCGCACTCGATCCGACCCAGACGTCAAAATCTGCTTGCTTCAAGGACGGCAACCACAGAAGACCGTCCTCCACTGAATGTGTCGCAGGACTAGCATGACACAGCTGGCGCCTGCGGATAGGGGGCGGACGGCAACCACCCCATCTATTCAGAGCATGGCCGAGCAAAATGTCTGGCTGCGCTGGTTCGACGGCCCGCGCACCGCAAAAGGGCTGCGGATCAGCATCGGCACTTCGGAGGAAACCGAGGTCCTAATTGCCACGCTGCGCGATCTGGTGCGGGGCGGAAAATGACGGCCGGGCGGAGCTAAGCGAAGGCGGGAACCGGCCGAATGTGGGCGGTTCCCGATTGTATTTAATTGGACGTCACAACTCGATATCGTCGGCTCCAGGCGAATTTTTCGGGCATTCCGGCTCCACCTGCGGAGGCTCGAACAGGCCTCTTGAGGTCAGGGCTAACGCTTTCAGCGAGGCTGCGACACCTGCCCCATATGCGGGATCAGCCTTCGTGCAATTGCCGACATGGCGATCTTTAATGAAATCCGGCGCATCGCCCAACGCGCGCGCGGTATTGTCGAACAGCCGTTGCTTTTGTGCATCGTTCATTGAGCGGAAAAAAGCTCTGGGCTGGCTGAAATAATCGTCATCGTCCTCACGATAGTTCCAGTAATCCGCATCACCACGAATCTTGAGCGGCGGCTCTCGGAACTCGGGCTGTTCCTGCCACTGCCCATAGCTGTTCGGCTCATAATGCGGCAACCCGCCGTAATTTCCGTCGACCCGGCCGATGCCGTCGCGATGGTTACTGTTCACCGGACAGCGAGCCCTGTTCACCGGAATTTGATGGAAGTTGGTGCCCAGTCGATAACGTTGAGCATCAGCATAATTGAACAGGCGCGATTGCAGCATGCGATCAGGTGATGCGCCGATTCCCGGAACGAGATTGCTTGGGGCAAAGGCAGCCTGTTCGACATCGGCAAAGAAGTTGTCTGGGTTTCTGTTCAACTCAAATTCGCCGACTTCGATCATGGGGTAGTCGCTCTTCGGCCAGACCTTGGTAAGGTCGAATGGATGAATACGATAGGTTTCGGCATCGGCTTCGGGCATCACCTGCACAAACATCTTCCACTTGGGAAAATCGCCTTGCGTGATCGCGTCGAACAGGTCGCGCTGGTGACTTTCGCGGTCCTTACCTACAACTACTTCGGCTTGTGCATCGGTCAGATCCTCGATCCCCTGCTGGGTGAGAAAATGAAGCTTGATCCAGAAACGCTCGCCAGCTTCATTCCAGAAGCTGTAAGTGTGCGAACTGTGGCCGTTCATGTGGCGATAGCTGCGGGGAATGCCACGATCGCTCATAACAACGGTGACCTGCATCAGTGTTTCGGGCAGCAGAGACCACCAATCGAAATTATTCCTGGCTGAGCGCATATTGGTGTGAGGGTCGCGCTTCACTGCTTTGTTTAGATCGGGAAACTTGCGGGGGTCGCGAATGAAAAAGACCGGCGTATTATTGCCGACCATATCCCAGTTTCCCTCTTCGGTATAGAATTTAAGCGCGAAGCCTCGAATGTCTCGCTCGGCATCAGCCGCACCGCGTTCGCCAGCAACCGTAGTGAACCGCGCGAACATTTCGGTCTTCTTACCGATTGCACTGAAGATTTTAGCCCGCGTGTACTTAGTGATATCGTTCGTCACTGTGAATGTTCCGAACGCCCCCGAACCCTTTGCGTGCATACGGCGCTCAGGGATCACCTCGCGCACAAAGTTGCCAAGCTTCTCATGTAGCCATACATCTTGAGCGAGCAGTGGCCCGCGCGGCCCGGCGGTCAGGCTGTTCTGGTTATCAACAACCGGTGCACCCGCGTTTGTGGTCATACGCGTTACAGGGCACTCACCGTGCTTCTCTGGGGGAGTCGTTGAAAGCTTCCGCTGCAGCTCAGCGGCTTCCCGGGTTGTGGGTGCGTTCTTGTAATCTTCCGGCTTGGTCATGTCAGACTCCCCATTGTTCAGATTTTCTCATTGCGATTTGAAGTTCGCAAAATCACCTAGATCTTTCCAGCATAAACTCTATCAACTGATTTTCACGCGGAAGCGACGGAAAGACAAGGTGGTCTTGCCCCCGTTTGACCGGACACTCAGGCGGTTGCAGTTTGAGCTGCGATGAATTCGCGGGGCGAGCGCATCTTCAGCCCTGAGTGCGGGTGGTTATCATTGTAATCCCCGATCCATGACCCGATCAATCCAAGGACCGTCTCGGCGTCTGGCAGCGGCGTAACCTGCACGTAGTCACGCTTCAGGGTTTTGACGAAAGCCTCGGACATGCCGTTGCTCTGCGGGCTGCGCACGGGCGTGAAGCAAGGCTTCAGGCCGAGTTGACGCGCGAAGACCTGCGTTTCCTTGGCGATGTAAGGTGAGCCGTTATCGGTGAGAATTTCGATGACCGATGGTGCGCGCAGGGCCGAGAACCGCCGCTCGACGGCTTCGAGCAGCAGATCGCGGATATCGGAGCCGCTGATCCCGGCATTCACCACTGCCCGCCAAGAGATGATCTCGCGATCATGGGCGTCGATGAGGAAGGCCCCACGGATGACGTCGCCGTTCCAGCAAGTGAACTCGAACCCGTCCGAGCACCAACGCAGGTTCGAGCGCATCACGATCATCTTGCCGTCGCGGACATGCTCTGGCCGTTCGGAATATTTACGCGCCAGCAACAGGTTATGGGTCTTCATGATCCGGTAGACGCGCTTGTGGTTTGCTGGCATGGCACCCTCGGACCGCCGTTGTCGGTTCAGGATTGCGGTGATCCGGCGGTAGCCATAGGTCGGCCGCGCGGCAACCATGGCCATGATCTGGGGCACCAGGTCGGCATCCTCGGCCTTGCGATACCCCCGCCGCGGTTTGCTACGGCCATGCAGGCGGTCGATCAGGTTCGACCGCGCCACGCCCAGCGTCTCTGCCACGGCCTTCACTGGAAATCGCCCTTCAGCGGCGACCGCACGAGCAAGGTCGGTTTTTTTACCCGTGACTTGTCCAGCGCCTCGCGCAGGATCTCCGCTTCCATGGTCTTGCGCCCGAGCTGGCGTTCCAGCTCGCGGATCCGCGTTTCCAGCTCGCGCACAACACGATTGCTGGTGACATCGTCATCCTCGGTCACAGCGACGCTTCCCCCTTCGAGCATCAGACGCCGCCAACGATACAGCAGGTTCGGCGCAACGCCATTGCGCCGCGCTACGATCGAGATGCTGGCGGGATCCTCCAGCGTCTCCTCGACAATCCGCAGCTTCTCAGCCGCGCTCCAGCGCCGCCGACGGCAGCCATCGGTGATGATCTCTACCTTAGCCATAAGCATGTCCTCAGGCATAAGCCTAAGCCTTCATGTTCAGGCCTGGGTGTCCGGTCGAAACAGGGGCCAGTTCACGGGGTAGCTAACGAGATCGCCTTCGTCGCTAATCTCTTTCCCCAAGCCGCGTGATAACAGTGATCGCCACTTCAATCCGCAGGCGCAGAGTTAATGCAACAGACCCTTGTGACAGGTGAAGGTGCCGTGAGGTGGCTCATCCTCTGACCTTGCCAGAATTTGTTCATGCTAGGCTGATCCGGCGCGCGGGTTCAGCCGTATAGCACAACAAACACGAGAATCCGATGCGCAAAGGCACCCAAAGCCCCGCCAGCACGAAGCTGCGCATCTGAACCCTGCCCGCGCGATAGAGCCGCAACATTAAAGGTTCCCCATGCTGAATGTGATTTTGCTCTACACGGTCACGGCGACAGTCTTCCTGGGGCTCGATATGCTGGGCATCCGCTACATCGTGCGCCCGGTGTTCGAGCCGCATGTCGGGCATCTCTTCGCCTCCCCCTTGCGGCTGGGACCGGCGGCGGTGTTCTACCTGTTCTATGTCGCCGGGCTTTTGCTGTTCGTCTCCTGGCCCGCGCTGAAGGCGGGGGCGCCGATGCAGGCGCTTTTCTGCGGGGCGCTCCTTGGCGCGATGTGCTATGGCACCTATGAAATGACGAATTACGCCACCCTGGCGGACTGGTCCTGGAAGCAGGTTGTGGTGGACGGGCTTTGGGGCACCTTCCTGAGCGGATTTGCTGCCTGGGCGGGGGTGGCAGCGCTCAGCGGTCGGGTTTCCTGACCGCAAGGCGTGCGGTCAGACGCAGCGAGAGCGCATAGGGCAGCAGCCGCAGGAGCTTTATGGCAAAGGTGAAGCGCTTGGGGAAATGCAGCTCGAAGGCGCGGGTCTGCAATCCGCGGATCACGGCCTGAGCCGCAACCTCCGGGGTGATGATCGCGGGCATGGTGAAGGCGTTCTTGTCCGTAAGCCTCGTGCTGACGAACCCGGGGCAGACCAGCCGCACATCGACGCGGGGGGCCAGCTCGACCCGCAGGCTCTCGGCCAGGTTGTTCACCGCCGCCTTGGTCGCGCTGTAGGGCTGGCCTCCCGGCAATCCCAGATAGCCCGCGACAGATCCGAACAACACCAGCTGGCCGCCATCACGGATCAGCGGCGGGGTCAGGCGCGCGACATCAAAGCTGCCAAGAAGGTTCACTGCCACCAGCCGCGCCGTCGCCTCGGGGTCGAGGTCGGCAATCAGGCCGGGATCGTAAAGCGCGGCAGTGCAGATCACCGCATCGAGGCTGCCCGCAGCGATCCCGGCACAGGCCGCGGCAAGCGCGCCGGGCATCGCAAGGTCCAAAGGCAGAACCCGCGCCCCGCCGCAGTCTGTGGCAAGTGCTTCAAGCGCGGTCGCGTTGCGCGCCGACAGGGTCAGCGTCGCGCCCTCTCGTGCAAAGGCGCGGGCGAGGGCCGCGCCGATCCCTTCGCTGGCCCCGATGATCCAGATGGTTTTGCCGCTGAACCCCATCGGCTCAGATCCGGAACAGCGGTTGCAGCAGGCGCGGGATCATCGCGCGGAACCGCAAAGGCGCATCGGTTGCGGCCAGACAGATGCAGGGGCCTTCCATTCCGGCGACAGGCTGATGATCGACCTCATCGCCGGCGGTTTCGACATCTCCGACGCCAAACCGTCCCTCGCTGTCAGAGAAGCTGCCTTGCAGGACCAGCGTCAGCTCCAGCCCGCCATGACTGTGCTCGGGCACAGCCCGGCCCGCCGGGATGTAAAGGAGGCGCAACGACCCTTCCCGATCCGCCGAGAGGATCTGCTGACGGATGCCGCCGCCCAGCATCCGCCATTTCGGCGGCTGACCGTCCAGCGCCTGCATCACCGGTGCCGGAAAGATGCCGGAGCGTGCGATTGCGGCCGGGGGCGGCGGAGTATCATCCAGCGCTGCCAGCAGCCGGTCTTTTGCCCCTGGGCTCATGGCGCGCGGGTTCACCCGGTCGAGCAGCGCGCCGCCCAGCATCTCGGCGGCTTCAGCACGCGCCCGGCAGGCATCGCAAAGTGACAGATGCGCCGCGACGACAACCGAAAAGGCGTGCGGCAGATTGCCGGTGACATGGGCGTCCAGCAGATCGTCAGAAATGTGATGCGTGATCGTGGTCATGGCTGCCTCAGATCTTTCAGGTCGCGCCGCAGTCGTTCCAGCCCCAGCCGGATCCGGGATTTGATCGTGCCCAGCGGAAGGCCGGTCATCTCGCTGATGCGGCTGTGCGGCAGATCCTCGAAATAGGCCTGTTCCAGCACCTTTGCCTGATCGGGCGACAATGCCTCCAGCGCGCGGCGCAAAAGTGTGGCCTCCTGCCCAAGCGCAAGGATCTGCGGCGCATCGGGCTCGGATCCTTCGGGTTCGGCCAGCGGATCGGGTTCGGGCGGCGGCTTGCGGCGGGCGAGGTCAATACGGCGGTTGCGGGCGATGCGGTAGATCCAGGCGCTGGCCTCGGCGCGGTGCGGGTCGAACTGTGCGGCCTTGTGCCAGACTGTCAGCATGACATCCTGCACGACATCCTCGGCGCTGCCGTCACGCAGGCCGCCCCGGATCAGCATGGCCTTCAGCCTTGGGCCGAAATGCTCAAAAAGCTGCATGAAGGCCGCGCGGTCGCGGCGGTCGCGCACGGCAAGCAGCCAGAGCGTGGGCTGCGTCGGGCTGGTCTTGTCATCGGACAAAAAGCCGTTCTCCTCGGATGCCGGTCGCGCATCGCCATGATGCATTGCGCCCCTGATCTCGGGCGGCGCTATCACAATCTGGCTGCTGCGGTCATCTTGCATCATGGAGCGGATTACGTCGCAGCGCACGGATCAGATCACCGCGTCACATAATTTGCGGGTGCAGGAGTTTTTTACGCCGGGTGATGATCTGTTACCCTGAGGGTTGCGTATTCCTCTCGACAGGACCGAAGGAGATCGCCTTGCCCTTTGACGCATCCCGCGGCGCACCGCAGAGAATCGCCATCATCGGCGGCGGCATTTCCGGCCTGTCCTCCGCCTGGCTATTGTCGCGCCACCATCAGGTCACGCTCTATGAGGCAGCCCCGCGCCTCGGAGGCCATGCCCGTACTGTTATGGCCGGGCGGCGCGGCGATGTGGCGGTCGATACCGGCTTTATCGTCTTCAATTACGCCAATTACCCGCATCTGACGGCGATGTTTCGCGATCTGGATGTGCCGGTGCAGCGCAGCGACATGAGCTTTGGGGTCTCGCTGGATCATGGCCGGGTGGAATATGCGCTGCGCTCTCTGGATGCGGTTTTCGCGCAGCGATCGAACCTGTTGCGGCCCGGCTTTCACCGGATGATCCGCGACATCCTGCACTTTAACGCAGAGGCCGAGGCTGCGACACGGGGCCGTCCCGAACTGACCATCGACCAGTTGATCCGCGAACTGGGCCTCGGCCTACGGTTTCGCGACCAGTATCTCTATCCGATCTGCGGCGCGATCTGGTCGACACCTGCGCGCCAGATCGGTGCCTTCCCGGCAGAGGCACTTTTGCGATTCATGTCCAATCACGCGCTGATGTCGCGTGGCGGTCAGCATCAGTGGTGGACGGTTTCGGGAGGCAGCATCAGCTATGTGACCCTGCTCACGGATCGGCTGGCGGCGGCTGGAGTCAGCCTGCGGCCAGCGACCCCGGTCCGCGCGATCACACGCAGCGATACCGGGGTGGTCGTTCAGACCGACGGCACGGCAGAGAGCTTTGACCACGTGGTTATGGCCTGCCATGCCGATCAGGCGCTGGCTTTGCTGAGCGACCCCTCGGCGGCAGAGGCCGCCGCCCTGGGTGCGGTAAAATTCCAGGACAACCGCGCCGTGCTGCATGCCGATCCGCAAGTGATGCCAACCCGCCGCAAATGCTGGAGCTCCTGGATCTACCGCGATGATGATCCTACCTCGGGTAAGACGGTGGGCGTCACCTATTGGATGAACCGGTTGCAATCGCTGCCTGAAGCAGACCCGCTTTTCGTCTCGCTCAATCCCGGCGCGGCCATCGACCCGGCGCTGATCTATGATGAGACGGTCTTCCGCCACCCGGTCTTTGACCATGCCGCGCTGAACGCCCAGACCGCTTTGCGGGGGATGCAGGGCCAGCGGCAGACCTGGTTTGCCGGTGCCTGGCTGCGCAATGGTTTCCATGAGGACGGATTTGCCAGCGCCATGCGGATCGCCCACCAGCTCTCGCCCGCGACGGTCTAGGGGATGGGTGATCTCGCATCCATCCTGACCGGGGGAAAGGTGCTGCATCTGACGGCAGATGTCAGCCATGCCAGACGCGGGGCGCTGCGCCACGCCTTTCGCTATCGCGTGGATTATCTGCTGCTCTCGCCCGGGGCCGCCCGCCCGCAGGGCCTGTTCCGGCTGGGACGTATGGGACTTTTCAGCTTTCATCAGCCAGATCATGGCGGCAGGCGCAAGGCGGGCGAAGGGGCGGCCTGGGCATGGGCGGCGCTGGAACAGGCGGGGCTGACACGCGATGACACAATGACCCTCGCGCTGATGGCGCAGCCACGTTTTCTCGGCTTCTGGTTCAATCCGGTCAGCTTCTGGATGGTGTTGCGCGGCCCGGATCTTCTGGCAGTGATTGCCGAGGTGAACAATACCTTCGGTCAGCGCCATTCCTATCTGTGCCACCATAACGGTTTCGCGCCAATCCGGCCCGAAGACCGGCTCAACACCGAAAAGCTGTTCCATGTCTCACCTTTTCAGGAGGTTGCGGGCGGCTATGAGTTCCGTTTCACTGTCACCAACGACAAGGTTGCGGTGCTGATCCGGCAGATAAACGGAGCAGAAGGTCTGGTCGCCACCCTGCACGCGACACCCCGGCCCCTGAAACAATCATCGCTCATGGCCGCCGCCTTGCGCCGTCCGGGCGGGGCGCTGCGGATTGTGGCCCTGATCTATTGGCAGGCCCTGCGCCTGCGCCTGAAAGGGGCGGCCTATCGTCGCCTGCCCGCGCCCCCGAATGAGGAAATCAGCTGATGAGCCTGCTTAGAAACCGTTTCTTCGCCTCGCTTGAGGGCATCCGCCACGGGCGTCTTGCCCTGACCACCCCCGAAGGCCATCGCCACCAGTTCGGAACCCAAGGCCCCGAGGCCGTGATCCATATCACCGACTGGGCCATGCTGTCTGCGCTGGCGCAGCGCGGCGATGTCGGATTTGGCGAGAGCCATATCGCCGGTCATTGGGACAGCCCGGATCTGGAGGCGTTGCTGGTGCTCGCGATCCGCAACCTTGACCATCTCGGCGGGCACGGCAGGCAGGGGCTGCTGGCCGGTCTGCGCTTTCGCATGACCGACCGGCTGCGTGCCAATTCGCTGACGGGGTCGTCGCGTAATATCCGCGCGCATTACGATGTCGGGAATGAATTCTATCAGCTCTGGCTCGACCCCGGCATGAGCTATTCCTCGGCGTTGTTTGACGGCACGGATGATCTGGAGACCGCGCAGGCCCGGAAAAACAACCGCATCCTGTCCCGTCTTGCGCCCGGCGAGCGGATCCTGGAAATCGGCTGCGGCTGGGGCGGCTTTGCCGAGGCGGCCGCCAATACCGGCCGCCATGTGACCGGGCTGACGCTCTCGCCGGCGCAAAAGGGCTATGCCGATGCGCGGTTGGACGGGCGCGCCGAGATCCGGTTGCAGGACTATCGCCATGCCAGCGGGCAATACGACAATATCGTCTCGGTCGAGATGATCGAGGCGGTGGGCGAGCGCTACTGGCCCGCCTATTTCGCCACGCTGAAAGCCCGCCTCGCGCCGGGAGGCAGGGCGGTTTTGCAGGCGATCACGGTCCCGGATGCCGAATTCTCGGTCTATCGCAAACGATCCGACTTCATCCGCCAGCATATCTTTCCCGGCGGCATGTTGCCCAGCCCGGCGATCCTCGCGCATCAGGGCGCAAAGGCCGGGCTGGCGCTGCGCCACAGTTTCTCCTTTGGGCAGGACTATGCCCGCACCTGCCGGATCTGGGCCGCCCGCATGGCCGAGGCCGCGCCGCGTATCCACCGTTTTGGCTATGACGCGGCCTTCCTGCGCGGCTGGCGCTATTACCTCGAGGGCTGCGCCGCGACGTTCGCCACCGGGCGGACGGATGTGGTGCAGGTGGAATACAGCCACGCCAATGAGCTGGCGATGGCAGCATGACCATGCCCGCGATCCTCTGGCTTTGCCGCGACTTCCGCTTTGATGACAACGCGGCGCTTTCGGCGGCCTGCGCCGATGGCCCTGTCCTGCCGGTTTTCATCCTCGATGCGGCGACCCGGGCGCAAGGCTCTGCCAGCCGCTGGCGGCTGGGGCGGGCGCTTGCCGCCTTTGATGCCGCCTGGGCGGCGCGGACCGGCGGACATATCACCGTGCTGGAGGGCGAGGCGGCAGATCTGCTGCCAGCCCTCGCTACCCGCCTCGGCGCGACGAGCATTCACCAGAATGACTGGCCCGCGCCTGCGCAGCAAAGGGTGCAGGCGGCTTTGAGTGATGCGCTCGGCGGTGGGCCGGTTCGGCTGCACCTGCATCCTGGGCACCTCCTGATCCATCCCTCCCGGATTCGCACCGGCGCGGGCGGCAGTTACAAGGTCTATACCCCCTTCGCCCGTGCCGTGCGGCAGGCCGGGCCGGATCGCCCGCTGGCGCCTCCCGGGCAATTGACGGCTCTGCCTGCAATCGGGGATCTGCGCGCGGGAACCCTGAACCTCGCGCCGGATATGTATCGCGGTGCGGCCGTGCTGGCAGAACACGCGCTGCCCGCAGGGGAGGCCGCCGCCTTCGGGCGGCTGGAAGATTTCCTTGACTGCGTCCGGGACTACCCCTCCCATCGCGACCGCCCCGATATCGACGCAACCTCGGGCCTTTCCGAGCACCTCGCTCTGGGGGAGATCAGCCCGCGCCGCATCTGGGCCACGGCAAGCCTGAGGGGTGAGGTCGAGCCATCCCTAGCCGCAGGCAGCGAGAAATTCCTCTCTGAGGTATTGTGGCGCGAATTTGCCTGGCATCTGCTGCTGGCCTTCCCGCAGATGCCGGAGGCCCCTTGGCGCCAAGAATGGGCGGCCTTCCCCTGGGCAGGCGAAAGCCCTGCCGCCACTGCCTGGGCCAGGGCAGAGACGGGCATCGCACTGGTCGATGCGGGTCTGCGCGAAATGCGGGTGACCGGGCGGATGCACAACCGCGTGCGGATGGTGGTGGCAAGCTGGCTGACCAAACACCTGCTGACTGACTGGCGCATCGGGCTGCACCATTTCGCGGACAGTCTGACTGACTGGGACCCCGCGGCCAATGCGATGAACTGGCAATGGGTGGCCGGCTGTGGCCCGGATGCCTCGCCGTTTTTCCGCATCTTTAATCCGGAAAAGCAGGCAGCGAGTTTTGACCCGGACAGCCGCTACCGCGACCACTGGCTGCAAGGCGAGGGTGCGCGGGCCTATGTGTCCACCTTGCCCGCGTCCTGGAACAGCCCCGCGAGATGGACAAGCGCAGACACCGCGCCCCTGCTGGCCGAAGGCCGCAACCGCGCCCTCGCTGCGCTGGAGAGGTTCAATCGGGCAGCTGACAGGCTCTCCGCGAAGAAAGGATGATCCGATGCCACAAAGAAAGCTTTCGATCCTCGTTCTGCTGCTGGCGCTGGCCTTTGCCGCCGCGCCGCTGCTGTCCGGGGGGTTCAATGGTTTCAAGCCGGAGCAGTTTCCCGTCACCGATGCCTGGCCCGCGCAACCTGCGGGATGGGCGTTCTCGATCTGGGGGCTGATCTATCTCGCGCTGATCGTTGCCGCAGTGCTCGGCCTGATGCGTGGCGGTCTGGAGTGGGCGCGGGTGGCAGGACCGCTGGGTGTCAGTCTAGGGGTGGGCGTCTTCTGGATTGCGGCGGCCAATCACGCGCCGCTACTGGCTACGGCGATGATCGTCGTCATGGCGGGTTTTGCCATTTCGGCTTGGCTGCGCAGCGGGCCGGTGCTCTGGCAACGCCTGCCGCTTGGCCTCTATGCGGGCTGGCTGACGGCGGCGACCGGGGTCGCGCTCTCGGCGGTGCTGACCGGATATGGCCTCCTGCCCGCCAGGACGGCTGCGGTTCTGATGCTGCTGGCGGTTCTGGCGGTTGCGGTGGTGATCCTCACGCGCCCGCGAAGCGACTGGACCTATGCGCCTGCGCTCCTCTGGGCGCTGATCGGGGTGATCGCGGCGAACCTCGATCCCCTGAGCCCGACTCTGGTCGGCCTTTGTGGCGCAGGGGGGGCGCTTATAGCGGTTCTGGCGATCAGCAGGTCGCGCGCGTCATATCGGAGGGTCAGATGACTTCGAGCCACCCAAAGCCGGGATCATGTGCCGACCGGCCGATGCCATTGTCATTTGTTGGCTGGATGGTCATGTTGTCAAAGCACTGTTCATTTCTGCAATTACCGTGATGGAACTGGATATTGGCGTGCGCCGCATCGAGCGGCGCGACCCGACGCAGGGAGTCATGCTCCGGGCATGGTTCGTAGAACGGGTCCTGCCTGAGTTCCAGGACCGGGTTTTGCCAGTAGATACAAGCGTGGCACTGCGCTGCGTCGGCCTTCATGTCCTGATCCGAGATCAAAACGGGATGCACTCATAGCGGCGACGGGGCTGGTCCATGGTTGCACTGTCGTGACCCGCAACACCGGTGATTTCAAGGACACAGGGGTGATCTTGCTAAACCCTTGGGTCAGAGTGTGACTGACAGCCGGAAGACACTGTTACAGGCCTTTCGGCCAGGCGCAGATCGCTACGGTACCTTTTGAGGGGATGCCTTCTCCCGGTTCGCTGGCGAAAAGCAACCGGGATAGGGATTGGCAGGTCCGTAGCTTACCCCGTTCTCAACGAAGACGCCCAATCGCCCTCGCAGCCACGCCCGGTGCCAGCACGAGCCGGCCAGCAGCGGACGCAGCCAGCGTGGCAAGTCGCGGCCCGAATAGCCAGCGAGATACATCTGGTGCAAAAGGCTGTTGCGATGGCGCGTGGCAGTGCGACCCTTACCCATCCTTCCCGACCGGAACGACCGCAAACCGATCAGCCGTCAGCGAGGTTTCATAGACGGTCTGTCCGTCCTTGGCGTAATTGCTCTCGCCAATCCGCCCCCTCACATGGACGAGATCCCCCGGCTTCAGGTTCTCCTTCAGCCAGGCGAAACCTGCCGTGCTGCGCTCGAAGAGTGTGACGGTGTTCCAATCGGTGCGCTCGCGCAACTCGCCACTGTCCTTGTCCTTCCAGCTGTCGGTTGCGGCGATGCTCACCTTCAGGACCTTGCCGCCACCAAGCTCGGTTCTGCGACCGACATAACCCTGAATCTGGAATTCCGCGAAGGTGTACAGCATCTTATCTCTCCTCGTTACGGTACTAAACTTGAACGGTAGGTTCCTTGCGCTCGACTACTTCCCGAGCCGCCTGGCCCTCTCAGCGACCCGGACGATCTGACCGCCGGCGGCCAGAGCCGCGGATCTCACAGCAGGTGCATTCTGAACGATCTGGCGGCCGACCATTTCGCCGGTGCTGAGATTTCCCATGCGCTCGCGCGCCTGCACGCCGCGCGTGTTCAGCATGCCGCGGGTCATGGCCGCGGTCCCCGCAGCAACGGCCGGCCCCGCCACCACCATGAAGTTCCCCGACAGTCCGCGCACGATCAGCGGCGTGGCTGCGACGAAGCCCTTCGCCAGGAAGATCATGACGAAGAAGGGGATGAGTGAGCCGATATTTGTCGCCGAAGCTGGATCGCCAACTTGGTCCAGCAAAGCATTCGCCATACCGACCACGGTCGAGAACATCGCGGCGATGACGACCGGGTAGAAGGCATAGCTGACAGTGGTCGAGACCCAGCGGTGGAAGAAGTCCTTGGTCGCATCGAACAGCGACAGGGCGATCATCACCGGCGCCAGGCCCAACATCAGCGAGAGCATCATCTTGGCAAAGATCAGCACGATCCCTGTCATGAAGCCGAGGATGCTGAGCAGGATGAGGCCGATGCCGCCCAGGATCGCGCCTGTCATCCAGCCCAGATTATTGCCGATCGCGTTCAGATAGGCCGAAAACTGTTCGATCAGATTATCGAACTCGCCGGCAAAGTGGGTCGCGCCAGCCCCACCGCCCCCAACCGATGCGACCAGGGCCCCAGCGATGTAGTCGAGGCCGCCGATTACCGCGTTCGCGACCGCGTTAAAGCGGGTCCAGTTGAAGGCGAAGAACCCGATGAGGGTCAGCTTCAGCAGGTACCAAAAGAAGGTCGCGCCATCCATGCTGCGATACTGGAACGCCATGTTGATGCAGAGGCCGATCAGGGAGAGCGTGACCATCAGCAGGGTGATCGTGCCGATATTGCTCGCCACGGCCCCGAACTGCGATTCCGCAGCCGAGGCGAGGAAGCTATCGGCTGAACCGACCATCCAGCTGACAACGCCCATTACCAGTTGCCCTGCGCTTCGCAGATCACGCGCACCTGGTCTTCAAGCAACCGCTGAGCCGCCATGAATTCGCTGCGCAAGGCAGTCTGCTCGCCTTGGTTAAGCGGAAAGTACCGCGCTCGGTATTCTTCATCGGCCAGCGCCCAGTCAGGGAAGCGGGTCCCGCATGAACAGTCCTGCCTAGACACTATGTTTTCCCAGGCACGCAGCTCATAAAGGTGTCGCAATGTCAGACCCTTCCATGCCTCCCGGATATGGAGCTCATCCGCCCATGCCGGGCGATCGGGCCTGTCGTTGCAGATCCGGTAGCGCTGCGGCTCGAGGGTCGGCGTCAGGTCGTTGGTTACGGGCGTTTGGCCGATGGCCGGAAGGGCGGCGGTGCAAACGGCAGCGGCGAGAACGAGAACACGCATGGGGTTTCCTTTCGTCATTCAGTGGCAAGGCGTGAGGGTGCCTCATCAAGACCAATGCCGGGCAGATAGAATTCGGTGATGCCTCTGACCCCCTCATGGCGGCCGGCCTGAATGATCACGTCGATCGAGCCTGCGATGTAGGTGATCATGTCGGCATAGGTCATCGGAAGGTCCGTCTTCAGGGCGGCAATGGCAAGACGCCGGACGGCGAGTTGCGGGGTCTCGGCATGAAGCGTGGTCAGAGATCCGCCATGGCCGGTGTTGATCGCTTCAAGGAAGGTCATCGCCTCCTTGCCGCGCACTTCGCCCAGAACAATCCGATCCGGCCGCATCCGAAGGGTCGAGGTCAGAAGGGCATCTGCGCTGCGCGCGTCAGATTCCCGGTCCGAGATCAGCGTCACGACATTTGGCTGTTCAGGCTTGAGCTCAGCAGCTTCCTCAATGGTCAGGATGCGCTCGTTATCCGGGATCAGGGAGATGATCTTGCGGGCCGCGACGGTCTTGCCGGTGGAGGTGCCGCCGGAGACGATCATGTTCAGCTTGTTCTCGACGCAAAAGCGCAGAGCCGCATCGATCTCGCCGGAGGCCACAACAGTCCGAAGTGCGAGGTTGCGTTCCTTGCGCAGGCCCTCGAGGCTGCGCTCGCGGCCGTAGAGGAAACCAAGCCTGATCTGCTCGAGCGGGAGCGTCGAGAAGAACCGCAGCGAAATGGAGTACCCTCCCTCGACCGCCGGCGGCTGGATGACCTGTGCCCGGATCGGTCGATCCCCCCAAAGGATGCTGACCGACACGATAGGCTTGCGGTTGCTGAGCGTCGTGTTCGCCGCCGAGGCAATCTGGTTACCAAGATCGCGGATCTCGATCTGCGTGAGCGGTTGGCCCAGATCGCGCATGAAGTGATCGCCCTGGAACTCGCCCCAGACCCGGCCATCGGGGTTGATGCAGATCTCGATCACATCAGGGCGGCGGATCGGATCCCCCAGCCGTGCCAGCGAGGCTTCGAGATAGCTTGCCGCCATCAGAGGATCTCCAGATCGCGGTCGACCATCACGGTGATGCGCGTTCCCTGCGGCACGCGGATCACCGGACGGATCGAGAGATAGTCCTGCATCACGCTGCGGCTGGCATCGCGCAGGTCCGTCTCCACATCGCTTGCCGCGTCCGAGGTCGTGTCGTCATCGATGCTCGCCGCAGCCGCTGCGGGAACCGCTCCGATCAGGGAGATCAGAGCGGCAGAGCCAAACCGGGTGCCGAAGCGGCTGTCGACATCGCCGGTGACGCCAGAGCGGCCAAGCTCATCACCGCCAAAAGCACTGATCTGGACGGTTTGGTTGTCGGGCAGAATGATCCGGTCCCAGCCGACCATCACCCGGGATTGCGCCAAGGATACCTCGGAGCGGTAGCGTCCGATCAGCTGGGCACCGCGCGGGATCAGAATGCGGATGCCATCGAAGGAATGCACATCTTCCGAAACCACAGCCCGGATCACACCGGGCAAGGCACTGTCCATGGCGGTTTCCAGCACAGCCTGGAGCATGGTGCCCTGCACCACGGTATGACCGGGGTTCACGATGATTTCGGCGCGGGTTATGGGCGCCGCCGCCGCGCCACCCCGCACGAAGGCCTCGTCGGCGCTCAGTCGAGCGGCTTCGACCTCGGATTCCCCGTTCGCTCCCCCACCCACACCGGACCAGGCAAGCATGGGGGAGGTGATGCGGGCCTCGCGCGCGGCTGCCTCGGCGGCCCGCCGGCGTTCGAGTTCGGCAAGCCTTGCATCTTCCTCGCCGGTGCCGGGCGCTCCAAGCCGGGCAATCTCAAGATCCATGCGAATGCGCTCCAGCTCGCGGTCCCGCTCGACGAGCTGCCGCTCAAGAGCGCCGCGGGCTTCCGCGTTCGAGGCGTCCAGTGCCGCCAGTTGTGCTGTCAGATCCGCGATGGCTGCCTGTGCCGCTGGATCGCCCGTCTCTACGGGACGCGCGCGCAATTCGGCCAGTTCGGCTTGCAATCTCCCAAGCGTTTCTCGCAGCTCGAGCTCTGCAGCGCTTGGCCCTTCAGGAACCGGCGCGGGCGCCGGAGCAGGTTCTGGAACCGGAGTCGCGGGGAATTCGCCGAAGCCTGACCCCGCGCTTTGGAACTCCTCTGCCGCCGCAGTGGGTAAACTGGGCTCGGGCTTTGGCTGCAGCAGCATCCAGCCCAGTCCACCAATCATCAGAATGGCAGCGCTGCCGAGCAGGGCCGCAAAGAGAGAGGGGCGGGCGGGCGCTTTACGTTTTCCCGTGGAGGCTTCTATGGCTTTGAGGCGGGTGGCAAGGTCGTCAGGATCAATGCTCATGACGATGCCCCACCGTCGGCACCCGACATGTCCTGGATGCAGATGACCTCCTCGCCGAGACGCAGGACCCACTGGCGGTGCACCCCGGAGACCCGGATCACGCCTTCTTCCTGCGCGACCGAATTCACGGTGCGCTCACGCCCGCCGGTCCAGCGGAAGATCGCGGGCATCGGCGCGTTCCGCGGGAAACGGAAATAGGTGAATGTGCCATCGTCCCAGACCGCTGTCGGTGTGAACTCGGTTTGGCTACTCACGGCATAATTGCTGTTCGGCGCACCGGCAGCGACGGCATTGACTGCAGGCGTGGCAGCATCCGGATAGCGGAACTGCACGACATAATGCGGGGTCTCGCGCGCTTCGACGACATGGAAGTAGTAGGAGCGCCGGTTGGTATAGACGGTGATGTTGGTCGCCACATTTGACGCCACGGGCTTGATGGCAAAAGCCCGGCCGCCTGGCACGCCGTCGAACTGGAATCCGGCTGTGTCCCCCGCGATGATCGAGCGGATGGTCTCGCCTTCTCCGAACTCGATCGAAGTGACACGAGTGAGATTGGTGACTACGCGGTAAACCTGTCCTTCGGTCCAGGTGGCAACACGCACCCGGCGGTCATGTGATCCCGCCCGCGGTGTGGTTTCTGCGAATGCTGGCGTGGCGGCCGTAAGCAAAGCCAAAGCGAGAAGCCGGGCGGGGATGAGATGGCGGGGCAGTGCGAGCTTCATTCCGACCGGTCCGATCTGATGGCATATTGAGTGACGGTGAAGCCGAAGGGGTTCTGCCACACATCGTCGATGCTGCGGGCGCGCTCTGGCCGGAACTCGAACATCAGCGTTGCGGTGAAGAGACCGACCTGTCCGCCTTGTGGACTGGTCAGACGCTTGCGCAGGCGCACCTGGGCGCGGTTTTCACCGATCAGCGTGATGCTGGCGATCTCGACCGCCATCTCGGATGTGGCGCCGTAGCGGGTCGGAGGAAAACTCTCCTGACCGCTGGTCCACATCGCCCGCATGCTGGCCTCGGCCCCGCCGGTGGATTGCGCCAAAACCCGGTTTACCCGCAGATCGTTGTCGAGCTGGTTGTAGGTCTCGCGGTCAAGGATGTAGCGGTAGATCTGGGACTCGATGACCGCCGGCCGCTCGGAAAGCCGCACGGCCTGAACAGTGGCGTTCGGCAAGGCGAGACCGCTTTCCGGGTCGTAGGGGACGACCACGGGCAGGGGCGGCTCAACGAAGATCGCGACGGCCGCCGCGGCAAGGCAGCCCAGAACCCCAAAACCGGCGCCGGACAGGCCGATAATCCGCCATTGGCGTTCCCGGCGGAGCGCGCCATAGACCAGTTCTTCCTCGACGACTTCCCGCACGGCCACGCTCGCACCCGCTGTCATTCGAGGCTCGGCATGGTGAAGTCCATGTAACGCCGCTCCTCGGCGATGGTGGCAGCATCGACCACACCGGCATTGCCCGCGCCGATGGTCTGGATTGCCTCCAGCTCCCACATGCGCGTCATGGCGATCGCGAGTTCCGCCGTGACGCGGGTGTTATGGTCCATCGAGGCCTTGAGATCGTCCATATCGGGGATCATCGCGACCAGTCGCTCGACCCGCGCCAACGACTGCGCCGCTTCCTCGTGACTGTTCTGCGCGGCGGCCGAGAGCACCGCGCCGGTCGTAGCCCGCGTGGCAATACCTTCGGCCCCGGGGTTGCCGCTGGTCGCGATCTCTCGCAGGGAATCTTCGTCGAAACCTGCGCTCGCCAGTGCCTGTTGCATCTGGGTGCGCATCGGCCCGGCGGTGGCCCCGAGCAGATTGCTCCAGTCGCCTTGCTGGATGCCGCGGATCAGGCCGGGAAGGTCTTCGAACTTCGCCTCAAGCAGTTGGTCCAGTTCTCCGCCCATGATGAGCCCGAGGATTTCGCGCGGGCCGGTCAGCGAGGCATACATGCTCTGCAACTGGTCGAACTGCTGCTGAAGCATGTCCAGCTGCTCGAGCGCATTCTCGAAAATGTCGCTCTGGATCCCGAAATCCTCCAGCATCTGCTGCAGCTGACGAATTTCCTGAGCGATGTTCTGGGTATCGACCGTAGGCACTCCCTGGGCCGAGGCGCCGCTGGCGGCACAGAGGCAAAGCGCCGTGCTGATCAGAAACCGTCTCATCGCAAATCCTCCAATCGGAAATCCATGAACCGCCGCTCGGCGGCCTGTGCAGCGGCCAGCGCGATCTGTTCATCACTCAGGGGTTGGGTCTGCGCTGCTTTGAGCCTTGTGCGGATGGCAACAATCCGGGCCAGTTCGGCGCGCGCATAGGTGTTCAGGGCGATGGACGCCTGCAGGTCTTCAGTCGTTCCGATAAGACTAATTATGTTATGTAAACGCTGTGCCGCAGCTTGAACCGACACCATGGAATAATCGCCATAGACACCGGATGCATGCGCCGAGAGGCTGAAACTCGCATTGGCCAGCAGCACGGGATCGATGGTGCCAAGCGCATCGGGACCGCCCACCATGGCGAGATATCGGTTGTACTGCGCCGGGATGACCACGACATAGTTCTGAGTCTCGGCGAAAGGCGGCACGCCGCTGTATTGCTGCACGCGGCCGGGCCCGGCGTTGTAAGCGGCAAGTGCATGGATGATGTTGCCATCGAACATGCCGAGCATCTGCGCGAGATAGCGTGCACCGCCGGTCACCTGCAGATAGGGATCCTCATAATAGGCCGGGTAGATGCCGAGATCGCCGGCGGTGCCGGGCATGATCTGGGTCAGGCCGAAAGCGCCGACGCCGGACTGAGCGCCGATCTGGAAGCGGCTTTCCTGCCAAATCAGCGCCTGAAGGAGGCAGCGCCATTGCACCGGCGTCAGCCCGGCGCGCGATACGCCGGAAAGAGAGTAGGTGTCGCGGGCTCCGCGGATGATCAGCTCTTCGACCGTTTCGCGGGCGTCACCGAACAGGCGGGTGGCGGCGGGGTTGCCGTCTTCGGTCGCAAAGAGCGCCGATGCAGCCGTCTCTCCCCCGTTCCAGGCCTCCAGCGCGGCCACACTCGCACCAACGGACACACTGGCGCCGACAGTCATGGCGCCAAGGATGTTCTCCAATGAGGCCAATTGCTGGCGCTCAATTTCGGCCAGTTCCTCTTCCCGGCTCAGCCGATCCCGCTGCAACGCGATGTCCAGATCCCGCTGTGCGATCGTCGCCGCCGTTCTGGCAAAGCCCTGAGCGTCAAATGTCGGCACGCCCTGCGCGCCCAAGGGCTGCGCAAGCGAAATGCCGATCATAACCTGTGGCAAGATCCGCGCCATGGCGTCAGTTCGCCGCGCCAATCAGGGTGAAGGCGCAGGGATCGGACGCCCGCGAGACCTCTCCGCCCATCGTCGAGACCGTGACGCCGGAGGGACGCTCGGCGAAACTGAAGCAATTGGCTCGTGGGGCCTGCCCACTTGCACAAGCGGCAAGGAGCAGGAGACTGCCGAGGACGGGAAGATAGATAAACCGGGCACCATTTACACGAGACATCACGACTTCTCCTTCCAGAAATCAGGGCGGTCGCGGTAATCCGCCCCCACGAGTTGCTCGCCCTTCTCCATCCCGCCAAGGACGGTCACGAGAGGGCCGAGGGCTGAGAGATCGGCATCGATGACGACCGAGCCACGGTCGTCGCGCACCAGCGCCAGGCGCGATGCGGTCCCCACACCCAGAAGGACATCAAGTTCCTTCTCGCTGAGGCCGAGCATCGCATAGTCGGCCGCGGTGGCCCGGATGTTTGGCAGCAGGATCTGCGTCGGCACCGCTTCGACGATGGTCTTGCCGGTACGGGTGCGCTCGAGCTGGCTCGCGTATTGGGTCATCATCACAACGACCGCGTTCTGTTTGCGGGCGGTGACAAGCCAGTTGCTCAGCCGATCCGCGAAGTAGCCATTGTCAAGCGCTTTCCAGGCCTCATCGATCAGGATCACTGTCGGGCGGCGATCCTCGATCACCCGCTCGACCCGGCGGAAAAGGTAGGAGAGGACGGCCATCCGCTCGCGCTCGCTCTCGGAATCGAGAATGCCGGTCAGATCGAAGCCCGAGACCTCACCGCCGAGCGAAAAGCTGTCTTGCGGGTTTGCACCGAAGATCCAGCCATAGCGGCCGGTCTCGGTCCATTCCTGCATTCGCTCGAAGAGATCGCCGTCATCATCGGTCGAGACCAGCAGCGAGGCGAAGTCCGACCAGTTGCGTAAGGATGCGTGGTCGGCTCCGGCGTTTTGGCGCACGACTTCCTGCAGGCGGTTGGTCTGTACCGGGGTCAGCGGCCGGTCGCGGCGCTCAAGCAGCGTCGCCAGCCAATCGGCCAGCCAGGCTTGGCCGCGATTGTCGATCTCGGTCTGAAGCGGATTCAGTCCGGTGGGCTTGCCCGCACGGACGGTGGCATAGCTGCCGCCAAGGGCGCGGACGGCCATTTCCATGCCTGCGCGGTAGTCGAAGATGAAGAGCCGTGCCTCGGCCCGCCGGGCCATGGTCATCAGGAAGGCAGCGAGTACAGACTTCCCGGAGCCGGGACGGCCGAGGATCAGCGTGTGCCCACCGGTCGGCTCCTTCAGCGGAGAGCCCTGCTCATGGAAGCTGAAGCGGAACCCGCTGCGCTCAGGCGTCGGAAACACAGCAACCGGCACGCCCCAAGGTAGTTCATCGCCGGTCTTGCCGAGCGGGGTGCGATGGAAGGTCGCAAGATCCGCGAAATTGTGGTTAGTGATCGCCGCCTTGCGGCTCCGCGATCCGGTGTTCCCCGGATGCTGCGCCATATAATGCGCGCGTGATCCGAAGCCCTCCGAGATCAGGTTGACGCCGGAACTGGCGGAAATATTGCGGATCTCTGCGCAGATATCGTCGAGATGGGCGCGGCTTCGGGCATAGATCGCCACGGTCATGTGGTGCTCGCCAAAGATCAGGCGCTTCGATTCCAGATCGTCCTGCGCCAGCTCCAGTTCTTGCGCGAGGCTGACCGCGCCATCGTTGGCGGCTTGCATCAGCCGCAGCTGGCGCTTGATCCGGCCGGCCATGATGTTGGAGTTGATCGGTACGAAGGAATGGGTGACCACCATATCGACAGGCAGGTTCAACTCATCGAGCATAAGGCTATCGGTCTTGGCCGGGTAGTTCTTAACGGCGAAGATTGCACCGAACTTCTCGCCCACTGCCCCATCGCTCAGGTGGATCTCTGCGCCGCGGAAGGTCACCCGGGTATTGGCGATATCTTCGGCCAGGATGCCGAGGCGCGAGGCCGGGAAGAGAGGGTGCTCCTCGCCTGTGTTCAGGCTGCCGAGGAAACCGAGCAGTTCGCCGCTCTCGGCCGTCAGCAGGCGTGGCTTCAGATCGGAGAAGCTGGAGAGCATGAAACCCACCACCTCATCGAGCTTGCGCAGCCGCCGCGTGGTGTCGGAGGCGAGCCGCGCGCGGGAGGCCGTGGCGATGAAGGGGATCCGGCTGCCCGGATCGGGGCGCTTCAGGATCGAGAGCGTGAGCGTCTTGTCGCGCAACCCGCTCATCGCAAGCTGCGATTGCCAGCGCGCATCGACTGCCGCTGCGAACCCGTCGCCCGGAATCGGCGGCAGTCGCGTATCCACCGCCTTTGAGACCTTATGCAGATAGAAGGAGAACTCCGTCCCGACCTGCGCCACCACACCCGCAAGCAGCGCCCCGATCCGGTCAAGGTGGCTGTCCTCGGAGGTGGTGCTGTTCACCCCCTCCAGCCGGATGCATTGCATCAGCTCATTGCCCCGGGTGCGGATGGTATTGCCAGCGACAAGGCTGACATAGGGGAGCATATGCGCGAGCCGCCTCTCCTTCCCGGCCCAATCCGGCAGCGCCGTGATCGGATCGAGTTCATGTTCTGCTTCTCTCTGTTCAGCGGTCACGGCATCACGGGGCATAGCTGTCTCCTTCGTGATGCTTGCGATTCCGCGTCGGTGGGGTTTCCTGCAGCGTGATCACCAGCACGTCGAGAAAGTTCGGATCCCAATCCGCCGCCTTCCATAAGAGCGGCCAGGCAATCCCGGCCGCCACGACTATGATCCAGCTCTGGACCCAGAGGAACAGCATCGACGAGCCAAAGAGCCAGACCATGGCATACATGATCGGCAGCCCCATCAGCTTGGGGGGCCGCAAGAGGCCGATGAAGACGCGCGACTGTTCCGCCATGGCCTTAGACCTCAGGTGGTCCAGATCGCGGCAACGATGGTTGGCGCGGCGGCAATGCCGGCAATCGCGACCAGCACCCAGAGCGCCTGGCGGAAGTCGAGAATGCCGAAAAGCCAGGACAGGAAGACCCCGATCAGCGCCAGTGTGCCAATCACGATGCCCAGAGGGCCGGTGATCGCATCAACGATGCCTTGCAGCAGTGTCTGCACCGGCGAGAGGTCGATACTCTGTGCTAGCGCAGGACCTGCGAGCACCACAAAGGCCATCGTCATGACGGCCGTGACGGAAAGGGACTTCATCAACTCGTTCCTTTCAGCCGCGCAAAAACGGCCTGCACTCGGGCCACATGGCCCTGGGTCTCAACGTAAGGGGGGATGCCACCGTGGCGGCTGACGGCCTCGGGTCCGGCGTTATAGGCGGCAAGCGCCAGTTCCGGCGTGCCGAAGGTCTCGAGCATCAGGAGGAGATAACGGGCCGATCCATCGAGATTCTGCCGCCAGTCGTTCGGATCGACCCCGAGAAAGCTGGCGGTATCGGGCATCAGCTGGCCAAGGCCGATTGCACCGGCATGGCTCAGGGCCGCCGGGTTATAGGCGCTCTCGACCTCGATATTTGCCCGATAGAAGAGTGCCCAGTCGGTAACAGACAGCCCCGCCCGCCTCAGCGCGGCATGGCCACCGTAGCGCAGCGCGGTGTCTTCTATGCCTTGCAGGATCTCGGGACTGGCGGAGGCGGGCCGAGGCGCGGCGTCACTGGCACCAGTGTCACCATCATCCCGCGGTGTTGAGAAGAGGAAGAGCCGCTCCGGCGTGTCGGCGCCGAACTGGCGCATGAAGCCAGTATCGGATGACACCGTGGCCAGTTGGCCGTCCAGCGCCACCCGAAAGACAAAGCCCTCTGCATTCGCGCCAGCCGGAGCGAACGCGGCAAGGACGCAGAGGGCCAGAAGAAGGGATGAAGCCTCAGCCCTGCTGCGCGGGCGTGGGCTCTGGCAGTTGGTGGAGAGAACGTCCCCCTTCTTCGAGCGGAATATGCGCCGTGCGCATTCCGATATCCGAAAGGAAGCTGACAAGCCCGGAGACGGTCTTGAACTCGCGCGCCTTGATGTAATTGCGGCTGGTGACGACGATCTTCTCATCGCCGCCCGAAGGGCCGATGGCCCGCACATACCAGGAGCCGTACCAGGCGTTGAGGCGCTTCTCGGCCGCGGTCCGACAGACCACTTCGGCCGAATAGCCCTGGGCGAGCAGCTGTCGCAATCCGTCTTCTGTAACCACATTCGGGGCGTCTTCTAACATGGTCTCCCCGCGGCTCCTCTCCATAGAATGGGTCAGGCCATGGGGAATCAAATCACCATAGCCGTAGCATTACACCATTATTGATGGCAATGATTATTTGATGCCTTGACGGCAGATCATCGCTCCATAAAGGTGGATAGCCCAAGACTGTGGCAAATCAAAGCAATGACGGGGCCTCGTCCGAAACATGGTGAAGCTGCGCCTGATATCCTGCCTTGTCGCGATCATGGTGAGTTGCTCCGCCGCCTTAGCATCATGCGATCCCCCTGAACGGCCATGGTTGCCAAGCGACCCGGCCGATGTACGGGCCTATGCCGATCTGATCCGGGAGGACTTCGAGGGCTACATCTCCGCGGTGCAGGAGTATTTCCGCTGCCTCGATGCCGAGCGTGCCCGGGCCTTCTCCGAGGCACAGGAGGTCAGTCAGGATTACGGGCGTTTCCAGAGCGTGGTGGGACACTGAGCCGAAGATCGGACGCGTCAGCCATGCGATAAGCAATGCAAGAATATTGCATTCAATAGTGGTGTATCGTAGCGATAGGGGGTAACTGAGCGAGTCGCCTCCATGTCCCCTGCCCTTCGAACCACCGTTTTGACAGCCTCTCTGGCCCTGACCGCCGCAGTCTCGAGCCCTTCCTCCGTCCAGGCACAGACCTACCAGATCGACTGCGCCATCCTTCTGTGCCTCGCCGGCGGATGGCCAGCCTCTGTCCCCTGCGCGCGGGCCCGCGCCGAGTTCATTCGCCGCATCACGCCCTGGCCGGTCGAGCCACCGCTGCAGATCTGGCGCTGCCCGATGGGCGCATCCCTCGGTGGCGATGCGCCGCTCAGCCCGATGGAGCGGCTCTATGACATTGCGTTCCGCGAGCCGCTTGAAAGTACCCTGCCCATCCCTATCGACGTGCCGGGTCTGACCCTCGCGCAGGCCCTGGAGCAGGCCGATATCGACATCTCCGGCGATGCTTTCGACTTCGTGCGCAGCATCCGGGTTTATCACATCCAGTTCAGCCAGCATCAAAACCGCGATGGCGACTGCATTCGCAGCGATTCCACCCGTCTCGGCTCCTATGGCACGCAAGGCGACTACGGTTGGGCCAGATCCTCGGTGGCCGCTGTCCCGGAGGCATCTGATCTCGCGGTGCCGGAGCATTGCCGCAGCTATTCCTGGCGCTCGGTCTTCGTGGATTGGCGTGACCATGCCGGGAACTATGGATCGGAAGAGGTCCGCTATTGAAAAGCCGCCGGAGCCTTGCGGCTCCAGCGGCTCTCTGTGTCGGGGACGTTCGATCCCCTTTTTGAAGACGACGCCAGACCAAAGGTCCAACACCAAAACCTCAAAGAACACTCACCTAGCCAGAGTGTTCTAACCCATCCTTTGAGGTTGCGCAACCAATAATGTCATATTGCATGCGATGGTGATGTATTGCTGTGATCCTGGCGCGTCGTATCGGAGACGACGATCATGGAACTCACCACTGGCGCCATCCTTCGCCGCATCACCCACACAAACCTCTCCTGCGCCGCACACAAGCTTGCGACACTGATCCTCGACGGCGTCGCCTGGAAGGAAGGCTACAATGGCCTGCCCCATGGCAGCGCCGCATTCACCCTGAGCGACCTCGCTGAACGGATGGAGGTCTCGCGCCAGCATCTGCACAGCCTGCTGACGGAGCTGGCCACTTCCGGGCTGCGGCTTCTGCGCCATCGCGGCAAGGGCAGGTTCGCGCCCTGGCTCTTCCGGTTCGGGTGCTGCGATGAACCGGATCTCGACGATGACGTGTCAACCACAGCTGACATCTCGCCTTATATAAGAGATTCAAACAAAAATGTATTTCATGGAACAATCATGGTGGATCGTGAAAAGCCGGAAACGGCGGCGCGGTGGCTGGCGCTGATCGGGAAGGCAAAGGCCGCCCTGCCCTGCCGCGCGGCCGACAGTCGACACATCTGGGATCGCTTCCGGGAGTTCAATCGGCGGCGTGGGCGTGAGGTTGTGCCGGCGGGATATCTGCTGGGGTTTATGCGGAAGTGGAAAGGCAGCGGTGCTGAGTTTCGACAGGGGCCGCCTCCGCAAGCTGCCGCGTCAGTCTCGCCAGAAGCCGCTCAGTTGCAGCGACTGATGGCACCAGCCCCGTTCATCAACCGATACTTCCACGAAAGTGACCTGAAACGGACAATCGGCGTGGATCGCTATGAGGAGCGGGTAGACGATCTGCGCAGCAGGTTCGGCTGTTCAGTGTTCCAGGCACAGCTGGCTGTGCACGGAATGGCAGTGGCTAAAGGAGTAATCCAGCGATGAGACAAATCCGCGTCTCGGGTTTCGTCCGCAGTGACCTTCCCGCTGAGATATCAATGTCGCACGTCGGCAGTAACCCCATGTTCCAGACGTTTTGTCAGCAGAGTTCAGCAACTGTGACCGCTAAAAAGGGCGGACACCGGCCTGACGGCGGCGCAGCAAGGCGGTAGCAGCAACCTTATGGAAGCAGACGTTCCGGCGGACCGCAGAGAGATCGCAGCGGGATCTACCGTGAGGGCGCAAAGCAGTGTGATGGCAGTGAGGCAGAACGATCGCGCGAAAGCCTAAGATCGGACGCCCCGCTCATGCCAAATGAGCCTCACATTGTAGTAGATCAAGTTCTTTTGCAGAGTGGGCAGAGTATCTTGGAAGTGTCCCGATTCGTTGGAAATTGGGCAAGTGCCCTTGTCTTGATGGCGCTCTCAGATCAATCACATATCGCAGCATCATCTAGCTGCTCAAAAGTCTGGTGGAGATGATGCGGGTAGCTCGAATCGTGATTCAGAATTTTCGCACGTTCGCGTCACTCGACGTGAATGTCGCAGATGATCTATGCTGCATCATCGGAGAAAATAATACTGGCAAGACTGCAATCCTTCGCGCAATCCAGATCTGCCTGGACAATATGCTGCCATCGACTTTCCGAGCGCTCCTGCGCGAGGATATCCACTCCGCAGTCGACATCTCCAATCCGAGCCAGGTTCTGATCGGCATTGAACTGACCGGCTTCGAGGGGCGGGTGAACGAAGAGGCACTGGTCAGCACATGGAAGACCGCTCCAGATCGAGCACGCATTTTCTATCGCTTCCGGCCGCGCCCGTCCGTCCGGGAGCAGCTCCGCAGTGGTGACATCACCCCCGGTACGTTAACTCTTGAGGACTATCAGTGGGAAATACGCGGTGGTGGAAACCCGGCCATCGACCTAACCGAAATTGCTTGGGATGAGGAAGGAATCGGCGAGTCGGTGCGGTTCGCGGATCTACAATCCTACCTTCTAGTTCACCTGCCTGCACTCCGCGATGTTGAGAATGACTTGCGCAATCCTCGCCAGTCACCGCTCATCCGCTTGATCGAAGCCTTCGAGATCGATGTGACTGAACAGGACGAGTTGATTGCGATCCTCGACGAGGCCAATCAGGCGATCGCGCGCTCGGCGACCATCGCCGAGATTGCTGCAGCGATCGACGCTCGGTTCAAGGATGTGTCCGGCCCCGCCTTCGAGATGGATGCAACGCTTGGTCTTTCCGCCGCCACATTCCGCGCAATCATCCGGAACCTGAAGATCATTCTGTCGGACCTGTCGCTCACCGCCTTTGAACCCGGTCGCAACGGCCTCGGCATGAACAACATCCTCTACATCGCTATCTTGATGGAATATCTCCAAAGGAGGATCGCACTCAACCGCTCGGCCGGACAGTTGATCCTGATCGAGGAGCCAGAAGCGCATCTCCATCCACAGCTACAATTCTCACTGATCGCGGCGTTACGCGCGATTGGTGTGCAGACCATCCTTACCAGTCACAGCACCCAGGTGACGTCGCAGGTGCCGCTGAGTAGCATTGTGTCTCTCACTAAACGCGACGACGCGACCATCGCAGCGGGGAATCTGGCGCTCAACGCGACGTTGACGACGCCAGAGATTGCAGATCTCGAACGCTATCTCGATGCAACCAAGAGTGCATTGCTTTACGCTCGCAAAGTTATGCTGGTCGAAGGCCCGGCCGAGATGTTCCTCGTCCCTGCGTTAATCGAGCAGGTGTATGGCGTGAAGCTCGAGCGGCTAGGAATCTCAGTTATCGCGATCCACGGCGTTCATTTTGACGTATACGCCAAGCTTTTCCGCGCTGGCTCGCTTGAGAAGAAATGCGCCATTGTGGCCGATGCCGACATGAAGCCATCCGATGCCGAGGACTTCGACCCGGAAACCGATGCCCCAGATCTAGTGGCGTTGGAAGGCGAATTCGTGTCGATATTCTTAGGCGCAACTACTTTTGAGCTCGAACTCGTATCGGTGGGGCGTTTACCCATGCTGATCGAAACCGTGCGCGCTCTCGGTGCTCCGCAGATTCTCGCGCAGATGGAGGGCGGCCTTGCCGCTCTCACTCGTGGTGAAATGGACCTGGACGACGAAGTTGCTCTGCGTGTTGAACTTGGCCGCATCACACTCAATACCGCCAAGCGATTTGGCAAAGCCCGCTTCGCGCAGATCGCAGCCCGCTATGCCCACCTCGCTACCGACCTGCCCGTATACATTGAGCACGCCTATGAATGGCTTACCGAATGATCCCATTGACTCCAGAACAGCGCGAAGCGGTCGACCATGACGGTAATCTTCTACTGACTGCCTGTCCTGGTAGTGGCAAGACGCGCGTCATCCTCGCCAAGCTGCTGACCTTGGCGGATCAACTAGTCCGCACGCCACAGTTCATCGGATGCATCACCTATACCAACGCTGCGGTCGACGAGATCGAAGCCCGGCTGCGCACATATGGCAACAACGCGATCACTGATCGCTGCGAAATATCTACGATCCACGCCTTCTGCCTGCAATTCATCCTGCGTCCCTACGGTTGGCTTATTCCCGAGGTGCCGACCCGCTTCCAAGTGCTCTCCCGCGAGAACAGTCTGTTCGAGCAAATCGTCACGGCCGTGGAGGACGCCTTCGGGCGCAAGCCCGCGGGCCAGGTTTTCGATGACTATGAATCACTGCGTATCGATGTGAGTGGCCATCCTTGCGGCCAAGGAATCGAGACTGGGATCGTCACTACCGATTCTGCTCTTCTATATTGGGATAGGGTGCGCGCCCACGGCTATCTCGATTTTGCGATGATCCTCTACTACTCGTGGAAAATCCTCGAGCAGCACCCGTTCGTGGGACGCGGCATAGCGAGCCGCTTCGAGTGGCTGCTAATCGACGAATTTCAGGATACCACTGATATTCAGATTGCCATCTTCGGGGCACTCCAGCGTTTCCTCCAAACCCGCTTCTTCCTTGTGGGCGACCAAAACCAGTCGATCATGCGCTTTGCCGGCGCCCGCCCCGAACTGGCAGAGCAGTTCGGCGACCAGATCAATGCGCACCGCGATATAGCATTGACCGGCAATTTCCGATGCGGGCCGGCGATCGTCACTACTGCAGCGACTCTCATCCCGACTGTTCCGGGGATGCAGTCGGCGGGCAATGCGGCTCAGTTCCCGGCCCAGGTGAACTACGTCAATGTCGGTCGGCCGATCGATGCCATCACAGATCACTTCCTGCCCAGCCTACAGAACGCCGGCATCCCTCTCGGGAAGGCCGCAATCCTCGCGCCATGGTGGACGCATCTCATCCCTGTAGCCCGTGCCCTTCGCGAATTCGATGTGCCGGTGTTTGGTCCGGGCGCCCGACCCTATAGGCGACGCCGACTGCTCGCTGGACTTGCCGAGCAGCTCGGGGCATGCGCCGAGGCTGGCAACTACATCGGACTGCCAGGTGTCGAGCGGGCGCTGTTTCGCCTGATCGGTGACCTCACTGGAAACTCGCGTTACGACATGTTCAGTTATCAGGGGCGCCGGGTCGCGCTTGGTCTGATCTACCTCGCTCGCGAACTCGCCGAGCGCCACCTCGGCGGTGCCGCTTGGCTGCGCGCCATCGCCCGCTCGGCCGGAAATTATCTCGAACGCGAAGAATGGCTGCCTGGTGCCGCCAAACAGTCGTTGATCGATTCGGCGGAGGAGATGCTTTCGGATATGCAGGCCAACAAAGTCGATCTAGCGAACCTACTCATCTCCGATATGGGCCTGTTCGCCAATCCAGAACATGCGCTAAAGCTAATTACGCTACACAATTCCAAGGGGCGGGAATTTGATGGTGTCGCTCTGATTTGCATGAACAACGGCAGTATCCCGCATTTCTCGACATCGACGCAAGAGGCCTATGACGAAGCACGGCGGCTGTTTTATGTTGGGCTAACCCGGGCTAAACGCGTCCTCGTCGTTGCTTCTGATCAGTCTCACTGGAGAAATAAGCCGACCCCCTTCATCGTGGAGGCCGGCCTTGGATAATTACGTAGTCCTTGCAGTAGGCTGAGCTCCTCTGCTGAACTCTCTTATGGCCTTGATGAAGGGAAGAAAATGCCAGTTAGGAAAGCGCGTGTGCTCGGACTTGGCGTTTACGACGAGGTCAGGCAGGCGGGCTTGCAGAGCCAAGACTGGCAAGACATTCGAACCAGGATCAATCACGCCAGGCCCGAGCCTTTGGCATTTTGCCTTGGATGCAATGAACCGGCGCATGTCAAGGCTGCCACATCTACTGAGCGCAGCCCACACTTCGCTCATTACAAGGGAGGTGGTCTGTCCTGCCCATGGGGCGAAGATGGGGGCCGTAATCCGGACGATGTAAGGGCATCAATCTACGCCGGGAATCAGGAATCACCTCTCCACAAGAGCATGTGCAATCAGGTGTTGGAGCTGATCAGCCTAGATCCTCGATATGAGCTAGGATCCGGTGTCGTCGATGGCTACCTTCCTCCTAACGGCGCAGGCAGGGGCAGATGGCCAGATGTGAGGTTCAACCTCGACGGTCTAGGGAAATTTGCTGTCGAGGTGCAGCTCGCACCGAGTTTGGCGACGGAGGTGGTCGCCCGTAGCAAGTATTATCTCTCCCAGGGCATTCACCTTATTTGGTTAGTTCCGTGGTATACCTTCGATCGTGTCGCTCGTGCATTCACCGCTGATATCGCACAATAGGCAGGGGGGGATCTTTTCGTCCTCGACGACAGCGCTGTGGCGGCCTCACTGGAACGCCAAACACTCTGCCTTTGGGCGGCTTGGCAAGCAGACACTGGGATGGAGCGAAGGCTTATTAGCCTCGACGATCTTGAATATCGATCAGACCGCCATCCCCTATTGAAGGACGTGGCAACACCTGCGGTGTTCCGAGAGGCCTCACTGAGGCGAGAAAGCCTGATCGGTGAGCTGATCAGGACCAAGAGCAACTGGTCGTCCGCTATACTTCACCCTGTGACCGGTGAGCGTGACAGCGATTTCGACCGGCTTCTGCGAGTTATGTTCTCGATATGGGCAGAGGCAGACGGCAGATGGGCGAACTTTTTGAACAAGCAGGAGAACATCACGGGACTCTTAAACGCCTACCTGAACTCTCAAGACGGTCAGTGCCGCGCACAGATTATCAATGACATGCTGACGAGAACTCGTGCATTCGGCCAAATACGCGCAACAGTCTGGAATAAAATGAGAGATGCTTTGAGGAATCCCCAGCTCAGTGTCGTAGACCCGACCATTTCAGAAGCGATGTCCTACTTTCCCGAGGTCTACCGAGCAGACCTTCGAGGAGATCCTATACGAACTGACATCCTGCCAGACTGGGCTACGTGAGCCAGCCATTTGATTTCAGCAGGCAGCAGGCAGCCGTTGCCTTTAGGGCTCTGTGGCTGTTTGGGAGCGGCATCTTCGAAATGGGCCGACCTTGCCAAGCTAGGTCCAATTTAAACGAGACCATCGAACGGTCGTTTGTTATGTTACGGCACGCTGCTCGGAATGCTGATCGGACCATGCCCAACTCGACGATTGCTAGCTCGCTTGCGAGGCGGTCGGGGTACCTCGCCGCGCATGGACGAGCCGGTGTTCTGGCTCGGATCCTGGCAGCTTGAGTGCGGGACTAGGGTCGTGCACCAGCCCAGCCGGGCTCACGTCAAAAGCAACTCTTCCGTTCACCGATGACACTCGGCACCCTTAGCGCCGGATCTCTATCCCGTAGAGTATTGATCACGCGCCCGACCAGACCGATCCGCCAGCAGGCGATGCGGGTGCGGATACCGAATGTCCGTTTTAGAGAATGCTGCAATGCAGCATCCGCGGTAGCTGATCGGCTGCTATGGGCCGAATACGTCAACCCCTGCTACTTCGTGCGCGTCATCTTCATGCGAGCTTTTGGATAGAAGCTTGCATGAGGACGGTGGATAGAATCCCAATGGAATAAGGAGAAGTCCTCTAGGCCGAGAGTTTTTCCTTTCCCTGATGCACGCTTTCTCGCCATATTCATCTGATAGCTTGCAAAGGATAGATCGTGTCAGCGACGTCAGAAACCACGTGGAACAAGGGGCGTGTGGTGGGGAAAAAGCCTCCCCTCACGCCGGATCAGGTTGCCCTGATCCGGCTGCTCCTGCGCCAGGAGAAGGCGCTGCGCGATCTGGCAGTGTTCAATACCGCCCTCGACACCAGCTTCCGGGGCTCTGATCTGGTGCGCTTGCGGGTCTCAGACGTCGCCACCTCCGCTGGGGTGCGCGAGATTGTCGAAATCCGGCAGAAAAAAACCGAAAATCGCAACGCCCGCCCGGTCCAGGCGCGGCTCTCCGACAACACGCGGGAGAGTCTGCGCGCCTATCTCGCGGCCACCGAAAAGCCTCTGCACGACTGGCTCTTCACCGGACAGGGGCCCAGATGGTCCCACAACCATCTCAGCGAAAGCCAGCTCTGGCGGCTGTTCAAATCTTGGCTCGAAAAAGCACGTCTCGATCCCAGTCTCTACGGCCTGCACTCCCTGCGCCGGACCTTCCCAACCCATATCTATCAGCAAACCGGCAATCTGCGGGCAGCCCAACTTCTGCTCGGACATGCCAGCATTGAGAGCACCAAGGATTACATCGGCACGGAGCAGGCTGAAGCCCTTGAGATCGCACGGAGGCATCACCTCTGAGCATGCAGACCTATCTCGAAAAGCGCCATCCAGCAAAAAACATCGCCCGGTTTTATCGAATGGCCGTCATGCCCAACCTGTTTGGGGAATGGTCGCTTTATCGGGAATGGGGTCGCATCGGACAGGACGGTCAGGTCCGCTTGGACTGGTTTGAAGAAGAGCACCACGCCATCGCCGCCCTGCTCGCGTTAGAAAAGTCCAAACGACAGCGCGGATATTGGGTCATGCCTCAGCAGCTTTCAATGTTTGATTGATAACTGCCCATTATCACCGTACATCCAGACTAAACGGGGAGATATTATGATCCATCCTGGAATCCTGGTCCGGCGAGAATGCCTTGGCCCCAATGCTCTTTCCGTCACTGAGGCTGCGCAAGTGCTCGGGTGTAACCGGCAGACCCTTAGCAATCTCCTCAATGGACGATCTGGTATTTCTCCGGAGATGGCCCTGCGTTTGGAGAAAGCCTTCGGCACATCCGCCCGCGCTTGGATGGAACGGCAACTGAATTACGAACTGGAAACGGTCATGGCACGTGCCGATGAGATCGAAGTCCAGCCATTTACGAGGCAGACCCCATGAACCCGGTTGAAATTGAACAGGCCATTTCGGACCTCGCCGAAGCGCCCTTCGACGCCACAGAATTCCCCTACGCCTTCCTTGAAGCCTTCGGCCGCAAGGAAACGGAAATTAAGAAGCTGCGCAAAGGCGATTCCAACAAGTCGGACCTCGGCGGCGTTCTGCAACGCAACAACATCCACATCGCGACCTGCGCGCCTGGTGAGGTGTCTCAGACCCTCGCGGCACTCAAGGCCAGCCCCGCCACGGCCAAGCACAAGGCCAAGTTCATCCTCGCAACCGATGGGCAGACCTTCGAAGCGGAAGATCTGATCGGCGGCGACACGGTGGCTTGCGCCTACCCAGATTTTCCGGACAGCTTTGGCGTTTTCCTGCCGCTCGCGGGCATCTCGACCGTCAAGCAAATCAAAGAAAGTGCCTTCGACATCAAGGCAACCGGCCGCCTGAATCGGCTCTATATGGAGTTGCTGAAGGACAACCCGGACTGGGGGAAAATCGATCGGCGGCCCGATATGAACCATTTCATGGCACGACTGATCTTCTGCTTCTTCGCCGAAGACACCGATATCTTTGCCTCATCTCGGCTGTTCACCGGCACGATCGAGCAGATGTCGAACCGTGATGGCACCAACACGCATGAGATCATCAGCGAAATCTTCCGCGCAATGAACGTGCCGCTAGCAGACCGAGCCGATGCCAATCTACCTCGGTGGGCCGATGCCTTCCCCTATGTGAACGGCGGGCTGTTCTCTGGCTCGACTGACGTGCCGCGCTTTTCCAAGATTGCGCAGCGTTATCTCAGCCATATCGGCGGGTTGGATTGGACCAAGATAAACCCCGACATCTTCGGCTCAATGATCCAGGCAGTGGCAGACGAAGATGAGCGCTCTGCACTCGGCATGCACTACACATCCGTCCCGAACATCCTGAAGGTGCTGAACCCACTTTTCCTCGATGATCTCAACGCGGCGCTGGAGGATGCAGGCGACAATTCCCGAAAGCTCTTGAACCTGCGCAACCGCATCGCGAAAATCCGGGTCTTCGACCCGGCCTGCGGCTCGGGCAACTTCCTAGTCATCGCTTACAAGAAGCTGCGCGCGATCGAGGCAGAGATCAATCGCCGCCGAGGGGAGACTGATCGTAAGACGGACATCCCCTTGACCAACTTCCGTGGCATCGAGATCAGGGATTTCTCAGCCGAGATCGCTCGGCTGGCGCTGATCATCGCGGAATACCAGTGTGATGTGACTTATCGCGGTCAGAAGGAGGCGCTGGCCGAGTTCCTGCCGCTAGACAGCCAGAACTGGATCACCTGCGGCAACGCGCTCAGGCTGGATTGGTTGTCCATTTGCCCGCCGACCGGAAAGGGCGTTAAGCTCAAATCAGATGATCTCTTTCAGACGCCGTTTGACCAGGCGCAGATCGATTTTGAGAACGAAGGAGGGGAAACCTACATCTGTGGGAATCCGCCGTACAAAGGCGCGAGAAAACAGGAGCCATACGAGAAAAAAGATCTTGAGGGGGCGTTTAAAGGACATGCCGACTTCAAGGATGCTGACTATGTGGCGGGGTGGTTTCTAAAAGCATTTGATTTCATTTCTGAAACAGAAGCCAATTTCTCATTCGTTGCGACAAGTTCCATCTGTCAGGGAGAACAGGTCCAATTCATATGGCCACGCATGTGGGCGGCAGGCCAAGAGATACACTTTGCGCATACGCCATTCAAATGGCAGAATAATGCGATCGATAACGCTGGTGTTTATGTCGTAGTAGTGGGTGGCCGCAGGAAAGGAGAAGGGCAGAAATTCATCTATGAGGATGATACTCGAAGAGCTGTAGAAAATATTTCACCATATTTGACAGCAGGCGGTAATGTTGTGGTTCGATCAACAGATCGGCCAATATCTCAGCATTTGTCAAAGATGATAATGGGAAATATGGCAAGGGATGACGGCCATCTAATTCTGTCGCCTGACGAAGGGCGTGCACTTCTGGAGGCCAATCCGTCGGCTAAAGAGTTTTTAGCTCCGTTGTTAGGAACCAAGGAACTAGTGGGTGGAACATTCCGATTTGCGCTGCATCTAAACGAGGATACGCAGGCAACTTGGTCGAAAATTCCTGCTATCGTGGAGCGAGTAGAACGGGTGAAGTCATTCAGAAAGTCGTCGAAAGCTAAGACGACCAATGGATACGCCGCAGTTCCGCATCGTTTTGCACAGTACTGCCACAGGAATGAGCCGGCTTTGGCCTTTCCCTCTGTGACACCTGAGGAGCGAAGCTTTACAACACCAGTTTTAATCACCGCCGATACGATGGTTACGAATCTTGCGTATATCATCTATGGATTTTCACTGTTTGAGTTGTCACTTGCGTCTTCCACGATGCATCTGGCTTGGGTGCGTGCGGTGTCCGGACGTCATGGGACAGGTATAAGATATACGCCCTCAATCTCGTTCCATACCTTCCCCGTTCCAAAGCTGACCGAAAAAAACCGCGAAGATTTGACCCGCTGCGCCGAAGACATCCTCCTGGCGCGCGAGGCGCATTTCCCGGCCACTATCGCTGAACTTTACGAAGTAAAGGAAGGCGTCAGCAAGATGCCCGCGAACCTTCGGGCTGCCCATGATCGCAACGACGAGACACTGGAGCGCATCTACATCGGCCGCCGCTTTAAGAACGATACCGAACGCCTCGAAAAACTCTTCGATATGTATACGAAGATGACTACGAAGGTGAACATCTGAAATGTTTGCACGTGTACCATATACTGACCTCAATTCCAGACAGCGCGAGAACTACAATTTTCATAAGTTCGCAGCTCGCATGGCAGACTACGGATTCAATTGCATAAGATTGACGGATGATTGGCAGGGTGCCGATTTCATCGCGATCCACATCGACGGCGAAACGTTCTTGAAGGTCCAGTTGAAAGGGCGGCTCATTATCGACAGGAAATATCTCGGCAAGAAAATCCACATTGGCTTCCTGAGCGGTAACGACGCCTATCTTTATGATCATGATGCTTTTGTCCGACACCTTGAGGTAAATGGACTGATCGGAGATGGCAGTGTTAGCTGGCATGTTCAGGGCTTCCGCAGTTGGCCCAGCCCGCCAGCTTGGGCCATTTCTTATTTGCAAGATTTCAGGATTTCCACATGACCAAATCGGTTCCTTCTGTCTCCGTTTCCTATCCTGCAAATGGAAGGTCCACCAAGTCCAACGAGCTTGGAATGCGCACGATGCAGGAGCGCGCCTATGAAAAGCGCGGCGAGCAATACCTGCTGATCAAGTCACCACCTGCCTCGGGTAAAAGCCGGGCGCTGATGTTCATCGCGCTCGACAAACTGCATAATCAGGGCCTGAAGCAGGCCATTATCGTGGTACCGGAAAAGTCGATCGGCTCCAGCTTCGCTGATGAGCCTCTGTCTAACTTTGGCTTTTACTGGGACTGGGTAGTCGAGCCGCGCTGGAACCTGTGCAACGCTCCGGGAGGAGACAGTGGCAAAGTCGGGGCGCTTGGCAAGTTTTTGGAAGGTGACGATCGTATCCTCGTCTGCACCCATGCAACTTTCCGCTTCGCCGTAGACAAGTTCGGCATCGAAGCATTCGATGACCGCCTTATCGCTGTGGACGAATTCCACCACGTCTCAGCCAACCCAGATAACAAGTTGGGGGCACACCTAGGCGCGCTTATCACACGCGACAAGGCACATGTGGTTGCCATGACCGGATCGTATTTCCGAGGTGATACTGAAGCCGTGCTGTCGCCCGAAGATGAGGCGCGCTTTGAGACTGTTACCTACACCTATTACGAGCAGCTCAGCGGCTACACATGGCTGAAGACCCTCGACATCGGATATTTCTTTTACAGTGGCTCCTACGCCGACGAGCTACTCAAGGTTTTGGACCCGAACGAGAAAACCATCCTTCACATCCCGAATGTCAACTCGCGTGAAAGCACGAAGGACAAGCATCGGGAAGTGGAGCATATCATCGACGCCTTAGGCGACTGGCAAGGCACAGACCCTGCTACAGGTTTTCAGCTGGTGAAGCGTCCTGATGGGAAGGTGCTGCGGATTGCGGACCTCGTGGATGACGATACCGCCAAGCGAGACAAGGTCTCGGCGTCACTGAAAGATCCAGCCCAAAAGAACAACCGTGACCATGTTGACATCATCATCGCGCTTGGCATGGCGAAGGAAGGCTTCGACTGGATTTGGTGTGAACATGCGCTGACCGTGGGCTATCGCTCCAGCCTAACCGAGATCGTTCAGATCATCGGACGTGCCACACGCGACGCCAAAGGCAAAACACGTGCCCGCTTTACCAACTTGATTGCAGAGCCTGACGCGTCTGAAGAGGCGGTGCGTGAGGCCGTCAACGACACCTTGAAGGCTATTGCAGCCAGCCTGCTGATGGAGCAGGTGCTGACACCCAAGTTCGAGTTTAAACCTAAGATGCCTGCAAACACTGCGCAGGATGGCTTCGACTATGGCGAGAACGGCTACGATGACAGCAAGTGCAACGTAGGCTTCAATGAAGAAAAAGGTATCTTCCAGATCGAGATCAAAGGGCTCATCCAGCCCAAGAGCCCAGAAGCAAATCGCATCTGTCAGAATGACCTGAACGAGGTCATCACCACCTTCCTACAGGATAAAACCGCGATCGAGCGTGGGCTTTTTGACGCCGAAATGGTGCCGGAGGAGCTGACCCAGGTGAAGATGGGGAAGATCGTGCGCGACAAGTATCCTGAGCTGGACGAAGTCGACCAGGAGGCCGTTCGTCAGCACGCGATTGCTGCGATGAACTTCACACAACAGACCAAGAAGACTCTTCTTGGTGATGGTACGGACGCACCCTCAAACACAGCTTTTGTCGACGGTGTTCGCCAGTTCGCTATGAGCGTCAAAGAGCTCGATATTGACCTGATCGACCGGATCAACCCGTTCAGCGAAGCCTATGCGATCCTCGCCAAAACCATGAGCGAAGAAAGCCTCAAAGAGGTTGCCGCCGTGATCGAGGCCAAGAAGATCAAACTGTCGCCGGAAGAGGCGCGTGACCTCGTCAAGCGCGCCGTGAAGTTCAAGCAAGAACGCGGGCGGCTTCCGTCTTTGACTTCCGCTGACGCGTGGGAGAAACGCATGGCCGAAGGCGTGGCCTTCCTTGCCCGGATGAAGCAGGAGGCGATGAATGGCTAATACATTCACGGACGAAGATGATGCCCTCTTGTCAGAGCTTGGCATCGAAATCGAGAAAAAGACGCAAGCTTTACGGACCCCACGTGAAGAGCGGATCATCGCTGGATTCGAAGATATCCAGAAGTTCCTATCCGACCATGGACGTGTCCCGCAGCATTCAGAAGATGGAGATATCTTCGAACGGCTTTATGCTGTTCGTTTGCAGCGCCTGCGGGAGCTGCCCGAAGCCGTCGATCTTCTCACGGGGCTGGACACTGGCGGCCTGCTAACGGGAAATAACTTCGCGCCGATCTCTGAAGATCTGGATGATGACGCACTGCTTGCGGCACTCGGTATCACGGTTGAAGCATCGCCCCTCACTCAGCTGAAGCATGTCCGATCGAACGCAGAGAGAAAAGCTGTGGACGACATTGCCAGTCGGCAACGCTGCACAGATTTTGAGACTTTCAAGCCGCTTTTCGAAAAGGTTCAGCGTGAGCTGGATTCCGGCGAGCGTGAAACCCGCCCGTTCGAACTGAAAGCCGAAATTCAAAAAGGCCGCTTCTTCATCGTAGAAGGTCAAAAGGCATATGTCGCCGAGATGGGCGAACAGACCCTGACCGACCAAGGCCGAACTGATGCGCGCTTGCGCGTCATCTTCGACAACGGCACCGAAAGCAACATGCTGATGCGATCGCTTCAGCG
>NZ_JACDXX010000017.1 GCF_020539525.1 Pseudogemmobacter faecipullorum | reverse complement strand
TCGCACCGATCGCCATGGAAGAGAAGCTGCGCTTCGCTATCCGTGAAGGCGGCCGCACCGTTGGTGCAGGCGTCGTGGCGAAAATCATCAAGTGATCTGAAAGCGCTGCTGCAGCGGCGCTGACGGAAAACAGGGGAAGGGCCGCTCCGACGGGGGCGGCCCTTTTCCGTTGCCTGCGCCGCGCCGGATCTGCACCGGAACCGGGCGGGAGCAGGGCGGGGCAGGGGGCGCCTGTAAAAATGCGTCTAATCCTGCCAGACTGTCGCAGCAGCGCTTGCTTTTGCAGGTGTTTGGTGCCAAAGCGGCGCGCGGCCTCTTTTGATGCCGCACGCCTGATTCTTCGGGTGGCCTTGCTTTTGGTCCATCCCGAGATAAGACCGTTAACAATGTGAACCTATCGGATGCGCCATCCTGGCTGCATCATGACGTTCCGAAGGAAGAAGCAATGCAAGGTCAGACCATTCGCATCCGCCTCAAGGCCTTCGATTACCGCGTGCTGGATGCCAGCACCCAGGAAATCGTTTCCACGGCCAAGCGCACGGGTGCAGAAGTCCGCGGTCCCATCCCGCTGCCGAACAAAATTGAGAAATTCACGGTTCTCCGTGGTCCGCACATCGACAAGAAGTCGCGCGACCAGTGGGAAATCCGTACGCATAAGCGTCTTCTCGACATCGTTAATCCGACCCCCCAGACCGTGGATGCGCTGATGAAGCTCGACCTCGCCGCTGGCGTGGATGTCGAGATTAAAGTGTAAGGGGAGCGAAACACATGCGTTCCGGTATTATCGCTAAGAAGCTGGGCATGACCCGGCTGTTCCTGGAAGACGGCAAGCAGGTTCCGGTCACGGTTCTGCAGCTTGACGCCCTCCAGGTCGTCGCGCAGCGCACGGTCGAGACCGACGGCTATACCGCCGTTCAGCTCGGCGCTGGCACTGCAAAAGTGAACCGCACCACCGCAGCACAGCGTGGCCATTTCGCCAAGGCGAATGTTGCCCCGAAGCGCAAGCTGGTTGAGTTCCGCGTTTCGGCTGACAACCTGATCGAAGTGGGCGCCGAAATCTCGGCTGAGCACTATCTCGCAGGCCAGTTCGTCGACATCGCCGGCACCTCGATCGGTAAAGGCTTTGCCGGTGCGATGAAGCGCCACAACTTCGGTGGTCTTCGCGCATCGCACGGTGTGTCGATCTCGCACCGTTCGCATGGTTCGACCGGCCAGTGCCAGGACCCCGGTAAGGTGTTCAAAGGCAAAAAGATGGCAGGTCACATGGGTGCCGTCCGCGTCACCACGCAGAACCTGCAGGTCGTCAAGACCGATGCAGAGCGCGGCCTCATCCTGGTTAAAGGCGCTGTCCCCGGTTCGGCCGGTGGCTGGGTCACCATCAAGGATGCCGTGAAGAAAGCTCCGTTCGCAGATGCTCCGCGTCCGGCCGCTATCAAAGCTGCAGGTGCTGCTGCTCCGGCTGTGGAAGCAGTCGAAGGAGGTGAAGCATGAAACTTGACATGATCAAACTCGACGGCGCCGCAGCCGGCTCGATCGATCTGGACGAAGCGCTGTTCGGCCTCGAGCCGCGCGCAGACATCCTGCATCGTGTGGTCCGCTGGCAGCGCGCCAAGTCGCAGGCAGGCACCCATTCCACGCTGACCCGTGGTGAAGTGTCCTACTCGACCAAGAAGATCTACCGCCAGAAGGGCACCGGTGGCGCACGTCACGGTTCCAAGAAAGCACCGATCTTCCGTCACGGTGGTGTGGCCAAAGGCCCGCAGTCGCGCAGCCATGCCCATGACCTGCCGAAAAAGTTCCGTGCTCTGGGTCTGCGTCATGCACTCTCGGCCAAGGCGAAAGCCGGCGAGCTGGTTATCATCGACAGCATCGCGCTGGCCGAAGCGAAAACCGCTGCTCTGGCTAAAACCGTGGCAGAGCGTGGCTGGAAGCGCGTTCTGGTGATCGATGGCGCCGTGGTCGATGCGAATTTCGCACTGGCTGCCCGCAACATCACCGGACTGGACGTGCTGCCGACCATGGGCGCAAACGTCTATGATATCCTGAAGCGTGACACCCTGGTGATCACCAAGGCAGGTATCGAAGCTCTGGAGGCTCGCCTGAAATGACCGTGAAGCCCGAACATTACGACGTGATCCGTAAGCCGATCATCACCGAGAAAGCCACTATGGCCTCGGAGCATGGTGCAGTGGTTTTCCAGGTTGCGATGGACTCGACCAAGCCGCAGATCAAAGAAGCCGTTGAGGCTGTCTTCGGTGTGAAGGTGAAGGCGGTTAACACCACCATCACCAAAGGTAAGGTCAAGCGGTTCCGCGGTCGCGTCGGCGAGCGCTCGGACCTGAAAAAGGCCTATGTGACCCTCGAAGAAGGTCAGACCATCGACGTGTCGACCGGTCTCTGATCCGACTTTGATATCTTTCGGAAAGCCCCTGCAGATCCTTCTGCGGGGGCTTTTCATTTGCCGCGGGGCCTTGCCGGAACGGCTCTGCGCCGAAGACTGCCGGGGGCGGGGGTAGGGACTTCCCTGGCTTGCCTCGGCCGCCGGGGCGGGGAACAAAGGGCGGGCAGGCGTCCCGGCTGCGCCGGAGCTGTTTTCATTTTATCACCCTGAGGATCTGAACGGATGAAATTTACCCCCCTGATTGCTGCCGCGGCTGTGATGATCCTGCCGGTAACGGCCTCGGCCTATATTGTCAGCTCGGCCTCGCCCGAAATCGCGGTTGGCGCTCCCGAGACGATGACCGACAATCCGCGCGGTATCCTGGAAGAGACTCCCTGTTTCCCGGCCAGCCAGGATATGTCCGAACCGGCCCTGCTTCTGGCTGCGGACGACTGGATTGTCACCGGCGAAGCTGAGTTTCAGGGGTTTGAGCTGGTCAGCTATGCCGAAGGGGCGACCCATCTCGGCGAGGGCCGCTGTCATTATGAGGATGGCCGGATTGCGGTCTGGCGCGAGGGGGCTTTCCTCGGGGTGTTTGAACAGACCAATCCCGATCTCGATACCATCGGATATATCTATGCCACCGATACCGGCGAGGTTGCGGTGCGCAGCGGCAAGCCTGATCCCGCAGCCTCGGGACTGATCCGCTATGATGCGGCAACCGAAGAGCTCTATTACGACCGCCCGGCGGCAAAGTGAGTGGCCTGGGTGGCAAAAGGCCGGAACTCTCAGGAAATAAGCGTTTCTGCTGTTGCCGCCCCCTGATCCATCTGCTACTGCCGCTCCATTCCAGAGACCCCGGATTCGTCCGGGGTTCTTTGGTTTTGTCCGAATCCGTCTTTCGGGATGGAGGAGGTCTTAAGCCGGGGATCTTCGGAGCCCTTAACCCCGGGCCGAAAAGCCGCCGCACTGTCGCAAGACCCGAGGCAGCAATTATGGCCCTGAAGCAAACGGAAGACAGAGAACATGGCACTCAGGTCTTATAAACCTACGACGCCAGGCCAGCGCGGGCTGGTTCTGATCGACCGCTCGGAGCTGTGGAAAGGCCGTCCTGTAAAAGCCCTCACTGAGGGTCTGCACAAGCACGGCGGCCGCAACAATACCGGACGGATCACCATGCGCCACCAGGGCGGTGGTGCAAAGCGCCTCTACCGCGTGGTGGATTTCAAGCGCGCAAAATGGGATGTCGCAGCGACCGTTGAGCGGATCGAATACGACCCCAACCGTACGGGCTTCATCGCCCTTGTACGCTATGCAGACGGCGAGCAGGCCTATATCCTGGCTCCGCAGCGTCTCGCCATCGGCGACCAGATCGTCGCTGGTGCCAAGGTTGACGTGAAGCCCGGTAACGCAATGCCTTTCTCGGGCATGCCGATCGGTACCATCGTCCACAACGTGGAACTGAAGGCAGGCAAGGGCGGCCAGCTGGCACGCGCTGCAGGCACCTATGCTCAGTTCGTCGGTCGTGACGGCTCCTACGCACAGATCCGCCTTTCGTCGGGCGAGCTGCGTCTGGTGCGTCAGGAATGCATGGCCACCATCGGTGCCGTGTCGAACCCCGACAACTCGAACCAGAACTTCGGTAAAGCCGGTCGTATGCGCCATAAAGGCATCCGCCCGACCGTCCGCGGTGTTTCCATGAACCCGATCGATCACCCGCATGGTGGTGGTGAGGGCCGTACGTCGGGTGGTCGTCACCCGGTCACCCCGTGGGGCAAGCCCACCAAGGGTGCACGTACCCGCACCAATTCGACCACTGACAAGTATATTGTCCGGTCGCGTCACGCCAAGAAGAAGGGGCGCTAATCCATGGCACGTTCCGTCTGGAAAGGCCCGTTCGTCGATGGCTATGTCCTGAAAAAGGCAGAAGTCTCGAAGGCATCGGGCAAGAACGAAGTGATCAAGATCTGGTCGCGTCGCTCCACCATCCTGCCGCAGTTCGTCGGTCTGACGTTCGGCGTTTACAATGGTAAAAAGCATGTCCCGGTTAATGTGACCGAGGAAATGATCGGCCAGAAGTTCGGTGAATATTCGCCGACCCGGACCTATTACGGTCACGCGGCTGACAAAAAAGCCAAGAGGAAGTAAGCCATGGGTAAGGAAAAGAATCCGCGCCGCGTGGCGGACAATGAGGCTATGGCGGTCTGCCGTATGCTGCGCACGTCGCCGCAGAAGCTGAACCTCGTGGCTGGTCTGATCCGCGGTAAGAAAGTCGACAAGGCCCTTGCTGACCTGACCTTCTCCAAGCGTCGTATCGCTGGCGAAGTCAAAAAGGTGCTGCAATCGGCTATTGCAAACGCTGAGAACAACCATGGTCTCGACGTTGACAATCTGATCGTGGCTGAAGCCTGGTGCGGCAAGAACCTGGTGATGAAGCGTGGCCGTCCGCGGGCACGTGGTCGCTTCGGCAAAATCATGAAGCCGTTCAGCGAAATCACCATCAAGGTGCGTCAGACCGGGGAGTCGGCATAATGGGACAGAAGGTCAATCCGATTGGCATGCGCCTCCAGGTCAACCGCACCTGGGACAGCCGCTGGTTTGCTGAGTCGAAAGACTTCGGCGACCTGCTGCTGGAAGACCTGCGTATCCGCGCTTTCATCCACAAAGAAGCCAAACAGGCTGGCATCTCGAAAGTGATCATCGAGCGTCCGCACCGTAAGTGCCGCGTGACCATTTACTCGGCGCGTCCGGGTGTGATCATCGGCAAAAAAGGCGCAGACATCGAGACCCTTCGCAAGAAGCTCGCTGCTTTCACCGCCTCGGAACTGCACCTGAACATCGTCGAAGTCCGCAAGCCGGAAGTCGATGCGCAGCTGGTGGCCGAGTCGATCGCGCAGCAGATGGAGCGTCGCGTTTCGTTCCGTCGCGCGATGAAGCGTGGCGTGCAGAACGCGATGCGCATGGGCGCGCTTGGCATCCGTGTGAACGTCTCCGGCCGTCTGGGCGGTGCTGAAATCGCGCGTACCGAATGGTACCGTGAAGGCCGCGTGCCGCTGCACACCCTGCGTGCTGACATCGACTATGCTCTGTCCGAAGCCGAAACCCCCTACGGGATCATCGGTGTGAAGGTCTGGATCTTCAAAGGTGAGATCCTCGAGCATGATCCGCAAGCCCATGATCGTCGCCTGGCAGAGGCAGCGGATGCTCCGGCACCCCGCGGTCCGCGCCGTGAGCGTGGCGACCGTGAGCGCGCCTGAGGAGTAGAAGAGAATGCTGCAACCGAAGCGCACTAAATTCCGCAAGATGCACAAAGGCCGTATTCACGGTGAAGCCAAAGGCGGCTCCACCCTGAACTTCGGTTCCTTCGCGCTGAAATCGACCCAGCCCGAGCGCGTCACGGCGCGGCAGATCGAAGCGGCCCGCCGCGCGATCACCCGCTACATGAAGCGTCAGGGCCGTGTCTGGATCCGTATCTTCCCGGATACCCCGGTTTCGGCAAAGCCGACCGAGGTCCGGATGGGTTCGGGTAAAGGCTCTGTCGACTTCTGGGCCTGCAAAGTGAAGCCGGGCCGTATCATGTTCGAAATCGACGGTGTTTCCGAAGAGATCGCACGTGAAGCCCTGCGTCTTGGCTCGATGAAGCTGCCGGTCACCACCCGCGTCGTGGCCCGCGAAGACTGGTAAGTCTTTCGCATCCTTAATCTTGAAACCCCCGGCGCCTCCGCGCCGGGGGTTTTTCTTTGCGCCGCGCCCTGCCGGAGGGGGCGGGGATGTCTTTCCTGGCCGCGCCTGCGTCGTTTGCAGGCTTGCGGAACCAGGGGCAGCGGGAGAACCTCGCTGCCTTGCGGGCCGCGTCAGGCGGCTCTGCCCCCAGCCGGAGTAACGCGCATGACCTTCGACAGTTTACTGATGGCCCTGCAGGATTATGATGTGATGCTGCCGCTGCTCTGCAGTCTGGCGGCGGGGGCCTCGATCGGGATCGAGCGCGAGCTGAACCGCAAACCGGCCGGGATCCGCACCCATGCCCTGCTGTGCTTTGCTGCCGCGCTGATGACGCTGCTCGGGCTGCGGCTGAATGAATGGTATGCCAATTTTCCCGCCGGCATGAATATGGTCACCGATATGGCGCGGATGCCGCATGCCATTCTGACCGGGGTCGGCTTCCTCGGCGCCGGGGTGATCTTCCGCGAGGGCGCCTCGGTGCGCGGGTTGACCACCGCCGCCTCGCTCTGGCTGACGGCGGCGCTTGGCATCGTCTTTGGCACCGGGATGATTGAGCTCGGCGTGATCGGCACTTTCTGCGCCGTGCTGGTGCTGGTGCTGCTCAGGATCTCGCAGCGCTTTGCCCCGCCGGCGCCCTTCGCCAGGCTGAAGCTGGAAGTGACGCCGGAGGCGCATATGGATGCGGCGCGGCTGAAAGAGATCCTGGCCGGGCAGGGGCTGGGCTGCGGCCCGATCGGCTACCGGCTCGACGGCGCCAGCGGCATGCGACGCTACGAGGCGATGATCACCAAGCGCAAGCCGGTCTCTTTCCCTCAGGGCCTGGTCGATCTGCTGGGCCAGACCGAGGGGGTGCGCGAGGTCTCGCTGACCCCGGCGCTGCTGGACCGGCACCGCTGAGGCAAAAGGGGCAGGTGGCGGATCCGGCCTTTATAAAAAGGGGATTTCGCTTGCCCCCGGCCCCCCCCTCCTGTAAGGCAAGCCATCCGCGACTCCGGGGTGACTCGGATTCGTTGATGTTTCATTGATCCACCAGATCAACGGTAACCCCGCCCATAAATCGGGGGCCCCCTGGTGAATGTAAAAGGACAAGGCGAATGAGCGCCAAGGAACTCCGGGGTCAGACCCCCGATCAGCTGCGCGACCAGCTCGTTGCACTGAAAAAGGAAGCGTTCAATCTGCGCTTCCAGCAAGCGACCAACCAGCTCGAGAACACCGCTCGCATGCGCACTGTGCGCCGCGATGTGGCCCGTATCAAAACCGTTCTCGGCCAAAAAGCCGCTGAAGCTGCGAAGTAAGGATCTGAACGATGCCCAAGCGTATCCTGTCAGGTGTTGTGACCTCGGACAAAAACGAGCAGACCATCACCGTTCTCGTTGAGCGCCGCTTTAAGCACCCGCTGCTTCAGAAGACTGTTCGTAAGTCGAAGAAGTACCGTGCGCATGACGCGGAAAACAAATTCAAGGTTGGCGACACCGTCCGTATTCAGGAATGTGCACCGATCTCGAAAACCAAACGCTGGACTGTGGTGGTGGAGGCCTGAGGTAACCCCTCAAGCCTCCCTCATCGCCAGTGTTTACTGAGCGAAACCCCGGGGCAGTGCTGATCAGCTGTCTCCGAAGGTCGGGAGAAACCAAATGATCCAGATGCAGACCAATCTGGATGTAGCTGATAACTCCGGCGCACGCCGAGTTCAGTGCATCAAGGTTCTGGGCGGTTCGCACCGCCGCTACGCATCCGTGGGCGACATCATCGTGGTGTCGGTCAAGGAGGCGATTCCTAAGGGTCGCGTTAAGAAGGGTGACGTCCGTAAGGCCGTTGTCGTTCGCACCGCGAAAGAAGTTCGTCGTGAAGATGGCACTGCCATCCGTTTCGACCGCAATGCTGCCGTTATCCTGAACAACCAGGGTGAGCCGGTCGGTACCCGTATCTTCGGGCCGGTGGTTCGTGAGCTGCGCGCGAAGAACTTCATGAAGATCATCTCGCTGGCGCCGGAGGTGCTGTGATATGGCTGCTAAGCTGAAAAAAGGCGACACTGTCGTCATTCTGACCGGCAAGGACAAAGGCAAACAGGGTGAGATCACCTCGGTTGCTCCGAAAGCCGGCAAAGCTGTGGTCGATGGCCTGAACATGGCAATCCGTCACACCAAGCAATCCGCTGCGTCGCAGGGCGGCCGTATCGCGAAAGCGATGCCGATCGACCTGTCGAACCTCGCGCTGCTGGATGCGAATGGTAAAGCGACCCGCGTCGGCTTCCGCATGGAAGGCGATAAGAAAGTACGTTACGCCAAGACCACCGGGGAGGCTATCTGATGTCGGATTATACCCCGCGCCTCAAGGCAGAGTACAAGGGTGCGATCCGTGCCGCGATGAAGGAGGAATACTCCTACAAAAACGACATGCAGATCCCGCGCCTGGAAAAAATCGTCCTGAATATGGGCGTTGGCGAAGCAGTGAAAGACACCAAGAAGGTCAAACAGGCCTCCGAGGAGCTCGCACTGATCGCTGGCCAGAAGACTGTCATCACCAAGGCAAAGAAGTCGATCGCCGGCTTCCGTGTCCGTGAAGAAATGCCTCTTGGCACCAAGGTCACCCTTCGCGGCGACAAGATGTATGAATTCCTCGATCGTCTGATCAACGTGGCTCTGCCGCGCGTCCGCGACTTCCGCGGCGTGAAAGGCACCTCGTTCGACGGCAATGGCAACTATGCCATGGGCTTGAAAGAGCACATCGTTTTCCCGGAAATCGAATTCGACAAAGTCGATGAGGTTCTGGGTATGGACATCATCATCTGCACGAACGCCAAGACCGATGCGGAAGCGAAGTCGCTCCTGAAGCACTTCAACATGCCGTTCTCGGCCTGATCGCGAGGGAACCTGATCTATGGCTAAGAAATCCATGGTGAACCGCGAAGTGAAGCGCGAAAAGCTGGTTGCACAACATGCATCCAAGCGCGCTGCACTCAAGGCGGTTATCAATGACCAAGAGAAGCCGATTGAAGAGCGCTTTGCGGCGACTCTGAAACTGGCTGAGATGCCCCGCAACTCCTCGGCTGTGCGCCTGCACAACCGTTGCCAGCTGACGGGTCGTCCGCATGCTTACTACCGTAAGCTTAAACTGTCCCGGATCATGCTGCGTGATCTGGCCTCGTTCGGCCAGATCCCGGGCATGGTTAAGTCGAGCTGGTAAGGGAGCACCACGAATGCCTGTGAATGATCCCATCGGCGATATGCTGACCCGTATCCGTAACTCGTCGCTGCGCGGCAAGTCCACGGTTATCACCCCGGCCTCGACCCTTCGCGCCCGCGTCCTCGACGTGCTGCTCGCTGAAGGCTATATCCGTGGCTATGAAAAAGCTTCGACCAGCAATGGTCAGGGCGAATTCACCATCAGCCTGAAGTACTATGAAGGCGAGCCTGTGATCCGCGAACTCAAGCGCGTGTCCAAGCCCGGCCGTCGTGTGTACATGGGCGTTGAGCAGCTTCCCTCGGTCCGTAATGGCCTCGGCGTCGCGATCGTCTCGACCCCGAAGGGCGTTCTGTCGGATGCAAATGCACGCGCAGCCAATGTTGGCGGCGAAGTGCTTTGCACCGTCTTCTGAGGAGGGTTTAATGTCTCGTATTGGCAAGAAACCCGTCGAACTGGTGAAAGGCGTTACCGCGTCGGTCTCCGGCCAGACCATCGAAGTCAAAGGCCCGAAAGGGACCCGCTCCTTCACCGCTGGCGACAATGTCACCCTCGCGATCGAAGACAATGCTGTGAAGATCACCCCGCGTGGCCTTTCCAAAATTGCGCGTTCGGAATGGGGCATGTCGCGTTCGATGATCGAAAATCTTGTGACCGGTGTCAGCACCGGCTTCAAGAAAGAGATGGAAATTCAGGGCGTTGGTTATCGTGCAGCGATTGCCGGCAATATCCTGAAGCTTTCGCTCGGCTTCTCGCATGAAGTGAATTTCGAAGTTCCGAAGGGGGTCACTGTGACCGTTCCGAAGAACACCGAGATCGTCGTCGAGGGCATCGATCAGCAGGAAGTCGGCCAGGTGGCAGCGAACATCCGCGAATGGCGTCGTCCGGAGCCCTATAAGGGCAAAGGCATCCGCTATAAGGGCGAGTTCGTCTTCCGCAAGGAAGGCAAGAAGAAGTAAGGGGCGTAAAAATGGCTTTGACGAAAAGAGAGCTGTTCCAGAAGCGCCGCCTGCGCACCCGGAACAAAATCAAGGCAACCTCGGCTGGCCGTCTGCGTCTGTCGGTCCATCGCTCGTCGAAAAACATCAGCGTTCAGCTGATCGACGATGTGAAGGGCGTGACCCTCGCAGCAGCTTCGTCGATGGAAAAAGAACTTGGCATCTATGGCAAGAACAACGTGGAAGCAGCGGCGAAAGTCGGTGCAGCCATCGCGGAACGCGCCAAAGCAGCCGGCTTCGAAGAGTGCTATTTCGACCGTGGGGGCTTCGTCTTCCATGGCAAGATCAAAGCACTTGCCGATGCCGCCCGCGAAGGTGGCCTGAAGTTCTGATCCTGCGGATGGCTGCGGGCCTTCGGGCTCTCAGCCATCCCGATGATCCGGGAGTGTGCCCCTCGGGGCAGCTCACCAGGATTGGTCAATCAAGGCGCCTGAGCGCGCCGTCACGATAAGGAATGCCTCATGGCAGAACGTGAAAACCGCGGGGGTCGTCGCGACCAGCGCGAAGAGACCCCGGAATTCGCCGATCGTCTGGTCGCGATTAACCGCGTTTCGAAAACCGTTAAGGGCGGCAAGCGCTTCGGTTTCGCAGCTCTCGTCGTCGTTGGTGACCAGCGTGGTCGCGTCGGCTTCGGCAAGGGTAAAGCGAAAGAAGTGCCGGAGGCCGTCCGTAAGGCCACCGAGCAGGCCAAGCGTCAGATGATCCGTGTGCAGCTGAAAGACGCCCGCACCCTGCATCACGACATGGAAGGCCGTCACGGCGCAGGCCGCGTTGTGATGCGGACCGCTGCTGCGGGTACCGGTATCATCGCCGGTGGTCCGATGCGTGCCGTGTTCGAAATGCTCGGGATCCAGGACGTTGTTGCGAAGTCGCTCGGCTCGCAGAACCCCTATAACATGATCCGTGCAACCTTCGAGGGCCTGAAGAAGGAAGCCTCGCCGCGTTCGGTTGCTGCTCGTCGCGGCAAGAAAGTGGCTGAGATCCTGAAGAAGCCCGAAACTGAAGCAGCGGAGGCCTGAGACCTATGTCGAAGAAAACCATCGTTGTGAAGCAAGTTGCTTCGGCTAACCGCCGCCCGGCTGTTCAGACCGCGACCCTCAAAGGTCTGGGCCTGAACAAGATGAACCGCACCCGTGAGCTGGAAGATACCCCTTCGGTTCGTGGCATGGTCAACAAGATCTCGCATCTTGTGAAGATCATCGAAGAGCGCGGCTGAGCCTCTCGGCATTATGATAAAAGCCCCGGAGCAATCCGGGGCTTTTTGCTTTTGCAGCCTGGCACCGCCCGCAGGCTTATGCTGCGAGGCCGCCAGAATTTCCTTGACCTCGGGGCAGGGGAGTTAAGGATGATAAACATTCTTAATTCTTTCTTCAGGATATTTCGCTTTGGCCCTGCTGTGTCTTTTCATTCTTGCCCTGACCCTGTCTTTTGCCCTTCCTGCCGCGGATGCGCTGGCCCGTGGCGGGGGCTGCCGCAAAAGCTCTCCCGCCGGGCAGTGCTGTCATATGGATAATTCTGAGGGGCGGGTGCATTGCCACTGAAACGCCAGGCCTGACGCCTCGGGCAACGGACCGGCTGGCGCAAATGTGAGCGGGCTGGCACCGGGCCTGGCTTCTCTTTCACCGCTTTCCCGCTATAGCCTGCAGCCGCAGCTTCCTGATGATTTCGCCGGTGTCTGAATGATGCGTCGCCTCACTGCTCTCAGCCTGTCTTTGCTGGTTCTCGCCGCTTTGCCGGCCCGGGCGAGCCTGTGTGATCACCGGCTCTCCGAAGTGATTGCCGCCCGCGCCCCGGCGCTGGCCGCGGCGGCGACCGATCTTTCGGCCTTGCGGGCGATGACGCGCAGCCAGCCCGACTTTTTTACCCTCGTCGATTCCCGCAGCGGTCAGTCGGCGCTTGGTGCGGTGCTGAGCAATGCCTCGGCGCTTTCGATCGGCGCCCAGCTTCTGGGGGCAGGCGGGACGGTGGTCTCGGGCCCGGCGGTGGGGATGGCAGCCGGGGCTGCGGTGCTCGGGCTGGGTGGGCTGGAGGGGATCTGCCAGTTCAGGCGCGAGAAGATCAGCGATTATTATGAGGTTCTCGCCATCCTTTCGGCCGTGGCTGACAGCGCCGATCCGAAACTGTTCCAGCTGCAGCCCGGGCCTGCCCGTAAGAAAGGCGCTGTGGTCGAGCTCTGGGAAGAGAAATCCGGGGTGCGGCGGCAATATCCGGTGGCTTCCCTGAGCTTTGTCGATGGTGAGCTGCTGCTCAATCGCTGGGGCCGGGATCTGAGCCTTGGCTATCTGATGCAGTTTGAGGCGCTCAGCCCGGAATTCGGCCCGCCTGCGGCGGAGTAGCCGCGCGGCATTGACCCGCTACGGACCCGTTCCTGTCATGCGGCTGCAGCGGCGGCTGCGGCCTTGCCAGGCTCGGGGGAATGGCCTATAGGCCCGGGGTGGCCTCAGACCACGATTCACATTCATATGCCGTGTTTGCCCTGTCCGTCGCAGGTGGGGCAGTTCCGGCCAGGAGTATGCGACATGAAACTTAATGAACTGCGCGATAACGCCGGCGCCGCCAAGAAACAGCGCCGCGTCGCACGTGGCCCGGGTTCGGGCAAAGGTAAAACCGCTGGCCGTGGTATCAAAGGTCAGAAATCGCGTTCGGGCGTTGCACTGGGTGGCTACGAAGGCGGCCAGATGCCGCTCTACCGTCGTCTGCCGAAGCGCGGCTTCTCGAAGCCGAACCGCAAAGAATTCGCAGTCATCAACCTCGGCCTGATCGAGAAATTCGCCGCTCTCGGCAAGCTCGACCTCTCGGCTGAGCTGAACGAAGACGCGCTGGTTGCAGCTGGCCTGACCTCGCATAAGCGCGACGGCATCCGCATCCTGAACAAAGGCGAGATCAAATCCGCCGTTAAGCTGAATGTGACCGGTGCTTCCTCGGCTGCGATCGAAGCGATCAAAGCTGCCGGCGGCTCGATCACTGTGAAGGCTGAAGCTGCTGCTGAATAAGCAATGAGTTTTCGGTTGTGAGCGGCGGCTTCGTCGCTTACATCTCCTAGCAGTTTTCTTGCGCCGCCGGATCCGGGAAACGGTTCCGGCGGCGCTGTCCATGAAAGAGACCGGAAATGGCATCTGCCGCAGAGCAAATGGCCGCCAACCTCTCCTGGGGGGCCCTGGCCAAGGCGACCGATCTTCGCCAACGCATTTTCTTCACCATCGGACTGCTGATCGTCTATCGTCTGGGCACCTATATTCCGGTGCCCGGGATCGATGGCGACGCGCTTCGCTCCTTCGTTCGCGAGGCGGGGCAGGGGCTCGGTGGCATGCTGAACATGTTCACCGGCGGTGCAATCGGCCGGATGGGTATCTTCGCCCTCGGCATCATGCCGTATATTTCGGCCTCGATCATCGTCCAGCTTCTGGGCACGATGTACGAGCCTTGGAAGGCCCTCAAGAAAGAGGGTGAGCTGGGCCGGAAAAAGATGAACCAGTACACGCGTTACGGCACCGTGTTCCTGGCGATCTTCCAGGCCTATGGAATCGCGGCCTCGCTGCAGGCCGGCGATATGGCGCATAATCCGGGCTGGTTCTTCATCGCCAGTGCCGTGATCACCCTGGTGGGTGGCACCATGTTCCTGATGTGGCTGGGCGAGCAGATCACCGCCCGCGGCATCGGTAATGGTATTTCGCTGATCATCTTCGTCGGTATCGTAGCCGAGATTCCGGTCGCGATGTTCCAGTTCCTGGCTCAGGGCCGTTCGGGGGCGATCTCGACCCCGGTCATCCTTGGCATTCTGGTGCTGGTCGTGGCCGTGATCATGTTCGTCGTGTTCATGGAACGCGCGCTGCGCAAGATCCATATTCAGTATCCGCGCCGTCAGGTGGGGATGAAGGTCTATGACGGCGGCTCGTCGCATCTGCCGATCAAGGTCAATCCGGCAGGCGTTATCCCGGCGATCTTTGCCTCGTCGATCCTGATGCTGCCGGCCACCATCGGCACTTTCGGTGGCTCGACCAATCCGGTTCTCTCCGCGATTGCGCTCTATCTCGGTTTCGGCACGCCGCTGCATTCGCTGGCGCTGGTGCTGCTGATCGTCTTCTTCAGCTATTTCTACACTCAGAACGTCAGCTTGAAAGTTGATGAGGTCGCTGAGAACCTGAAAAATCAGAACGGTTTCATTCCGGGCATCCGTCCGGGCAAGAAGACCGAGGATTACCTCACCTATGTGGTAAACCGGGTTCTGGTGCTGGGTTCGGCCTATCTGGCTGCAGTCTGCCTTCTGCCTGAACTGCTGATCTCACAGGTCGGCGTGCCCTTCTACTTCGGCGGCACCTCGGTTCTGATCGTGGTCTCGGTGACGATGGATACCATCAATCAGGTCCAGTCGCATCTGCTGGCCCATCAATATGAATCGCTGATCGAAAAGTCGCAGCTGCGCGGTAAGCGTAAGACCGGCCCACGGGCTCCGGCGCGGCGCTGAGGTAAGGGGACAGTACCTATGGCAAAGAATATCATCCTGCTCGGGCCGCCAGGCGCGGGCAAGGGGACCCAGGCAAAACGTCTCGAAGATACCCGTGGCATGGTCCAGCTTTCGACCGGCGATATGCTGCGGGCGGCAAAAACCTCGGGCACCGAGATGGGCAATAAAGTTGCGGCCATCATGGATGCCGGCCAGCTGGTCACCGATGAGATCGTGATCGGTCTGATCGCGGAAAAGCTGGATGCGGGCGCTGCGGGCGGCTTCATCTTCGACGGCTTCCCGCGCACTTTGCCCCAGGCGGATGCGCTGGCGGCTCTGCTCGAGGCCAAGGGCCAGAAGCTTGATGCGGTGATTGAGCTGGTGGTGGATGATGCGGCTCTGGTGGGCCGGATTGTCAGCCGGGCCAATGAGGCAGCCGCGGCCGGTCAGCCGGTGCGCCGCGATGATAATCCTGAAGTTTTTGCCGAGCGCCTGCAGGAGTATTACAAGAAGACCTCGCCGCTGCTGGGCTATTACTATGCCAAAGGCGGGCTGAGCCAGGTCGATGGCATGGCGCCGATGGCCGATGTGGCTGAGGCGATTGCGAAAGTTCTTGACAAAGCATGAGGAAGCGCGGCCGGGGCCTTGACCCGGGCTGGTTTTCCCCATACTCACGGCCAGTCCCGGATCGGAATCACCGATCCGGGGTTTCCTGTTTTCAGGAAGATCGAATCGGCCGGGCTCAGAGATTTTCGGATCAAACTGGCCGGGTTGTGAAAAAAGGTTCTGGCACTACGGAACCGCAACGAAAGGAACATGCGCGTGGCACGTATTGCTGGCGTTAATATCCCCACCCAGAAGCGGATCCCGATCGCGCTTCAGTACATCACCGGTATCGGCGCTCATTCCGCTGAGCAGATCTGTGAAGCTCTGAATATTGACCGCACCCGTCGCGTCAATCAGCTGACCGACGCAGAGATTCTGGCGATCCGTGAGCATATCGATGCGAACTTCACCGTCGAGGGCGACCTGCGTCGTGAAACCTCGATGAACGTCAAGCGTCTGATGGACCTCGGCTGCTACCGCGGCCTGCGTCATCGTCGCGGTCTGCCCGTTCGCGGTCAGCGCACCCATACCAATGCTCGTACCCGCAAGGGCCCGGCTAAAGCCATCGCTGGCAAGAAGAAGTAAGGGGAGCGCAGAAGTATGGCACGTGATCCGAAGGCCGCTCGTGGCGGTAAGCGTAAAGAGCGCAAGAACATCGCCGCTGGCGTTGCTCATGTGAACTCGTCGTTCAACAACACCAAAATCCTGATCTCTGACGTTCAGGGTAACGCAATTTCCTGGTCGTCGGCTGGCACCATGGGCTTCAAGGGTTCGCGTAAATCGACCCCTTACGCAGCTCAGATGGCTGCCGAGGACGCTGGCCGTAAGGCACAGGAACATGGTGTGAAGACCCTTGAGGTCGAAGTTCAGGGCCCGGGTTCGGGTCGTGAATCGGCTCTGCGCGCACTCGCAGCAGTTGGCTTCACCATCACCTCGATCCGCGACGTTTCCCCGCTGGCGCACAATGGTTGCCGCCCGCCGAAGCGCCGTCGCGTCTGATATCTGAAAAATCCGGCCGGGCCCTGCCTTTTTGCAGGGCCCGGTTTGGTCTGTCTGACGATTGCATTTTAAGACCCTCGGGCGCCACACTTCTTCGGAACATGGGAGTGGAGGCAGGTATGGAGGCGAAGCATGATCCATAAAAACTGGCAGGAACTGATTAAACCAACCCAGCTCGTTGTGAAGCCTGGCAAGGATGTCGCGCGCACTGCGACCGTCATTGCCGAGCCGCTCGAGCGCGGTTTTGGTCTGACGCTGGGCAACGCGCTGCGTCGCGTGCTGCTGTCGTCGCTGCAGGGCGCGGCAATCACCTCGGTGCAGATCGACAATGTCCTGCATGAGTTTTCGTCGGTACCGGGCGTCCGTGAGGATGTCACCGATATCGTTCTGAACCTCAAAGGCGTTTCGCTGAAGATGGATGTTGAAGGGCCGAAGCGCCTGTCGATCTCGGCCAAAGGCCCGGGCGTCGTCACCGCTGCTTCGATCTCGGAGACCCATGGCATTGAAGTTCTGAATAAAGAACATGTCATCTGCCACCTTGACGATGGTGCAGACGTGTTCATGGAACTGACCGTGAATACCGGCAAAGGCTATGTCTCGGCCGATAAGAACCGTCCGGAAGATGCGCCGATCGGCCTGATTCCGATCGATGCGATCTATTCGCCGGTCAAGCGCGTCTCCTATGAAGTCCAGCCGACCCGTGAGGGCCAGGTGCTGGATTATGACAAGCTGACCATGAAGATCGAAACCGATGGTTCGCTGACCCCGGATGACGCCGTGGCCTATGCTGCGCGCATTCTCCAGGACCAGCTGGCGGTGTTCGTGAACTTCGACGAGCCGGAAGCGGCAAAGGGCGGCGAAGTGGATTCGGGCCTCGAATTCAACCCGCTGTTGCTGAAGAAGGTCGACGAGCTGGAACTGTCGGTCCGTTCGGCAAACTGCCTGAAGAACGACAATATCGTCTATATCGGCGATCTGATCCAGAAAACCGAAGCCGAGATGCTGCGCACCCCGAACTTCGGCCGCAAATCGCTCAACGAGATCAAGGAAGTGCTTTCGGGCATGGGTCTGCATCTCGGGATGGAAGTCGAAGACTGGCCGCCAGAGAATATCGAAGACCTGGCAAAGCGCTTCGAAGACCAGTTCTGATCCTTTCAGACTTGACGATTTCGGGGGGCGTGGCTACACGCCCCCCTGTCAATGCCCCGCTGCTGATCGGGGGAAATTCCGGGCAATACCGCCCCAACATGCTGGTTGCACGCACGACCGGCAGTACAAAGCAAAACGTGATAGGAGAGACCCATGCGTCACGCACGTGGCTACCGCCGCCTGAACCGCACCCATGAGCACCGTAAAGCCCTGTTCTCGAACATGGCCGGCTCGCTGATCGAGCATGAGCAGATCAAGACCACCCTTCCGAAAGCGAAGGAACTGCGTCCGATCGTCGAAAAGCTGATCACGCTGGCAAAGCGCGGTGACCTGCATGCCCGCCGTCAGGCAGCTGCTGCTCTCAAAGAAGACAAAGACGTTGCCAAACTCTTCGACGTTCTGGCCGCGCGCTACAAAGACCGTCAGGGTGGCTATATCCGCATCCTGAAGGCCGGCTTCCGCTATGGCGACATGGCTCCGATGGCGATCATCGAATTCGTTGACCGTGACACCTCGGCCAAAGGCGCAGCTGACCGCGCCCGTCTGGAAGCTGCAGAGGCAGAATAAGTTCTGCGCCGCATCTGACACTGGAAAGGCCCGCCCATCTGGCGGGCCTTTTGCATTTCGGGGTCTTTGCATTCGGGGCCATTTGCCTTCCGGGGCAGGGGGCCGCAGGTTGTGGCGCGGCAGGGACACCGCCCGCGCGCGAGAGCGTGACTTGAGGCCCGGCCACGGCAGGCCCATAGTCGCCCCGGGGTGGATCGCCACCCGCTGTCTGAGACTTTTCCCGGAGGCCCCGATGCGCAGCCTGCGCCCGCTTGTTCTTCTTGCCGCCCTTCATCTGCCGGTTCTGCCCGCCCTTGCTGAGACAAGGCTGCCGGAGGGCCAGGCCGAGATCTCGCTCTCTTTCGCGCCGGTGGTGAAACAGGCTGCCCCGGCGGTGGTGAATATCTACGTGCGCCAGCTGGTTGAGACCCGCTCCAGCCCCTTCGCCGGCGATCCTTTCTTCCAGGAGTTTTTCGGTGCTATGGGCCAGGATTTCGGCCCGGCGCGGCAAAGGGTTGAGAATTCGCTCGGCTCGGGGGTGATTGTCTCGCCCGATGGGATTGTGATCTCGAACTACCATGTCACCGGCACCGCCACTGATATCCGGGTCGTCCTGTCGGACCGGCGCGAATATGACGCGAAAGTGCTGCTCTCGGATCAGCAAAGCGATCTGGCGGTGCTGAAGATCGAAAGCGAGACGCCCTTGCCCTTCCTCGAACTGGGCGACAGCGAGGCGCTGGAGGTCGGCGATCTGGTGCTGGCGATCGGCAATCCCTTTGGCATTGGTCAGACTGTCAGCTCGGGCATCGTCTCGGGTCTTGCGCGCTCGGCTTTGCAGGTCGGTGATGGTTCGGGCTATTTCGTGCAGACCGATGCACCGATCAATCCGGGCAATTCCGGCGGCGCGCTGGTCGATATGGCGGGGCGGCTGATCGGCATCAACTCGGCAATTGTCACCACCAGCGGCGGCTCAAACGGGATCGGCTTTGCCATCCCCGCCAATCTGGTCCAGGCGGTAATCGCTCAGGCCCGGGAGGGGAGCAGTCATTTCGCCCGTCCCTGGGCCGGGATTTCCGGTCAGCTGGTCGATGGCGGCCTGGCCGATGCGCTGGGGATGGATCTGCCGCGCGGCGTGCTGATCTCGGGCCTGCATCCGCAAAGCCCCTTTGCCGCCGCCGGGCTGCGCGAGGGCGATGTTGTGCTGTCGCTGGCCGGACAGCCGGTGAATACGCCCCAGGAGTTTCTGTTCCGTCTGTCGCTGCTGCCTGCGGGCAAAGCCGTCGCCTTTGAATGGCTGCAGGACGGCGCGGTGAAATCGGGTGAGATCACCCCTGCTGCCGCCCCCGACAGCCCCGAGCGGCTGAGCCAGGTGCTTGGCCCGCGTGAAGGGCTGGAGGGGCTTGGCCTGGCGCGGATCAACCCTTCGCTGATTGCCGAATATCGTCTGGCGCTGAATGCTGCGGGGGTGGTGGTCACCGCGACTGAGGGCATTTCGGGCAGCAGCGGGCTGCGCCCCGGCGATATTATCACCGGGATCAACGGCCAGGCGGTTGAACTGCCGCGCGATGTCGGCCTTTTGCTGGTCGCGGCGGGGCGGCGGGTGCAGATCGATCTGATCCGCGACGGCCAGCCTCTGCGTCTGCGCTTCCGGCTGTGATCGCTTTCTGCCAGACTGGCGGCCATGGCTGATCTTTTCGACTCTCATCCCGCGAAAACCCCGGAACGCGAAGCGCCGCGCCCGCTGGCAGATCGTCTGCGCCCGCAAACCCTGTCCGAGGTGATCGGTCAGGGGCATATCCTCTCGCCCGAGGGGCCGCTTGGCGCGATGCTGGCGGCGGGCAGCCTGTCCTCGCTGATCCTCTGGGGGCCGCCCGGGGTGGGCAAGACCACCATCGCCCGGCTGCTGGCCGATCAGACCGATCTGGCCTTCGTGCAGATTTCCGCCATCTTCACCGGGGTGCCGGATCTGAAGAAGGTTTTCGAGGCGGCGAAAATCCGGCGCCAGAACGGCCAGGGCACTTTGCTGTTCGTGGATGAAATCCACCGCTTTAACAAAGCGCAGCAGGACGGCTTTCTGCCGCATATGGAGGATGGCACCATCCTGCTGGTAGGGGCCACCACCGAGAACCCCTCGTTTGAGCTGAATGCCGCGCTTTTGTCACGCTCGCAGGTGATCGTGCTGGAACGGCTGTCGTTGGCCGATCTGGAGCGCATGTGCCAGCGCGCCGAGAAAGAACTGGGCCGGGCTTTGCCTTTGCAGGCCGAGGCGCGTGAAAGCCTGCTGGAAATGGCCGATGGGGACGGGCGGGCGCTGCTCAATCTGATCGAACAGGTCGCGGCCTGGAAAGTGCCCTCCAGCCTTGGCCGCGAGGAACTGGCAAAGCGGCTGATGCGCCGGGCTGCGCGCTATGACAAATCGGGCGATGAACATTACAATCTGATCAGCGCATTGCATAAATCCATCCGCGGCTCGGACCCGGATGCCGCGCTTTACTGGTTCGCGCGGATGCTCGAGGGCGGCGAGGATCCGCGCTTTCTGGCCCGTCGCCTGACCAGGATGGCGGTTGAGGATATCGGTCTCGCCGATCCCCAGGCCCATACCGCCTGCCTCGATGCCTGGCAAAGCTATGAGCGGCTCGGCTCGCCCGAGGGCGAGCTGGCGCTTGCCAATGCCGTGGTCTATCTCGCCCTCGCGCCAAAATCGAACGGCGTCTATACCGCCTATAAGGCGGCCCGGGCGCTGGCGCGCGATACCGGCAGCCAGATGCCGCCCGCCCATATCCTCAACGCGCCGACAAAGCTGATGAAAGAGATCGGCTATGGCGCGGGCTATGCCTATGATCATGATGCTGAAGACGGCTTCTCGGGCCAGGATTATTTCCCCGAAGGCATGAAGCGACCGGTGCTCTACAACCCGCCGGAACGCGGCTTTGAGCGCGAATTGCGCAAGCGGATTGATTACTTTGCCAGGCTGCGGGCGCGGCGCCAGGGGGGCTGAGGGCAGCAGCCGGCTGAGCAGGGCAGGGCGCGGGCTTGACCCTTGCCTTTGCCAGGCATATGGGGCGTTTTGAGCAGAATTCAGGGGCAGCGTGATGCTGGACGACGAAGCCGACGACATCCACCCGCTGTTCTATGGCGCGCCAAAAACCACCGAATTCCGCAAGCTGCGCAAACGCCTGGTCCAGCAGGTCCGCGAGGCGATTGATGCTTATGGGATGATCCAGCCGGGCCAGCGCTGGCTGGTCTGTCTTTCGGGCGGCAAGGACAGCTATACTTTGCTCGCGGTGCTGCATGAGCTGAAATGGCGCGGGCTCTTGCCGGTGGATCTGCTCGCCTGCAATCTGGATCAGGGCCAGCCTGGCTTTCCCTCGACCGTACTGCCGGAATTTCTGGCGAAAATGGGGGTCGACCACCGGGTGGAATACCGCGACACCTATTCGGTGGTGACCTCAAAGATCAAACCGGGCGGCACGATGTGCTCGCTCTGCTCGCGGCTGCGGCGCGGCAATCTGTACCGCATCGCCCGGGAAGAGGGCTGTTCTGCCGTGGTGCTGGGACATCACCGCGATGACATTCTTGAGACTTTCTTCATGAATTTGTTCCATGGTGGTCGTCTTGCCAGCATGCCGCCAAAACTGGTCAATGAAGAGGGGGATCTGTTTTTATACCGGCCGCTCGCCTTTGTGGCCGAAGCCGATTGCGAAAAATTCGCCCGGGCGATGAATTATCCGATCATCCCCTGCGACCTCTGTGGCAGCCAGGAGGGGCTGCAGCGCGCCCAGGTGAAGAAACTGCTCGATGAATGGGAGATGCGCAGCCCGGGCCGCCGCCAGGTCATGTTCCGTTCGCTGATGAATGTGCGGCCCTCGCATCTCGCCGATCCCGGCGTTTTCGATTTTATCGGCCTCGCGCTCGGAAAGCCTGGCCTCGCTGAAGAAAATAACGGACAACTGCGGCTTCCGGATTAACCCGGCAGTCATCTTGGCGGCCATTAGCTGTGGATCAGGTATCTGCCAGTAAAGGCCAGAAGATCTATGCGCTTGCTTCCTAACCCTTTCTCCTCTGGTGCCGATCGGCTCAGGACGGCGCTTCTGGCGCTGGTCCGGCGCGGCAGGCGCCCCCCGGAGGCGGCGGTTCCCCGTATCGTGCCGCCAGCCCGGCCCGATCTGCGCAAGCGGCTGGTCGATGCGCTGAAGAATGACGAGATCCGGCCCTGGTTTCAGCCGCAGATTGATTGTGTGACCGGCGCGGTCAGCGGTGCCGAGGCTCTGGTGCGCTGGCAGGATCCTTTGCGCGGGCTGATCCTGCCCGGGGCTTTTCTGCCGGCGATTGAAAGTCATGATCTGGGGGCCGAGCTCAGCGAGGTGGTGCTGCACCAGGCGCTTGGGGCGCTGGTCAGCTGGGATGCGGCGGGGCTGCATGTGCCGACCATCGCGGTGAATTTTACCGGCAGCGATCTGCGCGCCGCCGGTCTGCCCGAACGGGTCCGGCGTGAGCTGCAGCATTTCGGGCTCACCCCCGGGCGGCTGGTGATCGAGGTGCTGGAGACGGTCTGCGCCATGGGCGAGGGCGATCAGCTGATTAATAATCTGCTGCGGCTCGAGGCGATGGGCTGTGGCATTGATCTCGATGATTTCGGCACCGGCTATGCCTCATTTGCCAGCCTGCGCCGTATGCCGGTGCACCGGCTGAAAATCGACGGCGCCTATGTGCAGCAGATCGACCAGGATCGCGAGCTGCAGAAAATGATGGCGGCCATCCTCTCCATGGCACGCGAACTCGGGCTGGAGACCCTGGCCGAGGGGGTCGAGACCCGCGGCGAGCAGGATTGTCTGGCCGCGATGGGCTGCGGCTTTCTGCAAGGCTATGGCATTGCCCGGCCGATGGCGCCGGAAACCATGCCCGGCTGGATTGCCGCGCATCAGCAGCGCAGCGCCGCACCGCTCAGCCTCGGCCAGGCCGCGGGCCGGTGATCGCTCCCGCACGGGCCAGGACCCCGCCTGCGCCGCCAGGGCCGGGGCGCTTTGCAGCAGCATCCCGCATGTCGCATTTCGCAACCGGGCAGCGGGCGCATTCGCGCTCGGGAGGGCCCGCAAAGCTCAGGCCGGGGCGGGGCACGGCGCGCCAAAGCTGGCCGGTTTCCGACCCGGCAGGGGCTTGAGCACCCGCACCCTCGCCGGGCATTTCTGCGAAAGGCCTTGACCTTTGTCCCCCCCTTCTGTTGAAGACCGCAGACCCATTCCTAACCAGCGGCAGCGGCTTCGACGATGGAAGATAACAATCACAAGAACATGATCCTGGCGATGGTGCTGAGCCTCGGCGTCGTCCTGGTCTGGTTCTGGCTTTTCCCGCCACCCGAAGCGCCGGCTGAAGCTGAGCGCCCGGTTGCGACCCAGACTGCAGACAGCCCGGCGGCGGTCGCGGATGCGGGCGCGGCCTCGCCCTCGCAGCCGGTGCCCGAGGCGCCGCGGCTGCGCGTCGACACGCCCGAGCTGCAGGGTTCGATCTCGCTGCTCGGTGGCCGTATCGACGATCTGCAGCTTAAGAACTACCGCGAGACCATCGAGGATGGCGCGCCAGTCGTGCGTATGCTGGCCCCCCAGGGCGAAGAAAACGCCTGGTTCGCACTGTTCGGCTGGCGTCCGGGCGGATCGCTGGCGACCGAGGATGTCCCCGGGGCGCAGACCGAATGGAGCCTGGCTTCCGGTGCGACCCTGACCCCTGAGAACCCCGTCACCCTGAAATGGGATAACGGTAAGGGGCTGACCTTCCTGCGTGAAATCTCGGTTGATGCCGAATTCATGTTCAGCGTCACTGAAACCGTGCAGAATAATGGCGCAGGCGATGCCTCGCTGGCCTATTACGGCCAGATCCGCCGCGACGGCCTGCCCGATGATCTGAAGCGCTTCTTCATCCTGCATGAGGGCGCGATTGCCCGGGCCGATGGCAAGCTGGCCGAGACCACCTATGCCAATATGACCGATCTTGATGTCGTCGAGCGCGAAAGCGCCCCTGCCGAGGTGGTTGAGGTTACCCAGGATGGCTGGATCGGCTTTACCGATCACTACTGGATGTCGATCCTGGTGCCCGAGCAGGGCAAGCCCTATACCCAGGTCACCAAATATGTGCCCGGCTCGAACCTCTATCTGACCGAGGCCCGTCAGCCGACCACGGTCGTCACCCCGGGCCAGTCCTTCTCGACCACCACCCGTCTCTTTGCCGGTGCAAAGGAATGGGAAGCGATTCGCGACTATCAGAATGAGCCGGGCTTCTTTGCCGGTCTGTTCGGCGAAAAGCAGGATGCCAGCCGTGCGGCGATCCCGGGCTTTATCGATTCGATCGACTGGGGCTGGTTCTATTTCCTGACCAAGCCGATCTTTGCCATGCTGCACTGGATCCATGGCCTGATCGGCAATATGGGCCTGTCGATCATCGCGCTGACCTTCGTGCTGAAGCTGATCGTGCTGCCGCTGGCCTATAAGAGCTATGTCTCGATGGCGCGGATGAAAGAGCTGCAGCCCGAGATGGAGGCGCTCAAAGAGCGCGCCGGCGACGATAAACAGAAACTGCAGAAAGAAATGCTGCAGCTCTACCGCGATAAAAAGGTCAATCCGGCGGCCGGCTGTCTGCCGATCCTGATCCAGATCCCGATCTTCTTCTCGCTCTATAAAGTGATCTTCGTCACCATCGAACTGCGTCACGCGCCGTTCTTTGGCTGGCTGCGCGATCTCTCGGCTCCCGATCCCTCGTCGCTGTTCAACTTCTTCGGACTGCTGCCCTGGGATGCGCCGATGGCCGGGTCGATCCTGCATCTGATCTTTATTGGCGTGCTGCCGATCCTGCTCGGCATCAGCATGTGGCTGCAGCAAAAGCTGAACCCGGCCCCCGCTGATCCGGTTCAGGCCTCGGTCTTTGCCTGGATGCCCTGGATCTTCATGTTCATGCTGGGCGGCTTTGCCTCGGGTCTGGTGGTATACTGGATCACCAACAACGTGATCACCTTCGTGCAGCAATATACCATTATGCGCAGCCACGGTGCCAAACCGGATATTTTCGGCAATATCCGCAAGGGCTTTAACAAAAAGGGCAAGGCCGCAGCGGCCAATGCCAATGCTGCGCCCGGTAAGAAAAGCGGCAGGAAATGACGGGGGCGGGGCATCAGGGCCGGCTGGCCTCGATCTGCCGCCATCCGATCAAAGCCCACGGACGCGAGAGCCTCGCGTCCGTTCGGCTTTTGGCGGGACAGGCGATGCCCTGGGACCGGCACTGGGCGGTGGCGCATGATCTGTCTAAATTTGATCCCGCTGCCCCGGCCTGGACCGCCTGCGCCAGTTTTCAGCGCGGCGCCCGTACCCCGGCGCTGATGGCGATCAGGGCGGTGTTTGACGAGGCGAGCGGGGTTATGGAGCTTAGCCATCCCGCCCGCCCTTTGCTGCGCTTTCGCCCCGATGACGAGGGCGAGGCGCTGATCGACTGGCTTTTGCCGATCAGCCCGGCCGAGCGCTTCCGCCCGGTGGCCCTGGTCAAAGCGCCGGGTGTGGCGATGACCGACAGCGATTATCCGACGCTTTCGGTGAAGAACCTGGCCTCGAATGCCGCCGTGGCGACGCATCTGGGCCAGGAGATCTCGCCCGATCGCTGGCGCGGCAATCTCTGGCTGGAAGGGTTTGAGCCCTTTGCCGAGTTTGACTGGATCGGTCGGCAGCTGCGGATCGGTGAGACAGTGCTGGAGATCCGCGAGCGGATCGGGCGCTGTAAGGCCACAACCGCCGATCCCGAAACGGGAGAGGTGAATGCCGATACCCTGGGCGCTTTGCGTGCTCTGGTCGGCGCACAGGATTTCGGCGTCTATGCCGTGGTGAGCAAAGGCGGTGAGATCCGTCCGGGCGATAAAGTTGAGGTAGTCTGATGAGCATGGTTTTCACTCTCGCGCCGGAGCCTGAAGCGGAAGCCGCCGAGACCGGCCGCCTGCTGTTCGCCGGGCCGGTCGAATTCGTCAAAGGCGTGGTGGCGATGCCGGGCCTGCCGCCGGCCGACCGGGTCGAGGTCTGCTTTGCCGGGCGCTCGAATGTTGGCAAGTCGAGTCTGATCAATGCGCTGACCAATCGCAAGACCCTGGCCCGCGCCTCGAACACCCCGGGTCGGACCCAGGAGATCAACTATTTCGCGCTTGGCGAAGAGCGCTATCTGGTCGACCTTCCCGGCTATGGCTTTGCCGAAGCGCCGGTGGCGATTGTGCGCAAATGGCAGGAGCTGCTGAAAGCCTATCTCTCGGGTCGCCAGACCCTGCGCCGGGCTTTTGTGCTGATCGACAGCCGCCATGGGGTGAAAGCGGTCGATGATGAGATCATGACCATGCTCGATAAATCGGCGGTGACCTTCCAGGTGGTGATGACCAAGCTCGATAAGATCAACAAAGAGACCCGCGAGAAGAATATCGAGCAGGTGAAACAGGCGCTGCAGAAACACCCGGCTGCCTATCCCGAGATCATTCTGACCAGCTCGGAAAAGGGCGAGGGTCTCGAGACGCTGCGCGCCGTGATCGCGACGCTCGCATAAAGCCTTCCCGCCCCCCGGCAAAGGGGGGCAGGGCGGCGCTCAGACGTGTTGAGCGCCGTTCACCTCAATCTCGGCCCCCGAGATATAGCTGGCCTGGTCCGAGCAGAGGAACCAGATCGCATCGGCCACTTCCTTCGGCTGGCCCAGCCGCTGCATCGGCAGTTTCTCGACAATCTTATCGGTCCCGGGCGACAGAATCGCGGTCTCGACCTCACCGGGGGCGATGGCATTGACCCGCACCCCGAGCGGGCCATAATCATGCGCCATTTCGCGGGTCAGCGCGGCGAGAGCAGCTTTTGAGGTGGCATAGGCCGCACCGGCAAAAGGATGCACCCGGCTGCCGGCGATTGAGGTCACATTGACAATCGCCCCCCTGGTCGCCGCCAGTTCATCACGCAAGCCCCGGGCCAGGATGACGCTGGCAAAGAAATTTACATGGAAGACATGTCCCCAGGTGCGCAGATCGGTGTCGATGGTGTTCAGCCGCGCCCCGCCCGGGCCTTTGGGGCTGATCCCGGCATTATTGACCAGAGCATGAACTCTGCCGTTCACGCGTTCGCGGATTTTCCGGATCGCCTCGAGGGTCATATTCGGATCGGCAAGATCGATTTCGATATGATTGGCCTCGGCATCGGGCCAGGGGCAGCGCGGATCAAACGGCGCGCGTGAGCAGGTCAGCACCCGCCAGCCTTCCGAGGAAAAGCGCTTGACGGTGGCATGGCCAATGCCGCGAGAGGCTCCGGTCAGGACAAGGATTTTCTGTTCGGACATGGGCTTACCCTTTCATGCACTGTGCCTGATTGTGACCTGACGCCTGCGGCACTGCAATGGGTGTTCCGGGCGAAGCGGTGGCAAAGGCGGTGGGGTCCTGGCAGTGTGTTATAATCGGGCTGTGCTGGATAAATATATGAAAAGGGAAAGTAATCCGGGATGAATACGCCACACAGGCCGTGCTTATGTATGATTAGTGTAAGTAAATTGTGAAGGCGCTGTCCTGTTTGCGGGTGCAGGCCTGCCCTTATCGCCTCTCGCTGCGGGCCGGGCTGGCGCTGGGGCCATGGCTGAGACAGAGTCAGGGTGAGAGGTTAATTGCACTATTGCGTAATAAGGCTGCGGAGAGCGCTTGACGCAAGCCGCAAAGCCCGGCTCAATACCTGTGAGCGGCCCTCGCTGAATGTAGGGCCGAAGCAGCCAGACGGGGCCCGATCATGAAATTTTGTTGCCGGGGTGCCGGTGAGGTGCCGGCCAGTAAGCCCGGATACGCAGTACCAGGGCGCGGCTGCGGGCGAGCGGCATGAAAGACGGAGCCGGAGCAGGGGGCCACGCTGCCATGCGGCCCGAAGCCATCCGGGTGACCGGGCTGCGTAAAAGCTTTGGCGCGCTTGAGGTGCTCAAAGGCGTTTCGATCTCGGCGCGTGAGGGCGATGTCGTCACTCTGATCGGTGGCTCGGGCTCGGGGAAATCAACCCTGCTGCGCTGTGTGAATTTCCTTGAGACCCCCTCGGCCGGGCAGATCGTGATTGGCGGCGAAGAGGTGCTTTGCCGCGCAGACGGCCGTCCGAAAGACCGCCGCCAGATCGAGCGGCTGCGCCAGAGCCTTGGCATGGTGTTCCAGCAGTTCAATCTCTGGACCCATAAAACCGTGCTGGAAAATCTGATCGAAGTGCCGGTGCATGTGCTGGGCCTGCCAAAGGAAGAGGCGGTGGCCCGGGCGCGCCATCTGCTCGACCGGGTGGGGCTGGCGCAGAAAGAGGATGCCTATCCGGCCTTCCTCTCGGGCGGGCAGCAGCAGCGCGCCGCCATTGCCCGCGCTTTATGTATGCAGCCGCGCGCCATGCTGTTTGACGAGCCGACCTCGGCGCTGGATCCGGAGCTGGTGGGCGAGGTGCTGGCGGTGATCCGCTCGCTGGCCGATGAGGGCCGGACTATGCTGCTGGTGACCCATGAGATGCGCTTCGCGCGCGAGGTCTCGGACCATGTTGTCTATCTTTATAACGGGCTGATCGAGGAACAGGGGCCGCCAGAGCAGCTGTTTGGTGACCCGCAATCCTCCAGGCTGAAACAGTTTCTGAAATCGGTCACGTAGAAGGCCGGAATAATTTTATCCAGGGAGACCAAAATGAAAGCCTGTGCCTTTATTGCTGCTGCTCTGAGCTTTGTTATTTCCTCTGCGGCTTCGGCCGAGACCCTGCGGGTCGGCATGGCGCCCGAACCCTATCCTCCCTTCGCCAGCGTCGATGCCTCGGGCAATTGGACCGGCTGGGAAATTGAGATGATGGAGGCGCTGTGCAAAGCCGCCAGCTATGAATGTGTGATCACCCCCATCGCCTGGGACGGGCTGATCCCGGCGCTGAATGCGGGTCAGATTGATGCGATCATGAATTCGATGTCGATCACGCCCGAGCGCCAGGAGGTGATTGATTTCTCGAATAAATATTACAATACGCCGACGGTGATCGTTGCTGCAAAAGACGCGGGCATCACCCCCGATCAGGCAGGGCTGACCGGCAAGGTCATCGGCGTGCAGGTCTCGACCATTCACCAGGCCTATGTTGAGAAACATTTCGCCTCGGTCGCGGCCGAGGTGAAAGCCTATCAGACCCAGGATGAGGCCAATCAGGATCTGGTCGCGGGCCGGATCGATGCCATCCAGGCCGATTCTATCGCTTTGGATGCTTTCCTTGCCTCGGCCGAGGGCCAGGCCTGCTGTGCCACGATGGGCGCGGTTGCGGATGATCCGGAGGTTCTGGGCCTTGGCGTTGGTGTCGGGCTGCGCAAAGGCGATGAGAAGCTCAAAGAAGCCTTCAACAAGGCCATCGAAACGGTGCGCGCCGATGGCAGCTATGATGCTGTGACCGCGAAATATTTTGCCTCTTCGATCTATGGCGAATGAGCGCTGAGCCGCACAGAACAGCAGAATGGACAATATACTGAGCCTGCTTGCCCTCAGCCCCCCCGGATGGGGGGGCACCCTTCTGGCCGGGCTCTGGGCCTCGATGCAGATTGCCTTCGGGGCTTTTGGCCTTGGCCTCGTGATCGGGGTCGCGGGGGCCTATGGTAAAATCTATGGCGGGCCGGTGCTGCGCGACTGTCTGGCGGTCTATACCACCACGGTCCGGGCGCTGCCGGAGCTGATCCTGATCCTGCTTTTGTATTTCGGCCTTACCGATCTGGTGAATCAGCTGATGCTGGCGATGGGCTATGAGCGGGTGCAGATCTCGGGCGTGCTGGCCGGGGTACTGGTGCTGGGGGTAGTGCAGGGCGCCTATGCCACCGAGGTGCTGCGCGGCGCGATTGAGGCGGTGCCGCCGGGCCAGGTCGAGGCCGCCCGTGCCATGGGCATGTCGCCGGTGATGGTGGCGCGGCGCATCACTTTGCCGACCATGCTGGGCCTCGCAGTGCCGGGCCTGTCAAACCTGTGGCTGATTGCCACCAAGGACACGGCTTTGCTGGCCATTGTCGGCTTTGCCGAACTGACCCTTGCCACACGTCAGGCCGCCAATACCACCAAAGCCTTCTTCACCTTTTTCCTTGCCGCCGGTGCGATCTATCTGGTGATCTCGATCCTCTCGACGCTGCTTTTCGCCCGGCTGGAACGCTGGGCCCGGCGCGGCGACCCGCCACGCCTGACGGGGGGCTGAACTATGCGAAATCTGCTGCAGCCGCACCGCATCATCATGCTGCTGATCGCTCTCGGCCTCGTCGGGCTGATCGTGATCAATGGCAACTGGGGCTGGCTGCCCAAATATATGCCGATGATCCTGCAGGGCATCTGGCGCACGATCTGGCTGCTGGTGCTGTCGATTGTGATTGGCTTCAGCCTCGCCGTGCCGCTTGGCCTCGCCCAGGCCTCGGGGCCCTGGTATCTGGCGCTGCCGGCCAGGGTGTTCTGCACCGTGATCCGGGGCACGCCGCTGCTGTTGCAGATCTGGCTGCTCTATTACGGGCTGGGCTCGCTTTTCCCCTCGATCCCCTGGATCCGCGAAAGCGAGCTCTGGCCGCTGCTGCGCCAGGCCTGGCCCTATGCGCTGGTGGCTTTGTCGCTGTCTTATGCCGGATATGAGGGCGAGGTGATGCGTGGTGCCTTTGCCTCGGTGCCGCGTGGCCAGCTCGAGGCGGCACGGGCCATGGGCATGCCAGGGCGAAAGATTTTCAGCCGCATCAGCCTGCCTCAGGCCTTGCAGAGCGTGCTGCCGACCCTGGGAGGCGAGGCGGTTTTGCAGCTGAAGGCCACACCCCTGGTGGCGACGATCACCGTGGTGGAAATCTATGCCGTGACCAGCCGGGTGCGTCAGGATACGCTGATCGTCTATGAACCTTTGTTCCTTGTCGCGGCAATCTATCTGGTTCTGGCCGGGCTGATCGTGCTGGGCTTTCGCCAGCTGGAGGGGCGCGGTACACGCAAACCGGCGTGAAGCAGCCCGGCGCGGTGCCGGGGTGCTTGGCAGGGGGGGGTAAAAGTCCTAAGGGGCGAGCATCCCCGGAGGACGCCATGAAACAACAGACGCTGACCATGCAAGACGCTCAGAATACCGCCAAAATGCTCTCAGAAGCGCTTCCCTATCTTCAGCGTTATGAAGATGCGGTTGTCGTGGTGAAATTTGGCGGCAATGCCATGGGTGATGATGCCGCTATGGCGGAATTTGCCCGCGATATCGTGCTGATGAAACAGGTCGGCGTGCATCCGGTCGTCGTCCATGGCGGCGGGCCGATGATCAATGACATGCTCGAGAAGCTGGGCATTAAATCGGAATTCGTGCGCGGCAAGCGTGTGACCGACAAGGCCACGGTCCAGGTGGTGGAGATGATCCTCTCGGGGCTGGTCAATAAGCGCATCGTTCAGGCGATCATGGATGCCGGGGGCCGTGCGGTCGGGATCTCGGGCAAGGATGACGATCTGATGGTCTGCGAGGCCGATGATCCGGAACTGGGCTATGTCGGCCGCCCGATTGAGATGAATGTCCAGGTGCTGCGTGACCTCTATTCCGCCGGCATCATCCCGGTGGTAGCCCCGGTGGCGACCGGCATGCAGGATAATGAGACCTTCAACGTCAATGGCGATACCGCTGCCGGGGCGATTGCCGGGGCTTTGCAGGCTGACCGGCTGCTGCTGCTGACCGATGTGGCGGGGGTGAAGGATGCCGGCGGCCAGGTGATGACCTCGATCACCCCCGAAGAGATCCGGCGGATGATCCTCGATGGCGTGATCGCGGGCGGGATGATCCCGAAAACCGAAACGGCGCTGAAGGCGATTGATGAAGGCGTGCGCGCGGTGACCATTCTCGATGGCCGGATCCCGAATGCGGCGCTGTTGGAGCTGTTCACCGATCATGGCGCGGGCAGCCAGATCCGCTCGACCGAGCCCCGGGTAAAGCCGCGCGTAAAACGCTGAAAGCCAGTCGCTTTCCGCCAGGCATTGCCAGACCTGCCGGAGCTATTCAGGGCAGAGGAATGCTTTTGATCTGAAAACTTCCGGGCGGGGGTATTTGCCTGCCCGCCCGGACAGAAGGGGCAGAATGGACGCGCTCGCAGAGATTGAGTCCCGTCTGGAGGCGCAGGCGCTGACGGTTCTGGGTGGGTTTTCGCCGCAGCCCGGCGAGGCAGGCTTTCCCCGCGGCACTGCCACGCTTCTGATGATCGGGCTGCGCGAGCCGGGCTTCTGGCCGCAGTTCACCGCTTCGCCGGAATGGCAGGACGGGCAGAGCGATGCGATGGACCGCTGGTCGCGCCGGGTGCTGGGCCAGCTGGCCTGCAGTCTTGGCGCGAAAGCGCTCTTTCCCTTCGGGGGGCCGCCTTACCATCCTTTCTATCAATGGGCTTTGCGCACCGGCCGGGTCTGGGACAGCCCGGTGCGGTTGCTGGTCCATGCCGATCAGGGGCTGATGGTCTCGTTCCGGGGCGCGCTGGCGCTGCGCCAGCGCCTGGAGCTGCCAGGCGGCACCAGGCCCTGCGACAGCTGCCCGCAGCCCTGCCTGAGCGCCTGTCCGGCCGGGGCGCTTGGTGCAGAGGGCTATGATGTGCCGGCCTGCCATGCGGCGCTGGACCTTGATACAGGCGCAGATTGCCTGAGCGCCGGCTGCCGCACGCGCCGCGCTTGCCCGCGCAGCCAAAGCTATGCAAGACTGCCCGAACAGTCTGCCTATCATATGAGACAGTTCCACCCATGAAACGTTTGATCCTGACCCGCCATGCGAAATCCAGCTGGGATGACCCGACCGTGGCAGATCACGACCGTCCACTGAATGAGCGCGGCCAGCGCGCCTCGGCGGATCTGGGGCAATGGCTGGCGTCGCGCGGATATGTGCCGGCAGAAGTGCTGTGCTCGGATGCTCTGCGCACCTGGGAGACCTGGACGACGATCTCGCGCGCATTGCCTGAGGGGCCGCGGCTGGAGCTGAAGCCCGCGCTCTATCACGCCGGTCCCGATGTGATGCTGGCGGTGTTGCGACATGCGAAAGAGGATGTGGTGATGATGCTGGGCCATAATCCCGGCATCGCCGAATTCGCGCATCGTCTGGTGGCGAAAACCCCGGTCTCGCCGCAGTTCACCCGCTATCCGACCGGGGCGACCCTGGTGGTGGATTTTGATGAACCCTCCTGGAGCGAGGTTGGTTTCGGACGCGGCATGACGGTGGATTTCATCGTCCCGCGTGAGCTGGACGGCTGAGGAAAACTCTCACATCAGCCTGGCAAAACACCCGCCCCTGAGACAGGGCGGGTGTTTTTCATTTCAGGGCTTTAAGGGCGCATATGCCGGGCAGGCAGGCGAAGCCTGCGCTTTTGCATATTACCGCCCGGAAGCTGCCTTTTGCGCCCGGCGCCGTTCCACCCGGGCCCGGATCGTTTCAATATCGGTGCCGGGTGTCGCGGCAAACAGCTGACGGGTATAGGGATGCTGCGGATCGGCAAAGACCGCTTCGCGCGTGCCCTGTTCCACCGCCTCGCCCTGATTGATCACCATCACATCATCGGCAATATAGCGCACCACCGAAAGGTCATGGCTGACGAAGACATAGGTCAGGGACAGCTCTTCCTGCAGATCGGCCAGCAGGTTCAGCACCTGGGCCTGAACCGAAAGGTCCAGCGCCGAAACCGGCTCATCAAGCACCAGCAGCGAGGGCTTGAGCATCAGCGCCCGCGCAATCGCGATACGCTGGCGCTGCCCGCCCGAGAACATATGCGGATAGCGGTTGTAATGCTCGGGGCCGAGGCCAACCTTGACCAGCATCGCCTCCGCCAGGGCACGGCGTTCATCGGCGCTGATCTCGGGCTTGTTGATCAGCAAAGGCTCGGACAGCACCGAGCCGATCTTCTGGCGCGGGTTGAGACTGCCATAGGGGTTCTGGAACACCATCTGCACTTTTGAGCGCAGCTCCGGCCCGGGGCGTTTGCGGCTGATATCAACCGCCTTGCCCTCGATCAGCAATTCGCCGCCCGAGGCCGGGTCGATCAGCGCGATGATGCGCGCGAGGGTGGATTTACCCGAACCGCTTTCCCCGACGATGGCGAGGGTCTTGCCCTTCTCGACCCTGAAATCGACGCCCTTCAGCGCCCGCACGGTTTTGGTGGCGCCGAACATGCCGCCCGAGGTCTGATAATCGCGGGTCAGGCCGCGGCCTTCAAGCACCAGGCTCATCGTGCAGCCTCCTTGCCAAAGAAGTCTGAAACGGTGGGCAGGCGGTCGCCGGTGGCATTTTCCGGCAAAGCCGAAAGCAGGGCACGGGTATAGGGGTGCTGCGGCGCCTCAAACAGCGAGAGGACATCGGCCTCTTCCATCTTTTTGCCCTTATACTGCACCACCACCCGGTCGGCGGTCTCGGCCACCACACCCATGTCATGGGTGATCAGGATCAGCGCCATGCCATATTCATCCTGCAGCTTCAGCAGCAGATCGAGGATCTGCTTCTGGATCGTCACATCGAGCGCCGTGGTCGGCTCGTCAGCGATCAGCAGGCGCGGCTTTGAGGCAATCGCCATAGCGATCATCACGCGCTGGCACTGGCCGCCCGACATCTGATGCGGATAGGCCTTCAGCTTTTCCTCGGGCGAGGGCAGGCCAACCGCCTGAAACAGCTCCAGCGCCCGGGTATGGGCCGCTTTCGCCGAGAGGCCAAGGTTCAGGCGCAGCACTTCCTCGATCTGGAACCCGGCGGTGAAAGAAGGGTTCAGCGAAGCGATCGGCTCCTGGAAGATCATGGTGATCTCCCGTCCGATCAGCTTGCGCCTCTCAGAGGGGCTGAGCTTGAGCAGATCCTTGCCATCATAGCTCATCTCATCGGCGGTCACGGTGGCGGTATCGGGCAAAAGCCCCATCACCGCCATCATCGACACCGATTTGCCCGAGCCGGATTCGCCGACAATAGCCAGCACTTCGCCGACATCGACATGGGTATCGATGCCGTCAACAGCGGTAAAGCTGCCGCTGGCGGTGGCGAAGCGGACCGTCAGATTACGGATATTCAGCAAAGGCATGATCTCAGCTCCGCTTCAGTTTCGGATCGAGCGCATCGCGCAGACCATCGCCCATCATATTGATCGCGAGCACCGAGATCAGGATGGCAAGGCCGGGGAAGGTCACAACCCACCAGGCGCGGGTGATGAACTCACGCGCTTCGGCAAGCATGGTGCCCCATTCGGCGGCCGGGGGCTGCGCGCCCATGCCGAGGAAGCCAAGCGCTGCCGCATCGAGCACGGCGGAAGAGAAGCTCAGCGTGGCCTGAACGATCAGCGGCGACAGGCAGTTCGGCAGGATGGTTCTGAACATCAGCCGCAGATTGCCGGCACCGGCGACACGCGCCGCCGAGACGTAATCGCGCTTCAGCTCGGACATTACCGCCGCCCGGGTCAGGCGGGCGAAATGTGGCTGATAGACGATGGCAATGGCGATCATCGCATTGGTCAGGCCCGGCCCGAGCATCGCCACCAGCACCAGGGCCAGCAAAAGCGAAGGGAAGGCGAGGATGATATCCATCACCCGCATGATGGCCATATCGACCCAGCCACCGAAGAAACCGGCGATCAGACCGATGATCACCCCGCCCGCAAGGGCGATCGAGACCACGACAACGCCGATGAACAGCGAATATTGCGAGCCCGAGATCAGGCGCGACAGGATATCGCGGCCCACCGGGTCGGTGCCGAGCAGAAACTCGGCGCGCCCGCCCTCGGCCCAGGCGGGGGGCAGCAGCATGGCGTCGCGATACTGGAAGGCCGGGTCATGCGGGGCGAGGATACTGGCAAACAAAGCCGTCAGCACCAGCAGCACGAAGATGACAAGGCCAATGACCGCGCCGCGGTTGCGCGAGAAATAGAACCAGAATTCAGCCAGCATCTGGCGGCGGATCTGGGCGGAGGTGAGGCGGACCGGGGTGTCGCTCATTTGTTGCGGATCCTCGGATTGATAAGGCCATAGGTAAGGTCAACCAGCAGGTTCACCAGCATCACCACCGCTGCGATCAGCAGCAGGCCGGATTGCACCGACGGATAGTCGCGGCGCGAGATGGAATCGATCATCCATTTGCCGATGCCAGGCCAGGAGAAGATCGTCTCGGTCAGAATGGCCCCTGCCAGCAGCACGCCGATCTGCAGACCGATGGTGGTCACCACCGGGATCATCGCATTGCGCAAAGCATGCACGCCCACCGTACGGGCGGGCGACATGCCCTTGGCGCGGGCGGTGCGGACATAATCCTCGCCCAGCACCTCGAGCATGGCCGAGCGGGTCTGGCGCGCGATCACCGCCAGCGGGATGGTTGCCAGAACCACGGCAGGCAGGATCAGGTGATGCAATGCCGAGGCAAAGGCGCCTTTCTCACCCGACAGCAGGCTGTCGATCAGCATGAAGCCGGTCACATCGGGGAAGTAATACATCAGCGAGATCCGGCCCGAGACCGGGGTCCAGCCGAGGATGCCCGAGAAGAAGATGATCAGCAGCAGGCCCCACCAGAAGATCGGCATCGAAAAGCCGACCAGCGCCACGCTCATCGAGATCTGATCGAACCAGGAGCCGCGTTTGATCGCGGCCAGCACACCAATCGGGACGCCGATACAGATCGCGATCACAATGGCGACGAAGCCAAGCTCGATCGTCGCCGGGAACAGCGACAGGAATTCCGTCAGCACTGGTTTTTTGGTCACCAGGGAATTGCCGAGATCGCCTTGCAGCAGATTTCCGAGGAAATCGAAATACTGCAGGATCACCGGCTTATCAAAGCCGAGCTGCGCCATCAGTTCGGCATGGCGCTCGGGCGTAACGCCGCGCTCGCCCGCCATCAGCAGGACCGGATCGCCTTTGAGAAAGCGGGGGAAGGCAAAGGTGACAATGGTAATGCCGAGGAAGGTCGGCACCAGCCAGAGTAACTTGGAAAGAATGAAACGCACCATTGGCTGGTTCCTAAGAAGAGAGGCGCGGGAGGTATAATCCCCCCGCGCATCCGGTTGCAGTCATGAGTGTGGGATTACTCGGCGAAGTCCACAGTTTCGAAAGTATAATCGCCAAGCGGGCTTTGCACGAAGCCGGTCACATTCGCGGCCATCGGCACATATTGCGTCGAATGAGCAATGGTGAACCAGGGAGCCTGATCCTTGAAGATGACCTGAGCCTCTTCATAGAGTTTGGTGCGCTCTGCCGGATCCGAGCTGGTTTTGGCCTTGGCGAGCAGGGCCGAGAACTCTTCATTGCACCAGAAGGCACGGTTTGCACCGCCCGGCTGGGCTGCGCTGCAGCTCAGCAGAACCGAGAGGAAGTTATCCGGATCGCCGTTATCGCCGGTCCAGCCGAGGATAACCGCACCGGGGCGGCCCGGCTCCATGGATTTGTCGAGATATTCACCCCATTCATAGGAGATGATCTCGGCTTTGACGCCCACGGCCGCCAGGTCCGACTGCATCAGCTCGGCGGTGCGGCGTGCATTGGGCATATAGGGGCGCTGCACCGGCATCGCCCAGATCTGCATGGTCAGGCCCGAGACCCCGGCCTCTTCCAGCAGCTTCTTCGAGGCTTCCGGATCATAGGGGTCGTCCTGGATCGCGTCATTATACGACCACATGGTCGGCGGGATCGGGTTCTTTGCCGCTTCGGCATGGCCCTGGAACACGCCCTCAACGATGGCTTCTTTATTGATGGCCATGTTCAGCGCCTTACGCACGCGGGCGTCGTCGAAGGGCGCAAGCGTGGTGTTATAGGCCAGGTAGCCGACGTTCAGACCGGCCTGCTCATCCACTTTCAGCTTCGGGTCGGCTTTCATCGACTCGATATCGGCGGGCGAGGGGAAGGGCATCAGATGGCATTCGCCGGCTTTCAGCTTCTGCAGACGTACAGCCGCATCCGGGGTGATGGCGAAAACCAGGGTGTCGATCAGCGGCGCGGTGCCCCAGTACTGATCATTGCGGGCATAACGGATCACCGCGTCTTTCTGATAGGCGACGAAGGTGAAGGGGCCGGTACCGATCGGCTTGTTGTTCAGATCTTCCTTGGTGCCATTGGCTTCCAGGGTCGCGGCATATTCTGCCGACATGATCGAGGCGAAGGGCATGGCGAGGTTGGCAAGGAACGGCGCCTCGGCCTGGGAGAGGGTGATCTTAATGGTGTAATCGTCGAGTTTCTCGACCGATTTCACTAGGGTCGGCATCTCCATCGAGTTGAAATACTCATAGGTGATGCCCGGGGTATACTGGTTCCAGGGGTGGTCGGCTCTGGCCTGACGCTCGAAGGAGAAGATCACGTCATCGGCGTTGAAATCGCGCGAGGGGGTGAAGACATCATTCGAATGGAATTTCACGCCCTGACGGAGCTTGAAGGTATAGACGGTACCGTCTTCCGAGACTTCCCAGCTTTCCGCGAGGCCCGGCTCGACTTCGGTCGTGCCTTTTTTGAACTCGGTCAGACGGTTGTACATCGGATGCGCCGAGGCATCGAAAGTGGTGCCGGAGGTATAGGGGCCGGGATCAAAGCCTTCGGGCGATGCTTCCGAGCAATAGACAAATGTCTTGGCCATGGCCGGTGCAGCCGCCGAAAGGGCGAGTGCCGAAGCGGCAAGCAGGCTGCGGGAGAAGAGGGTCATGCGAAAGGTCCTTTCACTCTCTGCTGGGAGATCTGCGCGGGGGCTTGGAGCCCCCGTCATATGTGACTGTTTTATAGCCTGGGCCGGATAAGGGATATGGCCAGGGGCGGGCACTCTGACAGATTGACGGTCAATCTGCTGGTCAAAACGCTGCGTCAGAGTGGCAATGTGTAGTCATCGCTGCCGAAGGGCGTCACGGGCGATTCAGCAGGCGGGCAGAACCAGCGCGGCCCTTCATCCGTCATATAGACAATGTCCTCCAGTCTGATGCCGCATTCGCCATAAAGGCACAGCATCGGTTCGATCGAGAAGCACATTCCGGGCTGAAGCTTTGTCCGGTTGCCTTTGACGATATAAGGATCTTCATGGATGTCGAGGCCCAATCCATGGCCGGTGCGATGCGGCAGGCCCGGCAGGGCATAGCCCGGGCCAAATCCCGCCGCGCTCAGGCTGTCACGCGCGGCCTGATCGACCGCTTCACAGGGCGTGCCGATCTGTGCCGCTGCAAAGGCCGCGCTCTGCGCCGCATATTCGGCCTGCCAGAGCTCAGACTGGCGCCGGCTGGGCGGGCCGAAAACATAGCTGCGCGTGATATCAGAGGGATAGCCATGCAATATGGCGCCCATATCAATCAGAACCATATCGCCGGGTTGCAGGATCTGCGGCTCGGGCACGCCATGCGGATAGGCGGTAGCCTCGCCAAACTGCGCCGCCTCAAACAAAGGCTTCAGCCCCATGGCCCGGTGCGCGGCGCGGATGAAGGCGCAGGTTTCGGTGGTGCTGATGCCCGGGCGCAGCCCCTGCCAGACGGCTTTATGGACCTGCCAGCTGGCGTTCATCGCGGTCTGAATGATGGCGATTTCGGTGGGGGATTTGATCTGGCGGATGCCGGCAATCAGCTGTCTGGCGCTGGTGACGCGCCCGGCCATGGCCTCGGTCAGCGGCGCAGCAAAAGCATAGGGGGTGGCCTGATCCAGGGCCAGCAGGGCATCGGTGCCACCCAGTTTGCGGGTCAGATCTGCGATCAGGGTGAAAGGATCCTCATCCTCCTCCCAGGTGGCAATCTGACCGGGCTCGCGCAGCAAAGTGCGCAGTTTCGGCTCCTCAAAGCAGGGGCTGATATGCACCACTTCGCCCCTTGCCGGCACCAGTGCGCCGTGAATGCGCTCGGACAGTCCCAGCTCATGGCCGCAGAAATACCGCAGCGAGGAGGAGGCATCGAGCCAGGTCGCGCCGATCCCTGCCGCCTGCATCCGGCTTTGCAGCTCTGCCCGCCGCGCCGCGAATTCAGCCAGGCTGACCGGCGGGGCCGAGACCGGAGCAAACCGCTTCAGAGCGCTGTCAAAATCAGGCCCCTGGCCCGCACCGCCGGAATTATTCTGGCTCATCATCGATCCTCAGGAAAAAACGCGGGGAAAAATGAACCCGATTGGTCCGGGTTTCAAGTGGCAGAGCCTGTGGCAAAGCGCGCGTGCCGGGCGAGGGCGCGGCAGAAGCCAGGAGTCATATGCTATCTTGACAGAAAAAAGTAAATCAGTCAGGAATTATCGCAGAACAGCGAACCCCCCGGGGTCAGCCAGCAATATCAGCAGGAATCGCACAGAATCATCGCCATCATCGCCCGGCTCACCGCGGGCATCGGTGCCGGTCTTCTGTCCATGATGCCTTTTGGCCGGAAAACCGGTTCGCAACCGGCTCCGGAGGCCTAGATCGAGTGAATGGGGATAGTGAGATGAACATCCAGCATGAGCCAATGCTGACGCCCTGGCTGCAGGGCGATGCCACTCCGGTGCATGAGGCACGGGTGCTGACCGAGGGCGGCTCGCTGGCGCGGATCGTGCTGGACGGGCAGGTCTATACTCTGCGCATCACCCGCCAGGGCAAGCTGATCCTGACCAAATAAGCGACAGATCTGCGGCTTCCGACCGGCGCCGGGTTTCCCTCGCGGCGTCTTTGGCGGATTGCGGGTGCCGGGGGCGAGGGAATGCGCCTCCGGCACGCGTCTCTCCGGCACCCGTCTCTCTGGCACCCGCCTGTCTGTTATCACCCGTCTCTCTGGCGGGCGCAGCGGTCTCAGCCGCCGGTATGGCTCATATGGCGCGACATTTGTCCGCCGATCACCTGGCGGCTGTAATCGAAATCATGGCCTTTCGGTTTACGGGCAATCGCCGCCCTTATGGCCTGTTCAAGCTGCTCTGGCTGATCGGGATGGCTGCGCAGCGGGGCGCGCAGATCCATCATATCCTCCTGGCCGAGGCACATATAAAGCTGGCCGGTGCAGGTCAGCCGCACCCGGTTGCAGCTTTCACAGAAATTATGGGTCAGCGGCGTGATAAAGCCGATCTTCTGCCCGGTTTCCTCAACCCGCATATAGCGCGCCGGTCCGCCGGTGCGCTCGGCCAGATCGGTCAGGGTCAGCCTGGTGGCAAGCCCGGCGCGCAGATCGCGCAGGCTGAGATACTGATCAAGCCGGTTCTCATTGCCCAGATCGCCCATCGGCATGACCTCGATAAAGGTCAGATCATGGCCCTCACGCGCGCACCAGTCGAGCAGGCTGAACACCTCACCATCATTAAAGCCCTTCAGGGCCACGGTGTTGATCTTGACCCGCAGCCCGGCGGCTTTGGCGGCGGCAATGCCCTCGAGCACCTGATTCAGCCGGCCCCAGCGGGTGATCTGGGCGAATTTCTCCGGATCAAGCGTGTCGAGCGAGACATTGATCCGCCGCACCCCGACCGCGGCCAGCGGCGCGGCATATTTTGCCAGCTGGCTGCCATTGGTGGTGAGCGTCAGCTCTTCCAGCGCGCCGCTCTGCAAATGCCGGGCCATGGCCTCAAAAAACGTCATGATGCCACGCCGCACCAGTGGCTCTCCGCCGGTGATGCGCAGTTTCGACACCCCGAGACCGATGAAAGCCGAGCAGAGCCGGTCCAGCTCCTCGAGCGTCAGCAGTTCTGCCTTGGGCAGAAACGTCATATGCTCGGCCATGCAATAGGTGCAGCGGAAATCGCAGCGATCAGTGACCGAGACCCGCAGATAGCGGATGGCGCGGGCGAAGGGATCGATAAGCGGGGCAGGGTGCATCATGAGGGTAAGCTAGGATCAGCAAGCCCCCGCCACAAGCGGCAAAGCATGAAAAGCAGCAGTTGCGGGCCGGCAGGGCTGCGCCTAGTCTCGCGGCTATGATGATGCGCGCATTTCTTCTCCTCCCGCTGATGTTTGGCCTCTCGGCCTGTTCCGTTTTCGACGGCAAAGGCAGCCCCTCTGCTCAGGGTAGTTCCGGCGATCTGGCAAAGGAATTTGCCCCCGCCGTGACCAGCACGCCGCTCGGCGGCGGGGGCACCAGTGCCGCGGCGCTGGACCGGACCTCTGCGGCGGAAAAAGCGGCGGCCCTTGCCGCCCCGGTCGCCTCGGGCGAGCGGGCGCTCGGCAAAGCCGTGGTCGCGCTCGGCCCCCCGGCCGAGGCCGGTCTCTGGGTGCAGAGCGTGCTGATCCCGGCCAAAGGCCCGGGCCGGGTCACCGGACCGGATGGCAAATCTCTGGCGCTGGAGTTGCGTCCGGGCAGTGGCGGGGCGCTGCTCTCGCTTTCGGCCTATCAGGCGCTGGGCCTTTCGCTGACCTCGCTGCCGGAACTGACGATCTACGGCAGATAAGCCTGCCGCGTCTCTCAGCCCCTGCCCGGGATAAGCGCGGGATAAGAAAGACAGATGAAGGGCTTACCCTTTCATCTGCCTGGGTCATGCGCTCTTGACAAACTGCCGCAGAACACCGCTCGCTGCATCCGGATTGATGGCGCGACAGGTCCAGAATGACGATTCCGGTAGAAGCCTTTTTCCTCGCATCGGGCGGCGCGGGCACTTTGCAGAGCCGGATCCGCGCCATGGTCACCGATGGCATCCTCTCGGGCCGGTTCCGCCCCGGCCAGCGTATGCCCTCTTCGCGCGGTCTGGCCGGGCATCTCGGCATCAGCCGTATCACCGTGACCCTGGCTTACGGCGATCTGGTCTCCTCGGATTATCTGACCTCGCGCGGGCGCTCGGGCTATTATGTCTCGGAGAATGCGCCGCGCGCGCCGGAATTTCCCTCACCGGCCCGCCCGGCTGAAGAGGTCGATTATCTCGCCTTTTCGGGCGGGCGTTTCAGCCGCGCCATGCAGGGCGTCGAGCGGCCCGAGGACTGGGAGCGCTACCCCTGGCCCTTCATCTATGGCCAGACCGATCCGGCGCTGTTTGATCATCAGAACTGGCGCGCCTGTGCCCTGCGGGCGCTGGGGCGGCGCGATTTCGGCGCGCTGACCGCCGATTTCTATGAGCGCGATGATCCGGCGCTGATCGAACAGGTGCTGCGGGTGATTCTGCCGCGCCGCGGCATTGCCGCAGGCCCCGATGAGGTGCTGCTGACCATGGGGGCGCAGAATGCGCTCTGGATGGCCTCGCAGATCCTGCTGCCCGAGGGGGCCGGGCATCGCGCGGTGATTGAAAATCCCTGTTATTCCGGGATGCGCCGGTTGCTCGATATCACCGGCGCCGGGATTTTGTCGCTTGATGTTGATGAGGGCGGGCTGCCGGTTCAGGCCCTGACCGGCAGGGCACGCCAGGGCGATGTGGTGTTCGTCACCCCCTCGCATCAGTCGCCCACCAATGCCACCATGCCGCTCGAGCGGCGGCTCAAGCTGCTCGAGGCCGCCAGCCATGAGGATTTCGTGATCATCGAGGATGATTACGAATTTGAGATGAGCTTCCTCAAACCGGTCTCTCCGGCGCTGAAATCGCTCGATAAGGCCGGGCGGGTGATCTATGCCGGTTCGTTCTCGAAATCGATCTTTCCGGGCATGCGGCTCGGTTATCTGGTTGGCCCGCCTGATTTTATCGCCGAGGCCCGGGCTTTGCGCTCAATGGTGCTCAAACATCCGCCCGGCCATATCCAGCGCACCGTCGCCTATTTCCTCGCCGAGGGGCATTATGATGCGCTGATCAACCGGATGCGCACCGCTTTCCGCCGCCGCCGCCAGGTGATGGAAGAGGCGATCGCCGCCGAGGGGCTGACCATTGCCGGGCAGGGCGGCTATGGCGGCTCGTCTTTCTGGATGCGCGCGCGCGAGGGCGTCGATACCAGCCTGGTCGCCCGCGCCCTGCGCCATGAGGGGGTGCTGATCGAGCCTGGTCGCAGTTTCTTTGACCCGGCCCGGGCCGAGCAGAATTTCTACCGCCTCGCCTATTCCTCGATCCAGCCGGGCCGTATTCCCGAAGGCATTGCCAAAATCGCCCGGGCTCTGGCGGTTCAGGGCGGCTGAGCGTCTCTGAGGCGCCCGGCACTGGCGCTATCTGCCCCGGGCCACTGGCCCTACCGCACTGCGCTGCGCTGACCAGAGTGAGGCGCAATGTAAGGGCTTACCGGCCGTCCCTCTGTTGCGATGAAGATAAATGATACCCTATGATCTGACATTTGCCGGCATGCTCTGGATCGGGCTTGCGGTTTTCATTGCCGGCCTGGTGCGGGGATATTCCGGCTTTGGCTTTGCGGCGCTGGTGGTGACGGCGGCCAGTCTGGTCACCCATCCGCTGCATTTCGTGGCCGTGGCGCTGCTTTGCGAATTTCTGCTGTCGGCTCAGCTCTGGCGCGCCTCGCGGGACGAGATTGACTGGGGCCGGATCCGGCCGCTGCTGCTGGGTGCCGCCATTGCCATGCCGCCGGGGATCTGGGCGCTGGTCTCGCTGCCCGAGGCCTGGGCGCGCGGCGCGATTGCCGGGTTTGTGCTTCTGATGTGTCTGGTGCTGATGCGGGGCTGGCGCATGACGAAACCGGCGGGGCTGCGGGGTAATTTCATCGCCGGCCTGGCCTCGGGCCTGGCCAATGGCCCGGGGATGGGCGGGCTGCCGGTGGCGGCCTTCTTTGCCGCCCAGCCGATTCCGGCCAATGTGTTTCGCGCCACGCTGATCGCCTATTTCCCGCTGCTTGATGTGCTGAGCATTCCGATGTTCACCCTCTCGGGAATGGTCACGCGTGAGACTTTCCTCGCGACCGCGCTCTTTCTGCCGGTTGCCTTGCTGGGCAATTTCCTCGGGGCGCGCCGCTTTATCGCCGCCGATCCGGCCGGGTTCCGCCGCTTCGTGGTCTGCCTGCTGGCCGGGCTGGCAACAATCGCCCTGGGACATGCCATGATCTGAGCTTTTTGCAGCCTGGCGGGAGAATTTTCCGGGCTGCCGCGCCGTCCTGGTAAAATTTACCTTCTTGCCCCGGCGCTTGCGGAACGGCAGATTGCCGGAAATGGCAAGCCATGCATAACGTCGGGGGGCAAGGACGTGACACAGCAGCCACGGGTCGTGACCTCACCCCGGGTATCCGATGAGATCCGCAAGACCACCTGTTACATGTGCGCCTGCCGCTGCGGGATTGATGTGCATCTCAAAGCGGGGCGCGTCACCTATATCGAGGGCAATCGCGACCATCCGGTGAACAAGGGGGTGCTCTGCGCCAAAGGCGCCTCTGGCATCATGCAGGTCACTGCCCCCTCACGCCTGACCGGGCCGCTGAAACGGGTCGGGCCGCGCGGCTCGGGCGCGTTTGAGCCGGTCTCCTGGGAAGAGGCGCTCTCAACCGCTGTCGCCTGGATGAAGCCTCTGCGCGAGACCGCGCCCGAAAAGCTGGCCTTTTTCACCGGCCGTGATCAGAGCCAGAGCCTGACCGGCTGGTGGGCGCAGAATTTCGGCACGCCGAATTACGCGGCGCATGGCGGCTTTTGTTCGGTCAATATGGCGGCGGGGGGCATCTACACCATCGGCGGCGCCTTCTGGGAATTCGGCCAGCCCGACTGGGAGCGCACGAAGCTTTTCGTCATGTTCGGCGTGGCCGAGGATCATGACAGCAATCCGATCAAGATCGGCCTCGGGCGGTTGAAAGAGCGCGGCGTGCGGGTGATCTCGGTCAATCCGGTGCGCACCGGCTATTCGGCAGTGGCCGATGACTGGTTTGGCATCACGCCCGGCACTGATGGCCTTTTCATCCTGTCGCTGATCCATTGCCTGATGGAGGCGGGGAAAGTCGATCTCGACTATCTCGCCCGTTATACCAATGCGCCGATGCTGGTGAATGAGAGGCCAGGGCCGGAAAAGGGTTTGCTGGTCAAAAATGCCGAGAGCCAGCCTTTCGTGATCGACCGCGACACCGGCCAGCCCGCGCCCTGGGATGGCAAAGGCACAAAGCCGGATCTGGGGGCGACATGGCAGGGCAGCCGCACCGTTTTCGCCCATATGGCTGAGGAATATCTCAAGGCCGAATATGCGCCCGAGGCGGTGGCCGCGCGCTGTGGTATCGAAGCCGCGCGGATCCGCGCGCTTGCCGCCGAGCTGGCGCATCAGGCCTTTGACAATGCGATCTCGCTGCCACGGCCCTGGACCGATTTTCGCGGCGAAGAGCATAGCGAGATGCCGGGCCGCCCGGTCTCGTTCCATGCGATGCGCGGCATCTCGGCCCATTCCAATGGCTTCCAGACCGCCCGGGCTTTGCATCTGTTGCAGATCGTTCTGGGCGCGGTGGAATGCCCTGGCGGCTACCGGTTAAAGCCGCCCTATCCCAAACCGGTTGAGGCCCATCCGACGCCGCATTTCCAGGCCGCGCCCGGCAAGCCGCTGACCGGGCCACATCTGGGCTATGTGCGCGGGCCGCAGGATCTGGCGCTGAAAGCGGATGGCAGCCCGGCCCGGATCGATAAGGCCTTCACCTGGGAGGCGCCGCTCTCGGCGCATGGGCTGATGCATATGCTGATCCCCAATGCCCATGCCGGTGATCCCTACCGGATCGACACTTTGTTCCTCTACATGGCGAATATGTCGTGGAATTCCTCGATGAATTCCGCGCGGGTGATGGAGATGCTGACCGAAAAGGGCGAGGATGGTGACTATCTGATCCCACGCATCATCTATTCGGATGCCTATGCCAGTGAGATGGTCGCCTATGCCGATCTGATCCTGCCCGATACCACCTATCTGGAGCGTCACGACTGTATCAGCCTGCTCGACCGGCCGATATCTGAGCCCGATGCCGCCGGAGACAGTATCCGCTGGCCGGTGGTCGAGCCGGACCGCGATGTGCGCGGCTTCCAGAGCGTACTCCTTGATCTTGGCGCAAGGCTTGGCCTGCCGGGGATGGTGAATGAGGATGGCAGCCCGAAATTCCGCGATTATGCCGATTATATCGTCAGCCATCAGCGCCGGCCTGGCATCGGCCCGCTGATGGGCTTTCGCGGTACTGGCGAGGATCAGGGGCGCGGCGCGCCGAACCCCGGGCAGATCGCCCGCTATGTTGAGAACGGCGCCTTCTATCAGGCCCATATCCCGCAGGAGGCGGCATTCTATAAGCCCTGGAATGCCCACTATCAGGACTGGGCAGTTGACCTGGGGCTTTATGACAGCCCGCAGCCCTATCTGTTCCAGATCTGGTCCGAACCGCTGCGCCGCTTCCAGCTTGCAGCCGAGGGCGAGGGCGAGCATCAGCCGCCCGACCATCTGCGGGCACGGCTGCGCGAAAGCATGTCGCCGCTGCCCCTCTGGTATCCGCCACATGGCGAGCGGGCGGGGGCGGAATATCCGCTCCACGCCCTGACCCAGCGACCAATGGCAATGTATCATTCCTGGGGCAGCCAGAACGCCTGGCTGCGGCAGATTTTCGGTAAGAACTACCTCTATCTGCCGACCGCGGTCTGGCAGGCGCAGGGCTTTAAGCCCGGCGATTACGCAAAGGTCACTTCCCCCTCGGGCGAGATGACCGTGCCGGTGGCGCATATGGCGGCGCTGAATGCGCAGACGGTCTGGACCTGGAATGCGATTGGCAAGCGCAAGGGGGCCTGGGGCCTGTCGAAAGACGCGCCCGAAAGCAATCAGGGGTTCTTGCTGAACCATCTGATCTCAGAGCTGCAGCCGGGCGAGGGGCGGGTGCCAAATTCCGATCCGGTGACCGGCCAGGCGGCCTGGTTTGACCAGAAGGTCCGGGTCGAGCGGGTGGAGCGGCGTGACGCCTCCGCCCCGGATTTCGCGCCACTGCCCGAAGTGCCGCATATGGCTGATCGCCGCAGCACCGGCCGCAGCGGCTTTTTCGCTAAACTCTTCGGATCAAAAGGGGGCGCGGCATGACCTGCCTGCCGGGAAAAACCGAAAAGGCGCTGGGCCTCGTCATCGATCTCGACACCTGCGTCGGCTGCCAGGCCTGTGTCACCGCCTGCAAGGGCTGGAATGACAAGGGTGAGGGGCTGCTCTCGGATCAGGATGCCTATGGCGCATCGCCTTCGGGCACTTTCCTGAACCGGGTGCACAGCTATGAAAGCCTGCCCGATCAGGGCGCGGCCAGTATCATCAATTTCCCGCGCTCCTGCCTGCATTGCGAGGATGCGCCCTGTGTCACCGTCTGCCCGACCGGCGCCAGCTATAAAAGGGTCGAGGATGGCATCGTGCTGGTCAATGAGGATGCCTGTATCGGCTGCGGTCTTTGTGCCTGGGCCTGCCCTTACGGCGCGCGGGAGCTGGATCAGGCGGCGGGGGTGATGAAGAAATGCACGCTTTGCGTCGACCGGATTTATAATGAGGCCCTGCCCGAAGCAGACCGTCAGCCCGCCTGCGTGCGGACCTGCCCGACCGGGGCACGGCATTTTGGCGATTTCGCTGATCCTGAAAGCGCGGTCTCGAAACTCTCGGCGGCGCGCGGCGGCTATGCGCTGATGCCGGGACAGAACACAAAGCCGGTGAACCGCTATCTGCCACCCCGCGCCAAAGGCCAGGCCGCGCTGCCGCAGCTGGCCGCCTTTGCCGATGTCAGAGCCACCGGTCTTGCAGGCTGGCTGGACCGGCTGCTCGGAAAGATCTGATCTATGCATCCTGCCCCTTCTGTTATTCTTTTCACCGCGCTTTCGGGTCTTGGCCTGGGCTTTCTGATCTGGCTGGGCAGCGGCGTCTTGGTCCTGAGCGGCTGGCCCGCCTTCTTTGCCTGGGGTTTTGGCTATGCGCTGAGCATAGGCGGGCTCATGGCCTCTTCCTTCCATCTCGGCAATCCGCAGCGCGCACTCCTGGCCTTTACCCAATGGCGCTCGAGCTGGCTCTCGCGGGAGGCCTGGGCGTCCTGCCTGACGCTGATCGCTTTCGCGCCTCAGGCGCTGTCGGACTGGCTGGGCTTTGGCTGGGGCAGAGGGTTTGGCCTGGCCGGGGCCGCGCTGGCCTTGCTGACGCTTTTCTCAACCGCGATGATCTATGCCCAGCTGAAAACCGTGCCGCGCTGGCATCACTGGCTGACCCCGGTCAGTTTTCTGGCCTTCGCGCTGACGGGTGGTCTGTTGCTGGCGCTGCCCGGGCTTTTGGCGGCTTTGCTTTGCCTGATCCTCGCGCTGGTGCTGCTGGCGCAATGGATGGTGGGAGACGGGGCTTTCGCCCGGGCGGGCGAGACGATGGAAAGCGCGACGGGGCTGTCGGGCGGGCGGCTGCGGGTGTTTGAGCAGCCCCATACCGGCGAAAACTATCTGATGCGCGAGATGATCCATGTGGTCGGGCGCCGGCACAGCCGCAAACTGCGCCTGATCGCGCTGATCGCAGCGGCTTTGCTGCCCGCGCTCCTGAGCCTGGCCCTGCCGCCGCTGGCCGCCGCGCCCCTTGCCGGGGCGGTGCATATGCTCGGGGTCTTTGCGGCGCGCTGGCTGTTCTTTGCCGAGGCCGAACATGTGGTCGGCCTCTATTATGGTCAGCGCTGAGGGAACTCAGCCGAGCGCGAGGGCCAGCAGTTTTGCCGCCTCATCGCGCGGCTGGGCCAGCGGGCTGCGGTCCTCGCCCGGATAGAAGCGGGCGCGCAGAGCGGTGGGCATCGGCGCAGGCGTGCCGATCACCACTTTCGGGCCAATGCGCCGGGTCTCAGTCGCCCAGGCGCGTACGGCGGCCATCTGTGCCGCCTTGGTCATGCCATAGCAGGCGCCATTGGCACTGCCCGGCATCGGATCATCGGCAAAAAGCGCGGTGCCTTTATGCGCCACCAGCAGCGGCTCGACCGCGGTGATCAGGAAAGAGGCGGCGCGCAGATTGCAGGCGATGGATTTATCGAGATCCTTCATATCGACCGAGCCTGCAGGCGAGAGCGCGGTGGCATGGATCGCCATATGCGCCCAGAACCCCAGCCCGCCCCAGCGGTCATGGATCGAGCGGCAGAGATGACGCATCGCCTCTTCATTGGTCACATCCATCGGTGCCAGGGTCAGCGATCCCGCGCCCGGCAGGCCCTGAGCCTTCACCCGGTCATCGAGCTCTTCCAGCCCGCCGGTGGTGCGCGCCACCGCCACCACATGCCAGCCACGCAAAGCCAGCTGTTCGGCCAGGGCCGCACCCAGCCCGCGCGAGGCACCGGTGACAAGGGCGATTTTCTCGGAAGAGGACATAGCGGCTCCGGTGCAGGCGAGGGGAGCCGGGGGCGCTTCGCCCCCCGGACCCCCCGGGGATATTTATGGACAGATGAAAGCCGAAAAAACCGCTGCCCCCTATTCGGCGGCGGTCTTCATCTTAAAGCCCTCATCAAGCTTATCGGCCGGGGCGATCGGATATTCCCCCGAGAAGCAGGCGTCGCAATATTGCGGGCTGGCATGATCGCGGCCCTGCGCCTCGCCCGCAGCGCGGTAGAGGCCGTCGAGCGAGATGAATTTCAGGCTGTTAACGCCGATCCATTCGCGCATCTCTTCCTCGGTCATCGTCGCGGCGAGCAGTTTTGAGCGCTCGGGCGTATCGACACCGTAGAAACAGGGCCAGGCGGTGGGGGGCGAAGCGATGCGGAAATGCACCTCGGCCGCGCCGGCATCAAGGATCATATCCTTGATCTTGCGCGAGGTGGTGCCACGCACCACCGAATCGTCCACCAGGATCACCCGCTTGCCCTTGATCAGGCTGCGGTTGACATTGAGTTTCAGCCGCACACCCATATTGCGGATCGCATCGGTCGGCTCGATGAAGGTCCGGCCCACATATTGGTTGCGGGTGATGCCGAGCACGAAGGGAATGCCGGATTCGGCGGCATAGCCAATCGCTGCCGGGGTGCCGCTGTCGGGTACCGGGCAGACTACATCAGCCTCAACCGGCGCCTCACGCGCCAGTTCCACACCGATCTGATGGCGGGTTTCATAGACCGAGCGGCCACCGACAATGCTGTCAGGACGCGAGAAATAGACCTGCTCAAAGATGCAGGAGCGGCCTTTCGAGGCGCCGAAGGGACGCGAGCTTTCGATCCTGCCGTTTTCGATCACCACCATTTCGCCGGGATCGATCTCACGCACCAGCTCGGCACCGATAATGTCGAGCGCGCAGGTTTCCGAGGCCAGAACATAGCCCTGACCCAGCCGGCCCAGCACCAGCGGGCGCACGCCGAGCGGATCGCGGACCCCCATCAGCTTGGTCCGGGTCATGGCGATGACCGAGAAAGCCCCCTCAACGAGGCGCAAAGCATCTTTCAGGCGCTCGGCCTGGGTTTTCTGCAGCGAGCGCGCCATCAGATGGATGATGCATTCCGAATCCGAGGAGGACTGGAAGATCGCGCCGCGTTCGATCAGATCTTTGCGCAGACGCGCGGCATTGGTGAGATTGCCATTATGGGCAATGGCGCAGCCGCCGATGGCAAATTCGCCAAAGAAGGGCTGCACATCGCGGATCTGTGCCGCGCCTTTTGAGCCGGCGGTCGAATAGCGCACATGGCCGATGCCCAGATCGCCGGGCAGCAGTTTCATCACGGCGGCAGAGGTGAATTTATCGCGCACATAGCCGAAGCGGCGTTCGGAATGGAACCCGGTCTCGGGTTCATAGGTGACGATACCCCCGGCCTCCTGGCCGCGGTGTTGCAGGGCATGTAGCCCCAGTGCGACAAAATTGGCGGCATCGGTCAGGCCGATAACGCCGAAAATACCGCATTCTTCCTTTAGCTTGTCACCATCATTCAGCGGTTCGAACGGGTGGGCGGGGAAGCGGGGCATGTGGCCTCCTGGTCGGAGCTGGATCTGCCGCTGATTTAGTGGCTATCCGCGCCGGTGTCACCCCCCCGGTCATGCTTATGTTGCACGGGAGGGACAGCGTTTTCGCAGGCTTTGTCCTGAGCCGGGGCAAAGGGCAGATCCGCGCGCGCTCGGGGCCGATCCCGCGCGGCGCAGATCTGACAGCCTGGCCCTCAGGGCGCGGGGGCGGGGGCCGGGACTTCCGCCGGGGCGGCCGGAACCGGAGCCGGGGCGTCGAGCGGCGCGGCGCCGGGGCAGATATTGGTCAGATCGTTATAGCGGGCAAGGATCCAGCCCGGAGCATCCGAGGGAATAGCATTGTCGATCGAGACCTGGAAATTGGCAAAGACCTTTGCGGTGCGGGAATCGTCGATCGGCGCATAGGTCATATTCGACATGGCGCGGTCCCAGACGATGAAGGCAACCGCGATCAGCAGCACCCCGCGCAGCACGCCAAAGACGAAACCAATCGCCTGATCAACCCCGCCGAGCGCCGAGCGCTGCACCAGCGAAGAGAGCAGCGGCGTGAACAGCGCCGCAACGATCAGCGCCAGGGCAAAGACGCAGGCAAAGGCCGCAACCACCGATAATTCGCAGCTTTCACCCAGAAAATCGCCCACCATCGGGATCTGGCTGACAATTGGCTTGGCCGCCGGCGCCAGCATGAAGGCGACCACGGCCGCACCGATCCAGCCCAGGATCGCCATACCCTCGCGCACAATGCCGCGCGAATAGGCGAGAAGGGCCGACAGCAGGATGACTGCCGCAGCGATCCCGTCAATCCAGGTAAAGTTATCCATTCGCACTCTCCTCGGACGGAACAGGCCTCAGCCCGCGCCGAACATCTCACCGGTAAAGGCCGCGAGATCAGCCATCCCGCGCAGGTTCAGTCCAATTGCTGCGCCAGGCTTTGACCCCTTCGGCAGCGCCGCCTGTGTGAAACCAAGTTTCGCGGCTTCTTTCAACCTGTTTTCGGTTTGCGATACCGGACGCAGCGCGCCGGAGAGCGAGATTTCTCCAAAAAGCACCATATCGCGGGGGATGGCGACATCTTCGCGCGCCGAGAGCAAAGCCGCCGCCACTGCCAGATCGGCGGCCGGTTCGGTCACCCGCATACCGCCCGCAACATTGAGAAAGACATCAAGCCCGGTGAACGGAATGCCAACCCTTGCTTCGAGCACGGCGAGAATGGTCGAGAGCCGCCCCGAATCAAGTCCGACCACGGTGCGGCGCGGCGTGCCCAGCGGCGAGGGGGCGACCAGGGCCTGGATCTCGGTCAGCACCGGCCTTGTGCCCTCGATCCCGGCGAAGACCGCCGAGCCGGGGGCGGGCGCATCGCGATTGGCGAGGAAAAGCGCCGAAGGATTGGTGACCTCGGCCAGGCCCTGACCGGTCATTTCGAACACGCCGATCTCATCCGAGGCCCCGAAGCGGTTTTTCACCGCGCGCAGGATGCGGAACTGATGGCCGCGCTCGCCCTCAAAATACAGCACGGTATCGACCATATGCTCGACCACGCGCGGCCCGGCGATCTGGCCTTCTTTGGTGACATGGCCGACGATGATGATGGCGACGCCGCGGCGTTTGGCGAAATTCACCAGCTCATGCGCGGCGGCACGCACCTGAGAGACCGAGCCTGGCGCCGCCTCGACCGTATCGAGCCACATGGTCTGGATCGAATCGATGATCGCCAGCCCGGGGCGCTCGGCATCAAGCGTGGTCAGGATGTCGCGCAGAGAGGTTTCGGTGCCGAGCTGCACCGGCGCATCGGCAAGGCCAAGGCGCTGCGCCCGCATCCGCACCTGGGCCGAGGCCTCCTCGCCGGAAATATAAAGGCATTTCACCCCCTGGCGGGCAAAGCTGGCCGCGGCCTGTAAAAGCAACGTCGATTTGCCGATGCCAGGATCGCCGCCGACCAGAATGGCCGAGGCCGGTACCAGCCCGCCGCCCAGCACCAGATCCAGCTCGGACATGCCCGATTTCGCCCGCGGTGGCGGTGCTTCCTCAGTGGCCAGATCGCTCAGCGGGATCTGACGCCCGCGCGGGCCGATGGCTTTCGGGCCCGAGGAGAGCGGTGCCTCCTCAATGATTGAATTCCAGGCGCCGCAGTTTTCGCAGCGTCCGGCCCATTTGCGGAAACTGGCGGCGCAGGCGGTGCAGGTGAAGGAGGGGGCAGATTTGCTCATCTCTCTGACCTCGCACGGGGCGGGGCGGTTGAGCAAGGGGCGCGGGGGGGTGGAAAGAGGGAGGGCCGGAAAGAGGGAGGCCGGAAAGAGGAGTGGTGGAAAGAGGGGGCGCTGCCCCCTCACCCCCGGGATATTTGCAGACAGATGAAAGGGGCAGACTTATTCAGGCTTCAGGCTTCAGGCTTCAGGCTTCAGGCTTCAGGCCCCAGACCCCGGCCGTCAGGGCCAGCGAGCGGCGGCGCGCCTCTGCGTCGAAAATATCGCTGACGATGATCAGCTCATCCGCGCCGGTACGGCGCTGCAGCGCTTCGAGCCCGGCCTTCACCCGTTCGGGCGTGCCGATCACCGCGCAGCCCAGCATGCGGCTGACCTGGGCTTTCTCGGAAGCGGTCCAATAGGTCTCGATATCGTCAATCGGCGGCTGCGACAGACCGCGGGCATTGCGGAAAATGCCGGTAAAGCTCATCTGCGCCGTGGTGAAAAGGCGGGTCGCCTCTGCCTCGGTCTCAGCGCAGATCACATTAACGCCGACCATCGCATAGGGCGCGGCAAGCTGCTCGGAGGGCTTGAACCGCGAGCGGTAGAGATGCATCGCCTCATCGAGGTAATCGGGCGCGAAATGCGAGGCAAAGCCGTAGGGCAGGCCATATTCGGCCGCCAGCATCGCGCCATATTGCGAGGAGCCGAGCACCCAGAGATCCACCTCGGCCCCGGCAGCGGGCCAGGCGCGGATATAACCCGGCTGATCATCCGGAGCGAACCAGTGCTGCAGCTCGGCAATATCTTCGGGGAAACGCTCGGCCGCGCCCTGGGGGGTACGGATGGCGCGCAGGGTTGCCTGATCGGTGCCGGGCGCACGGCCCAGCCCCAGATCAACCCTGCCGGGGTAAAGCGCGGCGAGGGTGCCGAATTGTTCGGCGATGATATAGGGTGAATGGTTCGGCAGCATGATCCCGCCCGAGCCGATGCGGATGCGTTGCGTATGCTGCCCGGCATGGGCCAGCACCACCGAGGTCGCCGCCGAGGCAATGCCCTGCATATTATGATGCTCGGCCACCCAGTAACGGTTAAAGCCCAGCCGGTCGACATGGGCGGCGATGCTCTGCGCTTCGGCCAGGGCCTCACGCGGGCCCGCGCCTTCGCGCACGCGCACGAGGTCAAGCAAAGACAGCGGAACGGGGGTTTGCATGGTCACACCTTTTCAGCCGGGCGCGCCGCAGAGCACGCAGAGATCACCAGCGAGCTAAGCACGCAGAAGCTGAAAAGCCAGAGCCCCCAGGCGGTTTCTATACTCAGCCAGCCCGCGCCCTTGGCCAGCACGACATAAAGCGCGATCAGAAACACATCCGCCATGGCCAGCTTGCCGAGAAACTGCAGCCCGGGCAGCGCGCGGGCGGACAAAAGACCGAAATGCAACAGCGCAAGTCCGATGGTCTTGGCATAGGGGGCGAAGATGGCGAGGAAAGTCACCAGCAGCGCCAGCCCCGGCTCATCGCGCCAGAGGGACTGCAGCCCGCTGATGACGGAAATCTCATCCATGCCAAAGACCGGCAGAAAGGCGGCGCGCAGCAAAGGCGCAAACCAGGCGATGGGAAAAAGGATCAGCAGCAGTAAATTGGCATAGCGCATGGGCGATAGCTGGCAGTGCCCCGGCTCATGGTCAAGAGGCGGGGCCGGTGCGCCCGGCCCGAGGCCGCCTCCCTGACGGTATATTGAGCAAAGCGGAAACAGCTCTGGCTTTCCCTTCCTGAACTATCCCCGCCGGAGGCGCTTTGATCAGCGCAGCGAGGGGATCGGCCCCTCGGCGCGGCCATGAATGAACTGGCTGACATAGGGGTCGGCGGTGGTGTCCATCTCGGCCACGCTGCCGCTCCAGCGCAGTTTGCCGCCATGCAGCATGGCGACTTTATCGGCAATGGCGCGCACCGAGGTCATATCATGGGTGATGGTCATCGCGGTTGCGCCCATCTCGGATACGATCTCGCGGATCAGATCATTGATCACGCCCGACATGATCGGATCGAGCCCCGTGGTCGGCTCATCAAAGAAGATGATCTCAGGCTCTGCGGCGATGGCGCGGGCAAGGCCGACGCGCTTTTGCATACCGCCCGACAACTCGGCCGGGAAGCGGTCGGCCACTTCCGGGCCAAGGCCGACGCGGCGCAGTTTGGCGATGGCGATCTCTTTTGCCTCGGCCTTTGGCCGTTTCAGCCGGCCGCGCAGCAGGCGGAAGGCGACATTTTCCCAGACCGGCATGGAATCGAACAGCGCCGCGCCCTGAAACAACATGCCAAAGCGGGCTAGAAAATCATCGCGGTCATGGCTGGTGACATCCCGGCCATCGAGCAGGATGGTGCCGCTGTCAGGGGTGATCAGCCCCAGAACCGATTTCAGCATCACCGATTTGCCGGTGCCCGAGCCGCCGATGATCACCATCGATTCGCCCCGGCCGATCGAGAGATCGACCCCGTTCAGCACCCGGTTGGCCCCGAAGGCCTTATGCACATCGATAAGCTCAATCATGCGGAGAAGAAGATCCCGGTCAGAAGATAATTGGCGGCAAGGATCAGCACCGAAGACGAGACCACGGCCGCCTTGGTGGCATCGGCCACGCCTTTGGCGCCGCGCCCCGAATTCATCCCGTGCCAGCAGCCCGAAAGCGCGACGAGGAAGCCAAAGACCAGGCCTTTGACCAGGCCCGAGCCGATGTCCCAGGCCTGAAGAAAATCGACGGTATTCTGCAGATAGCTGGCCGAATTGAACTCGAGCCGGGTCACGGCGACCAGCCAGCCGCCCATGATGCCGATGGAATCGCAGACCGCGACCAGCACCGGCCCGGCAAGGGTTGCGGCCAGCAGGCGCGGCACGGTCAGATATTTCATCGGATCGGTGGAAAGCGTGGTCAGCGCGTCAATCTGCTCGGTCACTTTCATCGTGCCGATCTCGGCCGCGATCGAGGAGGCGACCCGTGCTGCCACCATCAGCCCGCCAAGCACCGGCCCCAGCTCACGCGCCATGCCGATGGCGACGATCTGCGGCACCACGGCTTCGGCGCCGAAGCGGTTGCCACCGGCATAGATCTGCAAGGCCAGCGCGCCGCCGGTGAAGATTGCGGTCATGCCGACGACCGGCAGCGAATACCAGCCGATCTGCATCAGCGCCTGGCCGAATTCGCGCCAGTAGAAGGGCGGGCGGAACAGATGGCCGATGGCGCTGGCGGCAAAAAGCGTGATCTGGCCGATCGAGGCCAGCAAAGCCAGCACGGGGCGGCCAAGCGCCGCGAGCGCGCGCAGAGGCGCGGCGGCCTGTTCCGCGGTCTGGCTCATCCCCTGGTCTCGCTGTAGCGGCGGCTATAGCGCTTGCCGAGCGCGGTCAGGATCTCATAACCGATGGTTCCGGCGGCATCGGCCAGATCATCGACCGACTGATGCGGCCCGAGAATATCGAGGCTTTTCGGCACTTCGGCGAGATGGGTCACATCGACAGTGATCAGATCCATCGATACCCGGCCGACCAGCGGGCAGGGGGTGTCGCCATCCCAGAGCACGGCATTGTTTGACAGCGTGCGCGGCAGGCCATCGGCATAGCCCGCGGCCACGGTGGCGATCACCGCGGGGCCTTCCGGCTCCCAGGTGGCGGAATAGCCGACGATCTCGCCAGGCAGCACCTCACGGCTCTGGATCACCGGCAGCGACAGGGTGACGGCGCGCTCGGCCATCTCGAAGGGCCGCCCGCCATACATGCCGATCCCGGCGCGGCAGAGGTCGAAATGATATTTCGGCCCGAGCAGGATGCCGCCGGTGGCAGCAAGGCTGCGCGGCACGCCGGTGCCATCGGTCATCTCATGGAAGGCCTGCAGCTGCAGCTGGTTCATCGGGTGATCGGGCTCATCGGCGCAGGCCAGATGGCTCATCAGCATCGCCGGACCGGCCTCGATCAGCAAAGGCGCAACCGCCTGCCATTCCACCGGCTCAACGCCGAGCCGGTTCATCCCGGTATCGAGCTGTACGCCAAAGGCATGGCCGGGCAGGGCCTCGAGATGGCGGGTGATCTGCTCGAGGCTGTTGAGCATCGGCGTCAGCTCAAGATCATTGAGCATCTCGGTATCGCCGGCCATATGGCCCGAGAGGATATTGATCTGCGGTCCGGGGCCAAGCGCCTGGCGCACCGCCGCGCCTTCCTCGGCGGCGGCAACGAAGAAGCGCCGCGCCCCCGCCCAGGCCAGAGCCCGCGCCACCTTGCCCGCGCCCAGCCCATAGGCATCGGCTTTGACTACGGCAGCGGTCTGCACCTCTGGCCCGGAAAGCCGGTCCAGCGCGCGCCAGTTGGCGGCGATTGCGTCAAGATCAATGGAAAGGATCGCGGTGGCCATGAAGAAACTTTCTCGACACGATGCTCTGACAGGTCAAGGAAAAACCGGACCCTCCGGTTTACTTTAACCCTGGTTGTGGTTCCGGCCCGGATGGGGCCGAAAGCCTCCGGCGGGGATATTTAAGGACAGATGAAAAGCGCGGGAATGGGGTTCATCTGTCCGTAAATATCCCGGGGGCACGGGGGGCTGCCCCCCGCTGACCCGGCTCATTCAGCTGTTGCCCCGGCGGGAAAACAGACCAGCATCCTGGGCCGCGCGGCGCAGGGCATTGGATTTGTTCACGGTTTCCTGGTATTCGGCTTCGGGGTCGCTGTCATAGACCACGCCGCCGCCGGCCTGGATGTAAAGCTTTTCATCTTTCAGCACTGCGGTGCGCAAAGCGATGCAGAAATCCATCTCGCCATTGGCGGCGAAATAGCCGCAGCCGCCGCCATAGACGCCGCGTTTTTCCGGCTCAAGCTCGTCGATAATCTCCATGGCGCGCACCTTTGGCGCGCCCGAGACCGTGCCTGCGGGCAGACCGGCGAGCAGGGCCGAGAGCGCATCCTCGCCCTCACGGATCTGGCCCACCACGTTTGAGACGATATGCATCACATGGCTGTAGCGCTCGATCACGAATTTCTCGGTCGGGCGCACCGTGCCCAGTTTTGCCACCCGGCCCACATCATTGCGGCCCAGATCGAGCAGCATCAGATGTTCGGCCAGCTCTTTCTGATCGGCCAGCAGATCCAGCTCCAGCGCCTTATCCTCTTCCGGCGTGGCGCCGCGTTTGCGGGTGCCGGCGATCGGGCGGATCGTCACCTCGCCCTCGCGCAGCCGCACGAGGATCTCGGGGCTGGCGCCGACCACCTGATAGGGGCCGAAGTTGAAGAAGAACATGAAAGGCGAGGGATTGGTGCGGCGCAGCGAGCGGTAAAGCGCGAAGGGCGGCAGCGGAAACTCCATCGACCAGCGCTGCGAGGGCACCACCTGGAAAATATCCCCGGCGCGGATATAGTCCTTCGCCTTCTCAACCGCCTGTTTATAGCTTTCATGGCTGAAGTTTGAGGTCAGCTCGCCCGAAATCGCGGCGCCGTCGATCTCGCGCTGCACCGCGGGCGCGCGGTCGAGATCGCGCAAAGCATCCATCACCCGCTCGGCCGCCTGGGCATAGGCTGCCTGGGCAGAAAGGCCGGAACCGGCCCAGGCCGGGGCGACGATGATCACCTCACCTTTGACCCCGTCCAGCACGGCGACGACCGAGGGCCGCATCAGCACCGCATCTGGCAGGCCAAGCGGATCGGGGTTCACATCGGGCAGATGCTCGACGAGGCGGATCATATCATAGCCGAGATAGCCAAACAGCCCGGCCGCCGCCGCCGGCAGTTCTTCGGGCATCTCAATGCGGCATTCGGCGATCAGCGCGCGCAGCGTGTCGAGCGGATGGCCCTCAAGCGGTGCGAAAGCCTCGCTGTCATAGCGGGCGGCGCGGTTGATCTCGGAGGTCTCGCCGTGGCAGCGCCAGACCAGATCGGGTTTCATGCCGATGATCGAATAGCGGCCACGCACCTCGCCGCCGGTCACCGATTCCAGCATGAAGGTGTCCTTGCGCGCCTCGCCGAGCTTGAGCATCAGCGAGACGGGCGTGTCGAGATCGGCGGCGATCCGCGTCCAGACCAGCTGGTTCTTTCCCTCTGCCCAGGCTTTTTCAAAGGCGGCGAAAGAGGGTTCAGGTTTCATCTCAGGCTCGAATTCACAAGGGTGATGGCATTCTGGTCGAGGGTGACCCCGGCCTCGGAGGAGACGCTGTCGGCAAAGCCGAGATAGACATCCTGGGCAAAGCCCTGTTCGAACTGCGCCGCGATCGAGGTTTTCAGCGCCTCGGCCTCGGCCCCGGTTTCGGGGGCCTTGGCAATGGTGTCGAGACGCAGCAGCGCGGTGAAGCCCGGCTCGCTGATCAGGCGCAGCTCGCCCGCTTCCATGCTGAAGATGGTCGCCATCAGGCTGGCCGGGGCATTGGGGATGCTGCCCTCGCGGGCAATTTCGGGCACGCTCTCAAAGCGCGCGGAAAGATCGGCGCCAGCTTTGATCTCGGCCTGCAGCCGCTCCGCCTCGGCCACCAGCGCGGTTTTCAGCGCCGCGCTCTGCAGCGCATTGGTCACCGCCGGTTTTGCCTCCTCAAACGGGATCGGCGCCGGGGGCAGGGTGGCGACAAATTCCAGCGCGATCACGCCCCCATCATCAAGCGCAATCGCTTCGGCGAAATCGCCCTGTTTCAGCGCTTCGGCGGCCTGACGGAAGGCGGCATAGCCTGCGAGCTTTTCGCCCTGACCCCCGGGGATATAGTCAATCGTGCCGCTGACCATGCCGGTCTGATCCGCCAGTTCCTGCAGCGAAGCGCCACCGGCCAGAAGATCGTCGATCTCGTCAATACGGCTGTTGATCACCGCCCGGGCGGCTTCGAACTGCTGTTCGGCGGCCAGCTCTTCGCGGGCATCCTCAAAACTGGTTTCCTCGCCCGGCAAAATGCCGTTGACGCGGAACAGGGCCGGGCCAAGCGCACTGTCGCCTGCGACCACCTCACCCTGAGCCGCAGCAAAGACCGCAGCCCCGGCATCGCCAAGCTCGGGCTCGGAAATATCGCCCATATCGACCGCATCCATCGGCAGGCCGCGCGCCGCGACCAGCTCCTCGAAACTGGTGCCAGCGGCCAGAGCGGCCTCAGCGGTTTCGAGGGCGGCCTCGTCGGGATAGACCAGACGCTCAACCAGGCGGCGCGGCGGCACGACGAATTCGGCGATCCTTGCGTCATAGAGGCGCTTCAGCTCGGCCTCATCCACCGGCTGCTCTTTCGCCAGATCATCGGGCGAGAGCCAGGCGTAGCGGATCTGTTTGGCCTCGGGCCGGGTGAAATCGGCGATATTCGCCTCATACCAGGCCTGCAGCTCTGCTTCGGTCGGAGCCGCCATCGGGCTGGCCAGATCGGCCTCGGTCAGGCGCAGCATCGAATAGCCGCGACGCTCGGCGATGTAAGCATAAAGCGCCTGGGTCGCGGCCTCGGGCGCGACGAAACCGCCGGTCACGGCGCCGGTCAGCAGGCTGCGGGCGGCATCGCGGCGCAGGCCATTTTCATATTCGGTGTCCTTCAGCCCGCTGCGGCTGAGCAGTTCGCGGTAGAGCGAGGGGTCGAAATTGCCGGAAGAGCCGGCAAAAGTGCCATCGGCGGTGATCATCCCGGCCACGGTCTGATCGCCGACCGAGAGGCCGGCCTTGCGCGCCGCATCATCGAGCGCGGCGCGGGTCACCAGATCCGAGAGCGCCTGACGGTCGATGCCAAAGGCCAGGGCCTGCTGCACGGTGATCTGCTGGCCGAACTGGCGCGACAGCTCGGCAGCCTGCTGCTGCACCGCACGGGCGTAGTCCTGGGCCCTGATATCGGTCTCACCGACCGAGCCGATGCTGCTCAGCGTGTTCTGAAAGCTGGTAACGCCAAACCCTCCGAGGCCCAGGATCAGCATCCCGGTCATGGTCCAGGTCAGGACCGACTGGCCCTTGTTAGACTTTGCCTTGCTGGCCTCGTCGCGTGCTTTCGCCATAGGTCGGGCTCCGGTCAGGAAATTTTTGTCTGTCTAGTGGCAAGGGGGGCGCGGGGCAAGGGCGGCCAGCCGCCAGCGGCAGAGCTCGCCTTGCGTTTTTCAGCGCCGGGTCAGGGGGCGGGGCTGTAATCCTGCAGGCGCTCAAACAAGGTCGCGATGCCGGCGCAGTCGATATTGGCAAAGGCAATGCGAATCTGCTTTTGCGCCGCCCTCGTGCCTTCGGGGGCGAAATAGCTGCCGGGCAGCATCAGCAGCGCCAGATCATCGACCAGCTGGCGGCAGAGCTGGTCTGAACTCAGCTCAAACGGATGCTCGACCCAGGCAAAATAGGCGCCGCAGCCGATCAGCTTCCAGCCTTTCAGTGCCGCAAAGCCCCGGATCATCGCCTGACGCCGGGCCAGAATCTCCTGGCGCTCGCCCTCGAGCCAGCCGCCGAGATTCTCCATCCCCCAGAGCGCGCCGATCTGGCCGAGCTGTCCCGGGCAGATCGCCACCGTGTCGAGAAATTTCTCGATCTCGGCCAGCAGGGGCTGCGCGGCGATCACCGCGCCGACGCGGTGGCCGGTCAGCCGGTAGGCTTTGGAAAAGCTGTAGAGCAGGATGGTGGTGTCATCCCAGGCCGGATCTTGCAGCAGATCATGCGGCACGCCACCCGATGCGGGCGACCAGCGGCTGTCGAAATCGCGGTAGGTCTCATCGATCACCAGGGCGAGGCCATGGGCGCGGGCCAGATCGCGGAAAGCGGCAAGGGTTTCGGGCGGATATTCGACCCCGCCGGGATTATTCGGCGTGACCAGAACAATGGCGCGGCTGCGCGGCGTGATCAGGGCGCGGGCGGCCTCGGGATCAGGGATCAGATCTGGTCCGGTCTCCAGCGCCAGGGTGGTGACCCCCGCCATATCGAGCCACATTTTATGATTGAAATACCATGGCACCGGCAGGATGACCTCATCGCCGGGACCGGCAAGCGCCGCCATCACGGCGCAGAAGGCCTGGTTGCAGCCCTGGGTGACGCCGACCTGGCCCGGGCTGACCCGGCCGCCGGTGGTGGCAGAGAATTTCGCCGCAATCGCGCTGCGCAGCCCGTCAAGGCCCAGAACCGCACCGTAAAGATGGGCGTCAGGATTGTTGAGCGCGGCCTCGGCAAGCGCCTGGCGCAAAGCGAGCGGCGGGATCTCAACCGGCGCGGCCTGGCTGACATTGATCAGCGGGCGCGCGGGGGGGAAGCTTTTGCCCTCAATCCAGCGCCGCGCCTCCATCACCGGCGGGAGTTCGGTGGCGGAGAGGTTCGGATTGACGGGCAGGGGCATGATTATCCTCGGTCAGCGATCTGGGCCGGAGTTTTGGCTGCGCTGCGCTGAGTTGCAAGCCTCATCATGGGGCGATGCCGCCCTGCCGGGGGCTTTCCGCCCCGAACCCCCGAGGATATTTGTCAGAAAACGGGAAGGGCGCAGGCCATGGAAAGCAAAAGGGGCCCGAAGGCCCCTGATCTGATCAGTCTGCGCCGCGATAGGGCTGGACATATTGCAAAGCCATATCCCAGGGGAAGAAGATCCAGGTGTCCTGGCTGACCTCGGTCACATAGGTATCGACCTGGGGCTTGCCATGCGGCTTGGCATAGACCGTGCCGAAATGCGCTTTCGGATAGAGTTTGCGCACCAGCTCCAGGGTTTTGCCGCTGTCGACCAGATCGTCGATCACCAGAATGCCCGAGCCATCGCCCATCAGCTCATCCTGCGGCGATTTGGTCACCACCGCATCGGCGCGCGACTGGTGGTTATAGCTTTTCACGCTGATCGTATCGATCACCCGGATATCAAGCTCGCGGGCGACGATCATCGCCGGAACGAGGCCGCCGCGGGTGATGGCAACGATGGCGCGCCAGCTGCCGCCTTCGCCCGGACCCTTGCCGTCGAGACGCCAGGAGAGGGCGCGGGAATCGCGGTGGATCTGGTCCCAGCTGATGTGGAAGCCTTTTTCATGCGGCAGGCGTTCAGGTGCCATGGGAAGTTCCTCAGATGTCGCCCTCAGGCGATGGCAATTTTCAGACCCAGGGCCGCGAGCACGACCCCAAAGCTGCGGTCGATCACGGCTTTCAGTCTGGCATAGGCGCGGCGGGAGCGCTCGAAGGAGAACAGCCGCGCGATGGTCAGGTTGCAGGCGATCTCATTGACGCAGATCATCGCCATCAGAGCGAGGATCCAGAGCGGTGAGACCCCCGGGGGCACGGTGCCGACGAAGACCGCGCCAAAAAACACCGCTGGTTTGGGATTGGCGAGCTGGGTGGCAATCCCCAGCCAGAGCGCTGAAAGCGGGCTGCGCGGCAGGGCGCTTTTGTGATCGGGCAATGGCTCGTCGGCATGGCGCCACATCTGCAGCGCGATCCAGATCAGAAACAGCCCGCCCGCGATCTTGAAGCCCCAGAACAGAGCCGGGGCGATTTTAAACAGGATCGCAAGGCCGAACAAAGCCGCCAGCGCCCAGAAGACCGCGCCAAGCGCCAGCCCCGCCGCCAGCCAGACCGAGACCCGGAAGCCCTCGGTCACCGCCAGCCGTGCAGACATGAGGATTGCCGGACCGGGCGAGGCCGCGGCCACCAGGTGCAATCCCCAGGCTGCAAGAAAGGCGGCGAGGGTCATGATCAGCCGTCTTTGCGGCCGGTGACGACGTCAATATCGGGCGAATCCACGGCCTTCATCCCGATGGCATGATAGCCGCAGTCGACATGCAGATTCTCGCCCGTGGTGCCCGAGGCCAGATCAGACAGAAGATAGAGCGCCGATTTGCCGACCTCCTCCTGGGTGACATTGCGGCGCAAAGGTGAGTTCAGCTCATTCCATTTCAGGATATAGCGGAAATCACCGACGCCACTGGCGGCGAGGGTCTTGATCGGCCCGGCCGAGATCGCATTGACCCGGATGCCCTCTTTGCCGAAATCCTCGGCCAGATATTTGACCGAAGCCTCCAGCGCGGCCTTGGCCACCCCCATCACATTGTAATGCGGCATCACCTTTTCGGCGCCGTAATAGGTCAGGGTCAGCATCGCGCCACCTGGACCCATCAGTGCTCCGGCCCGGCGGGCCACGGCGGTGAAGGAATAGACCGAGATATCCATCGAGGTCAGGAAATTGGCACGGCTGGTATCGGCATAGCGGCCGCGCAGCTCGTTTTTATCGGAAAAGCCGATGGCATGGACCACAAAATCCAGCTTGCCCCAGGCCGCTTTCAGCCCGTCAAACAGCTGGTCGAGACTGTCCTCGCTGGCAACGTCGCATTCAAAAAGCATCGGCTCGCCAAGGCTGCGCGCCAGCGGTTCAACCCGCTTTTTCAGCGCTTCGCCCTGGTAGGAAAACGCCAGTTCAGCGCCCTGTGCGGCCAGGGCCTGCGCGATCCCCCAGGCAATCGACTTATCATTGGCAAGGCCCATGATCAGGCCACGTTTGCCTGCCATCAGTCCGGTTGACATTCCTGGTCCCTCACACACTTTATCAGTCTGACAGCGTTTACCTCTAGGGCCAAAAACAGGCTCCCGCAAGGGAGGCGCGCAGCCGCAGGGGGCGCCAGAGCCCCATTTTTTACAGGAGAAAAAGGGTGGAAAGATCGGGAATTTTTGCCGGAGAGAACCCTTTTCTGATTGCACAGAACTGGCTGGCCGAGGCCGGGGCCACCGAGCCGAACGACGCCAATGCCATCGCGCTCTCAACGGTCGATGCCTCGGGCCTGCCCAATGCCCGCATGGTTTTGCTGAAGGAAATTGAGCTGGGGCCGACGCCTGGCGAGGGTGGTTTTGTCTTTTATACCAATTACGGCTCGGCCAAGGCGGCTGAGATTGAGGCCGGCGGTAAGGCGGCCTTTGTGATGCACTGGAAAAGCCTGCGCCGCCAGATCCGGGTCCGCGGCCTCGTCAGCCGTGAAGAGGGGCCCCAGGCCGATGCCTATTACGCCAGCCGCAATCTTTCGAGCCGGCTCGGGGCCTGGGCCAGCCGCCAGTCGCAGCCGCTGTCCTCGCGTGAGGCGCTGATGGCGGAAGTGGCAAAGCTGACGCTCACCAAGGGGCCGAACCCGGCGCGTCCGCCCTTCTGGGGTGGCTACCGTATCAGCCCGCTGGAAATTGAGTTCTGGGCCGACGGCGCCTTCCGGCTGCATGATCGTTTTCGCTGGTCACGTGCGCAAATCACCGCCCCCTGGTCGGTTTTGCGCCTCAACCCCTGAGTTATATGGTCGGAATAAAACAAATCTGGTGGTGTGTTACGATTCCCTCTTGAACTGAGGGGCCTTAAAGTCGCATCAACTCCCAGGGCTTAATCTGGGGAGATAGTCCTTCTTATGACTGAAGAAGATAAGGCCGTGCAGGTGTTGCAGGGTCGGGTGAAGTGGTTCGATCCGGCTAAGGGCTTTGGCTTTATCGTCAGCGAACACACCACAGCCGACATTTTGTTGCATGCGAATGTTCTGCGTAATTTTGGGCAGAGTTCGGTGGCGGATGGGTCTGGTATCGTCGTTAAGGTCCAGACCACACCGCGTGGGGTGCAGGCAATTGAGGTTCTCGGGGTTGAGCCCCCCGAAGGACAGCCTGTCCCGCTGGGGGAGCTGGCGGGAGAGCACACCGCTGAGGAACTGCGCGCGCTGCCGCTTGAGCCGGCGCGGGTCAAATGGTTTGATAAAGCCAAGGGATTTGGCTTTGCCAACGCCTTCGGGCGCAATGAGGATATTTTTGTCCATGTTGAGGTGCTGCGTGTCTCGGGTTTTGCCGATCTGATGTCGGGCGAAGCCGTGGCGCTGCGGGTCATCGATGGCCGTCGTGGCCGGATGGCGGTGCAGGTGCTGAGCTGGGAACGCGCGATCAATCCGGAGGCGGGGGCGCAGCTCGGGCTGCAGATTGTCCCCGATACCGCCGATCAGGTGCGGAGCCAGGGATGACCGGCCGCGCTGCCATTGCTTTCGTGACCGGGGCGTTAATTGCCCTCGGTTCAGGCAGTCTGGCAGAGGCGGCGGGCAGCTGCTCGGCGGCGCGGGTGGATATCCGCGCTGCTGAAACCGGCGCTGCGGCGCGGCAGAGCTTTACGGTTGAGCTGGCCGATACGCCGGATAAACGTGCCTATGGGCTGATGAACCGCGCTTCTCTGGCCCCGGATGCGGGGATGCTTTTCATTTATGACTATCCGGAATCAGCCACCTTCTGGATGAAGAATACGCTGATCGGCCTGGATATCATCTTCGCCGATGCCAGGGGCGAGGTTGTCTCGGTTCAGGCCAATGCCATTCCCGGTGATCTGACCCCGCTTTATGGCGGCGAGGCGATCAAATTCGTGCTGGAAATCAATGCCGGACTTGCCGCGGCCTCTGGGATTGCCGCGGGCAGCCAGCTGCGCCATCCGGCGATCGGCGATGCCGCGCTCTGGCCTTGCGACTGAGCCGGAATAATTTGCGGCAACCGGGCCGGAAAGCCATAAAGAGTGCTTTCCCTTCCGTTCGTTACAGGTTATGTGAGGCCTCAGTCGGGGCGTAGCGCAGCCTGGTAGCGCGACGGTTTTGGGTACCGTAGGTCGAGAGTTCGAATCCCTCCGCCCCGACCAACACTTAGCAGGTTTTCAGGTGGTCCGTTTTGCAGTTCGTTTTGCAAAACTGTTCACGATCGCTTCCGGGCCGCCTCCAGCTTCTGCGCTATTCCATCCGACATTTCTGGCGACAGGGCTGCATATCGGCCGATCACCTCGGAGGCATGCTTGATGCTCCATCCCATGCAGGTTGCGATTTCTTTGAGGCTGGCATCTGCCCACAGGAGGCGGGTCGCTGCCGTGCCTCTGGCGTCGTAGAGGCGTAGATCCGAGCGAATGCCAAGCTTATCACGCCACTGGCTTACGGCATCACCGAGATAGTTTTCGTGCTGGTAGGGCTGGCCGGATTTGTTCACGATGAATTGACTCTGACCCACGGGGGTGTCAGCAATCAGTGCCGCCATGCGCACTGTCACCGGAATTGATGCCAGTCGTTTACGCTTTGCCGTCCAGACTACGATCCTCTGACCGCCGGGCGTCGGATGGATGTGAGCCCTGCCGAGTTGAGCCAGATCGCCGGGCCGCAGCCCGGTTTCGGTAGCCGCGATCAGGATGCGGGCGATGTGGGGCGGTGCGCCTGAGATGAACGCCTCGATTTCCGGTTCAGTCCAGAATACCTCCGAGCGATTTGAGCGATACATGCTTTTCAGCTTGGTCAGGTGGTTCTGCCTCAGCGTGGTGCGATCATGGGCCCAGCCCACGATACGCTGAAGATGGCGCATGCGGTCATCGCCAACCTTGCCGCCTATGTCATCGCGCCATTTCAGGACTACGCCGCGAATGCGCGGATCCTCGAAGATCGAGCGAGGTCCAGCGCCGAACTTATGATCAATCCCGCTGGTGGGGTGAAAAATGGAATTGCGCATGTCAGCCTGGGTACGCTGGCTCAGGCGCAGAAAGTCTTGCGAGGTGGTGAAATCCAAGAGCACCTCACGGAACAAGCCCTTGGCCATGTCAGCCACGGGACGAGCCGCAGAGAGTGCAGCCAGGTATTCGGGTGAGCCGATAGCGAAGCTCATGCTGTCATTCCAGAACGGAACCGCCCCGCGGCCTCGCGTGGCATAGTGGTACTCGCGTGTGCTTCCGTCCGCCAGCTTGCGGCGGATGCGGTTAATACCTTTCACTGGAATCTTGACCATTTTCACGGAACCATGCGTCAGCGGCGTTTTCGGTTGTTGCGGTATGGTTGATCGCCTCGGGGGCGATGAAGGCAATCCCGAGGTGGGTCTGGATGGCGACCTTACCATGCTTCTCGGCAACCTTCACGGCGCGCGAGAGTTGCGCCTCAGTGAAGGTCTGGCGCTTTCCCATGTCAGCCGTCCTTTCCAGCCATCGCGGCACGACCAGCCCGCAAGATCCAGCTCTCAAATTCAGCGATGACCTCCCGGGTCGGCTCATCCTCCGGGGCTGTGCTGATCACGCCGCAGACGCTTATGCCGCTCCGCAGGGCATCGACTTCCACGCTGAGCAGGTCGCAGCCTTCGCGCAGGAGCGCCCGCAGCGCCTCGGCACCCATGCGGTCGGTCATGCTTTCACCAGCGCGGCCGGGCCGTCCCCTTCACGGGCGATCTGCAGCTCCAGTTTGGCGATCTGCTGCAGCATGAATTCTTCGTCAAAATCTTCATTCTCTAGGAGGCTATACCCGCCTTCCAGCGCGTGCTGATACTCTCGCAGTGCATCTGACAGCTTCATGGCATGTTCAGCGCACATGGCTGCATCGGTGTAAAAGCGGCAGGCTTTATCCCCCGCATAGATTGGAGCGCCACAGCTCTCGCAGGTGTAAATGTGTTCGCGGTCGGTCATGCTGCGCCTCCCGGCATCTGATCAATGTTGCACTGGTGGACAGTGAAGCTCACGGCCACGACCCATGGGTTTGCATCCCACGCGCCGGGGCCGTTGATATCGTCCCAGAGTTGGCTGAAGGCCCAAACGAAAGACCGCTCGTCCGGGTCTGGGCTTTCCTCAGCCCCGATGGCGATAACACCCTCGGCGCGCGCATCGGCCTCGCTGCAGTCCTGCAACCGCTCGACCCGGGCCTCGGTCACCAGCAGGGTGAGGCGGGATGCCCAGCGGGGCATGAACATCGGAGGGCGGCGCTTGCCAGCCTCGATCATCATGCAAGCCGGTTCATAAAGCATACTGTCGGCGGTATAGACGCGCGGTTCATGGCGCGACAGCTTACTCGGCTTGATTTCGTCCATCTGGGAACAGAACCGGACTTCCTCCCGGACATAGAGCCGGTCGCCGGGAGAGTAGCCGGTCAGATCGGCATTGCCCGGCTTGATCAGAAACTGGGGCCCGAAGGCATTGAGCGCATCCAGCGCGGCGGGCTTTTTAATGATGCGCCTGGTCTGGGTCTTCCGGCCCTCGATCAGGGCGCGCACCATCGGGGCGCTGAAAGGCATAGGCCTATCCGCCATCACTCCCCCCTCCCTTGCGCATAGGCCATGGTCAGGATGCCGACGAAATACGCGGCTGCGAGGGCGAGGCAGTCTGCTGTGGTGAGCGGGATCATGGGGTGGTCTCCACATAAAAAGCGGGATCGCAATCTTGGAACTGCCACGCCTTGCAGATCACGCCATTTTCCTCCTGCCATTTATCGAGAGCAGCCTTCAGCGCGGCCTCCAGCGATTTTTCTTGTTCAGCATTCAGCTCAAAGATCGGATCCCCATCTTCATTGCCGAAATTTTCGATCATATTCTGATCAATATCTTCAATCAGACGCTCAATATCGAGGCTGTCAGAAGCCTTCAGGTTTCCGCCAGACAATGCATGGCACACCCACGCCCCGCCATCGCGCTTGGCAATGGTTTCTGCCTCTTCGCGCGTCTGGCATTCGGTATGGAAGCGCTCATCATCGCTTCCGACCCACCAGCTCCAGCGATTATCTTGCGTCTCGCTCATCAGCCTCTCCCATATCTCAGCCGTTCCCGGCTCTCTGTGGTCCTCTCCCGCATGGTCGCGGGCTCAGTGTCGGCCGGGCACCATTCCCAGTCGGTGAGCCCGAGCGCGCGGGACATGGTGCGGGCCTGGCCGTATGTGCGGCAGAGCCAGTGGCGGCCGGTTTTGGTGCAGTGGAGGGTCATGCGGCACCGGCCAACACGCGCCGGTCATGGTCGGCTTGTGTGCGGCCTTCCTTCAGCAGATCGTACTGTTTGATGCCCCAGACGATGGCGCGGCAGAGCCACAGATAATTGTGATCCCAATCGCGCAGGCTGGCATCGAAGTCGGCGAAGGTATTGCCGTCCGATGCCTCGAAATCGCGTATCGCCTCGTGTGCTTCATGCTCGTTGCTGAAGTCACTGGTTGCCAGCCCATCAACCTCAGCCCTGATCTTATCGGCGTCGCCAAGGCGGACCTGCCATTCTCCTGCATCATGGCGGACAGCGCTGGCCAATTTCTCAAGGCTAAAGCGTTTTGGCCCACCTTGCCGGTCGACTGCCTCCGCCTTCTCAGCCCAGTATTGAGGACTGATCTGGCCCGTCATTTCGACGTCACGGAAGAATGCAAACATGTCGGAAGTGCGGGAGAATATGTAGCCTCCCATATCGCCACTGATGGCGAGGTGACCGGGCCATGTATTGAGCCGGAAATGGTAGCAGCTTGATCCTGGCCGCCCGAACCGAATGGAGCGGTGAACGCCCTGATCCAGCTCGATTGTCATTTGGTGGCCGCACACGTCGCGCAGGAAGCAGGTTTGGTTGCTCACCGTCTCTCTCCATACGAAATGACTTGATCGCGCTGGGCCTCGGTAAGCTGGTAGCGGTAGGGCCCGGTGCCTGAGCGGGTGATCCGTCCCTCGTTGATCAGCTGCATCAGCACCTCGCGCAGCTTGTCAGGTTTGATATCCATTACCCGGCGCAGATCTGCGGTCCCGAGCGGGATGCCAGGGGCGTCTGCCATGAGCCTCAGGATCTGCTGCTGAACAGTGCGCGCGATCCTTGCTGCGTTCCGCTGGACTGCCACCTTGACAGAGCCTGCAGGCATAGCCCCCGGGCGAAGGCCCCGGCGCTTCTGCTCGTTGGTCACGTCTTCGATCATGTCCCGTGCGATAGTCGCCTGAATGGCGGACGCGTAAGCGGGGAATTCGAAGGGAGCCAAGCGCACCTCTGCGAAGACATTGGCAGGGGTGAGACGGGCAGCGGCCCCGGTGCGAAGGTTTGGCGTCATCGCGTTCATGCGACTGCCTCGGTGCCCTGGGTGGTATGCGATGCAGGGCCCGGTGCCTCTGCCAGCGCTGGTGAGAGACGGGAGACAGAGACACCTAGAGCAGAGGCCTCCCCGGATCAGCCAGGCCTGAGTCTCCTGCCAGTCAGCGCGCTGGAGGATGTGAGGGGCCCGGTGGTGGACATGCCACCACGCCGCAGCCCGGTCTGCAAACTTCAGCCAGCGCGCATCCTCGGGGCTCAGGTCGATGGTGATCCCCATCCCCTCCAGTGCTCTCGCTTCTGCCGCCGCATGCAAGTCAACTGCTGCAGGAGAAGAGGTCTTAAACGGGGAGGGCAGATCGCCGACGATCATCTCGCCGCAGTCATGGTGAAGCGCGGCGTCGAGCAGATTGCGCGAGCAGGCAGGGTGAAAAGCCCGGATGATCTGCGCGACCCTGCAGTGATGCTCGGCCACGCTCTCCCGGATATGCGAAAGGTCGGGATTGCTGTGCCAGCGGGAAACGTCGCCGCTGCGCAGGATCGAATAAAGATCCCGCTCGCGCTGGGCCATGAAAATATCGGGCATACTGCCTCCGAACTGTGAATTCAGTCGATTGAAATCAGGCCAGCGGCCTTGCGGCGGGCCTGGGTTTCCATCAGGGCCCGTAGCGGATCTAGCCAGCTGACCTCGTGTTCGGGCCAGCGGGAGCGGTCATCAAAGATCGCGTGGCAGTTAGCGCAGCCATCAATCATGAACAGATCGTCAGGCTTGAGCGCGACGCCGCAGAAATTCGGCAGGCGGATATGGCAGGCCACGGTGCCGACTACCTGACAGCCACGGAAGCGGAAGGCGCAAAGCTGGTCGCGGGCCGCGCGGCGAAGCGGGGCTTTGGCCGTTCTGGCCGTTTTGAGCGGCTTTTCCCCCTTGAGACCCATCGGGCCCTTGCCTGCGAAATTACCGAAGCGGGCCATCAGGGAGCGGTCTCCCCGATGTTGGTCTCGCAAGCATTGCGCGTCAGGCTGAGTTCACAGCCAGGCTTTGTATCGTCAGGAAGCCCCAGGGCAATGAGTACCATCGCAGCCAGTACGCCACCGAGGTGGTAGGAGAGCCAGCAGGCCTTGCGCAGCTGAGGATCGGTCAAGGGGTCACCCCCTGGATGTAATGCCCGCGCGACAGGTCGTCGGCTGCGATCTCGGTAAGCGCGCCCATCGGATCGGCCCAGATCAGACCTCCGAGGCCGAAGGTCATGAAGAGCGCGACGAAAACATGACGGGCACCGATGGCGGGCACAGGCTTAGGGGCGGGCTCATCAGTGAAGTATTCGTGGATCAGCGCCATGATGGGTCTCCGGTGAAGAAGGGGGCGCCCCGGGCCGGTCCTCGTGGGCTGCACAGCCCGGGGCAGGAGTGCGCGCGCTCAGGGCAAAGTGGCGCGCGCGGGGAGGGTCACGCTGCCCGCGCGGCAGGTGCACCATTGGTCGGCGGAGTGGGGTCGGTTTTCTGGCGACTGGCGAACTGGATCACATTGCTGACCGGGATTTCCGGGCGGGCGAAGGGGATCACATTGCAGCCGGAGCCAAGCGAGACGGGGCGGGCGCCGCCGCAGCGATAGGCGAAGAAATCCGCCAGACGAAGCACGCGCTGCAGGTCGTTCACGGCAGGGGCATTATCCATGGAACAGTCTGCGCCATCAGCGAGGATTTCGCCGGTCAGCGCGCCCGCATCACGCGGGATAAGGGTTAATGCGGGGGATCTGGTCACAGGGGTTTCTCCATCTGATTTCCGCAGGATCGGCCCGAAGGTTTCAGCGCTGCGTTGAGATGAAGGTAGTGGGATTAAAATCCTACGTCAAGATAGATATCGGATAATAATCCCATTTATGTTTCCGCCCTATGCCACCCATGCTAGAATCACAGGGTCAGCGTTGGGCTGGGGCCGGCGGTTACGCGCCTGGCAGCGAGCTCGATTTGAGCGGGATCGGGCATCACTCATCTGCCGGCCGGATCCACTCATGCCGATGCCAGTTAGCTATGTGTCGCGTATGACACGCGGCAAATATTCGCTAACAGGAGTATAGGCTATGGCAGACCCCAGAGACCCGACCCGTCAGCAACCGCAAGACCCGAAGAACCCGCAAGTGCGTGACCCCAATCGCCCGCAAGAGGGTGATCCGGGGCGTCAGCAGGAACAGCAAAACCCGGGCCAGAAACAGCCCGGCAGCGACCAGCCGCGCCAGCCGCAGCAGCGCTGAAACGCACTGAGATGACATGTGGCGGCGGCGGAGTAATCTCGCCGCCGCTTTCGTTGGAGGGAACAATGAAGAAAGCTGGGGATAGCCCAAATGTGATCCGGCCGTCAGCTTCGGTGCCGGCTATGCAGGATGAAGAGGTTCGGCGAGATCAGGGCCTACGCGATTGCCAAGCGGATGCTGGTCGCCCACGGGCCCCTGAGTCAACGATGTCGGGCCAGAACCAGTCCGCACGCCTTATGCGGGCGGTAAGCGAACTGGAAGAGCCCAGCCTGCCTGAAGATGACGCCTGACCACGCGAGCCTCATATAAAAAGCCAGCCGGTGAGGTGTTGCCCGAGCCGTGGCATCTGGCATGATGGAGCAGTGTCAGGAGGATCCATGCAGCTTGATAGAGCCATTCAGATCGCCGCCACAGCACATGCCGGACAGATGGACCGTGGCGGACAACCCTACATCCTTCACCCACTCCGGGTCATGCTTGGGGCATCAACGGCAGATGAGCGGGTCGTCGCGGTCCTGCATGATGTAGTGGAGGATAGCGACTGGACACTGGAACAGCTGCGCGCCGAAGGTCTGACTGACGCTCAAGCTTCAGGGTTGCAGGCTGTGACAAAGCGTGACGGTGAGGATTACCCCGACTTTATCGACCGGGCCGGGCGTGATCCGCTGGGTCGGGCAGTAAAGATCCTGGACCTGCGGGACAACTGCGATCTGACACGCATCAAGGAGCTATCGAGCCGTGATCTGGAGCGGCTGGAGAAATATCAGCGAGCGCTGGCGCAGTTGGCCGCATGAAGAAGCCTGCCGGTGAGGGCTAGGCAGGCAGGTGGGGCAATATTCTGGACCAGCAACGATACTGCCTTCGGCAGTTAAGTGTGGCCTTTACGGTTTGCTAGTGCGTTAGAAATATCACTAGGATAGGTGATGACTCGTGCGCAACATTGGATTCGGAGCAAGGGGTGACAGAAGTGCGCCAGTGGATCGCAGTTCTGTTGATGATGGTGGCCGTTGCGATCTGCGCTTCCCTTCTAATCGATGCTGTTGGGCGCCCGATGGGACACTACGTGGTTGTGGGCCTTGCTGTGATTACATTATTGGTCGCCATCCTTCGGAAGTAAGTTCAAGCGGCCTTGCTGGCTTTTGGATCCTACTGTCAGTACCTCTAGAATTGACCTTTTCTTTACTATCCAAACTCCCCCAGCCATTTCCGAGACAGTTTCCATCCGGACTGTTAGGATTACGCCTGCCACCATCGAAACCCTCTCGCGCCCACTTAACAACCGGGCGAGGAAAGCCAAATCCTTCATACGTGCGCTAAAGCTCTGACCATCGAATGCAAATTTCCAGTTGCTTTCTTTTTCAAGAAGCACGGGACTGATGAGCACAAGATCTTTGGTTTCAATCTCCTCTCGATAGCTAGGCGCGGTTAGGTCATCGACTTCCGATGTCTCGCCAGATCGAGAGAGAAAATCACTTCTTGGGATAATAATTTCAGGGCGCTGGGCGTCCTCCTCAAGGCTGGCCCCAACTCCAGTAATTGACTGATCACTCGATATCTCTTTGTAAAACTGACGTACGGGTTTCTGAACCTGTGGTGCCTTTGAAACCTCGACTACCTTGCGAGCTATTCGGTCAATATCATCATCTGAAAGCGACTGGGCATCTTCGGATTGGCCAGTGATGTAATCGATCACCTTCCCGACGGAATATCCCCTGATATCTGACATCACCGTAAGGGCTAGCGCTGCCGCAACCCCGGTAAGGGTTTTTCTATCGGTGGCACCGCGAATTATCGCCTTTAGATTTAGGCTTCCGACTTCACCCTCCACGAGGTCCAGCTGCACTTTCGCACTGGGATCAAAAAGGAAGGCTAACTCCCGGAATGCTCTATCTAGGTCAAGAGCTGCGCGTGCGACAATGGCAAGCTCCGCGGTCTCGCCGGGCTTCAGCTCTAGGTAGATGCTAATCGGCTGGTTTAACATGAAAATCGCTTTCAGGAGTAATTGAGCGAAGTCTTCACGTGGATCTGTGATTCTGCAACAGATTGAAAACATGCGCTCGGCATTTGCGGCAGCTTACCCTACATTTCGCCAACTGACTCAATCCTGGGTTAGAGGCTCCGTCGCGTCCTTCTTGCTCAATGTTTACCCCAGCTCCGCCTCCACCATCACCGCCCAGTCCTCATCCCTGAGCGCGGTCCGCAGCACAGCATCGACCTGCGGTAGGTAGCTCAGCCACATTGCCCGGCCTTCAAACGTGACATCCGGCGGCAGGCCGTGGTGCGCGCACAGGGCACGGGCTGTGCGTTCCCGGGGGGGCTTTGGAAGGTTCGCCATGGTCGCTCCCTAGGCCTATCAGGGCTCAAGCTAAGGCGCGCAGCTTTACTACAGCCCGGCGCAGCAGCTCTTCCAGGGCTGCCGGCTGAAGCTTGGGCAGATCTGCGATTAAGCTTTTCACAAGCTCGGCCTGCTCCCATTCAGGGATCTCACCATCCGCGATCAATTCTGCAACCAGGTGAGCCACCTTTATGAGGAGTTCATCGGGCAGGTTTGAAATTTTCATGCCTGATCTTCGCGTTCTCGCTGCACGATTCGCCACCCAGAACATCCCGGGAACCTCCTCACCGTCAGAGATGGCGCATCACCCCGTTGTCTGCCCGCCCCTACATCTTCAGCAGAGCCAAAGCCACCAGGCGAGCAAGCCGAGCCGTGGCCGGATCATCGCATGCCTCCGCCGCCTCGCGGAAGCCTACAGCCAGATCAGCCCGTCCCTCCGCTGATGGGGCAATGGCCTGTGCCATGCCGAGGATCATATGGACCGCCGCTTTCCGCGTGTCGTTGATCTCTCGTTCGAGTTCTATGATGCGGAGCTCTTTGTCCATGCCGAATTCCCCCTGAGAAATCCTGCGCTCGGCTGTGGATTCGGGCAAGCATCATGGCCTGTGCTGTCCCATCTTGCGCAGAAGGTGAGTTACGCTAAAATGGCGAAAGAATCAAATAAAGCGTAACTATGCGCTGCAGTGACCCCCGCCGGAGTTATCCACCGCAAAGGTCAATGCCCGCTTATCCCGAGGTTGACACCGCTCTGTGTGTTCATGTTGTGTTCTTATCGCAAGGCAAGACGACGCTCGGCCCGCGCCTCGTAGCTCCACGCCTATACCGACAGACTGCGCTGGGATCTGGCGCGGTGTGATGGCCCGGGAGAGCCGTGAATGACTGAACGGAAAATGACTGAACGGAAAATGACGGATGGCGAAGTGGTCGGCGCCCTGCTTACCTTGTCGGTAAGGGAGCTGGCTACTCTGCAGTGTTGGATTGAGCAAGCTTCACTCGGAGATACCCCTCAACCTCTTTCCTCACAGCTTCGTCAGCCGCCATTATTGCTGCAGCAAGATCCACGATTTGGGGGCCATTAGAGCTTTCACCTAGGGCGATGATTGTGCTCAGCTCGAAGCCAGCGGCCTTCGCAAGCCGGGCGGCTTTATCGACCGTCAGTGATTTGATTGAGCCAGCGAGAGCCTTGCGTAGCGTTGAATTATCCAGATCGGCCGCCGCAGCGAGCGGCGCGGGCTTAAGTTCAGGCTTGGCCGCAAGAATAAGGCGAAGCCCCTCGATAAAGGGATCACGTTTTTCCATGGGATTTTTATCCCACGATATGCAGCATGTCGCACTGGGATTATAATCCTTGACCGTGTAGGAGTAAAATCCTACCATAGGCCATGATCCAAGACTTTCTCAATGAAGCACGAGCATACTGCTCCGCCCGTGGCATTAAGCTTGTCACCCTTGGGCGTTATGCAGTCGATGACAAAGAGCTTTTCCCGCGGCTCCTCCGCGGCGGGCAGTGCTTGCCGCGCACGATGGACCGGGTGCGGGCCTATATGGCTGAAAATCCTCATCCCGTCCCACATGGCCCCGCCACCACACCCGTTCAAGCCCCGGCACTGTCAGCGGAGCGGAAACGCCGTGTTTCGCGGGGGGCGTCATGAGTGCCCCCGCCACCCCTCGGTCATTCTGGACCGATGCCGAGATGCTCCGTGCGCTGGCCCTCAGGGATAGCGGGCTGAGCTGCGGCCAGATCGCTGACCGCCTTGGGCGGTCACGCAATTCCCTGGCAGGCGTGCTTCACCGCATCGACCACGAGCTTGCTCAGTCGGAGGTCGCGTGATGGGAAAGCGGTCGTCATTTGAAAGGCGGGAGCGCGATTTTTATCCGACGCCTCGGGCAGCAGTCCTGCCGCTGCTGCCGCATCTGGAATACGGCACGTCCTTCGTTGAGCCCTGCGCCGGTGATCTGGCGCTGGTGAAGGCTTTGGAGGGTGAGGGCGCATCCTGCCTCTACGCGCTGGATATCGCGCCGCGCCATCCGGATGTGATCACCTTCGATGCCCTCGGCGACACCCTCGATATGTATTGTCAGAGTGCCGATTACATCATCACCAACCCACCCTGGGCGCGAGATCTCCTGCATCCGATGATCCGGCACTTTGCCGCGATCAGGCCCAGCTGGCTGCTGTTCGATGCTGATTGGGTCCACACCCGTCAGGCGGCCGAGTTTACGCCATTCCTGCGCGCCATCGTTTCGGTCGGGCGGGTCAGGTGGATTCCGGAAACAAAATATACCGGCAAGGACAACTGTGCCTGGCATCTTTTTGATGCTCGCGCGTCCGGCCCAGCCATTTTCCACGGGAGGGCCGCATGATTGAGGGCTCGATCAGGCTGCCTTTGCCACCAAGCGTCAATGCGCTCTGGTCTGGCATGGGGCAGGGGCGTCGCAAGCACGTCAAATATACCGGCTGGCTGGAAGAGGCCGGCTGGCGGATCAATCAGGCTCGAGCGGCAGGCGCATGGCACAACCTGCCCGCTGATACTTGGTACTGGACTGATATCCGCCTGCCTCAATCGCACCTCGGCGACAGTGACAATCGCTTGAAGGCGATCCACGACCTGCTGCACGGCATGGGCGCCACCCCGGATGACAAGTGGCTGATGGGCGGCACCTATATGCGGTGCCGGGACGTTGAGCCAGGAGAGTGCATCGTCAGTGCCCGCGCGATCACTGATGTGCGCCTGAACCAATGGGAGCAGATCCGCTTCCTTGCAGAACGGATGATTGCAGTTCGCGGGGTGGCGTCATGAGCCCAATCCGTCGAGAGCATCTCAGCCGGTCCATTCAGAGCGCCACGACGACTGTTGATCTGATCGCTATCGCTGAGGCCCTGCATGTGGAAGGCGAGCTGACCGTTGAGCTGCAGGCTGTGATCCACCGGCGCCGCGCTGAGATCGATCGGGGGCAGGGATGAGCCGCGCACCCACAATCCCCACCCCGCCATGGGAAATGCCAGATGTCTGCCGGGCGAGGGTGACTGAGATCGTCGTCGCGCGCTGCTCTGTGGTCCGGCTTGAGGATATCATTGACACCATTGCGCTGGCTGCCGGGTTCACGGCTGCTGAGATGTCGTCGGCTGACGGATACCGATCCCTGAATGAGGCCCGCCAGCTAGCAATGTTCGAGGCTCAGGCGGCCGGTTTCAGCCTGGCGCAGATCGGCAAGGCCCTCAATCGCAACCGCAGCTCAGTCCGGGATGGTGTGAAGCGTGAGCAGACCCGGAGGGCCAAGCAATGAGCCACAAGGCAAATTTCTGGCTCGCCAGCCTTGAGCCGTCGCGGGTCAAATCCGGTGCTTTCCGGGTACTGTTCCATCTCTGCGATCATCACAACATGGAGCGTGATCCGATGATCGCCTGCTATCCCTCGCAGGAGACCCTGCGGGAGCGAACGGGGCTGTCGAATGGTGCACTCAATGACGCTCTCTCCGCGATGGAGGAAGAGGGGCTTTTGATCCGCCGCCGGTCGACCGTGCCCGGGACCAGCGAGAGGCGCACCTACTACATCTTGGGGTGCGACTTTGATCTGCTGCCTGAGCAAACTCCGGAAAATGGAGTTAGCCCTAACTCCGGTGGACCGGAGACAGCTGAAAAGCAAACTCCAGTTTTGGGCCAGGCTAACTCCAGTTTTGACCCAGGCAAACTCCGGTGCACCGGAGAGGATCCTTTTAAGAACCTTCTTAGAACCTCCTCGCGCGAGCGCTCGCAGGAGGAGGAGGTTTCTGTCTCTGATGAATTCCTTGGGGAGGTAGCCGGGGCACTAGGGGTAGATCTGGAGGCAGGCGGGAAATGGTGGCAAGGCCCCCAGGCTAAAGCTCACATTCGCCGATGGCTCGAGAGTGGTCTGAGCGAGAAGGCGATCCTCAGCATCTGCCATCAGTCCCGGGAAGCGAACCCGAACCCCCCCGAGGGGCCCAAGGCTCTGGATCACCTGATGCTGCCAAAGCCTGTGAAGGGCAAAAAGCCCCAGGCTGCCAGGAAAGCCGCGACGACCGAAGAGGTCACAGCCTTCTGGGCAGAGAAGATCAACGCCGGAAGCTGGATTCCTCCGAATGCCGTCTCCCCTGCGATTGCCTCAGCGCTTTGGGCCTCAGGCCTCGTGAGTGCTGAGAAGCTCCGGGCCGCCGGAATCCGTCGATAATCAAAAGCGCCACAGCGCCAGCTCAACAGGAGCCCGCATGTTTCACTACCGCACCCACATCTCTCCCAAAGTGCTGCCGCCGAAAAGCCCGGTGCTAAAGCGCGCCATCGTCACAGAGGAACAGTACGCCAGCATGATGGCCAAAAGCGCTGGGCAGGAGAACGCCGCAATGCGCCGGGCAACCAAGGGCCAGCCTGCCAGAAAGGCGGTCAGCCGGGAACTCATGGAGCGCGCCGCAGAAGCCATCAGCGAAAACGGAAGCACAACAGCACAGATCCAGGCAGCGCTCGGCGTGGCACGCTGCTCAGCCATAGCGGCGATCCATATGCTCAGTGAGGCCGGGCGCATAAACGGCCATCGCGCTGGGCATGTGGTGACTTACTCACGCGCTGCCCGCGCCTCGGATACTGTCGCCATCGCTAGCGAGGGAGCGGCATGAACCCCGCCCGCGATCCCTACGACGAAGCCTTGCGCGCGGCTGCCGTATACGAGGGTGAGGCCGCGGCCCGCAGCAGCCGGCAGCCCGAATATGCCAGCTGGCTCAGGTCCGCAGCAGCCCGCGCCCTGACTGAGGCTGCCGCCCTTTCAACCCGCCCGGCTGCGCCGGCACAGCTGGAGCTGTTCGCATGACTGACAAAATGAATTTGAAGGCTGCAAATGCTCGCCCGTCGCCCCCCAGTATTACGGGCGAGCCAGGGAAAGGTGATATCGCAAGGGCCACTGGCGGAGTTGGGGACAGGGCCAGCAGCCCCGCACGCGATAACTCGTTACTCCCTGAGCGTATGACGCTGCTCTCATCTGGTGAGTCGCGCAAGGTAAATGAATCATTAAGATTAGATGCAGATTTTGAAGGGGCGGGCGGTTTGGTCGCTCAGACCCCTGACACCGCAGAACCGGCGAGCGACCATATTGGTGACGGCAACAAAATGGGCGGGCCGGGCGGCCTGATCAGCCGGGCGGCGGCGGCAAACGCTGCATATGTTGTGTGCGCAGAAACTCGCCACGTCTCCCTTGGGCTGAAAGCGTCTGACGCTATCCGCGCGCTCCCTGCCGCCGCGCAAGGGGAGCCAGTGGCGTGGCGTGCCCGTCTCAGCGAAACCGAAAATTGGTATCTGTTCGATAAGCCGGTCTTCTGGTGGGAGGTGCAGCCCCTCTACGCCCACCCCTGCGACGCCAGCCTGCGGGCAGAGGTGGAGCAGATGCGAGATTACGTGCGCAATACTAAGCGGCTATACTCCGGCGAACTCGGGAAGCGTCTTGCCGCCGAGGCCCGCATTGCCGAGCTTGAGGCCGAGCGCGATTTCTGGCGTGGGGCCGTTGCATCAGCAAATGCCGAGCGGGATGCAGCACAATCCGCAGCCAAAGAGGCAGAGCAGATCCCCAGTCTTCTGGCTGTCATCGACAGACTTGAGGCCGAGCGCCCGGCGCTGATCGCGGCGGCGTATGAAGATGCGGCCCGGATCGCGGGCGAACGATGCGCTGCCTGCGGGGCCCGCGAAATCTCGGGCTTGGTCAAAGAGCACATCCTTCGCGCCACCCCCGCCGCGCTGGAACAGGCCAAGGCCGGGGCGGTGACGGACGCCGCGCAAGGGGAGCCGGTGGCGCGCAAATACGAGGCGCGCGCTTGCAAAAGCATGCCAGCAGAGTGCTGCGATTACGGGGTTATTTCTCTTGATACTGGCATGGAAATCTGCCGGGTCTGGACTGAGAATGACGTGCGCCTCATCTCTGATCTGCTCAACGCCCACCCCTCCGACGCCAGCCTGCGGGCAGAGGTGGAACGGCTGCGGAAGACAGTCAAGAACCTCAACGCGGCATGGGAAAGCTGCATTGTGGAGAGGGAGGCCGCCGAGGCCCGCATTGCCGAGCTTGAGGCCAGAAATCACGCTCTGATGCTGCCGCAGCCAGTTTCGCCCGAAGTTCAGGCTGTCGCTGATGCAGTGGCGTCATGGATAAACAGCCGCGACGGTGACGATACAGTCGAGCAGATCGCGGTGGCATCAATTGAAGCATTCAAGCGGGCGCATAGTGCCGAGCTGGAGGCCGAGCGCCCGGCGCTGATCGAGGCGGCACCTGACTGGACAGAGGCCGCTCGCCATATGCTCGAAACCTTCGATGCGTGGTTCAGTGGTGACGCACGGGATCAGAGCGAGGCTGCACATCGCCTCATTCTCGCCGGATCGTTCGCCGCGCAGGCATTCGAGGATCTATCGGCCAGCGGAGCAACAGCGGACGGCGCTCCGGTCGGAATGATGCGCACGTTCCTGCTTGCACTGATTGATCCGGCCTTGCCAGAGCTTGACCCGCTTCGCGCATGTAACCGCACCCCCGCCGACGCGATCTTACAGCCCGCACAGGCAGGGGAGGGCTGATGGATGGGGAAAGAACTCGGCCTAGCCGAAAGGCTGCGGGTGGCTGCCGCGCTGAACCCGGAAGGCTTTTCAATCACACTGAGCCGGGAGGCCGCAATTGATCTTGTTCGGATCATTGAGCAGCGCAAACGGGTCGCTGATGCTGATCAGTGGGTGCACGGCCTGTTGGCCGAGCGCAGCGTTTGGTTTGAGCGCCGGGAAGCCGAATTCAGGAAAATGCTGGCATACAGCTTGGCGATGGCGGTCTGCGTGATCCATCTGTCGTGGCTGCTGATGGGGTGGGGCAAATGACCTTCAACCGCATGGCCGCGCAGATCGTGGGACTGTCACTGGCCGACCTGCTCGGCCCCCAGCCTGAGCCCCGCTACACCGCCGGGCGCAAGCCCAGCCAGCCGAAACCGACCGCGCCAACCAGCAAGCGCGCAAAGGGCAAAGCCGCATGCAAGCAGCGGCACCGCAAATAGACCAACGAGGGACAGATGAGCAGAATGACACCCGAGGAAATCAGACTGCGGGATGAGGCAATCGCAGCGGGACGGGTGGTGCGCGTGCAACGCAAGGTGGCCCCGCTGAAGGCGGTGCCGGATTATCCCGCCCGGGTCGGGCAGCCCGGATCACAGGCCAAACCCCCCAGCGTTCAGCTCTCTGCTGGGGTAAAGAGGGTCATGTCGATCCAGCGCGCGCTTGAATGGGCATTCGGAACCGAGCGCGCCCAGCTTGAGTTTGACGAGATTGGCGAGACCTCTGGCGGGCAGCGCCTGGGCGTCGATGGGATCTGGCTCATGATGCAGCGCGGCGCCATCGGCTGCGAGATTGATGGCGGCGGCCGATCCGATCCGGCATGGGATGCGGAAATCATCGCCTCAGCGGTCGCCAGCCTGCCTGCTGGTCATGGCGGGCGGCAGATGGCGGTGTTCGTGGCTGAGCACGCCCGGGCCGGGACCGTGCCGGATTGGATGCGAGACGCCCGCCCGAGGATCCAGCCCTGCGGTATGCGCACGAACCGATACGGCGAGAGGTCAATCACCGAAGATGCTCAGCACCTCGGCGGCGAGGGTTGGCCCATCCAGAGGCGCATCGGTCGCAAGGGCAGGGTGCATGAGGAGCCGGTGCTCTATTGCCCCGTGGTCATTACGCCAACCGGGTCGCAGATCGCCGCCGCGCATCGACGGTATCTCGGCTGGTATGGCGCGCTCTTGTGGATCAGAGCTGAGCTGGACGGCCTCGGCATCTTGAGTGGGATCGAACTGACCCTGGATATGCCCCCGCTTAAGCCGTGGATCGCAAGATAGGGCTTGCGAAATCCTAGCCCCCTTGACATAGTGGGGGCTGCAATAGGTGCGCCCGGAGGAGAAATCCTGCCGGGCGTTTTGCATTCCGAGGGAGGCAGTCATGCACCTTCGGGGGAACGCCTCGCCTCGGATCAGACTTTGAGCGAGTCATGGGAAAACCACGGCTCGCTTTTTGTGTTTCAGTCTGGCGGAAACTTTTGCTGTTTGAAGGCTCGGTCAGACAAATCTCTGACTTGCATTATAATGTCTTTAATCTCCCTCTGATCGAGGCCGTTCGCTACCAAAACTGTCAGCAAAGCCGTGTAAATCATCGCTTCTTTCGCAACCGCGTCTATGGCGTCGAATTTTATAGTCCGCATAATCTCCTCCCTCTCTAATCCCGCCAGCCTGATCTACCGCAGGTTGAGTCGGCAAAGGATTTGTGGCACCTCAAGGCGTAGTGGCTGCGGAACTAACCCCAACGCCTCGGGTTATCTTTTGAAGTTGCAGCAGCAACCTCAGGAGGATCAGCCAATGACAGAGGAAAAGAAGCAGCCAAAGGCACCTAGTTCTCCCGACCAAAAGCCGAAGCCGCCAGCGAAAGATCAGCGCGAGGATCAGCCGCTCAAGCAGCTGAACGAAGACTAGGGGCTGACAGAGATCCGGACGCGCCCGCGGGTAAATCCTGCGGGCGTCTTTATTTCAGGCTAGGCTGATGCCGGGACCGCTTAGCGTCTCGCCATTTTCCCGCAGGTAGGCGTCTAACGGATATTCAAGGCGCTCGACCAGCTCACCGTTGCCAAGCACAAACCTTTCATCGGGGGCGATATCCCCGTCGGTAGCATCAATTTGATGATAGACCCGAGCGAGCTGCCCTTCAGCATCACGGCAAGCGAGCATATGCGCAGTCGTCCATTTCTGTCCCATTGCAATCTCCTTCCTGTGAAAAATCAATCATAGGGGTGTGCTGGATGATTCGTGCAACAACCGGGTGAAAGATTGTCAAAGTCGTAGGCAAGATGATGCCATCGTACTCGAGGACCTTATTGCAGCTTTGAGACCTCAGGTTAAAAGTGAGAAAGCTTCTAAGGTTTCAGCGAATATTCAGTCTGTGTTCCCTGCCATTGCGGACAACGCCAAGCACAACTTCGATGGCTCCCGGGTCACAGTTTTTCAGAACGGGGTAGCGGTCAATTATCTGGCTGCGCACTTTTCCCACAATCGACTTCTGCCCATCGCAGAGAGCATCTGTCACTTCGCTCGCCTCGTAGAAAGCCTCGCCGTTAATTTCCCAACGAGCGACGTAGCTGTATCGTGCCATGACAGATCCTTCCCAATCGTTAAGGTTCGCAAACCTTCTCAGTTGAGGGAGTTTGCGACCTTGGGTCAATGGGCACCTCCCTGTTGGACTGGCTAGGGTGAGAGCCCCGGCGCTTTTATGGAGACGAGCCATGGCTGAAATCGGATCGCTGAAGCTGACAAACAAGGATGTGATGCAGGGTGTGACACTGACTGTGCGCATGCCTCGCAGCTTCACCCTGCGCACTAGCGTTGCATGCTGGCTGCTCGGCTTGGCTGGGCGCGTGATCGATGTGCCGTGTCGCCTCGCGCTGGTTCATGATGGTGAAGAAATCTAACGGCGGCTGGCGAGGTCAGCCCGGCACCCGGCACCGCCCCGAGCACCGTGCGCTCTACAATACCAAGGCATGGACCACCCTTCGCAAGCAGATCCTGTCGAGGGATGACTATCGCTGTCAGTGGCCGGGATGCGGAAGCCTTCTGATCGGCAGGCATCTCGCGCCCAATGCTCCCATCGTCCACCACAAGCTGGACCACAAGGGGGACTGGCAACTGTTCACCGATCCGGCAAACCTGATGGCGGTCTGTAAAGCGTGCCATGACCGTGCAGCACAAGAGGCCAGTCATCGCGGCTTCATCGCGGGGCACGATGAAGATGGTCGGTCGATTGATCCCGGTCATCCTTGGGCGAAGTGAGGGCCACCCCCCCAGATTTTTAAAGCCCCCCCTTGGCTCCAGAGACCCGCGTCCCCCCTTCGTTTGCACTCCGAGCGGCCCGAAAAGGGGGTAGGGGTCAGAAGCCAACATAGGAGGCTCTTCTATGGCTCCGAAAAGGCCTGTTGCGCCTAGATACGTTGCCATCTTCCGGGGCGATGAGGCGCGGGTTGAGCAGGCGAAGCTGTTCTGGCGCGAGGTTATTGCGGCGCTGACCGAGGCCCAGGCTATTACAGCTGCTAATCTGGCCAGGGCCGACCGATATGTCCGGGCGCGGGTCGAATATGAGGCCTTGTACCCAGGCGCAGCAGAGGATGGCCCGGTGAAAGTTGGGCCGAATGGCGGCGATGTTTTCAGCTTTGAATGGGCCGCGGTCGAAAAGCTCAATGACCGGATGCTAAAGCTGGAGAAGGCAATGTTCGGGGAGGCGCAACCACAGCCAGCCGCTGATAAGCCGCCGAAGGGGAGCGCACCTGCAGATGAGTTCCTTGGATCCAACAACGGCATACGCCAGTAAGGTCGTTTCGGGCGAGATAACCGCTGGAAAATTCGTCCGGGCTTCGTGTCAGCGCCATCTGAAAGACCTAACTGACGGCGCAAAGCGAGGGCTTCGGTTTGATCCGGTCGAAGCAGAGCGGGCCTTCCGGTTCTTCCCGGCCATGTTCACCGTGACTGCCGGAGCCAAGGCGGGCCAGCCGTTCCACCTGCTGGACTGGATGACGTTCGTCGTCGGCAGTCTTTTTGGCTGGCGGAATGCGGACTGCACGCGCCGGTTCCGGCACGCTTGGCTGGAGACCGGAAAGGGACAGGCCAAAAGCCCTCTGATGGGGGCTATCGGGCTCTACATGATCGGCTTTAACGGTGTTCCCAGAGCCGAAGCCTATGCCATCGCCAACGACCGTGATCAGGCGAAGGTGCTTTTTTCGGATGCGGTTGCGCTGTGCAGGGCTGAAATTCCCGGAAAGGACGGGGCAACGCTGGAGAGCCTTGGCCGGGTGATTATTCGCGGCACTGGCGACAATGCCTGGAAGATCGAGGTTCCTGCGGCAGGAGCGAAGTTCTTGCCGGTGGCTTCGCAGGACAGTATTTCCGGACCGAAGCCCATTGCTGTCTTTGCGGATGAAGTCCACGAAATGCGGACGGATAAGGCGATCCAGCTCTGGAAGGCCGCTGTCGACAAGATGCCGGGCGATCCGCTGATGATCCTTGGCACCAATACCCCGGCGGCGGATCAGGCGGTCGGGACGGATTACAGCGAGTTTTACCAGCGCGTTGCGGTCGGGATGATCGAGGATGATAGCGCGTTCAGCTATATCGCCCGGGTCGATGAGGAAGACGACCCATTCACGGATGAAGCGTGCTGGATCAAGGCGCTGCCAGCTCTTGGGGTGACATATCCCATCGAGAATGTGCGGCGCCGGGTTGAGACGGCAAAGCATATGCCATCTGAGAGGTTGGCAACGGAACGCCTGTACTTCGGTCGCCCGGTCGGGTCGTCCGGGTTCTGGCTTTCGGATGAGAGCGCTTGGCGCGCGGTTCAGTCGAAGGACGTGATTGTTGCCGAGCTTTTGCGGGATATCCCCTGCGTTCTGGCCCTCGATCTGTCCAAAAAGAACGATTTGACCGCGCTTTCCGCTGTCTGGCGCGATGATGAAGACAGTCTGACTGCCAAGCTCTGGTATTGGACGACCGAAGGTGGGCTAGACCGGCGCGAGGCAGAGGACCGGACGCCCTACAAGGCCTATGTGAAGGCCGGTCACATCACAGCTGTGCGTGGCGAGGTGATCGACTACACCTATGTTGCCGAGCAGGTACGCCTGCTGTGCGCCAAGCAGAAGGTTGAGGCTCTGGTGGTAGATCCGGCCTATGTGTCGGATTTCATCGCCGCCTGTGAGCAGATCGGATTCGAGGTCTGGCGCTTTATGGGGCCTGATCTTCCGGAGGGATCCGGACTTAAGATTGTGACCCATGCCCAGGGCACGCGGATCGCATTTGAGGGGCGGCAGCTCTGTATGCCGCATTCCATCTCACGCCTGACGGACAAGATCCTGAAGCGTGAGATCCTGATCGAAGACAACAAAATGACGCATGTCTGCGCTGCGAACACCGTCCTTATCTCGGACGGTCAAGGCAACCAGGCTTTCGACAAGCAGCGTCAGCGGGGCCGGATCGACGGCATGGTCGCGCTCGCCATGGGGGTGGGCGCCACGAAAGCTGAGCGCAAGGGCAAGCGCAGCTATATGGAAGCCGGGGTGCTGTTCACATGAATCTTGCCGATCTCTGGCCCTTTTCACGCAAAAGCGGTGATCCCGCGGGCGAAGGGAATCGCTTTTATCAGGAGCAGCTGACTGAACGCTTTATCAGCGGGCGCGAAAAACAGCTGAAGGTTACCGCCGCACTTGCTGCCGGGCTGCGCATTGCGGAGGGTGTTTCATCTCTGCCTATCACGGTGGGGGAGCTCACCCATGACCGCCTTGGCCGCACGATCAAGACGCCCATCCGGGAGGGGGAACTTTGGGATCGGCTCTGTGGCCGGGATGGCCCAAATGAATGGATGACGCCAGTCGAGTTTGTCGAGACGCTGACCATGTGGGCGGTGTTTCGCGGCGTCGGTCGGGCTTACATCCATCGGGGTTATAAAGGCCGTATTCGCGCGCTGATCCCGATGGAAGATGGCGCGGTATTTGTGCGGAAGGATCTGCCGACCGGAAGGGTGATCTATGACGCCACTGTGCCGGGCCTCGGTTATCTGCGGAACCTGTCGCGCCGCGACTTCATTGAGGTGACCTGTTCGCGCTGGAACGACATCGAGGGCCTGAACATCACCACCGAGATCGGCAAGGTGCTGAAGCTGGCCCTGTCGCTGGAAGATCGCCAACTGGATGACGGTAAGCGCAAGGCGGTTCCGGGCTATATCACGACCGACCAGCAGCTGAGCCCAACATCGGCGCAAATGGTCAAAGACGGGGACTGTCCTGAAGTCTGTGTATCTGGGCCGGTCCATGCGGTTTCAGATACTCAAGCGGCGAAGCGCTCGCCGAACATTATGGCGAACTGGTTGCGGGCGGCAAACCATTCCCGGACGTTGCGA
>NZ_JACDXX010000016.1 GCF_020539525.1 Pseudogemmobacter faecipullorum | reverse complement strand
CCGCAACCTTGTCAGAATGTCGTTCCGGCAGCTTCCGCCGCCTCCCTCAACCTCCCGCCGCCGTCTCCGTCTGCGTTCCGTTTCGGTGAGCCGGTATCTAGGACCCAATCACAGAACCTGCAAGCACTTATTTCACTGTTCGTGACAAAAAACTGCGCCGCCCCGCATCAGGCCCAATGAAATAAGGGCTTTTGCGGGTTACATTTTTTCACCTCCCGGCCTGGTCCGGGGCCGATCCCCGGGTTCAGGGCAGTTTTGCCTGGCCGTGCGGAGAATCGGTGGCAGGTTTTCCCGCCCGGGGCGAGTCGCACCGCAGTTTTTTGCGGCGCAGCCCGGCGCTGATCAGCCGGGAGACCAACAGCGCCAGGAAAAGCGTCAGCCAGATCCAGCCCTCGCGGCTGATGATTTTCATCTGCCAGAGGTAATGCAGCACGGCCAGGCCCGCGGCAGGCCAGATCAGCAGATGCAGCTGTTTCCAGCGCGGCCCGAGCCGGCGGATCGCGGCCCGACCCGAGGTCGCCGCCAGCGGCAGCAACAGCAGAAATGCGGTTATGCCAAAGAACAGATAGGGGCGCTTCCACAGATCCTTCAGCGCCTGGGACCAGTAGAGCCCCATTTCCAGCCAGATCCAGGCGGTCAGATGCAAGACTATATAAAGGAAGGCGAGCAGACCGATGGCGCGGCGATGACGCAGCGCATTTATTCCGGTGAGCAGACGCAAAGGCGGGATGACCAGGCAGGCGATCAGCAACCAGAGCCCGGTCTTGCCAAGGAAATGTTCAATGCCGCGCACCGGATCGACGCCGGGCCCGCCCTGCAGCACCTGCCAGATCAGCCAGGCCAGCGGGATCAGGCCGAGACACCAGACCCCGGCCTCGGGCAGGCGGCGCAGCAGCGCATTGAGGCGATCAGCCAGGGAGAGCGGGGTCAATAATTCACCCGCAGATCCATGCCGCTATAGAGCGAGGCCACCTGATCGGCATAGCCATTGAAGGGCAAAGTCGGCTCACGCCCGGCAAAAAGCCCGCCGCCGATCCGCCGCTCGGAAGCCTGGCTCCAGCGCGGGTGATCCACCTCCGGGTTCACATTGGCATAAAAGCCATATTCCGAGGGCTGCAGCTCCTGCCAGGTGGTGCGGGGCTGTTCGGCGGTGAGGCTGATTTTCACAATACTCTTGATCGATTTGAACCCATATTTCCACGGCACGACCAGCCGGACCGGCGCGCCGTTCTGCTTTGGCATCGGCTCGCCATAAAGCCCGGTTGCCAGCAGGGTCAGCGGATGCATCGCCTCATCAAGGCGCAGCCCCTCAACATAGGGCCAGTCAATACCACCCTGGCGCTGGCCTGGCATTTCCTCGGGGCGATACAAGGTCTGGAAGGCAACGTATTTCGCCGAAGGCTGCACGCCGATGCGGCTGAGCAGCCCCGACAGCGCAAAGCCCTGCCAGGGAATGACCATCGACCAGGCCTCAACGCAGCGGAAGCGGTAGATATGCTCATCCAGCGGCTGGCCTCTGATCAGATCCGCGAGGTCATATTGCCCCGGACGCTCGACCAGGCCCGCGATCTCAACCGACCAGGGATCAATGGTCATAGCCCCGGCATTGCTGGCCGGATCCTCTTTGCCCCAGCCGAATTCGTAGAAATTATTGTAATTGGTGATTTCCTCAAAGCTGTTCGGCTGCAGATCCGCAGCCCTGGCAAGGCGCGGCAGGGCAAGGCCGGCCCCCGCTCCGGCGATCAGCTTGCGGCGACTGAGCCAGAGGCCCCGGGGCGTGACATCAGACCAGCTCAGTTTACGGCTCATCTCTCGCGCATCCTTCTGGCAGAGGCGGGGCTCTGCGCAGTCTGAGCCTGCCCCTGTCCGATTGCCAGACACAGTTCAGAGAGGGCCGGCTTTCCAGGGCCCGCGCGGCAGAAAACAACTCTGGCTCTCATCTGTCCTGAAATATCCCCGCCGGAGGCATCTGCCCTCAGCAAAAGGGCGGAGGGTTTCCCCTCCGCCCCTCTCTTTTCTCAGTGCAGCCTTAATGCAGCGGCTCTTCGCTCGGGCGGGACCGGCGCGAGGCGATCACCCTGTCGCCAAGCTGCAGCCCCTCCGGCCCTGCAGTAACCGTCACGGCCGCGCCGTCGAGGATTTCACCGCCGAGCAGCATTTCGGCCAGCGGATCCTGCAGCTGGCGCTGGATCACCCGTTTCAGCGGCCGGGCGCCAAAGACCGGATCATAGCCCTCTTCAGCCAGCCAGGCCTTTGCCGCCGCATCCAGCGTCAGCGCGATCTTGCGGCTCTCAAGCCGCTGCTCCAGGCGGCGCAGCTGAATCTCGACGATACCCGACATATCGCCCCGGCCCAGCCGGTCGAAGATCACCATCTCATCGAGACGGTTCAGGAATTCGGGGCGGAAATGCATCCGCACCGCTTCCATCACCTCGGCTTTCGCCGGGGCCGGATCAGCGCCTTCCGGCAGTTCCGACAAAGCCCGGGCCCCGAGGTTCGAGGTCAGGATGATCAGCGTCTGCTTAAAGTCCACCACCCGGCCCTGACCATCGGTCAGACGGCCATCATCGAGCACCTGCAAGAGCACGTTGAACACATCGGGATGGGCTTTCTCCACCTCGTCAAACAGCACCACCTGATAGGGCCGGCGCCGCACGGCTTCGGTCAGAACCCCGCCCTCATCATAGCCAACATAGCCCGGAGGGGCACCGATCAGCCGCGAGACCGCATGTTTCTCCATGAATTCCGACATATCGATGCGCACCATCGCATTGTCATCATCAAAGAGATATTCGGCCAAAGCCTTGGTCAGCTCGGTCTTGCCGACCCCGGTCGGCCCAAGGAAGAGGAACGAGCCGAGCGGCTTATTCTCATCCGAGAGGCCGGCGCGCGAGCGGCGCACCGCGCGGCTGACCGCTTCCACCGCCTGATGCTGACCGATCACCCGGCGACCGAGCTCTTCTTCCATCTTCAGCAGTTTCTCGCGCTCCCCCTCCAGCATTTTGGTGGTGGGAATGCCGGTCCAGCGCTCGACCACTTCGGCGATCTGCTCGGGCCGCACCGATTCCGCGACCAAAGCCTCACCTTCGCGGCCCTCGGCCTCGCCCAGCTGTTTTTCCAGCTCGGGGATAGTGCCATATTGCAGCTCACCGGCCTTGGCGAAATTGCTTTCGCGTTTGGCATGATCCAGCTCGGCCCGGGCGCGGTCGAGCTGTTCTTTCAGATCGCGGGCCTTGTTCAGGCTGTCGCGTTCGGTCTGCCATTTCGCGGTCAGCTCAGCCGAACGATCCTTCAGGTCGGCAAGCTCTTTTTCCAGCTTCTCGAGCCGGTCTTTTGAAGCCGCATCATCCTCTTTTTTCAGCGCCTCAGCCTCGATGGTCAGCTGCAGGATCTGCCGATCCAGCGCATCGAGTTCCTCGGGCTTGCTGTCGACCTCCATACGCAGCCGCGAGGCGGCCTCATCAACCAGGTCGATGGCCTTATCGGGCAGGAAGCGGTCGGTGATATAGCGCTGCGACAGCTGAGCGGCGGCCACCAGCGCCGAATCCGAGATTTTCACCCCGTGATGCAGCTCATATTTCTCTTTGATGCCGCGCAGGATCGAGATCGTATCCTCGACCGTCGGCTCAGAGACCAGAACCGGCTGGAAGCGACGGGCCAGAGCCGCGTCTTTCTCGATATATTTGCGGTATTCATCCAGCGTGGTCGCGCCGACGCAATGCAGCTCGCCCCGGGCAAGCGCAGGCTTGATCAGATTGGCCGCATCCATCGCCCCATCGGTCTTGCCCGCGCCGACCAGCACATGCAGCTCATCGATGAAGAGAATGATCTCACCGGCGGCATTCTCGATCTCTTTGAGAATGGCTTTCAGCCTTTCCTCAAATTCACCACGATATTTCGCCCCGGCAATCAAAGCGCCCATATCCAGCGCCATCAGCTTTTTATTGCGCAGCGATTCAGGCACATCGCCATCCACGATGCGCAGGGCAAGCCCCTCGGCAATCGCGGTTTTACCCACGCCAGGCTCACCGATCAGCACCGGGTTATTCTTGGTACGGCGCGACAGCACCTGCATGGCGCGGCGTATCTCATCATCGCGGCCAATGATCGGGTCGATCTTACCCTCGGCCGCAGCCTCGGTCAGGTCGCGGGCATATTTCTTCAGGGCCTCCATCGTATCCTCGGAGGAGGCGCTGTCGGCCGTGCGGCCCTTACGGATATCATTGATCGCAGTATTCAGCCCCTGGGCGGTCACAGCCCCGGCAGTCAGCGCGTCTTTCGCGCGGGTATTCACCAGGGCCAGCGCGGTCAGCATGCGCTCAACCGGAACAAAGCTGTCACCGGCTTTCTTTGCCACCTGCTCAGCCTCATCCAGCACCCGCATCAGCTGCGGATCCATATAAGTCTGGCCATCACCGCCCGAGACTTTCGGCAGTTTCCCGATCGCGGCATTCACCGCGGCATTCACCTGCTCGGGCGCGCCACCGGCCCGGCGGATCAGATTGGATGCCAGCCCCTGGTCATCATCCATCAGGGCTTTGAGCAGGTGATCGGGCAGAACGCGCTGATGGCTTTCGCGCATCGCGATGGTCTGAGCGGCCTGAATAAAGCCGCGCGAACGCTCCGTGAACTTCTCAATGTTCATCGGTCTCTCCTTTTCCTGTAAGCGCCAGTCCGGCGGACGCCCTGAAAAGGCACGCCCGCTTTTGGCCTCACAGCTAATCTGGGGCGTGATGCGCCGGGGTTCAAGTTCCGGAGCTGCCCCGGCGGGGCTGGCAGGAAAATAATTTTCGCACCCGCACTGGTCCATTTTCCGCCGATCGCATCCCCCGGTTTCGGCAGCATTCCTCAGCCGCAATCCGCGCGGCGGCAGCGGCCCTTGCTTTCCGGAAGGGGTGGGGGGCAGAAGGGGGAAAAAGGAACGTGTATGTCCGAGCGACTTAAGCCTATTTTGCCTCAGGTGCCCGTTGAGGGTATTGCCATTCACATTGCGAAGGCTGGCCTTTGCATAGGGGATCCGGTGGAGGCACGGCTGATGCCGGATGGGCGCGTTGGAGTCTTCGGCCTGATCCGCCGCCCGATCCTCGGCTTTCTGCCCTCGCGCCGCGTCAGCTATCTTGGCCACCTCGGCCCGGTGGCAGAGCAGATCCTTGCCCCGGCGCTGATGGTGGGGCTGATGCTGCGGCTGCGCGTTGTCCTGCTGACGCCCGAGCATCTGGCCACCTCCGGACCGCCCGAGATTCATGTCTCAATCTGGGCCGATCCCTATAAGCTTGCCCCCTTCGTCACCACCGAAGCGCTGGATCTGCCCGCTTTCGATTCCGATCCGCGGCGCAGTCCGCACCAGCCCGATCCGCGGCGCAGCTCACAACAGCCCGATCCGCTCGGCACCAGTGCCTGAGGCAGCCAGGTCTCACAGCTCGTAGCGGATGAAAGCAAAGGCCCGGCTGTCAGGGGCCCAGCAAGGCACGTTGAGCGAGCCCTGGCCGCCGGTAAAGCGCTGCAGAACCCGCCGGTCCTGGCCCTGCGCATCCGAAAGCATGAGCTCCACCTGCAGATCCGCCGGATGCCCTTCGGTCCCGGGCGGATATGAGATCCAGCACAGCCAGGCCCCGCAGGGCGAGGGATGGGGAAACCAGTTCACCCTATCATCGAGAAACAGCGGCTGCGCCCCCGATCCATTGGCCTCCATGCGCCAGATCTGTGCCCACCCGCTCTGATCCGAGTTCCAGAAGATCTGCCGGCCGTCGGCGCTGAAATCCGGCCCGTCATTATGCCCCATGTCACGGGTCAGCTGCTGCTCGGTCCCGCCCGCCAGATTCCGGCTGAAGATATTCACCTCCCGCCCCTCGCCGCGCACCGCCGGATAGACCATGCGCTGCCCGTCCGGCGAGAGCCCGTGCCACCAGGAGGGGGCAGCGGAGGAGATCTTTTCGGGCACCGCCCCGGCAGAAAGGCCCGCCACAGGCATCGCATAGATCTGCGCGCCCAGCCCCTCATAATGACTGCCGAACAATATCCGCCCGTCCCGGGTGAAGCCGTGGTCATTGTTGCAGCGGGCGGCAATGCCGGTGGAAAGCGGGATCAGCCCGGGATCCTGCAGCGACACCTGCCACAGCAGCCCGCCGCCATTCACCAGCAGCCAGCTGCCGCAAGGCGACCAGTTCGGCGCCTCCAGCCGTTCCAGCCCCGGCCGTGCCCTATGCCGCAGGATCTCGCGCTGCTCCCCCTGCGGGGTGATGATCGCCAGAACCGAAATCACCCGCGGACCTTCGGGTTCAGCAGTTTTGCCGGGCGCAAAGCCTCGGCGGCTTTGAACAGGCTGAAGGTCTGGTTGACGTAATTGACCACCCCGCTGACCTGCTCGAGATAGGTCTCCAGCTCAGGGCTGCGCTCGGCCTCGACCAGCTGCACCGGACGGGCCGGATCATGGCCCTCAAACTGGCAGTAAAACAAAGGCTCGCCCCGGCGCAGCACGATGTCTTTCTTCGGCTCATGCCATTCAAAGGCCCACATCAGCGGGCGCGGCCAGACCGAGATCGGGAAGCGGCCGCCGAAAATCGTGCCCGGAAGCGGATCGGGGCGGTAATGCAGAAAGGGCGAAAGCTCGGTCATATAAACCAGCTCATCGGCGATAAAGCAGTAGGGCAGCGAGAGCTGCAGCGTCGGGCGGTCGGGATAGCGCCACTCGGCCTCATTCACCAGGGTCAGCGCCTCATTCAGCTTATTGGCGCGCACCGGGCTGGCCGCCCCCAGCCGGTTCACCAGCACCGCCCGGCCGTTCTTATCGCGGTCAAAGCCGATCTGCATATCATAGGGGCATTTCACCACGAAATAGCGGCTCTCCAGCTGCACCACGGCCGGGCAGCGCGCTGCAGATTTGGCATGACCCCGGTTTTGCTGGCGAAACAGCACGCGCTCGGGCGGGTCATAGAGCACCGCCTGTTTGTCCGAAGTCCGGAACCAGCCCACCTGCAGCGGCCCCGAACCGGGCCCTTCCCCGGGCCGCTCGACGGTAAGGGTGATTTCCATGGCGTAACCTTCCAGCTGCAAGGGCTTTTGCTGGCAAATTCGCCGCAAAGCCCGCCTTGTGTCAATGAAACCCCGCCCTGGCGCAAAGATGCGACAAACCAGGCCGGGCGGCCCCGGCGACTTGTCAAACCCGGCCGGGCGGGACTACAGGGGGAAAAATCAGCCCGCGCCGGGCTGTCCTGGCCCCGGCGCCGCGCCCGGCACAGATGGAGTAAAGCGATGGATGACCGCCTGATCGTGGCAATGGATGTGCCCAATGTGATCGAGGGCCTCGCGCTCGCCGATAAACTCGGTGACTCGGTCAGCTTCTACAAAGTCGGGCTCGGCATGCTGACCGGCGGCGGCCTCGGCCTCGCCATGGAGCTGAAGAATGAGCGCAACAAGCGCGTCTTTCTTGACCTCAAACTGTTCGACATCGGCCAGACCATCGAGAATGCGGTGCGCGGCCTGGCCGGGCTGGGCCTTGATTTCCTGACCGTGCATGGCGATCCCCAGGTGGTGCGCGCCGCCGCCGAGGGCAAGGCCGGGACCGATCTGAAGATCCTCGCCGTAACCGTGCTGACCTCGCTCGACCGCGCCGATCTCGATGCCAATATGTGGGTGCCGGGCGATATTCATGACATCACCGTTGAGCGTGCCGCCAGGGCCATGGCGGCGGGCGCAGATGGCGTGATTGCCAGCCCCCAGGAGGCCGCCCGGATCCGCGCTTTGTCCGAGGCCAAGGGCAAGCTGATCGTCACCCCCGGCGTGCGTCCCTCCGGTGCCGCGCTCGGCGATCAGAAGCGTATCGCCACGCCGGAACAGGCGATCCTCGACGGCTCGGACCATATCGTTGTTGGTCGCCCGATCTGGGCCAGTGCCAGCCCGCGGGATGCGGCAGAGGCAATCATCAGCCAGCTGCCAAAGCGCTGATCGCCACCAGATCCTGACACAGGGGGGGAGAGGCCAGCCTCTCCCCCTTTTGCGGTCAGATCAGCCCCGCAGCGCTGAAATGGCGCGGGAAGAAGGCCGCCACGCAGCTCATCAGCGTGGCCTTTGCCTCCTCCGGCCCATAGGGTTGCTGCATCGTCATCATATCCAGCCAGACCCCTTCGGTGGTCACCCGCAGCACCCGGGCGGTGCGCACCGGGTCGAGGCTATAGCCATGCTCGCGGTTCATCCGGGCGCAAAGCATTTCCAGATGCAGATTATAGGCCGCATCCCGCTCGCCGCAGTTTTCCTGATAGAGCGGCCGGCCCGAGGCCTCGCCCCAGAAAGCGCACCAGGCTGATAGGCGCGTGGGGGTGCAGAGCGCGGGCAGGAAATCGGCAGCCAGCATCGCATAGAGCTGCTCGGCCGCACCCGGTCCGGCCGCCTCGGTCTCGCTGGTCCAGTTCTGATGATATTCCTCGGACAGATAGAGCAGCGTCTCGATCAGCAAATTCTCTTTGGTCTGGAAGTGAAAATTCACCAGCCCATGCGACAGCCCGGCCATCCGCGCCACTTCTGACATCGTGGTCCGCGAATAGCCTGATTTCGCGATCACCTCGATCGTCGCCTCGATCAGCTGCTGGCGCCGGGCATCGCGCGGCATTTTGCGCGGCAGAGCGGCCTCAGCCGGGCCTAAGGGCGAATTCTTTTCCAGCGCTGCCATAACACACCTCCGTCACTCCGGCTTTCATAGCGAAAAAACCCGGTCAGAACAGCCCTGTCAAATTCTGATTGACAGGTCAGTCAGAATAATGGGAGCCTGTTTTTAAGGCAACAGAAACAGGTTCACGCCATGCTGACCGCCCCGGACCGCCCCCTGCCCCCTGCAACCCCCCGGTCAGGCCAGGCCCGGAAACGGCCTCCAGGGCAGCCGTCGTCCGTCTTCAGCGGTCAGGCTCAGGCGCAGCCCCCTTTCACCGCTCTCGCAGGGTCTGGCTGCAGCCCCCCGACACCCGCCAGGTGCAGCAGCAGCCGGATGAGGCCCGGAGATGAGTGATGCCCGGGCATATGATGCGCTGATCCTTGGCGCGGGGCATAATGGCCTCGTCACCGCCTGCTATCTGGCCCGGGCCGGGATGCGGGTGCTGGTGGCCGAGAAAAACCCCTGGGTGGGTGGCGCGGCGGTTTCACGTGAACTGAGCGAAGGTTTCACCTATTCCAACTGCTCTTACGTCGCCTCGCTGTTTCGCCCCGAGATCATGCGCGACCTTGAGCTGCCCCGCTACGGGCTGCAGATCCTGCCCTATGAGGGCGGCGCGGTGCTGCAGCAGGATGGCGGCTATCTGGCGATGTTTCGCGACCATGAGGCCAACCGCCGCGAATTCGCCCGCCATTCAAAACGCGATGCCGAGGCCTATGATCTCTATTCCCGCGATGTGCTGCGCTACTGCCGTTTTATCCGGCCACTGCTTTTGCGCACCCCGCCCGATCCGGCCCGTTTCCGCCCGCGCGATCTGGCCGAGCTGCTTTACCTCGGCAAACAGGTCTCTGGCCTGAGCGAGGCGCAGATCGCCGATATGGTGCGGTTCTGGACCATGTCGATCTCGGATTATCTCGATCATTATTTCGAAAACCCGGTGATCAAGGCCTATCTGGCGGTCTCGGCCATTATCGGCACAGCGCTGGGGCCGATGTCGCCAGGCTCGGCCTATGTGCTGCTGCATCATTATATGGGCGATGTGGATGGCAATATCGGCGCCTGGGGCTATGCGCGCGGCGGCATGGGCTCGATCACAAAGGCCCTTGCCGCCTCGCTGAAGGCCTCGGGCGGCGAGATCCGCACCGGGGCGGGTGTGGCAGAGGTCCTGGTGCAGAACGGCCGGGCCATCGGCGCTGTGCTCGAAAATGGCGAGGAGATCCGGGCCAGCCGCGTCATCTCGAACATGGATGTGAAGCGCACCATGCTGAAGCATGTGGCCGAGCGCGAGCTGCCGGGGGATTATCTCGCCTCGGTAAAAAAATTCAAAACCCGTGGCTCATCCGGCAAGCTCAATATCGCGCTGGACGGGGTGCCGAAATTCACCGCCCTTCCCGAAGGGGCGCCGATGCTGAAAGGCGATCTGCATTTCACCGACAGTATCGAGCGGATGGAGCGCGCCTATGATGACTGGAAGGACGGCCGCTTCAGCCGTGATCCGTTCCAGGATGTGATGATCCCGACCCTGATCGATCCGACCATGACCCCGCCGGGCCAGCATTTCATGTCCTGTTTCGTGCAATATGCCCCGCCAAAGATTGAGGGGCGCGACTGGACAGACGCCGACCGCGACGCCTTTGGCCAGACCTGCCTTGATCAGATTGAGCGCTATGCCCCGGGCTTTAAATCCCTGGTGCGCCATGTCGAGATCCGCACCCCGCGCGAGCTGGAGGCCGAGGTCGGGCTGACCGAGGGCAATATTTTCCAGGGCGAGCTGACCTTTGATCAGCTGCTCTTTAACCGCCCCGTGCCCGGCTATGCCAATTACCGCACGCCTCTGCGCGATCTGTGGATCTGCGGCTCCTCGACCCATCCCGGGGGCGGGGTGATGGGGGCGCCGGGCCGCAATGCCGCGCGTGAAATTCTGCGCGAAGCGCAATTGTCGCGAAAGGAGATGAGCGATGCCTGGCCCGTCCTCTGAGCCGGATCGCAGCGTGATCGTGATCGGCGGCGGGCCGAACGGCCTTGCCTGCGCGCATCGCCTCGCCCGCAAAGGCCGCAAAGTCACGCTGCTCGAGGCGGCCGAAAGTTTTGGCGGCGGGGCGCGGGCTCTGCCCGAACTCGCCCCCGGCCTCACCCCCTCGCTGGCGCATCTTTGCTGGCATCCCGACCCCAGAGTGGTGAAAGAGATGGCCCTGGAAAAACACGGGCTGAGATGGGCCGCCCGGGCTCTGCCGACCATTGTGCTGTCGCAGGGCAGAGCGCTGAGGATCGAGGGCGCGAAAACCACCGGGCCCGATGCCGGGGCCTGGGCGCTTTTGCACCAGCGCCTCAGCCGCTATGCCGCCGCGCTCGAACCTTTCCGGCGCATGGCCCCGCCGCGCCTGCAGGCCAGGGGCAATGCCTGGCCGGCGCTGATCCGGCATTTCTTTGGCATCCGGGCGCTTGGCACCAGAGAGTTTCGCGAATTGCTCCGGCTTTTGCTGATCAATGTCTATGACCTGGCCCAGGACGAGCTGAGCGACCCTGCGCTGCAGGCCGCGCTTTGCTTTGACGGCGTGCTGGGGGCCTGGGCCGGGCCGCGCTCGCCCAATACGCTGATCCTGCTGCTGGACCGGCTGGCCGGGGCCGCAGATGGCCCGGCGCTGCCCGAGGGCGGCCTGCCTGCCTTTGCCTCGGCCATGCAGCGCGCCTGCGCAGCAGCCGGGGTAGACCTGCGCAGCAAGGCGCGTGTGGCCCGGATCCTGACCGAAAGCGATCAGGTGAGCGGCGTTTTGCTGGAAAGCGGCGAGACCCTGCCGGCCCGCGTGGTGATCTCGGCCATTGGCCCGAAGGCCACTTTGCTGGATCTGACCGGCGCGGCGCAGTTCGACACCGGTCTGATCACCCGGCTGCGCCATCACAAAGCCCGTGGCGCCACCGCAAAGCTGCATCTGGCGCTGAGCGCCCCGCCCGGTTTCCGCGGAGCCGATCTGCGCAGCCGCCTGTTGCTCGCCGACAGCCCGGATGAAATCGAGCGCGCCTTCAACCCGGTGAAATACGGCGAAACCCCGGCGCGCCCGGTGATGGAAGTGCTGATCCCCACCGCCTTTGCCCGTGAAACCGGGCCGCAGCTCCTGTCGGCCAATGTGCAGTTCGCGCCCTCGGTCCCGAAGGCCGGAGAGGAGGCAGCCCGCGCGGCCCTGCTTGAGGCCAGCCTGAACCGCCTGGAAGAGGCCGCGCCCGGGATCAGGGCCCTGATCACCCGGGCCGATATGCTGATGCCCTGGGACATTGCCCGGCAATATGGCATGGCAGGCGGCTCCTGGCATCATGGGGAACTGTCGGTCGAACAGATGCTGTTTAACCGCCCCGTTGCGGCTTTGTCGCGCTATGCCACACCGCTCTGCGGCCTCTGGCTGACCGGAGCCGGCACCCATCCTGGCGGCATGTCCGGCGCGGCGGGCTATAATGCTGCCGAGGCCCTGCTTGCCAGCAAACCGGGCTTTGCCTCCGGAGTACCAGCATGACCGCGCTGACACATTTTCAGACCCCGCTGCTGCAAACGCCCTTCCATCCGCGCCTCGCGCCGCTGAACCGGCAGCAGAACTGGGGGGCCTGGGCCGGATATCTGGCCGCAGGCTGTTTCGGCGATGCCGCGATCGAGCATACCGCGATCCGCAACACCGCGACGCTGTATGATATCTCGCCCATGATCAAATACCGCATCACTGGCCCGGATGCGGTGGCTTATCTCAACCGCCTGACCCTGCGTGATGCCGGGGCGCTGGCCCCGGGCCAGGTGCAGTACACCGCCTGGTGTGACGACCAGGGCAAGCTGATGGATGATGGCACCCTGTTCCGCCTCGGCGAGGCTGATTTCCGCCTGTGCTGCCAGGAGCGGCACCTGCCCTGGCTGCTCGACAGCGCTTTCGGCTTTGCGGTGACGATCCGGGATGAGAGCGAAGATCTGGCCGCCCTCGCGCTGCAAGGGCCGGTTTCGGCAACCGTGCTGGACCAGGCTGGCTTTGATGTCAGAGCGCTGAAGCCGTTCCGCCAGGCCAGCTTTGAGTTCGGAGGCGGCGAGATCGCAATCTCGCGTACCGGCTTTACCGGCGATCTGGGCTATGAGCTCTGGCTGCCCCCCGCGCTGGCCCTGCCGCTCTGGGATCATCTGATGCAGGCGGGCGCGCTTTATGGCCTGACCCCGATCGGCGGCGAGGCGGTGATGCTGGCGCGGACCGAAGCCGGTTTTCTGACCACCGGCCTTGATTTCATCCCGGTGCAGCAGGCGCTGCGCGAAGATCGCGCCCGTTCGCCCTTTGAGCTGGGGCTGGGCTGGATGATCGCCTGGGAGAAGGGGCATTTCACCGGACGGCGGGCGCTGCAGGCAGAAAAGCAGAACCACAGTTCGGCCTGGGCGCTGGTCGGGCTGGAGATCCCGGGCAATATCAGCGCCGAGGGGGCCATCCTCTACCAGAGCAAAAAGCGCGAGGTGGGCTTTATCACCGCCGCCTGCTGGTCGCCGACGCTCAAGCGCAATATCGCCATCGCCCATGTCGAAAGCCGCTATGCCGACTGCCGCGACCTCTGGGTCGAGATCTATGCGCAGCGCGAGCTGCAGTATCACAAGCTGATGCTGAAAGTGGCGAGGACCGCCCGCCCCTTCTTTGCCCCCGAGCGCCGTCGTGCGACGCCGCCCGCCCGCTGGTGAGGCGCGGCGCCCATAATGTTCACCGCTGGCCGCGTGCCAGAACCGGCAAACTGATCAAGGAGGTGCTGCCATGACCCTGCCCTTTACATCTGATCCGGTGCCCGAAAACTGGGACCGCAGAGGTCTGCCGGCCTGGTGCTATCACTCGGCCGAGCTTTTCGCCCTCGAGCGCGAAGAGGTATTTTTGCGCCACTGGCAGGTCGTGGGCCATATCTCGGACCTGCCCGCTGCCGGTGACTGGCTGGGCTTTGATCTGCTTGACGAGCGTGCGGTGATCATCCGCGGCCAGGACGGGGTGATCCGCGCCTTCATGAACCTCTGCCGCCACCGCGGGGCGCGGGTGGTCGAGGGCAGCCAGGGCCAGTGCCGCAGCGCGCTGATCTGCCCCTTCCATGGCTGGGTCTATAATTTTGACGGCACCCTGCGCGGCGTGGCCCGGCCCGAAACCTTTGGCGAAGGGATCGACAAGGCCGCTTTCGCGCTGAAGCCGCTGGAGCTGGAAATCTTCGGCGGCTTCCTGTTCCTGCGTTTCCGCCCCGGCCCGCAGCCATCGGTTGCCGAATGGCTGGCCCCCTATGCGGCGGAATTTGCCGCCTGGCAGAGCGAAAGGCTGCAGCCGCTCAATGTGGTGAGCTGGAGCAATGATCTGCCGGTAAACTGGAAATCAGTGCGCGATGTCGACAATGAAGGCTATCATGTGGCCCTCGCCCATCCCGGGCTGCAGGACCTTTATGGCCGGGATTACCGCGACATCTACCTGCCCGACGGCCTGCATATCAGCTACGGCTTTTACGGCGACCGGCCCGGCCGGGGCTGGTCGGTGCGCAATTACGTCAAGCATTCGCCGCTCAGGGCAGACCTGCCGCCGCATCTGCGCCGCAACTGGGCCTATTACGGGCTTTTCCCGAATACGGTGATCGCCTTCACCCCCGAAAGCGCGCAATTCTACCAGGACCTGCCGCTTTCCCCCGGCCAGACCCGGCTGACCGGCCGGCAATACCGGCTGGCTCAGGAAGACCGCCAGACCCGGGTCGCGCGCTATCTGGCGCAGAGAATTGACCGCGAGACCTCGGCCGAGGATCAGCAGCTGTCGATCTGGTCCAATGAATCAATGCGTTCCGGGCATTTTGAGGGCTTCCACCTCTCCGATCTCGAATATGGGCTGCGCCGGCATCACGATCAGCTGCGCGCCCTTCTGCCGGTCATGCAGCGCAACGAGGCCCCTGACGCCGCAGAAATCCGGGCGCTGAACAAAGAACTGGCTTGCCAGACTCTGGCCCGGCCTTAGGCTGAGCCGACGAGAGACAGGTTTCAAAGGCAATTTATAAAACAAAAGACTCAGGGAGATAGGATATGAAGCTGACCCGACGCCAGGCCCTTACCACCGTTTCCGCAATGGTACTCTCAGCCCCCTTTGTCAGCCGCGCCCGCGCCTCTGGTGCGGTTCATGTCACCAACTGGGCCGATTATATCGGCGAAACCACCCTCGCGGATTTTGAGGCCGAGACCGGGATCAGCGTGGTCTATGACCCCTATTCCAGCACGGAGGAGATCGAGGCCAAGATGATGCTGGGCCAGACCGGCTATGATGTGGTGCTGCAGTCGGGTCTGTCGCTGCCACGTCTGATCCGGGCCGGCGTCTATCAGAAGATCGACCGCAGCAAGCTGAGCAACTGGCATAATCTCGATCCGGAAATCCTGAAGAAGATCGCCTATTACGATCCCGGCCATGAATATGGCGTGCCCTATATGTGGGGCTCGGTCGGTCTGACCTATAATATGAAGATGCTGCGCGAACGTCTGCCCGATGCCGATCCCACCAGCCTTGATCTGCTGATGAAGCCGGAATTCGCCTCGGCCCTGGCCGATTGCGGCATCAGCCTGCTCGACAGCCCGACCGATTTTGGCTTTATCGTGCTGAAATATATGGGCATCGATCCGGCCGATGCCACGCCCGCCGATTATGATAAAATGGCGGAAATGATGGCCCGGGTCCGCCCCTATATCTCGGCTTTCGACAACAGCAATTACCTCAATGCAATCCCCAATGGCGAGCTGTGCATGGCCGGCACCTGGTCGGGGGATTATTCGGTGGCCCGCAGCCGGGCGGCCGAGGCCGGGATTGATCTGGAACTGGCCTATTTCGTTCCGAAAAGCGGCGCGCCGGCCTGGTTTGACCTCTGGGCCGTGCCCTCCGATGCGGCAAATGTCGAAAACGCGCATATTTTCATGAATTACCTGCTGCGCCCCGAGGTGATTGCCGACTGCACCAGCTTTACCGGCTATGCCAATGCCAATGCCGCCGCCACACCGCTGCTCGATCCCGAAATTTCCGGCGATCCGGCAGTCTATCCCGATGCGGAAACCATGTCGCGCCTGTTTACCACGGTTCCGCTGAGCGATGAGCAGGAACGGGCGCTGAACCGCAGCTGGCAGACCGTCAAGGCGGGCGGCTGAGGCAGGAATTCCGCTCATGCAGGACCTTACCGCCCCGTTCATCCGTATCGAAGGCGTCGGCGAAAGCTTTGGCCAGTTTGAGGCATTGCGCGATGTGAACCTGACCATCGACCGGGGCGAGATCTTCGCCCTGCTCGGCGGTTCAGGCTGCGGCAAAACCACTTTGCTGCGTATGCTGGCCGGGTTTGAAAGCCCGACCCGCGGCAGGATCTTTATCGATGGCCAGGATATGGTTGATACCCCCCCCTGGGAGCGGCCGGTGCATATGATGTTCCAGTCCTATGCCCTCTTCCCGCATATGAGCGTGGCCCAGAATGTGGGCTATGGGCTGAAACACGAAAAAATGACGCGGGCAGCGCGTGAGGCCCGGGTAGAAGAAATGCTCGATCTCGTGCAGCTGACGCCTTTCGCCAGCCGCAAACCGCATCAGATCTCGGGAGGGCAGCGCCAGAGGGTGGCGCTGGCCCGGGCTCTGGCCCGGCAGCCCAAGCTGCTGCTGCTCGATGAGCCGCTGGCGGCGCTGGATAAGAAGCTGCGCGAACATACCCAGTTTGAACTGATGTCGATCCAGCAGCGCACCGGCGTGACCTTCATTGTCGTGACCCATGACCAGGAAGAGGCAATGACCCTCGCCGACCGGATCGCGGTGATGGATAAAGGTGTGGTGCGCCAGGTGGGCGCCCCGACCGAGATTTACGAATATCCCAATTCGCGTTTTGTCGCGGGCTTTATCGGCGCCATCTCATCATTCACCGCCCGCGTCCTGCGGGTGGCGGGCGATCAGGCCGAGGTTGAGGTCGCGGAATTTGGCGGCAGTTTCACCGCCCGCGCCACCCCGGGGCTGCGCGAGGGGCAGGAAGTCACCCTTGCTTTGCGGCCCGAAAAAATTGCGATCTCAAAAACCCGGCCTGAGGGCGTCAATGTCATCCCCGGCCAGGTGAAGGATCTCGCCTATTTCGGCAAGGACAGCCTCTACCGGGTCAGTCTCGCCTCTGGCGCGCTGCTCTCGGTTCATGCGGTCAATGCGCGCCGCGCCGGAGAGGCGGGGCGTCCGGCTGACTGGGATGACGAGGTCTGGCTCTCGTTTGAGCCGGGCTCGGCCATCCTGCTGACGGAGTGATGCCGATGAAACCCCTCACTGCCTGGTTTCACAGCCGGGGCTGGCGCGATCTGCTGATCGCCATTCCCTATGCCTGGCTGGTCGTGTTTTTCCTGCTGCCCTTCCTGATCGTGCTGGCGATGAGCTTCGCCACCCAGACCCCCACCGCCCCGCCCTTCAGCTTTGGCGGTGAGCATCCGGTGATGAACCCGCGCGGCTATCTGCGGCTGATCGGCGATCCGCTCTATCTGCGCGCCTTCATCACCTCGCTGAGCAATGCCGCCATCGCCACCTTTTTCTGCCTGCTGATCGGATATCCGATGGCCCTTGCTCTGACCCGGGTGTCGCGCTCCTGGCGCAATATTCTGCTGATGCTGGTGATCTTGCCGTTCTGGACCTCATTCCTGCTCAGGGTCTACGCCTGGATGGGGCTGATGGGGCGCAATTCCTGGTTCAACGGTATGCTGACCGATGCCTGGAATTTCCTCACTCCCGGCTCCTGGGCGATGCAATCGATCCCGATGATGCATTCGAATTTCGCGGTGATCCTGGTCACGGTTTACACCTATCTTCCCTTCATGATCCTGCCGCTCTATGCCAGTCTCGAGCGGCTGGATCCGCTGCTCGATGAGGCGGCGATGGATCTGGGCTCGCGCCCCTCGCAGGTGTTTCGCGATGTGACTTTGCCGCAGAGCGTGCCGGGCATCATCGCCGGGGCCATGCTGGTCTTTATCCCGGCGGCGGGCGAGATGGTGATCCCGACCCTGGTCGGCAACCCGGCCTCGCCGATGATCGGGCGCCTGATCTCGGATGAATTTGCCCAGGTGCGCGACTGGCCCATGGCCTCGACCATTGCCGTGGTCCTGCTGGTGCTGATGGTCGGGCCAACCATGCTCTACAGCCGCTATCAGCAAAAAGCCGAAGCCGCGGGCGAGGAAGCAGAGGGCCGGACATGAAACGCAGCCCGACCTTCCTGATCACCATGCTCTGCTTTGGCTTTGCCTTTTTCTACATCCCCATCCTGTCGATGATTTTCTATTCTTTCAATGAAAGCCGCCTCGCCACGGTCTGGGGCGGGTTTTCCACCAAATGGTACAGCTCGCTCTTGAGCAACCGCCAGGTGATGGGCGCGCTCTGGCTGTCGCTGAAGATTGCGCTGATCTCGGCCACGGTCGCCACCCTGCTCGGCACCATGGCCGGGATCGCCCTGGCGCGGTTTCGCAAGTTCCGCGGCCGCCCTCTCTTCTCTGGCCTCGTCACCGGGCCGCTGATCATGCCCGAAGTGATCACCGGCATTTCGCTGCTGATGTTCTTCATCATGCTGGGGCAATGGACCGGCTGGCCGGGCAGTCGTGGTTTTACCACCGTCACTCTCGCCCATATCACCTTTTCAATGGTTTTCGTGACCACCGTGGTGCATTCGCGGATGCGGTCGATGGACCGCGCGATTGAAGAGGCGGCGATGGATCTGGGCGCAAGGCCCTGGCAGGTGCTGCGGGATGTGACTTTGCCGGTGATCTCTCCGGCGCTGCTCTCGGGCTGGCTGCTGGCCTTTACCATTTCCCTTGATGATGTGGTGATCACCTCTTTCACCACCGGCCCGGGCTCAACCACCCTGCCGTTGCTGATCTGGTCCAAAGTGAAGCTCGGCGTCACCCCCGATATCAATGCTCTGGCCACGCTGATCATCCTGGTGGTCGGGATCTGCGTGGTCATTGCCGGCTGGCTGATGTCGAGGGCAGAAAAGCGTCGTCTGCGGGGCGAGCGCCTGGCCCGGCGCGAGGAGGCAGGATGAGCCGCACCGAGGCCTGGGCAGAGCTGAGCACCCCGACCGGGCCCAAAGGCAGCGGCCGGGCCCGCTATGCCGCTGCAATGTCGCTCTATAATCTCGGCGAGATCAATGCCGCCGAGCTGGAGGCCTACCGCGAGGCGGCAGCCTCGGACCGGCGCGACCCGGCCGAAGCCCTGGCCGATCGCGGCTTGCCCCTGCCCCGGCCATCGAACCGCCCGAGCGGCAAAAGCCAGTGAAAAAGGGCGCGCCCTGCGGCGCGCCCCTGATCTCTTGTCAGTCTTTCCCTTGCAGGAAGATCACTTACGCGGGCCTTTCGGCGGCACGAAGCGCTTGGAGGTGTCTTTGGCATCGCCACGCGGCGCGGCAGGCTTGGCTCCGAAAGGCTTGGCCCCGAAGGGTTTCGAGCCAGCCGGACGCGGGCCGTCGAATTTGCCGCCTTCCCGCTTGGCGAAGGGACGGCCTTCGGCACCACCCTCACCGCGCGGCTTGCGGTCGAAATTGCCCTCGCCATGCGATTTGAAACCGCTCGACCGGGCCGGACGCTCCGGGCTGCCGCCATGCGATTTGAAACCGGCCGAACGGGGCCCAGGCTTGGCCGGACGGTCGTCACGCATCGGGCGCTCGCCATCGGTGGGCGTCCAGCGCGGCTTGGAGGGCGCATCGCCGTCACGACGCTCAAACGAACGACGCGGTGCATCGCTGTCTTCGCGGCGGGCATAGGGCTTACGCGGTGCGTCACCCTCTTCACGACGGGCATAGGGTTTGCGCGGCGCATCGCCCTCATCACGGCCAGCCCAGGGCTTGCGCGGTGCATCGCCCTCTTCGCGGCGGACATAGGGCTTGCGCGGCGCATCCCCTTCATCACGGCCAGCCCAGGGCTTGCGCGGGGCGTCACCCTCGTCGCGGCGGGCATAGGGCTTGCGCGGAGCATCGCCCTCTTCACGGCGGGCATAGGGCTTGCGCGGGGCGTCACCCTCTTCGCGACGGGCATAGGGCTTGCGCGGCGCATCGCCTGCAACACGGCCTTTCGGTCCGAATTCCGGCGCCTCAGCCTGACGCTCCATGGTCAGACCCGGCTCGATCTCGGTCACTTCCTTAAAGCGGCTCGCCAGCTGTTCGGCGATCTGCACGAAGGTCACATTCTGCTGCACCCGGATCGCGCCGATGCCGTCTTTTGCAATGCCACCGGCCTCGCAGATTTTCGGCAAGAGCCAGCGGGCTTCGGCGCGGCCTTCATGACCGACCGACAGTTTATACCAGACCGAGGCCCCGAACTCGCCACGCTCACGCGGCGGCAGCGGTGCCGGCGGCGGCAGATCTTCGGCCAGCTCTTCCGGGGCCGAGCGCTTGGCGCGCCACAGACGAACGAAAGCCGCAGCAATCGCTTCGCTGCTATGCGCTTCAAGCAGGTTCGCGGCGATTGCGGTGTCTTCGCCCATACCTTCCAGCAGCGACGGATCCGAGATCAGGCGCTCATCCTCACGGCTCTGCACCTCATCCGCGCCCGGGGCCTTGCCCCATTCTGCCACCAGCTTGGCGCCCTGCAGCAGGCGGTTTGCCTTGCGGAACTCGGCCTGCGGCACCACCAGAACTGAGGTACCTTTATTGCCCGCGCGGCCGGTCCGGCCCGAGCGGTGCAGCAGAGTTTCCGAATTCGACGGCAGATCGGCATGGATCACGAGGTCGAGTCCCGGCAGGTCGATGCCGCGTGCAGCCACATCGGTTGCGATACAGACGCGGGCCCGGCCATCGCGCAAAGCCTGCAGCGCATGCAGACGCTCAGACTGCGACAGTTCACCCGAAAGCGCCACCACCGGGAAACCACGGTTCACCATACGCGCATGCAGATGATTCACATTGGCCCGGGTCTTGACGAAAACGATGGCGCAGCGCGCATCATACCAGCGCAGCACGTTAAAGATCGCCGGCTCTTTATCGCGGTTCGAAACCGAGATTGCCTTATATTCAATATCAGCATGCTGGCTGGCGGTCGACTTGACTTCAACCCGGCGGGCATCGCGCTGATAGGTTTCTGCCAGTTTCGCGATCTCACGCGGAACCGTGGCCGAGAACATCAGGACGCGCTTCTCTTCCGGGGCGCTGCCCAGCAGGAATTCCAGATCATCGGCAAAGCCCATGTCCAGCATTTCATCGGCTTCGTCGAGCACGACAACCGCCAGTTCCGACAGATCGAGCGAGCGGCGCTCAACGTGGTCGCGCAGACGGCCCGGGGTGCCGACAACGATATGGGCACCGCGATCCAGCGCGCGCTTTTCGGTGCGGTAATCCATGCCACCGACGCAGGAGGCGACTACCGCGCCTTCATAGAGCCAGACCAGCTCGCGCTGAACCTGCAGTGCCAGTTCGCGGGTCGGGGCAATGATCAGCGCCATCGGCTTGTCGGCCGGCAGGAAATTGTCGATCCCGCCCATCACCTGGGGCGACATCGCCAGACCGAAAGCCACGGTTTTACCCGAGCCGGTCTGCGCCGAGACCAGCATATCGCGCCCGTCAAGTTCCGGCGCCAGAACGGCTTCCTGAACCGGGGTCAGCTGCGAATAGCCTTTGGCCGCCAGGGCCGCCTGAAGCGGGCCAGCGAGAGTGTCGATCGTCATTATTTTATCCTGTCCGGGGGCCAGTTGCCCACCGTTTTGAGCCATTGAAAAAAGGCCCAGAAGCACCGCCGCGACCCCTCCCGGTCACGGCCCGGAGCAGACAGGCCAGCGCGCCTCATACACGTGATCCCGGCCAGTGTCCATGAAGGACAGAGGTTTTCTCTTCCCCCCTGTGCGAATTGCCGCAACCGGGTTATCCTCTGCCGATCATGCCCAGCCTGTGCCGAGATTGTCTGAAATGCTTCCCCGGGGGCAGCCGCTGCCCGGCCTGCCGCTCGCCGCGCGTGCTGGCCCATCCCGAGCTGGAAAGCCTTTCGATCGCCCATATGGATTGCGATGCCTTTTATGCCAGCGTCGAGAAACGCGACAATCCGGCACTGCGGGACCAGCCGCTGATTGTCGGAGGCGGCACCAGGGGGGTTGTCTCAACCTGTTGTTATCTCGCACGTATTAAGGGCGTCCGCTCTGCCATGCCGATGTTTGAGGCGATGCGGCTCTGCCCCGAGGCGGTGGTGGTGCGGCCCCGGATCAGCCATTATGCCGAAGTCTCGCGCCAGATCCGCGCCATGATGGAGGAGCTGACACCGCTGATCGAACCGCTGTCGCTGGACGAGGCGTTTCTCGATCTGACCGGCACGGCGCGGCTGCATGGCGCCCCGCCCGCGGTGCTGCTGGCGCGGCTGACAAAACGGATGGAGGATGAGCTGGGGGTGACCGGCTCGATCGGGCTGTCGCATAATAAATTTCTGGCCAAAATCGCCTCTGATCTCGACAAGCCACGGGGATTCTCGGTGATCGGCCGCAGCGAAACCCCGGTCTTCCTGGAGGATAAGCCGGTCGGCATCATTCCTGGCGTCGGCACCGCCAGCAAAGCGGCGCTGGAAGCGGCCGGGATCCGCAAGATCCGCGACCTGCTACGCTGGAATATCACCGATCTGAGCGCGCGCTTTGGCCAGCAGGGCAGCCGGCTCTGGCATCTGGCGCGAGGCGAGGATCACCGCCCCGTCGCCCGCGACAGCGCGCTGAAGAGCATCTCGAAAGAGACCACTTTCGACAAGGATACCAGTGACAGAGATCTGCTCGACGGCCAGCTCTGGCGGCTGGCGGTGCAGGTTTCAGACCGCGCCAAAGCCAAAGAGCTGGCCGGACAGACCGTCACGCTGAAGCTGAAAAAGGGCGATTTCCAGACCGTCACCCGGCGCCAGGCGCTCTCCGATCCGACCCAGCTTGCCGACCGGATCTATCGCGCCGCGCGCGATATGCTGGAGCGGGCCGAGACAAAGGGGCCCTTGCGGCTGATCGGCTGCGGCCTCGCTGATCTCTGCCCCGGGGCCGATGCCGACCGCAGCCCCGATCTGCTCGATCCTGATGCGGTGAAACGCGCCAGGGCCGAGGCCGCCACCGATGCGATCCGCGCCCGCTTTGGCGCCGATGCGATCCAAAAGGGCCGGGCTTTGCGCTGAACAAAAAACGCCCCGGACAGGGGCGTTTTCATCAGATGAGCAGCAACCCCCACCAACCGGGGCACCCGCGCGCCCCGGCTTCCGGCGGATCAGTCGTAGAAAGGCGTCATCTGCGCGACAATCACCGAGTTTTCCTCGAGCGCGCGCTCCATCAGCTCAATTTCCTCTTCGCCGATCTCATCGCCCGCCTTCTGCCGCTCTTCCAGCGTGCCAAGACCCTGAACCTCAAGCGGCGACAGATCGGCCTCTTTCAGAATGGCCACGGTTTCGCGGACGGCTTCCGCCTCATCAACGCCCGAAGAATAGCACATCAGCGCCGCGCCGGTGGCTTTCGCCGGCAGGCCGTCACCTTCTTTGCGGCCAACCTCAACCACCAGGGTATAGACCTGCTGCGGGCGTTTTTCCTTCGGCTCTTTCGCCGGTTTTACATCTTCACTCATGTCACGCCCCTGAGAAAAGGCCGGCGCTTTCGCCCCGGCCCGGGTCTGTCCGATCAGTCGCGCAGCAGCTCATTGATCGAGGTTTTCGAGCGGGTCTGTGCATCGACGCGCTTCACGATCACCGCCGCATAGAGGTTCACGCCATTTTTCGACGGCAGCGAGCCTGCGACCACGACCGAACCGGCCGGCACTTCGCCATACATCACTTCGCCGGTTTCACGGTCAACGATCTTGGTCGATTTGCCGATGAACACACCCATGCCGAGGACCGAGCCCTCGCGCACGATGCAGCCCTCGACCACTTCCGAACGCGCGCCGATGAAGCAGTTATCCTCGATGATGGTCGGACCGGCCTGCATCGGCTCCAGCACGCCGCCGATGCCGACGCCGCCCGAAAGATGCACATTCTTACCGATCTGGGCGCAGGAGCCGACGGTGGCCCAGGTGTCGACCATGGTGCCCTCGCCGACATAAGCGCCGAGGTTCACGAAGGAGGGCATCAGCACCGCGCCGGGTGCAATATAGGCCGAGCGGCGCACGACACAATTCGGCACGGCGCGGAAACCGGCAGACTTCCACTCGGCCTCACCCCAGCCTTTGAACTTGCTGTCCACCTTATCCCACCAGGTGCCGCCCTGGGGGCCGCCTTCGTGGATTTCCATATCTTTGATCCGGAAGCCGAGCAGAACGGCTTTCTTCGCCCATTGATTCACATGCCAGTCGCCATTCTCACGGCGTTCCGCCACCCGCAGTGTGCCTTTATCGAGCGCCTCCAGCGTGGCCTCGATCGCATCCCGCTGCTCGCCCTTCGTGGCAGAGGTGATGGACTCGCGTGCCTCCCAGGCAGCTTCGATTGCGGTTTCCAGCGCGGCATTCGACATAGCTCAATCTCCGGACGTGTTTCCTTCGGGTCTGTCGGCTATAAGACCTGAGCCTGTATCACGCAATCGGAGACAAAGTATGAAGGACGAACCGCGCAGCCATCCGTTTCGTGACAGCTCGCAGGATGCCGCCAGCGCTGACCGGATCCCGGACACCCAGCAGACCCGGGCACCGGCCTATCGTCTGGCCTTCACCGACCAGGATTTCATGACCCGCGAAGAGCTGCGCCCGATCCGGCTGCAGCTGGAACTGCTCAAGCCGCAGATGATCATGGATGAGCGCGGCATTGAGACCACGGTGGTCCTGTTCGGCGGCGCGCGGATCCCGGAGCCGGCAAAGCGCGACAGCGCGAAAACCAGCGCCCTGGCCGATCTTTCGCCCTATTATGACGAGGCGCGCCGTTTCGCCCAGCTGATGACCGAACGCAGCCTGGAAAGCTATGGCCGCAAATGGGTGATCGTGACCGGCGGCGGCCCGGGCGTGATGGAGGCGGGCAATCGTGGCGCCGCAGATGCCGGTGGCCAGTCGGTCGGGCTGAACATTGTCTTGCCGCATGAACAGGCGCCGAATGCCTGGGTAACCCCGGATCTGTGTTTCAACTTCCACTATTTCGCCATCCGCAAAATGCATTTTCTGATGCGCGCGGCGGCAGTGGTGGTCTTCCCGGGCGGCTTTGGCACCATGGATGAGCTGTTTGAAAGCCTGACCCTGATCCAGACCGGGCGGATGAAATCGATCCCCTTCATCCTCTTTGGCAAGGACTGGTGGGAGAAGGTGGTCAACTGGGATCAGCTGGCCGAAGCCGGGGTGATCAGCCCCGAGGATCTGCAGCTTTTCGCCATAGTCGAAACCGCCGAAGAGGCGATCCGGGTGATCGACGGCTGGAAAACGCCCTGCTGATCCGGGGCTGACAGGCGGGCAGCAAAAGCTGCCCGCACGCGGCCTGGCTCAGGGTTTAGCCGGAATTTTCAGCGCGCGCTGCACCGCCGGGCGGGCGAGAAACCGCTCAAGATAGGCCGGAACATGCTGCAGCTGCTGCCAGCCCGCCAGATCGGCCGCTTTGTAAAAACCGGTCAGCGTGTTCAGCCAGGGGCCGATCGCCATATCGGCAATGCTATATTCCCCGGCCACCCAGTCTTTACCCGCCAGCGCCCCGTCGAGCACTTTCAGCAGCCGCTCGGCCTCGGCCCGGAAACGCTCTTTCGGGCGCGGATCCTCAATTTCTTTGCCGGCGAATGTGTGGAAATATCCCAGCTGACCCAGCATCGGACCAAGCCCCCCCATCTGCCACATCAGCCATTGCACCACCTGCCAGCGACTGGCCTCGGGCAGAAATTTCCCGCTCTTTTCCGCTAGATAGAGCAGGATCGCCCCGCTCTCAAACAGGGCCAGAGGCTGACCGCCCGGCCCCTTTGGATCGATGATCGCCGGAATTTTATTATTGGGGTTCAGCGACAGAAATTCCGGGCTCAGCTGATCATTGCTGCCGAAATCAACGTAATGCGCCTCATAGGGCAGCCCGCTCTCCTCGAGCATCAGCGAGATTTTCACCCCGTTTGGCGTGGCCAGCGAATAGAGCTGGATCACATCGGGATTTGCTGCCGGCCAGCGGCGGGTGATCGGAAAATCGGCAAGATGGCGCATCGGCTTCTCCCTCGGGTGCAAAGACAACAGATAGGTGAAAATACCCCGTTAGAAAGGGCCATCTTTTATGCAATATTCACGCTACGCTTTCGCGAGATGAATAAGGGACAGGACCGGCACAGACCGGTAAAACAAGGAACGGCAATTATGCTCAATGAATTCAAGACTTTCATTGCCCGCGGCAATGTGCTCGACATGGCGGTCGGTATCATCATCGGCGCCGCCTTCACCGCCATCGTCACCTCGCTGGTTGACGACCTCGTCAATCCGCTGATCGGCCTGATCATCGGCGGCATTGATTTCTCGGGCCTCAGCTTTGGCCTTGGCGATGCTCAGTTCAGATATGGCAGCTTCATCAATGCTGTGATCAAATTCCTGATCATTGCCTGGGTGGTCTTCCTGCTGGTCAAGGGCGTGAACCGCATGGCGGGGATCGGCCGGAAAAAGGCCGAAGAGGCCCCTGCCGCCCCCGCCGCGCCGACCGAGGCCGAGCTGCTGCAGGCCATTCTGACCGAGCTGAAATCGAAACCCGTCTGAACCGGACTGCCACCCGGCCCGCCTGATCCCGGCGGGCCGGGTGGCAGAAAAAGGAAAACCCCCGGCCTTGCGGGACGGGGGTTGACCGAATTCGGGCCCGGCGAAGGGCCCCAGTGTTCAAAAGAACGCCTGGAAACTGCTTTACAGCAGAAAACTCAGAGCGCGCCTTCGCGCTGCGCCTTCTTGCGCGCGAGTTTACGCGCACGGCGGATCGCTTCAGCTTGCTCACGGGCTTTCTTAACCGACGGTTTCTCGAAATGTTGCTTAAGCTTCATTTCACGGAAAACGCCTTCGCGCTGCAGCTTCTTCTTCAGAGCACGGAGTGCCTGTTCGACGTTATTGTCACGAACGCTGACCTGCATGTGGTTGTCACCACCTTCCTAAGCTAGAGTTGCACATGTTGATGTGCAGGCTCGCGCCCAATACCAGAGGGGAAGGGGTCTGTCCACCTTTGCAAGGGAAGGAGCCGGAGATGCAAGCCGCTGAACTTCGGGAAAAGCTGCTGGATGCTGCGCTGAACCATGTCGCCTTTGATGGCTGGTCTGAGGCGACATTTCAGGCAGCGCTGGCTGATTCGGGGCTGGAACCCGGCCTTGCGCGCGCGCTTTTCCCGCGCGGCGGCCTTGATCTGGCTTTGGCCTATCATCAGCGTGGCGACCGGCAGATGATGCGCCAGCTGGCGGCCGAGGATCTCAGCGCCCTGCGGTTTCGCGACCGCATCGCCCGGGCGGTGATGCTGCGCCTGAGCCTGGCCGAGCGCGAGGCGGTACAGCGCGGCACCACGCTTCTGGCCCTGCCCCAGAACGCCGCCCAGGGCTCCAAGGCGCTCTGGGGCACGGCGGATGCGATCTGGTGCGCGCTTGGCGACACCTCTGAGGATGTGAACTGGTACACCAAACGGGCCACGCTTTCGGCGGTCTATGGCGCGACCGTGCTCTACTGGCTTGGCGATGACAGCCCGGACCACCAGGCAACGCGCGACTTTCTCGACCGGCGCATCGAAGGCGTGATGCAGTTTGAGAAAACCAAAGCAAAGCTTGCGCAGAACCCGCTCGGCAAGGCATTGATAGCAGGACCGCTGAAGTTCCTTGGCCGGATCCGCGCCCCTGCCTTGCCCAAAGATCTGCCCGGACGCGAGACCCCGGCAGAGGGGCCGGACCAGGGGTCGCAGCCCGGCTGAGGCGTCCTGAAAAGCTTTGTTAAGCCGCTGCCGGAGCCTTTGAGAATGTCCCTGTCTGATACGATGCTGGCCATTGAGATCACCGCCCCTGGTGGCCCGGATATGCTGCAGCCGGTCTCGGTGCCGGTGCCGATGCCCGGACATGGGCAGATTGTGATCCGCATTGCCTATGCCGGGGTGAACCGCCCCGATGCCATGCAGCGCGCCGGGGCCTATGCGCCGCCGCCCGATGCCTCGCCGCTGCCCGGCCTCGAATGCTCGGGCACTGTGGTTCAGATCGGCCCGGGGGTGACCCGCTGGCAGCCAGGCGATAAGGTCTGCGCTTTGCTGCCCGGTGGTGGCTATGCCGAATATGCGCTTTGCGCCGAGGGCCATGCTCTGCCGGTTCCGGCAGGACTGTCCCTGAAACTGGCCGCCTGCCTGCCCGAGACCTGCTTCACCGTCTGGTCAAATATCGTCATGCGCGGCGGGCTGAAGGCGGGAGAGGTCTTCCTTGTCCATGGTGGCACCTCCGGCATCGGCACCACGGCGATCCAGATCGCCCGGGCGCTCGGGGCCAGGGTCTTCGCCACGGCGGGCAGCGATGAAAAAGTGCAGGCCTGCCTCGATCTCGGTGCCGAAGAGGCCTTCAACTATAAATCCAGCGATTTTGTCGCCGGGATGCGCCGGGTTGGCGGAGCAGATCTGATCCTCGACATGGTGGGAGGAAGCTATATCCCCCGCAATATCAAAGCCCTGGCCAATGACGGCCGTATTGTGCAGATCGCCTTCCTGCAAGGCGCAAAGGCTGAGGTGAATTTTGCCGAAGTGATGATGCGCCGGCTGACCCTGACCGGCTCGACCCTGCGGCCCCAAAGCGACCTGATCAAAAAGCGCATCGCCAGCGAGGTGGAGCGCGAGGTCTGGCCGATGATTGCCCGCGGCGCGCTGAAAGTGGTGCTCGACAGCGAGTTCAGCCTGCGCGACGCCGCCCGCGCCCATGAGCGGATCGAATCCTCCGGCCATATTGGCAAGATCGTGCTGAAGGTCGAAGGGGCCTGAGCAGCCCCCCCCAGTCCGGCCCCCTGTTCAGCCCCCGGTTCAGCGCCAGCGGATCAGCGCACAGCCTCCAGCGTTGCATCCTGCAACCGGCAGTCGCGGATCACCTCGGCGCCGCAACGGCGCGGCTGCAGATCCCGGGTCAGGCAGATCCGCACCTCACGGATCTGCCGGCCCTGACAGACCACTGTCACCTGATCGCGCTGCAGCCCCGGATTGCTCTCAAGAAAAGCACTCTCGATCACCTCGGCCGGAACCTGCAGCGTCTTTGACATCCGGGCAAAAACCGGCGGGATCACCACGCTGTCAAAGGCCTCGCGCGCTTTGGCATAATAGGCCCGCGCTGACAGGCCCGAGCAGCGGCCATGCTTTTTCCACTGATAGAAGGCCGAGCCGGAACTGCCCATAATATCGGCCATTGCCGCGCTGTCAGAGCGGTTCGGATCGCGCTCGACAGTCCGGCAATAGCTCGGCCAGCCCTTTTCATTCTGCGGCCAGAGGCCATGCAGCACGAAAGTCAGCCCGCGGCCCCGGTCACATTGCGGCTCGCCCCGGCCCTTGCCATCGGTGGCACACCAGGCCGAAGACCAGGACAGCGCCATCACATAATAGTCAAACTCACCGGCCCGCTCGCCCTCGGCCAGCGCCGGGCGGCTGGCTCCGGACATCAGGAAAAACGCAAGCAGCACCAGCGCAGATCGCAGCGATTTCACTTTCCCTCTCCCTGTTTTCGCACTATACCAGCGTGGATTCCCCGACATCGGAGAAAGCGAGCTGAGGCTCGCAGCCGTTTTCCCGGCCCGGGAGAGATTTGTAAAGGCCAGCCCGGTCCGGCACCATCCGGGGGGCAGATGCTGAAAGGAAGTCCTATGACCAAACCGATCATGGCCCGCGCGACCGCTGTCTGGCTCGTGGACAATACCACCCTTACTTTTAAGCAGATCGCCGATTTTTGCGGCATGCATGAGCTTGAGGTTCAGGGCATTGCCGATGGCGATGTCGGCGGCGGCGTGAAGGGGTTTGACCCGATCGCAAACAACCAGCTGGACCAGGCCGAGATTGACCGCGCGATCAAAGACCCGCTCTACAAGCTGAAACTTAAGTTCAATGCTTCGGCGGTTGGCGAGGAAAAGCGCCGTGGTCCGCGCTACACCCCGCTCTCCAAGCGCCAGGACCGCCCGAATGCGATCCTGTGGCTGGTCAAGTTCCACCCGGAACTGTCGGATGGCGCGATCGGCAAGCTGGTCGGCACCACCAAGCCGACCATCCAGTCGATCCGCGAGCGCACGCACTGGAACATTCAGGGCATGGTGCCGGTCGATCCGGTTGCGCTTGGCCTGTGCCGCCAGTCCGAGCTTGACGCCGCCGTGCAGCAGGCGGTGCGCAAACGCGCCGCCGATGGCGTGATCATGACCGATGACGAACGCCGCAAGCTGGTCTCGACCGAGCAGAGCCTTGGCATGGAGCCGGTGGCCCGGGTTGAAACCGCGCTGACCGGCCTTGAGGTCTTTGGCGCCGACAACACCCAGGGCGAGGAAGAAGCCGAAGAGAAAGACTTCTCTGATGCAGACAGCTTCTTCAGCCTGCCCGCCGGTGGCAAAAATGACGAAGAAGACGAAAACTGATCTGAACTGACAGCTTTTCGCATCACAATCATGATATAATTTTAACACCCGGCAGCCCCGCTCCCGGGTGTTATCTTTCATCATGCCGCTTCCCCGTCACTGACTGCACCGCCCCTGCCCGCCTGTACACCCGGGCCGGGCCCGCAGTGGCGCCCGATCCGGCCTCAACAAAGGCGACATCATGCATTCGGTAAAGCTTGTAGCCATCTCTGCCGGACTGGCGCTGGCAATGACATCCGCCGCTTTGTCCTGCACCAGGCCCGACGGCGCGATTGCGCAGGAGTTTGCAGGATGGCTGAATGGACTGCGGGCGAAGCACGGGCTGCAGCCGCTGCGCATGGATGCGGCCCTGACCCGGGCGGCAGGTGCTCATGTCTGCGATATGTCCGAAAATGATTTCCTGGGCCATAAAGGTTCAGGGGGATCAACGCTGAAGAGCCGCCTGAAAAAGACCGGCTACAGATTATCTGCCGCGACCGAGAATGTAGCGCGCAGCAGCCGGGCGCCTGCCGCGGCGACGGTTGCCGGTCTTTGGGAAAATTCCGATGGTCATCTGGCAAATCTGCTGAACCCCGCGATCACCGAAATGGGTCTCGCCGTGGCCACCGAAGCCGGAATGACCTGGTATGTTTTCGTCGGCGCGAGGCCTCGCTGATGCCAGCCCCGCCCGTTCCCGCCTGAGAGCCTGAGCCCCTGCCGTTCAGGCAGTAACCGGCCAGCGGGCGGCAGCAAGCACCGGACCTGCGGTTTCCGCCGGCGGGGCGGCCCCCGCTTCCCAGGCATAGAGACGGATGTGGCCAGGAGTTTTGCCATCCTCGGCGGCGAGAATACGCCATTCGATGCTGAAGCCCTCAGGCAGCAGCCCCTCGGCCCAGAAGGCAATCTCTTCGCTTTCCAGCGCCTCGGCCGGATCTTCGGGCCAGCCCGCAGCCTCGCCCCAGAACACCAGGCCCTCGATCTCCGGATCCTGCAGGGCCAGCTGGGCCAGCGGCTGCAGGAACAGCTGTTCCGGGGTCAGATCCTGGGGTTTTCTCGGGGCCATCTGCCAATCTCCATCACCAGGCCCCGCATAAGCGGGTGAAGCCCGCCACTGTCAAGGCGCCGCGATTTTGCCCCGCTTTCCGGCGGCCCTGCAACATGCTAGGGGAAAGCATGAACCAGGTCCCCTCAAAAGAGCAGATCCGTCAGTGGATCTCAGACAATCCCGGGCTGTCGTCCAAACGCGACATCGCCAAGGCCTTTGGTATGAAGGGCGATGCCCGCAATGAGCTGAAGCGCCTGCTGCGCGAAATGGAGAGCGAGGGCGATCTGTCCAAACGCGCGCGCCGCTTTGTACCCAAGGGCGAGCTGCCGCCGATTGCGCTGCTGAAAGTGCTGCCGCCCGATGCCGCCGGGGATCTTTTCGCCGAGGTGATGGAGGAGGGGGTCGATCCCGATGCCGGCCCGATTCTGATCATCGCCAAAAAAGGCGATCCGGCACTGGCCGGGGGCGACCGCATTCTGGCGCGGCTCTCGAAAGTGGATCTCGACGAATATGTCTATGAGGCACGACTGATCCGCCGCATCGGCTCGAACCCGCTGAAGGTGCTGGGCGTGTTCCGCAAAGGCTCGGAAGGCGGGCGGATCGTGCCGATCGACAAGGGCCAGGACAAGGAATGGCGCGTCCGTTCGGATGAGGATATGGGCGCGAAAGATGGCGAGCTGGTCGAGGGTGAGGCCATCGGCAACCGCCGCATCGGCCTGCCCCAGGCAAAGATCGTCGCGCGTCTGGGCGATCCGACCGGGCCGCGCGCGGTCTCGCTGATTGCCATCCATCAGCATGGTATCCCCGATCAGTTCCCCGATAAGGCGATTGCCGAGGCCGATCAGGCCCCGCCCTTCACCATGGCGCATCGCGAGGATCTGCGCGGGCTTGATCTGATGACGATTGACCCCGCCGATGCCCGCGACCGCGATGATGCGGTGCTGGCCATGACCGATGATGAGCCGGGCAATCCCGAGGGTTTCGTGCTCTGGGTGGCCATTGCCGATGTGGCGAATTACGTCACCCCCGGCTCGGCGCTGGACCGTGAGGCGCGGCGGCGCGGCAATTCCACCTATTTCCCCGACCGCGTGGTGCCGATGCTGCCCGATGTTTTGTCGGGCGATCTCTGCTCGCTGCATGAACATGTCGACCGCCCCTGTATGGCAGTCCGGATGCGGGTAAATTCCTCGGGGCAGAAAATCTCGCACCGTTTTACCCGTGGCGTGATGCGCTCAAAGGCCAGCCTCGAATATGGCCAGGTGCAACGCGCGGTTGAGGGTGCGCCGGATGCCGCGACCGAAGCGCTGCTGCCGCAGCTGCAGCTGCTCTATCAATGCTACGGTGCCCTGAAACGCGGCCGCGCCATTCGTCAGCCGCTGGATCTGGATCTGCCCGAGCGTCAGATCGTGCTTTCAGAGGAAGGCAAGGTGCTCTCGGTCGATTTCAAGACCCGCTTCGACGCCCATAAGCTGATCGAAGAATGCATGGTCATGGCCAATGTGGCCGCGGCAGAAGAGCTGCATAGGCTGAAACAGCCGCTGCTCTACCGGGTCCATGAGGAACCCTCGCCCGATAAGCTTGAGGCCCTGCGCGAGGTTGCAATCAGTTCCGGCTTTACCCTGGCCAAGGGCCAGGTGCTGAAAACCGCGCATCTCAATCAGCTGCTGAAACAGGCCGAGGGCTCTGAATTTGATGAGCTGATCAATATCTCGACCCTGCGCTCGATGACCCAGGCCTATTACAACCCGGAAAACTTCGGGCATTTCGGGCTGGCGCTGAAGGATTATGCGCATTTCACCTCGCCGATCCGGCGCTATTCCGATCTGATCGTGCATCGCGCGCTGATCCGGGGCCTTGGCCTTGGCAAAGACGGGCTCTCGGATTTCGACATCGAAAATATCGCCGAGACCGGCAAGCTGATCTCGGATGCCGAGCGCCGCTCGATGGCAGCCGAGCGCGACACGATTGACCGCTATCTCGCGGCCTATCTTTCTGACCGGGTCGGGGCCGAGTTTACCGGCCGCATCTCGGGCGTGCAGCGCTTTGGCCTGTTTGTGAAGCTGGATGAAACCGGGGCCGATGGCCTGGTGCCGATCCGCGAAGTGGGGCGCGAATTCTTCCATTTCGACCCGGACAGCCAGACCCTGATGGGATCGGATACCGGGCTGACCATCGGTATTGGCCAGCGCGTGACCGTGCGTCTGGCCGAGGCCACCGCCGTCACCGGCGGGCTGATCCTTGAGCTGCTGGAGCTGGATGAGCAGAAACTGCCCTCGGGCCGGTTTGCGCGCGGCAAGGCTAAGGGCGGTGGCAAGGCGCCACGGCGCATGGCGGGCAAGGCCAAAGCCGCCGACAGCGCCCGCCGCAAAGTGGTGAGACGCCGCAAGTGAGATCCCTGGCCCTTGCCCTCAGCCTGGCTTTCGTGGTGCCTGCCGCCGCACAGACCCTGGAAAGTGAGACCTTGGCCGAGGGCAGAATGATGGCAGATGAAGCGGGCTTTCAGGCCTGGAGCCAGGATTTTCGTCCCCGCGCGTTGGAAGCGGGGGTGAAAGCCGCCACCTGGGATCGCGAGATGCGCCAGGCCCTGTTCCTGCCCGATGTGGTGCGACGCGACCGCAATCAGAATGAGTTTACCCGCACGATCTGGGATTATCTCGATATCGCCGTCTCGGAAGAGCGCGTGTCTTCGGGACAGAAAGCCCTGAAAAAGCACGCGGATCTTCTGGCGCAGATCGAGGCGCGCTATGGCGTACCGCAAGAGATCGTGCTGGCGGTCTGGGGGCTTGAAACCTCATACGGCAGCTGGCGCGGCGATACCGATACCATCTCGGCCCTGGCCACCCTGACCTATGACGGGCGGCGCGAGGGGTTTTTCGCCGGGCAGCTGATCCAGGCGCTGAAGATCCTTGAGGCGGGCGAGATCGCGCGTGAAAAAATGCGCGGAAGCTGGGCCGGAGCCATGGGCCATACCCAGTTCATGCCCGGATCCTGGGCGGATTATGCCATTGATTTTGATGGCGACGGGCGGCGCAATCTCTGGTCGGATGATCCGGCCGATGCCCTGGCCTCAGCGGCGCATTACCTCGCGCAGCATGGCTGGGTGAAGGGTCAGCCCTGGGGGATGGAGATCCGCCTGCCCGAGGGGTTTGACTATGATCTGACCTCGGAACAGGTGATAAAACCGGCTGAGGCCTGGCGCGCGCTTGGGATCACCCCGATGGCCGGAGGCAGCCTGCCTGAGGGCGACAGGATCTCGATCCTGGTCCCGGCCGGGGCAGGCGGGGCCGCCTTTGCGATCTGGCCGAATTTCCGCGCGATTGAGAGCTATAACCCCGCCGATGCCTATGTGATCGCCATCGGCCATCTCGCCGACCGTATCGCCGGGGGCGCGCCGATCCGGGCCGCCTGGCCGCGCCACTGGCAGGCACTGAGCCTGGAGGAGCGCAAAGAGCTGCAAAGCCGGCTGACCGGGGCCGGCTTCGATTCAGGCGGGGCCGATGGGCGGATCGGGCCGAAGACCGTGGCCGCGGTGAAGGCCTGGCAGAAAGCACGCGGCCTGAGAGCCGATGGCTATGCCAGCCCGGATGTTCTGGCGGCGCTGCAGGCCGGGGGCGAAGCCCCCTGACCCCTCCCGGGTATATATATCCCGGCGCAAAACCTCAGAGGCCCAGAAGCCCTGGCAGATCCTCCATCCGGGAAAACAGCGGCACGCCAAGCGCGGCAACCGCCCGGGCCGTCGGCGTGTCCGGGCCATGTTCCGCATAGCCAAAGCAGCGCATCCCGGCGGCAAGCGCCGCTTTTGCCCCGGCTGCGCTGTCCTCGATCACCACACAATGCTCCGGCGCAGCCCCGCAGGCCGCGGCGCAGGCGAGATAAAGATCCGGCGCGGGTTTGGGTTTGCCGATGGCCTGGCCCGACAGGACCGCCCGGAAACGCGGCAACAGCCCCCGCGCGCCAAGGGTGATATCCATCTTTTCCAGCGAGCCGTTCGAGCCGACCGCATAGGGAATGCCCGCCTGGTCAAGACGGTCAAACACCCCCTCAACCCCCGCGATCAGCGGCACGCCCTGGCGCAGCATGTCATAGAGTTTAACGTAGAAATTCTCCGCCCAGTCAGCGGGCAGATTGCCGCCGCGCGCGCGGACCTTATCGCCCACGCCCTCGACCGTGCCGCCAATATAATCGCGCTCAAATTCTTCCAGCGTCAGCGGGAAGCCATGCGCGGCCAGATCCTCGATAAACAGCTGAAAACTGGCGATCTCACTGTCGACGATCACACCGTCACAGTCAAACAGCACAGCATGGAGAGGCGTCATCACAAAGTCCTTCCGGTCAGTCGCGCCCCTGCTAGCCCTTTGAACCCCAAAGGACCAGCGGCTGCACAGGAGGGAAGCGGAAGTGTGTGTCAGCGGTAACGATCAGGCCCGGCTTTCCAGGCGCAGCAGCGTGATCCAGCTCTCGCCATAGCGGCGCTGATCGAGAAGCTCAAAGCCTCCGGGGGGCAGGGGGGCATTGCCCTCCTCCCAGACCACCAGCGCCTCCGGCGCCAGCCAGCCGCCCTCCACCGCCGAGGCAAGCGCCGCCTCGCCCAGGGATTTTCCATAGGGTGGGTCGAGGAAGATCAGATTAAAACCAGGCCCGCGATTGGGGCCAAGCTTCGTCGCATCGCGCCGCCAGACATCAGTGACGCCCATGGCCTGCATCTTTTCGATGTTCTTGCGCAAAATCGCGCGGGAGATGGCGCCGTCATCGACGAAAGCCGCCCGTGAAGCGCCGCGCGACAGCGCCTCCAGCCCGAGCGCGCCGGTGCCGGCAAACAGATCGAGCACCCGTGCGCCCTGCACCGGATTGCCATATCCGCCGTTCAGCAGCAGGTTAAAAATCGTCTCGCGCACCCGGTCTGAGGTCGGGCGCAGATGCGCCGCCTGATCGCCCGCGCCCACATCCGCCAGTTGCAGCCCGCGCCTTGCGCCCCCGATAATCCGCATATGCTTTCCCTTGCTGCCGCGCCTAGCGCAGCAGCTCCTTCAGATCAGTGGCGGTTTCAACCGCCTGTTTCGACGGCGATTTCCCGGCATCAATCAGCCGCTTGCCGACCATATAGGCCCGGGCATCGCCCATCGCATCCACCGCGAGCAGCTGATCGCCCTGGTAATACCAGAACGAGGGCGTGCCCTCGCCGGGGCGCGTTACCACAGCATCATAGCCCGTGTTCAGCCCGGTGATCTGCAGTTTCAGATCGTACTGATCCGACCAGAACCAGGGCTTTGCCTGATAGGCCTTGCCCGCGCCCAGCATATTTTCGGCCAGGCATTCGGCCTGATCAATGGCATTGCCGACCGATTCCAGCCGGATCCGCCCGCCTTTCCAGGGGAAAGAGGCGCAGTCACCCGCCGCCCAGACCGAAGGATCCGAGGTCTGGCCCAGCTCATTGGTGGCAATGCCATTCTCGATCACCAGGCCCGCTTGTTCCGCCAGCTCCGCCCCCGGGGTGATGCCAACGCCGGTGATCACGAAATCAGCGGCAATCTCGCGCCCGTCGCTGAGGCGGACACCGCGCGCCCGGCTCTCGCCCAGAATGCGCTCAATGCCGATATTTTCCAGAATGGTGACGCCCTGGCGCTGATGCAGATCGCGGATGAAATCCGAGGTCTGAGCCGCCGCCACGCGCTGCAGGATGCGCGGTGCTGCCTCGACCAGGGTCACCTCCAGCCCCAGCCGGCGCGCGACCGCTGCCGCTTCCAGTCCGATATAGCCGCCCCCGATCACCACCACCCGACGGCCCGGGCTGAATTCGGCCCGCATCTGATCGACATCAGCGAGGCTGCGCACGGTATAGACACCCGCCAGATCGCCGCCGATCGCGGCGGGCAGGCGGCGCGGGGCCGAGCCGGTGGTCAGCGCCAGCTGATCGTAAGAAATCACCTCATCCCCGAGGCTGATCTGCTTTGCGATCCGGTCGATCGCCGTGACCTTTGCCCCGAGGCGCAGCTCAATATTCTGCATCTGCCAGAAATCTGGGGCGCGCAGCCAGAGCCGGGCCTCCTCCATCTCGCCCAGCAGATAGGCCTTGGACAGCGGCGGACGCTGATAGGGCGGCGCGACCTCCTCACCGATCATGAGGATCTCGCCCTCATGCCCGGATGCGCGGAGTTTCGCCGCCAGAGCCGCCCCGGCCTGACCGGCCCCTATGATCACCACCCGCATCGAGAACTCCCTCTGGAAAAGCATCCTCGCGCGACCCTATAACTTGCCGGGCAACAGGCGCAACGCGCGAGGAGACCGGAATATGTCGGAAATCAGTGTCGGATCAAAACTGCCGGAAGCCCGGCTGCTGAAACTGGGCGCTGAAGGCCCGGAAGCGGTGGAAATGAGCGCGGTCACCAAAGGCCGCAAAGTGGTGATCTTTGCCCTGCCGGGTGCCTATACCGGCACCTGCACCACCGCCCATGTGCCGAGCTTCATGCGCACGGCTGAGGCGTTCAAAGCCAAAGGCGTCGAGGATATTTTCTGCGTTTCGGTCAATGACCCCTTCGTCATGGGGGCTTGGGCCAAAGCCACCGGCGCCGATAAAGCCGGTCTGACTTTCCTCGGCGATGCCGATGGCAGCTTCACCAAAGCCATGGGGCTGAGCTTCGACGCCGCCGCCGCAGGCCTGTTTGGCCGCTCGAAGCGCTATGCGCTGCTGGCCGAGGATGGGGTGGTAAAAGTACTGCAGATCGAAGACTCGCCCGGGGTCTGCTCGGTTTCGGGCGGCGAAGCTCTGCTCGAAGCGATCTGAGACCAGGCCGGGGGGGGCAGGCTCTGCCCCCCGCATTCCCGGCAGGGGTTTTCCGGCGCCGGAAATCAGCTCTTCTGCGCGCGCTCTTCACACAGGCAGAGCAGCGGCGCGCCATGATCGGTGATCACCTCGGCCCCGGGCGCGAAACGGTCGATCTTTTCGGCAAGATCGAGATCCAGCGCCGTCAGCCCCTTTGCCGAATGCGTGGTCAGGCTCAGATCGACGATATTATAGCGATTTGACCATTCCGGATGGTGATCGGCCTTTTCCGCCGCCAGCGCCACCCGGCTCATGAAAGCCCAGGCCTGAGAAAAGCTCTTAAATTTCCATATTTTGCGGATCGCATCCTGGCCCTCGACCGCCTGCCAGCCGCTTTCGGCGAGGCCAGGCAGCCGCGACTGCCGCGCCGCTTTCGTCAGAAGATCAGCCATATTCTGCCCTTTCACTGCTGTTCGCCCTGGCCGCTGCGACGGAACGGGCCATATCTGGTCAGGATCTCAATCTCGTCATCCACCGCCCGCAGCTCGGCCTGCAGAAAATCACAGACCGCCTGCCGAAAGCCCGGGTCATGGATCCAGTGCAGCGAAAAAGTCGGCACCGGCAGATAGCCCCGCGCGAGTTTATGCTCTCCCTGCGCCCCGGCCTCGACCCGGGAAAGACCCCGGGCAATGGCATAGTCGATGGCCTGATAATAGCAGAGTTCGAAATGCAGGAACGGGTAATCCCCGGTCGCCCCCCAGTATCGGCCGAAAAGCGTATCGGCGCCGATGAAATTCAGCGCCCCCGCCACCGGGGTCTCGCCGTCAAACGCCAGCACGAGCAGGATGTCATCGCCCATGGTCTGACCGAAAGCATCAAAGGCCTCGCGCGTCAGATAGGGACGGCCCCATTTGCGCGATCCCGTATCCTGGTAGAACGCCCAGAAGGCCTGCCAGTGTTCGGGCCGGATCTGATCGCCGCTCAGGCTTTCAATCCGCAGCCCCAGGGCCCGGGCGCCTTCGCGTTCCTTGCGGATCATCTTGCGCTTGCGTGACGAGAGTTCGGCAAGAAAATCGTCAAAGCAGCCATAGCCGCGGTTCAGCCAGTGAAACTGCTGGCCCTGGCGCAACAGCAGCCCGTCATGGCCCTGCAGGCTCTGCGCCTCGGCGGCGGTGCAGAAGGTGATATGCAGCGAAGACAGCCGGTTTGACCGCGCGAGGCTGATCGCCGCCGAAGCCAGCGCCATGCGGTATTCGGGCGCCCCGAGAAAACGCGGACCGGTCACCGGGGTAAAGGGCACTGCGACCTGAAGCTTGGGGTAATAGCTGCCCCCGGCCCGGGCATAGGCCTCGGCCCAGCCATGATCGAAAACATATTCGCCCTGGCTATGGCTCTTGGCCCAGAGCGGCAAGGCCGCTACCAGCCTGCCCCTGTCATGCAAGAGCAGCGGATGCGCGCCCCAGCCGCTGCGCTGGCCGACCGAGCCCGAGCTTTCCAGCGCCATGAGAAAGCGATGCGTGGTAAAAGGGTCGACCGGCCGGCCGGCTGCGCCTGAGGGGGACAAAGCATCCCAGGCGTCAGCAGGGATCTGGCTGAAGCTTTCAGCAAGACTGAGCTCCGTCATGGATCACCCCCGAAACAGCGCAGGCTGCAGATATCAATCCGCCGCGCCGCGCCACAGAACATCTGGATCAGCCCGGGGCGGGCAGCGCCGCCGGATAGGATTCAAAGGTGACATTATCGGCGACAGCGCGCGCGCGCGCCTCCCCGGCTGCCGAGCGGATGGTCCAGCACAGGATTGCCGCGCCCCCGGCCTTCAGCTCCGCCACACGCGGGCGGGCCAGATCACTGGCTTCATGGCTGATGAAAGACGAGAAGGTCGGCGCGTAATCCGGGATCTCGCGCAGGCGGTCACAGGTTTCCGGATCAAGCGGCGCCCATTCGCCCGGATCATAGGCCGAAGTGGTGAGGCCGCGCGGCAGGTCAGGGCAAAGCCGCGCCATATGCGCGACCGAATGCGGGTTGAACGACATCAGCGCCACATCGCCCCGATAGCCTTTCAGCGCGCGGGCGCAGGCGGCCTCGAGCCGGCCATCGGTCTCAGACATGGTCAGGGTCTGATCCTTGATCTCAATCAGCAAGGGCACCTGGCCCGCCACGATCTTCAGCACCTGTGTCAGGGTCAGGATCGGATCGCTGCTGTCTTTCAGCAGGATCTGGCCCAGCTCTGCAGCGCTGCGGTCTTTGACCCAGCCCTTCTCACCGGTCAGCCGGTCCAGCTCCTCATCATGGAAGACCATGGCCTCGCCATCGGCGGAAAGCTGGATATCGATCTCAATCGCATAGCCCGCGGCAATCGCCTTGCGGATCGCCGTGGGTGAGTTTTCGATCACCCCCGCCGCCCGGTCATGCAAAGCGCGATGCGCGACCGGCAAGGCCAGAAATGCGGGCGGCAGGGGGACAGAGGTCATAGCTCAGGCAATCTCAAAGATCGCGTCGATCTCAACCGCCACGCCCAGCGGCAGCGAATTGGCCGAGACCGCCGCGCGGGCATGACGGCCCTTATCGCCCAGCACCTCAACCATGAAGTCCGAGGCGCCGTTGATAACTTTGGGCTGATCGGTGAAATCCGGGGTCGAATTGACGAAGCCGGTCAGTTTGACGAGGCGGACGATCTTTTCCAGATCGCCCCCGCAGGCAGCTTTGACCTGCGACAGCAGCGAGATGGCGCAGCGACGCGCAGCGGCAGCCCCGGCCTCGACCGGGACATCGGCGCCAAGTTTGCCCTTGATCGGGCCGTTCTCATCGGCGCTGATCTGGCCCGAGATATGCACCAGATTGCCGGTCACGACATAGCCGACATAATTGGCCACCGGGGCCGGAGCTGCGGGCAAAGTGACGCCAAGGGCGCTGAGGCGGGCTTCGATGGTCATGGTCTTCCTCACAGATTTCGGATCAGGCTCTGACAGCCCGGGTGAGGCGGAGCCTAGCGAGGCCCCGTGACGGGGGCAAGACGGGCGCAATGCTCCAGGCGGGGCCGGGCACCAGGCGGGGTGGGCAGCGGGCAGATCGGGCGCCCTGTGGTGCCCGCGGCGCGCTCAGGCCCCATAGGGCAGCCAGATGGTCTTCAGTTGCGTGGCCCTGGCCAGAAACTCCCGGCCCTGCCCCGCGCCGGTCGCCCAGCTGCGGGCCCCGCCCGGCTCGGACCAGACCGGCTTCAGATTGCCGGCCGAAGCCTCTTCCACCGCCCTGGCCCCGGCGCTGCTGCCAAAATACCAGAGCGCATCAAGATCCTCATGCGCGGCCAGTGTCCGGGCCAGCTCATCGCGCGGGCCTGAGACGATATTCACCACCCCGCCCGGCAGATCCGAGGTTTCCAGCACCTGGATCAGTTCCAGCGCCAGCTGTGGCTGGCTCTGCGAGGGGATCAGCACCACCCGGTTGCCCATGGCAATGGCGGGCAGCAGCAGCGAAACCGGACCCAGCAGCGGGAAGGCCTCCGGGCAGACCAGACCCATGGTACCACAGGCTTCGGCTATGGTCAGGGTCAGATGCGCGGCTTTGCAGGCCTGGACCCTGCCGTCATATTTATCGGCCTGGGCGGCATACCAGAAAATCCGCCGGATCGCGGTGGCCAGCTCGGCCCCGGCCGCCGCAGGCTTCTGGCCCAGACTTTGCAGCCTGGCGCCGAATTCCGCCGCCCGGGCCGAGAGGTTTTCCCCGAGATAATACAGCACCTGGGCGCGGTTATGGGCGCTGGTGGCCGTCCAGCCCTTTGCCGCCCGCGCTGCCTCAACCGCATTGCGGATGTCTTTGCGGCCCCCCAAAGGCGCAAGGCCAGGCGCGATTTTACCGCCGCCGGTGCGGTAGGAATAGCCGCTGTCGGGCCGGACCTGTTTGCCGCCGATATAAAGTTTCAGCGTCCGGTCTATCCCCGGCCCGGCCATGGCCTCGCCCGGGCGGGTTACAGGGGGCGGCAGGTCAGCCTCAGCGCGCGAGGCCCGCGCCGGCGGCAGGCGCAGATATTCCGCCATGCCATCGCGCCCGCCCTCACGGCCAAAGCCGCTTTCGCGGATCCCGCCGAAGGGCGCTGCGGCATCGAGCAGATTGGCGGCATTGATCCAGACCACCCCCGCCTTCAGCCGCGCCGCAATATCCATAGCGAGGGTGACATTCTCCGACCAGACCGAGGCGGCAAGGCCATAGCGGCTGTTATTGGCCAGAGCGATGGCATCTTCGGGCGTGCGGAAAGCGGTCAGCGTGACCACCGGACCAAATACCTCCTCGCGCGCCAGGGTCGAGGCAGGCTCAACGCCCAGCGCAAGGGTTGGCGGGTAGAAGCATCCCGGGGGAGCCGCGCCCTGAAATAGCTCTGCCCCCTCCGCCACGCCCAGCGCCACCAGATCTGCGATCCTCGCGCGCTGCTTCGGGTCGATGATCGCGCCAATATCGGTGTTCTTATCCAGCGGATTGCCGGTAATCAGCCGCGCCATGCGCCGTTTCAAGAGGCTGGTGAACCGCCCGGCCACGGCTTCGGCGACCAGGATCCGCGATCCGGCACAACAGACCTGGCCCTGGTTCTGCCAGATGCTCTCCACCACCCCCTCAACCGCCGCATCCAGATCGGCATCGGCAAAGACGAGGAAGGGGGATTTCCCGCCCAGCTCCAGGCTCAGCCCCTTGCCCGTGCCTGCGCTGTCGCGCCGGATCTGGCGCCCGACCCCGGTCGAGCCGGTAAAGGCCAGTCTGCTCACCCCGGGATGCGCCACCAGCGCCGCCCCGGTCACCCCATCGCCGGTAACGATATTGACCACCCCCTTCGGCAGCCCGGCCTCGCGCGCGATTTCGGCAAAGGCCAGCGCGGTGAGCGGCGTATATTCAGCCGGTTTCAGCACCAGGGTATTTCCCGCCGCCAGAGCCGGCGCGACCTTCCAGGCCAGCATCAGCAGCGGGAAGTTCCAGGGGATGATCTGACCGCAGACCCCATAGGGCAGATGTCCCGGAAACTCATCCTCCAGGATCTCTGCCTGTCCGGCATGATGGCAGAAATGCCGGATCACCAGCGGCAGATCAATATCGCGCGCCTCACGCACCGGCTTGCCGCTGTCGAGCACCTCGAGCACCGCAAGCAGGCGGGCATGCTGCTGCAGATGCCGCGTCAGGGCATAGAGGTGTTTGGCCCGCTCATGGCCCGACAGAGCTGCCCATTTCGGCTGCGCGCTCTGCGCCGCCCTGACGGCCGCATCCACATCTGCCGCGCTGCCCTGGCTCACCTGTGCCAGCTCCGCTCCGGTGGCGGGGTTTAGCACAGCGAAGGTCTCTCGCGGAGGGGTGAACCTGCCATTGATGAAATGGCCGAACCGCGCCTCACTGGCCTGCAGCCAGGCGAGCGCCGGGCCTGGATCCTCGAGTGACGGCCCGTAATCCATGCTCTCAAGCGCCGCGATGACTTTGTTCATGGTTTTCCCCTGGGGCTCAGGCCAAAGCCAGTTTTTCGGCCGAAGCATAGGCCCCGGTCACATGATGCATCAGCTGACGCTCGATATCGCCCAGCATGGATGAGGCCCCGAGCCGGAACAAACCAGGATCAAGCCAGGCCAGACCCAGTTCCTCGCGCAGAAGAAACTGCCAGTTCAGCGCGTCTTTTGCCGATTTCATCCCGCCCGCCGGTTTAAAGCCGATCCGGTGCCCGGTCAGATCATGGTAATCGCGCAGGGCCCGGACCATGGTCAGCCCGACCGGCAAAGTCGCATTCACCGCCTCTTTCCCGGTCGAGGTCTTGATGAAATCGGCCCCCGCCTGCATCGCCACCATTGAGGCGGCATAGACATTGCCGAGCGTCTGCAGATCACCCGTGGCGAGAATGGCTTTCAGCTGCGCCGCGCCGCAGGCCGCGCGCATCGCCGCCACCTCGTCATAGAGCGCCTGCCAGTTGCCGGTCAGCACATGTTCGCGGGTGATGACGATATCTATCTCCTCCGCCCCCTCGCCCACCGCATAGCGGATCTCCTCGAGCCGCAGCGGCAAAGGCATCAGACCGGCGGGAAAGCCGGTGGCGACCGAGGCGACCGGAATACCGCTGCCCTGCAATGCCGCCACGGCATGGCGCACCATGGTCGGGTAGACGCAGACCGCCCCCACCCTGATCTGCGCCTCCTCAAGGCCCAGCGCGGTCACGATCACCGGATCAAGTGGCTGACGCGCCCTGGCGCAGAGCCGTTTCACCCTGGCGCCGGTATCATCGCCGGCAAGCGTCGTCAGATCGATACAGCGCAGAGCATTGAGCAGCCAGGCGGCCTGATGCTCTTTTTTGACCGAGCGGCCCGAGGTCAGCCGGGCGGCGCGGCGTTCGGCCGCCGGGCGGTTGATGGCCCTGCCGGTAAACCAGGCCTCTTCCAGCGCCATGCCAGGATTGCGCGGCTCATTGGCACCGAGGGGTCTGCGGCTCATGGGGGCGGCTCCGGTTCTCTCGGCTGCGGCCAGACAAAGGCAGCAGCTGCAACCGCGATCTTAGGGCCGGGGCAGACCGAATCTCAACCATGGATGCCGGGGCTTGCGGGCCGGAGGTCAGGTCTCGCGCATGGCGCGGTTGAAGTAATCGGTAAAGGGCTTCAGCAGCCAGGCCAGCGGCGTGCGGCTTTCGGTGCGGATAAAGGCCTCAACCGGCATGCCCGGCATCAGCACCAGCCCCTCGAGCCGGTCAATCTCGCCCGGCTCGAGCACGATCTCGGCGCGGTAGAAGCTGACCTGCGCATTCTGATCATTGAAAGCATCCGCCGAGACCAGGCTGACCCTGCCCTTGAGCTGCGGCGTCGAGCGGGCGGAGAAGGCCGAAAACACCAGCTCGGTCTCCTGACCAACCCAGACCTGATCGACATCAATCGGGGAAATCCGGGCCGCGATCACCAGTGGCCGGTCCTGGGGCACGATATAGAGCACCGGATCAGCTGCACGCAGCACCGCCCGGGGCGTGGTCACCGTCAGCCCCAGCACGATGCCCGAAACCGGGGCACGGATATCGAGCCGGTCGATGCGCTCGCGCAGGCTGCTGCGTCGTTCGGCCAGCTCCAGCTCCAGCGGCGCGCTTTCGCGCAGCCGGTCGGTGGCTTCCTCGCGCTGCACCACATCAATATTGCCGATCGCCAGCTCAATTTCGGTGATCCGCTCCTCGGCCTGGGCCCGGCTCGAGATCAGATCACCGGCCTGGCCCATCAGCCGCGCTTCCTCGCGCTGCAAAGCCAGAACCGAGCCGACCTGGGTTAACCCCCGGTCCAGCAGGCTTTGCTGGCTGGTCAGCTCCTGGCGGATCAGGCTCAGCTGCACCTCAACCGCCTCTTGCTGCGCGTCAAAGCCGCTGATCCGGGCGCGGATCTGGCCGACCTGACGCTGCAGCTGCGCCTTTTCCTGATCTGCCGCCTCGGTACGGGCGATAAACAGGCTGGTCTGGCCCTCGATCTGCTCAGCCACTTCGGCGCGCAGTGCCGCCTCCTGCAGCAAAGCCTCCGGGAAGACCGGCGCGGCGAGCCGGTCGCGTTCCGCCACCAGCCGCGCCCGCTGGGCAATCGCCTCGCTCAGCCGCCCCTCGACAATCGCCAGCTCGGTCTTCAGCAGCCCGCCATCGAGGCGGATCAGCACATCCCCGGCCGCAACCCGGCCGCCCTCGATCACCTCGATAGCGGCCACCACGCCGCCATCGGGATGCTGCACCACCTGGCGGTTCTGCTCGACCTCGATCTGACCCGGGGCCACCACCGCGCCCGAGAGGGTGCTGACCGAGCCCCAGAGGCCAAAGCCCAGCACCAGCACCGCCAGCGCGCCAAAGCCCAGCGCCAGCGGTTGCCGCATCGACCATGGTTTCGGCCCGGGGTCATGGGAACGGCTCATGCAACGCCCCCCTCCCGCGCGGCCTGTTCAGGCGGGCTGACAGGCTCAGAGGCCACCGCAACCGGCCCCGGGCGCAGGATATCACCGGCATTTCTGACCGCCTCGCGCAGCACCTGATCGCGGGGGCCAAAATGCTGGACCATGCCGTCTTTCATCACCAGCAGCAGCTCGCATTCCTGGATGGCCGCCGGACGATGCGCCATGATGAACACCGAACAGCCCGCCGCTTTGGCCAGCCGTATCGCCTGGTTCAGCGCCTGCGAACCGTCATTGTCGAGATTGGAATTCGGCTCATCCAGCACGAGGATCACCGGATTGCCATAAAAGGCCCGCGCCAGGCCAATGCGCTGGATCTGCCCGCCCGAAAGTTGTCCGCCCATGGTCGCGACCTGGGTGTCATAGCCCCTGGGCAGCCGCAGGATCAGATCATGCACCGCCGCCTGCTGCGCCGCCTTCACCACCCCGGCCGGATCCGCCGCCGCATCCAGCCGGGCGATATTCTCGGCAATCGTACCATCGAACAAAGTCACCCGCTGCGGCAGATAGCCGATATAGCTGCCCAGCAGATCCGGATCATACTGATCGAGCGTCGCCCCATCGAGCCTGATCTGGCCCACAGCCGGGGGCCAGACGCCACAGATCGCCCGCGCCAGCGAGCTTTTGCCCGAGCCCGAGGCCCCGATCACCCCCACCGCATGGCCTGGCTCTACCCGGAAGCTGACGCCGCGCAGCACCGGACGGTTGTCTCCGGGCGGCATCACACTCATGCCGCTGGCCTCAATCCGCGCGGCGGGGCGGGGCAGCCGGGTGCGCTCTGCTTCGGCCGGAGCATCGCTCAGCAGCTTCACCAGCCGCTCGCGCGCGGCGCGGCTGCGCGACAGCATGGCCCACTGGCTGATCGTACCCTCGATCGGCTGCAGCCCCCGGCCCAGCAAAATCGACCCGGCGATCATCGCCCCCGCCGAGAGCTGATTGCGCAGCACCAGCCAGGCGCCAAGGCCCAGAATCGCCGATTGCAGGAACAGCCGCAGGGTTTTCGAAGTGACCTGAAACGCCCCGGCCGCATCATTCAGCGCCATCGTCCTCGACTGGGCCTCACGACGGAGCCGGTACCAGCGGGCAAAAGCATTGCCGCTCATCCCGAGCGAGCGCACCAGTTCCGATTCCGATTTCAAATTCTCGGCCTGACGGTCGGCGGCAAAGCCGGCCATGGTTGCGGCCTGGGTGATCTCTTCGGTGCTGCGCTGATTGGCCCAGGCCATGAACAAAAGCAGCACCGCCGCAGCCACCGCGAACCAGCCCATCAGCGGATGAAAGATGAACAAAGCGCCGATAAACACCGGCGTCCAGGGCAGATCGAGCAGGCTTTGCAGCAATGGAGAACCCCAGAACCGCGCCAGGGTTTCCAGATCCGCCTGGGCGCTGCGCGCCTCGCGATCTGCCGGAAACAAAGTCAGCCGGCGAAAAGAGGCCGAGAGCACGCGCGGATCGAGTTTTTCCTGTAGACGCGCCCCGATCCTGGCCAGAATACGGGCGCGGGCATGATCCAACACCCCCATGATCAGAAACAAAAAGCAGACCAGCACCGATAAAGCGATCAGCGTTGGCTCGGAACGGGAGAGCAGCACCCGGTCATAGATCTGCAGCATATACAGCGGCGAGGTGAGCATCAGCAGATTCGCAAAGACCGAAAACAGGATGGCCGCGAACAGCGCCTTGCGCGACAGGGCCCGGACCTCGGCGAGCTCACCTCGCCCGGATTGCAGCTGATCTTTGCTCAAAATCCTGCTCCGAAATTGTGTTTGCAATGCCGAAAGGATAGATTCTGCTGGCCAAAGGCTGCCAATATGACCATGCCACAGAGAATGCGTGTTGTCTTGCGCTTTGCCAGCCCTTAATGCCTTCAGGCATTGGTCGCATCGCTTTGTGGCGCCAGTGCCGGTATCCTCCCTTTTTCTCTGACCCAGCTGAGGCCTTTCTTTGCAGTTCCGTATTCTGTTCAGCCCCCTGGCCGTCAGCCTGCTGCTGGTCCTGCCCGCAGCCTGTGCCCGTGCCCCTTCGGCGGATGGCATCCAGGATCCGATCGAGCCGGTGAACCGTGCCATGCATGGCGTGAACAAAGGCCTGGATACCGTGCTCGTGCGCCCGGCCTCCAAGGTTTATGGCACCGTTCTGCCCGAGCCTTTGCGGCAGGGCGTGTCCAATGTCGCCGATACGCTCGATCTGCCTGGCGTGGTGCTGAACCAGATCCTGCAGGCCCGGATTGAGGATGCCACCAATAACACGCTGCGCTTTGCGGTGAATGCCACTGCCGGGATCGGCGGATTGTTCGATGTGGCCAGCGTGCTGCAGCTGCCCAAGACCGATGCTGATTTCGGCGAGACGCTCGCGGTCTGGGGTGTCGGCGAAGGCCCCTATATCGAACTGCCGGTGTTTGGCCCCTCTAATCTGCGCGACACCATTGGCATTGCCGCAGATATGGCGATGAACCCGCTAAACAATGTGTTTGAGGGCGATGATGCCACTGCGGTGCTGGGGCTTGAGGCGGCTTCCCGCCTGAACAGCCGCTACCGCTATTCCGATACCGTGGATTCGCTCCTATATGAGAGCGCTGACAGCTATAGCCAGCTGCGCCTGCTCTATCAGCAGAACCGGCGTCACCAGATCGCGAAAGCGAAAGGGGGCACAGGGGATGCAGCTGCGGATGGGGATTTCATCGATCCCTATCAGGATTCCGGTTTTATCGATCCCTACGAGGACTGACATGTCTGTAACACTCGTTCCCGGCCTTTCGCGCCGCCGTTTCCTCGGAACAGGCCTTGTCGCCGCCGCCGCTTTCGGCGCGGCCCCCGCTTTCGCCCTTACCGATGGCCAGGCGCGGGCACTGATTGACAGTGCGGTGGCCGATATCAACAAGATCATCAGCTCGGGCCAGTCGGAAAAGCAGATGTATGGCAGCTTTGAGAAGCTGTTTGTCCGCTATGCCGATGTGCCGCAGATTGCCCAGTCGACGCTGGGCACCGCGGCCCGCCAGGCCAGCAAGGCCCAGCTCGCCGCCTATACCCAGGCTTTCCAGGGCTATATCAGCCGCAAATATGGCCGCCGCTTCCGCGAATTTATCGGCGGCCGGATCGAAGTGACCGGCGCCCGCCCGATCAAGAGCTATTTCGAGGTGATCTCGGTCGCGCATCTGAAGGGCGAGGCGCCTTTCGATCTGCGCTGGCATGTCTCGAGCCGCAGCGGCCGTGACCTGTTCTTCAATATCATCATCGAGGGGGTGAATATGCTCGCCTCTGAGCGCAGCGAGATCGGCGCGATGCTCGACAGGCGCAAAGGCAATATCGATGCGCTGATCCAGGATCTGCAGAACAGCTGACCGCTTCGGCCCTTGTGGCAAAGCAGGATGGTGAAAAGGCCCGCAGGTTTCCCGGCGGGCCTTTTGCTTTCGGCCAGGTCAGGCCCCCGAAAGGGCCTGACACAGCTCAGTTATGATAGGCGCGCTCGCCATGCGAGGTGAGGTCAAGCCCTTCGCGCTCGGCCTCTTCGCTGACGCGCAACCCGCCGGTCAGAGCGCCAACCACTTTGAACAGGATGAACGAGACGATGGCGCAGTAGAGAATGGTGATGCCAACGGCCGCGATCTGGTAGAAGACCTGCTCGCCCATGCCGCGTTCGCCGGGGAAGCCCTGGCCGCCCAGCGCCGGCGCCGCGAAGATGCCTGCGCCGACCGCGCCAATGATGCCGCCGATGCCATGGATACCGAAGACATCGAGGCTGTCATCATAACCGAACCGGTTCTTCACCACCGCCACGAAATAATAGCAGCCAGCCGAAGCAATCGCGCCAAGGAAGATCGCCCCCACCGGGCCAACCGCCCCGGCCGCCGGGGTAACGGCAACCAGACCTGCGATCATGCCCGAGGCCCCGCCCAGCATCGAGGCTTTGCCACGGGTGATCGCTTCCACCGCCACCCAGCCGAGGATACCACCGGCCGTGGCGGTGAAGGTATTGATCATCGCAAGACCGGCAGTGCCATTCGCGCCCAGCGCCGAACCGGCATTAAAGCCGAACCAGCCGACAAACAGGATGCCCGCGCCGACCAGGGTCAGGGTCAGCGAATGCGGCGCCATATTATCCTTGCCATAGCCGACGCGCCTGCCGACGCAGATCGCCCCGACCAGAGCCGCCACACCGGCATTGATATGCACAACCGTACCACCGGCAAAGTCAAAGACCTCCCAGCCGAAGAACAGGCCATTCGCATCCCAGGCCATATGCGCAACCGGGAAATAAACGATGGTCACCCAGAGGAAGATGAACAGCAGCACCGCCCTGAATTTGATCCGCTCGGCAAAGCCGCCGATGATCAGCGCCGAGGTGATGGCGGCGAAAGTGGCCTGGAAGCTGATGAAGACATATTCCGGAATGCTGCCCGAAAGCGTGTCCGGGCCGATACCGGCAAGCAAGAGCTTGTCAAACCCGCCGAAATAGGGGCCCTCGCCGCCGCCGAAGGCAAAGGAATAGCCGTAAAGCACATAGATCACCAGGCACATGGCGGTGATCGTGGTGGTCTGCATCAGCACCGACAGCATGTTTTTGCTGCGCACCAGACCGCCATAGAACAGCGCCACACCCGGAATGATCATGAACAGCACCAGCGCGGTCGAGATCAGCATCCATGCGGTATCGCCGCTATCGGGGGCCGGAACCTCCTCCACGACCCCGGCGGCGGTTTCTGCAACCGTTTCCGCAGCCTCCTGGGCCCAGGCGGGCAGGCTGGCCAGAAGCGGTGCGGCAAGCGCCGTCAGACCGGAAAGTTTTGAGAAATTGCTCATAATTTTCTTTTCCCCTTCACTGGGTCTTTGCTCAGATCGCATCATCGCCGGTTTCGCCGGTGCGAACCCGCAGCGCCTGCGCGACGTCGAGGACGAAAATCTTGCCGTCACCGATCTTATCGGTCCGGGCGGTGCGGGCGATCGTGTCGACCACCTGCTCGGCCAGAGCGTCGGGCACGACGATCTCAAGGCGCAGCTTCGGAACGAAATTCACCGCATATTCGGCACCACGGTAAATTTCGGTATGGCCCGACTGCAGGCCAAAGCCCTTAATCTCTGTCACCATCATTCCGCGGACGCCGATCAGGGTCAGCGCCTCGCGCACCTCGTCGAGCTTGAATGGTTTCAGTGCCGCAATGATCAGTTTCACCTCTTTCCCCTCTGTCTTTCAGGTCGGCCCGGGACTGGCCTTGTGGAAATCAGGCGGGATTTCGCTGCTGCAGCACAAGAAAGCGGCGGCTCTGACTGTCGCCAAACCGCTGACCTGTCCAAAAAAAATGCGGTGATCGGTGGCTTTGCCCGTTTTTCAGGCGGCCCGGAGATTCGAATCGCTGCGCCCTGCCCTTCGCAACCCGACAAAAGCAGGTTAGTCTCGCCGCAATCGCGCAAAGACCTGTCAGAGGTCGGAGCCGCCAGGTAAAGGCACGGGCATACAGACATATGGCAACGAGTGGCGGGGGCAGAGGCCCCCTGGTAGCAGACAAGCGTTATCCTTCGCGGGCTCCTTCCTCCGGCGGCGGCTCCGGGGGCGCCTCCGGGGGTGGCGGCACATCGGGCGGCGGACGCCAGCCGCCAAAGCCACCACCCTCGCGCCGCCCGGCCCCTAAACCGGCAGCCGCGAAAGCCCGGCGCCCGGCGCGCCGCCATGGCTTTATCATGGGAACATTCCTGTTCTTCTGGCGCATCATCTGGGCGGTGCTCTGGCGTGTGACCGCGGTTTCCGCCCTCGTTCTGGGCGGGGTGGTGTTTTATTTCTACAGCCAGCTGCCGCCACTCGACACTTTGCTGGACGGCCGGGCCCGAGGCTCGGTCACCATGCTCGACCGCGACGGTAAGGTCTTTGCCTGGCGGGGCGAGACTTTCGGCGGTCAGATCGACACCACGACCGTGTCGCCGCATCTGCATCACGCCATTGTCGCCACCGAAGACAAGCGCTTCTACTACCATCTCGGCGTCAGCCCGCGCGGCATTGCCAGCGCCATCCGGATCAACCTCTCGGAAGGGCGCAGTGCGTTTCAGGGCAATGGCGGCTCGACCATCACCCAGCAGGTGGCAAAACTCTTGTGCCTTGGGGTGAATTACGATCCGGCGCAGTGGAAATCCGAGGCGGAATATGAGCGCGACTGCCGCGGGGGCGGCATCAGGCGCAAGCTGAAGGAAGTGCCCTATTCGATCGCGATGGAGCTGAAATATTCCAAGGCGGATATTCTGACCATCTATATGAACCGCGCCTATCTCGGGGCGGGGGCGCGTGGCTTTGAGGCCGCAGCGCAGCGCTATTTCGGCAAATCGGCCGCCAATGTGACCCCGGCCGAAGCGGCAATGCTGGCCGGTCTGCTCCAGGCCCCCTCGGCCCTGGCCCCGACCGCCAACCTCGGGCGCTCGCAGACCCGCGCCAATGTGGTGATCGGTCTGATGGAAGAGCAGGGCTATCTGACCAAAGCCGAAGCCGATGAGGCCCGGGCCAACCCCGCCCAGCTTTCCGAAGCGGCGCGGCAGAAGAACGGTGGCTATTTCGCCGACTGGCTGATGGAGACCACGCCCGATTACCTGGCGCGCGACACCACTGAGGATGTGATCATCGAAACCACGCTGGATCAGGGGCTGCAGAGCCAGTCCGAAGCGGCTCTGAAATCGGTCTTCGACACCAAGGTCAAAGAGGGTTCGACCGCCCAGGCGGCGATTGTGGTGATGAGCTCAGACGGGGCGGTGCGCGCCATGGTCGGCGGCCGGGCGATCCCGCGCGCCGGTGACTTTAACCGCGCCACTATGGCTTTGCGCCAGACCGGCTCGGCCTTTAAGCCCTTCGTCTATGCGGTGGCGATGGATCTGGGCTACAGCCCGATGGATTACGTCGATGACGCGCCCTATACGATCAACGTTCCCGGATCCGGCCCCTATAGCCCGAAGAATTACGACGGCAAATTCAAGGGCATGATCACCCTGACCCAGGCCCTGGCCGAAAGCCGCAATATTCCGGCGGTGAAGATCTCAGAGCTGGTGGGCCGCGATCTGGTGCGCAAGGTTGCGACCGAATTCGGCGTGGCCTCAAAAATGGCCGATGGTCCGGCCCTTGCGCTTGGGGCCAGTGAATCAACGCTGATCGAAATGACCGGCGCCTATGCCGGCATTCTGAACGGCGGATCTTCGGTGACCCCCTACGGGCTGCGCCGCCTGCGGCTGCAGGGCGAGGATGAAGAACTGTTCGGCCAGGGCGGCGGCATCGGCGAGCGGGTGATCTCGGAAGAGGCGGCCCATGCGCTGATCTATATGATGAGCGAGGTCATGACCTCGGGCACCGGCGGTAGGGCACGCCTGCCCGACCGCGAATCCGCAGGCAAGACCGGCACCACCAACTCGTCACGCGACGCCTGGTTCGTCGGCTTTACCGCTGATTATGTGGTGGGGGTCTGGCTCGGCTATGACGATAACCGGCCGCTGACCGGCGTCACCGGCGGCGGTCTGCCGGCCGAAATCTGGAAAGAGGTGATGCTGCGGATCAACAAAGGGGTGCCACCGATGCCCCTGCCGAAAGCCGTGCCGCAGAACACGGTTCAGGGTGGCAATCCGGCGCTTGGTCCCTCGCCCGATATCGGCGGCGTGGACCGGCCGATCATGCCCGAGGAAGTGCCCTATTTCGATGGCTCGAACGCCCCGGTCTATCAGGGCGGCTCGAACCAGGAAGGCATGCCGGATGCCCGGCGTCAGGAAGAGATTGACCGCGCGATCCGCGAAGCGCTCGGCATGAACTGACGGGGCGCGCCCCGCTTCTGCATCCGGGGCGCCCGCAATTCTGATGCCCTGCCCGGTCTCCGGGCAGGGCAGAGCCAGAGACCGGCCTGGCTTTACAGGCTTTGCGCCCAATGACTATATTTCGCGCCGCCCCATGCCGCTGGCACCGCGCCCCCTGCTGAGGCACGCAGGCTATTTCACATAACAGGATTGCCGATGTCAGTGACCATTCGCCCCCTTTGCCCGGCCGATGAGCCCGTGTGGCGGCAGCTCTGGACGCAGTATCTGGAATTTTATGAATCCAGCGTCCCCGAGCAGGTCTATGAAACCACCTTCAAAAGGCTGACCGACCCGGAAGTGAAGGCCCAGTTTGGCCTGATCGCCGAGGCTGAGGGCCGGGCGATTGGCCTGGTGCACGGTATTTTCCACCCGCATAACTGGCGCGTGGAAGAGGTCTGCTATCTTCAGGATCTGTTCGTCAGCCCCGAGGCGCGCGGCACCGGGGCCGGACGGGCTTTGATTGAGGCGGTCTATGCACGGGCCGATGCCAATGGCACCCCGGCTGTGTACTGGCTGACCCAGGAATTCAACGCCACGGCGCGCCAGCTCTATGACCGCATCGCCAGAGTAACGCCTTTCATCAAATATCAGCGCTGAGGCTGCTGCGGCTTTCCAGGGGCGCGGGCCCTGGTCCGGAAAGCCCGGCCATCCGTCATGAAAAAACCCCGCCAGGATCCTGCCGGGCGGGGTTTATTATTTGTGCGGGCCCGCTTCAGAGCACCGAAGCAATAGCCTTTGCCAGAACCGGCACGGTGTCTTTGTTCAGACCGGCGATATTGATCCGCGAATCGCCGACCATATAGACCGCATGTTCTTCACGCAGACGGTTCACCTGGGCCTCGCTCAGGCCCAGACGCGAGAACATGCCGCGGTGATGCGCCACGAAATCAAAGCGATCCGAATTGCTGGCCTTGCGCAGCTCTTCCGCCAGCTGCACCCGCAGGTTCAGCATATTCAGGCGGGTCTCTTCCAGCTCGGCCTTCCAGTCAGCGGTCAGAGCCGCATCCTCAAGGATCGTGGTCACGATCCGCGCGCCGTGATCGGGCGGGAAGGAATAGGTCTGGCGGTTGAGGAAGTTGAGATTGGCCTGGACCACGGCCTTACGATCCGCCGAACTAAGCGCGATGACGAGGCCTGCACGCTCGCGGTAGATGCCGAAGTTTTTCGAGCAGGACGCCGCGATGATGACTTCCGGGAAAGCTGCCGCCACTTTGCGGGTCGCCTCGGCATCGGCGTCAAGCCCGTCGCCAAAGCCCTGATAGGCCAGGTCGACCATCGGCACGGCCTTTTTGGCCTGGAGAAGCGCGATCACCTGATCCCATTGCGCCATGGTCAGATTGGCGCCGGTCGGGTTGTGGCAGCAGCCGTGCAGCAGCACGAGATCGCCCTCTTTCACCCCATCGAGATCAGCGAGCATCGCGTCGAAATCAACACCCGAGGTCGCAACGTCGAAATAGCGATATTCCGCCATTTCGATCTTCAGGAACTTCAGGATCGACGGATGGTTCGGCCAGGTCGGGGCCGAGAGCCAGACTTTGAGATCCGGATTGGCCAGACGGGCCAGTTCAAAGCCCTGGCGCAGCGCGCCGGTCCCGCCCGGGGTCGAGGCCGAGGCCAGACGATCGCCATAGCCCTCGCCGAGGATCAGGCCAGACAGCGCCGCATTATAGCCGGGCTCGCCCGCCAGAGCAGTATAGGTCTTGGTGGTCTCTGCCTCCCAGATCTTCTTCTCGGCCGCCTTCACGGCGCGCATCACCGGAGTGAGGCCAGTCGCGTCTTTATAGACGCCGACACCAAGATCGATCTTGCCGTCGCGCTTGTCCTCACGGAACATCGCGATGAGTTGCAGGATTTTATCCTGCGGCTGGGGGTTCAGAGCCTCGAGCATTTTATCCTCTTCTCAACAGGCTTGGCCGGATCCCTTCTGGGAAACCGCGCCCTATTCTGCCGGTCCGGTAGCGACCGGCAAATCCTCATACATGCCCCATTCGGCCCAGGAGCCGTCATAGAGCGACCAGTCCCGATGGCCGATGCGTTCCAGCGCCAGCGCCAGCACGGCGGCAGAAATCCCCGAGCCGCAGCTGGTGATCACCGGCCGCGCCAGGTCGACGCCTGCGGCCTCAAAGGCGGCTTTCAGCTCGGGCACCGGTTTGAGCGTGCCATTGGCGGCGATCAGCTCGGCATAGGGCAGATTGAGCGCGCCGGGAATATGCCCCGGGCGCAGGCCCGGACGCGGCTCGGCCACCTCGCCGCGGAAGCGCGGGCCAGGGCGGGCATCCACCACAACCGCCTGTTTGAGTTTGGCGGCATGGGCGACCTGGGTCACATCCCGTACCAGCTGGTTCTGGCGAGAGGTGGTCATATGCCGGTCCCGGATCACCGGCGGCAGATCGTCAACCGGGCGTCCTTCGGCCTGCCATTTCGGCAGACCACCATCCAGCACCGCCACATCAGTCTTGCCCATCAGGCGGAAGGTCCACCAAACCCGGGCCGCGGCGAAAACCCCGGAGGAATCGTAGACCACCACCTGATGCCCGTCGCCGATGCCCATCGCCCGCAACCGGGACATGAACTTCTCAACCGGGGGGGCCATATGCGGCAGGTTGGAACGGCTGTCGGAAATTTCGTCGATATCAAAGAACCGCGCGCCGGGAATATGCCCGGCGAGATATTCGGCCCGGGGATCGCGGGCGACGCCCGGCATGAACCAGCTGGCATCCAGAATCCTCAGATCCGGATCCTTCAGATGCTTGCCAAGCCAGTCAGTCGAGACCAGAGTCATCGGATCATCACTCGGAGAAGGGGTCATCGCCATCGGTGCCTCAGGTCCAGGATCGAACGGATTGCTTCCCCTATATCCCCCAGAGATCATCATGCAAGCCCGCGCGGGCCTGTGAGTGCGGATTCAGAATCGCAGCCGCGTGAAAACCCTCCGCAGCCGGAGCGCGGAGGGCTGTTTCGCCTTTCTCAGCGCGCCAGAGTCTTTTTGATCGCCCCGACAATGGCCACCAGAATGCCGCCCCCGGCGCCGCCGCCGACGATACTCTGGATCAGGGCGGCCGTGTCGAACCCGGCCCCCCCGCCTGCCGCCGCACCGCCAAGGCCCAGCAGAGCCAGGATCTGTGCGCCGCCAAAGCCGCCAATAAGGCCGATGATTGAGTTCAGGGCAGTGCCCATACTGATATTCTTAAGTCCTGCCCCTGCTGCATTGCCGCCGACAAGTCCGGCAACCAGCTGAAGAAGCAATTGCATCGGTTCCATCAGAACATCCCTCCTGAAGCCGGTTTGCTCCGGCTTTGCACCCGGCGGGACGGCTGGTGCCGCCCCCGGGCAGCAAGATGCTGCCTGATCCGCAGCCTTCTGGCAAATGTTGTGTTTGCGCAGCGAGACACCACCATATCAGCCCTTAGCAAGGGCTGATGCCGGTCTCAGCCCTGATGACCCTGCTTCATGATCCGGGCTTTCTGGCGATCCCAGTCCCGCTTGGCGCTGGTTTCACGCTTATCCGCCAGCTTCTTACCCTTGGCCACACCGAGGGCAATTTTCACCATGCCGCGCTCATTGAAATAAAGCCGCAAGGGGACAATGGTCATGCCCTCACGCGCGGTGGCCGACCACAGACGCGAGAGTTCCCGCTTTGAGACCAGCAGCTTACGGCGACGGCGCTCTTCATGGCTGTCCCAGGCATTCGACTGGCGATAGGGCGCGATATAGCCGTTGATCAGCCAGAGTTCGCCCCCCTCGACCGAGGCATAGCTGTCGGCGATATTCGAGCCGCCCAGCCGCAGGCTTTTCACTTCCGACCCCTGGAGCACAATCCCCGCCTCCAGGTCGCTTTCGATATGATAATCGAACCGCGCCCGGCGATTTTCAGCAATCAGTCTGGAATTAGGATCGTGTTTTTTCTGCATGATCCTGTGGAAATAGGCGATGGCGTGCGCTGAGGCAAGCGGGCCGGACTCAGCTTTGGGCTCTGCGCGCGCGGATCAGCGCATAAAGCCCACTGCCGACAATCATCGCGCTGCCGGCAAGGGTCATTGTATCCGGCCGCTCCCCCAGCAGCAAAACCGCCAGGATCAGAGCAAACAGCAGGCGCGTGTAGCGGAAGGGGGCCACGGCCACCAGCTCGCCGGTGCGCATCGCCGCGGTCAGCGCGTGATAGCCTGCCACGCCGAAGACCGTCGCCCCGAGGATCAGCCCGGCCTCACGCAGATCGGGCAGGCGCGCGCCTTCGCTGAAGCCCAGAACAATCAGCCCGGCGATGCCCAGCATGGTGAAACCAGCCGTGCCCAGCTGGCGGTTCGACAGGGTTCTCGGTGCGGCGCGCGTCGCCAGATCGCGCCCGGCAAAGCCCAGCATTCCGGCCAGGGCCAGCAAAGACAGCACAGAGAAGCCATCAAGCCCCGGACGCAGCACCACAAGCACCCCGAGAAAGCCAAAGCCCACCGCCGACCAGCGTCGCCAGCCCACTTTCTCGCCAAAGAACATCGCCGCGCCCGCCACCACCATCAGCGGTGTGGCCTGAAGAATCGCCACCACACCGACCATAGGCGTCAGGGCAATCGCCAGCGAATAAAACAGCCGCCCCGAAATCTCGAGGACCGAGCGGATCAGCATGGGACGGCAGAGAAAAGCGCGGGGCAGAGCCGCCTCACCGGCGCGAAACGCCAGCAAAGCGAAGAAAACCGCGCCGGAAAAGCCCATGATCACCATGATCTGCCCGATCGGCAGGCTGGCGGCGGCTTTTTTCAGAAACAGATCCTCAACCGCGAATCCCGCCATCGAAAGGCTCATCAGCCCCGCGCCGCGCAGATTGGCGGAGGCACCGGCAGCCTTCACTGCCGGGCCCGCAATCGGATGGGGTCAGAGCAGACCGGCATGTTGCATCGCGACGCGGATGCGCGCTTTGGTGCCCTCGCTCAGGCCGACCAGCGGCAGGCGGACCTCTTCGCTGCAGCGTCCCAGCAGCGAGAGCGCATATTTGGCCCCGACCAGACCCGGCTCGATGAAGATAGCCTCATGCAGCGGGAACAGACGATCCTGGTATTCCAGCGCGGTTTTGAAATCGCCGCGCAGCGTGGCGGCCTGGAATTCAGCGCAGAGCTTCGGTGCGATATTCGCCGTGACCGAAATCGCGCCATGACCACCATGGGCGTTGAAGGCCAGGGCGGTATCGTCATTGCCGGAAAGCTGAATGAAATCAGGGCCGCAGCTCTGGCGCTGCTGGCTGACTTTCTCGATTTTTCCGGTCGCGTCTTTCACCCCGACGATGCGGCGCAGTTTGGCCAGCTCGCCCATGGTTTCGGGGGTCATATCAATGACCGAGCGGCCCGGGATATTATAGATCACAATCGGCAGATTGCAGGCATCATGCAGCGCGGTGAAATGCGCGATCAGGCCAGCCTGGTTCGGTTTGTTGTAATAAGGCGTGACCACCAGGGCCGCATCGGCGCCAACGCGCTCGGCATGCTGGATCAGGCGGATGCCCTCGGCAGTGTTGTTTGAGCCGGCCCCGGCAATCACCGGCACGCGACCGGCAGCGAATTTCACCACCGCCTCGATCACTGCCTCATGTTCTTCATGGGTCAGGGTCGGGCTTTCGCCGGTGGTGCCGACCGGAACGAGGCCGGTCGAGCCCTGCTCGATCTGCCAGTCGACCAGCTTCTTCAGCGTATCCATATCCAGTGCGCCGTCCTTGAACGGCGTAACCAAAGCGGGGATTGATCCCTGGAACATGGTACGCATCTCCTGATAATGGGCTTAGGGGGCCTCTCGCCCCTCTGTGTAACGTCGACTTCCTTAGCGGTGCAAAAGCCGCTTGCCAAGCGCGAGTGACAGGCAGGAAGCCCCGTTCTGACAGGATCGTGGCTTGTCGCCAAACCAGGGCTTTGGCAGAGTCACCGCCATGACCCTCCTGCTCCGACTGCTTCTCATTGCCAGCCTTGCCGCGCCGCTGCCGCTGCGGGCGGATCCCGCCGCACAGCTCTCCACGGCGCTGGATCTGCTGCGCAAGGAACAGTGGCAGGAGGCGCTTGCCGCCGCACCCGAGGGGCTCGGCCGCGATTTCGTGCTCTGGTCCTGGCTGCGCGACGGCGAGGGGCGGCTCGGGGATTACGAGGATTTCCTTAAACGCCGCCCGGACTGGCCCGGCCTCGCCTTATTGCGCCGCAAGGGAGAGGAGGCGGTCACCCGCTCCCGGACCCCGGCGCGGGTTGTGGCCTATTTCGCCGGAAATCCGCCCAGAACCGGGGCTGGCGCTGTGGCCCTCGTCAGCGCCTATCGGGCGCTGGGTCAGCCGTCCATGGCCGAGACCGAGGCAATGCGGGCCTGGGCCGAGCTGTCGCTGAGCGCCGAGGAAGAGGCCAGCCTGCAACTGCTGATGCCCGAAGCTGTGGCCATGGTGCATGAATTGCGGCTCGAGACCCTGCTCTGGGAAGGGCGCCGGGCCGAGGCTTTGCGGATGCTGCCACGGGTGCCCGAGGGCAGGCGTAAACTCGCCGAGGCGCGGCTGGCTCTGCGCAGCGATCAGCCCGGGGTTGACAGGCTGATCGAGGCCATACCTGCCGCGCTTCAATCTGACCCCGGCTTGGCCTATGAGCGCTTCACCTGGCGGATGCGGCGTGATCTTTACCCCGAAGCCGCCACGCTGATCCTTGCGACGGCGCCCGATCAGCTGGGCCGGGCCGGGGACTGGGCGCCGCGTCGCGCCCTGCTGGCCCGCTGGCTGCTGCGTCAGGACCGCGCTCAGGATGCCTATCGGGTGGCCTCCCGCCACGGGCTGAGCGCGGGATCAGCCTATGCCGATCTTGAATTCCTTGCCGGCTTTATCGCGCTGCGCCGGCTGAATGACCCTGAAACGGCGCTGCGCCATTTCGGCCATCTGCGCCAGGGGGTCTCGACCGCAATCTCGGTGGCGCGGGCCGATTACTGGCAGGGCCGCGCCGAAGAGGCGGCCGGGCGCAAGGCGCAGGCCGAGGCGCATTACCGCACCGCCGCCCGGCATCAGACCGCCTATTACGGCCTGCTCGCCGCCGAGAAACTGGGGCTGGAGCTGGATCCGGCGCTGCTGGATGACCGCCAGGCCCAGGGCTGGGAGCAGTCACGTTTTGCCAGCTCATCGGTTCTGCAGATGGCCCGGCTGCTGCTCGCTGCCGATAACCGCGCCGAGGGGAAGCGCTTCCTGCTGCATCTGGCGGAAAGTCTCGATACCAGCGAGATCGCGCAGCTGGCCGAGATGGCGCTGCAGATGGACCAGACCCATATCGCCCTTGTGCTGTCGAAACAGGCCGCCGAGCGCGGTGCCATTCTGACCCGCAGCTATTACCCGCTGACCCGCCTTGTGCCGGAGGGGCTGAGGGTCAGCCGGGCGCTGGCGCTGGCGATTGCCCGGCGCGAAAGCGAATTTGAGCCCATCGCCAGGTCTTCGGCCAATGCGCGTGGCCTGATGCAGGTGCTGCCCGAAACAGCCGAGCGGATGGCGAAAGACATCGGCCTGACCTATTCGCTGTCGAAACTTTATGACCCCGGTTTCAATGCCCAGGTCGGCTCGGCCTATCTGGCGAAACTGGTCGAGGAATTCGGCCCCTCGATCGCGCTGGTCGCCTCGGGCTATAATGCCGGGCCGGGGCGTCCGCGGCGCTGGATCACCGAATTCGGTGATCCGCGACGCCCCGATGTCGATGTCATCGACTGGGTCGAGAGCATCCCCTTTGCCGAAACCCGCACCTATGTGATGCGGGTGGTTGAGGGGGTGGTGATCTACCGCGCCAAGCTGCGGGGCAGCCCTGGCCCGGTACGGGTAACCGCCGAGCTGAAGGGCTGAGGCCGTTCAGAGCCGCCGCGCCGGTTTTGCCCCGGCCCGACACAGCAGCGCTTGCAGCCCCCGCCCGGATCGGCTCTCTGAGAGCTGAATCTGGCGGAGGGCCGAGTGATGCACCGAAAAATCGCCCATGCCGGGCCGGCAATGGCCTTTGCCGGCTGGAAGGAAACCCTGCGCGCCAGCATCGGTGTCAGTCTTGGGATGCTGGCCCTGGCGCTGCTGCTGGCCCCGGACCTGCCCAGCGCCCGCTTTGGCCTGTTTCTGATTGCGCCTTTCGGGGCAAGCGCGGTTTTGCTGTTCGCGCTGCCAAACAGCCCGCTGGCCCAGCCCTGGTCGGCGGTGATCGGCAACAGCGTCTCGGCCCTGGCGGCGCTGGCGCTGCTGATGCTGACCGACAATCATCTGCTGCAGATCATTATCGCGCCCGGACTGGCGGTTCTGGTGATGATGCTCTGCCGTGCCCTGCATCCGCCCGGCGGGGCGGTTGCTCTGCTCGCCGTGCTCAACCCCGAACCGCTGCTGCAGAGCGGCTGGCTCTATGTACTGGCCCCGGTCGCGATCGGCACCCTCGCCCTCGTCCCGGTCGCCGCCCTTTTCGCGCATCTGACCGGCCGGCATTACCCGTTCCGTCAGCCCGCCGCCCCGGCGGCCGATCCGGCACCGCTCGACCGGCTGGCGCTGTCGCGCGCTGAGCTGTCGGACCTGCTGCTCGACTATCGCCAGAGCGCCAATATCGGGGTCGAGGATCTGGCCCGGCTGATTGCCGCCGCCGAGCGCCTGGCCGCAAGCCATGAGAGCGATCATCTGACCGCCGCAGATATCATGTCGCATGACCTTGTCACGGTGACGCCGGAGACGCCGTTCTATCAGCTGGCCGATATCTTCCGCGACCGGGGCTTTTCCTCGCTGCCGGTGACCGGGCCGGGCCAGGTCTATGAAGGGGTGATCTTCCCGATCCATCTGATCCGCGCCGGCCAGGCCGAGGCGGCGCGCAGCCAGAGCCGGTTTTCACGCGCCCTCGCCGCATTGCTGCGCCCGGACAATGGCCAGCCGCTGCGCGCCGCGGCGGTGATGGACCGCGAAGTGCCCTGCCTCGGGCCGGATGCGCCGCTGCCGCAGCTGCTTTCACTGCTGGCAGAGGGGCGTAACGATGCCGTACCCGTGCTTGAAGGTGCGAGGATCATCGGTATTGTCACCCGCACCGATCTGATCGCCGCACTGGCACGACGGCGTGGAAGCGAGACCTGAAGCAATGTATTTCGATTTTTCCGCCCTTGGTGAGGGCATTGCCTATAAGCTGATGACCGCCTGCGTCACGCCAAGACCCATCGCCTGGGTGGTCAGCCAGAGTGAGGCAGGGGAGATCAATGCCGCGCCTTTCAGCTTTTTCAATCTGCTCGGCGATGCGCCCCCGACCCTTGTCCTCGGCCTGACCGGCAAAGCCGATGGCACACTGAAACACAGCGCCCGCAATATCCTCGCGACCCGCGATTTCGTGGTGAATCTGGTTCCCGCTGCGCTGCTTGATGCGATGAACCTGACCGCCATTGATGCGCCGGACGGGGTGAATGAGCTGGAACTGGCCGGGCTGAGCCCTGCGCCCTCGACCCGGATCGCGCCGCCCCGCATCGCGGCAAGCCCGGTGGCTTTTGAATGCCGTCTGGCCCATGCGGTTGAGACCGGCCCCGGGCAATATGCGCTGATCGCCACCATTCTGGCGATGCATATTGCGGATAGCGTCGTGCTCGATGCGGCGCGCGGCCATATCGATGCCCCGGCGCTCGATCTGATTGCCCGCTCCTTCGGCCCTGAATATCTGCGGCCCGGCGAAAGACTGCAGCGCGAACGGCCGCGCTGGCAGAACCACCCTGCGGCTGCCCCCTCGTCTCAGCCGCAAAATCATGCGAAGGGAGGGGCAGAGCAGGGGTGATGTGGGTACAGGGGTGAAACATGGATCATGAACTGCGCGATTGCTTCATCGAGGGGATGAGCCGCGCCGCGACTTTTGTCGCCGTGGCCACGACCGATGGTGAGGCCGGGCGTTTTGGCGTGACGATCAGCTCGCTGACCTCGGTTTCGGCGGATGGTGAGCATCCCTCGCTGCTGGCCTGTATCCATCACCGCAGCTCGACCGCAGCCGCCATCCTGAAGAACCGGGCTTTCTGCGCCAATCTTCTGCATGAGGGCCAGCAGGATGTCGCCAATCTTTTCGCCGGTCGCGCCGGGCTGGCCAATCATGACGAACGGTTTGACCGCGCCAGCTGGGAGACCGGCAGCCTGGGCCAGCCGATGATCAGCGGGGCAACGGCGGTTTTTGAATGCCGCCTGGCCACCGCCCTCTACTGGGAGACCCACCATATTTTTGTGGGACACGTCACCTCGGTCACTTTGTCAAAAGATCCCGAAGCCCTGCTCTATGGCGGGCGCGGCTATCGCCGGGCGGTAAACTTCCCCGGCAGCTGAGCTGCCAAGGGCACAGGCCGGAGGCCCAGGCTCAGCATTCGGCATAGCCCAGACGGATCAGCTCTGCCCCCGAAAGGGTCAGATAGCCGGCAATCTCATAGCGCGCCGCCTGCAGATACCAGCTGCGCAGAGGCTCACGGTAATATCCAGCCATCAGCCGCGACCAGCGCTCAAACTCGGGCCGGGCCAGCGGCCGGCCATATGAGCTCGGCCCATGAAAGCCGAGCCGCGCCCTGCGACTGACGCAGACAGTCTCAAGCCCCAGATACAGGGTGCAGGCCGAATAACAGCGACCGCGCAATTCAACCCTTACCCCTGCCAGCCGCAGCTCTTGCACCGCCCGGCTGCGTTCCGCCAGCAGGCCGCCAGTATCGTCGCTTATGACCAGAACAGCACGACTGCCCTCTCCCGCGGCCAATATGCGGCCAGGCATGGCCAGCACAGATATCAGCACCCAAAGCCATGCCTGGCGGCACGCTGAACCCTGCCTCACCAGCACCACCCCACAGATACGGCAGCCGTGCCGTGACGGGCCCCCACCCGCAGCTGTGGATACCAGCTTGCCACAGAATGGTTAGGATCCTGGTGACAGATCCTGGCTGAACAGGGTTTTAAACATTAAAATCCAACCCGGCCTGGCGGGCTGCGCGCAGCCTGGCGAAGGCCTGCTCTCCCGGTTCACAGGCCGCGACAAGGGCCGCGCGATCCTTCGGCTCCAGCCGGGCTGAGCGGGAGGGGCGCTGCTCCGGCAGGGCCGAGGCAGCGCTGAGCCAGGGCTCTGGCGCGCCGCCCGTCAGAAAATACCCCAGCCGCGCCAGGTTTTCCGCCGGATGCGCCACCAGCTCTTCATATTCCAGCACCATAAGCTGTGGCCCCGGCAGATCCTGCAAAGCAGCGCAGCCACGCTGCATCATCTCTGACCAGAACCGCGCCATCCCGACAGGATCGGGCGCGGTATCGAGAATCCTTTGAACCGGAAGCAGCCAGCTGAAACGCTGCAGAACCGGCCAGATCCCTCCCCGGCCATAATGATGGTCTGGCGCCAGAAAATCGAGCCCGATACGGCGGAAATGCTGCCAGCTGTACAGCGCCAGGCGCGCCGCCGGGTAATCGCACATCGACAGAACCGTCTCGGCGCCGCTGCGATGCAGCAGCACAAAGCGCGCGTCCGGGAACAGCCGGCGCAGGGTTCTGGCCGCAACCAGCGAGCCACCCGAGCGCTCCACCGGCACCTCCTGCCCCGCGCCTTGCTTCAATGCCGCAAATAACGCCAGATAATGCGCCTGAATGCTCTGAACTGGCCATGTCAGAGCCTGTTTTCGTAAAGTTTCAAACAAAGCATCCGGCCTGTCGGTCAGATGCGGCAGTGCCACCTGCAACAGCGGCGGGCAGGCGAAGGGGTCATATCTGTTGCCCTGCTGACTGCCGTAGAGAAACTCACGCGGGGCTCGCTGCGGATTGCCAAGCGCCGCACCGAGCCGGTCCGCCTGGCCGATCACGCGCCAGAAGGCCGCCCCGCTGAGTGGCCGCGGTGAAAAGGCCCTGGCCCCGGCAGTTGAAAACACTTCCGACAGGCTCAGCACCTCCGGATGCAACCGCAGGATCTGTGAAACAAGGGTCGAGCCGCAGCGCCCCGAGCCGAGGATAAAGGCGGGCTTCACGAAGCAGATCGCAGGCTGAGCAGGATCATATCCAGCACTGCCGCCGCAACCGAGACGGCGCTCTGCCGGGTCAGCAGATCGAGGCGGCGTTCCAGATCCAGCGCCACCGCGCCATGCACTGCAACGTAAAGCTGCTCGGCCAGATGATCCGCCCGCTCCGCGCTCAGCCCGGGCGCATATTGCCCGAGCAGACCGGCCAGCTTCTGCTTCAGCCCGGCAATCGCCGCGACATACCAGTCCGGAAACTGCTCGCGCTGACGCAGCCCACCGAAAATCGCCTGCCAGAGCGCCGGATTTTGTTGCATGAAAGCGATATAGGCCGCGGTCAGATGGTGCAGTTTTTCCGCCGGATCTGCGGCATCGGGCAATTGTGCAAACAGCTCTTCAAGCCGCAGCAGCGTGTCGCGGTTCAGCTCCATCAGCAGGTCCGACATCGAACCGAAGACGTTATAGATCGAGGCCGCCGTATAGCCGACCTCCCGCGCAACGGCCCGAGCGGTCAGCCCCTCAGCCCCCTCACGGCTGAGAATCTGCCCTGCCGCCCGCAGGATCTCTTCACGCAGCTGCGCCCGGGGCACACGTTGGGGTCGGCTCATGCGGGGCTCACCATAGTTATTTAACGGCGTTCAAAAATATTCTTGACCGAGATAGCGGCTTCGGTCAATGGTTAATGAACGGCGTTCATTAAGATGCAGCATGGGTTCAGAGATGACAGATTTTTCCAGAGCACCAGCGCTGCGAATCCTTGGAACCGGGCGCTATATGCCGCGACGCCGCCTGACTTCGGCCGAAGTCGACCGCAATCTTGGCTGGGCTGAGGGGACGACAGCCGCACGCTACGGGCTGGAAAGCCGCGCCGTCGCCGCAGCTGACGAAACCAGTTCGATGATGGCAGCGGCGGCGGCTGAGGCAGCACTTGCTGCCGCCGGCCTCGAGGCCAGTGCGCTGGATCTGATCCTTGGGGCCTGCGGGGTGATGGAGCAGCCGATCCCCTCAACCGCCACCCTGGTCCAGCGCCGCCTGAACCTCTGTACCTCCGGCATCCCCGCTTATGATGTGAATGCGACCTGCCTCAGCTTTGTCCAGGCGCTCGAGCTGGCGGCGCTGAAAATCGCCGCAGGTCAGGCCAGAAAAGTGCTGGTATTTTCAGCCGATATCGCCTCGGCCGGGCTTAACTGGAGCCAGCCGGATTGTGCCGCGATCTTTGGCGACGGCGCCGCTGCCGTGGTTCTGGGCGCGGATCCCGATCCGCCCCCTGGTCAGGGGGTGCTGGCCAGCCGGATGGAGACCTATAGCATCGCCAGCGCAGCCTGCAGGCTGGAAGCTGGGGGCACCAGGATCACCCTGCAAAGCGATCCGGCACGGCTGCACCAGGGCGCGGTGTTTCAGATGGACGGCCGCGCCGCCCTGCGCCACAGCTCGCGCTATCTGCCCGGCTTTCTCAGAAAGCTGCTGGACCAGGCCGGGGTAAAACTGGGTGATTTAGCCTGCATAGTGCCACATCAGGCCAGTGCACCCGCGCTAGAACATGGACTTGCGCGGCTGGGTTTGCCCGGGGAAAAGGTCATCCGCATCTTCGCCGACAGCGGCAATCAGATCGCCAGCTCGATCCCCTCGGCCCTGCATGAAGCGATCATCACTGACCGGCTGCAACGTGGCGAGCTTGTGCTTTTGCTCGGCACATCAGCGGGCATTTCGCTCGGCGGCATGGTGCTGCGTTACTGATGGGTCAGATCCTTGTCACCGGCGCCACAGGCTGCCTCGGCGCAGAAATCACCCGTCAGCTGCTGGCGGCGGGGCAATCCGTGCTGGCCCAGGGGCGCGATGCCAGGATCGGCCAGCGCCTGTCAGCAGAGGGGGCCAGGTTTCTGACCCTCGATCTCACCAGCCCGGCTGCGCTGCGCCCGCATCTCGCCGGGATCGACACAATTTATCACTGTGCCGCGCTTTCCTCGGCCTGGGGCCCCGCCGCAGCGTTTCAGGCGCTGAATGTTGAGGCCACCGCCCGTTTACTGGCTGCCGCACGCGAGGCCGGGGTCAGCCGGTTTATCTTTGCCTCTTCCCCCAGCATCTGCTCCGATGGCAGCCACAGGCTGAACCTGACGGAAAGCGCCCCCCTGCCCCTACGCCAGTTCAGTCACTATTCACGCACAAAAGCCGTATCTGAGGCGATGGTAAGGCAGGCCGATATGCCTGGCGCGATGCGCTGCGTTGCGTTGCGGCCGCGCGCGATCTATGGCCACGGCGACCGGGCGCTGATGCCAAGGCTGCTGCAGGCCCTGCAGCGTGGCAAGGTGCCGCTGATTGATGCTGGCCAGGCCCTGATCGATCTGACTCATGTCTCGGATGCAGCCCGCGCCATGATCCTCGCCGCGCAGCAGGCCGGGCCAGCGGGTGGCCAGGTTTTCAATATTTCTTCGGGAGAGCCCTGGCGATTTGTCGATCTGCTCGATCAGATCTGCGCGCATTTCGGCCTGTCGCCCAAGCGCATTCCCATTCCCTATCGCCTTGCTCTGACGCTTGGCCATGCGCTTGAGACCTGCCATCGCCTGTTCAGGCCCGATCAGGAGCCGCTGCTCACCCGCCAGGCGGTGATAGCGCTTGGGCGCAGCATGACCCTGAATCTCACTGCAGCGCGTGAGCAGTTAGGCTACAGGCCACAGGTCGGCCTGAGAGAGGGGATTCGTGACTATACTGCCTGAAATGACAGCTTTGCAGATCGGCCATTGCAAGGCACCCGCCTTTGCGGCGCGGCGTGACGCTGGCCTGCGCCCCATTCGCTTTCCTGCCGGAGCGGCCCTGATCCGCCGCACCGCACTGGGCAGTTTGCTGTTTGACACTGGCTATGGCGCAGCGTTTTTTACTGCGACGCAAAGCCTGCCCGAGCGGTTCTATCGCTGGACCACCCCCACCCGGCTGCTGCCCGCAGAAAGCCTCGAGCGTCAGCTGTCGCGGCTGCAGGCCTGGCCCGATCTGGTGCTGCTGTCCCATCTGCATGCCGATCATGTCTGCGGCCTGTTCGACCTGGCCAGATTGCCGCCGGTGCTGACATCGCGCGAGGCCTGGAACGCGCTGCAGCAGGGCGGGCGCCTGGCCACGCTGAAAGCCGGCTGCCCCGAGCTGGTGCGGCGCAGGCTGCTGAGCCTGAAGCCGCGGTTTATCGAGGATTACCCCACCATTCCTTCGCCGCTCTCAGACTGGCTGAGCGGGCCTTGCTATGATCTGGCGGGCGATGGCAGCCTGCTTGCCCTGCCGCTGCCCGGCCATGGCGCAGGACAGTTCGGACTGCTGCTGCCACAAACCACGACCGGGCCACAGTTTCTGATCTCCGACGCGGCCTGGAGCCGGGCGGCGCTCAGAGACCAGGTTCCGCCACCCGATGCCATCATCCGTCGCCTTGGTGTGCCCGGGGACTACAGCCGGACCTTCCGCTCGCTCTGCGCCCTTTCGCGCGGCAGGCCCGATATCGGCCTCTGGCCATCGCATTGCCCGGAGGCATTTTCGTGACCCCCTTTTCGGCGTTTCGTATCACGCGCTATGGGCGAGGCTTCAGCTCGCGTGAGGCGATTCAGGCATGGCAGGCGCATGGGATGGCGCGGCTGCGGCAGAAGATCATGCCGCTGTCGCCTTTCTATGCCCGATATGCCGAAAGCCGGATGGCAGACTGGCCGATCATGACCAAGGCCCTGCTGATGGCGCATTTCAGCGAGATCAATACCTGCGGCATCGACCGCGATGCTGCGATGGCGCTGGCCCTGAAGTCGGAAGAAACCCGGAATTTTGAGCCGATGATGGGTGAGATCGCGGTTGGCCTGTCGACCGGCACCTCGGGGCAGCGCGGGCTGTTTCTGACCAGCCGCCATGAGCGGGCGCTCTGGGCCGCGGTGATCTGCGGCCGGTTCTGGCCCTTCCCGCTGCTGCAGCGCCAGCGGGTTGGCTTTTTTATGCGCGCCGATAATGCGCTCTATCGCCGGGTGGCCAATCCGCTGCTGAAGTTTCACTTTTTCGATCTTCTGAACCCGTTCTCCGACAATATGGTCGGGTTGCAGAAGCTGCAGCCCAGCATTCTGGTCGCCCCCGCCACCATGCTGGCGCAGATCGCCCGGGCACAGCAGCGCAACCAGATCGGGATTGCTCCGAAACGTCTGATCTCGGTCGCAGAGGTGCTTTCACCCGAAGATTCAGCCTGTATAGAGACTATTTTTGGCCGCAAGCCCGATCAGGTCTACCAGGCGACCGAGGGATTGCTTGCCTATAGCTGCCGCGCCGGAAACCTGCATCTCAATGAGCGCTTCGTGAAATTTGGCCGCGATGTGCTCGACAGCGAAACCGGGGCCTTCTGCCCGATCGTCACCGATTTTACCCGCAGCAGCCTGCCGATCCTGCGCTATCGTCTCGATGATGTGCTGTTTCCCGATCCCGAGCCATGCCCCTGCGGCTGCGCCAGCCAGCGCATTGCGCGGATCGAGGGACGGGCGGATGATATCCTGTGGTGGCAGGGTCATGACGGAAAACAGCGACTGATCGCCTCGGATCTGCTCCGCCAGATGGTTGCGACCCTGCCGGTGCCGGTCCGCGATTACCGGGTTATTGCCGAGGAGGAGCTGCTGACGGTCTGGCTCGACACTTCCCTGCCCGAAATCGCCTTTCCGGCCCTGCGCAGCAAATTCGAAACCCTGGCGCAGCAGCACAGCTGCATCCTGCCCGAGCTGAAAATCCGCCGGGGCCTGCCGGTTGAAACCGGCGCCAAGCGACGCCGGGTCACGGTGATCCGCCGCTGAGCCGGGGCCCCGGTCTGGTCCTGGCCGCTCAGAGCTGCCCCTCTCAGCGGCCAGAGGGTTTCACGTGAAAAAACGCAGACGCGGCAATGACATAAAAGCCGAAACCCAGGCGAGCAGCGCCGAAAGCGCAATCACCGGCACCATGGTTGCGGTGCTGTTGTCGAGGAAGGGGCCGCAGATCGCAATCATCGCGCCGCCGGTCAGCATCTGGATGGTTCCGCCCAGCGATGAGGCCATACCCGCAATCGTCGGATGCGGGTCCAGCGCCATCACGGTCGCGGTTGGCATCACCAGCCCGAGGAAGCCAAAACCCAGCCCCAGCCCGGCCTGCAGCAGCCACAGCGACTGTGCCCCGGCCAGGATCAGCAGCGCGAGCAGGACAAGCGTGGCGGTGAAGCCGGTCACAGCGAGGGAAATCACCCGCTCCATCCCGTAGCGCGCTGTCAGCCGCCCGGCAAATTGCGAGGCGGCAAAAAAGCCGATCGCATTCACCCCGAAGGCCAGGGAAAACTGGGTCGGGCTCAGCTGATACTGCTCGGTATAGACAAAACTGGCGGTGGCGAGAAAGACAAAGAAGGCCGCCATGCCAAAGCCGTTAATCATGGTCAGCCCCATGAAACGCCGGTCTGTCAGCAGGATTTTCGCCGCCTCCAGCATCGGCAGGATACGCACCGGGCGGCGGTTCTCTGGCTTCAGGGTTTCGGGCAGCATCAGGCAGGTCAGCAGGAACACCAGGCAGCTGACCACCGCCAGAAGCAGGAAAATCTCACGCCAGGTGCCGCCGCTGGCCATAATGGCCGAGCCACCCAGCGGAGCCAGCAGGGGCGAGACCGCAATCACGATCATGATCCCCGCCATCATCCGCGCCGCATCCGGCCCCGAGGCCATATCGCGGATCACCGCACGCGGCACCACCATCAGCGTCGCGGCGCCAAAGCCCTGAATGGCACGGGCGACCAGCAGCCAGGACATGTCCGGGGCAAAGGCTGCACCGAAAGTGGCGAGGATGAAGATCGCCATCCCCAGAAGGATCGGCTTTTTACGGCCAATCGCATCCGCCATAGGCCCGTAAAGCATCTGCGCGATGCCAAAGGTAATGAAATAGGCGGTCAGGGTCAGCGCGGCCCTGGCCTCATCCACCCCCAGATCGCGCGCCACCGAGGGCAGGGCCGGAAGATACATATCGATCGCGAAAGGACCGACGGCGGAAAGCACGCCCAACAAAAGGGCCATACGAAACAACGGATCGCGCATAGAAATTTGCCTGTAACGGGCTGCGCCGAACCATAATATCAGCACAGCGGATTGCCACGCGGCCTGAAAGCCGACAGCGGTCTGGGCGCAGTTGCTCAGACTTTTTCGCCAGGGGCAAGCTTTGGTGGCAGGCCCGCCTTACTCCTGGCGCAGATATCTGCCGATCAAAGCCACTTCCTCACGCGCGCCAAAGACCAGCGGGCAATGTTCATGCTCAGCCTCTGGCAGGCGGTCCAGGATCGGATTGCGCCCGTCACTCGCCGCGCCGCCGGCCTGTTCGATCAGGAAAGCAATCGGGAAAGCCTCATAAAGCGTGCGCAGCCGGCCACGCTCATAGCCTTTGCGCGCATCGGCCGGGTAAAGAAACGCCCCGCCCTCGATCAGGATCCGGTGCAGATCCCCGGCCGCGGCAGCCAGCCAGCGCATATTGAAATCACGGCCGCGCGGACCGGATTTTCCCAGCCGCATATCCCTGGCCCAGGCCTGAAGACCCGGCTCCCAATGCTGCTCGTTTGAGGCATTATAGGCAATGACCTTTGCCTCGGGCGGCAGCTGCAGCTGCGGACGGGTCAGGCGAAATTCGGCGGTCGCAGGGTCGAATGAAAAGAGATCGACCCCTGCCCCGAGCGAGAAACCGTAATCCAGCGAATGGCCGAAAGAGGCATAGCCCGCGGCGACAATCTCACGACCCTTGCGCAAAAAACCGGCCGGATTATGCGGGAAGATAGCAAAGAACAGGCCCAGAGGCGCCCCGATCCCGATCGAGTTTGAGCCATCGATCGGATCCATCGCCACATCCCACAGACCCTGTGGGTTCAGCCCGGTCACCGCATCGGCCTCTTCTGACAATACCCGGGCCACGCCCGCGTCTTTCAGAAATTCCAGCACATAATGATGCGCCGCGACATCCATCGCTTTTTGCTTATCACCGCTGTCATTCACCCCGACAGTCGCCGCCGGATCACCATAAAGCCGGCCCGCCGCCAGCCGCGCGGCAATGCCCGGCAGCGCAGCGGCAAAAGCTGCGATCACCTCAGCCGGGCCGGACCGGCCCGCCAGATGATCAGCGAGAAGCACACCCTCTGGGGCGCGATCACCGGGAAGCTGCAGCTTTTTCATGGGTCTGACCTCTGATCTGACGGGGCGCGCGCATCGGTTGGGAGGAGGAGGCGCGCGCCCCTGCAAGCACATCAGCGCTTGTTGTATTTCGCAGCGACCTCGTCAATGGCGGTGACATTCGACGCCGATTTACCGGCGGCATCGAAGTTTTCCGTCTCGGCGAGCCAGGCCTCAGCGATAGCTTTTGCCAGTTCCGATCCGATCACCCGCGCGCCCATGGTGATGATCTGGGCATTATTCGACAAAGCCGCGCGGGTGGCCGAATAGGTGTCATGGGTCAGTGCGGCGCGGATGCCCGGCACTTTATTGGCCGCGATGCAGACGCCGATACCAGTGCCGCAAACGAGAATCGCGCGGTCATATTTACCGGCCATCACTTCGCTGGCGACGCGGTCCGAGAGATTGGCGTAGAATGCATCCGGGCCAGCCTCGGTGCGCGAGATTTCCGTCACATCGAATTTTGCACCGAGGTGATCGGCGAGGATTTTCGACAGGCCCTCACCGGCGCTGTCGCCTGCAATTGCGATTTTCATGATCTTCTCCTCAGATTTTAATCAGATATGCGCGCTGACCTGGGCCATGATGCCCAGATAGCCTTCGACCTGCCAGGCCGAACGGCCGACGAAAAGCCCGTCGATATGCGGGCAGCGGATCAGCTCTTCCGCATTGCCGGGATTGACCGAGCCCCCATAGAGACAGGGCAGACGGCGGCCGGTGACTTCCTGAGCCACAGCGATAATCTCGGCCTGACGGGCATCGGCATATTCGGCGCTGGCCGGAATGCCATTGACGCCAATGGCCCAGACCGGCTCATAGGCCAGCAGGATCGTGGTCTGCATCTGCTCAGCCGTGAGCTTTGCCAGAGCGGCCCGGACCTGGGTTGCCAGCACTTCGCTGGCCCGGCCGGAATTGCGGTCTTCCAGGGTTTCGCCAATGCAGATCAGCGGGATCAGGCCATGGCGGATCGCCGCCTCAACCTTGAGGCCGACGCCCTCATCGGTTTCGCCAAACATCTCGCGGCGCTCGGAATGACCCAGTTCGATAATATCGAGACCGGCATCCTTCAGCATCACCGGCGAGATTTCACCGGTGAAAGCCCCCTCATCGGCCCAATGCATATTCTGGGTGCCGACCATCACATCGGTGCCCTTCAGCAGCTCTTTGATCTCGCGCACATAAAGCGCCGGCGGGAAGATAAAGCGCTGGATACGGCGATCGTGATCCTTATCCGAGGCCAGCAAACCCTCGGCAAAAGCCTTCGCTTCAGCAAAGGTTTTATGCATCTTCCAGTTGGTGCCAACCCAGGTTTTGCCGTCCATAATCTTCCCTCTCAACGTTTCTGCAACAGCGCCCGCGCCGTTGGCTCATCTGTGATCAGCCCGCTCAGCCGGCCGCTCTCCAGCACCGCGCGAATGGCGGCGGTTTTGCCCTGGCCACCGGCGATGGCGACAATATTGCCATCCGCCTGGGCTCCCGAGCTCAGGGTGCGGGCCGTCAGTGTGGTTTCCAGCACCCGGCCCTTTGCATCGTAGAAATGCCCCAGCATTTCACCCACACCGCCGGTGGCGGTGATTTCCTCAATCTCACGCGGCTCGATCATGCCACTTTCAACCAGACCCGCACCGATATTGGCGGTGCCGATCCCAACCAGTTTCAGACCAGCGCCGGCTGAGAGGTCGAACACCTCGCGCACGCCTGGCTGCGACAGCAAAATCTCACGATCCCCGGCCGAGCGGGCGAAGAAGGGCACCGGCAGCACATAGGCGCGTGCCCCTGTCCTCTCGGCCAGCAGATACATCACATCATGCGGGTTGGTGGAATAATTGCGGGTCAGCCCGCCGAGCAGCGAGACAAAGCTCACCTCTCCGGCGCTGATCCGGGGCATATTGCGCACCGCCGCCGACAGGGTACGGCCATGGCCAATGCCAATCACCGGATAATCCCCCCGTTCGATCTCACGCCGCAAAAAAGCGGCCCCGGCCAGCCCGAGCGAGCGCAACGGCAGGCCCTCTTCGCCGAGATCCGGTGCAACCTCGCAGCTGCTCAGGCCAAAGCGCTTGCACAGAGCCGCTTCCAGCTCGACACATTCGACAATCGCCCCGTCGATCGACACTTTGACCGCGCCATCGAGCACCGCGCGCGAGATCAGCCGATGCGTCTTGACCGAGGTCAGACCCAGCCGTTTGGCCACCGCGCCCTGGGTCATGCCCCCGGCGTAATGCAGCCAGGCCGCGCGGATCGCGAGGCTTTCTTCGGGATCAATATCGCGGCGCGGTGCCATCCCTGTGCCTTCCTCAGCTCAAAGGTGCAGATCCTGCACACCACTGTCGATATGCGGTGCCCAGTAAGCCACACTTTCTGCAATCTGTTCAATGACCTGGCGGTCACTAGGCTCACGTTCCTTAAAGGAGAGCTCAAGGCAGATCTCATTCTCAGCCGCGCCGCCCTCGCGCAAAGCCGCCAGCAGCGGCTCGGGATGGATCCGGCCTTTGGCGTTGAATTCGGCGGTAAAGGGGCGGTGGCCGCCCTTATCCATCAGGCTTTGCTTGATATGGATGATCGGGCTGACCTTTGGCACGGCGCGCGCCCAGGCATAGGGATCGACATCATCGGGATTGGGGCTGGTTACATCACCATGGTCGATATCGGCCATCATCCACATCGGCACCGCCATACTGGCAGCGGTCAGCCGGTCCTGCAGCTTCATTGCCTCGGCAATGGTCTCACCGAATTCCCGGCCCACCGACATCGGCTCCCAATAGACATATTTCAGCCCGGCCGCTTTCGCATGTTCGGCCACTTCGGCCCAGCAGTCGATGGCGATCGCAGTCAGCTCTTCGCGCCGCGCCGCATCATCGAAATCCTTATAGGTAAAGATCGCGAATTGCGTGCCGACCGAGACACCGCCCAGATCGGCGGTGATATCGGCAAAGGTCTTGAACCAATCGCTGTAATAGCGGCGCACATCCCGGTCAGGATGGCCGAAATGGTTCAGACGGCCATAGGGGCCGGTCATGCCCGAGGTGACGCGCACGCCGGTCCGCCCCATTGCCGCCTGCATCTCACGCGTCATGCGCCGGATCACCGGCGCGGGCCAGGAGGGGTTGATGAATTCATGGGTCAGCTGCAGGTCGCGGATTTTGATATCCCGCGCCACGGTCTCGATCAGATCCGCCGGATCGGCAAAGCGGTTAACCAGAGGATTGGTGTTCAGCGAAAGTGTCAGTTTCATATCCGGGCCTCAGAGCGCGAAAGTGGTATTGAACCAGGCCTGGAAGTCACGGATCTGATCCGCATTCAGATGCAGCTGGTGTTTGGTGCGGCGCCAGATCACATCCTCTGCCGTCAACGCCCATTCTTTTTCAACGAGGTAGCGAACTTCGGCCTCATAAAGATGGCTGCCGAAGTGACGTCCCAACCCTTCAACCGAAGCAGCGGCGCCGACAATATCTTTCACCCTTGTACCATAGCGACGGCCGTAATGCTGCAACAGTTCACGCGGCATCCAGGGGAAAGCATCGCGGGCCGAATTGATAAAGCTTTCATAATCGGCACCCGGCATATCGCCGCCCGGCAGCTTTGCCGCAGCGGTCCAGTCCGGCCCCATCTGCGGGAAGATATGTTTCAGCTTATGCATACCGCGCTCGGCCAGTTCGCGGAAGGTGGTGATCTTGCCGCCAAAGACATTCAGCAGCGGCGCGCCACCGGCCTCATCAAGATCAAACACATAGTCACGCGTCACCGCCGAGGGATTGCCCTTGCCATCATCAAACAGCGGCCGCACGCCCGAGAAGGCATGAACCACATCCTCGCGGCGCAGCTTTTCCTTGAAATAGCGGTTCACACAGGTCAGCAGATAATCGATCTCAGTCTCGGCGATCTCCACATCCTCGGCCCTTCCCTCCCAGGGAATATCGGTGGTGCCGATCAGCGCTTTGTCGCCCTCATAGGGGTTGATGAAGATCACGCGCTTATCGTGATTCTGCACCAGATAGGCATTCTGCCCGGCCCACCATTTCGGCACGATGATATGGCTGCCTTTGACCAGGCGCACGCCCCGGGTCGATTTGGTGCCGGCGACATTATTGATCACATCACTGACCCAGGGACCGGCACAGTTCACCAGGCATTTCGCGCGGAAGACGCGCTCTTCGCCGGTGCGGGCATTGCGGGTGGTCACGGTCCAGGCGCCGTTTTCGCGAACCGCCGAGACGGCGGGCGAGCGGGTCAGAACCAGCGCGCCCTTTTCCGCCGCGCCAAGCGCGTTCAGCACCACGAGGCGCGCGTCATCGACCCAGCAATCCGAATATTCAAAGCCCTTTTTATACTGATCCAGAATCGCCGCCCCTTCCGGGTCGCGGTGCAGGTTCAGCGTCCGGGTGCCCGGCAGTTTCTTACGGCCACCAAGATGGTCGTAGAGGAAGAGGCCAAGCCGGACCAGCCAGGCCGGGCGGTCGCTCGGGCTGTGCGGCAACACGAAACGCATCGGCCAGATGATATGCGGCGCGGCATTCAGCAGCACTTCACGCTCGATCAGAGCTTCCCGGACAAGGCGGAATTCGTAATATTCCAGATAGCGCAGCCCGCCATGCACCAGCTTGCCCGAGCGCGAAGAGGTGCCCTGCGCCAGGTCATCTTTCTCGGCCAGAACCACTGACAGACCCCGGCCCGCCGCATCGCGCGCCACTCCGGCCCCGTTGATGCCGCCGCCGATGACAAAGAGATCAACCATTTCAGCTGCTGCAGACATTTTATTCTCCATTGGTACGTCGGGCCGAAGCCAGGGCTTCCCAGGTCGGAAGCAGGGCTTCACGCGCCCGCCGGTAAGCAGGGAAAATCCGGTCACTGGCCGCAACCAGATCCGGATCAGGGGTTTCGGCCTCGCCGAGCAGCGGCAAAACCCATTCATTCACACAGGCATCCATATCGGGATAAAGCCCCACGGCGACCGCAGCCATCATCGCCGCCCCCGCCGCCCCGGCCTCATCACGCTGCGAGACCCGGACCGGCGCATTGACGCTGGCGGCGAAAATGCCGCGCAGCGCCCGCGAGCGCGCCGCGCCGCCGGTCAGCCGCAATTCACCCGGCAGCTGCCCCATGGCGCTGTAGCAATCGCGCATCGCATGGCCGAGACCTTCGGTCACCGCACGCAGCAGATCGGGATAGCCGTGATATTGCGAAAAGCCGGTGAAACCGGCGCGGGCCCGGGCATTGACGAAGGGGCCACGCTCGCCCGCCTCAGAAATATACGGGTGATAGATCACCTGGCCCGGCTGGCTCTGCCGCAGCCAGCCATCGAGGCGCGACACCAGTTCTTTATGGCTGACCTCCTGGCCAAAGGCCTTCAGCGCATCGCCCGCGAGGTTCAGCGCCCAGTCGATATTCAGCGTGGCCGCCATATTGGTCTGCACCTGGGTCACCACGCCCGGCACCGGCAGACAGATCACATAGCCGGTTCCCCCGGCATTCAGATGCACATCCTGCCAGCGCACGGCGCGCATATGGACGCCCGTCGAGCCAACGGTCGAACAGGCCACATCCTGACCGCCGCCGCCATAGACCCCGGCACCAAGCGCCGTCATCACCATATCGACATAACCAAGGCTGACCGGCGTTCCCGCCAAAAGCCCGGTCTGGGCCGCAGCTTCGGGCGTCAGCTTATGGGTGAGCTCGGTGCCCTCAACAATCGGCGGCAACAGATGGCGCTGCGAGGCGAGGCCGAGCGCCTCAATCACCGTATCATCATACTGGCGGTTGCGATAATTTCCAAAGGTGAAACTGGCCTCGGAAGGGTCGGTCGCCCGCACCCCGGTCAGGTTGAGATAGAGCCAGTCCTTGCAATGCAAAGCCACTTCAGCGGCTGCCAGCAGTTCCGGGCGATGGCTTTGCATATGCGCCATCTGGCTGCCCTGCTGGCAGGTGTTCAGCCCGGTGCCGGTCGCCTCAAACCTGGCGCGGTTCGCCCCCGAGGCTGCCAGCCGGTCGACCGTCGGCGCGGCGCGGGCATCGAGCCAGAGCCAGGCATCGCCCACCGGGCGGTTGTCCCGCCCCGCGAGCCAGGTCCCATCCCCCTGCCCCGTCACCGAAAGCGCGACAACGCGCTCTGCCAGGCCGGGAATTTTCTCTCCGAGATCTCGCAGCGCACGGGCACAATCCTGCCAGGTCTGATCGGGCGACTGCGTGGCCGAGCCATCCGGCGCGGTATGATAGCGGTTCACCACCGAGGCACTGTCGACCTGTCGACCCGACGGATCAAAGGCCACCGCCTTGATCACCGAGGTCCCGGCATCAATGCCAATCAAAAGGGCCTGGTGGCCAGTGTCAGAGCGCATGATCATCCCTCAGTCCTCCGCCTGCCCGGGAGCCCCGTCCGGCCCGCAGGCGCCAGGACAGCAGGGGCAAAACCCCGCCCCCTGGGCAGCCGTCAATATATATCACAATTATCGCATAGTGAACGAATTATTTTACTGACATAGTAAAATATTTCATGTATGATGGTCGGAATACCAGGGTCAGATCCCCGACCAGAGACACCAGACCAGACCAGCCTGAAGCAAAGACATTCAGCCCGAACCGGCCATATCTGGCGGTTTATCGGGGCGTTTTTTGGGTTATTCTCCTTTGTTAACGCCACCATAGCGTCGAGGCAATGGTCACATGCACTGCATCCTCCTGGCTCCCCCTTATCCTCACAGCAGCCCTGCACCGGCGGATCTGACGGCATCCCTGGCATCAGATCTGGTTGTGTCCCGGTGATTTTTTAACGCGCTTGACGGGTAATGTATCACTATTATATCACGGTCGCGCTAATGACAGCCCTCTGGCCACCGGCCAGCGCGCGGAGGGGCGCGAAGGGACGCAGGATGGCGAACAGGGGAGGATCACGTGAGACAATATGTCCGGAGCGACGCCCCTGTGGCGCCTCGTCCCTTTAACGCATCTGCACCCCTTCCCTCTGTTCAGCCCGTTTTGTTTCAGGATCTGCCCGATGAGCCATAGCCCCGATAATGCCGCGCCCCGCACCAGCCGCAGTGTCTGGATCGCCGGCGGCGTAATCGCCCTCGTCCTCGCGGCGATCGCATTCGACACCAAAGTCATCCATGTCGGCTCGGACCAGGATCTGCGGCAGCAGGCCTTCTCGCCGGTCAGCTGGGGGCAGCAGGAATTTCCGCGTATTCAGGAATATGTCCTGAGCAAAGCGGTTGACGCCCTGGCGCTTGGCCCGGCGGTACTGGCCGATAAGGATGCGGCGGCGAAAGAATTTGGCACCGCCTCGACCACCGGCGCGATTATGATGGTGAAATTCACCGGCCTGGCCGGTGAGGTCAAATCCGGCGTCTATGAGGTCAAGGTCGAAGGCCTGCCCGAAGACATCCGCCTGCGCCTGCAGACCGGCCCGGCGATCAATGGCACCGATCTGCGCGATGCGCCCGGAGATATTGCTTTCGGCGCTTTCAAAAACCAGATTGAATATCAGGATGCAGGCTCGGGGCTGAACCGCGCGATGAAAGCTGTGGTGCTCGACCCCGTCGATACCGCGGCGCTGAGCGGCAAAACCGTTGAGGTCACCGGCACTTTCCGCCTGATCAACCCGAAAATGTGGCTGGTGACCCCGGTCGCGCTGACGGTGAAATAAGATGAGCGCGCCCGTTTCCAGCCGCAACGCTGAAGGTGAGGTCGTCCTCGCGGCGCGTAACGTCGCCAAAATCTACGGCGCGGTCCACGCGCTCAAAGGCGTGAATTTTGAGATCCGTCGCGGCCAGGTCACCACGCTGTTTGGCGAAAACGGCGCCGGTAAATCGACGCTGATGAAGATTCTCTCCGGCGTGATTCAGCCCACTTCGGGTGAGATCATCCTCGACGGCCAGCCGGTCAGCTTCCAGAATTCGACCCATGCCCGCAACCTCGGGATCTCGATCATCCACCAGGAGCTGAGCCTGGCGCCCAATCTGCCGGTGCGGGACAATATCTTCATGGGCCGTGAGATCATGGGCCCGACCGGCGTGAATTTTGCCGAGGAAGAGCGCCAGGTGCGCCAGCTGATGGCGGATCTGGAAGAAGATATCGACCCGATGACCCCGGTCGAAGAGCTGCGCCTGGGCCAGCAGCAGATCGTTGAGATCGCGCGCGCCCTCTCCATCGACAGCCGCATCCTGATCATGGATGAGCCGACCTCGGCGCTCTCGGCCGCTGAGGTTGAGGTTCTGTTCAAGGTTATCAATGATCTGACCGCAAAAGGCGTGGCGATCGTCTATATTTCGCACCATCTCGAAGAAGCGCTGCAGATCACCGATCATGCGGTGGTGCTGCGCGATGGCAATATGACCGCCTGGGCACCGCGCGCTGAGATCGATCTGAACTGGATCGTGCGCAATATGGTCGGCGAGAATTACGACCTCGGCTCACCGCCCTCGGGCTATGCCTTCGGCAGCACCGCGCTTTCGGTGCAGAACATGGTGATGCGCGATCCGGGCGGCAATGATTACAATGTGGTCGACGACCTGTCGCTTGATGTCAGAGCGGGTGAAATCGTCTGCATCTATGGGCTGATGGGGGCAGGGCGCTCGGAGCTGATGGAGGCGCTCGCCGGAAGGCTGCGCGCCGGTTCCGGACGGATCGAGCTGGAAGGCCGCGAGATTTCCGGCCTCAGCATCGCACAGCGCATCAGCGCGGGCCTCGCCCTCGTGCCCGAGGACCGGCAGCGCGACGGCCTGGTTCAGACCATGAGCGTCGGGCAGAACCTGTCGCTGGCCTCGATCAAAACCTTCACCCGTGGTCTTTTCACCTCGAAGAAGGCCGAGAAAGAGCTGATCGAGCAATCGATCAAAGCGGTCACCGTCAAAACAGCCGGCGGCGATGCGCCGATCGGCTCGCTTTCTGGCGGCAACCAGCAAAAGGTCGTCATCGGCAAGATGATGGCCACCAATCCGAAGGTTATCCTGCTGGATGAACCTTCGCGCGGCATCGATATCGGTGCCAAGGCCGAGGTCTTCCGGCTGCTGGCCGAAGGGGCAAAGCAGGGCCTGGCGGTGGTTTATACCACCTCTGAGGTCAGCGAATGCCTGTCGATTGCTCACCGTATCATCGTCATGCACAAAGGCCGGATCTCGGCTGAATTTGGCGCGGACGCTACCAAAGAAATGATCATGGCCGCTTCCGGCGAAGCACATGCGGCCTGAGAGAGGTTCGGGAACACCACCTATGTCAGATAAATCTGCAACCCGCTCCGCCGAGGGCTTCAGCCTGATCCACTTCCTGCTGGAAGGCCGCGCCTTCTTCGCACTGATTGCGATCATCGCTGTCTTCTCTTTCCTGTCGCCGAATTATTTCTCGACCTCGAACTTCCTGATCATGGCCAGCCAGGTCGCGATTTATGGCTTCCTCGCCATTGGTATGCTGCTGGTCATTCTGAACGGCGGTATCGACCTTTCGGTTGGCTCTATTCTGGCGCTTTGCGGCGTGATCGCCGGCTGGCTGATGCAAGGCGTTGAGATCCCCGCCATGGGCGTGATCCTCTATCCGCCGGTCTGGGCCGTGGTGGTGATCACCTGCGCGATCGGGGCGCTGGTCGGGGCCGTCAATGGTGTGCTGATCGCCTGGCTGAAAGTTCCGGCCTTTGTCGCCACGCTCGGCGTCATGTATGTGGCCCGCGGCATTGCGCTGCTGATGACCAATGGCCTGACCTTCAACAACCTCTCGGGCAAGGCCGAACTTGGCAATACCGGCTTCAACTGGCTGGGCTTTAACCGCGTTCAGGGCATTCCGATCTCGGTGATCTTGCTGTTTATCTGCGCCATTATCGCCTGGCTGGTGCTGTCGCGCACCGCTTTTGGCCGCTGGCTCTATGCCTCGGGCGGTAATGAGCGTGCGGCCGAACTGTCGGGCGTGCCGGTCAAGGCCGTCAAAGTCACCGTCTATGCGCTTTCGGGGCTGATGGCGGCCATTGCGGGCCTGGTCCTGTCCTCGCGTCTGACCTCGGCCAGCCCCACCGCCGGCGAAACCTACGAGCTGACCGCGATTGCCGCGGTGGTGATCGGTGGCGCGGCGCTGACCGGCGGGCGCGGTACGGTTCTGGGCACCATGCTCGGCGCTTTCGTGATCGGCTTCCTGTCGGCCGGCCTCGTGACCGTGGGCGTTTCGAGCTACTGGCAGACCGTCTTCACCGGCGCCGTCATCGTTCTGGCCGTGCTGATGAACTCGATCCAATATGGCAAAGGCAAACGTCGCAGCTGATGCCTGATAAACTTTTCCGGCGGGTACGATCCGCCGGAAAGGCTTCGACTGAACCGCTTCTGTACCTTTGGGAGGAATGAAGATGCTGAAACTGACCCGCCGCGCCCTGATGGGGGCTGCTGCTGCCCTGCCGATGATGGCATTCGCAGCCAATGCCGAAGGCCTGATCTCGATCATCGTGACCGATCCGGCCAACCCCTACTGGTTCACCGAAGGCGAAGTGGCAAAAGCCACCGCCGAAGAGCTGGGCTATACCGCCAATGTCACCGCCCATAAAGGCGACACCAACACCGAATCGACGCTGATCGAGACCGCAATCACCAATAAATCGGTGGCGATCATCCTCGACCCGGCCAATGCCGACGGTTCGATTGGTGCGGTGCAGAAAGCCGTGGATGCAGGCATCCCGGTCTTCCTCGTGAATGCTGAGATCAACCAGGAAGGCCTGGCAAAGGCGCAGCTGGTTTCGAACAACGCTCAGGGCGCAGCCCTCGGTGCTCAGGCCTGGGTTGAGGCTGTCGGCGATACCGGCGAATTCGTTGAGCTGTTCGGCAATCCGGCAGACAATAATGCTGCCACCCGCTCGAACGGCTATGAGACCGTGCTGAGCCAGTATCCGGACCTGGTCAAAAAAGGTCAGGAAGTGGCCAACTGGGACCGCGCTCAGGGCTATGAAAAGATGCAGTCGCTGCTGCAGGCCAACCCGAACATCATGGGCGTGATCTCGGGCAATGACGAAATGGCGCTTGGTGCGATTGCCGCTCTGAAAGAGGCCGGCAAGCTGGCCAATGTCAAAGTCGGTGGCTTCGACGGCTCGCCGGACGCGGTTGAGGCAATCAAGGCGGGCGAGCTGGCCTATACCGTTCTGCAGCCGGTCGCTGTCTTCTCGCGCGCCGCTGTGGTTCAGGCCGACAGCTTCCTGAAAACCGGCTCGACCGGTGTCGAAACCGAGAAGCAGCTGTTTGACTGCCTGCTGATCAATGCAGAAAATGTCGATAAATACACCGCCGCCTTCACGCTGTCGGAATAATCGATACCGGGCGGGCCGTTCAGCGGCCCGCCTTTTTTTGCCGGCCCGGCACTCACCATCCCTTTCCGGCCTCTCGGGCCGTTTTTCAGTCGCTCCCCTCCCGACCTGGCAGGCAAGCGAGGCTCCGAATGTCAGATCCGCGGCCTCAGGCCGACCTTTCCTCCGATGTGCTGCCAACCGACAGCCGCCATGCCCGCCAGATTGTCCGCCGCCAGATGATCGCCGAAGCGGTGCTGGCCGAGGGGACGATCCGCATTGAGGATCTGACCGAGCGCTTTGGCATTTCGCTGATGACCGCGCATCGCGATCTTGACGAGCTGGCCAGCCGTGGTCTGCTGCGCAAAACCCGCGGCGTGGTTTCCGCCGCCCCGACCCCGCTGGTTGAGGCCTCCGACGCCTGGCGCGTCACCAGGCAGCAGGATGAAAAGCGCGCGGTCGCCGCCGCCGCCGCCGCGCTGATTGAACCTGGCCAGTCCGCCTTTTTTGACGATTCCACCACAGTCTTTGAAATGGCCGCGCATCTGCCGGCCCGGGTGCCACTGACCGCGATCACCAATTCGCTGGTGCTGATGAATGCGCTGAAAGCAACGCCGGATATCAGCCTGCTCGGCCTCGGGGGCCAGTTCCAGCCCTGGTGCAATGCTTTCATGGGCCCGGTCACCACCACCGAGATCCGCCGGATGCGTGCCGATCTGTGCTTCATCTCAATGGCAGCGATCACCGATGGCCAGGCCTTTCACCAGAGCCCCGAGATGGTCGAGGTGAAACGCGCGATGTTTGACAGCGCGGCCCGGAAGATCCTTCTGGCCGATCACAGTAAATTTGAACGCCGCGCCCTGCATGCGCTTTGCCCGCTGCGCGACTTTGATCTGGTCATCCTTGATGACGGGGTGCCGCAGCGCCTGATCAGCCAGCTTCAGCAGGAAAAAGTGCCACTATTGCTGGTGCCCTGCAGCAGGTCAGCCCCCCGCACGCCGGCAATTGTGCTTGAATCAGAACATTTTTAACATTAAATAATGTGAAGTTCACATTATTTGTGATACATATCTGATCAAGGCCCTGGCCTGCCGGAGAAGTGAAAATGTCGATCAAGCGCGATGCAGCCACAGGCCCCTGCCTTCTGGGCATTGATAACGGGCTGACCGTGACCAAGGCCGTCGTCTTTGACGCCAGCGGGAGGGCCCTGGCCGTGGCCCGGCGCCGCCTGCCCCAGCAGATTCCGCAACCGCATCATGTCGAACGCGATATGGCCGGGCTGTGGCAGGCCACGGCCGAAGCCGTCGCCGAGGCGCTGACGCTTTCGGGGAGGGCCGGTGATATTGCCGCCATCGCCGCCACGGCGCATGGGGATGGGCTCTATCTCCTCGATGCAGAGCAGCAGCCGCTCGGACCCGGCATTCTCTCGCTCGACAGCCGCGCCGCCGGGATCGTTGAAACCTGGGAGCAGGAGGGCATCTCGGATGCCGCATTGCGCCTGACCGGACAAAAACCCCATGCCTCGGCCCCGGCCAGCCTGCTGACCTGGATCCGCCGCAACGAGCCGGAGCGCTATGCAAAAATTGCCCATATCCTCGCCTGCAAGGACTGGCTGCGCTTTTGTCTGACCGGCACGATCGGCACCGATCTGACCGAGGCCAGCACCTCCTTTACCGAGGTGGAAAGCCAGGAGTATCACCCCGAGGTGCTGCCGCTGTTCGGCCTCGGCGACCTGGCCCTTGCCCTGCCGCCGATTGCCCGCCCCGATCAGATTGTCGGCCATGTCAGCGCGGCCGCCGCCCGCCTGACCGGGCTGAAACCTGGCGTGCCGGTCGTCGCCGGAATTCACGATGTCACCGCTTCGGCGCTCGGGATCGGCGGGCATGGCAAGGGCAGGGTGGCCATCGTCGCGGGCACCTATTCGATCAATGAAACCGTCTCGAATATGGCCAAAACCGATGAACGCTGGTTCTGCCGCAACGGGCTGCGCCGTGGCGAGTGGAACAATATGTCGATCTCTCCCGCTTCAGCGGCGAATTATGACTGGTTCCTCGACAGGCTCTGTGGCGAAGACCGGGCCAGGGCCGAGGCCGCGGGCGAGAGCTTCCACCAGCTGATCACCCCTGAAATTGAGGCCGCCTTCACCCGTCCCTCGGGACTGATGTTCCATCCCTATCTCTATGGCTCGCCGCATGGGGCAGGGGCTTCGGCCGGCTTCCTTGGCCTGCGCGGCTGGCATGATCGCGGCGATATGCTGCGCGCGGTGATCGAAGGCATCGCCTTTAACCACCGCATTCATATTGACGCCCTGCGCCAGGGCTTTGCGCCCAATCAGGCCATGCTGACCGGCGGCATTTCCCGCAACCCGCTGTTCGCCCAGATCTTTGCCGATGTCCTGGGAATGGAGGTCACCGTGACCGAGACCGAGGAGGCAGCGGCCTGGGGGGCAGCGCTTTGCGCCGGTTCGGGGATCGGCCTCTTTGCCAGCCCCACCGATGATCCCCGTGCCCCGGAAACGCTTGGCACCTGCTATCGGCCCGACCTGGCGCGGCAAGCGGAAATGAACCGCCGCTACGCGCTTCATTGCGAGATTTCAGCAAGGTTAGAGCCGCTCTGGCAACAGATTGAAGACCTGGCGGGGGCAGGGGCATGAGCGCGGCAGACCGGCGCGAGGAGATCGCCGCCTATGTGGTCGAACGCGGCGAGGTCCGCATCGACGACCTGGCGCAGGCCTTCGGCGTGTCGCGCATGACCATTCATCGCCATGTCGAGGAACTGGCGCGCCAGGGGCTGTTGCGCAAATTGCACGGCTCGGTCTCGGCCAGCCCTTCGGGGGTCTATGAAAGCCTCTGGCGCTATCGCCAGAACCGCGAAACCCTGGCCAAATCTGCCCTGGCCCGGGCCGCGCTGGCCGAGATTCAGCCAGGCCAGGCCATCATGCTCGATGACAGCACCACCGCCTCGGCATTGGCGCCTTATCTGGCTGCCTCCGGGCCACTGACCGTCGCCACCAACAGCCTCGGGCTGATGCAGGACCTGGCGGGTCAGCAAGGGATTGAGCTTATCGCCCTCGGCGGCGAGTATCATCCGACCTATAATGCCTTCATTGGCACGATCTGCGAAACCACTATTGCCAGCCTGCGGGTGAACCTGGCGATCTGCTCGGCCTCGGCCATTTCGGGCGAGGTGGCGCTGATCCAGGATGCACGGGTCACGCGGGTGAAACAGGCCATGCTGGCCGCAGCCTCGCGCAGGATCCTGCTCGTCGATGCCTCGAAATTCGACAAAATCGCCCTGCACCGCTTTGCGGCGCTGCAGGAGTTTGATGCCGTCTACAGCAATGCCGCGCTTTCCCCGGCCACGGCCGGGGCGCTGCGCGCGGCGGGCATCCCCCTTACTCTGGTGAGTGACCAATGACTGCGATTGAAGAGATTGACGTTCTGATCCTGGGTGGCGGGGTGAATGGCGCGGGCACGTTCCGCGACCTGGCCGAACAGGGCCTCAGCGTTGTGATCACCGATAAGGGCGATTTCGGCGGCGGCACCTCATCCGCGCCCTCGCGCCTGATCCATGGCGGCATCAAATATCTTGAGACCGGCGAATTTGGCCTGGTCGCGCAATCGACACTGGAGCGTAACCTGCTGCTGCGCAACGCCCCCCATGCGGTGCGGCCGCTGGAAACGGTGATCCCGATTTTTTCCTGGCTCAAGGGCATTCCGGCGGCCCTGCGCACCCTGTTCGGCTCGACCACCGCACCGCGCTCGCGCGGCGCTGTTCTTGTGAAACTGGGCCTCGTGATGTATGATATCCACGGTGCGCGGCGTCGGGTGATGCCGAAACATAAGCTCTGGTCGCGCAAACGCGCGCTGGCGGAACTGCCGCCGCTGACCCCGAAAATTGTCGCCGCCGGCACCTATTATGATGCCGCCGTTACCATGCCGGAACGCCTGGTGATGGAACTGGTCCAGGACGGGATTGCTACCGGTCCAGGGGCTGAGGCACTGAACCACTGCACGCTGAACAAAGCGGCCGGCGATGTGATCCATGTCACCGAGGCCAGCGGCAGGGCCCGGGCTTTTCGTCCGAAACTGGTGCTCAATGCCGGCGGGCCCTGGATCGACCGCATCAATGCCACGCTTGGTCTGAGCACAAAGCTGATCGGCGGCACCAAGGGTTCGCATATCCTGCTCGACCACCCGGATCTGATCGCCGCGCTGAAAGGGCGGATGATCTATTTTGAGGCTGATGACGGCCGGATCTGCCTGGTGTTTGACTATCTGGGGCGGGCCCTGGTCGGCTCGACCGATATTCGCGCCGCCGATCCCGATACCGTGCGCTGCGAAGAGGATGAGATCGATTACTTCATCCAGGCGATGCGCGATCTTCTGCCCGGGCTGAACTTCTCAAAAGAGCAGATCGTCTATGCCTATTCCGGCATCCGGCCACTGCCCAATTCCGAAGGCGTGGCGCCAGGTCTGATCTCGCGCGATCATTCAGCCCCGGTGATCGAGGCCGAGGGCGCCAGAACCTGGCCGGTGATCTCGCTGGTCGGCGGCAAATGGACCACGTTTCGTGGCTTCTCGGAAGAGGTCAGCGACCTGGTGCTGAAACGCCTGGGCCGGAGCCGCCAGGTTTCGACCACCGATCTGCCGATCGGCGGCGGGCGCGACTATCCGCAGGATGTGGCAAAATGGACCGGGGAGGTCTCGGCTGAAACCTCGGCAGCTCCGGCCCGGCTGCAGGTGCTGCTGGATCGCTATGGCAGCAAGGCCCGTGCCATTGCCAAATGCGAGGGGCAGCGGCCTTTGCGCCTGTCGGATGCGCCTGATTATTCGTTGCAGGAACTGGGCTGGCTGATCCGCAATGAACAGGTGGTGACGCTGGAAGACCTGGTGATGCGGCGCACCGCTCTGGCGGTCACCGGCATTCTGAGCGCCCAGGGCCTTGAACAGGCGGCGGGTGTGGCCGCCGCCGCGCTCGGCTGGGATGAGGCGCGGCGACAGGCCGAGATCGAAGCCGTGCGGCAGCGCCTCGTCGGGCGCCACCGGCTGAAACTCTGAAGGCTCAGGCCTTCAGAGTGGCTTCGAGGTCGAGGATCTGTTTCACAGCCTCGGCCGCTTCGCCGCCTTTTTTCACGAAATGCTCGGTATAATAGCTGATCAGGCTGTCGACCGGCTGGAAGTTATGCGGGGTCAGCGAGACCGAGAACACCGGAACTCCGGTTTCAAGCCCGACCTGCATCAGCCCGTCCACCACGGCGCCGGCGACGAAATCATGGCGATAAATGCCGCCGTCCACCACCAGGGCGGCCGCAACGATCGCGTCATATTTCCCGGTCTGGGCCAGCTTTTTGGCCACCAGTGGCATTTCAAAGGCACCCGGCACATTGATCGCGACGATATCTGCGCCCGGCAGCAGCTCTGCCGCTTTTGCGACAAAGCCATCATGGGCCTGGTCGACGATTTCCGCATGCCAGCGGGCTTTGATGAAGGCGATTTTCTGAGTTTTAGCAGTCATATCGGAACCTATCCGTTAAGTAACGTTTTCGGCCCCAGAGCATGTCCCACCGACAGACCGGCAAGCCGGTCCCGACAGCGGTTCTCTCTTTATCCGGACTATACCGTCGGCCCCGGAGTTTCACCGGATCTGCTGACCCTTTCTCTGACGAAAAAGGCGCTCGCGGGCTATAACCGCCGGTGGGGAATCTCACCCCGCCCTGAGAACAGTTAAGGGCTAGCAAGGCAAATTCCGAAACGCAAGCCCCTCTCTGTGCCGGGTCCCCAGGACCAGGAAAGCGGCAAAGCAACGTAAAAATGCGGGCCAAAATGCACCGTGACCGGTGAGCCGCCCGGGGAGATTGCGCAATTCTCTTGTGATCCGGCGCTGATTACTTATCCATTAACCCAAACGCATTCTGTCTGACGCAGAATTCCGGGCACCGACCCTGCCTCGCAGCTTCTGGCGAGGTTCAGTGCGGCTGGCCCCCCGCGCAGGCAGCCGATGCCCGATCGCCAGGCAGGAGGTTTCATGTTCAAACGTCTTTTCATTGCAATAGTGCTGCTCGGCCTGGTTGTCGGCGGGATCGTTTGGTTCAAATACTTCCGCGAACAGATGATTGCCCAGGTGCTCGGCGGCATGGTCCCGGCGCCGGTGCCGGTGAATGCCGAAACCGTGGTCCCGGTCACCTGGAAGCCCGGCATTGATGCGGTTGGCACCGCCATTTCAGCCCAGGGCGTTGATCTGGCGATTGAATCGAGCGGGCTGATCCGTGAGGTGCGGTTCACATCCAATGAAGACGTGACCGAGGGGCAGCAGCTGCTGCAGATTGATGACGAAAGTGAGAAAGCCTCGCTTGCGGCGGCCACCGCCAGCCTCAGCCTGGCCCTGGCCGAGGCGAGCCGGGCCCGGACCCTGACCGATCGTGGCGTCGGTGCCGCGACCACGCTCGAAACCGCAGAAGCCCAGGTTGAGAGCGCCCGTGCCGAAATGGCCCGGGTTCAGACCTCTCTCGATCATAAGAAGCTGACCGCCCCCTTTGCCGGGGTGATCGGCATTCCCCAGGTCGAAATCGGTCAATATGTAAGCCCCGGTCAGATCTACGCGACTTTGCAGGATCTGAGCCGGATGCGCGTCGATTTCTCGGTACCCGAACAGCAGATTGCCGCCCTGGCCCTGGGCGGCAGCGTCAGCGTCGCCAGCGAAGTCGGCGGCTACCGAGCCACGGGCAGGATCACCGGCATTGAACCGCGTGTTGATCCGAATACGCGGATGGTTTCGGTGCGTGCCGAGGTCGAAAATCCCTCGGGCCTGCTCCTGCCAGGCCAGTTCCTGCGGGTCAGCGTCGCTTTACCCGAAGAACAGGGCGTGATCGCAGTACCGCAGACCGCTGTCGCCTCCTCGCTTTATGGCGATACGATCTATGTCATCCGCAAGGGCGATGAGGCTGATGATCCTGAGGTCAGAAAGGTCGAGCAGCTCTTTGTAAAGGTCGGGCGGCGCTCGGGCGACCGGATTGAGGTGGTCGAAGGGCTGAAGGCCGGCGACGAGATCGTCACCTCGGGTCAGAACCGCCTGACCCAGGGGGCGCGGGTGAAAATTGATAATTCGGTCTCTCTGACACCGGCACAGGGGGCTGACCCCGCGCCCCGGCCTGAAGCCACCCCCGAGGCGCAGCCTGGCACGGAACCCGCTGCAGAACCCGCCACTCAGCCGGCTCCGGCCGAGTAAGAAGGGGCAGCAGATGCATTTCTCAGAAATTTTCATCCGCCGGCCCGTGCTCTCGACGGTGCTGGCAGCCCTGATCCTCTTCATCGGCATGGCCGCCGTTATGGTGCTGCCGGTGCGCCAGTATCCCGAGGTTGAGGAATCGGTCATCACCATCTCAACCATCTATCCTGGCGCCGATGCCGAGCTGATCCAGGGCTTCATCACCGCGCCGATTGCCTCGGCCGTCTCGACCACCGAGAATGTCGATTACATCACCAGCGCCTCGCGTCAGTCGGCCTCATCGGTCACGGTGCAGATGAAGCTGGGGGCAGACCCTGACATCGCTTTGACCGAAGTGATGTCGAAGGTGAACCAGGTGCGCGGCCAGCTGCCAGGCGATGCCGAGGATCCGGTGATCCTGAAGGGCACCGGCCAGACTTTTGCGCTGATGTATCTTGCGGTGCAGAATCCGAATATGACGGGCGAGCAGCTGACCGAATATCTTGAGCGCGTGGTGCGGCCGCGCGTGACCAATATCGACGGCGTGGCGCAGATGGAGATCATGGGCGCCCAAGAATATACCATGCGGGTCTGGCTCGATCCGCTGCAGCTCTCGGCCAGGGGCATCACCGCCGCCGAGGTTCTGGGGGCGATCCGCTCGTCAAACTTTCTCTCTGCCCCGGGTAAAACCGAAAATGACTATTTCATCTATTCGCTGACCCTCGCCTCCACCCTCCAGGATGCCGAGGCTTTCGGCGCTTTGCCTCTGCGCCAGGGACCGAATGGCGAGGTGCGGCTGCGCGACGTGGCGCGGATTGAAATGTCTTCGGGCGAACCCGATGCCATTGTGACCTTTGGCAATGAGCCAGGCATTTTCATCGGTATCGTCCCTGCCCCCGGCGAGAACCAGCTCGATGTGGCCACCAATGTGCTGGCAGAGCTGCCCCGGCTGAATGACACCCTGCCCGATGGGATGTCGATCCGCCTCGTCTACGATTCCACCGAAACCATCTCGGCCTCGATCAGCGAGGTATTCAAGACCATCGCCGAGGCCGTGGTGATCGTGGTGGTGGTGATCTTGCTGTTCCTCGGCTCCTTCCGCTCGGTGCTGATGCCGATTGTCACCATCCCGCTGTCGCTGATCGGGGTCTGTGCCATCATGCTGGCGCTTGGCTATTCGATCAATCTGCTGACACTGCTGGCCATGGTGCTGGCGATTGGTCTTGTGGTCGATGACGCCATCGTGGTGGTCGAAAACATTCACCGCCACATTGATGAGGGTCTTTCGCCGCCCCAGGCCTCGATCATCGCCATGAAAGAAATCACCGGCCCGGTCATCGCAATGACAATCACCCTTGCCGCTGTTCTCTCTCCCCTGGCCTTTACCGGTGGTCTGACCGGCTCACTTTTCACCGAATTTGCCCTGACCCTGGCCGGATCGGTGATAATCTCGGGGATTGTCGCGCTCACCGTCACGCCCGCAATGTCGGCCCGTCTGCTTTCGCATGGCGAGCCCGGCCGGTTCCAGCGCATCGTAGACCGCACGCTGAACGGCCTTGCGAACTGGTATGAGCGCCGCGTCTCCTCTTCGCTGGATTATCGCCCGGTTACCCTGCTGATGGTGGTCTCGCTGCTGGGGGCGACCGGCTTTATGGCGATGAACACCTCTTCCGAACTGGCGCCGGAAGAAGATCAGGGCGCGCTTTTCGCCATTCTGAACGGCCCGCGCTATGCGACGCTGGACTATACCCAGGCCTTCACCGCCGAGATCGGGCGCCGTTCCGCGAATATCCCTGAAGCCGATAACGCCTTCTCGGTCGCTGGTATGGGGGGCGCGGCCAATACCGGCTTCTATATCTGGCCGCTGGTCGACTGGTCCGAGCGCACGCGCAGCCAGAAAGAGGTTCAGACCGAGATCCAGGCTATTCTCGATTCCGCCCCGGGCCTGCAGGGCTATGCCTTTGCCCCGCCCTCTCTGCCTGGGGCCGGGGGTGGCCTGCCGATCTCTATGGTGATCCAGTCGATCCATGGCCCCGAACGCGTGGTCGAAATCGCCGATGAGATCCGGCAGAAAGCCATGCAATCGGGCATGTTTATCGTGGTGCAGAACAGCATGTCCTTCGATGCGCCCCAGGTCAAACTGACCATCGACCGCGACCGCGCCGCGACCCTTGGCGTCACGGTCTCGGAGATTGGCACCACACTCGGCCTGCTGGTCGGGGGCGGTGCGGTCTCGCAGTTCGACCGCGATTCCAACAGCTATGACATCATCACCCAGGTGCCGCGCGAATGGCGCGACAATCCCGAACGTCTGGGAGAGTTCTTCGTCAGATCGGCCAGCGGCGAGATGCTGCCGCTTTCTTCGGTGATCACCCTCAACCCGGGCGTGGCAGCCTCGTCGATCGAGCAGTTCAACCAGCTGAATTCGGCCACGCTGTCTGCCATGCCCTTCCCCGGCCTCTCGACCGGCCCGGCCCTGGCCGAGCTGGAGCGCATCGCCGCCGAAGTGCTGCCCGATGGTTTCTTCATCGATTATTCCGGCCAGTCGCGGCTGGAGAAATCCGAAGGCAATACCATCATGCTCGCCTTTGGCGCGGCCCTGGTGGTGATTTACCTCGTGCTGGCGGCGCAGTTTGAAAGCTTCCGCGATCCCTTCATCATCATGATGTCGGTGCCGCTGTCGATTTTCGGTGCGCTGCTGCCGCTCTATCTCGGCGTGTCGACCCTTAATATCTATACCCAGGTCGGGCTGATCACCCTGGTCGGGCTGATCACCAAACACGGGATCCTGATGGTTGAATTTGCCAATCAGCAGCGCGAAGAACATGGCCATAGCCGCCGCGAGGCGATAGTCGCCGCGGCCAAGACCAGGTTGCGGCCGATCCTGATGACCACCGCCGCCATGGCCCTGGCCGTGGTGCCACTGATCATCGCCGAAGGGGCAGGGGCGGCGGCACGCCAGGCTATGGGTCTGGTGATCTTTACCGGCCTGCTGGTGGGAACGACCTTCACCCTCTTCGTGGTGCCGATGTTCTACACGCTGATCTCGCGGTCGGATGCCTCTTATGCGCTGCATAAACGCGCGGTCGCAAAACAGTTCGGAACCGCCGAAGCCCATTAAACCCGAAGACAAGCCAAACGGTCCCGCCCTTCCCAGGTCGGGGCCGTTTTATTTTCAGCCGAGGTCCATCCGCCTCAGAGTTAACGCCTCCGACCGGGGCGCATCCATGGGTCCAGGCCCTTGCGAGCGATTGTCAAAAATGCGGCCAGAGACCGGATTTTTTCTATGACAGCAGCTGCAGAGATCCGTCGCAGAGGTAAAGCCGAGGGCAGGGATAGGGAGGCAACGCCCGGCCAGAAAAGAAAAAGCGCCCAAGGGCGCTTTATTTCATTCGGGAGGTCTGACTGAAAAGGCAGATATTTCAGCGCTTTTTTCAGAGATATTCAGGGCCACGAAGATTTGCCTTTTGGCGTCGAAATTTCTCAATGTTTTCAGTGATAGACTGGACGAATGTTTCGAAGCTCCTGCCTTTTTGGTCTGATAGGACTGCCTTACAGAAAGACTGAAAAAACCGGCATGAGAGCCGGCTCAGGTTTTCGTTTGAATGCGATCGACGGTAAGCGGTCTCTGGGCAGCACTGTCAGCTTAGCTTGACGGCCTGAAGCTCCAAGGCAGCAGGTCATCGATGCGGCTTTGGGGGTGGCCGCTGGAGATGGCTGTGAGGGTTGCCTTGAGGTAGGCAAAGGGCTCGATGCCGTTGATTTTGCAGGTCTCGATCAACGAGGCGATGTGAATAGCCCCGAGTTTCTTAGACACCTTCGCGTCTCATCATCTGCTTCCGCTCGAACTCGGCAGGCGACAGCATTCCGTTCCTCACATGCTTGCGCTTCGGATTGTAGAACATCTCGATGTAATCG